>NZ_LQIT01000008.1 GCF_001499965.1 Mycobacterium sp. GA-2829
GGGCGCCCCCCCCCCCCCCGCGGCGCCCCCAACCCGCGCTCCCCCCCCCTCTTTCCCGGCGGCCCCCCCCCCCCCCCCCCGGGGGGGGGGCGCCCCGCCCCCCGCCCCCCCCCCCCCCCCCCCACGACCGGTCCGGGACACCTCGAGGAGGTAGAGCATGTTGTCGGCGATCACCGTCGAATCCCCTCACTGCCGGTGTGCGTTTTTGCACTGGCGACTGCAATTCTAGGCGTTGACGCAGGTGTGGGGCGCACTCGAGAATTCAGGAAATCCATTTCACGCGAACCATTTTCAAGATCGCTGGGGTATCGACTTGACCGCACACATCTCCCTACCGCGCATCGCCAGGATCGGCGCCGGGGCCGTCGACGAGATCGGCTCCGTCGTCGCCCAACTCGGCCACAGCCGTCCCGTGGTGGTCACCGACACGTTCATGACCTCCACCGGTGTCACCGCGCAGATCCTCGAACGGCTGCACGCGGCCGGTCTGGCCCCGACGGTCTTCGACGGTGTGGTGCCCGACCCCACCACCGAATCCCTCGGCGCCGGCGTCGAGGTGATCACCGGCCACGGGGCGGATGTGGTGATCGGGCTCGGCGGTGGCAGCCCGATGGATTCGGCCAAGGCCCTCGCGGTGCTGGCGCCCAACGAGGGCCGCATGCGCGACTACAAGGCGCCGCGCAACTACACCGGCGCCGCGCTGCCGATCGTCGCCATCCCCACCACTGCCGGAAGTGGTTCGGAGGCAACGCAGTTCACGGTCATCACCGACAGCCAGTCCAACGAGAAGATGCTCTGCCCCGGCCTGTCGTTCCTGCCGATGGCGATCGTCGTCGACTTCGAGCTCACGGTGTCCATGCCGCCGCGGCTGACCGCGGACACCGGAGTCGACGCCCTCACCCACGCCATCGAGGCCTACGTCAGCCGCAAGGCCAACCCGTTCTCGGACGGGCTGGCGCTCACCGCGATACGCACCATCGGCAAGCACATCCGCACCGCATACGCCGACGGCTCCGACCGCGTCGCCCGCGAGGCGATGATGCTCGCCTCCATGCAGGCCGGCATGGCGTTCTCGAATGCGAGCGTCGCCCTCGTCCACGGGATGAGCAGACCCATCGGTGCGCACTTCCAGGTGGCCCACGGACTGTCCAACGCGATGCTGCTGCCCGCCATCACCGCGTTCTCACTGTCCGGTGCGGAGCGGCGGTACGCCGACTGCGCGCGGGCCCTCGGCGTCGTGGACGACTCCGCGCCCGATGCGCAAGCGGCGCAGACCCTGGTGGAATCCCTGTGCGAGCTGTGCCGTGAGCTCGAGGTGCCCACGCCGAGTTCCTACGGGATCGACAAGGCGGAATGGGATGCCCGCATCCCGCTGATGGCCACCCAGGCGCTGGAGTCCGGGTCGCCGGGCAACAACCCGGTGATCCCGTCGGCCGCCGAGATCGAATCGCTCTACGAGGTCGTCTACGCCGGGCGGTGACGGACGACGGTCACCCGGTCCAGGGTGGGGTCGGACGCGCTGATCGGATTGCCCCCGGTGCGCAACGCCGACAGCGCGTCGACCACCTCGACGCTGAGGCGTTCCCCGGGCATGACCAGGGGGATCCCCGGCGGGTAGGGCGTGATCGGCTCGGCGGCGATGCGGCCGGCCGCCGCGGTCAGCGCCACCGTGTCCACGTCGGCGAAGAACGCCTCCCGCGGGGTCAGCACGATCTCGGGCGTCACGTCGAGCACCCCGTCCACCTCGGCCGGCCGCGCGCCGTCGCGTCGCCCCACTTCATCGGCGACGGCGGCGAATCCGTCGACCAACCGGTCCATGTCGGCGTCGGTGTTTCCGATCGTGGTGATGCACAGGATGTGCCCGGCCCCGGCGAGTTCGGGCTGCACGCCGTGCCCGCGGTTCAGCCGCGTCAGCACGTCGGCCGCGTCGGCGGCCAGCCCCTGCGTGCCGATCAGCAGCTTCGTCGCGTCGCGCTGGTGCAGCCCGGTCCCCGGTCCGGTGAGGTGCCGGTCGCCGAAGACGGTCAGACCCGGAATGTCGGCGAGCCGGGCGGCGGCGTCGCGGGCCCGCCGCAGCGTGGCGTCGAGCAGGTCGCGCCCCTCGGTCATCATCTGGCGGCGGGCCAGGTCGATGGACGCCATGATCGCGAAGTGCGGGCTGGTGGTCTGCACCAGCTGCAGTGCGCGCCGCACCGTGGGCACGTCGAGCTGATCGGTGTCGACGTGCAGCACCGCCGCCTGGCTCAACCCGGAGATGATCTTGTGCACCGACTGCACGGTGGCCGCCGCACCCGCGGTCTCGGCGGCGACGGGCAGGTCAGGGTGGAAGGCGAAGTGCGGGGAGTGTGCGCCGTCGACCAGCAGCGGGATGCCGTGGCGGCCGCAGACTTCGGTCAGTGCGGTGATGTCGGCCGTGGTCCCGAAGTAGGTGGGGTGCAGGATCCACAGCGCCGCCGCGGACTCCGACGCCAGCGCAGCCTCCACCCGATCAACCGGAAGTCCATGCGCGACACCGAATTCGGGATCCCACTGCGGTGTCACCCAGATCGGTCGGGCGCCGGACTGCACCAGGCCGGCCAGCACCGACTTGTGCGCGTTGCGCTGCACCAGCACCGGATCCCCCGGCCGCAGCGCCGACAGCGCCACCGCGATGTTCCCGCCGGTCGAACCCTGCACCATGATGAAGCTCGCGTCGGCGCCCCACGCATCGGCGATCAGCGTCTCGGCGTCGAGGATCGGCCCGCTGGGGCAGTGCAAGGTGTCGAGGTCGGCGAGGTTGTTCAGGTCGACGGCGGCGATGTGCTCGCGCAGCCACGGGTCCAGTGTGCGGCCGCCCTTGTGGCCGGGGCTGTAGAACGGCGCCTGCCCGCGCTCGACGAATTCCCGCAGCGCGTCGAACAATGGTGCGCGGGCGTGCCGGTCAGAGCCCATAGACCCGTTCGGCGTTGTGCACACCGATCATGTCGACGATGCGGATCGCGTCGGCTTCGGTGCAGTCGCCGGTGCGTACCCACTCGCCGAGCACCAGACCCATCGCCCGCCGCCACAGCACCGAGCCGAGCAGGTGCAGCTCCGGCGGTCCGAACGCGTCGGAGGAGTAGAGCTGTTTGGCGAATGGGGCGGTGTCCAGCGCCTCGCCGACCAGTGCGGTCGACCGCGGGCCCAGATAGTTGATCGCCAGTCCCACATCGAAGTTCACGTGGTCGAAGGCCTGCGCGAGATATCCGGCCTCGCGTTGGAACGGGTAGCAGTGCAGCAGCAGCACCGGCACCGGCGTCATCGCGCGCAGCAGCGGCAGCAGCAACAGCGGATCGGTCCGGTGCAGGTCCAGGTCGCGGTCACCGAAGCCGACGTGAACCTGGATCGGCAGACCCCGTTCGGCAGCCTCGTGCACCCCGAAAGCGATCAATACCGGGTCGGCGACCCGAAGGGGTCCACCGCCCGCGGCCAACCGCTGGGCGGCGTCGACGACGGCGGCCTCCGCGGGCCGCGACCAGTCGATGTCGAATCCGACACGGTAGGCCGCGATGGTCTTGACCCCGACGGTGCCGGGGTCGGCGGCGGCCGCCTCCAGCGCGGCCCGGAACGCCTGCGGGTAGTCACGCGGCGCGGTACCGGCCTCGAGGAGGTCCTCGGTGAGCCGTTCCAGCCGCAGGATCTCCGACGACGGGACGTCGCTGAGCGCGGTCATCTGCTCCGGCGTGGTGATCAGGTCGCCCTTGAAGCCGGTGTCGATCACCCAGCGCGACACCCCCGCCGCGCGCAGGAACCGCTCGGCCAACTCGTCCGGGCCGAATTCGCTTCGGCGGGCCCAGTATTCGTCGGCGTCGGCAAGCGGCTCCAGGTCGAGTACCGGTGCGCACCAGCGGCGGATCGCCAGCCCGAGCGGGGAGTCGAACTGCGTCATGAACGCGGGCACCGGATCGGTGGAGCCCTCGTTGATGGCGGCCTCGAACCCGGCGCGGTCGACGAGCTGGTTGAAGGTGCCGTGCACGTGGTGGTCGATCAGGTCGACGGTGCGCAGGTGGTCGGCCAGCGCATCGGGGACCTCCGCCGTCACCCCGGCGAACACGTCGGTGTGGTCACCAACCGGCATACTGCGCGACCTCCTCGTCGACGGGCACTGCGGCCAACGTAGTGCTCACCCCTTCGGGTCGACCGGCGGGGCCAACTCGAGTTCGCGGGTCAGCGACTCGCCGACCCGTTTGGCGATCCCCGAAGCGGCCAGCGCGATGATCAGACCAATTGCACACCAGTAGATTCCGAGCATCGGCGCGGCCGACCACGTCTCGGCGTCCTTGACGTTGAACCACAGCACCACCGCGATCACCACCGCACCGAGCAGCGGCAGCAACAGGCCGAGCACCCTGCCCGTCCCGCCGTGTACGGCGGTGAACTTCGGCGCGCCGACGAACCACGCCGCGGCGATCTCGACCAGCAGGTAGCACACCATCAGGCACACCGAACCCGCGACGGCGAACAGGAAGTAGGTGTCGATCGCGTCGTTGCCGGTGCCCATGTCCGGCCAGTCGAGCGCACCGCACAGCATGTCGACGACCAGGGCGACACCCACCACCAGCCAGGTGGCCCGGCGCGGGCCGCCGGTCTGGGCGTGGATGTGCGCCAACGCCTTCGGGCCGAATCCGTCGCGGCCGAACGCGTAGAGCATGCGGCCGGACGTCGCCGAGGTGGCCAGGTGACAGCCGAACGCGGCGACCGTCGCGGTGAAGATGATCAGCAGCGAGAACCACTGTCCGACATAGCTGCTGCCGAGATCGCCGAGGGTGTTACCCGATCCCTGGAACGCCGCCAGCCCGGCCTCGTCCGTCCCGAATCCGATGACCTGGGCGAACATCACGACCACGAACAGCACACCGGTCAGCAGCAGGGTGCCGGCGAGCGCCCGCGGGATGTTGCGGCCGGGGTCGTCGGTCTCCTCACCCATCGACGCGCACGCTTCGAACCCCGCCCACGACAGGAACGCGGCCACCACACCGCTGAGCACCGCCGACGCCGAGACCCCGTCGAAGGTGAACACGCTGAAGTCGACCCCGGTGGTCGGCGCCCCGCCCTTGACGAAGATGACCGCGACCAACACCACCATGGCGAGGATGCCGATACCCTCGATGCCGAGCAGGATCTTGGCCAGCAGCCGAATGTCGCGGCCGGCCAACAGGAACGAGATGACCGCGGCCACCAGCACCACCAGCAGCCACGGCACCTGGTACGGGTCTTCGGCGTCGGGTTGCAACTGGGCGATGAACGCGTTGGTGAACGCGGCGGTCAGCGCCAGCGTGCCGATCGAGAACCCGGCGTAGGCGCCGAGCATCGCGAAGCCGGAGAAGAACCCCGCGCGCGGCCCGATCGTCCCGCCGACCAGTCCGTACGCCGACCCGGCGTGGTTGAGGTGGCGGGTCAGGCGCACGAAGCTGTACCCGACCAGCGACACCCCGACCAGACCGATCAGGAACACCAGCGGGATGGCCTTGCCGACGGTGCCGATGAGGCCCTGCCCGTTGCCGGACATCGCCAGCGTCGGGCCGACGAGCGCCACGGACATCGCCAGTGCCACCCAGAACGGGAGGCGGCGGTGCGGCAGCTGGTCGGTGTCGGGCAGATTGGTCTCGGGTGGCGTCTGGGTCATCGGGGACTCCTCTCGACGGTGGTCAACAGCTCCAGGCGAGGCGCAGCGCCTGGGTGGTCTCGGCGGGGGTGCGCTCGCCGTAGGTGGTCAGCTCGTGACGACGTACGGCGGCCAGCGCCTCGATGACCGGTGCGGTGAGCAGTTCGGCGGCCACCGCGGAGTTCTCCAGCGCCTCGATAGCGGCCTGCTGCCCGAGCGGGAGCGGGGGTGGAGTGGCGCCGACTTTGCGCGGGTCCTCGGGGACCTCGGGCGGCAGCGGAAGTCGCCGGTCGATACCGCGCAGCGCGCTGCCCAGGAATGCGGCGGCCGCCAGATAGGGGTTCGCACTCGGGTCGACGAGTTTGAGTTCGGCGTTCGCGCCGTGCGGGCTCCCGGGCGTCGCGGCGATGAACCGGACCGCGGCCTCGCGGTTCTCCAATCCCCAGCATGCCGCCGCACCGGCCCAGTTGCCCGGCTTGAGCCGCTGCGCCGACAGCACCGACCCCGCGTACACCCCGATCAGGTCCGGCAGGGTGTCGAGGACGCCCGCGATCGCTGCACCGCCGTCGGGCCGGATCCCGTAGGGGCCGTCCCCGCCGGAGAACAGCGGACCGTCGCCGTCGGCGAGGGAGAGGTGCAGGTGCGCACCGTTTCCGGCCGCACCCTCAAACGGCACCGGCGAGAACGAGATCTTCAGGCCGTGGCGGGCGGCGGCCCGCCCGATCACGATGCGCGCCAGGATGATTGCGTCCGCGGTCTCCACGGCGCCCGCGGGCGCCAGCGACATCTCCAGCTGGTCGTGGCCGTACTCGGTGTGCAGTTGTTCGACGGAGAGGCCGGCGCGCTCCGCGGCGCCCATGAGGTCGACGAGGAACGCCGAGCGGTCGAGTGAGGTGCGGATGCCGTAGGGCGACCACGGCTCGGCCGAGGCCGGGCCGCCGTCGGCCGCCAGCATCGTGCACTCCAGTTCCCCGCCGACGCGGACCCGCAGGCCCTGTTCGGTGGCGCGCTGCTCCGCGCGGGCCAGTAGCGAGCGCGGGCACAGAGGTGCCGGGTCGCCGTACTGGTCGTGCAAATCGCCCGGGGCCCAGGCGATCCCGTCCTCGACGATGCGTAGGCGGTCACCGCGGATGCGGATGCGGAGGTCGCCCGCAACACCGATCGCCGGGGTGAACGCGATACCGCTGTCCACGCAGAACACGCTCCACGACGGCGAGACGCCCATCCCGGACTGTTCGAACGCGCCGAGCCGATGCACGGGGACGTACTTGGCGCGGGTGACCCCGGCCAGGTCGGTCACCGACCCGGCGATCAGCGCGATCCCCTTGGCCCGTAACTCCTCGTCCTGCTGCGGCATTCGATGTCCTCCTCGGCGGTCGAGTCTTCGCGAACCCTATGTCATGGATGTTTCACAATCTTTAAAATCTGTCGATCACGATTGATTCGTTAGATCCGGTACTGGGAGGATGCGCGTATGTGTCGGCTGCTGGGAGTCGTATCCACCGTTCCGGTGTCGGTGACCGATGCCGTCGGTGCGCCGACGCTGAAGGATTTCGTCGCGCTGACCAAGATCCACGGCGACGGCTGGGGCATCGCCGACGTCGACCGCGCCGACGGGCTGCCCCGGGTCCAGGTGTCGGCGGGCAGCGCGCTCGACGACGCCGCCTTCGACACCGCCACCTCCGGCCGCCACGCGGTGGCGAGCATGGTGCACCTGCGCTGGGCCACCAACGGTCTGGCGGTTCGCCCGGAGAACTCCCACCCGTTCCTCGCCGACGGACTCGCCATGGCCCACAACGGGTCGATCAAACCGATGGCGCCGCTGGACCAGATGCTCGACGCCGACATCGCCGCCACGCTGCGCGGCACCACCGACAGCGAGCGCTACTTCGCGCTGATCCGTCAGCACCGCCGCGCCGCGCCCACCCTGGCCGAAGCGGTGCGCCGCGCTGTGGCCGACCTGCGCGGCCGGTACCCCGAGGCCAGCCTGAACGCGCTGCTGCTCGGCGAGGGCCAGCTCATCGCCGTCGACGCCCACGCCCGCAGCAGCCTGCCCGCCGAGGACATCGAGGAGATCACCGCCGCGGACCTGCCGACCGAACACCTCGAGGACTACTTCGCACTGCGCTGGGCCCGCCCGGACGACGACACGTTCGTGATCGGGTCGACGGGCTTCGGCGACCTCGACTGGCAGCCGTTGCCGCCCGAATGCGTGACCGCGGTGTCCCTGCATGATCTGTCGATGAGCCTGCATCCCCTCGAGGACGGGTCCCGGGAGTGACCGACCGCGCCGGCGAGACCGTGGCCGCACGAGCCGCCGCCGCGCTGCCGATGTTGAGCCGCGCCGAGCGGCGCGTCGGCCGGGCGCTGCTCGCCGACTACCCGAGCGCCGGGCTGGCCAGCGCCGCCCGGCTCGCCGAACGCGCCGAGGTCAGCCCGCCGACCGTGCTGCGGTTCGCGCACTCGCTGGGCTTCGACGGGTTCGCCGACCTGCAGGTCGCGCTGCGCGCCGAGATCTCGGCGATGTCCAGTGGGCCGCTCACCCGCCTGCCGGACGCCCCCGCCGCGGGCAGCATGCTCGAGCGGCTGCTCCACCAGGCTCGCGCCCAGAACGACCGTGCTCTTGACACGCTCGCCACGATGTCCGACTCCTCACTGGAGGCGGCGGTGGCCCTGTTGGCCGACCCGTCGCGGCCGCTGTTCCTGCACGGTGGCCGGTTCTCGCTGCTGCTCGCCCAGCATCTGGCCGCCCACCTCGAACAACTCCGCCCCGGGGTGCGGTTGCTGGCCGAACCGGCGGGCCGCGACCTCGGCGCGATGATGGAGCTGACGCGCCGAGACGTGCTCGTGCTGTTCGACTACCACCGCTACCAGGCCAGCGCGGTCGACGTGGCCGCCCGGTTCCACCGCGCCGGCGCCGCGGTCGTGCTGATCACCGACGAGCTGGCCTGTCCGGTCGCGCCCGACGCGGAGGTCGTGCTGGCTGCATCCAGCACCGTCGGGACCGTCTACCAGAGCATGGCGGCTGGGTTCCTGCTCACCGAACTGCTGCTTCCGCTGGTGATGGACGCGATCGGGGAGCCCGCCCGCACCCGGATGGCGCTGTGGGAGGAGCAACGCCGCGGCGAACTCCTGGCCTGACGTTCTGAGCCCCGCGGTGCGACCGATTACCCTTGTCTGATGGCCGGAGGAACGAAGCGTTTGCCCCGCGCGGTGCGCGAGCAACAGATGCTCGACGCGGCCGTGCAGATGTTCTCGGTGAACGGTTACCACGAGACGTCGATGGACGCGATCGCCGCCGAGGCGCAGATCTCCAAGCCGATGCTCTACCTGTACTACGGGTCCAAGGAGGAGCTGTTCGGGGCGTGCCTGAACCGGGAGCTCAGCCGGTTCGTCGACGAGGTGCGCAGCAAGATCGACTTCACCCAGAGCGCGCGCGACCTGTTGCGCACCGCGGTGCTGTCCTTCCTGACCTACATCGACACCAACCGCGCGTCGTGGATCGTGCTGTACACCCAGGCCACCAGTTCGCAGACGTTCGCCCACACCGTGCGGGAAGGCCGCGAGCGGATCATCGAACTGGTCGGCAAGCTCCTGCAGGAGGGCACCCGGCACCCGGAGCCCGACACCGACTTCGAGATGATGGCGGTCGCACTCGTCGGCGCCGGTGAGGCGATCGCCACCCGGGTCAGCACCGGCGACGCCGACGTCCACGAGGCCGCGGAGCTGATGATCAACCTGTTCTGGCGCGGCCTGAAGGGCACCCCGTCGGATGCCGGCGGGCAGGAGCGCAGCGACCCGGGGATGTCGAAAGACGCCGCGGTCGCGTCCACCTAGACGGCCGTCGCCTCGATCAGGCTGATCGGCGCGACTGTCGGCACCACCCGGGTCAACCGGAAACCCGCCTGCGTGAACAACTTTCGATACTCCGCCTTGGTTCGTTCCCGCGCGCCGGTGGCCATCAGCATCTCCAGGTCGGTCCAGTTGCCGACGAATCTGCCCCCGTGGTCTCCGATGACCAGTTCGGCCAGCAGCACCACGGTGCCCGTATCCGCCGCGGTGCGGATGTTGCGCAGGATCGTCAGCGCCTGGTGGTCGGGCCAGTCGTGGATGACGTTCTTGGCGACGTAGGCGTCCCCGCCGGCGGGCACATGGTCGAAGAACGAGCCGGAGACGAGGTCGACCCGGTCGGCCACCCCATGTCGGCGCAGCAGGTCGGGGGCGCCCTCGATGACCTGGGGGAGGTCGTAGAGGACCCCGCGCGCCGACGGGGTGGCCGCCAGGATCTCCGCCAGGAACCGGCCGTGCCCGCCGCCGACGTCGACGATCCTGGCGTACGGGCTGAAGTCGTAGGCCGCGGTCACCGCCGCGGCCGACGTCTCGGTCAGGTCGGTCATGGCGGCGTTGAAGACCGCGCTCAGGTCCGGGTTCGCCGCCAGGTACTCGAACCCCGGCATCCCCCGCAGCTTCGGCATGGTGGCCTCGCCGGTGCGGATCGCCTCGCGCAGGTGACTCCAGTGTTCGCGGTGGTCCGGGTGGCCCACGAACCGGGCCATCCCCGCGATCGACATCGGCGCACCGGTGCGCAGCGTGGCGCCCAGCGGGTTGAGCGCGTAGCGGCCGTCGCCGCGCCGGGTGAAGATGCCCTCGCCGATCAGCGCCCGCATCAGCCGCGACAGCGCATCGGGGTCGGCGTCGACCCGCTGGGCCAGGTCGTACAGGGACAGCGGTCCATCGGCCAGCGCGTCGGCCACCCCGAGGTCGGCGGCCACGGTGATGCCCTGCGCCACCCAGGCACCGAAGATCTTCTCCATCATCACCGCAGTCGGCGGCGCGCTGCGCTGATAGCCGCGGTACAGCAGCTGGCGTACCCGGTCGAGGGTGCGCACCAGCCGAACCGGCGGCACGCGCGTCATGTCGGGGGGACCGCGGTCTGCGGGCCGAGTGGCTGGCACAGCGGCGCCGGCGGCTGACCGGCCCACCTGCCGCAGCCCCGCCCCGTCGCGGTGTAGCCCACCCCGGGTACGTACGGCGTGAAGAGGACCTGCGCGCTGTCGGTGCCGCGGGACTGCATGCACCGGGTGACCGAGCCGTCACCGCTGAGCTGCAGGCACGCCACCGCGAAACCGGGCTCGGCGGGCCAGCCACACTGCGCGGGCGCCACCGTGGCGGATACGGCGGGCCCCTCGGCGGTGTCCACCACCACCGGGGTCGACAGCGTGTAGGTGCACGGCGGCGGGGGCTGGGCCTGCGCGGCGGCGGTACCCGCGACGGTCAGCGTCGCGGCCACGGGGAGAACCAGGCCCGCCCGGATCATGGCGGAATCGTATGTCCACCGACGCCGAGACTGCGGGGAGATCGCGAAATCGCGCGTATCGGCGATCACTCCGCAGTCTCGACGGGTCAGAGCGGGCGGACGGTACCCGTCAGGTGGGGTTCACCCTTCTTGTTCCGCAGCGTGAGGTCCCAGCCGCCGTCGGCGGTGCGGTCGACGTACAGACCGGCCTTGGCGGGCAGCACGACCGGTTTGGCGAACTTCACCGAGTACTGGACCGCACCCGGCAGCTGACCCTCGATGTTGGCCAGCACCGCGGCCGCCGAGAACATCCCGTGGGCGATCACGGTCGGGAAGCCGAACAGTTTGGCCGCAAGGGGATTCGTGTGGATCGGGTTGTGGTCGCCGCCGACGGAGGCGTAGTGGCGGATCTGCCCCGCGGTGATGTTCAGCAGGGCATTCGGCGGCCCGAGTTTCGGCGGCTTCTGCGGCGGCGGTTTGGGCTGGTCCGACAGACTGGTCCGCTGCTGGTGCAGGAACGTCGTCACCTGATGCCACGCCGGTTCGTTGCCGACCTTCACGTCGGTGATGACGTCGACCAGCAGACCGCGCCGGTGTTCGCGCATGTTCTCCGCGTGCACCTGTGCCGACACGGTGTCGCGGACCGAGATCGGCCGGTGCTGGGTGATGTGGTTCTCGATGTGCACCGAACCCATTGCGGCGAAAGGGAAATCGAAGCCGGTGATCAGTTCCATCACCGTCGGGAACGTCAGCGCGAAGGGATACGTCAGCGGCACGGTGTCGCCGAACTGCAGCCCGGTCACCGCGGCGTACTGCGCGACGGTGGCCGGATCGATCGTCAGGTCCTCGACGGCCAGCGTGCGCTCGGGCAGTGAATCGCCGCGCGGTACGAACGGCAGCGCACCGGCGACCGCCATCAACAGGTTTCGCGCCCCGCTGGGCTGTCCACTCATGTCAGGCCCCCAGCATGGCTTGGCCGCACACCCGAATGGTGTTGCCTGTCACCGCATTCGACGCCGGGTTGGCGAAGTAGGCGATGGTCTCGGCGACGTCCACCGGCTGGCCGCCCTGGTACAGGGAGTTGAGCCGACGGCCGACCTCGCGGGTCGCGAACGGAATCGCCTCGGTCATCTTGGTCTCGATGAACCCCGGTGCGACGGCGTTGATCGTGATGCCCTTGTCGTGCAGCTTGTCCGCCAGCGCGTCGGTCAGGCCGATCATGCCTGCCTTGGTGGTGGCGTAGTTGGTCTGACCGCGGTTGCCCGCGATGCCTGCCATCGACGACAGCCCGACCACCCGGCCGCCCTCACCGAGCACACCGTTGTCGACGAGCCCCTCGGTGAGCTGCAGCGGGGCCAGCAGGTTGACCGCGATCACCGAATCCCAGCGGCCCTCGTCCATGTTGGCCAGCAGCTTGTCGCGGGTGATACCGGCGTTGTTGACCAGGATGTCGAGCTTGCCGCCGTGATGGTCGCGCACGTGCGCGGCGATCTTGTCGACGGCGTCTGCCGCGGTCACGTCGAGGGTCAGCGCGGTGCCGCCCACCTTCTCGGCCACCTTGGCCAGGTCCTCGGCGGCACCCTCGACGTCCACCGCGACGACCGTTGCGCCGTCACGGGCGAACACCTCGGCGATGGTCGCCCCGATCCCGCGGGCCGCACCGGTCACGACGGCGACCTTGCCCGCCAGCGGCTTGTCCCAGTCGGCGGGCGGGGCGGCGTCGTCGGCGCCGACCCGGTACACCTGACCGTCGACGTAAGCGGACTTGCCGGACAGGATGAACCGCATCGTCGACTCGAGACCGGTTGCGGCCGGTTTCGCGTCGGCCGACAGGTACACCAGCGACACCGTCGCCCCGCGCCGCATCTCCTTGGCCAGCGAGCGGGTGAAGCCCTCGAGCGCGCGCTGCACGATCTGTTCGTGCGGGGTCTCGGCGTCGTCGGGGTCGGTGCCGACGACGACCAACCGCGCGTTCGGTGTGACGTTGCGCAGCAGCGGGGTGAAGAACTCGTAGAGGCCCTTGAGGCCCTCGGGTTCGGTGATACCGGTGGCGTCGTAGACCAGGCCGCCGAACTTGTCGGCCCATTTGCCACCGATGTTGTTGGCGACGATCTCGTAGTCGTCGGCGAGCGCCGCACGCAGGGGTTCGACGACGCGGCCCTCGCCGGCGATCAGCAGCGCGCCGGGCAGTGGCGGTTCGCCGGCCCGGTAGCGACGCAGCGTCTCGGGCTGGGGGATTCCCAGCTGTTTCGCGAGAAACGAACCCGGGCCCGAGTGAACAATTTGGGTATAGATGTCGGAGGCCACTTCAGCTGCCTTTCGTCTGCGGAGTGGAGGTCCCACCCTGAACTTACTCCTGAGTAAGAACGGTGGGTAATATCGGGCATTAGATAACCGGAACGACAGTGGAGGCAAACGTGGCTGAGAGCAGAAGCATGCGGCGGGTGGCCGTCCTCGGCGGCAACCGGATTCCGTTCGCCCGGTCCGACGGCGCCTACGCGAACGCGTCCAATCAGGACATGTTCACCGCGGCGCTGGGTGGGCTGATCGACCGGTACAACCTGCACGGCGAGAAGCTGGGCGCGGTCATCGGCGGTGCGGTGCTCAAGCACAGCCGCGACTTCAACCTGATGCGCGAATGCGTGCTGGGCAGCGCGCTGTCGTCGTACACCCCCGCCTTCGACATCCAGCAAGCCTGCGGCACCGGGCTGCAGGCCACGATCGCCGCGGCCGACGGGATCGCCGCCGGGCGGTACGAGTCGGCGGCCGCGGGCGGTGTGGACACCACCTCCGACGCCCCGATCGCGTTCGGTGACGACCTGCGCAAGACGCTGCTCGGGCTGCGCCGGGCCAAGTCGAACGTCGACCGGCTCAAACTCGTCGGCAAGCTGCCCGCCGCGGTCGGCATCGAGATCCCCGTCAACAGTGAACCGCGCACCGGGATGTCGATGGGGGAGCACGCCGCCATCACCGCCAAGGAGATGGGCATCAAGCGCGTCGACCAGGACGAACTGGCCGCGGCCAGCCACCGCAACATGGCCGCCGCCTACGAGCGCGGCTTCTTCGACGACCTCGTCACCCCGTTCCTCGGCGTCTACCGCGACAACAACCTGCGCGCGGATTCGTCGGCCGAGAAGCTCGCCAAACTCAAGCCGGTGTTCGGCGTCCGCCACGGCGACGCGACGATGACCGCGGGCAACTCCACCCCGCTGACCGACGGTGCCTCGGTGGCGCTGCTGGCGTCCGAGGACTGGGCCGAGCAGCACTCCGTCGAACCCCTCGCCTACTACGTCGACGGCGAGAGCGCGGCGGTCGACTACGTCAACGGCCGCGACGGGCTGCTGATGGCGCCGACGTACGCGGTGCCGCGACTGCTGGCCCGCAACGGCCTGACGCTGCAGGACTTCGACTTCTACGAGATCCACGAGGCGTTCGCCTCCGTGGTGCTGGCCCATCTGCAGGCGTGGGAGTCCGAGGAGTACTGCAAGGAGCGCCTCGGCCTCGACAGTGCGCTGGGCGCGATCGACCGCAGCAAGCTGAACGTCAACGGATCGTCGCTGGCGGCCGGCCACCCGTTCGCCGCGACCGGCGGGCGGATCGTGGCCCAGATGGCCAAGCAGCTCGCGGAGAAGAAGCAGCAGACCGGTCAGCCGGCGCGTGGACTCATCTCCATCTGCGCCGCCGGTGGCCAGGGCGTGGCCGCGATCCTCGAGGCCTGACCAGCCCGCCGAAATTTTCCGCGGGACCGTGTAACGCCGCCTCGCGCACGGTCGATACACCGGGTAGCTCCGTGTTGCCGTCTGACCCCCCGACCCGACGGCAACACGGGGCCACCACTTTCCTGCGATTCGATTTACCGCACCTCTGGTCTGAGGGGAATCAGAGGCGTAAAGTCGGTCGCACGACGGGTTCGGGAGTGACAGATCCAAATAGCCGGTGCAGGGGTGAACAACCGGCGGCGCGAGACACAGTGAGAAGACGCCCCCAATGTCCTCCCGGACCCGCCCTTGTTTCTCAGCCAGCCCTCCTTTCCTACGCGAGCAGACAGAGATTCGCGCTGTTCGGACGCTGTGCACGCGAATCTGCGTCTGCTCGCGCTGAACCATCACAAAAGGCCCCCGCCGTGGCGGGGGCCTTCTGCGTGAAAGGGATCAGAACGCGGCTTCGTCGAGCTCCATGATCTCGTTGTCGAGGTTCTCGACGATCTGGCGGGTGCTGGTCAGCAGCGGCAGGAAGTTCTTCGCGAAGAACGACGCGACCGCGAGCTTGCCCTCGTAAAACGACTTGTCCGCACCGGTGGCGCCGGCGTCGAGCGCCTCGATCGCCACGGCGGCCTGCTTCTGCAGCAGCCAGCCGATGACGAGGTCACCGACGCTCATCAGGAACCGGACCGAACCGAGGCCGACCTTGTACAGCTCCTTCGAGTCCTCCTGAGAACCCATCAGGTAGCCGGTCAGCGTGGCCGCCATCGCCTGGACGTCGGTCAGCGCGGTCGCGAGCAGCGCACGCTCGGCCTTGAGCCGGCCGTTGCCCGTCTCGGACTTCACGAACTCCTCGATCTGGCCCGCCACGTGCGCCAGCGCCACACCCTTGTCGCGGACGATCTTGCGGAAGAAGAAGTCCTGCGCCTGGATGGCGGTGGTGCCCTCGTAGAGCGAGTCGATCTTGGCGTCGCGGATGTACTGCTCGATCGGGTAGTCCTGCAGGAAGCCGGAGCCACCGAAGGTCTGCAGGCTCTCGGTGAGCTTGGCGTACGCCTGCTCGGAACCCACACCCTTGACGATCGGGAGCATCAGGTCGTTGACCTTGACCGCGAGGTCGGGCTCGATGCCGTGCAGCGCCTTGGCCACATCCGCGTCCTGGTGGGTCGCGGTGAACAGGTACAGGGCGCGCAGACCCTCGGCGTAGGCCTTCTGGGTCATCAGCGAGCGACGCACGTCCGGGTGGTGCGTGATGGTCACGCGCGGAGCGGTCTTGTCGGTCATCTGGGTCATGTCGGCGCCCTGGACGCGGTCCTTGGCGTACTCGAGCGCGTTGAGGTAGCCGGTCGACAGCGTGGCGATCGCCTTGGTGCCCACCATCATTCGGGCCTGCTCGATGACGTCGAACATCTGCGCGATGCCGTCGTGCACCTCGCCGACGAGCCAGCCCTTGGCCGGGACACCGTGCTGGCCGAAGGTCAGCTCACAGGTGGCCGAGACCTTCAGGCCCATCTTGTGCTCGACGTTGGTGACGAAGACGCCGTTGCGCTCGCCCAGTTCACCGGTCTCCGGGTCGAAGTGGAACTTCGGTACGAAGAACAGCGACAGACCCTTGGTGCCGGGGCCTGCGCCCTCGGGGCGGGCCAGCACCAGATGCATGATGTTCTCGAACAGGTCGTCGGAGTCGGCCGAGGTGATGAACCGCTTGACGCCGTCGATGTGCCAGGTGCCGTCGGGCTGCTGGACGGCCTTGGTGCGGCCCGCGCCGACGTCGGAGCCGGCGTCGGGCTCGGTGAGCACCATGGTGGCGCCCCAGTTGTGTTCGGCGGCCAACTTGGCCCACTTCTTCTGCTCGTCGGTGCCGTTGTCGTAGAAGATCTGCGCCATACCGCCGCCCATGGCGTACATGTACGCGGCCGGGTTCGCGCCGAGGACGTGCTCGATCAGGGCCCACTGCAGGGCGCGGGGCATCGGCATACCGCCGAGCTCCTCCTTCATACCGGCCTTGTCCCAGCCGGCGTCGAACAGCGCGCGCATCGACTTCTTGAAGCCCTCGGGGAGCGTCACGGTGTGGGTCTCGGGGTCGAAGACCGGGGGATTGCGGTCGCCCTCGACGAACGACTCGGCGATCGGGCCCTCGGCCAGGCGAGCCATCTCGCCGAGCATCTCCTTGGCCGTGTCGGCGTCCAGGTCGGTGAAGTCGCCCTGGCCGAGCGCCTTGTCGACGCCGAACACCTCGAACAGGTTGAAGACCTGATCCCGGACGTTGCTCTTGTAGTGGCTCACGTTGCCTCCTCGATGAGAAATGCCACAGCTCGGTTGGGTACTTTTCGCTAAGTTACCCACCAGTAACTGCCGCGACTATACCCACCGGTAACTACAACTCAAACCCCCTGCCGGCAATTCCTCCGACCGGGGTAACCACCTGGTTGGTAGGGCCACCGGAAATCGCAGTTGACACATGTCTGACCGGCACATACGCCCCAATGTGATTTTGATCACGCAACGTAAAGGCGGCGTATGCGGGCCGTCGCAGTCACCGCAGCAGCGACCGTGCGCGCCGCAGCTCAGGGAGGGTGCCCTCGCCCGTCGGCCCGTCGTCCGAGAAGCGTTCGAGGGCCGCAGCCAGCACGCCGCGCGCTGCGGAACCGCGCACGTCGTGGTCGTCGAGGGCGGCACGCAACTCCATCAGCGGAACGTCCTGCTCGCGAGCGATTCGTCGTGCCGCCGCCAGGTCCGCGGTGCGGTCGGCGTCGTCGGCGCGGGTGCGCGCCCGCGCGCGCAGCAGTTCGGCGTCGTGGAAGTGCATGCCCGTGTCGGCGGCGATGCGCAGACCCGTCTCGATCCGCTGCCGCGCCTCGTCGTGGCGGCCCGCCGCGGTCAGCAGTTTCGCGAGGACGCAGTCGTAATGGGTCTGGTAGATGTACAGGCCCACCGCGCGCCAGAAGTCGACGGCCTGGGTCATCGCCGTGATCAGCGCCTCGAGTGCGGTGCGGTCGGGGGCCGGAGTGTGCAGCGCCATCTCGGCGTCGACCATGCACTGTTCGGTCGTCCCGAACAGCTGCCAGAAGTCGAAGCCGTGGTCTTCGGACCGGCGGATCATCTCGGCGACCAGTGCGCGCGCCCGGTCGAACTGACCGGCGTCCACGCGCATCCAGATCTCCATGTCGATCGCGTTGACGACGTTGTACGCCGCCAGCGGGGCGCCCAGCCCGTCGGCCCGTCGCCGCGCGGCGGCGGTGGCGGCCTCCGCGCCCGCGAGGTCGCCGCGCCACAGCCGGTCCATCGCGAGATGTTCGTGCGCCATCGCCACCGGATCGTGCGGGACGTACCACAGCTCACCCATGCGCTGGCGGTCCTCGAGTGCCACACTCTCCAGCGCCTTCGCGAAATGTGCACGGGCAGTGGGCATCTGACCGCGGACGAACGCGATCGTGCCCAGCGCACCGTTGACCGAAGGGCGGAGCCATTCTCTGCCCATGTCCGGTGCCGACTCGACGAGCTCCAGGATCTGGGCGGCGCGGTCGAGATCGGCACGCGACACGTAGTAGCTGCACACCGAGATCAACGTGGAGCAGACCTCGTCGTCGTGCAGATCGGTGCCCGCCAACTGCAGGCAACGCTCGAAATCGTCGGCGACGGAGACACTTTGGTATCCCTCCATCGCCGCGGCGAGGAATCCGCGCTCCAGTCGCGGCCGGATCTCGAGGCGGTCACGGGCGGCGTCGGGCGGGCTCTTCTCGAGTTCGGACAGCGCGTGGCTGAGGTAGGTGCGGGCCTCGGGCAGTGCGCCGCGGAGCCGGGCGGCCGCCGACGCCTCGCGGTAGGCCGCCGCGGCGTCGGCGTACCGCTCGGCGCTCTCGTAGTGCGCGGCGACCAGCCGCCAGTCGGGGTCGCCCGCGGCGCGGCCCGTCAACGCGTCGGCGACCCGGCCGTGCAGATCCCGTCGGACGCTGGGCGGAGCCAACTCCGCGGCGACCTCGCGCAGCAGTTCGTGGCGGAACCGCCAACCGCCCGCGCCCTGCGGTTCGAGCACCTGCGCGTCTTCGAGCTCGTCGATCACGTCGTCGACGTCGTCCTCGGCCAGCCCGCACACCGCGATCAGCAATCCGCGGTCGACCTGACGCCCGATGACGGCGGCCGCCTCGACGACCGGCACCACGTTGGGCCGCGCGAGGAGGCGGGCGAACAACGGCTCGTACAGCGGATCCGGCACCGGCGGGCGGTTCTCCTCGGGACCGGTCTGGCCCAGGCCGCTGACCACCTGCTCGACGTAGAACGGGATACCGTCGCAGCGTTCGCGCACCGCGGCGCACTCCTCTGCGGTGACCGTCGGATCGAGTGCCGCGATCAGCGTGTCCACCTCGTCGTCGGACAGCGGGTCCAGGTCGAGGATCTTGGCGGGCCAGTCACCGGGCAGCCAGGTCCCGTGGCGGCCGGTGACCACCACCAGGAGCCGGCCGTCGGCGGCCCGCAACACGTCCGCGATCAACTCGAGCGTCGACGGGTCGAGCCAGTGCCCGTCCTCGACGACGATCAGGCCGGGCGCCCCGCTCAGGCAGGCCGTCAGGTACCGCGCCACCGCGGCGCCGATCGCCTCCTGCAGTCGGCGGCCCTCGAACGGCGACATCTCGTATCCGGACTCCGGACCGAGGCCCATCACGGGCGCCAACAGGCTCACATCCGTTCCCGGATCCAGACCCCGCGCGGCGAGTTCGGCCCGGAGCAGATCCACACACCGCGCCGGGGCGGTCATCCGGTCGACACCGCAGCGGCGCTCCAGCAGCACACGCACCGGGTGCAGTCCGACATCGGTGTGGAACGGCGAGCCCGCCAGCTCGACGACCACCCCGCCGTCGTCGGCCACCAGGTCGATCACCGCGGCGACCAGCCTGCTCTTACCGATCCCGGCCTCACCCCGGATCACCACCGCGGGTGTGGTCAGCGTCTCGGCCTGTGCCCGCACCCACCCCCGGCGCAGCCGGGCGAGCTCGCGTTCGCGCCCCACCAGTGGGCCGCTGTGTCCGCGGGACGTCTCCGCGCGTTCGCCCACCACCCGCGAGTGGCTGACCAGACCCTTGATGCCCTTCACCGGCGCAGGCGGCAGCGCTTCCAGTTCGAAGGTGTCCTTGACCAGCGCCTCCACCGAATCCGACACCACCACGGTGCCCGGTGGCGCGAGCCCCGAGACCCGCGCCGCCATGTTGGCGGCCAGCCCGAACACATCGTCCTGCGCGGTGTCGAGGTAGACCAGCCCCCGGTGGACGCCGACCCGCACGTCGATGCGAAGGCCGAAACGGCGTTCGGCCTGCTCGCTCAGCCGCGCGACGTCGCGGGTGATCTCCAGCCCGGCCTGCACCGCGCGGCGCACGTCGTTCTCGTGGGCGACGGGATAGCCGAAGACGACGAGCAGACCGTCGCCCTTGGTCGATCCGATATGGCCCTCGTATTTGCCGACGATGCGCAGCACCTGCTGCCGGTACCGGCCCACGAGGAGGCGGTAGGTCTCCGGTTCGACCTCGGTCGACAGCACCGTCGAGTCGACGAGGTCGGCGAACATGATCGTGAGGCGCCGGATCTCGCCCGGTTCGCCCGGTGCGGTGAGCAGGTCATCGAAGTCCGCGTGCGCGCGGTCGGGGTCGACGGCCGCGTCGGACCGGTCGCCGTCGCCGCCGCTGTGGATGGCCGAGACCGTGTGGTCGAGCAACGCGTCGATCGACGTGCCTGCGCGAGCGTGGGCGGCCGCAGGCGGCGGCGGGAAGTCCGTGGCGAGGGTCGTGGTCACCGCCGCGCGGGCGGCGTGGGCCAACTCCACCGCCGTTCGGTAGCGGTCGCCGGGGTCCTTGGCCATCCCCCTGGAGATGACGAGGTCGAACCGCGCCGGGATGCCCGCCAGCACGGTGGACGGCCGCGGCGGTGGCGTCATGAGGTGGCCGGCGATCTGCTGTTCGAGGCCATCGCCCTGGAAGGGGGGCGCACCGACCAGGCATTCGTAGAGGACGCACGCCAGCGCGTAGGTGTCCGAGCGCCCGTCGCCGCGTCCGTCCCGGAACCGCTCCGGCGCCGTGTACTGGTAGGGGCCGGTGGCCGGCCGGGGGATACCGACGTCGCCGAGGTAGGCGACGTCGAATCCGGCGACGATGATGTTGGACGGCCGAACATCCCCGTGCACCAGGCCGATCTCGTGCGCGGCGTCCAGGGCGGCGGCGACCTGGTCGACGATCATGACCGCGCGCGCCGGGTCGAGCGGCCCCTGGCTCAGCAGTCGCCGCAGATCCCGACCGTCGATCAACTGCATGTCGACATACAGGCGCCCGTCGATCTCGCCGAAGCCGTGCACCGGGACGACGTGCGGATGGCTGAGCAGCGTGGCGGCCTGCGCATCGCGCTGGAACCGCATCCGGTACTCGACGTCGCGGCCGAGATGCGCGGACAGCTGCTTCAGTGCGACCGTGCGGCCGGCCACGGTGTCGTGGGCGCGCCACACCTCACCCGTCGCACCCCGGCCCAGGAGTTCGACCAGCAGGTAGTGACCGAAGGGTGTGCCGTCCACTGTCTGCCCCCGAACCTGTCGCGCAGCCTTCACGATAGGACTGCGCAAACATCGGTGTGAAGCCTTCGCGGGGATGGTCAGCCAGCACCCCCTCGGCATGTTGCGACAGCAACATGCCGAGGGAGCGACGTCACGGCAACGCCGCTGGCCCGGCGCCTTCCGGCTCGGACGGCTCCTGCGCAATCGGCTCGGGTGTGGCCTCCGGCGTCTCCGCATCGGGCAGCTGCCCGACGAGGTACTCGGCCAGCCCACCGATGGTCGGGTAGTCGAACACCGCGGTCGCGTTGATCGTGAACGCCCCGCCGAACTGGCTGTGCAACCGGTTCCGGAGCTCGATCGCCATCAACGAGTCCGTCCCCAGGTCCAGGAACCGGCTCGTCGCCGCCGGCGGCTGCGCCAGGCGCAGGAAGGTCTGCACCTCCCGCTGCAGGAACTCGGTCACGAACCCGGCCCGCTGGGGCACCGGGATCTCCTGCAGCTGCCGCAGCAGCTCGCTGTCGCCGGTCACCTCACCGGCGGCACTCGGCAACACCAGGTCCAGGATGGGCGGCCGCGAGCTGCCGAGCACCTTGGCCGCCCGCGCCCAGTTCGCCTTGATGACCGTGGCCTGGCCGGTGCCGTTGGCGATCACTTCGGCCAGCGCGCTCAGCGCCGCCGACGGTTCCAGCGGAACCAGACCCTGAGCGCTGATGTTGGCGGTCGCCGCCTCCGACGACGCCATCCCGCCTTGGGCCCACGGCCCGAAGTTCACGCCGGTGGCGGGCAGGCCGTGGGCCCGCCGCTGCGCGACCAGACCGTCCAGCAGCGCGTTGGCCGTGGCGTAGTTCGCCTGCCCCGGCGAGCCGAACAGGCTCGACACCGACGACGACACGACGAAGAAGTCCAGCCCGTCGTCCCGGGTCAGCCGGTCCAGGTGGCAGGCGCCGTAGGCCTTGGCCGCCAGCGTCGCCCGGAACCGGTCCGGGCTCTGCTGGGACAGCAGCGCATCGTCGAGCACACCGGCGAGGTGTGCCACCCCCGCCAGCGGCGGCAGCTCGGCGCGGATGCGGTCGAGCAGCGCCGCCACCGCGGCCTCGTCGCCGACATCGGCGGCGAAGGTGTGGATCCGGCACTTGTACCGCTCGGCGATGTCGTCGATCACCCGCCGCACATCGGCATCGGGCTCCCGGCGACTGGTCAGCACGATGTCGCCTGCTCCGAGCTGCGCCAGGTACGCCGCGGTGTGCAGGCCGATTGCCCCGAGACCACCGGTGATCAGGTAGCTGCGGTCCGGCCGCGGCTGCAGCGGCTGGGGGATCTGCAGCACGATCTTGCCGATGTGGCGTGCCTGCTGCATCCGGCGGAACGCGGTCCTGGCCTCGGTCAGCGGGTAGATCTCCGCGGGCAGCGGGGTCCACTCATCGCGAGCCAGGCCCTCCGACACCTCGGTGAGCAGATCGCGGATGCGATCGGGCTCGGTGAACATCACGGTGTCCAGCGCGACGATCTCGTAGGAGATGTCGGGGCGGGCCTCGGCCATCTTCTCGGTCGACCAGATATCGCGTTTGGCGATCTCGGCGAAGCGGCCGCCTTGGGCGGTGGCCCGCAGCGTCGCCTCGATGAACCCTTCGCTCGTCAGGCTGTTGAGCACCACGTCCACCCCGGCGCCGTCGGTGTCGGCGAGGATCTGATCCGCGAAATCCGTTGTGCGCGAGTCGTAGACGTATTCGACGCCCAGCTTCCGCAGCGTCGCCCGCTTGAACGTGCTCGCCGTGGCGAACACCGTGGCACCGCACCGCTGCGCCATCTGCACCGCGGCCAGTCCGACGCCACCGCTGGCGGCGTGGATGAGCACCTTGTCGCCGGGCCGCAGCTGCGCCCAGTCGAACGACAGCCGCACCGTGAGCGCCGCGGCGGGGATCGTCGCGGCCTCCACCGCGCTGACCCCGTCGGGGATCGGCGCCAGGAACTGCGCGGGCACGTTGAACCGGCTGGCGAACGCGCCCTGCATGGAGCCGTAGACGCGTTGTCCCACTTCGAGTCCCGTGACACCGTCGCCCAACTGGGTGACGACGCCGGCGAAGTCGCCGCCGATCGGCCCGGGATCGCCGGGGTAGAGACCGAGCACGTTGAGCACGTCGCGGAAGTTCAGGCCCGCGGCCTCGACGCGGACCTGCACGTAGTTCTCGGCCGGCGGCGGCACGTCGGCCTCGGTGAGCCGCAGGTTGTCGATCGCGCCGCGTTCGGTCGGGGCGAGAACGTAGTCGGTCGAGCGCGGCACGGTGAAGTGTCCGCTGCGCGCCCACGGCAGCAGCCGCGAGGCGAGCAGTTTCCCTTGCCGCACAGCCAGTTCCGGCTCGTCGACGGGGGTGACGAGTAGATCGGCCAGCGCGCGCACCGCTTCGGGTGACCCGTCGCAGTCGATCAGCCTGCACCGCAGCGCCGGTTCCTCGTTGATCGTGGTGCGCCCGAGACCCCACAGCGCGGCCTGCACCGGATCCACCGGCTCACCGGATTCGGTGGCGACCGCCCGTTCGGTGACGATCCACAGCCCGCCGGGCAGTTTCAGCCCACCCTGGACGGTGTGCACCGCACTGAGCAGGTTCGCGATCTCGGCTTCCGTCCGCGCCGCCACGTCGGCGGCCGACTCGTCCGCCCCAGGCTGCGCGGCCCGCCACACCACGCCGGAGAACGCCATCCCGCGTTCGTGGGCATCGCTGAGCACCTCGCCCAACGGCTGGGTGTCGACGGCCGGATCGAACGGGATGCAGCCCGGCACGGCGGATGCCAGCTCGTCGAAGCCCGCGACCAGCCAGGTGCCGCTGCCGGTCGAGTCGCCGGGCTCCGGGGCCGGCACCTCGGCCCAGCCGAGGGTGTAGAGCAGCCGGGTGGCGTCCCCGCCGAGGCCGCGCAACAACGCCTCGCGCGGTGCGCGTTTGACGGTGAACTCGCGGATGCCGCCGAGCGGGCGGCCGTCCCGGCTGACGAAATCGAGGTCGAAGACCTGGGTTTCGCTCATCAGCTCGCTGGTGTGCCACCGCGCACGGCAGTAGAACCGGCGTGGCATCTTCTCCCGCAGCGACACCTGCCCGTACCGCAGCGGCAGGAACAGATCGCTGACGCCCTGTTCGGCGGCCAGCAGCGCCGGGAACGCGGGGAACGCGACACCGGTGCACAGATCCATCAGGACCGGGTGCATCGGCTCCGAGCCGAGCTGGTCGGCCAGTTCCTCACCGACGAGGATGTCGCCGATCGCCTCGCCCTCACCGAGCCACAGCGATTTGAGCGACCCCGACCAGGTCGGACCCCACGCCAGCTCCATGTCGGCGAACGTCTCGAACAGGTCCTGCGGACGCATGCGGTTGAGCCGCTCGATCGCCTCGTCGACGGGTCCGCTGTCCTGGTCGGCGATCTCCTCGAGCCCGGAGACCACAGTGCCGTCGGCGTTGAGCGACCAGTCGGCGCCGCGTTCGCCGTAGGGCCTGCTGTGCACCTGGAAGGTCCACACACCGTCGCCGTCGCCGGGATGCAGGGTCAGCTGCACCTCGCGAGAGGCCTTCTCCGGCAGGATGATCGGCTCGTAGAAGAATACGTCCTTCACCCTCGCGGGTGAGCCGACGGCGGCCAGCGCCATCGCGGCGTACGTCGCGCCGGGCACCACGACGGTGCCGTAGATCACGTGGTCGGACAGCCAGGGCTGCGACTTCACCGACAGCCGGCTGGTGTACACGGTGTCCCCGGATGCGAGATCTTTTGCACTACCGAGGATCCCGGACACCGTCGGGCCGTCGACGGAGATGCTGGACGTCTTGGGCCAGAAGCGGCGGCGCTGGAACGGATAGGTGGGCAGCTCCAGCTTGCGGTGCGGCCGGTTCTGCACCGCGGCGAAGTTCGGTCGGTGTCCGCCGACGTAGGCCGCGGCCAGTGCGTCGGCCATCTGACGACGGTCGGCGACACCCTTGCGCAGTGAGGCGACCGCCCGCGGTGCGGCCAGGTGTTCGGGCCAGACCTGCACCGCGGCACCGGTCAGCACCGGTTGCGGTCCGATCTCCATCAGCACCGAGGCGCCCAGCGCGGCGACCGCGCGCACACTCTCGGCGAACTGCACCGGCTGGCGGGAGTGCCTGCGCCAGTACGTGGCGTCGAGCGGAGTCTGGGCGGTGATCACCGAGCCGGTGCGGTTGCACACCAACGGCAGTGTGGGCGTGGCGAATTCGAACTGGCCGAGGTAGGACTCGAATTCGTCGAGCACCGGGTCGAGCAGTTCGGAGTGGAAGGCGTGGCTGGTCTCCAGCCAGGTGCAGCGAATGCCCTCCTCGGCGAACTTCGGCACGATCTGCTCGAGATCCTTGCCCGGGCCCGACAGCACGGTGTTGGGCCCGTTGTAGGTCGCCACCGATACGCGCGGGAACTCGCTCGCGATCTCCTCGACGTGTTTGGCGTCGGTGAACACCGCCACCATCCGCCCGCCGTCGGGCAGACCGCCGAACATCCGGCCGCGTTCGGCCATCAGCCGGGCGCCGTCCTCGAGGCTGAACACGCCCGCGACACAGGCCGCCGCGTACTGGCCGACGCTGTGGCCGAGCACCACGTCGGGTTCGATGCCCCAGGACTGCCACAGCCGCGCCAGACCCATCTCGACGGCGAACAGCGCCGGCTGGGCATACGAGGTGTGGCGCAACCGTTCTCCGGTCTCCCGGTCGGTCGCGAACAGCACCTCGAGCAGCGGCTGCGGCAGGATGTCCTTGACCGCGTCCGCGCACCGGGTGACGGTGTCGGCGAACACCGTCTCGGCCTCGAACAGTTCCCGCGCCATACCGGGGTACTGGCTGCCCTGTCCGGTGAACAGCCACGCCGTGGTCGGGCGGTGCGTCTGCTCACCGCGCACCACGCCGGGCCGGGTCCGGTTGTCGGCCAGATCGGTCAGCGCCTGGCGGGCGGACTCGATGGAGTCCACCACCATCGCGGCGCGGTGTTCGAAGTGCGAACGGCCCGTGCCCGCGGTGAGGCAGACGTCGGTCAGATCCGCGTCGGGGGTCTCCTCCAGCCAGGACCGGTACCGCTGTGCCAGATCGACCAGTGCCTCCGGGGACCGCGCCGACAGCGCCAGCACGTTGACCGGCGTTGCGTCGGTGTCGGGTTGGTCGTCTTCGATATCGGGGTCGAGCTCGGGCAGCGGCGGCGCCTCTTCGACGAGCACGTGGGCGTTGGTGCCGGTGAAGCCGAAGGAACTCACACCGGCGCGGCGCGGCCTGCCGTTGGTCTGCCACGGCACGGCCTTGTCCACCACGCGCACCGGCAACGAATCCCACGGGATGTGCGGTGACGGGGTGTCGAAGTGCAGGCTCTGCGGCAGCGTCTCGTTCTGCAGCGAGAGCACGACCTTGATCAGACCCGCTGCACCCGAGGCGGATTCGGTGTGACCGATGTTGGTTTTGACCGAGCCCATGAGCAGCGGCCGGTCGGCGGTACGCGAGTCTCCGTAGGCCGCGGCGGCCGCCTGCACCTCGATCGGATCGCCGAGCGGGGTGCCGGTGCCGTGCGCCTCGAGGTAGTCGACGTCGGCGCCGGTGAGCCCGGCGCGGTCGAGGGCAGACCTGATGAGTCGTTGTTGCGCACCGCCGTTGGGCACGGTCAGACCGCTGGACGCGCCGTCCTGGTTGACCGCGCTGCTCGGGATGACCGCGGCCACCCGGTCGCCGTCGCGGACCGCGTCGCTGAGCCGCTTGAGCACCAGGATCCCGCAGCCCTCGCTGCGCACGTACCCGTCGGCGGAGGCGTCGAAGGTCTTGCACCGGCCGACCGGGGAGAGCATCCGCGCCCGCGAGGCGGCGACGACGGTGACCGGGCTCAGCAGCACGTTCACCCCGCCGGCGACGGCGAGGTCGCAGTCACCGGCGTGCAGTGCCTGGACGGCCTGGTGGACGGCGACCAGCGCCGAACTGCACGCGGTGTCGACCGCGACGGCGGGACCTTCGAACCCGAGCGCGAAGGCGACGCGGCCGGAGATGGCGTTGAGCGCGTTGCCGGTGATGAAGTGGGGTTCGATCTTGTCGATCGACTCCGAGGACAGCAGGTGGGCGTACTCGTTGGCCGCCACCCCGACGAAGGTTCCGGTCCGGCTGCCGCGAAGGTCCGCCGGTGCGTACCCGGCGCGTTCCAGCCCCTCCCAGACGGTTTCGAGCATCAGCCGCTGCTGCGGTTCGATCCACACGGCCTCGCGCGGGGAGATACCGAAGAATTCCGGGTCGAATCCGTCGATGCCGTCGAGGAATCCGCCGAACCGGGTGTAGGTCTTGCCCGCGGCGTCGGGATCGGGGTCGTAGAACTCATCGATGTCGAAGCGGTCCTCGGGGACCTCCCGGATCGCGTCGACACCGCCGGAGAGCAACTCCCAGAACGCTTCCGGGTTCGGTGCGCCGGGGAACCGGCACGACACCGCGATGATCGCGATCGGGTCGTCGGCCCGCGTCGTCGCGGCCTGCCGAGGCGCGGGCCGGGCGGGCGCCTGCTGTTCGAGGCCCAGCACGTCGCCGAGCAGGTACTCGGCCGCATCGGACAGGCGCGGGTGGTCCATCACCAGGGTGACCGGGATCTCCTTGCCGACACCCTGTTCGAGGCGGCGACGCAGCTCGACGGCCATCAGCGAGTCCATGCCGAGGTCGAAGAAGCCGGCGTCCTCGCGGATCTCGGCGGCGTCGACCCGGGTCACGTCGGCGACCGCGTCGCGCAGGTAGTCGGTGAGCAGTCGTTTGCGTTGCTGCACAGGGGCGTTGGTGAGCTGCTCGACGAGTTCGGTCCGGCCCGACGGCGTCACCACCGCAGGTGTCGCCGCGCTCGGCACCTCGCGGTCGAGCTCCGAGAGGAAGGCGCGTCGGCCCGCCTGCTGGTAGAGCGGCAGGAACCGCGCCCAGTCGATGCGCGCGATCACCCCCTGTGTCGAGTTCGCCGCGACGTCGGCCAGGCCCGCCAGCGCGTCGGCCGGTCCGAGCGTGCGGACCCCGCGCTCGTCGAGGCGTGCCCGCGACTCCGCATCGGCCATACCCGCCGACCAGGGGCCGAAGTTCACGCTCACCCCCGCGATGCCCTGGTCGCGCAGGCGCCAGGCCAGCCCGTCGAGGAAGGCGTTGGCCGCACCGTAGGCGGTCTGCCCGTAGCCACCCCAGATCGAGGCGATCGAGGAGGTGCTGATGAAGAAGTCGAGCTCCAGGTCCGCGGCGGCCTCGCTCAGATGCCAGGCGCCCCAGACCTTTCCCGCGAATACACGGTCGACCTCGGCTTGCTGAGATTCGACGTCGAGGGCGGTCAGCGGGGTGGTGCCGATCTCGCCCGCCGCGTGGACGATGCCCGCCAGCGGCGGCAGTTCGGCAGCCACACCGGCCAGCAGCCGCGCCACGTCGTGTGCGTCGGCGACGTCGGCGGTCATGACACGGATATCGCAGCCGTGCTGGGCGGCCAGCGCGTCGATGCGTTCGCGGACTGTGTCGTCGGGGGTGCGGCGGCTGGTCAGCACCAGGTGACCGGCGCCGTTGGCGGCCAGGTAGCCGGCGATCTCCATACCGATCGACCCGAGCCCACCGGTGACGAGATAGGTTGCGTCGCTCCGCAGTTCGAGGGCACCGCCGGTGACCCCGTCGCGCCGGACCAGGCGCGGCACATAGGTGGTGTGGCCCCGCAGGGCGAGCTGATCCTCCCGCACCGCGGCGGCGGGTGCGGTCAACCGGTCGAGCAGCGCGGACCATTCGTCGGCGCTGCCCGCGGCGAGGTCGGCGAGCCCGCCCCAGACCTGTGGCAGCTCGAGTGCGGCGGCGCGGCCGAACCCCCACAGCGCACTGTGCTCGGGGGCGACAGAGTCGACGTCGGAAACACGTTGCGCACCACGGGTCACCACCCAGACGGGGCTCCGCAGTTCCGCGGTCGCAGCGGCGCGGAAGAGGCGGCGGGTGCCGCCGAGGATGCGGTGCTGCATGCGCAGCAGCGACCGCATGGACGGTGTGGTCGTCGAGTCGACAGCCGCGATGTGCAGGATGCGCAGTGTGGCGTCGTCCTCTGCGGCCTCGCGCAGGATGTCGACGAGGGTGTCCTCGTCGGCGTCGGTGGCGGGCAGCCCGACGAAGCGGTGCCGGTGCCCGCGTGCCACCAGGGTGTCGACCAGTGGCCGCACGGTCTCGGTGTCGTCACCGACCAGCAGCCACGACGCTTCGCCGCCCGCTCCGGCCGGTGCGCCGGTCAGCGCCTCCCACCGGAACTCGTAGCGGTCGTCGGCGATGGACTGTGTCGTGCGCTGCCGATTGTGTTGGGCGGCGAGCCTGGTCAACACGTCGTGGCTCTGCTGAT
The DNA here is from genome assembly GCF_001499965.1 of Mycobacterium sp. GA-2829. Classification (GTDB taxonomy): domain Bacteria; phylum Actinomycetota; class Actinomycetes; order Mycobacteriales; family Mycobacteriaceae; genus Mycobacterium. The sequence continues at coordinate 29,490 of NZ_LQIT01000008.1, forward strand.
CACCGTCCGCGTCGCCGAGCAGAGCGGCGAGTTCGGCGATGCGGCCGTCCTCGAGTAGCCGCAGCGCCTCGGTCGCCGCCGCCGTGGGCTGCGGCCGATCCTCGACGCCCGCTGTCCGGTTGTCACGGAATGAATACTCGCGGTGCTCGAACGGGTAGGTGGGGAGGTCGAGCAGCTGCGCGTGGGGGCGCTTCAGCGCGGCGAACCGCGGCAGGTGGCCGAGCACGTAGGCGTCGGCGAGCGCCTCGGTGAGTTGCCGGTGGTCGTGGGTGTTGCGGCGCAGCGAGGCGATCGCGCGCGGGGCGGTGGCCGGGTCCGGCCAGGCCGCCAAAGCGGCCGCGGTCAGCACGGGCCGGGGCCCGATCTCCAGCAGCACGCGGCAGTTCATCTCGGCGAGGGTGCGCACGCTCTTGGCGAACTCCACCGGCTGGCGGGCGTGCCTGCGCCAGTAGGCACCGTCGAGGCGCACACTGCGGCCCAGGGCGGCGCCGGTCCGGTTGTCGATCAGGATCCGTTGCGGCGCACGGTAGGTGAAACCCTGTGCGAAGGTTTCGAACTCGTCGAGGATCGGGTCGAGTAGTGCCGAGTGGAACGCGTGGCTGGTGTCGAGCCAGTCGCACCGGGCACCGTCGGCGGCCAGTCGCGCGACCGCCTTCTCCAACTCGTCGGCGGGTCCGGACAGCACCGTGTTGGCGCCGTTGTAGGCCGCCACCGACAGGCTCGGGTACTCGTCGGTCAGGCTCTCGACGCGGTCGGCGGCGGCGAACACCGCGACCATGCGCCCACCGGCGGGCAGGCTGCCGAACAGCCTGCCGCGTTCGGCCATCAGCCGGGCGCCGTCCTCCAGCTCGAACACCCCGGCGACGCAGGCCGCGGCGTACTGGCCGACGCTGTGGCCCAGCACCACGTCGGGTTCGAAACCCCACGACTGCCACAGCCGGGCCAGCCCCATCTCGACCGCGAACAGGGCGGGCTGGGCGTAGCTGGTCTGCCGCAACGTCTCCTCAGCGTCACTCGCCCCCGTATCGAAAACGACGTCCAGCAACGGCTTTTCGAGCGCATCGGCCACCGCGGCCGCGCATCGGTCGAGGGTCTCGGCGAACACCGGCTCGGTGTCGTACAGCTGCCGCGCCATCCCGGGGTACTGGCTGCCCTGACCGGTGAACAGCCACGCGGTCTTGGGGGTGTCGTGCGATTCGCCGCGCACCAGGCCGGGGGCCGGCCGGTCGTCGGCGAGCGCACCGAGCAGTTCGACGGCCGCGTCGCGGGAGTCGACCACCAGGGCGGCCCGCTGCTCGAGGTGCGCGCGGGCGGTGCCCGCGGTGTGGCACACGTCGGCCAGCGTGGCCTCCGGATGCTCGGCGAGGTAGTCGCGGTACTGCCCGGCCAGCGCCACCAGTGCGGCGGGGGTGCGGGCGGACAGGGGGAGCAGGCCGAACCGCTCGTCGGCCGGTGCCGGTTCGCTGGCAGGGGTGGGCTCGGGCGCCTCTTCGAGGATGACGTGGGCATTGGTGCCCGCGAAGCCGAACGAGCTGACGCCGGCGATGCGGGGCTGACCGTTGCGCTGCCACGGGGTGGTCTCGGTGACCACCTCCACCGGCAGCCGGTCCCACGGGATGTGCGGCGACGGGTTCTCGAAGTGCAGGTGTTTGGGCAGCTGCTCGTTCTCCAGCGCCAGCACGACCTTGAGGACACCCGCGATGCCGGCGGCGGCTTCGAGGTGCCCGATGTTGGTCTTTGCCGAACCGATCAGCAGGGGTTTGCCGGGGTCGCGGCCCGCGCCGAGCGCCTCGCCGGCGGCCTGCGCTTCGATCGGGTCGCCGAGGGAGGTGCCGGTGCCGTGGGCCTCCAGGTAACCGATGTCGCTGGGCTTCAGGCCGGCGCGTTGCAGCGCATCGGTGATGACGCGTTGCTGGGCAACACCATTGGGCACGGTCAGCCCGCCTGACGCGCCGTCCTGGTTGATTGCGCTGCCGCGGATGACGGCCCGGATCCGGTCGCCGTCACGCAGGGCGTCCTCGAGGCGTTTGATGACGATGACGCCGCAGCCCTCACCGCGCACGTAACCGTCGGCGGCGGCGTCGAAGGTCTTGCACTTGCCGTCCGGCGCGAGCATGTGCGCACTGGAGAACGTGATCATGGTCGCCGGGGTCAACAGCACGTTGGCGCCGCCCGCCAGCGCGAGGTCGCACTCCCCGAGCCGCAGCGCCTGGCAGGCCTGGTGGATGGCCACCAGCGAGGAACTGCACGCGGTGTCCACGGCGACGGCGGGCCCCTGCAGGCCCAGCCGGTAGCTGATGCGCCCGGCCGCGGCGGCGTTCGACGTCCCGATCGCCATGTAGGCCTCGATCTCGGGGTACGTCAGCTCATCGGATGCCATTCCGAGGTAATCGTGGGTGGCCAGGCCGACGAACACGCCAGTGTTGCTGTTGGCCAACGACGTCGGTGCCGTGCCGGAGTGTTCGACGGCGCGCCAGGCGGTTTCGAGCAGCAGCCGGTGCTGGGGGTCCATCAGACGGACCTCACGGGCCGACAGACCGAAGAACGGGGCGTCGAAGCCGGTCACGTCGTCGACGAAGCCGGCGCGGCGGGTGACGACCTTGCCGGGGGCGCCGGGTTCGGGGTCGAAGAACTCGTCGGCGTTCCAACGATCCTGGGGGACCTCGGATATCGCATCGCGGCCATCCCGTAGTACGTCCCAGAACTCGTCGGCGTCCCGGGCTCCTGGGAACCGCGCCGCGTAACCGACGATCGCGAATCGACCTGCTGTTTCGTTGGTTTTTACGGCAGCATCCATGCCCGTAGTTCCTCCCTTGCACCGGCTGTCAGAAAGTGGCCTTCAGGCACTTCTTGCGCCCGTGAAGATGTGTTCCGGGGCACACTATGGCATGTTCGCGTATGCCACGCGCGGTTCGGTCTCCTGGCGTCGGCGGTGTCGAACCCATGCGGGTCCGGCGGGAGTATGTTGATCCGGCAACGGCTCGTGCCGGTCGCGGATCGGCAAAGCGGAGAGGTTAGACGAGTTGCAAATCGGCAAGATCACTGTTGGGCCCCTTGATGAATGGTCGTTGAAGCCGGGTTCGGTAACCTCTTGGCATCCCACTGCGGCTGCGGTGGAAATTGCTCGGAAAGCGCCGCTCAGTTCGGTCCCGATCAGTTACATGCAGGGCCAGCATCTGCGTAACTACTCCGAGCGCACGGCCGCGGGGTTGAATTTCTCGCGACAGATCATCGCGAGTTGTGAAGTCGCCGGGAAATGCGACATCTCGGCCATGGATCACGCGGTGAACGCATATCTGCGGCGCCACGACACCTTTCGCAGCTGGTTCGAGCAGACCGCCGACGGTGAGTTCGTGCGGCACGCGATCGAGGACCCCGCCGACATCGAATTCGTCCCCGTCGACCACGGTCTCATGTCGATCGACGAGATCCAGGCGCACGTGGTCGCCATCCCGAGTCCGCTGGAATGGGCGTGCTTCACGTTCGGCGTCATTCAGAATGACGACTATTTCACGTTTTTCGCGGCCATGGACCACGTGCACGGTGACGCGACGCTGATCGGCACGACGATGCTCGAAGCAAACGGGATGTACTCGGCCCTGAGCGGCGGCGGCGAGGCGCTCGTCCTGCCCGACGCCGGCAGTTTCGACGAGTTCTGTGTTCGCGAACGTGAGCGCACGGCGGAGTTGACCGTGGCTTCGCCGGAAGTTCGCGCCTGGATCGACTTTGCCGAGAACAACCAGTCGGGCTTCCCGGAATTCCCGCTGCCGCTGGGCGATCCCGCGCAGGCGGTGCGCAGCGACATGACTTCGCAACTGCTCATGGATCCCGGGCAGACCGAGCGATTCGATGCGGCGTGTTCCGGTGCGGGGGCGCGATTCGTCGGCGGCTTGTTCGCATGTCTGGCGCAGGTCGAACACGAATTGACCGGCGCGCTGACGTATTACGGTCTCACCCCTCGGGATTCCCGCGCGGCGACGGACAATTTCATGACCCAGGGGTGGTTCACCGGGCTGATTCCGATCACCGTTCCGATCGGGGCGGCCTCGTTCAATGACGCGGCGTGGGCGGCGCAGGCGTCTTTCGACTCGAGTTTGAATATGGCAAGAGTTCCGTATTACCGGGCGATGGAATTGGCGCCGGAATTGAATTGGCCGAAACCGAATTTCCCGGTGTCGAACTTCTTTCACGGCGGTGCGGCGCCGCTCAATGCCGTACTCGCCGCCGCCGACATGGGGCTGGCCAACAACATCGGGATCTACCCGGACGGCCGATTCTCCTATCAGTTGACCATTTACATCTTCCGGTACGGCGAGGGCACCGCGATGGCGATCATGCATCCCGACAACTCGGTGGCCAGGAAATCGGTTGCGAGGTACATGAATACGATGAAATCTGTCGCCGAACAGGTTGCCGACAGCGGTAACTGGGGTCGCGTCGCATAGCGTGGAGCAACATCGCGGCTACGGCCGAACCTGCAGTGTCAACCGGTCGCGCAACGTCCGCTCGGAGGTGGGGGCGTCATGCGGCGGTTAGCCGACTTCGTGGTGCGCTGGCCGTGGGTGGTGATCGGTGTCTGGGCCGCCCTGGCCATCGCGCTGCCGCTGTCGGTGCCCTCCCTGGGCGAGATGGCCCAGCGGCATCCGCTGGCGGTGCTGCCCGCCGACGCGCCGTCGACGGTCACGGCCGAGAAGATGGCCGAGGCATTCGGGGAATCCGGCAACGACGATCTGCTGTTGGTCGCGCTGATCAACGAGAACGGGCTGACCCCCGACGACGAGGCCGTTTACCGCAAGCTCGTCGACGCGCTGCGCGACGACCCCGCCGATGTGGTGTCGGTGCAGGACTTCGTCGCCACCCCGCAGCTGCGCCCGTTCCTCACCAGTGAGGACAAGACGACCTGGGTGCTGCCGGTCAGCCTTGAAGGTGAGCTGGGCACCCCGCGGGCCTACGAATCGTTCACCCGGGTCTCCGACATCGTCGACCGCACCATCCCCGACGGGAAGGCCGGCGGGCTGACCGCGTACGTGACCGGCCCGGCCGCCACCGTCGCCGACCTCACCGTCGCCGGGGAGAAGGACCGCCTGCCGATCGAGATCGCGATAGCGGTCCTGGTCCTCGGCGTCCTGTTGGTGGTGTACCGCAACCTGGTGACGATGCTGCTGCCGCTGGTGACCATCGGCTCGTCGCTGCTGATCGCGCAGGCCGCCGTGGCCGGTTACTCCGAACTCACCGGGGCCGGGGTGTCCAACCAGTCGATCGTGTTCCTCAGCGCCATCATGGCCGGGGCGGGGACCGACTACGCGGTCTTCCTGATCAGCCGCTATCACGACTACCTGCGGGCCGGTGACGGTTACGACCACGCGGTCAAGGCCGCGATGATCTCGATCGGGAAGGTGATCACCGCATCCGCGGCGACGGTGGGCGTGACGTTCCTGCTGTTGAGTTTCGCCAAGATGGGCGTGTTCAAGACCGTCGGCGTGTCGTCGGCGATCGGGATCGGCGTGGCCTTCCTCGCCGGCGTGACGCTGCTGCCGGCGATCCTCGTGCTCGCCGGGCCCCGCGGCTGGGTCAAACCGCGACGGGAACTGACCGCCCGGTTCTGGCGGCGGTCGGGCATCCGGATCGTGCGGCGCCCGGTACCGCACCTGGTGGCCAGCCTGCTGGTGTTGGCGTTGCTGGCCGGGATCGGCCTGTTCGCCCGCTACAACTACGACGACCGCAAGGTGGTGTCGGAAGAGGCGTCGAGTTCGATCGGGTACACCGCGCTGGAGCGGCATTTCCCGATCGCTCAGTCCATCCCCGAGTACATCTTCATCCAGTCCCCGCACGACCTGCGCAACCCGCGCGCCCTCGCCGATCTCGAGCAGCTGGCGTCCCGCGTCGCGCAGCTGCCCGGCGTCGGCCTGGTCAGCGGGATCACCCGCCCGCTCGGCGAGGTGCCGCCGGAGTTCCGGGCCACGTTCCAGGCCGGCATCGTCGGCGACCGCCTGCAGGACGGCTCCAACCAGATCGGCCAGCGCAGCAGCGACCTCAACCGCCTGACCGACGGGGCCGACACGCTGGCCGACAGCCTGGCCGACGTCCGCAGCCAGATCAACACGATCGCGCCCAGCATCCAGGACCTGGTGACCACGTTCTCGTCGGTGCGCACCGAGTACGGCGGGGACAAACTCGTCCGCGATGTCGAGGTCGCGGCGAAGCTGGTCGCCAGCGTGAACGCGCTCGGCAACTCCATGGGCGTGAACTTCCGCACGGTCAGGGACATGTTCGCCTGGATCGGTCCGGTGCTGGCGGCGCTGCAGGGCAACGCGATCTGCGACTCGAATCCGTCCTGCCGGGACACCCGCATGCAGTTCGAACGGCTCGTCAAGGCGCGTCAGGAGGGCAGCCTCGACGAGATCAACGGGCTGGCCCAGGAACTGCAGGGCGTCGACGACCGGCAGACCCTCAACACCGCGGTCAAGAAGCTCAACACCGCGATGGCAGGCGTCGCCAAGGCGGTCAACGCGATGGGCCTGGACAAACCGGGCGGACCGCAGAAGGGGCTGGCCGACCTGCAGCAGGGCGCCAACCGCCTGGCCGGTGGCAGCCGCGAAGTGGCGGGCGGTGTCGACGAACTGGTCAAACAGGTCAAGGTGATCGCCGCCGGCCTCGACGAGGCGTCGGCGTTCCTGCTGACGATGCGCAACAGCGCCGCCGACCCGTCCCAGGCCGGGTTCAGCATTCCCCCGCAGGTGCTGGCCCTCCCCGATTTCCAGAAGGCCGCCGCGGCCTACATCTCGCCGGACGGCCGGTCGGTGCGCTATCTCGTGCAGACCGAGCTCAACCCGTTCAGCGCCGAGGCGATGGATCAGGTCAACCGGATCCAGGACGTCGCACGCGACGCCCAGCCGAACACCATGCTGGCCGATGCGACGATCTCGATGGGCGGCTTCCCGGTCTCGCTGCGCGACACCCGCGACTACTACCAGCAGGACATCCGGTTCATCATCGCCGCGACCCTGATCGTGGTGTTGCTGACGTTGATGCTGCTGCTGCGGGCGGTGATCGCACCGCTGTACCTCGTCGGTTCGGTGGTGGTCTCCTACTTCGCCGCGATCGGGATCGGGGTGCTGACGTTCCAGTTCCTCCTCGGTGAGGAATTGCATTGGAGCGTGCCACCTTTGGCGTTCGTGGTACTGATCGCGGTGGGCGCCGACTACAACATGCTGTTCGTCTCGCGGCTACGCGACGAATCCCCGAGCAGCGTGCGGCACGGCGTCATCCGCACCTTGAGTACGACCGGCGGCGTGATCACCGCGGCGGGTCTGATCTTCGCCGCGTCGATGGCGGGTCTGTTGTTCTCCAGTATCGGTCTCGTGGTCCAGGGCGGTTTCGTCATCGGCGTCGGAATCTTGTTGGACACGTTCGTGGTTCGCACCATCACCGTGCCCGCAATCGCCGCGCTGGTCGGCCGGGCCAACTGGTGGCCGACGCGCCCGGGTCCGGCGCGGCCCGCGGTGCGCGAGCCGGTCGAGGTCGGCTGAGAGGAGTGGGGATGATGGAGCGGCAGTCGTCGATCCTGTCGATGCTGCACGGGCGCGCGAGCATGCGTCCCGACGACCTCGCGTTCACGTTCACCGACTACTCCGGGAGTCCCGCCGGGGTGGTGCAGAGCCTGACGTGGTCGCAGCTGGCCCGGCGGACGACGAACGTGGCGCGCGAACTCACCCGGCTCGGCGGACCCGGTGACCGCGCGGTGATCCTCGCGCCGCAGGGGCTGGAGTACATCCTGGCGTTCCTGGGGTCGATGCAGGCGGGGCTCGTCGCGGTGCCGCTGCCGCTGCCCCATCCCGGCGCCGGCGGCGAGCGGGTCAGTGCGGTCCTGGCCGACACCACCCCGTCGGTGGTGCTCACCACCGCGTCTGCGGTCGCCGACGTCGAAACCTTCGTCAGCGCAACGCCGCAGGCCATGCCCCCGACGATCGTCGCAATCGACACCTTGGCGCTGGACGCCGAGGCGCCCCTCGAGGTCGGCCCGGCCGAACTGCCGAGCATCGCCTACCTGCAGTACAGCTCCGGATCCACCCGCTCACCCGCCGGTGTGATGATCAGCCACCGCAACCTGACGGTGAACTTCGAGCAGCTGATGCGCAGCTTCTTCGCCGACGCCCCGCTGCCGCCCGACGCCACGCTCGTGTCGTGGCTGCCCTTCTATCACGACATGGGTCTGGTGCTGGGGGTCTGCGCCCCGATCCTGTGTGGCCGCCGCGCCGACCTGATGAGCCCGGTGGCGTTCCTGGAGCGACCGGCCCGCTGGATCCGCGCGCTGGCCGCCAACCCGCACGCCTGGTCGTCGGCGCCGAACTTCGCCTTCGACCTGGCCGCCCGCAAGACCACCGACGAGGATCTCGACGGTCTCGACCTCGGCGGGGTGGTGGGCATCATCAGCGGCGCCGAACGCGTCGAACCGGCCACCCTGCACCGGTTCGTGGATCGGTTCGCGCACTTCGACTTCCGTGACCACATGATGCGCCCGGCCTACGGTCTGGCGGAGGCGACGGTGTTCGTGGCAACGGGCACCTGGGACGAGGACGCGCCGGCGGGGTACTTCGACCCCGACGAACTGGGTGCCGGCCGCGTGCGGCGCAGCGCCGCCGGCCGGGGGACGCCGCTGATCCGGTACCGGGTGCCGCAGTCCCCGACGCTGCGGATCGTCGACGGCGACACCCGCCGCGAATGCCCACCGGACGCCGTCGGGGAGATCTGGGTGCACGGGGAGAACGTCGCCGAAGGCTACTGGGGCAAATCGCCGGATGCGCAAAGTGGTTTCGGCGCAACGCTGGTCGATCCGTCGCCGGGGACACCGGACGGGCCGTGGCTGCGGACCGGCGACCTCGGCTTCGTCTGCGACGGCGAGCTGCACATCGTCGGGCGGATCAAGGATCTGCTGATCATCCGGGGCCGCAACCACTATCCCGAGGACATCGAGGCCACGGTGCAGGAGGTCACCCGCGGTCGCGTCGCCGCGATCGCGGTGCCCGTCGACGGCGCCGAGCGGCTGGTCACCGTCGTCGAGATCAAGAATCCGGCATCCGACGTTGAAGACGTGAAAGAGAAGGTGACCGCGGCGATCTCGAACGCACACGGGCTGAGCGTCGAGGACCTCGTGCTGGTGGCGCCCGGATCGCTGCCCACGACCACCAGCGGCAAGATCCAGCGCACCGCCTGCGCCGAGCAGTACCGGCGGGGTGCGTTCGAGCGGTTGGACGTTTCTGTGGGTGCCCCACGGTGACGATGCGGAGTAGGGTGCGAGACAGTGCAGCCGAGTAAGGCGGGAAGTGCATGAAACGGCTTGTGGCGTTTGGCAGTACGTTGACGATCCTCGGCGCCGCGGGGTGCTTCGGCCTGGGGGTCGCCACGGCCGATGACACACCGCCCCCGCCGCCCGCCCCGGCCGACGGACCGGCGCCGCTGGGCACCCCGGGCCGGGGATACGCGCTCGGCGGCGCCCATGTGCTGGGCATCCCGTACGACGAATACATCATGCGCACCGGTGCCGACTGGTTCCCCGGCCTCGACCGCGAGATCGTCGACTACCCGGCGGGACAGGTGCAGGGACACACCCTCGAACGGCTGTTCCCGGGCATCGGCGCGCTGGGGGACCAGTTCGTGCCCGGCTTGGGTCTCGATGGCCCCAGCTACGGCGAGTCCATCGACGTCGGCGCACCCAACCTCATCCAGGCGATCAAAGCGGGCGGTCCGGGCACCGCGATCGGACTGTCCGAAGGTGCGTCGGTGCTCGACGAGGTGCAGGCGCGGCTCGCGTATGACCCGGCAGCGCCGCCGCCGGATCAGCTGAGCTTCGCCACATACGGCAACCCGGTGGCGCGGCACCCCTTCGGCGAGAGCTTCCTGACCCAGATGTTCCCGGTCGGCAGCGTGGTGCCGTCGCTGGATTACCGGATCCCGGCGCCGGTGGAGAGCCAGTACGACACCTACCAGTTCATCTCCGCCTACGACAGCATCGCCGACTGGCCGGACCGGCCGGACAACTGGATCTCCGTCGCGAACGCGATCGTGGGCCTGGCGACCGGCCACACCGCGGTGGCGTTCACCCGCCCGGAGATGGTGCCGCCGCAGAACATCCGCACGACCGTCAACTCGCGCGGCGCGAAGACGACGACGTACATGATCCCCGAGGAGCATCTGCCGCTGGTGATGCCGTTCAAGTACCTCGGGATCGACAAGGGCACGCTGATGAAGCTCGACAAGGTGCTCCAACCGTATGTCGACGCGGGGTACAAGCGGAACGACGATCCGTTGACCGCGCCGATCACCGTGGACCCGGTCAACGGGTACGACCCGGCCGAGGTCACCGCGCCTGCGACCCAGGCCGCGTTCGGCGGCGGCTCCGACCCCGTCTCGCAGTTGATGGCCGGGTTGCAGTACGTGCTCAACAACCCACCCAAGTGATTTCGGTGCAGTTGGTTGCGCTCAGCGCAACCAGCGACACCCGAATCGCTACAGGCCGGCGAACCCCGCGGCCAGCAGCACGCACCCGATGACGGCCAGCATCGCGCCCACCCCGCGGCGGCCCCGGGAGCGCACCCAGTCGTACAGCGCCGACACCGCGGCGCGGGTGCGCTCCGGCGCGACCAGGTAGCACACCAGCGGGATCTCCACGAGCGCGAACGCCACCACGTTGAACACCACCAGCGCGCTGAACTGCACCGACGTCGCCGCCCCCGAGGCCACGATCAGCGCCAGCGCGGCGAGATAGTCCACCGACGGCAGCGCGATCCCGAGCCCGGCCACGCCCGCCGTCCACGGTGCGCCGCCGCTGAGCATGCCCCGCGCCCGCGCCGCGAACGGCCCGAACCGGGCGCCCGCATCACCGACCACGTCGCGGCCGCGACTCCACACCCCGGCCACGACCAGCGCGGCGTTGACCAGCACCACGGCGCCCACCACGATCTGCACCACCGGCAGCGTGAAGTGGGCCGAGCCCAGCGCGGGGCGCAGCAGGAACAGCACCACCACACCGACCGCGATGCCCATGAGGAAACCGCCGGCCAGAAAGGCCAGGAGTTGCCGCCGCGGGTGGGGACGGTTGAACATCAGCACGGTCATCCCGACCCGGAACGGCTCGAGGCTGACCGCGACGGCCATGACCAGGAGCGTGATCCACATGTCGATTCGTCGGTCCTCGGCCTCGCTGTCACCCGTGGGGTGTCAGGCTACCGGGCCCCGACCGGTCAGCGGGCTGAGGATGGCGAGGTGATGCGCCGTCCACCGCCCCGTGTGAAGATGGTCCCGCTATGAGTCGCACAGAACTGAACCCCGCAACGCTGCGTGAGGCATTCGGCCACTTCCCGACGGGCGTCATCGCGATCGCCGCCGAGACCGAGGGCACCCGCGTCGGCCTGGCCGCGAGCACCTTCGTCCCGATCTCCCTCGACCCGCCGCTGGTGTCGTTCTGCGTGCAGAACAGCTCGACCACGTGGCCCAAACTCAAGGACCTGCCGCGGCTGGGCATCAGTGTGCTTGGCGAGTCGCACGACGCGGCCGCGCGCACGCTGGCGGCCAAGGCCGGTGACCGCTTCGCCGGGCTGGAGACGACGTCCACCCCCGAAGGGGCGGTGTTCATCCACGGCACCAGCGTGTGGTTGGACGGGTCGATCCACGACCTCGTCGAGGCCGGTGACCACACGATCGTGATCCTGCGGGTCGAAGACCTCACCGTCCACCCGGACGTCGCCCCGATCGTGTTCCACCGCAGCACATTCCGCCGTCTCGGCGGCTGACCCCGCGGCCTCAGGGACGCGTCGCCAATTCCTCGCGGTAACCCTGGATCCGCCGTTCGAGCTCGGCGGCGTCAGCGCTGCGGCCCTCCTTGCGGGCGAGGTCCGCGCGGACGGACAGTTGACGGATCGCGGTACGGATGTCGTTGACACTGTGCGTGTGACTGAGGGTCATCAGGCTGCCTTTCGTCGTTGATTGGCCGCTGTGACCGAGGCTACCCGTTTACTTCCGCCGGAACAGCTTGTTGCCCAGCCACACCACCGGGTCGTACTTGCGGTCTGCCGCACGCTCTTTCATCGGGATCAACGCATTGTCGGTGATCTTGATGTGTTCGGGGCAGACCTCGGTGCAGCACTTGGTGATGTTGCAGTAGCCGAGGCCGTGCACCTCCTGGGCGTCTTCCGCGCGGCGCTCGTGGACGTCGAGGGGATGCATGTCGAGTTCGGCCATGCGCATCAGGTAGCGCGGACCCGCGAACGCCTTCTTGTTCTCCTCGTGGTCGCGCACCACGTGGCAGACGTTCTGGCACAGGAAGCACTCGATGCACTTGCGGAACTCCTGTGACCGGTTCACGTCCTCCTGGGCCATCCGGTACTCACCGGGCTGTAGATCCTTCGGCGGCGTGAACGCCGGGATCTCGCGGGCCTTCTCGTAGTTGAACGACACATCGGTGACCAGGTCGCGAATCACCGGGAACGTGCGCAGCGGTGTGACCGTGACGGTCTCGTCCTCGCCGAACGTCGACATCCGGGTCATGCACAACAGCCGCGGGCGGCCGTTGATCTCGGCCGAACACGATCCGCACTTACCCGCCTTGCAGTTCCACCGCACGGCGAGGTCGCCGGTCTGCGTCTGCTGCAGCCGGTGGATGATGTCGAGCACCACCTCACCCTCGTTGACCTCGACGGTGTAGTCCTGCAGGTCGCCGCCGTCCTCGTCGCCACGCCACACCCGCAACTTCGCCTGGTAGCTCATGAGCTCCTCCTTGCCGGGTGGTTGGCGAGTTCCTCGTCGGTGAAGTACTTCTCGAGTTCTTCGATGTCGAGCAGTTCCAGCAGGTCGTCGCGCATCGGCACCTGGGGCTCACGGGTGACGGTGGCGCTCGGGACGACGACGTCGTCGTCGTTCGCCCGGCACACCAGCAGCGTCCGGCGCCACTCCGCCTCCATCGCCGGATAGTCGTCGCGGGTGTGGCCGCCCCGGCTCTCGGTGCGCTCCAGCGCCGCCTTGGCCACACACTCGCTGACCAGCAGCATGTTGCGCAGGTCGATCGCGAGGTGCCAGCCCGGGTTGAAATGCCGGCCACCCTCCACCTTGATGCGTTTGTACCGCTCGCGCAGTTCGTCGAGTTTGCCCTGGGCTTCGATGACCTCGTCGGCGGTGCGGATGATCCCGACGAGCTCGTTCATGGTGTCCTGCAGGTCCAGCTGCACGGTGTACGGGTTCTCCGGTTCGCCGTCGCTCGGCCCGTCGAACGGAGCCAGCGCCAGCTTCCGGGCCGCCTCGACCGCCTCGTCCGATACCGCAGGCCGGCTGTCCAGTGACCGCACGTAGTCCGAGGCGCCCAAGCCGGCGCGGCGGCCGAACACCAGCAGGTCCGACAGTGAGTTGCCACCCAACCGGTTCGACCCGTGCATACCGCCCGCGCACTCGCCGGCGGCGAACAGGCCTGGGGCCTTCGCGGCCCCGGTGTCCGGGTCGACCTCGATGCCGCCCATCACGTAGTGGCAGGTGGGTCCGACCTCCATCTCGTCGGTGGTGATGTCGACCTCGGCGAGCTCCATGAACTGGTGGTACATCGACGGCAGCCGGCGTTTGATCTCCTCGGAGCTCATCCGCGACGCGATGTCGAGGTAGACACCGCCGTGCGGGGTACCGCGACCCTCTTTGACCTCGGTGTTGATGGCGCGGGCGACCTCGTCGCGGGGCAGCAGATCGGGGGTTCGGCGCGCGGAGTCGTTGTCCTTGAGCCACTGGTCGGCCTCGTCCTCGGATTCGGCGTACTGCCCCTTGAACACGTCGGGGATGTAGTCGAACATGAACCGCTTGCCGTCGGAGTTCTTCAGCACCCCGCCGTCACCGCGCACGCCCTCGGTGACGAGGATGCCTTTCACGCTGGGCGGCCACACCATCCCGGTCGGGTGGAACTGGATGAACTCCATGTTGATCAGCGTGGCGCCGGCCCGCAGTGCCAGCGCATGGCCGTCGCCGGTGTACTCCCACGAGTTCGAGGTGACCTTGTAGGACTTGCCGATCCCGCCCGTCGCGAGCACCACCGCGGGCGCCTCGAAGAGGATGAAATCGCCGCTCTCGCGCCAGTACCCGAAGGCGCCCGCGATCCGGTCCCCGTCTTTGATCAGATCGGTGATCGTGCACTCGGCGAACACCCGGATGCGGGCCTCGTAGTCGCCGAGTTCCTCCTTGTCCTCCTGCTGCAGCGAGACGATCTTCTGCTGCATGGTGCGGATGATCTCCAGGCCGGTGCGGTCACCGACGTGGGCAAGGCGCGAGTAGGTGTGGCCGCCGAAGTTGCGCTGGCTGATCCGGCCGTCCTTGGTCCGGTCGAACAGCGCGCCGTAGGTCTCGAGCTCCCACACCCGGTCGGGTGCCTCCTTGGCGTGCAGTTCGGCCATCCGCCAGTTGTTGAGGAACTTGCCGCCGCGCATGGTGTCCCCGAAGTGGACCTGCCAGCTGTCCTTCGGGTTGGTGTTGCCCATCGATGCGGCGCAGCCGCCCTCGGCCATCACCGTGTGCGCCTTGCCGAACAGCGATTTGCAGACCACGGCGACCTTGAGGCCGCGCTCCCGTGCCTCGATCACCGCACGCAAACCCGCGCCGCCGGCACCGATCACGACCACGTCGTACTGGTGCCGTTCGAGCTCACCCATGAAACCTCACTCGTCTTTTTGAACTTGTCCGGTTGTCTTGTCAGCCAATGAATCTGAGGTCGGAGATGGTTCCGCTCGCGACCAGCATGATGTAGAAGTCCGTCAGCACCAGCGTGCCGAGGGTGATCCACGCGTAGAGCATGTGCCGGGTGTTGAGCTTGCTGACCTGTGTCCAGATCCAGTAGCGGATCGGATGTTTGGAGAAGTGCTTGAGACGGCCGCCGGTGACGTGGCGGCAGGAGTGGCAGGACACCGTGTAGGTCCACAGCAGGATGACGTTGATAACGAGGATGACGTTGCCCAGCCCGAAGCCGAATCCGCTGGGGGAGTGGAACGCCAGGATCGCATCGTAGGTGTTGATCAGCGAGATGAGCACCGCGATGTAGAAGAAGTAGCGGTGCAGGTTCTGCATGATCAGCGGCAGCCGCGTCTCACCGGTGTACTTCGAATGCGGTTCGGCGACAGCACAACCCGGTGGGGACTGCCACACCGACCGATAGTAGGCCTTGCGGTAGTAGTAACAGGTGAGCCGGAACAGCAGCAGGAACGGCAGCGAGAACGCCGCGTATGGCAGCCACCAGACGTCGGGCAGGACCTGGCCGAAGTGGCTGGCCTCGGGGATACACCCGGTGCTCACGCACGGCGAGTAGAACGGCGTGAGGTAGTGGTAGTCGGCCACCCAGTAGGCGCTGCCCCAGAACGCACGGACCGTCGCGTAGACGACGAAGGCGCCCAGACCCAGGTTGGTCAGCAGCGTCGGCACCCACCAGCGGTCGGTGCGCAACGTCCGTTGCGGGATTCGGGCGCGTTTCGCGGAGAAGACGCCGGTGCCCTCGCGGTCTGCGGTGGGTGCGCTCACGGTTGCCTTTCGAGGATCGGTGGGGGCATGCGGTTACCCAACCCGGGCGTGAGTGGGCGCACTCACGCCCGGGGTGTCGTGGGCGGCGGACCGCCCGCGACCACTCAGCGGGTGCCGCCGAGGCCCTCGTCGTCGACACCGCGCCAGAATTCGGTGTCGTACTGCGTGTCGGGAATCGGAATCTTCTCGCCGGCGTGCTGGTGCCGGGTCAACCCGCGACCGAGTTCGAGTTCCTCGGCATCGATGTCGAGACGGTCGATGTCGTTGAGGATCCGTTCGGCGTCGTTGACGATGCGGCGCATGGCCGGGGAGTCGCCGTACTGGGAGGCCAGCGCGGTGACGCAGCGTCGCAGACCGCCGATCAATTCGTGCAGTTCGGCGAAACCAGTCGTGGTGGACAAGTGACCTCCTTGGGCTGAAGGGTGTCGTGAATCACAGTACGCACCCGATGCTAGCGACATCACACAGTTAAGAGTGAGACAGATCACGTTCGGCGCGAGAGGATGAGTCCGTGCCCAACCAAGATCTGCCGCAGCTGGCCGAAACCCTGCTCGCCCTGCACCGGCCCGGAAACCCCGTGGTCCTGCCCACCGTATGGGATGCCTGGTCGGCCCGGCTGGCCGTCGGCGCGGGCTTCGCGGCGCTTACCGTCGGCAGCCATCCCGTCGCCGATTCGGTCGGGCGCGCCGACAACGAGGGGATGACGTTCGAGGAATTCCTCACCCGCGTCGCGCAGATCACCGAGTCGGTCGAGGTGCCCGTGTCGGTGGACATCGAGTCGGGGTACGGCGAAGCGCCCGGCCGGCTGATCGAGGGACTGCTCGGTGTCGGCGCGGTCGGGTTGAACATCGAGGACACCGTGCACGGTGAGGGCGGCCGGTTGCGCGCCTCCGGTGAACACGCCGAGCTGGTGGGCGCGTTGCGGGCCGCGGCGGACGACGCCGGGGTGCACGTGGTGGTCAACGCCCGCACAGACCTCTTTCTCCGCAAGGACGGCGACGACGCCGACCGGGTCGACCGGGCGGTGGCGCGGCTGAAGGAGGCCGCCGCAGCCGGCGCCGACGTGTTGTATCCGGTGGGACGGCACGATCCGGACACCCAGCGACGCCTGACGTCGGAGTTGCCGCTGCCGGTCAACGCGATCGGCGTCCCCGATCAGGACGATCCGGCGTCGTTCGGCCCGCTCGGTGTCGCGCGCATCAGCTTCGGCCCGTTCCTGCAGGCAGCGCTGGCGACGCGGGCGAACGAACTGCTCGAGCGCTGGAAATAGCCCGGGAAACAGTCAGGGTCGTGAACCACGAGGGGTCACGACCCTGACTCCGGTCTCGGCGCATGAGGGGGTGCGCCGAGGGGCTTACCTACTTTCGATGGCGATCCGCTGCGGCTGGGCTCCGGCATAGGCGCCGGCCACCCGGACGGTCAGCACACCCGCGTCGTACGACGCCGAGATCGCGTCACCAGTGACGTGCTGCGGCAGCCGGAAGGACCGCCGGAACGAGCCGTACCGGATCTCGCGCAGCGTGCGGCCGTCCTGCTCCTCGCTGCGTTCGTCACGCCGTTCACCGCGGATGACCAACTGACCGTTGTCCACCTCGACGGCGACGTCCTTCTCGACGTCCACACCGGGCAGCTCCAGCCGCACCACCGCGTCGTCGCCGTCCCGGTCGATTTCGGCAGCCGGGTTGAAACCCGTTGTCGCCGTTGGGTTCAACCAATCGTTGGCCGCTGCCGGGCCGAAGAAGTCCCGGACCCAGCGGTCCAGATCCCACGCGGGCCGCACCCGCAAAGCCACGTTGCTCATGAGTCGCTCCTCGTCGATGGGGACCGCGCCCTGTGCCGGTCCGCTGCCCTATAGAACTTGAGTCGACCCCGCTCATGTTCCGTGGCGTCGTTCGCCCTCGGCGAACACTTTCAGGCGCGAGCTCTCTAGGGGCCCGCCGATTCGACGGCGACGAGTTCGGTCAGACCGCTGATCGTCAGCGGTGACATCAGGAAGGCGTGGGCGATCAGCGCGTCGATGCCCTCGGCGCGGTCGAACAGGACGTTGATGGCGGCGCTGTCGAGGTACTCCACAGCGCTGAGGTCGACGGTGAGCGGACCGCTGTCATCGGTCGCGGTGGTCAGGGCCGACCGAAAGGCGTCGATGTTGCTCAGGTCGATCTCGCCCACCGCGGTGAGCACAGTGCGGCCGTCGTCCCGGCGGGCACTGTCGATGGTGAGCGGTGTCGTCATCACGCGATCCTCGCGGTGAGGTGGACGGTGGTTCCGCCGGCACCGTGGTCGATGGCGACGTCGTGCATGAGCGCGTTCATCAGCGTGACGCCGCGGCCGCGACGCGGGTCGGGCACCGGGGAGGGGGGCTTCCACACGCCGGTGTCGGTGATGACCACCCTGACCTCGTCGGTCAGCGCCGTCGCCCGCAGGGAGATCGTGCCTTCCGGATTGCGCCGGTGGCCGTGTTCGATCGCGTTGGCGACGGCCTCGCCCGCGGCGATCAGCACGTTCGTGGCCTGCGCCGGTTTCAGCCCGACCCGCGCCAGCCAACTGCGCAGAGCCCTGCGCGTCGGTGCGAGGTGGCTCGCGTCGGCGGGGAAGGTCATGTCCAGCGGTGCGGGATGGCGGTAGAGCAGGACGGCGACGTCGTCCTGGTACCCGCCGCTCGGTGCGAGACGCGCCATGATGTCGTCGGCCAGATCGTCGAGCGTCGACGTGCGGAGGTCCTGCATCACGCCCGCGGCGCGCGAGATGCCGTGTTCGAGCGCCGCACCGCGGCGTTCGACCAGTCCGTCGGTGTAGAGCAGCAGCAGCGCGCCCGGCGCCAGGGTCACATGCGCTTCCGGGCGTGCCCAGTCGGTGCGCATCCCGAGGGCGATGGTGTGGCCCTCGTCGAGGAACCGGGTGGTGCCGTCGGCGCCGACCAGAATGGGCGGCGGATGTCCGGCGCTGGAGTACACCAGGTCACCGGTCGTGGGGTCGAGCACCATGCAGACCGCGGTGGTGCACTGGGCGCCGGGAAGCCGCGCGGCGAAGTGGTCCATCCCGGCCAGGGCTGCGCCGGGACTGGGGTTGCTCAGCAGCAGCGCACGGCAGGCGCTGCGGACCTGACCCATCACGGTGGCCGCGGACAGGCCGTGGCCCACACAGTCGCCGACGATCAGCGCGATGCGGCCGTCCTCGAGATCGACGACGTCGTACCAGTCCCCGCCCACCTGCAGCGGACGGCTCGCGGCCTGGTAGCGCACCGCGAACCCGTGCGGCAGATGCGCGGGGCCGAGGATGGCGTGCTGCAGCGCGAGCGCGGTCTCGCGCTGCTGGTCGGCCTGGTGCACGCGCTGCAGGCCCTGGCCGAGGCGGCCCGCCAGGACCGTCAGCAGAGTCTGGTCCTCCAGCGTGAACGACCGTTGCGCGGTCAGGTCGATCCAGACGACGAGGATCCCCTCGGGATGCTGCAGTGCGATCCCGGCCGTGCCCGGCGTGCTCGTGTCCGGAGTGAGGAAGTTCCCGTCGCGCAGCGTGGTGATCATCTGCCGGGTGTGCGACGGCAGGTCACCCCACTGCGCGGGCTCACCGACCGCCACCACCCGCGGCGCGGTCTCACGTGGGGTGTGGGTGGGGAAGGTGACGGCGAGCACGCGCCGCGCCCGCCACAGCCTGCGCAATTCCTCGGCGGCGGCGTGCAGCGCATCCTCGACCGAATCCGCCTGCGCCAGTTGTTGATTCAGGGCGTGTTCGCGGCCGGCCGCCAACGCCAACGCGAGGGCGGCGTGCCGGGCGAAGTCGCTGACCAGGTCGAGGTAGTCGTTGTCGAAGGCCGGCTGCAGCGGAGGCCGGGCCACCGCGATCACACCGAGCACGGCGTCGTCCGCGATGAGCGGCATGACGATCGCCGAACGGTCACCGACGTCGGTGAACCCCTCGATCGGGTACTGGAAGGAATCGGTGATCAGCGGCAGCCCGCGACGCGCGACCTCACCGTTGGTCGAGCCGTCCATGGGTACCTCACGGCCGATCACCTCCGAGGAGTACCGGCCGGCGGTCGCGGCCACGACAAGGGTGTCGACCGAATCGGTGGGCGACTCGGGTTCGCGCGGCACCAACAGGATCGCCTGCTCGGCCTCGGCGAGTTCCAGCGCGAGGTTCACGATCAGTTGCAGCGGTCCGGTCTGCGGATCCCCGGACAGCAGTGCGGTGGTGATCTCGCGGCTGGCCTTGGTCCACTTCGAGGCTTCGCGTTCGCGGTCGAAGAGCCGCGCGTTGTCGATGGCGGCGGCGGCCGCGGTCGCCAGCGCTCGGACCACGCCCTCCTGCTCGTCGGAGAAGGTCAGGCCGGGACGGTCGTCGGCGAGGTAGAGAGTGCCGAAGTGCGCCGCCCGCACCGAGATCGGCACGCCGAGCACCGCCCGGATCGGAGGGACCGCCCCGGTGATCGGTGACTGCGCGGACAGATCGTCGAGCCGCAGCCCGTCGCCGACCGGCACTTCGGCGAGCCGCTGCGCGGTGTCGTCGTCGGTCCCGGCGTGCACGAACGAGACCAAGGCGCCGTCGGGCCCGCGCACTCCCAGCACGCCGTACCGGGCGCCGCTGAGCTCCCTGGCGGCGTCGACGATCCGGCGTAGGGTGACCGGCAGATCCAGATCCGAGCCGATCGCGACGATCGCGCGCACCAGGCGTTCCATCTGGTCGCGCGCTGTCGACAGGTCGTCGATCTGTTCGTACATCCGGCTGACCAGCCCACCGCGCTCGTCGCCCATCCCCCAAACGTAGACCTGTCGGCGCGCCCGCCGTCTCACAACCCACGCGTGAGCAACGTGAGCACACCGTGATGGGGCCTTCACACAATGCGACATCGCGGCAATATCCGATTTCTAGCCTTGCGCCATGTCGTCAACGAAAAGCGTCGTGGTCGTCGGCCACGGCATGGTCGGGCACCGGTTCGTCGAGGCGCTGCGCGCGCGCGACGAGGCGGGGGCCTGGCGAATCACCGTGCTCGCCGAGGAGGCCGACGCCGCCTACGACCGGGTGGGGCTGACCGGTTACACCGAACACTGGGAGCGGGCCCGGCTCGCGCTGGCCGGGAACGACTACCTCGGCGACGCCCTGGTCGACCTGCGGCTCAATCAGCGCGTCACGGCTGTCGACCGCGCCGCGCGCACGGTGCGGACCGCGGACGGCACCACCGTCGGCTACGACGCGCTGGTGCTGGCCACCGGGTCGTACGCATTCGTTCCGCCGGTGCCCGGGCGGGACCTGCCGGGGTGCCACGTCTACCGCACCCTCGACGACCTCGACGCCATTCACGCCGACGCCCGACGCGCGCTGGCCTCGGGCGGTAGGCCGGTGGGCGTGGTGATCGGCGGCGGACTGCTCGGTCTGGAGGCCGCGAACGCGCTGCGCGGGTTCGGCCTGACGGCCCACGTCGTCGAGCGGTCGCCGCGGCTGATGGCGCAACAGCTCGACGAGGCGGGCGGTGCGCTGCTGGGCCGGATGATCGAAGCGCTCGGCATCGAGGTGCACCTCGACGTCAGCACCGATGCGATCGCACCGGCGCAACGCAACCGGCCGCTGCGGCGCTCGGAGGAGGACGACTCGCTGCGGGTGATGCTCGGCGACGGGACGTTCATCGACACCGGGTTGGTGATCTTCGCCGCCGGTGTGCGCCCCCGCGACGAGCTCGCCCGCGACGCGGGCCTGGAGCTCGCCGAACGCGGCGGTGTGCTCACCGACCTCGGTTGCCACACAAGCGATCCCGACGTCTACGCGATCGGTGAGGTGGCCGCGATCGAGGGCCGCTGCTACGGGCTCGTCGGCCCGGGCTACACCAGCGCCGAGGTGGTCGCCGACCGCCTGCTCGGCGGTGCCGCGGAGTTCCCCGAGGCCGATATGTCCACCAAGCTCAAACTTCTCGGTGTCGACGTCGCGAGTTTCGGTGACGCGCAGGGGCGCACCCCCGACTGCCTCGAGGTGGTGGTCAACGACGCGGTCAACCAGACCTACGCCAAACTCGTGCTCTCCGACGACGCCAAGACGCTGCTCGGCGGCGTGCTGGTGGGGGACGCCTCGGCCTACGGGGTGCTGCGCCCCATGGTCGGCGAGGCGTTGCCCGGCGACCCGATGGCGCTGATCGCGCCCGCGTCCGGCGGCGCCGAGGGCGGGCTCGGGGTGGGCGCGCTGCCCGCGGCCGCGCAGATCTGCTCGTGCAACAACGTCACCAAGGGTGACATCACCGACGCGATCGGCGGCGGCTGCTGCGATGTCGCCGGGCTCAAGGCGTGCACCAAGGCGGGCACCTCCTGCGGATCGTGTGTGCCGCTGCTCAAACAGCTCCTCGAAGCCGAGGGTGTGGAACAGTCGAAGGCGTTGTGCGAGCACTTCTCCCACTCGCGCGCCGAACTGTTCGAGATCGTCACCGCGACCGGTATCCGCACGTTCTCCGGCCTGCTCGACCGCTTCGGCGCCGGAAAGGGTTGCGACATCTGCAAACCCACCGTCGCATCCATCCTGGCCTCGACGAGTTCGGAGCACATCCTCGACGGCGAACAGGCGGCGCTGCAGGACTCCAACGACCACTTCCTGGCCAACATCCAACGTAACGGCAGCTATTCGGTGGTGCCCAGGGTGCCCGGCGGCGACATCACCCCGCAGCAGCTGATCCTGATCGGGGAGATCGCCCGCGACTTCGGCCTCTACACCAAGATCACCGGCGGTCAGCGCATCGACATGTTCGGCGCCCGCGTCGAACAGCTCCCCGAGATCTGGCGTCGCCTCGTCGAGGGCGGCATGGAATCCGGTCAGGCGTACGGGAAGTCGCTGCGCACGGTGAAGAGCTGTGTGGGCAGCGACTGGTGCCGCTACGGGCAGCAGGATTCGGTGCAGATGGCGATCAACCTCGAACTGCGCTACCGCGGTCTGCGGTCCCCGCACAAGATCAAGATGGGGGTGTCGGGGTGCGCTCGGGAGTGCGCCGAGGCTCGCGGTAAGGATGTCGGCGTCATCGCGACCGAGAACGGCTGGAACCTCTACGTCGGCGGCAACGGCGGGATGACACCCAAGCACGCTCAGCTGCTCGCCGGCGACCTCGACGACGAGACGCTGGTGCGCTATATCGACCGGTTCCTGATGTTCTACATCCGCACCGCCGACCGGTTGCAGCGCACCGCGCCGTGGGTCGAGGAACGCGGCCTGGACCACCTGCGCGAGGTGATCTGTGACGACTCCCTCGGTCTGGCAGCCGAATTCGAGGCCGCAATGGAGCGTCACGTCGACGGCTACGCGTGCGAGTGGAAGGGCGTGCTGGAGGACCCGGACAAACTGTCGCGGTTCGTGTCGTTCGTCAACGCCCCGGATGTGCCGGACCCGACCATCGCCTTCACCGAACACGCCGGCCGCAAGGTGCCGGTCTCGATCGGGATGCCCACCGTCCGACCCCTGCAGGAGACCCCGTGACACTTCTCGACGACCGCACCACGGCGACGTGGACAGCGGCCTGCCGCTACGACTTCCTGATCCCGGGCCGCGGCGTCGGCGTCCTGCTGCCCGGCGGTGCGCAGGCCGCGCTGTTCCGCTTCGACGACGGCGGGCTGGGCGCGATCGGCAACATCGACCCGTTCAGCGGCGCCGCGGTGATGTCGCGCGGTATCACCGGCGACCGCGGCGGCAGGGCGATCGTGCAATCCCCGATCAAGAAGCAGGCCTTCGCATTCGACGACGGCAGCTGCCTCGACGATCCGGCGGTGTCGGTGCCGGTGTACCGGACCCGGCTCACCGCCGACGGTGTCGTCGAGATCGCGTCGTAGCGGTCACGCCGCGCGCCGGTACTCCATCGGGGCGCGGTGGGTGAGTGCACGCACCGGCTGCCAGCGGAACATTCCGGCGCCCTGGGCGTAGGACAGATGCCCGCCGAGCGCACCGCCGACGCTGATCGCGCCGAGGCCGAGCAGGCTGTAGACCCGCGCGGCGCGCACCTTCTCCTTGCGGTAGGCACGGTAGGCCAACCCGAACATCGCCACCCCGGTCGCGTTGGACACCGCGTGCACCAACCCGACCCGCTGCTGGCGTCTGTCGAGCAACGCGTAGTCGGCCCACCCGGCGAGCACCGTCGGCGGTGTCGCGGCCAAGCCGACGCCGATGAGGCGCCGGGCCGTGGCCACGTCGGAGAACACGACGTCGAAGACCACCGACGTCATCCACGTGCCGATCGGCAGGGTGATCAGCAGCGGGTGGACGGGATGGCCGAGCCAGGAGCCTCGCAGGACCCGGCCCAGCCGGGCGCCGTCGACGACACCGCCCGCGATGCGGGCACTCACGCCTGCCGGTGCGTCGAGCGACTTCACGTCTTCGACCTTGGCGAGGATGCGATGGATGTTCATGGTGGTCAGGTACCCAAACGACCGGCGTCGAACCGCGTTTGGGTCTGTGCGCCCGGGGTACCTCGCCGGTATGGCTGTCCGCCAGGAGGAGTACGTGCGCCGCTACGCGCGGCGGGCCCGGGCTGACATGGCCGCCGAACTGAGCAGTTTCGCCGTCCTCGCGGTACAACAGACCTCGGGCGTCGACCATGCAGGTGCGACGCTGGTGACCGAGGACGGTGTCATCCGCTCCCTGGCCGCTTCCGACGGGCACGCCCACGCACTCGACAACATCCAGCGCGGATGCGGGGAGGGTCCGTGTTTGTCGGCGGCGATCCACTCCGAGGTGGTCCGGGTCGCCGACCTGGTGGTCGAGACGAGATGGCCGGACTTCTGCCGGGAAGCGGTGGTGTGCACCCCGGTGCGGGCGGTGCTGGCCTTCCCGGTGTTCCACGACGGCACTGTGCACGCCGCGCTCAACCTCTATGCCGACCGCGTCGGCGCGTTCGACGCCGCGACCGAGACCGTCGGTGCGCTGATCGCCGACCGCATCGCCGCGACACTGACCACGCGGGCGGGCGACGTACCACGACATCCGTCCCGGCACGACGTGATCGAGGAGGCGAAGGACCTTCTGATCCGACGCTTCAGCATCGACGTCGCTGAAGCGTTCGCCCTGCTCCTCAAACTCGCCAGGCAACAGAACCAGTCGATCGAGACGGTGGCGCTCGAGGTCGTCAGGGGTCGGATCGGTTAAGCCGCCACCGGGATCCTGGCCCGCCGGAACCGGTTGACGATCAACCGGATCAACCCCGGATGGGTCCCCAGCGGGGCGGTGACGATGTCGGCGCCGCTGCTGCGCAACCGGTCCTGGAACAGGCCGTCGGACAACAGGTATGACGCCACCACCACCCGCCGGGCCCCGCGACGGCGGGCCGCGGCGACCGCGTCGCCGATACGCGGAGACCCGGTGGCGGCGAAGGCGAGTTCGACGCGGGCGCCGGTGACCGCCGACAGCGAGGCGGCGGTGGTGTGCAGGTCGCCCATGGCGACGGGGTCGGAGGTGCCTGCGGCCGCCAATATCACCGAATCCGTCTGCCGCCAACCAGATTCGACCAGACGGTCGGCCAGCACGCGAACCAGCTGCGGGTCCGGGCCCAGCGCCGGTGCGACCGCCACCTGCCGGTGTCCGCTGGTCGCCACGTGGGCGGGGATGTCCGCGCGGACGTGGTAACCGCGGGACAGGAAGGCCGGCACCAGGACCGCGGGACGTCCGGGCATGGCGGTCAGGACGTCGGCGGGGGTGGGGCCGAGTACGTCGACGAACGCCACGGACACCGGGGCGTCCAGCACCGCCGACACCCGTTCGGCGAGGTCGCCGATGAGTGCGACCCCGCTGGGCTTGCGGGTGCCGTGTGCGACCAGGATCCGGCCCGTCACAGCGCGACCATCGGATCGTCGTCGACGCTGAGCCGGTAGCCGCGTTTGACCACCGTGGACACGATCTGCTTGTCGCCCAACGCCGTTCGCAGCCGCAGTACCGCGGTCTCGACGGCGTGGGTGTCGGTGCCGCTGCCGGGCAGCGCCCCGAGCAGATCGGTCCGCGACACCACCGCACCGGGCCGGTGCGCGAGCGCGCGGATCGTGGCCATCCCGGCGGGCGAGAGCGACTTCACGACACCGTCCACCAGGACGCAGGTGCCGCGGATCTCCAGCAGATGGCCGGCCACCCGCACGGTGCGGGCCTGCAGCAGCGGGAGTTCGTCGGTGATGTGGCGGGCGAGCGCACCGAGCCGCATCCGTTCGGGCGCCGAGGTCGGCACCCCCAGCCGCACCAGCGGACGGGCGGTGACCGGGCCGACGCACATCGCGTGCACGTTGGTGCGCAGCGCGGTCAGTACCTGGTCGACGACTCCCATCTCGGTGGCGCGCATCAACACCGATGCCACCGCGGGTGCGGAGGTGAAGCTGACGGCGTCGAACTTCTCCTCGGCGATACCGGCCACCAGCTGGTCGAACTCGCCGTTGCGGGGGGCGGGCCGCCAGCGGTAGACGCGGATCGGGACGACGTCGGCGCCCGCAGCGCGCAGTTCGTCGAGGAACTCGGGGAACGGGTCCCAGTCGTCGGTCGCCCCGTGCAACTGCACGGCGATGCGGCGCCCGGCGATCCCACCGTCGAGCAGGTAGCGCAGCACCTCTCGGGAGGACTCCGAATCCGGTGACCACTCCTCGGGCAGACCCGCGGCGCGTAGCGCGCCGGTGGCCTTGGGCCCGCGAGAGACGATGCGAGCGCGTTCCAGCGCCGCGGTCAGTTCGGCGGCCACCCCCCAGCCGTCGGCGGCGGCGATCCAGCCGCGCAGGCCGATGCCGGTGGTGGCGATGACGATGTCGGGCGGCTGGTCGATCAGCGACTGGGTGTGGCCGCGCAGTTCGTCGTCGTCGGGCAGCGGGACCATGGCGATCGCCGCCGCGCTGGTGACGGTCGCGCCGCGTCGCCGCAGCAGGGCGCTGAGCTCCTCGGCGCGTCGGGCGGATGTCACCGCCACCCGGAATCCGGTGAGCGGTGCCCAGTCAGGCTCACTCATGTGTTCTGTGTATGCAGGTCGTGTTTCTGATTCGTTTCGGCCCCGTTGCCATGGAATTGCGGGGGCGGTCATGCCCGCGCGAGGTCGGTCTGCGGCGCCCGCCGCACCGCGGAGTCGCCGGGGCGGCGCACGTACCTCGTCCAGGTTACGACGGAGGCCAGCACATAGAACGCGGCGAAGATCCAGAACGCCGAGGTCGCCGAACCGCTGGACAGGTAGGACTGCCGCAGGGCCAGGTTGATGCCCACCCCGCCGAGCGCGCCGACGGCGCCCGCGAAGCCGATCAGCGCCCCCGACATGGCGCGCGACCACGCGACCCGGACCTCCTCGGTCGCGTCCAGCGACCGGCTGCGGGCCTCGAAGATCGACGGGATCATCTTGTACACCGAACCGTTGCCGATGCCCGACAGCAGGAACAGGGCGATGAAGCCGATGACGTAACCGATCATCGTGGCCGCGGTCGCCGCACCGGCGCTGGCGTCGTCGAGCGTGCTGACGGTGACCAGGACCCCGGCCGCGAGAATCATGCCGGCGAACACCGCCAGCGTGACGCGGCCACCGCCGATGCGGTCGGCGAGCTTACCGCCGTAGACCCGCGACAGGGAGCCCAGCAGCGGGCCGACGAACGCGATCTGCGCGGCGTGCAGCGACGCCTCGGCGGGGCTCTGCCCGCCGGCGACGAAGTTGATCTGCAGCACCTGGCCGAACGCGAACGCGAACCCGATGAACGACCCGAACGTGCCGATGTAGAGCAGCGAGATCACCCACGTATCCCGTTCGCGCAGAATGTCTTTCATCGCACTGAAGTCGATCTTGTGCTGCTCCAGGTTGTCCATGTACAGCGCGGCGCCGATCCCCGCCACGGCCAGCGCCACCAGGTACACCGCGCACACCCAGTAGGGCTGGCGGTTACCCGCGATCGCGATGACGAACAGACCCACCAGCTGGATCGCGGGCACGCCGATGTTGCCGCCGCCGGCGTTGAGGCCCAACGCCCAGCCCTTGAGCCGCTGTGGGTAGAAGGCGTTGATGTTGGTCATCGACGAGGCGAAGTTGCCGCCGCCGAAACCGGCCAACGCCGCGCACACCAGGTACGGCCACAGCGGCAGACCGGGATTGGCCAGCAGCACCATGGTGCCCAGTGTCGGGATCAGCAGGACGAACGCCGAGAACACCGTCCAGTTGCGGCCGCCGAACCGGGCGGTGGCCAGCGTGTAGGGAATCCGTAGGCAGGCGCCGACCAGGGTGGCGGTCGCCCCGAGCAGGAATTTGTCGCCTGCGGTGAACCCGTAGACGGCCTCGGGCATGAACAGCACCATGACCGACCAGATGGACCACACGGAGAAGCCGATGTGCTCGGCGACCACCGACCAGATCAGGTTGCGGCGGGCGATGTGTTTGTTACCGGCTTCCCAAGCGACGGTGTCCTCGGGATCCCAGTCGGTGATGCGGTGCGACATGGCGGCAACGGTAGGAAGCGTTCATTACCCCGACGCTGCCCGCGATGACTCGTGCGTGAAATTCCGCTCACCGGCACCGGCGTTCCGGTGTGAGGTCACCAGGCGTCGCCGAGGCGCCAGTCGCAGGTCAGTTCGGCGGTGGTGTCGAGTTGTGCGTCGACGGGATAGACGTACACCGCGCCCTCGTCCTCGGGGGTGCGGACCCGGCCGCCGGGGGCGAGCACCGACAGGGGGCCCTGCCACGGGGTCCAGCCCCGCCCGACGTACATCGGCCGCGCCATCTCGGAGGTCGCCAGCGCGCCGAGGTGGTAGGCCCCGCGGATCACCTGTTCGCAGGCGGCCATCACGGCCGAGCCGAGGCCCTGACCGCGGCAGTCCTCGCGGACCGCGACGGCTTCCAGGTAGCCGCATCGCAGGACGGCGTCGCGGTGCATCAGGCGGCGCTGCACCACCGCGGCGTGGGCGATCAACGCGCCGTGGCGGCAGATCAGTGCGTGCATCCCGCCCAGCGCGTGGTCCCAGTCGTCGTCGGTGAAGTCACCGTCGAAGGCCTCGATGACCATGCGGCGGGCGCCCTCGCGGGTCTCGGTGTCCAGGTCGGCGGTGTGGATCAGCCGCGCGGTGTGGACCACCCCGTGCGTACGGACCTCCCCGGCCAGCTGCGGCAACACACCTTGGTTCTACCAGCGCGGCGTGCGGGTCACAACGGCAACGCTCAGGTGATCGACCAGAACTCGAGCAGCGTGCGCACCGCCGCCACCAGCGGCAGCGGTTGGTCGAGCATCGGGTGGTGTCCGGCCTCGGCGAGTTCGACGAACGGACCGCGCAGCTGCAGCATCGAGCGGATCTGTTCGGCCATGTCCGGCGCCACGATGCCGTTCTCACACCGCAGGTATCCGACGCGGCACGGCAGCCGGGTGAAGGTGTCGCCGACGAGCTGCTGTTCGTCGGGACTCTGCGCGAGCAGATCGCCGCCGAAGATCTCCGGGTCGAACTTCCACACCCAGCCGGCCTCGGTGTTGCGTACCGACTGCCTGGCGATGTGTCCGGCGATGTAGGGCAGCGAGACATCCTGTGCAGGAACGGCTTTGAACCGGGCGAGGATCTCTTCCTCGGACCGGTAGCCGGGGCTGTCCCGCCGCCGGTTGCGCAGCCGGTTCTCCTCGGGCGCCCGGTCGCGCAGCGGGGAGTCGATGATCAGGACGCTGTCGATGTCGGTGCCGTGCCGGATGGCGGCGGCCGAGGTGACCCAGCCGCCCATGCTGTGGCCGACGATGGTGGGCCGTGCCGACGAGCGAGAGACGTCCGCGGCGGCGAGTACCTCGCGGGCCCACAACGACACCGCGTAGGTGGGGCGGGTACCGCTGTCGCCGTGTCCGCTGAGGTCGGGCGCGATGACGTGATGGGTACCGGTGAAGAACGGTGCGATGTGATCCCACCACCCGGAGTGGGCGCCGCCGCCGTGCACGAACACCAACGGCGGATTGTCCGGGTCACCCCAGGCCCGCACGTGGACGGGACAGTCGGCGACCTCGATCGTGTGGTGGTGCGGCTGCTGTCCGAGTGCGGTGGTGAACCAGTCCGGGGGTTCGGTCGACGCCGCAGGGGCCGCGCGCCGTCCGCGTCGGAACAGGCCACTCACCGGGCTATTCTGCACCATTCCGGAACGGCCTGCGCGGACGCGACCAGTGCAGCCGCACGGTCTGACCGGGGCGGGCCTGCGATGCCCTGTCGATGTCGTCGTCGACCACGACGCCGACCACGGGGTAGCCGCCGGTGACCGGATGGTCCGGGCCGAGGATGACCGGGAACCCGTTGGGCGGCACCTGAATCGCCCCGCGGGTGGCGCCCTCGCTGGGCAGCTGCCGGTCGGGTCTGCGGTACTCCAGCGGCATCCCCACCAGACGCATCCCGACGCGGTCGCTGCGATTGGTCACCTGCCAGTTGGTGCGGACCAGTATGTCCGGGTCGACGAACCAGTCGTCCCGAGGGCCGGGCACCACGCGAAGCTCGAGCACGTCGTCGTCGAATGCCGCCACCGGCGCCTGGTCGACCTCCGGGAAGTCCTCGGTGTGCTCGCCGACCGGTAACACGTCGCCGGGGGCCAGCGGTTGCGGGCCGATCGCCGACATCACGTCGTAGCTGCGTGAGCCGAGGACCGGCGCCACGTCGAATCCACCGCGTACCGCCAGGTAGCTGCGCAATCCGGAGTACGCCACCCCCAGGGAGATCACGTCGCCGTCCTGCGCGTAGTGAATACTGTTGATGCCGAAGGGCTTTCCGTTGACGGCCGGATCGGTGTCCGCGCCCGTGACCGCGATGGCGACGTCACCACCGCGCACCCGTGCGGTGAAGCCGCCCAAGGCGATTTCGACCGTCGCCCGGTCGGCGGGGTTGGTCACCAGGCGGTTGGCCAGGGTGTGCGAACGGCGGTCCGCCGCACCCGAACGGGTGACGCCCAGGTGCGCGAGGCCGGGTCGGCCGAGGTCCTCGACGAGCGCGAGCGGACCCGTCCGGAGGATCTCCAGCTCGGTCATCGTCACCTCCTCGTCCGGAACTGCACCCACATACCCGGGGTGAG
The DNA here is from genome assembly GCF_001499965.1 of Mycobacterium sp. GA-2829. Classification (GTDB taxonomy): domain Bacteria; phylum Actinomycetota; class Actinomycetes; order Mycobacteriales; family Mycobacteriaceae; genus Mycobacterium. The sequence continues at coordinate 59,995 of NZ_LQIT01000008.1, forward strand.
CAGCGCGGGTCGGTCACGGTCGACATCCCACAGCACCGCATCGGTGCGCCCGATCAACTGCCAGCCGCCGGGGGATTCGCGCGGGTAGACGCCGCTGAATTCGCCGGCCAGGCCGACGGCGCCTGCGGGCACCTTGGTGCGGGGTTCGGCGCGGCGTGGCACGCGCAGTCGTTCGTCACCGCCGACCAGGTAGGCGAAACCCGGTGCGAATCCGTCGAATCCGACCCTCCACAGCGAGCCGGTGTGAGCGGCGACCACCTCGTCGGCGGTGAGTCCGGTCAGCCGGGACACCTCGTCGAGGTCGGGCCCGTCGTAGACGACGTCGAGCACGACATCGGCCTCGCGCTTGCCCTGGGAGGCCGCTTCGGTGACCTCGGCGGGGTCGACGTGCAGGGCGGTCAGTCGCTGTCGGGTGTGGCCCAGGTGGCGCGGTTCGTCGAGTTTGACCAGGACGGTTCGCGCGCCGGGGACGATGTCGACGACGCCGGGCAGATCGGCCCCGCGAATGGCGTCGGTCCAGGCCAATACCTCAGCGCTGCTGTCGAACTCGAGCAGCAGCGCATGGTCGCCGTAGTCGAGCAGTGAGACCTTCGCGTTCATCGGTGCTGCGGTCATACCCAAATCTACCGCCGGGTAACGTCGCCGCGGGTTCGATCTGAGGCTCAGACCGCGGGCTCGTAGGTGGGTTCCCGGCGTTTGATCGCCGCGATCACCCGGTAGGTGACCGGCAGCAGCAGCGCCTCGATCACCGTCTTGTAGATCCAGCCGATCGCAGCGTAGACGGCGAAGGATCCGATGTTGCCGAATCCGATGATGGGCGCGGCGATCGCGCAGAAGACCAGCGAGTCGGCGAACTGCCCGACCACGGTCGACCCCAGCAGCCGTGCCCACAGGTGCCGTTCCTTGGTGCGCTGTTTGATCCGCACCACCACCCAGGCGTTGACGAGTTGGCCGACCAGGAAGCCGGACAGTCCCGCGACCGCCAGCCCGGTGATCGCGGCGACCGTACTGGCCAGCGCCTCCTGGTTGGTGTAGTCGGGCGCGCCGGGCAGTCGCACCGTCGTCCACAGCACCACCACCGCGAGGGCCTGCATCGCGAAGCCGATGAACACCGCCCGGCGCGCGGCGCGGAAGCCGTAGACCTCGCTGAGCACGTCCCCGATGACGTAGGTGAGGGGGAAGACGAGGAAGCCGCCGTCGGTGAGCAGCGGTCCGAACGCCACCCCCTTGGTGGCGGCGACGTTGGAGATCAGCACCAGCCCGGTGAACACCGCGACGAGTGTGGGGTAGTACGCCGAACCGATGGTCGCCGAACCGCGGTGATCTGTCGCCGTGCCGGTCATCGGCACATTCTCTCAGGCCAGGATCTGCGCCAGCAGCGGCGGCAGTCGGTCGGCCACCAGCGGGTAGGACAGCGGCGAGGCGAACGCGATCGCTCCGGCGAGTTCCTTGTCGGTGAAGATGGTGCGTCCGCCCGCGACGGCCTTGAGTCCCGAGATCGCGGGATCGGCCAGCAGTGCGGCCTGTTCCTGTTCGCTCTCGGTGGTCCAGATGAGCACGTCGGCGGCGTCGAGCACCGCGGCCATCCGGTCGCGGGGGATCAGCGGATCGCCCGGGTCGGCGACGGTGAAGCCCATCTGGGTGAGGAAGTCGGTGCGCCAACCGGGCGGCACGGCCTGCACGCTGTCGCGGTAGAGCGGGCCGCGCAGGAGCAGGGCCTTCTTCCCGTTGAACTGCGGGTTCGACGACGCCGCGGTGGTGAACTTCTCGTCGACGCGGGCGATGATGGAAGCCATCTCGTCGGCCTTGAACACCGCCTGCCCGACGATCGTGGCCTGTTCCTTCCACGGTTCGAAGAAGGCGTCGGTGCCGCTCTGGGCGATTGTCGGGGCGATCTGCGACAGCGTGGCGTAGGTGTCGGCGTCGAGGCCGGCGTTGACGGCGACGATGAGGTCGGGGTTGAGGCCGCGGATGGCCTCGATCTGGATGCCGTCGGCGAGGGTGAGCACGGTCGGCTGGGCGGGGCCGAGTTGGGTTCGCGCCCATGGCCATACGCCGAACGGTTCGCCGCCGAACCAGTCGGTGACCGCGATCGGCACGACGCCGACGGCGAGCAGGTCGTCCTGTTCGGTGAGCCCGGCGCTCACCACCCGGGTGGGCGGCTGGGGGATACGGGTCTCGCCGAAGGCGTGGGTGACGGTGACCGACCCGTCCTTGGCGACGGCGCCCGGTTTGGCGTCCCCGCACCCGGCGAGCGCGGTCGAACCGGCCAGTGCGGCGGCCGCCGTCAGGAAGGTGCGCCGCGACCAGGCAGATGACACGCGGCGAGCGTAACCGCTAACCCACCTCGAAGCCGCTGAACAACACGAGCGCGAGCCCGAGTGCGACGACGATGTTGACCACGGTGGCCGAGGCGAACACCGCGACCGGACGCCACCCCGCCTCGCGCAGGCCCTTGAGCGAGAACTCCAACCCGATCGCGACGAACGCGAAGATCAGGAACCAGGTGCGCAGGTCGTTGACCGTGGAGATGGTGGCCTTGTCGCCGCCCCACTGCAGGTACAGGGTGCCGATGACCGACGCCGCGATGAACCCGAGCACGAACTTCGGGAAGCGCTCCCAGAACTGGCCGATGGTGGGCTTGGCCGCGGTGTTCCGTTCGACCTTCAGCGCGAAGTAGGCGGTCAGCGCGATCGCGACGATCCCGATGAGCGCGTTCTGGGTGGTCTTGACGATGGTGGCGATCTGGAGGGCGTCCTCGCCGGCGAGCGCGCCGGAGGCCGCGACGGCGGCGGTGGTGTCGATGTTGCCGCCGATCCACGCGCCCGCGACCGCGTCGGGCAGGCCGAACACCCGCGCCAGCCAGGGCAGCAGGAAGATCGACGGGAGCGCGAACGCGATGACCAGCGAGGCGGCGTAGGCGAGTTGTTCGCGTTTGGCCTGCACCGCACCTGCGGCGGCGATCGCCGCGCTGACCCCGCAGATCGACACCGCCGACGCGAGTAGCGCGCGCAGTTTGTCCTCCAGTCCCAGGCGGCCGCCGAGCCACCAGGTGAAGCCGAACACGATCGAGATCAGCAGCAACGCCTGGACGATGGCCGGGCCCGCCGCGGTGACGAGGACCTTGAGGTTGATCGACGCCCCGAGCAGCACCAGCCCGGTCTTGATGAAGAACTCGGTGCGGAAACCTCGAGAGAGCGCGTCCCGCAGTGCCAGCCGGCTCAGCGCCGCGTTGCCGAGGAGGCCCAAAGCGATTGCGTAGACCGGGAACTCGATGGACTTGGCGACGCCCTCGAAGGCGGTGCCGTCCGCCCAGCGGGGCACCTGGGCCTCGAGGAAGCGGGTGGCCCCGCCGAGTGCGAGGACCACGAGCACTCCGGCGACGGCGTAGCCGATCCCCGACGTGCGGTCGTCGGGTTCGGTCCGGGTGATCTGCTCGCTCACGGGATCACGCTGCCAGGGATGGCGCCGACGAGTACGAGCGCGAGCAGGGCGAGGCCGACGATGACGGCGAGCCAATCCTCGTTCATGCGTGGGCAAGCTACCGGCGCCCGTGGGTGCGGGCACCGGTTGTGCTCACCGTGAGGCGAACCTCAGGAGTGGGCGAGCTTCTTGTTGACCAGGCGGGTGAGCCACGCGGGGGAGAACCGGGCGCCGGTGGCGAGGACCTTGGACTGCGCACCGACGGGGAAGTGCACCTGGTGCAGCGCGCGGCGCAGCGCCGACGGTTCGACCGCGGCGACGATGGCGTCGGCGATGTCCTGTGCGGTCAGCCGGATGCCGAGCGAGTCGGTGGTGCCGGTCTTGATGTTGTCGGTCATCGCGGTCTGCACGTACAGCGGCCACATCGCGATGACCCGGATGCCGTACCGGCTCCACTCGAGGTCGAGGGCCTCGGTGATCCCGCGCACGAAGAATTTCGTGGCGCTGTAGTTGGCGAGTTCGGCCTGACCGTAGATGGCGCTGGCCGAGGCCAGGTTCACCACAACCGAGCCGGGGGTGTTCCGCAGGTAGGGGAACGCCGCGTACAGCCCGTTGACCACGCCTTTGGCGTTGATGTCGATCTCCTTGACGTGGCCGGCGAGGTCGAGTTCCTCGAAGCGGCCCGCGCGCAGGATGCCGGCGTTGTTGATCAGGACGTCGAGGCGTCCGCCGGTGGCCTCGGCGAACTCCTTCAGGCGTTGTGCCACCTCATCACCGTCGGTGACGTCGAGGTGTCCGGTCACGAGCGTGGTCTGAACCCGTTGCAGTTCCTCGGCGAGGGACTTCAGTCCGACGTCGTCGATGTCGAAGGCACCGACGGTGTAGCCCTTCCGGGCGAAGGCGATGGCGGTTTTACGGCCGATACCGGCTGCGGCGCCGGTGATGAACACGGATTTGGAGGTGCGCATACGTCATAGTCGCCCATTGAAACGATTCATCAAACGTCTTCGTCCCGACGCCGAATATGACGAAAATCTGGCGGGAATAGCCAATGGCGTCAGTATTTGCGGGTAACTGCCGCGGCGCACGCGCCAGGAGTGACTGATGTGACGGAGGAGACGCCTGAGCGGGCGCGAAAGTGCGCGAAATGGCCTGGAACCCCCCCTCGCGGCGCTAGGGAGAACAACCGCTCAGGAAAGTCCCAGGCCTGCAGCTAGGTTACGCTCCGAATTCGCTGAAGCACAGCTTTTCGCGGTACTCGAATGTGACGAAATCGGTCAGCCGATGGCGAATATGACCCCGAGCGCGATCATCGTCGCGGCGATCAGGCCGTCGAGTATCCGCCAGGTCGAAGGGGTGGAGAAAAGTCCGGCCAGGCGCCGCGCGCCGAATCCGAGGCCGACGAACCACACGACGCTGGCGGTGACGGCGCCGACACCGAACAGCCAGCGGTCGTCGCGGTGCTCGTTGGCGAGTGCGCCGAGCAGCACCACGGTGTCGAGGTACACGTGGGGGTTGAGAAAGGTCAGCGCCGCACAGGTGACCAGCACGCCGAGCAACCGCGCGGGCCCAGCCTCGGACGGGATGAGTGCGGACGGCCGGATGGCGCGCCGGGCGGCCAGCAGGCCGTAGCCGAGCAAGAACGCCGCGCCGCCGAAGCGCGCCACGGTCATCGCGGCGGGAAGCGCGGTGACGAGTGCGCCGAAGCCCGCGATGCCCGCGGTGATCAGCAGCAGGTCGGAGGTCGCGCACAGCGCGACGACCGCCCCCACGTGCTCGCCCCGGATGCCCTGGCGCAGGACGAACGCGTTCTGCGCACCGATGGCGACGATCAGGGCGAGCGAGGACAGGAATCCGAAGACGACGGGGGAGGTCACGTCTCGACGGTACGAATTCGCATTGGATCAGTACAGCTAAAGATTTTGTATCAGCATTAGCAACGCTTCAGAACCGAATGCACGGTCCGACGCTCGCTAGCGTGTGTGCCGTGAGTCTGACGCGTGAAGTCACCTACGACGTGGACGGTCTGACCATGGTCGCTCACCTCGCGTTGCCTGCCGGCGAAGGGCCGTGGCCGGCGGTGCTCATCGGACACGACGGGGTAGGCCTCGAGGACTACCAGCGGAGCCGCGCCGACGACCTGGCCACGCAGGGTTATGTGGCCCTGGCGATGGATTACCACGGCGGCGAGGTGTTCTTCGGTAGGCCGGAAGCGATGTTGGCCCGGGTGATGCCCCTGTTGGCCGACGCCGAGCGGATGCATGCGATCGGCCGTGCCGCGCTCAATGCGCTTCTCGCGGTGCCGGGCGTCGACCCTGACCGGCTCGCCGCACTCGGTTACGGCGCCGGCGGCCGTATCGTGCTCGAGCTCGCCCGTGCGGGGGTGCCGTTCCAGGCCGTCGCTCTCGTCCATCCCGCGCTGCCGGACATCACCGTCGAGGATTGGACCAACCTGACCGGCGCGTACCTGCTGGGAACCGGCTCCGAAGACCCACTGTGCAGCCCCGACCAGCTCATGACGTTCAGCCGCGCGCTGCAGTCCGCCGGCGTCGACTGGCGCGTCACTGTCTAAGGGGGCGCCGAGCACGCTTTCTGGGCCCGCCCGACGAACCCCGACGGGGGCACCACTCACACCGAGCCCACCGTTCCCGGCGTCGGCTACCACCCGACGCACACTCCGCGCGCGTGGCGTGCGGTGCTCGACCTGTTCGGCGAGACTTTCGGGACCTTGCCCGAGACCGCTTGAAAAACCAGCGGTTCGGTCGTCGGGCTCACAGCCCGATCCTCTCGCAGGCGTCGTCGAACTCCTCGAACGCGACCTTGTCGCCCTTGCCCTCGCTCAACGCGCGCTCGTAGACGGCCAGCACGTCGTCGACCACCTCCGCGAACCGCCGATCCCAGGCCTCGGAGTCGAACCGCCAGTAGCCGGCCACGTCGTATTGGTCGATCGCCCACCCGAGCGCGCGCAGGTGTTTGCGCACCGCCCGGGATTCGGCGGCCTCCCCGGCGAACCAGCAGTAGCCCCGGCCCGCGGGCATGGCGAACTCGCGCACGCTGCGCGCCAGTGCGCTCGGCCCGTAGCCGTTCCCGGTGCCGACGCGGTGCAGCACCGTCACCTCGTCGCGGTGTGGCAGGTGGTCGAGGTCGCATGCGTCGGCGACCTCGACGATCAGCGTGGCTGGGGTGCCGTCGGGCAGTTCCTCGATGATGCGGGAGGCGGCGGGTAACCCGGACAGGTCGCAGACCAGCAGCTGCCAGTCGGTCGCCGAGTCGGGGCGGTACCAGTCGCGCGCGTGGTCGAGGCCGACACGGTCGCCCGCGACGGTGGACACCGCCCAGGCCGAACCGGGGCCGTGGGTGTGGACGACGACGTCGAGGGTGATCAGCGCACCGTCCTGGTGGCGCACCGAGTAGTTGCGGCCCTCGTCATCGGAGAAGTACACGCCGACGGCGCTGTCGGCGCCGGGTCGGACGGCGAGGGCGTCGGGATCGTGGACGCGCAGCACGATCCGCCGCAGGCGTGGGCTCAGGACGGCGGTCTCGACCACGGTGGCATGGGAGAACGGCACCAGCGCGACGTTACCGATCCCGCGGTGCTGGGGTGACCACCGAAACCACGCGGGCCGATACGGCCATGGACAATGATCCCGTGCCCTACCTCTTGCAGCTCGATTCCTCCGCCAACCTCGCTTCCTCTGTGTCCCGCCGGTTGACTGGAGAGTTCGCGCAGCGGTGGGTGAATGCCGCACCCGGACGCACGATCCGCAGGCGCGATCTACACACCGAGCAGATCCCCCATCTGCCGACGAATGCGCTTCACTTCGCCGCGGGACAGCGACCGCAGGATGCCGCGGCGCCCTCGCCGTCGGCGGTGGCACTTCAAGATGAGCTGCTCGCCGAACTGTCGGAAGCAGAAGGCGTCGTCATCGGTGCGCCGATGTACAACTTCTGCATGCCCTCGACGCTGAAGGCATGGCTCGACTACGTGCATGTCATCGGCGTGACATCCCCGGCGGCGGAAGGGGTGTGTCCACTGCGGGGAAAGCCGGTCGTCGTCGTCTCGACGCGCGCGACCCCGACAGGAGTCGATCCACGTGCGGACTTCGTCCTCGGCCCGTTCTTCACCATCCTCGGTGAGTTCATGGCGATGGATGTCGAGGGCTTCGTCGCGCACACCGAGCCACCCGCCGCAGCGGGTGACTTCCATCGATCCCCGGAGCAGGTGGAAGCCGACCTGTTCGCATGTGCCGCCCGCTGGCGGTGATGCCTACTGCGACACCGTCCCGCCGAGCAGCGTGACGAGCTCCGGCCTGCCGAAGCCCTAGCTGGGCATTGCCTACTGAACTCAGGCGCGGACGCGTCATCCCGATGGGCGGGACGACAGATGTGCCCCCGCTCACCGCGATGTCACTGTTTCCCCTCGAACCACGGCGGTAGTGCAGGAGGACACGTTGGTGAACCGGGCAGATCTGGATCGCCCGCTCGAGGCGGTCGGCGGTCTGTTCGGGATGGCCCTCGACGCGGTGCGGTTCGCGTTCCGGCGACCGTTCCAGTGGCGGGAGTTCATCGAGCAGTGTTGGTTCGTCGCGCGGGTGTCACTGGCGCCGACGCTGCTGGTGGCGATTCCGTTCACCGTCCTGGTGAGCTTCATCCTCAACATCCTGCTGCGTGAACTCGGCGCCGCCGACCTGTCCGGTGCGGGTGCGGCGTTCGGCGCGGTGACCCAGGTCGGTCCGATGGTGACGGTGCTGATCGTCGCCGGGGCGGGCGCCACGGCGATGTGCGCCGACCTCGGCTCGCGCACCATCCGCGAGGAGATCGACGCGATGGAGGTGCTGGGCATCAATCCCGTTGCGCGCCTTGTGACTCCGCGCATGCTGGCCTCGGGCCTGGTGGCGCTGCTGCTCAACAGCCTGGTGGTGATCATCGGGATTCTCGGCGGCTACGTGTTCTCGGTGTTCGTCCAGGACGTCAATCCGGGTGCCTTCGCGGCGGGCATCACGCTGCTGACCGGGGTGCCGGAGGTGGTCATCTCGTGCGTGAAGGCCGCGTTGTTCGGGTTGATCGCCGGCCTGGTGGCCTGCTACCGGGGGCTGACGATTTCCGGCGGCGGCGCCAAGGCCGTGGGCAACGCGGTCAACGAGACAGTGGTCTATGCGTTCATGGCGTTGTTCGTGATCAACGTGCTGGTCACCGCCATCGGCATCCGGATGACGACGGGTTAGCCGATGGGCACACTCGCCACTCTCGGCGCGGCGTATCCCCGCGTCGTCAGCCAGTTCCGGAAACCGGTCTCGCTGCTGGGCCGCCTCGGGGACCACATCCTGTTCTACGGCCGTGCGCTGGCAGGCACCCCGCACGCCGCAGTGCACTACCGCAAGGAGATCATCCGGCTGATCGCCGAGATCTCCATGGGTGCAGGCACACTCGCCATGATCGGCGGCACCGTCGTGATCGTCGGATTCCTCACCCTCGCCGCAGGCGGCACGCTGGCGGTGCAGGGGTACAGCTCGCTGGGCAACATCGGCATCGAGGCGCTCACCGGCTTCCTCGCCGCGTTCATCAACGTGCGCATCTCCGCCCCCGTCGTGGCCGGCATCGGATTGGCCGCCACCTTCGGCGCGGGCGTGACCGCCCAACTCGGCGCGATGCGCATCAATGAGGAGATCGACGCGCTGGAGACGATGGGCATCCGGCCCATCGAATACCTGGTGAGCACCCGCATCATCGCCGGCATGATTGCGATCACCCCGCTGTACTCGGTCGCGGTGATCCTGTCGTTCGTCGCCAGCCAGTTCACCACCGTCGTGCTGTTCGGCCAGTCCGGCGGTCTGTACGACCACTACTTCGACACCTTCCTCAACCCGATCGACCTGCTGTGGTCGTTCGTGCAGGCCATCCTGATGGCGCTCACGGTGCTGTTCATCCACACCTACTTCGGCTATTTCGCCACTGGCGGCCCCGCCGGCGTCGGGGTCGCCGTCGGCAACGCGGTGCGCACCTCGCTGGTCGTGGTCATCGCGGTCACCCTGCTGGTCTCACTGTCCGTGTACGGCTCCAACGGCAACTTCAACCTGTCGGGATAGGGGCGTGGCGATGAGAGCAATAGCCGCGCGCGACGTCGCGGGCACACTGACCGTGGTGGCGATCGCCGCGGTCGTCGCGTTGGCGGTGGGGCTGTTCAACGGATCGTTCACCCGGAGCGCGACGGTCACGGTGGTCTCCGACCGCGTCGGGCTGGTGATGAACCCCGACGCCAAGGTGAAACTGCACGGCGCCCAGGTCGGCACGGTCGCCGCGATCGAGGCGCTGCCGGACGGCCGGGCGGAGATCCGGCTGGCCATGGATCCGTCGCAGCTGTCGATCATCCCATCCAACGTGCTGGTGAACGTGGGGTCGACGACGGTGTTCGGTTCCAAGGCAATCGAATTGGTGCCACCCCCGGACCCCTCGCCGGAACCGCTGCGCGCCGGGCAGGTGCTCGACGCCGGCCACGTCACCGTCGAGATCAACACCGTCTTCGAACAGTTGGTGGCCGTGCTGGCCAAGGTGGAACCCACCAAGCTCAACGAGACGCTTTCCGCGCTGTCCCAGGGGCTCGACGGCCGCGGTGCACAGTTCGGCGCCACCCTGGACGACCTCGACACGCTGCTGGCCGACCTCGACCCGGCGATGGACACCCTGAGCCGCGACATCGCGCTGGCCCCAGAGGTTCTCAACGCCTACGCCGACGCCGCACCCGATCTGCTCGCCACCGCCGACAACGCCTCGCGGATCAGTGACACGCTCGTGGAGAAGCAGGCCGACCTAGACTCGCTGCTGGTCAGCGCGATCGGCCTGGCCGACATCGGCCAGGACGTGGTGGCGACCAACTCCACGGCGTTCGCCGAGCTGATCCACCTGCTCGCGCCCACAACGGATCTGACCAATCAGTACCACCAGGCGCTCAACTGCGGCCTGGCGGGGATGCTCCCGCTCGCGATGGCGCCGCCGCCCCCGGTGCCCGGGGTGCTGCTGCTCGATTCCTTCGTGCTCGGCACCGAGCGCTACCGCTACCCCGGAAACCTGCCGAAGGTCGCCGCGCGCGGCGGACCGCAGTGTGTGGGGCTGCCCGACGTGGGTTACGAGACCCGCGCCCCCTACGTCGTGTCCGACGTCGACGCCAACCCCGCGCAGTACGGCAACCAGGGCATCCTGCTCAACTCAGAAGGCCTCAAGCAGATGCTGTTCGGGCCGCTGGACGGACCGCCACGCAACACCGCGCAGATCGGTCAGCCGGGATGACGCGACTGGGACCGACTGTGGTCAAGTTCGGGGTCTTCGTGGTAGTGATGGCGGTGCTCACCGCGGGCCTGTTCGCGATCTTCGGTGAGTACCGTGCCGGGTCGGCGCACGGCTACTCCGCGGTGTTCAACGACGCCTCCAGCGTGAAATCCGGTGACTCCGTGCGGATCGCCGGCATCCGGGTGGGCACCGTGACGGGCGTATCACTGCAGCCGGACAACACCGTGGTGGTCGACTTCGACGCCGACAGCGACGTCGTGCTGACGACCGGGACGAAGGTGGCCGTGCGCTACCTCAACCTCGTCGGCGACCGCTACCTCGAACTGGTCGACGGACCCGGATCCACCCAGATCCAGCCGGTGGGCTCCCGGATCCCCAAGGACCGCACCGAACCCGCGCTCGACCTCGACCTGCTGCTCGGCGGCCTCAAACCCGTGATCCGTGGGCTGAACCCCGACGACGTCAACGCGTTGACCCAGTCGCTGATCCAGATCCTGCAGGGACAGAGCAACGACGTCGAGTCGCTGTTCGCCAAGACCTCCTCGTTCACCAACGCGATTGCCGCGAACGGTGATTCGGTGCGCCAGATGATCGACGACCTCAACACCGTCGTGGGGACCATGGCGCGCGACGGGGAGAAGTTCTCCGGCGCCGTCGCGCGGCTCGAGGAACTGGTGACCGGGCTGGCGCAGGAACGCGATCCGATCGGTGCGGCCATCGAATCCCTCGACAACGGCACCGCGACCTTGGCCGACCTGATGACCGAGGCCCGGCCGCCGCTGGCCGGTTCGGTCGATCAACTCAACCGCGTCGCGCCGCTGCTCGAGAAGGACAAGGAACTGCTCGACATCTCGCTGCAGAAGGCGCCGGGCAACTACCGCAAGCTGGTGCGCCTCGGCGCCTACGGCAGCTGGCTCAACCAGTACCTCTGCGGGCTGTCGGTGCGGGTCACCGATCTGCAGGGCCGCACCGCCTACTTCCCGTGGATCAAGCAAGACACCGGAAGGTGTGCGGAGCCCTGATGCTGAAATACCGTGGAAGAGCGCTCGTCCGTACCGGTTTCATCGGCCTGGTACTCATCGTGCTCATCATCGCCGTCGGCCTGCAACCGCAGCAGCTGTGGTCGATGGCGACGTCGGTGCAGTACCGCGCGGTGTTCGCCGAGGCGGGCGGGCTGACCGCAGGCAATGAGGTCAAGGTCTCGGGGGTCACCGTCGGCACGGTCTCCGACGTGGTGCTCGACGGTGGCAAGGCGCTGGTCACGTTCTCCCTCAACGGGACGGTGCGGCTCGGCGACGATTCCACCGCACACATCCGCACCGGCACCCTGCTGGGCGAACGGATGCTGGCGCTGGAGCCCAAGGGATCCCGGGCGATGCGATCGCTCGACACGATCCCGGTGACACGCACCTCCTCGCCGTACTCGCTGACCGACGCCGTGAGCGAATTCGCCTCCAACACCGCCGAAACCGACACCGCGTCGCTGAACCAGTCGCTGGACACGCTGTCGGAGACCATCGACCGGATCGCACCCCAGCTGGGCCCCACCTTCGACGGGCTGACCCAGCTGTCCCGGTCGCTGAACGACCGCGACGAGACCCTCGGCGACCTGTTCGCCACCGCCGCCGACGTCACCGGCATCCTGTCCGAGCGCAGCCAGCAGGTGAACTCGCTGCTGCTGTCCGCCAACGATCTGCTCGCGGTCCTCGAGCAGCGCCGCTACGCGATCGTCAACCTGCTGGCCCATACCTCGGCGATGTCGCAGCAGCTGACCGGCCTGGTGCGGGACAACGAACAGGAACTGGCGCCCACACTGGAGAAGCTCAACACGGTGTCGGAGATGCTCGAGCGCAACCGCGACAACATCGCCAAGGCGCTCAACGGGCTCGCGAAATATCAAGTGACTCAGGGCGAAGCGGTCAACAACGGGTTCTACTACAACGCGTTCATCGGCAACCTGCTGCCGGGCGGGGCGCTGCAACCGTTCCTCGACTACGCGCTCGGCTACCGCCGCGGCGTCAACGCCGGCCAGCCGCCGGACAACGCGGGCCCGCGCGCTGAATTCCCCTTCCCCTACAACGGCATCCCGGGTGGTTCACGATGATCGGCCGCACCAGGATCACCAAACTCCTCACGGTCGCGCTGGTGGCGCTGCTGGTGGCCGGCGTCGCCGTCGTCGTGCGGCACGCGTTCTTCGCACCGCGGATCATCACCGCCTACTTCACCTCGGCCACCTCGATCTACCCGGGTGACGAGGTCCGCGTGGTCGGCGTCAAGGTGGGCACCATCGAATCCATCGAACCAGCGGGCGCTGCGGCCCGGTTCCGGCTCGCGGTCGACCGCAGCGTGCCCGTCCCGGCCGACGCCAGGGCGATCATCGTGGCGCCCAACCTGATCTCGGCCCGCTACGTCCAGCTGACCCCGGCCTACGAGACGAGCGGTCCGGTGCTGCCCGACGACGCGGTCATCGGTGTGGAACGCACCGCGGTGCCGGTCGAGTGGGACGAGGTCAAGGAGCAGTTGGCGCGCCTGGCCACCGAACTCGGCCCGAACGGTGGGGTGTCCGGCACCTCGATGAGCCGGTTCATCGACAGTGCGGCCAATGCGATGGAGGGCAACGGCGAGAAGCTGCGGGAGACCATCGCCCAGCTGTCCGGGGTGGGGCGGATCCTCGCCGACGGCAGCGGCGACATCGTCGAGATCATCAAGAACATGCAGGTGTTCGTCACCGCGCTGCGCGACAGCAACGTCCAGATCATCCAGTTCCAGGACCGCCTCGCGACGGTCAGCAGCGTGGTCGACGGCGGCCGTGCCGACATGTCCGCCGCACTGACCGATCTGTCCGAAGCCATCGGCGAGGTACGCCGGTTCATCGCAGGCAGCAGGGACCAGACCGCCGAACAGATCAAGCGCCTGGCCGACATCACCCAGAACGTCGCCGACAACCGCACCGCACTGGAGAACGTCCTGCACGTCGCGCCGAACGCGATCGCCAACGGGTACAACATCTATCATCCCGACACCGGCACCATGCTCGGCGGTTTCGCGATGGGCAACTTCGCCAACCCGGTCCAGCTCATCTGCTCGGCGATCGGGGCGGTGCGCAACGCCACGGCCGCCGAGTCGTCGCGGATGTGCACGGAGTACCTCGGCCCCGCACTGCGGTTGATGAACTTCAACTACCTGCCGATGCCGATCAACGCCTACCTCAAGAAGTCGCCCAGCCCGGAGAACCTCGTCTACTCCGACCCCGCCCTGGCACCCGGCGGCGCGGGTGGCAGCGCGCCGCCTGCACCGACCCCGCCCGCGGTGTCCGCCTTCACCGGCGCGGGCGACGTCCCGCCGCCCGCAGACTGGGGCGCACCGCCGGCCCCGCCAGGGGGTGCCCTGGCGCCCAACGGGCTCCCCGCGGCGCCGAGCCCGGCGCTGTTCCCGGGCGCACCGGTGCCCGGCCCGTCGGCGCCCACCTCACTGCCCCAGATGCTGCTCCCCGCGGAAGGACCGCCCGCATGAAGTCGTCACGGTTGACGGCGCTCGCGGCAGGTGTCGCGCTCGTCGCCTCGGGCTGCACCTTCCAGGGACTGAACTCGGTGGCCCTGCCGGGCACGGTCGGCACCGGCTCGGGGTCGAGCGTGTACCACGTCCAGCTGGCGAATGTCGGCACCCTGGAATCGAATTCGCCGGTGATGGTCAGCGACGTCGTGGTCGGGGCCGTCGGCAAGATGACGCTGCGCGGATGGCACGCCGACGTCGAGGTCTCCGTGCGCCCCGATGTCGTGATCCCCGCCAACGCCGTGGCCACGGTCGGTCAGACCAGCCTGCTCGGGTCGATGCACCTGGCGCTCGACCCGCCGGTCGGCCAGAATCCGGAGGGCCGCCTGCGACCGGGCACCACGATCGGACTCGACCGGACCTCGACCTACCCCTCGACCGAGCAGACGCTGTCGTCGCTGTCCGTCGTGGTCAACGGCGGGGGCCTCGGACAGGCCGGCGACCTCATCCGGGAATTCAACGCGGTGCTCAACGGCCGCGAACCCCGGCTGCGCGATCTGCTGGTGCGGCTCAACGACTTCGTGGGCATGCTCGATGACCAGCGCGACGACATCAACGCCACGATCACCGCGCTGCAGCGGCTCGCGGGCACCCTCGCCGGTCAGCGCGAGGTCATCACCTCCGCGCTGCAACGCATTCCGCCCGCCCTCGACGTGCTGATCAGGGAACGGCCCCGGATCACGACGGCGTTGGAGAAGCTGCGGATCTTCAGCGACACCGCCACTGGGCTGGTCGAAGAGACCCGAGACGACATCGTGCGCAACCTGCGCAACCTCGAACCGACCCTCGCCGCGCTCGCCGACGTCGGGCCGAATCTCGGTACGGCGTTGGCGTACGCGCCGACCTTCCCCTACACCCAGGGGTTCATCGACCGGGCCATCCGGGGCGACTACATGAACCAGTTCATCATCTTCGACCTGACGATTCCGCGGCTCAAGCGGGGGCTGTTCCTCGGCACCCGGTGGGGTGAGGAGGGTACGCCGATGGTGCCTGCCCCGGGCGATCCGTGGTACCTCAACTACACACTCGACCCGATGAGCGCCCCGGTCACGCCGCCGACCGAGGTGGCACCCGTCCCGGAGCTCGCCGAGACCTCCGCCGGCGTGGACACCGTCGACCCCGGGGGTAACTGATGCTGACGCGCTTCGTCCGCACCCAGCTGGTCATCTTCACGGTCACCGCCGTCGTCGCGATGGGGGTGATGGTGTTCGGCTACCTGCAGACCCCCACACTGCTCGGCATCGGCCGGATCACGGTCACGCTGGAGCTCCCGGGAACCGGTGGGCTGTACCGGTTCTCGAACGTCACCTACCGCGGTGTCGAGGTCGGCAAGGTCACCGAGGTGCACGCCACCCGCGACGGCGCGGTGGCCACGCTGTCGATCGCCGCCGATCAGGACATCCCCGCCGATTCGCACGCCGCCGTGCGCAGCGTGTCCGCCGTCGGTGAGCAGTACGTCGACCTGCAACCGACCGACGAATCCGGCCCGTTCCTGCGGGACGGTTCGGTGATCCCGGTGCAGAACACGTCGATCCCGCAGGCGGTCGGTCCGATGCTCGACCAGGTCAGCGCGCTCATCGACAGCGTGCCCCGGGACAAGATCAGCGGGCTGCTCGACGAATCGGCCAAGGCGCTCAACGGCTCCGGCTACGAGATCGGATCGATGCTGGACTCCTCGGCCACCATCGTCGGCGACGCGAAAGAGACCACCGCACAACTCCGTTCGGTGATCGAGGACAGCCGTCCGCTGCTCGAGGGTCAGGCCCAGACCGCCGATCAACTCCGCACCTGGGCCCGCAGCATGGCGGGCATCACCGGCCAGGTCGCCACCGACGACCAGGCGGTGCGGACCATCCTCGAGACCGGGCCCGCGGCCGCCGACGAGGCCTCGCGGCTGTTCGACGCCGTGCGGCCGACCCTGCCCGTGCTGCTGGCGAACCTCACCACCGTCGGCCAGGTCGCGGTCACCTACCACGCCTCACTCGAACAACTCCTGGTGCTGCTGCCACCGTACGTGGCCGCCACACAGACGGTCGGCGTGTCCCGTAACAACCCGACGGGGATGTCGTTGGGCGACTTCACGCTCAACCTCAACGATCCGCCCGCGTGTACCGTCGGGTTCCTGCCACCGTCGTCGTGGCGCTCACCCGACGACGAGAGCGACATCGACACCCCCGACGGGCTGTATTGCAAACTGCCGCAGGACTCCCCGATCGCGGTCCGCGGCGCACGCAACTACCCGTGCATGGGGCAGCCGGGTAAGCGGGCGGCCACCGTCGAACAGTGTGCGAGCGACAGACCGTTCGAACCGCTCGCGATGCGCCAGCATCCGCTCGGGCCGTACCCGTTCGACCCGTCGCTGATCGCCCAGGGCATCCCGCCGGACGATCGCGTCACCGCCGACGAGCACCTCTTCGGGCCCATCGAGGGCACCCCGCCGCCACCGCCGAACGCACCCGGTACGGCACCCAGCGCGTTCACCCCGGCCGGCGCGGAAGGGCCGTCGGTCGCGGTCGCCACCTACGATCCGCAGACCGGGCGGTACGCCACCCCCGACGGCAAGGTCTACCAGCAGGCCGACCTCGGTGCGAACGGCACGGCGGCGCAGGACAAGACGTGGCAGGACCTGCTGCCGACGGGGACGTGAGTCAGCTCAGCTTGACGAGTTTGAACGGCATCGTGATGAACAGCGGCCTGCTGACCCCGCAGGCCCCGCTGGGGCCGGTGGTCTGGTCCTCGCCGACCAGCGTCGTCGACGCCGGATCGGTCATGCTGCCGTCGGGCACCGTCGGCACGAACCGGAACACCTGCAGACCGTCGGCGGCGGATCCGTCCGGGCACGGCTCCCAGCGCGGCACGGTGTGCTTGACGTACCAGATGCCGCCCTTCTTGTAGATCGGCGCCTCCCAGCCCTGATCGCTGCGGACGGTGCCGGTGCATTCGGTGGGGTAACTGCACACGGTCTCGATCGTCCAGGTGGCGCGGACGGTGGCCTGGTCGTAGAAGACCTCGTTCTTCTTGGCCCACTCGCCGTTCGACGTCGCGGAATAGGTTCCGTTGAGCCCCCATTCGGCGGAGGCCGCGGCCGGAGCCGCCTGCGTGAGGCCGACGACGAGCGCGCCGACCGTGGTGACCGTGCCCAACACCCGCAACGCTCTCTCCTTCGCACCCGGCGTTGCGCGACGCTAACAGCGGCGTCACCGGCGCGGACGCCGCAGCGGCCGCTGAGCGGGACGATCGGGGTGCGGCGACCGCCGTCGATGCCACAGTGGGGCCGTGCGCACCGTCCTGGCAGTCCCTCTGGTCGCGGCGGCATTGGTCCCTGGGGGGTGTGTGCCTGCGGCACTTGCACAGGCGCCGCATCAGGTGCGGTACACCGTCGTCGCCGACCAGCCCACGCAGGCCGACATCTACTACCGGGAAGTCGATCCGCCCAACTGGGCCGACTACAGCCACAACCCCTATCAATTCAGCCCCAAGGCCGAGGTGGTCCTCGAACCGGACGCGCCGTGGGTGTTCGAGGCGACGCTGGTCGACCCCGGCCGCTGGGCCATGGTGACGGCCACCAGCGGGCCGGAGCCGGTGACCCCCAACTTCCGGTGCGAACTCGCCGTGGACGGCGTCGTCGTCGCGACCGGCGAGGGGCCGAGGGGTGCGCTGTGCTCACTGAGGAACCGGTGACCGTGACCGACACCATCGACGACCGGATCGCGGCCGAGGACGCCGAAGTCGCCGCGGCCGAAGCCCTTGCCGAGGCCGCCCACGCCCGTGCGCAGCGCCTGCGTGTCGAGGCCGCGGCACCGCAACACGCGCGCCGGCGGTGGCACACCGTCGTCGCGGTCCTGGCCGCGTTCGTCACGGCGGCCGCGGTGGCCGCGGGCGGGTACATGGCGTGGCACCACCGGGAAGCGGTTCGGGCCCAACAGCAGTCGGCCGAGTTCGTGGCGGCGGCCCGCCAGATCGTGCTGACACTCATGTCCATCGACGCCGCCAAGGCCGACGACAGCGTGCAGCAGATCCTGGACAACTCCACGGGCGACTTCCGTGAGGAGTTCGAAGCCGCCGCCGACGATTTCGTCAAGCTCGCCGAAGACGGCAAGGTCGTCACCGACGTCAAGGTCACCGGCGCGGCCGTGGAATCCAGGACGGCGGACTCGGCAACGGTCCTCGTCACCGCCACGTCGACGGTGAGCAACGCCGCGGGCGGCGACAAACAGCCGCGGACATGGCGGCTCAGCGTGGACGTCGTCCGGGACGGCGACCGGCTCAAGATGTCGAAGATGGAGTTCGTCCCGTGAGCCGGCGACTGCTGGCGGCGGTGCTGGTCGCGATGGCGTCGGTCGCCGCCGCCGTCGCGCTCTACATCACCTGGTACCGCACCGATGTGCAGGCCGACGCGGCCGCAGCGTCTTCGGCGGTGGACGCCGCATCGGAGGGCACCACCGCGCTGCTGACCTACCGCCCCGAGACTCTGGACTCCGACCTCACGGCCGCCAAGGCGCATCTGACCGGCGAATTCCTCACCTACTACAGCAAATTCAGCGACGAGATACTCCAACCTGCCGCCAAGGACCGTGCGGTGACCGCCGAGGCGTCGGTCGTCCGGGCCGCGCCCGTCGAGATCCACCCCGGCACCGCCAAGGTGCTGGTCTACGTGAACCAGACGACGGCAAGCCGGGACCGCCCCGACGCCGTACCGAGTGCGAGCAGCGTCATGGTCAGCCTGATTGAAGTCGATGGGCGCTGGCTGATCTCGGCATTCGACCCGCTCTAGTCGACTCGCGGCCGGATGAACACACCCTGCGCCTCGACGGTGGTCTGGTCCGCGCACACGATGCGGCCGCGAGCGTAGGTCTTGCGGCCGCTTTCGTGTTCCACCCACGCTTCGGCCCGCAGCCGGCCCAGCGGGGTCGGCCGGACGTAGCGCAACTGCAGGGTCCCGGTGAACGCAGGCGCGCCCGGCTGGTGCGCGGTCGCGCCGAGCAGGTGGTCGAGGATCAGTGAGCACACCCCGCCGTGCACGTGCCCGACCGGCCCTTCGTACGCCGCACCGAGGTCGACCTCGCTGCTGACCAGTCCGTCGGCGTCGCGATGGACCACCAGCGGCGGGGCGATCGCGTTCCGCTGCCCGATGAGGACGTTGCCGCGGGGTGCGCTGCTGCCGTCGGGGCCGGTGCGAACTCCATAGGGGCCCGGCATCATTCGCTCGCCGAGGATGTCGAGCGCCGCCGCGACGTGGGCGTGTGCGGCCGCGAGGCTCTCGGAGTCCACCTCGGTGCGGATCACCGCGTCGATCAGCGACCGGACCGATGCGGTCAACGGTTCGTGCGGATCGGTCACCGCGGCTCCGCGGCGGCCATGTCCAGCGCGGCGAGGTGGCTGAACAACAGCGAGGCGCCGATCGGGTTGCCGCCGCCGGGGTAGGTGGTGCCGCTGACGGCGGCCATGGTGTTACCCGCCGCGTAGAGGCCCGGGATCGGCCGGTCGGAGGTGTCGAGGACACGGCCGCAGGTGTCGGTGCGCAGCCCGCCCTTGGTACCGAGGTCGGAGACGCCGAACGCCGCGGCGTGGAAGGGCGGCCGCTCGATCGACACCAGCGGGAGTTCCCCGCCGGAGAACGCCCGGTCGTACGGTTCGTCACCGCGACCGAAGTCGGTGTCGCGGCCGGCGGCGACCATGGCGTTGAACCGGTCGACGGTCGCGATCAGCGCGTCCGGGGGCACCCCGATCAACGCGGCCAGACCCTCGAGGGTGTCGGCGGTGTGCCAGAGCCCCGCGCTCTCGTACCGTTCGGTGTCGACCATCGCGACGTTGGTGGCCTTGACCGGCGGCACCGTGCCCTCGCGGTCGTCGTACACCATCCAGAACGGCAGACGCGCTGTATCGCAGGCGATCTCGTCGAGGACAGCGCGGCCGAGCCGGTCGTACGGCGCGGATTCGTTGACGAACCGCTCGCCGCGCTGGTTGACGAAGATGCCGCCGGTGAACCAGAGCGCGAACGCCGACCGCCCGTCGGGATGGGTCAGCCCGGGCGACCACCATGCCTGGTCCATGAGGTCGGTGACCGCGCCGACTCGCAGCGCGGCCCGGTGGCAGGCGCCGGTGTTGCCCGGGCACCCCATCGTGTCCTCGGAACGCCCGGGAACACCCCAGTTCTCGCGCATCTCGGGATTCTGTTCGAATCCGCCCGCGGCCAGCAGCACACCGCGGCGCGCACGGATCCTGACCGGCACACCGTCACGGTCGACCACGGCGCCGACCACTGCACCGCCGTCCTCGATGAGGTCGACCAGCGGTGCCTCCAGATACATTCGCGCGTGCGGGAATTCGGCGATACCGGCCAGGAATCGGCCGATCAGGGCCCGTCCACCGGTCAGCAGATCGGGAGCGGGATGGCCGAGCCGCTCGGTGTCCAGCGGTCCGCGGATCCGCGCCGCGAGCGGTCCGAGCTCTGCGGCGGGCAGCGGTACCGGCACGATGTGCCTGCGGCCGTCGGCGCGGGCGTGTTCGACCGCGCCGTAGTAGTCCGGCCAGGGCAGTTCGGTGAACCGGAAGTGGTCGTCGACCTCGAGGTACTCGATGAGCCGGGCGCCGCCCAGCACGTAGGTGCGTTGCAGGTCGTACGGCGTGCGGTCGCCGACGACCCCGTGGAAGTAGGCGAGCGCATCCTCGGGGGTGTCGTCGACACCGTGGCGGCGGACCACCGGGTTGCAGGGGAACCACATCCCGCCGCCGCCGGAGTACGCGGTGGTCCCGCCGAACTGCGCGGTCGCTTCGACCAACGCGACGGTCAGTCCTTCGCGCGCAGCCGTGTAGGCGCCCGCGACCCCGCCGCCGGAGCCGACGACGACGACGTCGACCTCCTCATCGAACTGAGGCACGTCGAATGCAGCCATGCGTCGAGCCTCCCGTTCCGCCGCACCACCCGGCAAGTGCTGGTCCCGATCAGTGGATCACACGAAGTCGCTGGTCACGGCGCGTTGATACGCTGGGTAAGTGAAATCCGCCGACGGCCCCAACGTGACCGCCACCGGTTGGGCACTGCTCGGCGTCCTGTCCTACCAGGACGAACTCACCGGCTACGACATGAAGAAGTGGACCGAGTGGAGTCTGCGGTTCTTCTACGGCAGCCCCGCCTACAGCCAGATCTACACCGAACTCAAGAAGCTCGAGAACATCGGTCTGGTGACATCGCGCGTCGAGAGCGACGGCGGTGCCCGCAGTAAGCGGCTCTACAAGATCACCCCGGCCGGTCTGGACGCGCTGCGGGACTGGGCCGACGAGGGGGCGGTCGATCCGCCGCAGCTCAAACACAATCCGTTGCTGCGGGTGACGTTCGGGCATCTGACGAATCCGCGCCGGCTCAAGCAAATCATGCAGGACCACGTCGCGTACGCCGACCGGATGCAGCGGGAGGCGGCGCTCGACGCGCGGTGGGCCGAGGTGGAGCCGGCATGGGCGTACGGTCGCGTGGCCCTGAAGTGGGCGGAGCGTTACTACGCCGCCGAACGCGAGATGGCTCTCGAGGTCATCAAGGACATCGACGAGGCCGAGGAGGCGTTCGCCAAGGCGTCCGCGGAGGCCAGTCAGCGCACCCCACCGATGTCCCGGGACTACTGGTACGAGATCGAGCGCAAGGTGCAGGCCGAAGAGGGCGAGTAGTTCCGGTGAGCGGACGGGCGGTCCGCCGTGGCGCCCGGCCGCTGCTAGAACCGACGCATGGGGCGTGACGCGGCGCAGGCCGATACCAGGGTCGACCCGCTGCAACCGGCGATGCTCGGACCCGTGCGGCTACGCAACCGCATCATCAAGGCGGCCACCTCGGAGGGCAGGTCGCCCGACGGTCTGGTCACCGACGACCTGATCGACTTCCACCGGCGCTTCGCCGACGGCGGCGTCGGGATGACCACCGTCGCGTACTGCACGGTGGCCGACGATGCCGCGAGCGCACCCGGTCAGATCCTGATGAGCCGGCGGGCGGTGCCGGGTCTGCGCGCCCTCGCCGACGCCGTGCACGAGGCGGGGGCGGCGGTTTCCGCGCAACTCGGCCACGGCGGGGTGGTCGCCACCCGCAAGGTCAACAAGGTCACCCCGAAGGCGCCGAGCCGATTCGTCAACCCCCAGTCCTTCGACTACTGCCGCCCGATCACCCGCGACGAGATCCACACGGTCACCGACCAATTCGGCGATGCGGCCCAGGTCGCGGTCGACGCCGGGTTCGACGCGGTGGAGTTGCACCTCGGTCACCTGTACCTGCCGAGCTCGTTCCTCAGCCCGCTGATGAACCGGCGCAAGGACGAGTACGGCGGCAGCATCGACAATCGTGCGCGCTTCGTCCGTGAGATCGCCCGCCGGGTCCGCGAGGTCGTCGGCACCCGCATCGCCGTCATCGCCAAACTCAGCATGGAGGATGGAAAGCGGGGCGGGATCGCGCTGACCGAATCGCTGCGCGTGGTCCAGCTGCTCGACGCCGACCGCAATCTCGACGCGATCGAACTCACCCAGGGCTCTTCGGTGTTCAAACCGATGTACCTGTTCCGTGGGGACACCCCCGTCGACGAGTTCGCGGCCGTGATGCCGCCGCCGATGAACCTCGGGGTGCGGATGGTGGGAAAATTGGCGCTCGGCACCTACCCCTACCACGACCTCTACATGCTCGACTCGGCGCGACAGTTCGTGCCGGTCGTGCAGCACACCCCGCTGATCCTGCTCGGCGGCATCACCACGCGCGAGCACATGCAGCAGGCGATGGACGAGGGCTTCGGCTTCGTCGCGATGGGCCGGGCCCTGCTGCGAGAACCGGATCTGGTCAACCAGATTCGCGAACAACCGGCCAAACGCAGCCTCTGCAACCACAACAACAAGTGCATGGTCACGGTGTTCGGCAGGACCCATTGCGTCCTCGATCCGGTCCAGCGGTACGGGCCCGCGGAGAGCCGCGCGTGAGGCGCGCACTGCTGGGCGTGGCGCTCACGCTGACCGCGGTGCTGTGGCCGGCGTCGGCGCAGGCCGAGACGCCCTACGGGAACTTCGAGATGCAGATCCAGGGCCGCTACGACTTCCACACCTGGCTGTGGGCGGTGTCCCGGTGCCAGCCGGAGGGGGAGTGCCTGCGCGTCCAGGCCATCGCCCAACCCGTCGCCAGGGCATTCCCGTTCCGCGCCGACGCGCACTTGGCCGACGGCCAGTACACCATGACCGTCGACGTCCCCGAGGGATTGCGCTGCGGCAACGTCTATTACGGCCCCGTCATCCCGACCCGCGATGTGTACACCTGGGATGCGGTGACCCGCTCCGGAACAGTGGCCTCGTCGTTCGCCGCCGGATGCGACGGCGCGCCCGGGGGCACGTTCACCTACCCGTTCCGGCTGGTTCGCCTGTAGAAAGCTCTGCATGCGAATCGGATTGTCGACGCCGGTGGTCGTGCAGGTGCCCGGGGTGGCGTCGGAGTGGGAACGCGACGCGGGGATCCAGGAACTGCAGACCATCGCCGAGACCGCCGACGCGCTCGGTTTCGACTTCCTGACCTGTTCGGAGCATGTCGCGGTGCCCGCGGCCGACGCCGAGGAGCGAGGCGCCGTCTACTGGGATCCGCTCGCCACGCTGGGGTTCCTGGCGGCCTGCACCTCGCGGATCCGGTTGGCGACATCGGTGCTCGTGCTCGGCTACCACCACCCGCTGGAGATCGCCAAACGGTACGGCACCCTCGACCGGGTCAGCGGCGGCCGGCTGACGCTCGGTGTCGGGGTGGGTTCGCTGGCCGCCGAATTCGAGCTTCTCGGTGCGGAATTCGATGATCGCGGCCGCCGCGCGGACGATGCGCTCCGTGCCCTGCGGGTCTCGCTGTCGACGCCGCGGCCCGCCTACGACGGCGAGTTCCACCGCTACGACTCCGTGGTCGTCGACCCGTGCGCGGTGCAGCCCCGGGTGCCGATCTGGGTGGGTGGGCGCACCCGGCGGTCGTTGCGCCGGGCCGTGGAGCTGGGCGACGGGTGGATGCCGTTCGGGCTGCGCGGCGAGGACTTGGTAGGCATGCTCGCCGCGGTCGAGGTGTCCGCGGGCTTCGACGTCGTCCTCCCGGCCGGACCGCTCGACCCGTCGGACCATCCGGACCGGGCCGCGCGGCGGCTCGAGGCGCTGCGCGATCTCGGCGCGACCGCCGTGACCGTCACGCTGTCGGCGACGTCGGCCGCCCACTATCGCGACCAACTCGAGGCGCTGCGCGCGGTCGCCGATGCCCTCTAGTCACATGTGGGTGCCGCCGTCGACCCGCACCTCGGTGCCGGTGACGAAGAACGCGTCGGGGGAGCCGAGCATCGCCACCACCGACGCGACGGCGGACGGGTCGGCGAACATCGCACCGCCGTCGATGGCCAGCATCGGCTGCAGTCTGGCGAACAGCGCGTAGTCGGCGTCGTCGGGCAGCCCGGGGCCCACGCTCTGCCGGGCCTTACCGGTGCCGTCGGTCATCCCCGACGAGATCGAGCCCGGCTGAACGCAATTGAAGCGGATACCGTCCTTGGCGAACTCCAGCGCCAGCGTGTGCGTCATCGAGAGGATGCCGCCCTTGGAGGCGGCGTAGGCCGACATGTACGGATGGCCGAACTGCGCCGAGGTCGAGCTGAAGTTGACCACCGCCGGGCCGTTTCCTGCGCGCAGCGCGGGGATCGCCTCCCGGGTGACCAGGAATGTGCCGACGAGGTTCACCCGCAGCACCCGCTCGAAATCAGCCAGCGTGGTCTGTTCCAGGCGTGCCGACCGCAGGATCCCCGCCACGTTGACCAGCGTGTCGAGCCCGCCGAGGGTGCCGACGGCCTCGGCCACCCCGGCGCGCACCGAGTCCTCGCCCCCGACATCCATGACCACCGTGGTCAACCGGTCGGACCGCGCCTTGTCCACGGTGTCGGCCAGGCCGGCCTCGCTGATGTCGGTGGCGACCACGTGGCCGCCCTCGTCGAGGATGCGCAGCACGCACGCCTGCCCGATCCCCGAGCCGCCGCCGGTGATCAGCACGCGACGGTCGGTGTAACGCGAGACGGTCATGAGTCCTCCTCAGCCGGCGTCCGCGGCGTCCTGTGCGGCAATGTAGCCGTACACCAGGCCCTGCGCGATGGTCGCGCCCGCGCCCGGATACGTCGCGCCGAACGCGTTGGCGGCGGTGTTGCCGATCGCGTACAGACCCTCGACCGGTGTACCGTCCTCCCGCACGACACGCGCCCGCTCGTCGGCGCGCAGACCGCCGCACGTGCCGAGGTCGGACAGCACCATCTTCACCGCGTAGAACGGCCCGCGCTCCAGCGCGCGCAGGTTCGGATTGGGGGTGACGGTGAGGTCGCCGTAGTACCGGTCATAGGCGCTGCGGCCGCGTTCGAAGTCGCAATCCTGTCCGGCGTGCGCCATTTCGTTGAACCGCTCGACGGTGCCCGCGAACCGCGCGTCCGGCACCCCCATCTTGCGTCCGAGCTCGGCCAGGTCGTCGGCGCGGTGGGCGATGCCCGCGGCATACCAGGCCTTCGGAATCGCCATGCGCGGGAACAGCTCCGCGGCGAAGACGTAGCTGTTGCGGTACTGCTGGTCGAATACGATCCACATCGACTCGACGGGGTTGCCCGCCCGTTCGCGTTCGAGGATCCGCTGCCCGAACGACATGTAGTCGCACGATTCGTTGACGAACCGCTCACCGGTCTGGTCGACGATCAGCGAACCCGGCAGCGACCGTTCGGCGAGCATCACCTTCGGATCGCCACCCGGAAGCGCGGCCACCGCCGGGAACCACCACGACTGGTCCATGAGATCGATTGCGGCGCCGAGGTCTTGGGCGACCCGGATGGCGTCGCCGGTGTTGGTGTCCGCGCCGAGGCTGGCGTGCTCGCCCAGCCGCTCGGACTGGAACTTCCACCGCATGTCCATGTGGTGGTCGAATCCGCCCGCGGCCAGCACCACGCCGCGGCGTGCGGTCACGGTGACCTCACGCCCGAGGTGGTCGACGACGGCGCCGGTGACCCGTCCATCGTCGTCGCTGACCAGGCTCTGCAGCGCGGTCTCGGTCCAGACGGGGATTCCGGCCCGCAGGACGCCGGCGAACAGGCCCGCCGCCAGCGCCTGACCACCTGCGGCGTATCGGCGCCCGAGCAACAAACCACCGACACCCTGCCCAAGCCGTCTGGCCACCAACGGGATTCCCTTGCGCGGCACCCGCGACATCAGGTTCAGCCAGCGGTAGTCGGCGCCG
This sequence comes from Mycobacterium sp. GA-2829, assembly GCF_001499965.1. Classification (GTDB taxonomy): domain Bacteria; phylum Actinomycetota; class Actinomycetes; order Mycobacteriales; family Mycobacteriaceae; genus Mycobacterium. The sequence goes on from NZ_LQIT01000008.1 coordinate 86,486, forward strand.
GTGGTGGGCATGGGGATCTTCACCTCCATCACACCCGGCCGCAGCCTCGGCAGCTGCTCGCCCAGGACCGCGGTGTCCAGCGGCCTGCATTCGCAGGTGCGTCCCGCCGCCGAGCCACCGGGCCGTTCCGGGTGGTAGTCGGAGTACTCCCGCGCCCAGAACAGCCGCATCGGCGTGGTGCGGCGCAGCAGGTCGACGGTGGCGTCGACGTGGTCGAGGAAGGCTTTCGAGCGGGCCGCGGGCGCGGTGCCGTCGACCACGGCGTCGAGGTAGGTCGCGGCGCGCTGTGCGGTGTCGCCGCCGCCGGCACCGGCGATGATGTCGCTGGCCGGGAACCACAGGGCGCCCCCGGACCGCGCCGTCGAACCGCCGACGTACTCGGACTTCTCGACGATCAGCACCGACAGGCCGCGCGCCTGCGCAGCCAGCGCCGCGCCCATCCCGGTGCCGGAGCCCACCACCAGTAGGTCGACGGTGGTGTCGTTGACGGGCAGTCCGCCGGGAATCGTGGCCGTACGCGCAGATGTCACCAGCGTGACGCTAGGGCGTGGACCGTCCGTCCAGCACCCGATTCGCCCGTTCAGCGGAACACCCCGCGGGCGCCAGGAACGCACCGTGTTGGATCGGTGCCATGACTGACCTCGACAAGTACGGGCCGTGGGCCGTCATCGCCGGCGGATCCGAGGGCGTGGGCGCCGAATTCGCACGCCAACTCGCCGCGGACGGCTTCAACCTGGTGCTGATCGCCCGCAAACCCGGACCGCTGGAGGAGACCGCCGCATCGTGCCGCGAACTCGGCGCCGAGGTGCGCACGCTGGCGCAGGATCTGCTCGACGATCAGGCCACCGCGCGGATCGTCGACGCGACCGCCGATGTCGAGGTGGGTCTGCTCATCTACAACGCGGGCGCCAGCACGTGCAACGACCCGTTCCTCGACGCCGACCTGGCCGAGTGGCGCAAGATCATCGACCTGAACGTCACCCGCATGCTCGAGTTGACCCAGCACTTCGGCAGGTCGATGGTGGCGCGGTCACGGGGCGGCATCCTCCTCGTCGGATCGTTGTCCGGATACATGGGCTCGTCGCGGCACACGGTGTATGCGGGGGTGAAGGCATTCGGCCGGATCTTCGCCGAGAGCCTCTGGGTGGAATTGCGCGAACAGGGTGTCGACGTCCTGGAACTGGTGCTCGGCGTGACCCGCACCCCGGCGATGGAGCGCGTGGGGCTGCGGTTCGACATCCCGGGTTTCGTGGTCAGCGATCCCGCCGACGTCGCCCGCGAGGGACTCGCCCACCTCGGTGACGGGCCGGTGCACGTCGCGGGCGGCAACGCCGACCAGGCCGCCCGCAACAGCGGACCCGACCGCGCGACGATCGTGCTCGAATCGCACCTGGCGATCCAGCGGCTGATCGGGGCCAGACAATGACCGCCGAGGACCGGCTCGCCGCTCTGGAGGCCAGGCTGCGCCGGCTCGAGGACGAGCGCGAGATCGCGCGGATCGTGGCGAGCTACGGCCCGTGCGTGGACGCCGCGAACGCCGCGGGCGCCGCCGACCTGTGGGCCGAGGACGGCAGCTACGACGTCGAGGGCTGGCGGATGAACAGCCGCGCCGATGTGCGCGCGATGGTCGAATCCGACGGCCACCGGGCCCTGGTGGCCGCCGGGTGCTGTCACTTCCTCGGACCGGCGGTCGTCACCGTCGACGGCGACGAGGCGGTCGCGCTGTGCGAATCGGTGGTGCTGCGGTCCGGCGCCGATGGATACCGGGTGTGGCGGGCGGCGGCGAATCACTTCCAGCTGCGCCGCGAGGCGGCCGGTTGGCGGATCGCGGCGCGCACGACACGTCTGCTGAACGGCGATCCGGACGCCCATCGGCTGCTCATGGCCGGCGTCGCGGGGGAGCGCATCGACCCGTCCTGATCAGCGGAACATTCGGGTCCGCGACGCCGCCGACGGCGGTAGAACAGTCCTATGACTGTCTCCGACATCGACGAGGTCCGGCAGATCGAAGCCGACGCCGCCCCGTCCCGGTTCGCCCGCGGGTGGCACTGCCTGGGGCTCACCCGGGACTTCGGGGACGGGAAACCGCACACGGTCAACGCCTTCGGGCAGAAGCTGGTCGTGTTCCGCAGCGGGGACGGCCGGATCAACGTGCTCGACGGCTACTGCCGCCACATGGGTGGCGACCTGAGCCAGGGTGAGGTCAAGGGCAACGAGATCGCATGCCCGTTCCACGACTGGCGCTGGGGCGGCGACGGCCGCTGCAAGCAGGTGCCCTACAGCAAGCGGGCGCCGCGGCTGGCTCGCACGGCGACGTGGACGACGCTGGAACAGGACGGCATGCTGTTCGTCTGGAACGACCCGGAGCGCAAACCGCCGCCGGAGAACGTCACGATCCCGCGGATCGGGGGCGCCACCAGCGACGAGTGGACCGACTGGCACTGGTACACCACGGTGGTCAACACCAACTGCCGTGAGGTCATCGACAACGTCGTCGACATGGCGCACTTCTTCTACATCCACGGATCGCTGCCGACGCACTTCAAGAACATCTTCGAGGGCCACGTCGCGACCCAGTACATGAACAGTGCGGGGCGCGAGGATCTGCAACCGCCGGAGGGTCCGAAGATGCTCGGCACGACGTCGGTCGCGTCGTACTACGGTCCGTCTTTCATGATCGACGAGCTGACCTATCACTACGAGCAGGCCGACCACCACACCGTGCTGATCAACTGCCACTACCCGATCGACGCGAATTCCTTTGTGCTGCAGTACGGGATCATCGTGAAGAAGTCCGAGGCCCTGCCCGACGACCTGGCGATGCAGACCGCCGTCGCCCTCGGCGACTTCGTCAAGATGGGGTTCGAACAGGACGTCGAGATCTGGAAGAACAAGGCGCGCATCGACAATCCGCTGCTGTGCGAGGAGGACGGGCCGGTGTACCAGCTGCGGCGTTGGTACGAGCAGTTCTACGTCGACGCCGCCGACGTCACCGCCGACATGGTCGATCGATTCGAGTATGAGATCGACACCACCCGGCCGCGGGAGGAGTGGATGAAGATCGTGGAGGCCAACCTCAGCGCTCGGGCGTCGGCGACGAGCGCGGGATGAGCATCCGGCCCGACAACCGGCTCGCCGACGCGCCGATGGTGCCGGTGACATGCCGGGCCTGCGGGGCGCGGGTGTCGGCGCGTAAGAGCAGCTGGGAACAGACCAGCGTGCAATGGAATGCCGATGCGGCGCAACGCTGTCCGCAGCGGCGCGACAGCGAGGCGCTCGCCGGACACGGCCGTCCCACGGTGTTCCTGTCGTGTTCGGAGCTCTCCGAGTCGATCGTCGACGCGGTGCGGACCGGGCAGTTGGCCATCGTCGACGAAACGGTGGACGCCGCGCCGTAGTCTTTCGCTCGTGACCGAACACCTCATGACCGATCCGCCGGTGGCGGTGGTGACCGGGGCGTCGCGCGGTGCGGGACGCGGTATCGCGCGGGCGCTGCTCGCGCGCGGCTGGCGGGTGTACCTGACCGGCCGCACCGTCGAGGGCCTCGGTGCGGGGTCTATCGCGGTGCCGCTCGACCACCGCGACGATGCGGCTGTCGGGGAGTTCTTCGCCCGCGTGGACCGCGACGCCGGCCGGTTGGACCTGTTGGTCAACAACGCCGCCGCCGTCCACGATTCGCTGGTCGGAAGGGAACCGTTCTGGCACAAGCCTGTCGAGTTGGGCGGCATCCTCGACGTCGGCTTGCGCTCGTCGTATGTGTCGGCGTGGCACGCGGCGCCCCTGCTGCTGCGGGGCCCGCGCGGGTTGATCGCGTTCACCTCGTCGCCGGGGTCGGTCTGCTACCTGCACGGTCCGGCCTACGGTGCGCAGAAGGCGGGGGTGGACAAGATGGCGGCCGACATGGCCGTCGACTTCCGGGGCACGCCCGTGCACACCGTCTCCGTCTGGATGGGCATCCTGCTGACCGAGAAGATGCGCGCGGCGTTCGACGGCAATCCGGAGGGATTGGACGCGATGGCCGACCACGCCGAGACCCCCGAGTTCACCGGCCACGTGCTCGACGCGCTCTTCCGCGACCCGGAGCGCGAGACCCTCAGCGGGCACACGCTGATCGGCGCGGAACTCGGCCTGCGGTACGGGATCACCGACGAGGGCGGCAGACAGCCGGTGTCGCACCGGGAGATGTTGGGCGCACCACCCACTTACGTACGCCGAACGTGAGCCCGTGCGCGAGTTTTCGTCGAAATCTCGTGCGCGAGCTCACGCTCGGCGGAAGGGCTCAGGCGAGCTGGAACGCCGACAGCGGGGCTTCGGACGGGTAGACCGCCGGACCGCCGAGGTCGTACGCGGCGTTGAGGGTGCCGATGAACTGCGGGTCGTGCAGCGGATTGTCGGGCATCTTCAGCGAGATACCCTGCGCGTTCACGTCTTTGACCAGGGTGTCGATGGCCCGCTCGATCGTGAGGTCGTCGGAGTGGTCCATGTTCTTCTTCAACTCGTCGTAGTCGGAGTACACCTCCGCCGACCAGTGGACCAGGAACCGCAGTTCGTCGGTGTGGTGGCGGGCGATCACGTCGTCGCCGTTCTTGAGCACCCAGTGGTCGCGGTCGGCCGGGTCGCCGGTGAACACCGTGTCGAACGCCAGGCCGGCCGGAACCTGCTGTTCCAGCGGACCGTTGGCCTCACCGCGGTGCACCATCATCTCGTTCTGCACCACCACGCCACGGTTGTACACCGGCGGCAGCAGACGCTGCGGCGCCTTCAGCGGACCCTCCGGCCAGTAGGTGAACCCGCTGCTCTCGTCGAGGGAGAACCAGGTGATCACCTGCGCCATCTTGATCAGGTAGTCCTGGAAGAGGCCGGACTTGCCCATCACGCTGGTGAGCCACGTCGGCGCGTTCTCGTGCCGCACGCCGCGGAAGCTCGGCGAATCCAGATGTCCCGGATCGCGGTTCGCGCACGGGCCGTTGATGTTGAACAGCATCATCTCGGGCTTGGCGTACTCGGCGTTCCAGTAGCTCTTGGCGTGCGCCAGGAACTTCTCGTTGTAGAAGCAGTCGTGCAGTTCGGGGTAGAGCACCGTGCCGTAGTTGGCGAGGTACCCGCGGAAGGTGGGGGTGAGGAACAGGTCGAGCGACGGCTCGAACCCCTCCGGGAACGCCCCGCTCATGGTCGCCATCAGCTCCTCCGCCGACGCGAAGTGCTGGGCGATGATCAGCCGCCACGGCCCCTTGGTGCGAACCACATCGAGCAACCGGTCGCGCTGGTCGTCGGTGTAGATGTGGTCGATCTCCTTGGGCGGTGACGCGGGCCGCAGGACGTCGGACAGCTGCAACCGCCGATCATCAGTGAGCATCGAATCTCTCCTTCATTCATCGGCGCCGTCGGCGCCCCTGGGGTTGCTCCGATTCTGCGGCTGTGTGCGGCGTGGTCGACGGCAGCAGTCCGGTCATCGGGAGGTTGCGGCGAACTTGGCCCGCAACAGCGCACCGGTCTCCGCGATCGCCAGCCGGCCGCGGGCGGTGGCGTCCGAGCGCATCAGGAAGCCGTGATAGGCGCCCGGGTAGCGGGTCTGGGTGGTCTGCACGCCGGCGTCGCGCAGCCGGGCCGCGTAGCGCTCACCCCAGTCACGGATGGGGTCGCATTCGGCGGTCACCACGATCGCCGACGGCAGACCACCGAGATCGGTTGCCAGCGCGGGGAATCGGTAGGCATCGGGTGCGGATGCGACGCCCCGGTCGGCGAGTTCGTGCATGAAGTCGATGTCGGCACGGGTCAGCATCGGCGCGTGGGCCAGCAACCGGATTGACTCGCAGCTCATATCGTGGTCGAGCCCCGGATACAGCAGCACCTGAGCGCAGATCGGCGGGCCGCCCCGGTCACGCGCCGCGAGGGCGACCGCCGCCGCCAGGGATCCGCCCGCACTGTCGCCCACCACGGCGAGGCGCTCCGGGTCGACCCGCAGCGCATCGGCGTTGTCCGCCACCCACGCCGTCGCGGTGTAGGCGTCGTCGAACTGTGCGGGTGCGGGCGCCTCCGGCGCCAGCCGGTACTCCACCGACACCACCGTCGCGCCGCTGTGCGCGGCCAGCGTCCGAGCGAGCGGTTCGAAGGCGTGGTTCGACCCCATGACCATGCCGCCGCCGTGGAAGTACACCAGCACCGGTGCCCGCTGGCAGTCGGTCGGCCGGTAGATCCGCACCGGGATACAGTGGCTCGCAGCAGATATCGACGCATCCGCGACGTCGACCATCGCCGGCATGTCCGGGGGATGCGGCGTCGCCTCGACGGCTCGCCGTACCGCCTCCAGCCCGCGTTCCCGCATCGGGGGTATCGGCCCGAACGAGGCGACGCGGGCGGCGGCGTCCGGGTCGAGCGACGGCACCGTCACGGCGCCACCCGGAATCGTTCTGCCGCATGCGCACCCGCGCGCCGACCACCGAAGACGCAGTCCGCCAGAGAGAGCCCGCTGACGTAGCTGTTCGAGCACACGCCCACCGCGGCGCGACCGGCGGCGTACAGCCCGGGCACCGGGCCGCCGTCAGGGCGCAGCACCTCCCCGGTGCCTTCGTCGACGACGAGGCCGCCGAGGGTGAGGCCGGGGATCGGGAAGAACATCGACGAGTCGGCCGAGATGTCGATCGAGTAGAACGGCGGCGTCCGCAGCGGCGGGCAGAGCTCGGGATCCTTGTGCGCGGGATCGCCGGTGCCGGAGTCGAGGCCGTGGTGGTATTCGTCGACCGTGCGCCGCAGCCCCGCGGGGTCGATACCGTTCGCCGCGGCGAGCGCTTCGATCGAGGCGGCCTTCCGGTGTCCGGTCGTGAACAGGTAGATCAGCTGCAGCCGCTGGAAGATCTGTGTCTGCGAACGGATCTGGCTCTTGACCTTCCGCCACGTGGTCGCGTCGTAGATCGCCCACCCGGTGCCGCCGAACTCGCGCATCATCACGTTGCCGTGGGTGGCGCCGTAGAGGTCCTCGTTGGTGATGCGGCGGCCGTCCGCGCCGACGGTGAGGCCCTCGAGGAACGCGCTCGGCGGGGAGAGGAACCGCCATGCCGTGACGTTGCCCATCTTGGCCGTCGTCCCGCCGGCCGACATGCCCAGCGCGATACCGGTGCCGTCGTCGCCGACCGTCCCGAGCGGGGACACCGTCATGAACTGTGGTGCGTGCCTCTGCATCCACTCCCGGTTGTGGACGAAGCCGCCCGCCGCGAGGATCACCGCGGGTGCGTGGGCCTCAGCGTCGACGGCCGCGGCGGCCCGGATCTTCTCCGCGCGCGCGACGGCGCCTGCGACCAGTCCGGGCATCCAGGTGCCCGCCTTTCCGGTGAGCCTGGTCAGCAGCGCATGGCGGCGCGCCTTCGGGTGTGTCGGCGGCATCGCCCGGTAGCGGACCCCGGTGACGCGGCCGTCGTCATCGGTGACGAGAGCATGCACCCGCGCGAGCGGGATGAATTCGACACCTTGGCTTTTCGCCGAGCGGGCGAGGTGCTCGAACAGCACCTTGCCGGAACTCATCCCCGGTGCGAGGACGCGGTGACCGCGCGGTACCGGCCGGGCCCGGGTGGCGTACGGGAACGCCTTCTCGTTGCCGGAGTAGTAGAGGTAGAACTCGTCGGTCGGATACGAGGTCTTGTAGGACGGCACCGGACCACCGCGGAATTCGACGCCCTGAGCCTTGAGCCATTCGATCATCGCCGGGCTCTGCCTGCAGAACCGGTCCAGCGTCTCGGCCGACACCGCGTCGCCGACCTCGGCCTCGAGGTAGGCCCGCATGTCCTCGACGGTGTCGTGATATCCGCCTGCGCGCTGTTCGGGGGTTCCGCCGCCCGCGTAGATGATCCCGCCTGACAACGCCGTCGCGCCTCCGCCGTAGCCGCGGTCCAGGACGAGCACGCGCGCCCCGCGATCGGCGGCCTCGATCGCGGCCGCCGCACCGGCGGCGCCGAATCCGACGACGATGACGTCGTAGTTCACAGCACCGACTTGATCTGCTTGGCGACCAGCCGCGTGGTGTGTTTGGCCGACGCCCGCGACAAGAGGTCCAGAGCACGGGCGTCGGTGCCGATGAGCACCCGGAACCGGTCGGCGGCGATACCGTCGACGATCTTGCGCCCCGCCGTCTCCGGCGTGGTCGCCCGGACCTTCTTGTCGCCGGCGTCGAGCATCTCGACCCCGGAGTTGCGGGTCAGGTTCGTGTCGACGTTGCCCGGGAACACCGTCACGACACGGACTTTCGTATCGCACAGCTCCGCGTAGAGGCCTTCGCTGAACTGTTTGACCGCACCCTTGCTGGCGCTGTAGAGGGTCTGGCTGGCGAACGGCAGCAACGCCGACAGGCTGGACATGTTCGTCACGTTGGCCTCCGGGCGGGTCAGCAGCACGGGCAGGAAGGCGCGGCACATGTTGACCGTGCCCATGAAGTTGACCGCCATGATGCGGTCCGCCGTGTCCGCGGGTAGGTCGGTGAACGGGGCGAACCGGTGGATGACGCCCGCGATGTTGACCAGACCGTCGACGTGGCCGTGCACGCCGGCCGCCACGTCCGGCATGGCGCCGACCGCCTGCCGATCGGTCACGTCGAGACGGTGCGTGGACAGCCGGGATCCGGCGTTCGCGAGCCGGGCCGTATCCGCCAGTCCGGCCTCGTCGACGTCGGCGGCCGCCACCCGCGCACCCCGGCCGAGCAGGCCGAGCACCACCTGTCTGCCCATACCGTTACCGGCACCGGTCACGACGAACACTCTGTCGGCGATCCGCAACTCGGGGTCCTCTCAGTGCTGCGCGGGGTCGAAGCGGGGTTTGGTGCGCAGGGCCGGTGCCCGTTGGGTTTTCAGCACCTCGGCGCGTTCGGTCATCGCCGACCCGACGTAGTCGGGCTGGGTCAGCAGGTAGAACCGGCCCTCGGCGGACTGCTCGAACACCACCTCCGCGGCGTCCAGCGGATCCATGGCGGCGGCCTTGATGTCGAGCATCGCCAGCCGCTGGCTCTCCGCGGCGGCGACGTCACCGTCGGTCACACCGCCCGCGGACTCGAAGATGTTCGAGGCCACCGCGCCGGGCAGCACCGCCTGGACGTGGATGTGGTCGTGTCCGGCCAATTGCACCTCGAGAGAGAGGCATTCGGTCAGCGCCAGCACGGCGTGCTTGCTCATGATGTAGGGGGCCTGCAGCGGTACGACCGCTACGCCGCCGATCGAGCTCAGATTCCACACCCATGCGGGCGTGCCTGCCTCGATCATCGAGGGCAGGAACGCGCGCACACCGTGGAACACCCCGCTGACGTTGACGTCGACGACCCGCTGCCAGTTCGCGACGGGGGTGTCCCACAGGTAGCCGAACTGTTCGACGCCCGCGTTGTTGACGAGCAGCCGGACCGGACCGACATCCCGACGGACCCGCTGGGCCATGTCCTCGACAGCGGCGGGATCCCGGACGTCGCAGATGATGTCGACGGCGCCCGTACCCAGTTCGTCGCGCAGCGCGGCGATCGCGTCGGCGTCGACGTCGACGAGTACCACCGTCATGCCGAGGTGAGCGGCGTGACGGGCCAGGCCGGCACCGATCCCGGCACCGGCACCCGTGATGACCGCGACGCCGCCGCCGAACGTCTGCCTGGCGTCCACGACCTCAGGCGCCCGCGGGAGCGGCGGTGGCCGAATACTCCGAGAGCAGCACCGAATTGGTGGTGTCGAGGATGACCTCCATCTCGGTGAACTCCAGCCCGTTCGCACCGCGCCGCACGGCGACGTTGGCCACCCCGCTGGACACCGCGAACGGCACGAAGTTCGTGATCTGGTTGACGAAGATGTAGAAGCGCGCGCGGGTGGCGTCGCCGTCGGATCCGGTGCGGTGCAGGTTGGTCGAGTGGTGCCGAAGCGGGTAGGGGCTCTCCTTGCGATGAGCCGACAGCCACTCCATGATCGCCTCGCGGCCCTGCAGCTCCGGCGACATCAACTCCTCGAACGGGCTGGCGCCGGAGTCGCTGCGGCTGATGTACCGGGCGTCGTCGGCGAAGGCCGCCGCCATCTCGTCGTAGTGGGCTTCGTCGTAGTCGTACCAGAAGCCGGATACGAATTCCTGCAGGTCGGACAGCGCGATCTCGTTGCTCATGGCCTGCAGTCAACCGCCGCGCGGACGGGTTGACACCCGGCCCGCCCGGTCAGCGGAACACCGTCCTCACGCGGGCAGCTGCAACGACTTGGTCTGCAGGAACTCCTCGAAGCCGGCGCGGCCGAGTTCCCGTCCGACGCCGGACTTCTTGTACCCCCCGAACGGCGCGACGGGGTTGTACGCACCACCGTTGAGGTCGAGCTGTCCGGTCTGGATGCGGCGCGCGAACGCGATCGCCCGGTCCAGATCCTCGGCCCACACCGCACCGGCCAACCCGTACGGGGTGCCGTTGGCGATCCGCACGGCGTCATCCTCGTCGCGGAACGGGATCACCGCGAGCACGGGCCCGAACACCTCCTCCTGCCCGAGTTCGGAATCCGGGTCGACGTCGGCGAACACCGTCGGGGCGATGTAATAGCCGACGTCGCGGACCTTTTCGGCGCCGCCGGTCAGCAGCCGGGCCCCGTCGCGCTGCGCGCGTTCGATGAAACCGCGCACGGTCTCGTACTGCGCCTTCGACGCCGACGGGCCGATACGCGTGGCCGGGTCGAGCGGGTCACCGACGGTGTACTTGGCGACGGCCGCCTCGATGAGGTCGAGCGCCTCGGCGTAGCGGCTCTGCGGGACCAGCATCCGCGTCCACGCCATACAGGTCTGCCCGCCGTTGAGGAACGCGTTGCCGACACCGACCTTCACCGCGGTGGCCAGGTCTCCGCCGTCGAGGATCACGTTGGCCGACTTGCCGCCCAGCTCCAGCGCCACCTTCTTCACCGAGGCCGCGGCGAGTTCGGCGACCCGCCTGCCGACCCCGGTCGATCCTGTGAACGACACGAGATCCACATCCGGATGCTCGGCGATCCGCTCACCCACCACCCGTCCGCTGCCGGACACGAGGTTCACCACGCCCGCGGGCAGACCCGCCTCCTCGACGGCCTCGACGAACTCGAACACCGACAGCGGTGCCTCGTTGCTCGGTTTCAGTACCACGGTGCAGCCGGCGGCGATCGCGGGCAGCACCTTGGCGACCACCTGGTACAGGGGATAGTTCCACGGGGTGATGGCCCCGACCACTCCGTACGGTTCGCGTACGACCAGCGAATTGCCCACGCGCTCTTCGAATTCGAAGCCTTCGAGGACGTCGGCGAAACCGCGGGCCACCGCCAGCGGCACCTTGGTCTGCACCCCCTGCGCGATCCGCGCCGGAGCGCCCATCTCGCGGGTGATGGTCTCGGCGATGTCGGGGAGGCGCTTCTCCATCGCGGCGATGACGCGGGCGAGCCGGTCGCGCCGTTCGGCGACGGTGATCAGCGGGTCGAAGGCGCGCCGTGCGGCGGCCACGGCGGTGTCGACGTCGGCGGCGGTGCCGTTCGGAACCGATCCGATCACCTGCTCGGTGGCCGGGTCGATCACCTCGATCACGTCTGTGCCGTCGGGTGTCACCCACCGGCCGTCGATGAAGAGGGTTTTGCGGGTGTAGTCGTGCATGGGGTCCTTCGCTTCAGGGGATGATGCTCGCGCGGACGTCGCGCTTGCCGTCGGCGGCGGCGAATGCCTCGTTGATGTGGTCGAGCGGGTAGTGCGCGGCGGCGAGCCGGTCGAACGGCAGGCGGTGCTGGTGCTGGTCGAGGAAGGTCAGCGCCCGCGACAGCACGGCCGGATCGTAGAGCGAGACCCCGACCATCGTCTTGTTGCCGAACACGAAGCGCGACGGGTCGAATTCGAAGGTCTTGCCGATGTTGATGTTGCCGATCTCGACGTACCGGCCGAACTGGCCGAGCAGTTTGAGACCCTCGTCGATCGCCGACGGATGGCCGACGACCTCGACGACCACGTCGGCGCCGTGACCGCCGGTGAGCGTGCGCACGATCTTCGCGCGGTCCTTCACCGTGGGCGCCTCATTGAGGTCGACGACCGCGTCGGCGCCGAACGCCGTCGCCAGTTCCAGCCGTTCGGGTACGCCGTCGATCGCGATGACCTGCGCGGCGCCGCGGGCCTTGGCCACCGCCACTGCGTACAGGCCGAGCGCCCCGGCGCCCTGCACCACGACGGTCTCGCCGAGCTGCTGGTCGACCCGTTCCAGCCCGTACATCACCTGTGACAGTGCGCAGTTGGCACCGGAGGCGATGTCGTCGGACACGGTGTCGGGGACCGTGTACACGACCGCGCCCGCGGGCAGCAGGTAGTAGTCGCCGTACCCACCGACGAAATACGGGGTCTCGTCGGCGCGGCCGAGCATCGCCATCGCCAGGTTCAGGCAGGCGCCCCGCCGACCCAGCAGGCAGTTGCGGCAGCGGTGGCACGAGTAGAAGTACGGGAACACCACCCGGGTGCCCTCGGTCAACGGCGCACCGTTCGAATCGGCGCTGACCCCGTCGCCCAGTGCGGCCACGGCGCCGACCATCTCGTGGCCGAGCACCGTCGGCAGCTGACCCCCGAGTCCGCGCGTGGCGAAGGTGCCGTGCCAGGCGTGCAGATCCGATCCGCAGATGTTGGTCCTGGCCACCTTGACCAGGATCTCCCCCGGACCGACGTCGGCGAGCGCGACGGTGTCGATCACGAACGGTTGTCCGGGCGCGTCGAACCGCGCGATCCGTCCTTCGAACACGGCAGTGTTCCCTCTCAGTGGCTGTGGATGGCGCTGAACCGTTGGCGCAGATCGCGTTTGAGCAGTTTGCCGCTCGGGTTCTTCGGCAGCGCGTCGACGAAGAAGATCTGTTTGGGCGTCTTGTAGCCGGCCAGGTGGGTGCGGCAGTGCGCGATGATGTCGTCCTCTGTGGCCGTGGCGCCGTCGCGCAACACCACGGCGGCGACGACCGCCTCCACCCACACCGGATCGGTCACGCCGAACACCGCTGCCTCCTGCACACCGGCGTGCCGGTACAGGACCTCCTCGACCTCCCGGCTGGCGACGTTCTCGCCGCCGGTCTTGATCATGTCCTTCTTGCGGTCGACGACGTAGAGCAGCCCGTGCTCGTCGTAGTAACCGAGGTCGCCCGAGTGGAACCAGCCGCCGCGGAACGCCTCCGCGGTCTTGGTCGGATCGTCGAGGTAGCCGAGCATGAGATGCGGGCTGCGGTGGGCGATTTCGCCGACCACGCCCGCGGCGACGGGAGCCTCGTTCTCGTCGAGGATCGTCGTCTCCACGTTGACCACCGGCCGTCCCGCCGACCCGGCGTGCGCGTCCTGTTCGTCGGGACCCAGCGCCGAGGCCAGTGGCGCCATCTCGGTCTGGCCGTAGAAGTTCCACAGCCGCAGGTTCGGCAGTCGGTCGCGGATCTCGGCGAGGATCTCCCGCGGCATCGCCGAGGCGCCGTAGTAGCCCTTGCGCAGGCTCGACAGATCGACCGCGTCGATCACCGGACAGCGCAGCAGGCTGATCCACACCGTGGGCGGGGCGAAGTAGTTCGTGACGCCGTACCGCTCGATGGTGCGCAACACCAGCTCGGGGTCGGGGCGGGGCAGGATGATGCTCGTCGCGCCCAGGTAGACGTCGGTGGCGAGGAAGTTGTCGAGCTGTGCGCAGTGGTACAGCGGCAGGGAATGGATCTCGACGTCGTCACCCGCCATCGACCCGGCCACGATGGTGCTGACGTACTGCCACAGCAGGCTGCGGCTGGTGTGCATCACCGCCTTCGGACGTGATTCGGTGCCGCTGGTGTACATCAGCCGCAGCAGTTGATCGTCGGCGATGTCGGGCGCGGGTGCGGGCGAGTCGGTGGCCAGCCAGTCGGCGAAGTCGTCCCATCCCCTCGCTGGGGCGTCTCCGTCGGGCACCAGCGCCACCTTCGTCGTCACCGCGCCGCCCAGCCGCATCGCCTCCTCGGCGGTCGGGATGAGCGCCCCCTCGACGATGAACCCGCGCACCCCGCTGTGGCCCAGCAGGTAGGAGATCTCCTCGGCGGTGAGCATGAAGTTGATCGGCACCAGCACCACGCCCGCCCGCGCGGTGGCGAAGGCGAGCACGGCGTACTGCCAGCAGTTGTGTGACAGCAGCGCGATCCGATCGCCGGGCCCGAACCCGTTGTCCGAGAACGCCGCCGCGGCCCGGTCGACGAGATGCTCGAACTCGGCGAACGTCAACACGACGTCACCGTCGACGATCGCCGTCTTGTCTGGTTGTCTGCGCGCCGACCGGCGGGGGATGTCGCCCAACGTGTGACTGCGCGCCTGTGCGATGACTGCGTCCATGGCGGCATCCATGGCGGCAACGTAAACACGGTGAACGGCCCGGTTAGGGGAGCTGTCCCGCTCAGTAGGCAGCGCGATGTCCGGGGTGCGGCAGCCGCCAGATACTCGTCGGCGTGACGAGTGAAGCGGAGCTGACGAGCCACCTGCGCCAGGCCGACCCGGGAGTGCTCGTGGCGGTGCTGGCCCAGCTCACCGGCGACCCCTCGGTGGTCGACGAGTTCGCGCCTGCGATCTCCCACGTCCCCGATCCGCCCGAACGCGCCGGGGTCACCGACGCCGACACCATGACGGCGCTGATCGACCGGATCGTCGCCGCGCTCGACAACCCGGGCACCGGCGGATTCGCCGCCGACGACCCGAAGCTGTTCACCCGGCTGCTGCCGGTCGCACTCGGCGCCGAGGTGGACGACGAATTCGTCCCACTGCTGTTGGAGCAGGGCGGATTCCAGCTCTCCCAGCCCACCCTGCCGCGTGACGTGCCGATCCCTCCCGACACCACCGTCGCGATCGTCGGCGCCGGTATCGCCGGTATCGTCGCCGCGCTGGCCGCCCGGGATGCCGGGGTCTCCTACGAGATCTTCGACCGCAACGACGAGGTCGGCGGGACCTGGCTGACCACGCGGTACCCGGGTATCGGCGTGGACACCCCGTCGGCGTACTACTCGCTGTCACGCGAGGTCAACCCGGACTGGACGAACTACTACCCGCAGGGCGCCGAGTACCAGGCCTACCTCGTCTCGCTGGCCGACAAGCACGGTCTGCGCGAGCACACCCGGTTCGGCACCGAGGTCGAGGCGCTGTGGTGGGACGAGGACCACGATCGGTGGCAGATCCACACCGTCGACCGTGACGGCGCCCGCGGCATCAGCTCCGCGCGCGTGGTCATCACCGCCGCCGGCTACCTCAACCGGCCACGCTGGCCCGAGGTTCCCGGGCGGGACACGTTCGCGGGCATCAGCGTTCACTCCGCACAGTGGGACCCGTCACTGGATCTGACCGGGAAGCGCGTCGCGATCATCGGCGCGGGCTGCACGGCGGTGCAGATCGTCGACGCGTGTGTCGACCAGGTCTCCCATCTGACCGTGTTTCAGCGCCAGCCCCACTGGGTGGCGCCCCGCAAGCGGCTCTCCGACGACGTCCCCGAGCACCGCCGGTATCTCGGCCGCCACCTGCCGTACTACGCGAACTGGCACCGGCTCAAGTCCTACTGGGCCACCGCCGACAACAACTACCCGGTGATCCTGCGTGATCCGGACTGGGCCGAGACCCACCTGTCGATCTCACCCGCCAACGACGTGCTGTTGCAGATGTGCCTCGAGTACATCAACCAAATGTTCGGCGAGGGCAGCGAACTCGCGAAGAAGGTCACCCCCGACTTCGCGCCCTACGGCAAGCGGATCATCCGCGATCCGGGCGGCTACTACGCGGCGCTGACCCGCGACCACGTCGACGTCGAGGCCAGCGAACCCGCCGAGGTGAACGCCCGGGGCATCGTCACCCAGGACGGCAGGCAGATCGACCTCGACGTCATCATTTACGCGACCGGCTACCACCTCGACTTCCTGTCCACCGTCGACATCCGCGGCCGCGGCGACCGGACGCTGCGCGAGGAGTGGGGCGACAGCCCGCGGGCCTACCGCGGCGGCACGGTGCCGGGGTTCCCGAACCTGTTCATCACCTCGGCGCCCAACTACAGCCCCGGCCACGGCGCGGGTGCGAACTTCTCGATGGAGGTGCTGGCGCACTACATCATGGAGTGCCTGCAGCTCATGGCATCTCGCGGCGCGACGACCATCGAGGTGACCCAGCAGGCCTACGACGACTACGTGGCCGACATCGACGAGGCGATGTCACGCACCGTGTGGTGCCACACGCCGAACGCGCACACCTACTACCGCTCCGGATCGGGGCGGGTCGTGGTCGCCACGCCCTATCGCCTGGTCGACGTGTGGCAGCAGCACCGCGCCCCCGCCGAAGACCACTTCGTGATCCGATGACCGGCCTGCTCAGCGGCAAGACCGCACTAGTGACCGGAAGCAGCCGCGGTATCGGCAGGGCCATCGCGCAGCGCCTCGCCGCCGAGGGGGCGACGGTGGTCGTGACCGCCCGATCGCACACCCCGTCGCCGTCGATCCGCGCGGGTGCGGCCACCGCACTGCCCGGCACCATCGGCGAGACCGTCGAGTTGATCGAGTCGGCCGGCGGCACCGCATACGCCGTCGCCGCCGACCTCGAGGACCACGCGCAGCGGCTGCGACTGGTCGGCGACGTGCTCGAGCGCACCGGCCGCCTCGACGTCATGGTCAACAACGCGGGGTACGCGGACTACTCGGTCATCGAGCGGATGTCGATGGACACCTTCGACCGGACCGTCGAGCACTATCTGCGGACCCCGTTCGTGTTGGCGCAGAACGCGATCCCGCACATGCGCGCGCAGGGTGCCGGATGGATCGTCAACATCGGGTCGGTCACCGGGATCGCGCCGGTGCGGCCGTTCCGCGAGTACAACAAGT
Organism: Mycobacterium sp. GA-2829; assembly: GCF_001499965.1. Taxonomy (GTDB): domain Bacteria; phylum Actinomycetota; class Actinomycetes; order Mycobacteriales; family Mycobacteriaceae; genus Mycobacterium. Next base: position 103,300 of record NZ_LQIT01000008.1, read on the forward strand.
CCTCTGGCGACGTCATCTACGCGTCGATGAAGGCCGCGCTGCACCGGTTCACCCAGGGCCTGGCCGCCGAACTGGTCGACGACGACATCGCGGTGAACTGTGTCGGCCCGTCAACCGCCGTGCGCACACCCGGTGCGGCGCAACTGATCCCGGATACCTTCCCGACCGAACCCGTGGAGTACCTCGCGGAGACCGTGCTCGCGATGTGTCACCGGCCCGCGGCCGAGCGGACCGGGCTGGTCGCGTTCAGCCTGCACTACCCGTGGTCGCAGGGGCTGCCGGTGCACACGCTCGACGGGGCGTCGCTGCTGCCGCCGCTGGAACCGCCGGCGACCGCGAACCCGAACATCCTGCCCGCGGGGCTCTAGCGCAGTCTTCAGGCGGTGCGGCAGAAGCTGTGGCACACCCGGTCCCGCACGATCATGCCGGGACACTCCGGGTCGAACCACCGGTCGACGTACGCCCAGTGGATCGGGTGCATGAGGTAGGGCCCCATCAGACCGTCGACATCGGTGAATTCCTGCTCGAAGACGTGCGTCCACGGTGACGCGCCGACGGCGTCCTCGACGCGGCTGAGCTGCCACGAGTGGATGGTCCGCACGTAGCGGGGGAGCAGCCGCAGATCGTCCTCGAAGCGGCGGACGGTCGCCTCGTCGGTGCCCTCCCGCACGCGCAGCAGCAGCGTCCGGTACACGGTTCCGGTGCCGGCGGCGGCCGGTGTCGTCGTCCCGCGATAGGTGGCGCCGTTGACGTGCCGGACCGCCGGCTGGGTCAGCAGTCGGTCGAGGTCCGCGACGGCCTTTGCCCGCGCGGCGGGTTCGGCGAACCGCAGGTGGACAAGGACGTCGCCGCCGTTGCGCACGCCGGGCAGCGTCGGTTCGATGAGCACATGGTCCGCGTGAAAGCTGTTGCGGCGCAGCGCCTCTATGAGTTCTGGTTCGTCGGTGTCGATCAACCGGATGACGCTATACATCGCAGAGCGCCTCGACGTCGTCGGCCGCCGCGGCGACGTCCCGGCTGCGGGATTCGACGAGGTCGGCGATCCCCGCCCACCACGCGCCGACCGCCGGATCCGGCCTGCCCTGCCAGGTCATCTCCCACCATGCCCGCGCGCTCGGCAGTGACCACGTGATCGTGACGGTGTTGGGTTGATTCTCGAACCAGATCGGCGGGCTCACCAAGACCTGCTGCAGCGTCATACCGCGCTCGCGCGCACCCGGTGCGTAACCCGCGAGGTAGGCGTCGACGAATTCGCGGGTGCGCCCGGGCCGCGTCACCACCCGGTCGATCACGTAGACCTCAGCCACGGGCGTCCACCCCGGCCAGCAGGGCGGCGGCGTCGCGGCAGAGTTGCGCACGCGCGGCCTGTGCGAGGTCCAGGCTCGGCATGGTCATGAACCCGTGGATACCGCCGTCGAACCGGCGCACCACCGTCGGCACCCCGGCCGCCGCGAGCGCCTCACCGAACCGCAGGCCCTCGTCACGCAGCGGGTCGTGGCCGGCGATGACCACGACGGCGGGTGGCAGCCCCTCCAGGTCGGCGTGCACCGGGGACACATACGGATGCCTGCGGTCGGCGTGGTCGGGAACGTACTGATCCCAGTACCACCGCAGCGCCTCGGCCGGGTTGTAGTAGCCGGCGCCGTACAACCGGTAGGACTCGGTGGTGAAGTCCGGGGTGATCATCGGGTAGATCAGCAGCTGCGCCGCGAGCGCGGGGCCGCCGCGGTCGCGGGCCATCAGCGCGGTCACCGCGGCGAGGTTGCCGCCGGCACTGTCGCCCGCGATCGCGATGCGCGCGGGATCGACGCCGAGTGCGATGCAGTTGTCGGCCACCCACCGGGTCACCGCGTACACATCCTCGGCCGGACCGGGCCACGGGTGCTCGGGCGCCAATCCGTAGCCGACCGAGACCACCACGGCGCCAGTGCGATTCGCGGTATCCCGGCACAGCCCGTCGTGGCTGTCCAGATCGCAGAACACGAACCCGCCGCCGTGGGCGTACACCAGCGCAGGGAGCTGCCCGGCGTCGGTCGGACGGTAGATCCGCACCGGGATGCCGGATACGGTGCGATCCTCGACCGCGGCGACCGGCTCCGGTTCGGCCGGGGCGACGAACCTCGAGCGGATGGTGGCGCGGGCCTGCGCGCCGGTCATCGTGTGGACGGGCGGGAAGCCGCCGTCGAGCGCCTCGATGAGGCCGGCGATCTGCGGATCCAGCGTCATGCGGGCTGCAGGGCCGGGCCGCCGCGCAGCGGGCGCACCTGCTGCAGAGTGGGGGCGACGCGTTGCGGTCCGCCGTCGACGTTGCGCCACACGCCCATCGCGGTCATCCGGACCGGGGCGACGAGGCGCTGATCGAAGGCCATCCGCGACATCGGGCCGCACACCGACAGCGCGGCGACGGCTTCGCCCGGTGCGCCGATCGGCGATGCGACACAACCGAATCCGGGCAGTGCCTCCTCCCGGTCGAAGGCGACGCCGTGGGCGCGGGTCTTCGTCAGCTCGGCGGCGAGCTGGGCGGCGCTGCCGATGGAGTACTTGGTGCGGCGGTTGTTCAGGTCGACGTCGTCACACGCGTCTGAGTTGTAGGCCAGCAGCGCCTTACCGATCGCGGTGCAGTGTGCGGGCTGGCGTCCGCCGACCCGGCTGGGCAGTGCGGCCGCCATCCGGTCGCCGATCTTCTCCAGGTAGACCACGTCGGCGCCGTCGAGGACCGCGAGGTGGACCGCGAGGCCGGTGGCGCGGTGCAGATCGTGCAGCAGCGGTACCGCAGCACGGTGCAGCCGGTCCTGGTGCACGGCCAGCGAGCCCAACTCGACCAGCCGCATCCCGAGCTCGTAGTCGCGGCCGTTGCGGCGCAGCCAGCGCAGCTGCACCAGACGCTCGAGCATGCGGTGCGCCGAGGACCGGGGCAGGCCGGTGCGTCGGACGATCTGGGCCAGGGTCAACCGGCCGGGGCCGTCGAAGGCGTCGAGGACAAGCGACACCCGGTCGATGACCGCGCTGGGGGTGGTGGATTCCGTGGTGGCCGGGGCCGTCATGACGCCTCCTGGGGCTGAGTGCAGAACAGGCATATTCCTATTAGGAATATGCCTGTTTGTAGCACATTGAGGTGCGCCGTGTCACATGAACGGTGATCTTTGACTCCGGACACACTTGTGCACGGTTTCGCGCGGTGAGCGCGCGAAACCGTGCACAAATCGCGAGGGCGTCAGCCCTTGGCGGCGGACCTGCCTGCGCGGCGGCCGTAGAAACTGCCGTCGCCGAGTGAGATACCGCTGGCATATCCCCAGGCGGCGAGGCCCGCGGTGGAGCGCCCGGCCGCGAACAGGCCGGGGATGGGTTCGCCGCTGACGTGCAGCACCTCACCGTCCAGTGAGGTGTGCAGACCACCGAGGGTGAACCCGCCGATGCTCTCCCGCAGGTCGATCGCGCCGACCGGGGAGCCGACGGGGCGCAACCACTGCGGCTTCTTGTGCAGCAGCGGATCCTCGCCGCGCGCGGCGCCCTCGTTGTAGGCGGCGATCGTGGCCTGCAGCGACTCGGGCGCCAGTCCGATCTCGCCCTCGAGTTCGGCGACGGTCTCGCACACCCAGGTCGGCGGCCGCAGCATCAGCTGCGGGGACAACGACGACATGGCCTCCTCCTGGGCGTCGCCGTCGATGATCAGGTACGCGGTGTTGTTCTGGTGGTACAGCGTCAACTGCCCGACCCGCCCCGGGTAGGTGTCCTCGGCGACGAAGCGTTGACCGCGTTCGTTGACCAGCACGCCGCGCACCAGCTGCTGCGGGTCGATGAAGATCGCGACCTCGGTGGCGTCCATGTGCGCGAGGTCGGCGCCGAGGGCCTGGGCCATCCGGATCGCCTGCCCGTCGTGCTGTTCGATCGAGGCGGCGGGGCGTCCGGCGATGCGCGGGGCGTACTGGGCGACCATCGCGTCGTTGTAGGCGAAGCTGCCGGTGGCCAGCACGACGCCACGACGGGCCCGGATGGTCACCTCGGTGCCGTACTGCCGGGCCTGGATTCCGACCACCCGGTCGCCGTCGACGATCAGGCGCTGCACGCGCACGTCGTAGAGCGCGCGGGCGCCCGCCGCGGTGGCGGTCTCGACGAGCGGCTTCATCAGCATGTAGCCCGCGCTCGCCTCGCCCTGCTTCTTGTTCGACATCTGCGGGACGTGTCCGCGCGGTGCCGGGGTGGCGATGGTGTTGAACGGATAGGAGTTCTCGCCGCCGCTGTACATCAGGCCCTGGTCGCCCATCGGCTCCCAGCCGGGTTCGCCGAAGAACTCGGCCTTGAACGGCACCCCGCATTCGACCAGCCAGTCGAAGTGGGCGACGCTGCCCTCGCAGTAGTCGGCGATGCGGGCGGTGTCGGCGCCCGGACCCATGGCCACGGTCAGGAACGCCGCCATGTTCTCGACGGAATCGTCGAAGCCACAGGCCTTCTGGATCGGCGTGCCGCCGCCGAGGTAGATGAACCCGCCCGCCATCGACGCCGCGCCGCCCCAGGAGCCCATGCGTTCGAGCACCAGCACGTCGGCGCCGGCTCGAGCCGCCTCGACCGCGGCGGCCGCACCGGCGACGCCGTAGCCGGCGATGACCACGTCGGCCTCGTGGTCCCACCCGGTGACCGACGCGGCCGGAACGGGACGGACGTCGTCGACCGTCATGGCCGCATTGCGGCCGGGAGGTCACCCACCCACTGGTGACCCCAGTAGCTGTCGGCGGTGATCTCCTCTGCGGTGTAATAGGTTTCGTCGACGCGCATCCCCTCGGTGCCGAACTCGATATCCCAGTCGCCGGGCGCCCGGACGTAGAACGACACCATCTTGTCGTTGGTGTGCCGGCCCAGCGTCGACGACAGCTGGTAGCCGTCGGTGTTGACCCGGTCGAGCGCCTGGCCGACGGCGTCCAGGGTGTCCACCTCGACCATCATGTGCACCAGACCGGGGTCGCGCACGGTCGACGCCGGGCAGATCGCCAGGCTGTGGTGGCGTTCGTTGATGCCGAGGAACCGCACCCGCACGGGCCCGAACTCCGGCGGCACCGGCACCCGGAACGCGCCGCGCGACCGGAAGCCCAGCACCTCGGTGTAGAAGTCGAAGACGCCGTTGACATCGAGGGCGGGGAGCACGACGTGCCCCAGACCCTGTGCGCCGGTGACGAATCGGGCGCCGTAGGGCGTGACGACGGGGCTGTGGTCGAGCACCGCGCCGTGGAACACCTCGAGCGAGGTGCCCGCGGGGTCCTCGAACGCGATGACCTCCTCGACGCGGCGCGCGTCGGCCTCCTCCAGCGTGAGCTGTTTGAACGGCACCCCGGCGGCGTCCAGGTCGGCCTTGACCTGTTCGAGCGCGGCGTGGTCGCGGACCTCCCAGCCCACCGTGATGATCCGGTCCGCGTCGCCGGGGCGCACGATGATGCGGGCCGCGCGTTCGTCCATCCGCAGGTACAGGCACGACTCGTCGGGGCCGCTGCCCTCGGCGAAACCCAGTACCTGGAAGGCGAAATGGCGCCACCGGTCGATGTCGGCGGTCTGTACGGTGACGTAGCCGAGGCTCTTCAGCGCAGTCATGTGTGCTCCCGTTCTCAGATCATGCCCCGCAGCGCACCCTGGGGGTCGACGCCCAGGGAGCTCAGCGCGGAGGCGTGGTAGATGGTGCCGGGGGTGTGGATGGCGTGCGCCACCCCGGCGTGCGCGTCGCGCCAATACCGTTGCAGCGGTTTGTCCATGCGCAGCGCGTTGCCGCCCGACCGCGAGAAGATCTGGTCGACGGCCATGACCGCCCGCCACACCGCCTTGATCTGGCTACGGCGCACCGCGGCGCGTTCGGCGAACGTCACCTCCTTGCCCGCGTCGACCATGTCGTAGATCCGGTCGACATTGGCGAGCAGGGCCTGACGGGAGGCCTCGATGTCGGCGGCGGCCTCGCCGACCGCGTACATCACGTAGGGGTCGTCCTTGACGGCGACGCCGCTGGCGTTGACCCGTTCGCGTTGGTAGTCGAGGTGCGCGGCGAGCGCCCCCTCGCAGATGCCGATCGTGGCGGCGCTGATGCCGAGCGGGAACATCGTCGACCACGGCATCTTGTAGAGGGTCTTGGTCATACCCGCCTCGATCTGCGCGGTGCCGTCCATGACCTTCATGCCGTCCATCGTGCGGTAGGTCGGCACGAACGCGTCGCGCACGATGACGTCCTTCGAGCCGGTCCCGCGCAGCCCGACCACGTCCCACGAGTCGTCGACGATCTGATAGTCGCTGCGCGGCAAGATCATGTGCAGGATCTGCGGCGGCATCACCGGTCTGCCGTCGGCGTCGCCGACCATGGCGCCGAGGATGATCCACTCGCAGGCGTCGGTGCCGGAGCTGAACTGCCAGCGCCCGTTGAACAGGTAGCCGCCGTCGACGGGTTTGGCCACGCCCTGCGGGGCATAGGGGGAGGCGATCCAGGTGTCGTGGTCGGTGGCCCAGATCTCCTGCGCCACCTTCGGATCGGCGTAGGCCAGCTGGTAGGGGTGGACCCCGACGACGCCGTTGACCCATCCGGCCGCCGGGTCCAGCGCCGCGGTGGCCATCACGGTCTCGGCGAATTCGCGCGGGTGCACCTCGTAGCCGCTGTAGGCCGCAGGCTGCAGCAACCGGATGTTGCCGATCGCCTTCATGTTCTTGACGGTGGCGTCGGTGAGCTGGCCGAGGCGCTCGGCTTCGACCGCCTGCTCTCTGAACTGGTCGGCCAGTTCCATCACCCGGTCGATTACCCGCTCGGTCATGAGGCGTCCTTCTCTCGTGAGGTCTCTTCGATGGTCTACCGCGATCGCGCGCGGCTCGTGGCCGAATCCCGATGAATGGAAACGCCGTCAGAACTCGATCCGCACCTCGTCGGAGGCCGGCGTCGCCTGACAGCCGAGGATCGTGCCCTCGGCGACGTCCTCGGGTTCGAGGATGTCGGTGGCGGGCATGTCCACCCGGCCGTCGACCAGGGTGGCCGCGCACGATCCGCACTGCCCTTCGCGGCACGAGTAGGGGACGTCGAGGCCCGCGGTGAGCATCGCGTCGACCAGGGTGGCGGTGCGCGGCCACCGCAGCCGGTGTTCGTCGCCGTCGAGGGCGACGCTCAGGTCGACGGCGTCGGCGTCGGGTTCGGCGGTGACCGGGGCAGCGAACGGATCGCCGGTCAGGGAGCGGAACACCTCGGTGTGTACGGCGTCGCGGGCCATCCCGGCCTCGCCGAGAGCGATCTGCACGGCGGCCATGAACGGGGCGGGCCCGCACAGGTACGCCTCGTCGCCGGCCAGCCGGCGCGCCAGCGCGGTGAGCTGGTCCTGCCGGGGCAGGCCCTGGACGGATTCCAGCCAGTGCACGACCGTGAGCCGATCGGGATGGCGGGCGGCCAGGTCGCGGAGCTCGGCGGCGAAGATCACCGACCGTTCGTCGCGGTTGGCGTAGACCAGCGTGATACGCCCACCGCCGAGCGCGAGCGCCGACTTCAGGATCGACATCACCGGGGTGATGCCGCTGCCGCCCGCCCACAGCAGCAGGTCACGGTCGAAATCGGCGGGGGTGAAGACCCCCGACGCCGGCAGCGCCTCGATCACCTGACCGGCAACCACGTTGTCGCACAACCAGTTCGACCCGTACCCGCCGTCCACGCGCTTGATCGTCACCTTCGGCGCCGGATCGGTGTGCGGTGAGCTGGCCAGCGAGTAGCAGCGTGCCACCGCGGTTCCGTCCGCCCCGGGTACCCGCAACGTGAGGAACTGACCGGGTCGGTAGTCGAGCCGGGTGCCCTCGGCGACCGCGAACACCAGCGAGCGGGCGTCGTGGCTCTCCTCGATCACCTCGGCGACGGTGAGCTGAACCGGATTCACGTCGGCGATCATGAGGGCAGCCCGCGGGCGGCCGGAATGTGGCGTCCGTTGACCGGGAGGGCTGCCCACTCCAGCGGGGCGACCCGCCTAGCTTGATCACCGTGGACACCTCGGCTCAGCTGCCCGACCAGGTCGACGCGGTGGTCGTCGGCGCCGGATTCGCCGGGCTCTACGCCCTGCACAAGCTGCGCTCGGCCGGCCTGACCGTCCGGGTGTTCGAGGCCGCCCCCGACGTCGGCGGCACCTGGTACTTCAACCGGTACCCCGGCGCCCGCTGCGACGTCGAGAGCGTCGACTACTGCTATTCGTTCTCCGACGAACTCCAGCAGGAGTGGAACTGGAGCGAGAAGTACGCCACCCAGGGCGAGATCCTGCGCTACATCAACTGGGTCGCCGACAAACTCGACCTGCGGCGCGACATCACGTTCGACACCCGGGTCACCTCTGCGGTGCTCGACGAAGCGAGGCTGCGCTGGACCGTCACGACCGACGCCGGCGAGGTGGTCAGCGCCCGGTTCTGCATCATGGCGACCGGGCCGCTCTCGGCGGCGCTCACGCCGCGGTTCCCGGGCCTGGACACCTTCGCCGGCGACATCTACCACACCGCGGACTGGCCGCACGAGGACGTGGACTTCACCGGCAAGCGGGTCGCCGTGATCGGCACGGGATCGTCGGGTATCCAGTCGATCCCGATCATCGCCGACCAGGCCGCCCAGCTCTACGTCTTCCAGCGCACGCCGAATTACAGTGTGCCCGCGGGCAATCGGCCGCTGACCGCTGACGACCTCGCGACGGTCAAGGCGAACTACGCCGAGCGGCGGGAGCTGTCGTGGCGCAGCGGCGGCGGCTCACCCCACATCGCGCATCCCAAGCTGACGATGGAGGTCTCTGCCGAGGAGCGCAGGGCCGCGTTCGAGAAGCGGTGGGAACTCGGCGGGGTGCTGTTCTCGAAGACGTTCCGCGACCAGATGATCGACCCGCAGGCCAACGAAGAGGCCCGGCGGTTCTACGAGGAGAAGATCCGCGCGGTCATCGACGACCCCGCGGTCGCCGACCTGCTCATCCCCACCGATCACCCGATCGGCACCAAGCGGATCTGCACCGACACCAACTACTTCCAGACCTTCAACCGACCGCACGTCGAACTGATCAGCGTCCGCAAGACCCCGATCGAGTCGGTCGACGCCACCGGCATCGCCACCACCGACGCGCACTACGACGTCGACATCATCGTGCTTGCAACGGGTTTCGATGCGATGACCGGCGCGCTGGCCAAGATGGACATCATCGGCCGCGGCGGTGAGGAACTCGCCGACGACTGGCGCGACGGGCCCCGGACGTATCTCGGGCTGGGCGTCGACGGATTCCCGAACCTGTTCATCGTGTCCGGCCCGGGGGCCCCGGCGGTGCTGGCCAACATGGTGCTGCACGCGGAGGCGCACGTGAACTGGATCGCCGACTGCATCGAGTACCTGGACAGCCACGGGTACGCGGCCATCGAGGCCACCCCGCAGGCGGTCGACGACTGGGGTGTCGAACTCACCCGCCGGGCCGACGCGACGCTGTTCCCGCAGGCGAACTCCTGGTACATGGGCGCCAACATGCCGGGTAAGCCGCGGGTGTTCATGCTGTTCATCGGCGGGTTCGGGGTCTACCTCGACATCTGCGCCGAGGTGGCCGAGGCCGGCTACAAGGGTTTCGCGCTGCTCAAATGAGCCCGCCGAGCGTGAGCTCGTGTGCGAGTTCTCGACGAGATCTCGCAAACAAGCTCACGCTCGCAGCAGAAACGACAGCACCGTCGCCTCGAACGCGGCCTTGGCCTCGATCATCGCCCAGTGCCCGCAGTTCGGGAACACGTGCAGTTCGGCGTTGGGGATGCTGCGCATCGGGATGAGCGCCATGTCGAGCGGGCTGACCCGGTCGTCGCGGCCCCAGGTGAGCAGCGTGGGCGCCGTGACCTTGTGCATCTGGGTCCACGGCTGCGGGATGTCCGAGGACCGCATGAACGCCATCATCTGCGCGAACGCCTTCTTGCCGTACATCCGGCGGGCGGCGGCCAGCGTCTCGGGATCGGTTGCCAGTTCCCAACGTTCGGCGATCAGCTCCTCGGTCACCAGCGCCTCGTCGTAGACCATCGACCGCAGCCAGTCGATCAGCCGCGTCCGCGTGGGATCCTCGGTGAACTCCTGCAGCAGCCGGATCCCCTCACTCGGCCCCGGGCTGAACACGTTGGTGCCGATCCCGCCGATGGTGACCAGCCGGCGTACGCGATCGGGCTGATGGATGGCGAAGTTGATGCCCACACCGCCGCCCATCGAGTTGCCGACGATGTCCACCCGATCCACCCCGAGGCCGTCGAGGAACGGGGCCACCGCCCCCTGGGCGTCGATCATCGGGTGGCCGCCGGCGTCGTCGCTCACCCCGAACCCGGGGAATTCGAGGACGAGGCAACGGAAGTGGGCGCTGAACGTGGGCAGGACACCACGGAAGTTCCGCCACCCGGTGACCCCCGGGCCGGACCCGTGCAGGAACAGCACCGTCGGCCCCGTACCGGTGTCGTAGTAACGCAGCGTGCCCTTCGGCGTGGACAGCTCCTGCAGCGGCAACTGGTCAGATGTCGCGGTCATCGACGGCTCCTCGTTCCCTGTGATGGTTCGGCGCTCAGACTGCCCGAACTCCCGCGGCCGTGAGGCCTTCCTCGGCGTCGTGTCGGGCGATCAACGCGATTGTCTTGGCCAGCCGCTCGCGGGAATCGTCGGCGGTGGCGCGGTTCTGGACCACCGCCAGCATCGATGCCGCCCAGATGTCGGCCACCAGTTCGGCGATCTGCCGCTGGCGCAGTGTGGGGTGCCGATGCCCCATCGCCGCGGCCAGCATCTGGCGCAGGCTGGTTCGGACCTGCTCCGCGTTAGCGGCCGCCACGCTGTCCGCGCACAGGTAGGCGCGGGTGACGGCGTCGGCGAGCAGCGGCTGTGCCCAGAGTTGCCGGGTGATGACGTCGGCAACGTGCAGGAGCCGGTCGTACGGCGACAGCAGCTCGGGCAGGCCGGCGTCCCCCTCGCACAGCGCGAGCCAACGGTGCAGCGCGGCGACGAGGAGATCGTCCTTGGAGGAGAAGTACTGGTACACGGTGCTCGGCGCGACGCCCGCCCGGTCCGCGACCGTGCGGATCTGCACGGCGTCGTAGCCGTCGGCAGCCAACTGCAGGGCGGCCGCGACGATCCGGTCCCTGCGGACCACCGCGACCGTCGTCTTGTCCACCGCTGCAGGCTAGGGCCGCCCGGCATGTGCGCACAGCGGCCTCTCGTTGAATGGGAATCCGTCCCGCCGGCCGTACCGCGGACGCCAGGATGGTTGCGTGGATGACACGTCGAGGTCTTCGCCCGCACTGCTGCGGCGGGTCGCCATCTCGAGCCTGCTCGGCACCGCGATCGAGTACTACGACTTCCTCGTCTACGGCACGATGAGCGCACTCGTCTTCGGGGCGCTGTTCTTCCCGGAATCGGATCCCGCGGTGGCCACCATCGCCGCGTTCGGCACGCTCGCCGCGGGGTACGTCGCCCGTCCGGTCGGCGGAATCCTGTTCGGACACTTCGGCGATCGCATCGGACGTAAGTCGATGCTGGTACTGACCATGACGTTGATGGGCGTCGCGAGCTTCCTCGTCGGCGTGCTGCCGACCTTCGCCACGGTCGGCGTGGCGGCGCCCGTCATGCTGGTGGCGCTGCGCGTGATCCAGGGCGTGGCGATCGGCGGCGAGTGGGGCGGCGCGACACTGATGGTCACCGAACATGCCGAACCCCACCGCCGCGGTGCCTGGAACGGTGTCATGCAGATGGGTTCGCCGATCGGGTCGCTGCTCTCGGTCGCCGTCGTCACCGCGATCACGCTGATGCCGGACGAAGCGTTCATGTCGTGGGGTTGGCGGGTGCCGTTCCTGGTCAGTCTGCTGCTGCTCGGGATCGGCATCTACGTGCGGTTGTCCATCACGGAGAGCCCGGTGTTCGAAGCGGCCAGACGCGAACGCCCCACGCGTCCGCCGCTGGTCGAGGTGCTGCGCCGTCCGGGCAGCCTGGTCCTGGCCTGCGCGGTGGGCATCGGACCGTTCGCGCTCACGGCGCTGATCAGCACCTACATGATCAGCTACGCCACCGCGATCGGCTACCACCGCACCGACGTGATGACCGCGCTGATCTTCACGTCCACGACCGCGCTGATCACCATCCCGCTGTTCTCGGCGCTCTCGGACCGCGTCGGGCGCCGGGCGGTCATCGTGGCGGGCGCCGTCGGCATCGTCTGCTACGCCTGGCCGTTCTACGCGCTGGTCGACGTCGGTTCGGTACCGCTGCTGTTCGTGGCGATGGTGATCGCGCAGGTGCTGCAGTCGTTGATGTATGCCCCGCTCGGCGCGTTGCTGTCGGAGATGTTCGGCACCCGCGTCCGCTACACCGGCGCGTCGATGGGCTATCAGTTCGCCGCACTCCTCGGCGCCGGGTTCACCCCGCTGATCGCGAGCAGCCTGATGGCCGAGGGAACGTCGCGGACGCCGCTGGTGGCGTTGGCCGCCGGGTGCGGGGTGGTGACGATCGTGGCGATCTGGCGGGTCACCGAGACCCGCGGCACCGATCTCACCGACGTCAGTTACGGAACCGCTTCAGGTAGGACACCAGCCGGCGGGTCGGCACCTTCCGCGGCCAGTCCTCCGGACGGAAGTGCGCGTCGGTCCCGCCGTCGACGAATATGATGCTGCCGCAGAGGAAGTCGGCAGAATCTGACAGCATGAACCGGATCCAGTCCGCCAACTGACCGGCGTCGCCGAAGCCGCCCACCGGAACCGGAAACCGCTGCACGGCCTTGGCCTGTTGCGGTGAGGCCAACTGCTCCTCCAGCAGCGGGGTCATGATCGCCCCCGGAGCCAGTGCGTTGAGCCGGATCCCGGCGCCCGCCCACTCCGGGCGCACCGCATGCCGCCGCACCCAGCGGCTGACCGCGATCTTCGACGCCGCATAGATGAGTGCCGACCCGACCGGACCGAACACCCGCACCGCGCGGACCGCCTTGTCGACGTCGCCGGCCAGCAGCGCCTTGACGGCGCGTTCTGGCACCAGCGGCGTCGTTGTCGTCGAATTGCTGGATACCACAACAACTTTCGCATTACCGGCCGATGCCAGCGCCGGCCGGAAACCCTCGAGGAGTTCGACGACCCCGCGGTAGTTGACCTCGGCGATCAGTCGGAGCCTGCCCTTACCGCTGCCCGGGCCGATGCCCGCGGCGAGCACCGCACCGTCGAGGTGCCCGCCCGCAGAGGCGACGACCTGGGCGACGGCCCTGGCCCGACCCTCCGGAGTGGACAGATCGGCGACCACGTCCGCTTCCTTGACGTCGACCCCGATGACCCGGTGGCCGTCGGCCTGCAGTCGCTCGGCGGTCGCGCGCCCCATCCCCGACGCCGAACCCGTGACGGCATAGGTGCCCATGAAGAGCCCTCCTGTATGTCGCTGTGGCAAAGACTGTGGCACACCCGGGCTCCCGACGCGGCGCCGGGGGCCGGTGACCGGAACCTAGACTCGTCGCATGGCGGATCCGCCGGTCACCGAGGACGGCCACCACATCGTGGTCAACGGGCGTAAATGGCGCGCCACCGACCCGGCGATCCCGGAGGAGCGCCGCGCCGAACTGACCCGCATCTTGATGGCGTGGCGCAGGGAGGTGCGCCGCGCCAAGGGCACCGACGACGAACCCGCGGCGCGGGCCGGGGTGCAGGCGGCAAAGACGGCGCTGGGTGAGCGCGGCACCCCGCCGTGGTGGGAGCAGACCGATGCGCAACGCCGGGCCCGCTGGCAGGCCCATGTGCCCATGCCGGGCGAGCACTGAGAGACTCACAGCAGCGGTCGAGGAAAGGATCCCCATGCCCGAGCACACCGGACCCGTGATCGTCGGTATCGACGGCAGTGATAGCGCCCTCCAGGCCGCCCGGTGGGCCGGTTCGGTGGCCGCGGCCTGCGGTGCGCCGCTGCAGATCCTGCACGCCATGCCGAGTATGGGGCGCAACCTCACCGAGACCATGGCGGCGATCCAGGCGGCGATCATGTCGTATCAGCGCGATGCGGCGCTGATCTACCTACGGGCCGCTGAGGACGCGGTCCGCGCCGACCACCCCGATCTTGCGGTCACGATCGAAGCCAGCGAGACCCCGGTCGACGAGGCGTTGATCGCCGCGAGTGCGGCCGCGCGGCTGGTCGTGCTCGGCGGCAAGGATGTCACGGGTGCGGCGGCGGTGGTCCTCGGGTCCACGACGCTGCGGGTCGCCACCGACGCCGCCTGCCCCGTGGTCGCGTTCCGCGGGGACGACGTGGCGGTGTCGGACCGGCCGATCGTGGTCGGCGCGGACGGGTCCGATGCGGCGTCGGCGGTGCTGACCGCGGCGTTCGAGTTCGCGACGGCCGTCAAAGCTCCGCTGCGGGTGGTGCGGTCGTGGACGACCCGCGCGCCCGCAGGCGACGTCACGATCCCGTTCCTCATCGACTGGGAGGCGCTGGAGGTCGCCGAGTGGGCCGCGCTCACCGAGCTGGTCGACGGGTTCGGCGAGCGGTATCCCGACGTCGAGGCCGACTGTGTCGTCGAGACGGAGTCGCCGGCCAAGGCACTGCTCGGTCAGACGGCGGGGGCACAGCTGGTCGTGGTGGGCAGCCGGGGCCGCAACGCACTGGCGGGGCTGGTGCTGGGGTCGACGAGCATGAACCTGCTGCACCACAGTCAGGTGCCGGTCATGGTGACGCGGGCGGGCTGATCACGGCACCTGCGGTTTGATCTCCTCGATGACCCACTGGGCGTAGTCCAGATACTCCTCCACACCGCTGACCCGGGGGAGTGGGACGGCGCTGACGGTCACGCCTTGTTCGCCGAGCCAGCACAGCCGGTCGACGATCTCGGCCGCGTTCATCCCCGCCCGGGCGTCGGGGGTGTGCTTGGCGACGTGGCCTTCCCCGACCCGGTTCGTGCCGAGACCGTGCACGACGTCGAAGGGTCGGCCGTCGTACTCCGGTTGGGATTTGATGAACTCGACCCGTTCGGCGATCTTCTCGGGGGTGGTGAGGAACGACCACCAGCCGGATGCGTACTTCGCCGCGCGCCGTAGCGCGGCGTCGGCGTCGCCGCCGATCCAGATCGGCAGGTGCGGCTTCTGCACGGGCTTGGGCTCGAACGCGACGTCGTCGAAAGAAACGTACTTGCCCTCGAAGCGCGGCGAATCGCTGGTCCAGAGCTCGACGATCGCGGCGAGGTATTCGTCGGCGATGCGTCCGCGTTCGTGGAACGGCACCCCCAGAAGCTCGAATTCCCGCTCCAGCCAACCGACTCCGAAGGTGACCATCATCCGGCCGCTGCTCATCCAGTCCGCGGTGGCCAGCGCCTTGGCCAGGACGATAGGATGCTGCAGCGGCAGGACGGTGATGCACGAGTTGAGCCGGATGCGTTCGGTGGCACCCGCGAGATAGGCCTGCGCGACCGTGGACTGCAGATAGTGCGGACCCGACAGCTCGACGTGTTCGGTGGGGATCGCGAAATGCTCGGGAACCGCGATCATGTCGTAGCCCCACTGGTCGGCGCACTTGGCCATCCTGGTCTGGTCGGCGCCGGTGACCGACGCCTCCCAGGGCTGCATCATCGCGGGCAGCCGCAGCATGTGCGGCAGGTTGAAGACGAGTTTCACGCGCGCTACTTGAGCATGCTGCCCGCGTCGACGGTGACGGGAAGCCCTGTGATGTAGCGGGATTCGTCGGAGGCCAGGAACAGCACCGCGTTGCTGACGTCTTCGGGTTCGACCCAGCCGACGGGCAGGACGTGCATGAACTGCGCGGCCACCGCGAGATCGTCGACGCCGGGGTTCTCCAGGTCCGGGCGGAACAGCTTCTTGGTGCCCTCGTTCATGAACAGCGGCGTGTTCACGTTCGTGGGGCACACGGCGTTGACCCGAATCGAGTGCTGCCCCAACTCGACCGCGAAGGTGCGCATCAGGCCGATCACCCCGTGTTTGGCGGCGATGTAGTGCCCGGTGTGCGGATACGGCTTGAGCCCGCCGACGGAGCTGGTGAGGATGATGGAGCCGCCCCGTCCGCCGGAGAGAAGATGTGGGACAGCGGCTTTCACCGTCTTCCACACCCCGGACAGGTTGACGTCGATCATGTCGCGCCAGTCGTCTTCGCTGGTCTTGTCCAGCGTCTGGCCGCCGTTGCCGATGCCGGCATTCGCGACGACGATGTCGAGGCGGCCGAGCTGTTCGACGCCGCTGCGCACCACCGCGTCGAGTGCGTCGAAGTCGCGCACGTCGACTTCTGCGGTGACGATGCGGCGGTTGAGGCCCTTGACCAGGTCGGCGGTCTCGGCGAGCTCATCCGGTGTCGCAGCGGGGATCTCGGTGTTGCTGCTGATCGGTGCGCACACGTCGACGGCGATGATGTCCGCGCCCTCGGCGGCCAGACGGACCGCGTGACTGCGGCCCTGACCGCGTGCGGCGCCCGTGATGAACGCGACCTTGCCTTCGACGCGACCGCCCATGACCGCCTACCTTTCGCCGGGCCGCCGACGTCCGGCGGCACTGATCGATCGATCAGGAGCGTGACACTGCAGGCGGGACTTGTCAACCCTCCAGCAGGTCGAGCTGGCGCTCCATGAAGGCACGTAAGTCTTCGTGTCCCAACGTGACACCGACGGCGCTCTCGTTGCACAGGCTGCGGGCGGTCTGCGCGATCAGCATCGAGACCGCCGCGGGCGGGTACTTCTCCAGATCAACGCCGCGGGCGCGCAGCGACACCGTCACCGCTGCGGTCTCGATGTCGCGGACCCGTTCGGCGTAGGACTTGAGTTCGGCGCGAATTGCCTTGCGGTGGTTCGCCAGTGCCATGAATTCGGTGTTGAGTGCGGTCAGCTTGAGATCGCTGTTCATCCGCCACAGCGTGTGCAGCGGATCGTCGTCGGTCAGCGCCTTGCGCATCCGCTCGAGCGAGGCCTCGGCGCCGTTGCGCAACACCTCGACGAACAGGTCGTCCATGGTGGGGAAGTAGTAGTAGACCAGGGCCTGTTTGACGCCGGCCTCGGTGGCGACCCGCCGCGAAGTCGCTGCGGCATAACCTTCCTCGCGCATGACCTTCGCGGTGGCGTCGATGAGGCGCTGGCGGGCGGCGGTCTCACCCTTGGCGTTGCTTGACCGCCTGTCCGGCGACGTGATAGGCATGGCGCATTCTATCAGCCTGATCGATCGATCAGGATGGAGCGAAGGGACCGATCGCCCGTGACCGACCTCGCCACAGTCGACTACTTCTCCGATCCCGACATCAGCCAGCAGCCGTACGCGTACTGGGATCAGCTTCGTGAGCAGGGTCCGGTGTTGCGGGAGCCGCACTACGGCGTGGTCATGGTGACCGGTTACGACGAGGTGCTGGCGGCCTTCCGCGACCACGAGCACTTCTCGGCCGTCAACGCGATCGGTGGACCGTTCCCGCCGCTGCCGTTCGAACCCCACGGTGACGACATCACCGAGCAGATCGAGGCGCACCGCCACCTGTTCCCGATCCACGAGCACATGGTGGTGATGGATCCCCCGGCGCACAGCCGCGCCAGGTCGCTGCTGACCAAACTCCTCACGCCGCGGCGGCTCAAGGAGAACGAGGATTTCATGTGGCAGTTGGTCGATCATCAGATCGACCAGATCGCGGGCAACGGCCGGTGCGAGTTCCTGTCGGAGTACGCCAAACCGTTCGCGACGTCGGCGATCATCGATCTGCTCGGGGTGCCCGACGAGGACCGCCCGGAGTTCCTCGCCGCGCTGGGGGCGGAACCGCCGCACGGCGGCCGGGTGGGTGCGCTCGACGGTGCGCCGGTGGGCCGCGACCCGCTGCGCTACCTCGACGACAAGTTCGCCGGCTACCTGGCCGACCGCCGCCGCGAACCGCGCGGCGACGTGCTCTCGGGAATGGCGAGCGCGCTGTACCCGGACGGGTCGACGCCGGAGCTGATGGAGGTCGTCAAACCGGCGACGTTCCTGTTCGCGGCGGGCCAGGAGACCGTGACGAAACTGCTCAGTGCGGCGGTGCAGGTGCTCGGCGACCGGCCCGAATACCAGGACATCCTGCGGGAGAAGCCCGAGCGGATACCGACGTTCATCGAGGAGGCGCTGCGGATGCACGCGCCGACGAAGGTCGACTTCCGCTTGATCCGCAAGACCACCACGCTGGGTGAAGTGCACCTGCCTGCGGGCACCATCGTGGCGTTGTGCCTCGGCGCCGCCAACCGGGATCCGCGCAAGTTCGAGGATCCGCACGAGTTCCGGCCCGACCGCAAGAACGTGCGCGAGCACGTCGCGTTCGGCCGCGGGATCCACAGCTGCGCGGGCGCTCCGCTGGCCCGGGTCGAGGGTGTGGTGACCGTTCGGCGGATGCTGGAACGCCTGCGCGACATCAGGATCGACGAGAGCGTGCACGGACCGGCCGGTCGGCGGAACTACGCCTACGAGCCGACCTTCCTGCTGCGGGGGCTGACCGAACTGCACATCGAGTTCAGCGTCTGACCGGTTAGTGGCACTCATCTTCATAGCCTGAGGGCCAGTCGATTCGCGAGCGGATCGACGAAACCCCGGTGTGGTCAGGCCGGCCGACCTACCATGATCTTGGTGCGTTGTGCGCGCCCTGGGATCTCGCGAGGGGGCATGAATCTGCTGGCTCACGAGCTGGCACATGTTGTGCAAAGACGTCCTGAACTCACCACGGCTCGGCGTCCCTCTGCCGCCATCCTTCGGGCCCCTGTATCCACCGCGCCGCCGGCCCACACGCCGAAGCAGACGCAGTCGACCAACGACTGCCACCCGGTCAACAGGGTTCAGCACAACCGCGCGCACCGCATCATTCAGCATGACTACGTCACGAGGCAGAATCCGGTTGCGGTGAGGGAATACCAGATTCCGAACTCCAGCGCGTTGGGCTACCCGGGGTGGGCAGACCTCGCGGACCGATCGGCCAAGATCCTGTATGAGGTCAAGTCGGTGTGGGAGTGGGCGCGTGGTGCAGAAGAGGTCGACCGGTACATCGACATGGCCAACGTCTACTGCGGAAGCGGTTGGTCTGGCGGGACGGACTACGTTCCCACGGTCTTCGAGGACCCGGGTGACATCAACAACGTCTTGCTGGCTGCGTCTCCTTCGCCAGGGCTGATCCTGTACACCTGGTTCCGGCGCGACAACCCGACGGGCAAGATCCCCGCGGAGTTCAAACGCAAGATCGAGATTCCGTTGGCGGAGCAGACGAAGACGAGTGCAGCGAAACCCAACGTCTCCTCTCCCGATGCCCGCGGAAACCCTGGTCCCAGTCCCATGCCGCTAACGACACCGGGTGCTTCTCCGGAACCTGAAGGCGGGGAGGTCATTCCGTTCCCGAAGCCGCCGAAGCCCGATCCTGGCGAGCAGGAACTCGCACCAGCTGCACGAACCACGACCGAACGCGTACTCGAATTCGTCACCGATCTGATCGTCAGTGGACGAAACGTGGAGCAAGCCCTGACGAAGTTCCTGTCCGAGAATCCAGCGATCCTGCAGAACATCACGATGATCGTGGCGGCAATCGCCGCCGGCGCGTTGGTAACCGACGTCGCGTCGGGATTCACCGCGGTCATCAAGGATCCGGCCGTTATCGCCATCCTTTGCGCCATGCTGCGGGTCGCTCAGACGCTGCAGCCCGCACGCTGAGCACCGCGGGCTTCGGCGCCGTGACGACTACCCGGAGTCCGCGGCCCACTCCTGGGTGACCCGCCGCTTCTGCTCGTCGATCGCCTGGCTGAGATGGGCGGCCTTCGGCCACCCGTAATGGGCGGCGAAATGCAGTGCCAGTTCGTCCATCTCGTCGAACGACAGGTCGCGGCTCTTCAGTGCGGCATAGACGTGACTCATGATCGGATACGGCGCGTCCTGGAACGCTACGCAGGCGACGGTGATCAGCCTGCGCTCCCTCATGCCGAGGCCGGGCCGCAGCCACATCTCCCCGAAGACGAAGTTGAGTATGCCCGCGCCGGAGTACGGGTTGTCCCGCGTGGGCGCGAACGGCAGACAATTGATGTCCTTGAAGGCCTGTTCGCCGACGGCCAGCCGGTCCTCGGTGTCCTCGGGGGTGTCCAGCGGGAGCAGCGGTGGCGGCGGCGGGGTCTGTTCTCCGCGCTCGCGGTGGATGCGGTCCCACAACTCGTCGACGATCATGTTGAACCGCGACGCCTTCGGCCAACCGGCGTAGACGGCGAAATGCAGTACCGCTTCCCGTATCTCGTCGATCGTCAGGTCTGCGCTGTTGAGCGCGGCGTAGACGTGGTCGCGAAGCGGCGTCTCCGCATCCGCCGCGGCCACGCAGGCCAGCGTGACGAAGCGGCGGTCGCGCCGGCTCAACCCCGGCCGCTGCCAGACGTCGACGAACACGAAATCGAGCAGGCGCACCATGGCCGGGGACTGCGGTTCAGGTGCCGGCACGGTCATCACGTCGGCGTAGGCGCGCCGTACCCGCTCGACGGCGTCGACGGGGATCTCAACGGAGTGTGACACCGGCGTCCACCTTGAACTCCAGACCCGTGACGTACCGGGATTCGTCGGATACCAGGAACAGCACCGCATTGCTGATGTCGACTGCCTCGGTCAGGGCGATCGGCAGGGCGTTGACGAACAAGGGGATCAGATCGGCCCGCGCCTCGAGCACGGAGTGCAGCGACTCGGGGCGCATGCCGGTCTCGACGCCGGTCGGATGCACGGTGTTGACCCGGATGCTGTTCGCGGCGAGCTCGTTGGCCAATGCGCGGCTCATTCCGACGACGCCGTGTTTGGAGGCCGTGTACGGGGTGTGCAGCGGGGTGCCCTTGACACCGGCCGCCGAGCTGATGTTGATCAGGCTGCCACCGCGTTCGACCAGGTGCGGAATCGCTGCGGCGCAGGTGTTCCAGGTGCCGATCAGGTTGATGTCGACGACCGTGCGCCACTGCTCGGAAGTGGTGTTGTCCCACGTGCCCACCGTCAGCACCCCGGCGTTGGCGACCGCTGCGTCGAGCCCGCCCAGCCTGGCCGCTCCGTCGTCGACGGCGGCCGACAGCGCCGCGGCGTCCCGGACGTCGACCTCGTGCGTGACCACCCGGGCGCCGTTCGCCTCGGCCAGCCGGGCCGTCTCGTCGAGTTCCGCCTCTGTGGCGAGCGGATATTCGAGTTCGGGCAGTGACCGGCAGATGTCGATGAGGATCAGGTCGGCCCCTTCCTCGGCCAACCGGACGGCGTGGCTGCGACCCATCCCGCGTGCGGCGCCGGTGACGACGACGCGCTTGCCCGCGGCGCGGCCGATGCGGGCGCTCACAGCTTGTTGCAGAAGCCGGCGTCGACGGGGAAGGTCACCCCGGTGACGTACTTTGCCGCGTCGGACACCAGATAGGCGATCGCACTGCTGATCTCGTCCGGTTCGAGCAGCTGTACCGGCATGGGGTTCTGCAGGTGCGGTCCGCCGTCAGGATAGTTCTCGAGGAACGCCGTCATCGATGGGTTGACCGCCATCATCGTGTTCACCGCGGTCGGATGGACGGTGTTGACCCGGATACTCTGTGGTGCAAGCGCATTGGCGAGCGTTCGCATGAGTCCGACGATGCCGTGTTTGGACGCCGCGTAACCCAGGCCGCCGCCCTGCAGGCCGCCGAACCCCCGCAGGCCCGCAGTCGAGCTCGTGAAGACGATGGACCCGCCGCGTCCGCCGGCGATCAGGTGCGGAATGGCGGCCTTGGCGGTGTGGAAGGAGCCGACCAGGTTGACGTCGACCACGTCGGTCCACATCTCGAGGTCCTCTTCGATGGTGAGGTCGCGGAAGGCCATGGTCGCGATACCGGCGTTGGCGCAGACGATGTCGAGACGGCCGAAGTGTTCGACGCCGTCGTCCAGCGCGGCCTTGAGAGCGTGGAAGTCCCGGACGTCGGCCACCGAGCCGAGCATCTTCGCCCCCTGGGCCTCGACCAGTGCGACGGTCTCGTCGAGCTCGTCGCGGGTGGCCATCGGGTACCCGTTGGAGCCGATGTCGGCGCAGATGTCCACACCGATGATGTCGGCGCCGTCGGCGGCCAGACGTACCGCATGGCTGCGGCCCTGCCCGCGCGCAACGCCCGTGATGAACGCGACTCTTCCGTCCAGGGAACCCATGATCCTCGCTTCGTTGTGTCGAGTAACTGTGTTACTCGTTCGCACGGTAACCTAGTTACTCCCCTGCGGCAAGGAGTTTGTTGATGGACGAGACGCACGATCGGCTACTCGCCGTGGTGGTCGACATCCTCGAGTCCGACGGCTATGACGCCGTACAGCTGCGAGAGGTCGCCCGACGCGCCCGCATCTCGCTGAGCACGATCTACAAGCGGTACGCCACTCGCGACGAGCTGATCCTCGCCGCCCTCGAGGCGTGGATGGAGGACAACCGGTACTCCGGCGTCCGCCCCCAGCCGCGAACGGCGGGGAAGTCACTGCACGAGGCGATGATGGACCTGTTCCGCACCATCTTCGAACCGTGGGAACGGCACCCCGGCATGCTCGCGGCGTACTACCGCGCGCGCTCGTCGCCGAGCGGACAGCGGCTGCTGCGGCGGGGCCTCGACATCGTCGCGCCGGCGGGCCGGGAGTTGCTCGCCGATGTCGACGACGCCTTCATCGCGGATTTCGACGCCGTCGTGTTCAACGTGGTGTACGGGCTGCTTGGCCGGTTCTCCACGGGTGAGCTCGCGATCACCGAGATCCTCCCGACGCTCGACCGTGCGGTGTACTGGCTGACGGCCGGGTATGAGGCGACGACGGGTTCAGGGCTTCCCGTAGAAGCGCGCGATGTCCGGTGAGTCGAGCCAGCCCGAATAGGTCGGCCGCTGCGGCCAGCCGGGTGGGGAGTCCTGCCACTCCTCCTGGCGGCCATAGGGCAGCAGGTCGATCAGCGCGAAGCTGTGGCTGAGTTGTTCGGTTCCGCGGCCGTTGCTGTGCCAGGTGCGGAACACCGAGTCCCCGTCGCGGAGGAAGACGTTGACGCCGAAACCGCCCCCCGGGGGTGCGTCGACGTCGGCGCCGAAGGTGGTGCCCGCGGCCGAGTACCAGTCCATCTTGTTGCCGACCTTCTCCCGGTAGGCCAACGCCTCCTCGATCGGGCCGTTGGTCACGATGACGAACCTGGCGTCGTAGTTGTCGAGGAAGTCCAGGCGGGTGAACTGCGACGTGAAACCCGTGCAGCCGCCGCACTGCCACTCGGCGCCGTCGGTCCACATGTGGTGGTAGGCGATCAGCTGGGACCGCCCCTTGAACACGTCGGCAAGCCGGACCGGCCCCTCGGCGCCGGTCAGCGTGTACTCGGGCATCCGGACCATGGGCAACCGGCGGCGTTGGGCGGCGATCGCATCGAGTTCGCGGGTGGCGGCCTTCTCGCGGCGGCGCAGGTCCTCGAGCTCGGCGCGCCAGGTCTGTTCGTCGACTTCGGGCGGCAGCGCCCTGGTGTGAGTGGTCATCGCGACATCCCGTCGTTCTGTGGTTGGGCTTTCACCGGTATGGACCCAGTGTGGTCCGGAAACTCATCGCACGTCACCGACTCCTGGCGCTTCAACCGTCACCGAAGTCCTGGCACTTCAACCGTCACCCATGTCCTGAGACGCCACACCCATCCGCAGCTACTTGTCAGACCATCGCACTAGTGTTCGAACTATGGATGGAGGGTTCGGTACGGCGGTCGACGACCTGGTGTCGGCCGTGGCTGAACTGCAGGCCGCGTCCGTCGACGCCCTGACCCCCGCCGAGGCGCTCGCCGAACTCGATCGCATCAAGACCGCCCTGTGGGCGGTACCGGCCGTCGAGCATCGGTTGACCAGCCGGGTGATGGAGGCCTCGCCCAACGACTTCGGGGCCACCTCGCACAAACAACTGCTCGCGAACGCGCTGCGCCTGTCATTGAAGGAGGCCGGCGAACGCCTGGCCGATACCCGGCAGTTGGGGCCACGGCACACGCTGACCGGGCAATTCGTGCGCCCCGAACTGCCGTATACCGCGGTCGCGGTCGCCGAGGGCGCGATCGGCTCTGCCCACGTGCGGATCATCCAGGACTTCGTCAAGAAGCTGCCGATCTGGGTGTCGTTTGCCCGCCGCGACGACTACGAACGCGACCTCGTCGGGCATGCCCGGGTGCTGCGGCCCGACCAGTTCCGCAAGGTCGCCGAGGCGCTGATGGGGTTCATCGACCAGGACGGCACCGAACCCGACCACGAGACCATGCAGCGCCGCCGTGAATTCACCCTCGGCCGCCAACAAGCCGACGGCATGAGCCGCATCTCCGGCTACATCACCCCCGAAGCCCGCGCCTACCTCGACGTCGCCCTCGAGAAATACGGCGCCCCCGGGGTGAACCTGCCCCACGACGACGCCGTGGTCGCTGAGGTCTCCGGCCGTGACGAACGCAGCACCGGCCAGCGCCACCACGACGCG
>NZ_LQIT01000009.1 GCF_001499965.1 Mycobacterium sp. GA-2829
CAACGCCGGTGAACCCGGCGGCCCCGCACCACCAGCAACCAGGGCGGCCTGACCGCCACACACCGCCGACACCACACCCGGCACTTCGCCGCGGTTCGGTTCGGGTTGCGCTGCCGTCGGCTTTCCCACGACGTGCGGCTGGCTGATACCGACATGCTCGTTGTTGCGACATTGGGCCGACAATCGGGCGACGGTGAGCTGCGGGTACCGCCCAATGCGCGGATCGCGCCGTTCATCCCCTTCGACGTCCTCCTCCCTCTCGCCGATGTCGTCGTCACCAACGGCAGCTACGGGGTACGCAGTCATCGCGGGCGGTCGTGAAGACAAGCCGATGACCGCAGCGCGCGTAGCGGCGTTCGGCGTTGGGGTCGACCTCGACACGCCCCTGCGGGATCCGTCGTACCGTACGCGCCGCAATTCTCGCCCAGCGGTATCGAGCCTGCGATCCGGTTGCGCGGATACTCGAACTCATCGACCAGACCTGCGGCAGCGGCAGAGGTCGTCGACGCCAGGCCGTACCGTCTCCACCTCACTTCGCCGGTGGCAGCGGCCTTGATTCGGCCGAAGCCGTACGACGCCACGAACCATCACGGTTGCGAACGGCGCTGCCTCGGCGGATCTACTCGGCTCGAGGTGTCGAGATGCAACGAAGATTGACAAGAAACGCCGGGCTACTTTGACAAAAGTTCGGCGTGTCGCAGGAGCTTGTCAATCTTCGTTGCAAACGTGCAGGTATCGACCGTCGTCCGGGTTATACCAGTCGTCAGACGCTGAGTTGTTGACGGAGCACAACCAAGTGAGATTGCAGCTCCGAAAGTTCGGTGGTGGCGAGATCCAAAACCGCGGCCGCGCCCGAGGCGCAGTAGTTCTTCTTGATCCGTTGCTCTGTGATGACGAGGCACAGTTGCCCCGGCTGGATCTTGTGGGAGTGTGCTCCGGTCTTATGAGCAGAGCAGATGCGCGGCGCCTTCGCTCTCTCGACTTCCAGATGTACGTCCCTCAGAACATTCTTCGGCTTCGGCATGCGCTTCGCCGCCTTTCAGACTGAGCAGTCTCGATAGCTGAAAGCACGATTTTAAGGAGCTGCTCCGACATTCCGTAGAACGTTGAAGCGCGGGTCCAACAGAAGCGCTTACAAGCTCTCTGGCGACGCGCGGAATACCCAGCACTGCCCGATTGGACCACCTGATTCCATATATCGTCGTGAACGTCAGCGGGGTGATTAGCACGGTTTCGCTCTCGACGGCTCGGCCGGCTCGCCAGCAGGCTCTGACGAAAGGGGGCGTCAATGACAGTCGACCCGTCAGCTACGAGCGCACGCCCATCTCATACACGAACCCAACACGCAATAAGACTGCTCGTGCTCCTAGACAGCTGCGGCGAAGCTGCTGTCGACAGCGACCCCGATCTCGCGGTCAAAGCAGTTCGAAGCGAACTTCGATTGCAGGCGATGGACTTCTGGATGCGAAATCCGGATTATCTCGCTGATGAGCTGATCACCCAGGTCGAGAATGAGGCTATTGCGGACTCTTACCTCAAGACTGCGCAAGCACTGCTTGACGATCCTGAACCTGACCTACGGTGGTACCCCACTCCGCGTTGGCTCTACGGCGCATACGAGGCAATCGATGACGCGGTTGCACTACTGGAGACGTACGGGCTCGCGACATTCCGCCGCAGCGGTGAACCAGGATCCAAGAGCCAACGAAACACCTTGTTCCTCACGGCGCGGGGCGCGGCCTCGGTCGCCGAACTCGCCACAGATCCCGTATTGAGCTGGTACGTGCGCCAGGCCGAACTCGTGTCGCTCGTCGCCGGAGACACGGTTGGCTCGAAACTGAAGGAACGTCAGTACGAGCAGGCAACATATGCCGGCACGGAGTTGGGGCTGCGTATCGGGTCGATTGCTGATGGGGTGCGGGCGCGACTGCAAGCGCTGACAACACAGAGCAACGGCGGTCTCGAAGGAGACGGAGAATGAGTGCCCTCGCCGAGGAAATCGTCAAGACACTTGGCCGAAAGAAGAAGGATCCGATCGACCTCGGAGTCGAGGTTGTGGACGGCGTGCTTAACGAACTCGGCATCCCCACGTCGTCGTCGAAGGGAGTCCCCGTCCGCCTCCGTGCAAAACGCATGATGTTCAGCGGCACAAAGCGCCTTGCGCCAGATCATCCCGATGCCGAGGGTTTCCCGATTGAAGAGGCGGCCGGTTCAAGTGAACTCGACGTCGCCCCAGGACCGGCCACCGCGAATCCAGCACCGGCACTTCCTCAATCGCTGCCAGACGAAACCTCCGGCGACGCGGACACGGCTGACGGACGAGAAGACAAACTCGTCAGACGAGCTCTAGTCCCGTTTCACTTCGAGTGGCTTCCCCAAGACGGCGTAAACGGTTTGGGATCTGAACGAAACCTTCGCGGCAAGTCATCAGTTTTGAACGTGCTGTTGTGGTCGTTGTCGGGGCGTTGCTCTGAATTTTCTCCTGATGTGCAGCGATGGATTCAGCATGTCGAGGTTGACTGGGGCGTCGGCCACGAGACCTTACGCGTCCAATTCGACGCCGCGGATGGCCATGCCACGACAGGAACCGTGTCACTCCTCGCCGCTGACGGAGCAGTCGGCAACGTGCTGACAACCTTTGATCGAGACTCCTTCGAAGACGCGATGAACTCGGTCATGCTCAACAGACTCAGGCTTGATCCCATCACGGTGTCGCAGTCAGGGAAGCCCACCTCGCATCAGTGGCCGGCATATACAAACGCACTTTGGGTGCGGCCGAAGTACCTCGCTTCGATCATCGGCAAGGAACCAACCCTCAGCGTACGGTTGATGCAGATGTTCATCGGTACGGACTGGGTACCTGTTCTTGCAGCAGCGTCAACAGTTGCCGGAACTCTTAACGCTGAACAGGTGACCGCCGAGGAGCGTACGAAGACCGCAACGGACGCAGTCACGGCGTCGCGATTAGAGGCGCAGTCGAAGGTGGACAGTCTCCGATCGCGGATTTCTGCGTTACGGTCGGGAACTCCCGACCTCGCGAAGATTACGGCAGCAAGTGCCCGCGCAAGTCAAGCGACTCTCGAGATAAACCGTATCGAGCTTCAAAAGCTACAGCAATCTGCTGCAAGACAATCTATTTCACAGCAATTGAAGGCGGCCCACGCCCGACAACACACAGAGTACGAGGACGCTCTTCTCACAAAGTTCTTCCATCAGATGGAACCAACCGTGTGCCCGCGATGCACCGCGGCCGTGACTGAGGAACGCCGAGCGGCAGAGTCCGACTCACACAAGTGCTCCGTCTGCACCAACGACCTCCATCTTGAAGATGTGCAAGCGACCGTCGAGGCCACGTCCACAGCCGACACATCGCGGTCGGCGGACACGGAGGCGGAAGATCCTGATCCCCCGCCTCGCGACGAAATTGATGCGCTGAAGCAAGCGCTGGAAGACACCGATGCGGCAATATCTGCGCTGCAAGACCAGCTGGCAGAACTCGCCGAAGCACGTGAGACAGCCACCGCAGAAGCTGAATTCGACGCAACTTTGCTTACTGCAGCAGAGGAACGACAGCGGTTGGAACTGGATATCGCCAGAGCTGAAGGCGCTGCTGATGCTCTTGCGCAGCCAGTCCCCGCGACAACTGGACCGCCCGTCGATCCCATCCAGCTTGCAGTTGCCACAGCAGCCGAGACTGTCCTCAAAAGGTGGGTCAAAGATGGCCAGGATCCCCTGCTGGCCGCGATCTCCGCCGATATCGAACGCCTAACCATTAGCTTCGGCGGTGACAGCCTCAGCGACGTGAAACTGGATGGCGCGGCCAACATGAAGCTCCTTAAGGGCGGTGATCCGGCGACCTACGGTGCGCTCACACCTGGCGAGCAACTCCGGGTAAAGGTGGCGACAGTGATCGCCCTGATCCGACACGGCTACGTGGCAGGACTTGGCCGACATCCAGGACTGCTTCTACTCGACTCGCCGGCCGCAGAGGAGATCCCCGATGGAGACCTCGCCACCATGATTGCCGCACTCATCGAGGTCGCCGACGACGCTCCTATGCAGATATTTGTGGCCACTCGAAACACAGGGCCACTTCTTGACCTGCTTCCTGACGCTAGTCGACTCATCGCGACAGGCGACCAATATGTCTGGTAGGACGGCCTGACCGAGTGGTCACTACGCACAAGGAAAATCCGCAGCTAGGTAGAAAAGGAGGCGATTGAACGCACACGAGAACATCACGCTCGCCGACGCTTTGACCACCCTTGCTGAGACGTCGGCAGGCCACCCATTCCCGGACGACGCTATTGACAGAGTGGGTGGGTGGGGCCGAATCACCCAAGACGCAGCATCGCTTGCGGGAAAACCCGCTTTGCCGCTTCTAGCGCAATTGGCCGCGCGCGACGCCGGAGATACACCCCACGAGCACGCGGTGGCTGCTCTCACCGCAGTAGCTGAATCCGTCATGGCCACAAGAGAACCGACGTTAATGCGCGAGTCTCTTGATGCTCTGACCGCGGCAAAGGGCGCGATCCGCGCCACCGGTAGGCTCCTGGCCACAACTCTTCCCTCGGTCGTCGAATCGATTCTCAACGATGCCCAACGCGATAAGGCTTCAGACCTTGTTGCAGCTGACGCCCTTGAAGTCCTCACAAAGGTCGTGGCTTCTGGATACGGCTCACACTTCGGGCTGCTCGCACTTCTTGATCGATTCGACGCTCCGATGAACCTGCCGATCGCGCGAGCAGCCATACGCTCGGTCAGCGTCGCGGCGGATATTTGGCCGGAAGCAGACGTGCTCGCAGTTCGAATTCGTGGCCTCGCCGCGCTCGATCCTACAGAATCTTCAAACTCAGAACTCGCTGGTGCTGTAGAGCCCGATGCGGTCTGGGCGTTGGCGATGATGTCGATATCGCGCGCGCTGCGCGCCAACACGATTATCGACATGGCTCCACACCTTGACGAAGCCGATCGCTACCTAGACGTGGCAGCGACCAATCATGGTAGGGCTGACGCAGCGGTCATGCGCCAAGTGCTCTCAGCCCTGCAACAACTCGTCGCTGCCATCGTCGCGGAGACGCCGTTGAGGGCGTTGCACAGTGCGGCTCTTTCTCCGAGCACGATCGAGGAGGTCCGCACTCGAATCCGCCAATTTACAACAGACACTGCTGGATTGGACCATTGGTACGGGGACCGCACGCGCGCAGTCCTCGCCGCCTGGGCCGGCGTCATAGACGATCTGGACCGCCTGCGCGCTGAATTCACTAAAGACGCCTTCTACCAGGCCGAAGTTATTGTCAGCGATCTCTTAAACGTTTATCTGCATAGCCGTTCGTTCGAGGTCCATTATTCAGACCTTGACGTTGGCGGTGTCCAAAAGCTCATCCACCCGGTGATCGAAAGCGGGTTCGCTAGCAAGGCTGGCCACCTCAGCAATCTTGAACAGCACGCCGACAATCTCGAAGGTCGTGTTGCGGTCGAACCCGATGAAGGGCTAGAGGAACAGCTAAAGGCGGCGCGAAAAGTGATCGACGCTGCTCGGCGCGCTGCGAGGGGTGGTGAGTTGCCGGGAAAAGCTCCTGGCGGCGCTTCGGCACCGCCCCTTCCCGCCCCAATTAGTCAGTTGGTAGTAGCCGGATCACCCGATGAAGCTCTCTTGAGGCAGATCTCCCCGGATACGTTGGCAGCGCTTGCAGTTGGCATGGAGCACATCGACGCTGGCCGTGCCCATTTGAACATGGTTCAGCGGGAGGTCTACGACGGCATTCGGGAAAAGTTTAAAGAATGTCCGGACTACAGGGGCGAGGTGATCCCTGTAGTCGACGAAGTCCTTCGACTTGTGCTCAACTTTGTCGTCAGTCGAACCGCTGGCGAGTCTGGTCACTACCCGTACTTGTTCGACCCATCGGCAGTTGAAAGCGCGATTCAGGAAGATCTGTACAATTACTTAGTTGCTGCCCTCGGTGCGCGCGCCGAGTATGAAGTGTCGCATGTGGGCGGCGGTCGGGTTGATCTGCGCCTGAAATTCGGCGATTTCGCAATTCACATAGAGATGAAGGTCGACGACACTCAGGTGCCGATGAGCGA
Organism: Mycobacterium sp. GA-2829; assembly: GCF_001499965.1. Classification (GTDB taxonomy): domain Bacteria; phylum Actinomycetota; class Actinomycetes; order Mycobacteriales; family Mycobacteriaceae; genus Mycobacterium. The sequence goes on from NZ_LQIT01000009.1 coordinate 6,088, forward strand.
CAAGTCAGCCTACCTCAAGCAGGCCGCAACGTACCAAGGCAATGACATACGCATCGGATTCCTCATCGCGTTGCGGCACAAAGCATTTCCGAAGGGGCCGCCGCCGCACTTGACCTCACTGATGCAACACACAGCATTTGACATCCCCAGTGACCCGGTCCCCCGCCATATAGTGACAGTCGCAGTGCCTGGCAGCAGAACAAAGCCGTCAGACTCGACTGTCAAGTAATTCGCAGCGCATGTGAACCCTCTGAGCTTAGGTAGCCCACCATTCGGTCGCGGATGAACCGCCGCCGCCGATAACACCCGACTATGCCGTCGGGCTCACTAACAACTTCCGGCTGAGCATGGCACCGCTGTTGGTCCATCCTTCTTCGTGTCGGACGGCTCGTCAGCTGACGAGCAAACGTCGAAAGGCGCAGTCGGCCAAGGCGATTGCGTCGGCCTGCCCGACGATGTAGCCATGCAACCCGGGGTGGTCGTCGAGGCAGGACTGCGCGTGGTTATGGTCAGCATGAAAGTTGATCGAGCCGCAGACGGTATCGGCCAGGGTTCCGCGGCAGTCGGTGTGTGCGATCACGACGACGGCGGTGGCGGGACGCCAGGTCCATTCGTCGCCTCGAAGGCGGACCCGGTCCGAGGTTGACCGAATCCACAATCAGCCACCACCTCACCCAGCTCCGGCGGGCCGGACTCGTCGAATCCGACCGCCGTGGGATGAGCGTCTACCACCGTCCCCACAGCGATGCTGTCGCTGCCTTGTGCGCTGTCCTCGACCCCAACTGCTGCACATAACGGCGCCAGCGCGTCGCCGATACACTTTGGCCGCCACGGTCAGGGCAGTGTCGAGTGAGTGCGGACATCGCCCGTCGCACTTATTGATGAGGCGGTCAGGGGTATAGGTCGGGCTGACCATGACACTGGCGATAGCTGGTGTGGCAGAACATCATCCAGATGCGATTGTCCGCAATCAGGACGACGACAGCCTGAACAGCGGTGGGTTCGGTTCGTGCCATTCCAGGATCACGCCTGCCCCCGCAAGGCTAGGGCGGCCCGCGAAGTATTTGCTGGCCCTCCAGGGCACCGCTTTCACCATGAAGTGGGCCGGCATCGGTGACGTCAACTTCGGGCTGTTCACCCTGGTATGGGATCACCTGATGGGTACCTACTCCTACGACCACCCGCCGGCTCGACTGCACTCAGCTCGGCATGGCCGCCACACCCAACAATCGCACCGGCTACCTCGCCCAACTGCTCTACCCGTTCAGCCCAGCCGGCCGCCGCCAGCTCGGACCGACGCAATCCGACCCCGTGTCCGTAGGCCACGAAAGAGAATCGGTGAGGTAGATGGAGTTGGCGGGTCAGGCGAGTGCAAGGAAGAGCTTCTCGAGTTCGGCTTCGGTCATCGGCTTGGCGCTCTGGGTGCCGTCACCGGTGATGCATTCGCGCAGGCCGGTCGCGACGATCTTGAATCCCGCCCGGTCGAGGGCTCGTGAGACGGCGGCGAGTTGGGTGACCACATCTTTGCAGTCGCGTCCCTGCTCGATCATCGAAATCACGCCGGCGAGCTGCCCTTGAGCGCGCCGCAGCCGGTTTAATACTGCGGCGATGCTGTCTTCGTCGCCAACCATTGTGGCTTCCTTTCCTGCGGTTTCACAGATTTCAACATTACCCGTGGGGGTATGCTTCCCGGACGCTCACAGCAGTCAGCCCGCCGCAGCCGGCTTCGTGTGGGCGATGATCCGACGCAGCGGCCAGTACATGGTGCGGCTGCAGGTGACATAGACGCCTGCGCCGATCATGGTCAGGACGGCCGACGCGGCACCGAGCGCAGGAGTTGTCTCCTGCGCGAGGATCACCGCCGCCAGTAGCAGAACCAACCAGCCGAACAGCTTGCGCAGCGCTTCGGGGTCGACCCTGCCGGTTAGCCGTCCGCCGATCAGACCGCCCACCACCGCCGCTGCCGTGACCATCGCTGCCAGGCTCCAGTCGATCAGTACACCGGTCAGGTGGCCAGCCAGACCGGCCAACGATTGCATCGCGATCACCACCAACGAGGTACCGACCGCGGCGGGCATCGGAAGTCCGGCCAGCAGCGCCAGCGCAGGTACCAGCAGGAAACCGCCACCCGCGCCGACGAGTCCGCTCAACGCACCGACGGCGACACCAAGCACGGCCACATTGGCCACCTGAACATGCCGAGCCTCGTCGCCGGCGGAAGTGCTCTTGCGATCGCGCAGCATCGCAATCGCGGCGGCGATCATGATCACCGCGAAGGCAATCAGCAGCACCGTCTCGGGGATGACGCCGGCCAGTAGGCCGCCGAAGAAAGCCCCGGCCATGGCCGCCGCGCCGAACGGTAGTGCGACGCGCCACCGCACGCGCCCGGCCCAGATATGAGCGATTACGCCGACCAAGCTGGTGACGCCGACGACCAGAAGCGAACTTGCGATCGCCTCTTTGACATCCAGCCCTGCGACGTAGGTCAACAGCGGCACGGTCAGGATTGAGCCACCCCCGCCCAGCAGTCCCAGCGAGACCCCGACGACCACGGCCAGGGCAACGGTCAGGGCCGTCATGTCGGCGAGCTCGCCACCGAACCGCTCATCGAGGTGTTCGACACCATCATGTCGTCCTCCCTGTCAACGTCGAGCAGCCGCACCCTTGGCGTGCAATACCACCGGGGGTATGTCGTGGCTATGCTACACATACCCCGGCGGGTATCTGCAGCGTCGGAATAAAATACCCCCGCGGGTATTGTTGCTTAGGTGTGAGGGTCCCCGAGTTGAGGCAGTAGGGCCCACCTAGAGGAGGAAAGACGATGATTCTGGAGCAGTACTACATCGAGTGCTTGTCGCACGCGTCGTATCTGATTGGCGACGAAATCACCGGGCGCGCAGTGGTTGTCGACCCGCGCCGCGACATCACCGAATACCTCGACGACGCCGCCAAGCACGGGTTGACAATCGAAGGCGTAATCAACACCCACTTTCACGCGGACTTCGTCTCGGGCCACCTGGAGCTGGTTGAGGCGACCGGCGGGTGGATCGGCTTCGGTGCGGCCGCCCAGACCGACTACCCGATCCGCCGGCTGTCTGACGGGCAGCACCTCTCGCTCGGTGAGGTCGACCTGGAGATCCTCTCCACCCCCGGGCACACCTGGGAATCGATCAGTGTCCTGGTGCGTGAACGTCCCGACGTCGAGCCCGTCGCGGTGCTGACCGGTGACGCGTTGTTCGTCGGCGATGTGGGTCGTCCGGATCTGGTCAATCTGGGTGACGGTTCGACCGCCGACCTGGCGCGGGCGATGTATCACAGCATCCACGACAAGCTGCTGGCGCTGCCCGATGACGTCACGGTGATGCCCGCCCACGGCGCGGGTTCGTCATGCGGAAAGAACCTCTCGGCCGAGCTGACCTCGACGATCGGCGAGCAGCGCCGCACCAACCCGTCGGTGCAGCCGATGACCGAGGACGACTTCGTCGAGCTGATCACCCACGGCCAGCCCGCGGCACCCGCATACTTCTCGATGGACGCGGCGATGAACAAGCGGGTTCACCCACTGCTGGATCAGCACCGCAGGATTCCCCCGATGAGCGCGGCTCAGCTACGGGCCGCGCTGCAGGCCGGCGTCCGGGTGGTCGATGCCCGGTCGGTCGACGACTTCGCGGCCGGTCATCTCCGTGGATCGGTCAACGTCGGCTTCGACGGCCGCTTCGCCGAAACCGGCGGCATGGTCGCCGAGGTGGGCGCGAACATCGCGCTGATCACCAATCCCGGTGACGAGCAGACCGCGGCCATGCGGCTGGCCCGCATCGGCTCCGACAACGTGATCGGTTATCTGACCGTCGGCACTGAGGCTGCCTTCCCGGCGGAGCTGACCGATCTCGTTCAACCGGCGCCACGGGTCAGCGTCGCTGAGCTCGACCTGCTACGGGCCGAGAATGCGGTCACAGTGATCGACATCCGCAATCCCGGCGAACGCGACGTCGGCACCATTCCGGGCGCGGTGCACATCCCGCTGGCCCAGCTACGCACCCAGTTGGCGAAAGTTCCTAGCGACAAGCCGATCGTGGTGCATTGCGCAGGAGGCTGGCGCTCCAGCGTGGCCGCGTCACTGATGCGGGCCGACGGATTCGGACAGGTTAGTGATCTGATCGGCGGTTTCAACGCATGGGCGCAGGCCCACGCCGCAGCATGAATAACAGCAGCGCCGATGGTCCTGGGCCGGCCCGCCAGGTAAGCCCGATCTGTGCCTCAGTCCCGGGTAATCCCGCGCTGGTGGCGATCGCTTACTGTTTCGACCCTCGCGTATTGCGCTGGTGCGGCGGCGAATCGTTGAGCGCACCGCGGTGAGCAGAACCACCAGTCGCGATCGGCGTGACGCAGATGGCTGGCCGCCCTGGCAGGGTCGACGCGCACGCGGCACACCGCGTCGGTGGGATAGCGGGCCGCCGCCAAGCTGACCGCGTACACCTCCATCGGTGTCGCAATGTTGCGGAGTTCCTTGGCGCCCAAAGGATCTGGCGAGAGACCGAGCTGCGCGCAGCCCTGACGAACGTTGTCGGTGACCAGAGCCTGCCCTGCACCGGCCAGCACCGTGATGCGCGCGGCCACATTCACACCGTGTCCGAAGTAGTCGTTGTCGCGGTGCACGGCACTGCCGCGGTGCATGCCAGCCCGCAGCGCGAGGAAGCCGTCCTCATCGGCGGCCCGGTCAGCGAGCTGCAGGATCGTCGCCACCATCGGCTCGGTCTCGCCGGCACGCAGCATGACCGCATCACCCATCGTCTTGACGATGGCGACGCCCGGCCCGAGCGACTCACGGGTCACGGCAAGCAGGCGGCCCGCCAGACTGGCCGCCTGTTCATCACCGCACATTTCAGTCAGGACGCTGAATCCGGACAGGTCGACGAACGCGAACGTCGCTTGGACACTTTCACATTCGGTCACCTGATCGTCCCTTCATCATCGGATGCGCTGATGTCTGGCGGCGCAGCTGAACCGCTGCATCACCCGCACGGGCTCAGCAGCATTGGTACCCGCATGCCCACGGTGGGCAAGCAGGGTCATCGCAGCAACACGCCGCGAGATCCTCGAGCATCATGCATGTCACCTCCTTAACCACGGTGTATACGGCGGTGTTCGACCGCCGAAGGTGCCATAGTTATTCGGTTGTGACGCAGCAATTTTGGCGACGTGCGTATCGGCCGCAGCCCGCGATCCGCGGTGAGTAACGCAACAAATCACTCCGTTTCGCCCACATCGGCTCTAGCTCCGGTGCTGATGTTCAGGTTGCAGACGGCCGATGCCGGGTAGAAAGCGGCCCACGCGGGAGGCGTAGTCGAGATAAGCCAAGCCGTGGCTCCGGCGTAGGTAGGGCTCTTCGGCGAAGCGCACCTGTGCTTCTATGCCGATCACCGAGACCACAAGGCCGGCGACTGCCACCGCGTTGGGCACCATGAGCGCCAGTCCGATAAACGCGACAGTTGCGGCGGTGAAGATCGGGTTGCGAACGACCCGGAAGGCACCGGCGGTGACCAGAGTCGTGCGTTCCGCCTCGTCGATCCCGGTCCGCCAGGACGCGCCCATGACCATCTGAGCGGCGAAAGCCAAGAGTATGCCGAGCACCGCGATCGCGACACCGACCCCGCGCAGCACCGAATGATCCAGGATCGCCAGCGGCGACATGCCGGCCAGGTCGGCGACGGGTGCCCCGATCCCCACAGTCAGCCAACCGAGGTCGGTTCCGGCCAACGCCCACCACTCCAGTGAGCCGTCAGGGCGCAGTGTGCGTCGCGTGCCGATCTCGCCGGTGTGGCGTCGTTGAATCGCTGCGCGCAGGGCGCCCATCACCAGCATCATGGCGGCGAACAGAGCCAGCACAGCAATCGCCATCACCGCCCACCCCCGGTGCGCACGGGCTTGGCGGCAGCGCCGAGCAGGTAATCACCCTGGATTCGGGTGAGCGATCCGAGCACCACCAGGCCGTGGTGGGCCAGTTCATCGAGGAACTGTTCGGCGCTGAATCGGTCGTCGGTGGGGTGATCAAACAACCGCCGGTAGATGGGGCGCGCCAGGGCGTGGGAGGTGACCTCCTCGAAGTAGAACCGACCACCCGGTGCGATCACCCGGGCGACTTCGGCGGTGGCTTTTCGCCAATCCGGGATATGGTGCACGATCCCGAAATCGAAGACCGCGCCGTAGCTGTCGTCGTCGGCATCCAGTGCGGTGCGCAGATCGGTGGCGCTGCCCTCGGCCAGCCGGACCCGATCCCCGTAGCGGGCCAGGCGCCGGCCGGCGCGACGGATCATCGCCGGGTCCAGATCCACCGCGTCCACGGTGTCCGCCCCAAACCGCTCCAAGATCAGCTTCGAGCCGTATCCTGACCCGCAGCCGATCTCCAATGCTCGGGTGCCGGGCAGCAGGCGGCCGCCAAACCGCAGCAGCACCGGCACCTCATAGATGCGTTGCAGCCAGCGCCGCGGCGGCGAATTCACCAGCCCGGTCTCGGCCCGGTTCATCAACATCGCAGTTACCCCTTTCTACGATCGGCAACGGTGTTCGAGTCATCCCATCGCTCGGTCCGCTGATTGGGTTGTGACCGAACGCTTTTCGGCCCGAGGGCGGGTGGGTTGTGTGTCGAGCAGGCGTCACGTTCTGATCGTGATGTCGAACGCGACCGTGATCACCGCGATCAGCAACCCGGCCAAGGCCCACCACCGCTTGCGTTCGGATTCGATCATCTCCACCTCCCGAATCAACGCCTGTGAACGCTATCACCGTAATTTCCCGATCAATTTGGTTTGTACGCTATCATCGTCGAATGGCGATGACAACGGGTAGATCCTCAACGCGATTCACCACAGACCTGACACCGGCTGTGGCGCTGTTTCACGGCCTGTCCGACCCGACCCGGCTGGCGATCCTGGAGCGACTCACCGAAGGCGAAGCCCGCGTGGTGGATCTGACCGGCTTGCTCGGAGCGGCGCAGTCGACCGTGTCGGCGCATCTGGCCTGTCTGCGTGAGTGCGGTCTGGTAACCGGCCGTCCCGAGGGCCGGCAGATGTTCTACTCGCTGACCCGCCCGGAGCTGATGGATCTGCTGGCCTCGGCCGAGACGCTACTGGCCGCCACCGGCAACAAGGTGGCGCTATGCCCCAATTACGGAACCCGTGCCAGGGGAACGACCAAGACGAGGGGAAGCAAATGAGCGACGCGTGCGGCTGCGGCCACGACGAAGCCGCGACCGACGAACAGGCCGAGGAGCACGAGCCCGAACGCCTGTGGCAGGTGCGCGAACTGCAGTTCGCCGCCATCTCGGGTGTGCTGCTGCTAGGGGCGCTGATTGCTGGCTTCGCGGATGCGGCGCGACCGGTCATTCTCACGCTGGAAGCGCTGTCCCTGGTCGTCGGCGCCTACACCTTCGTTCCCTCCACGCTCAAGCGGCTGGCCACGGGCAAGATCGGCGTCGGCACACTGATGACCATCGCCGCCGTGGGCGCGGTGATCCTCGGCGAGGTCGGCGAGGCCGCCATGCTGGCGTTCCTGTTCTCCATCAGTGAGGGCCTCGAGGAGTACTCGCTGGCCCGCACCCGACGCGGCCTGCGCGCATTGCTGTCGCTGGTGCCCGAAGAGGCAACCATCCTGCGCGACGGCACCGAAATCATCGTCGCCCCAGCCGAATTGCGGATCGGCGACCGGATGGTGGTCAAACCCGGTGAGCGCATGGCCACTGACGGCGTCATCCGCCACGGCCGCACCGCGCTGGACGTCTCGGCCATCACCGGCGAGTCGGTGCCCGTCGAGGCAGGACCCGGTGACGAGGTGTTCGCCGGGTCCATCAACGGCACCGGTTCACTCGAGGTCGAGGTCACCACCACCGCCGAGGACAACTCGCTGGCCCGCATCGTGCGCATCGTGGAGGCCGAACAATCCCGCAAGGGCGCTTCCCAACGCCTGGCCGACCGCATCGCCAAACCTCTCGTGCCGGGGGTGATGATCACCGCGACGCTGATCGCGGTGATCGGCAGCATCTTCGGCGACCCGACCACGTGGATCGAACGCGCGCTGGTCGTGCTGGTCGCGGCCTCCCCGTGTGCGTTGGCGATCTCGGTGCCGGTCACCGTGGTGGCCGCGATCGGCGCGGCCAGCCGACTCGGCGCACTGGTCAAGGGCGGTGCCGCACTGGAAGCTCTGGGCGCAGTCCGCGGTGTCGCCCTCGACAAGACCGGCACCCTGACCGCCAACCGGCCCGCCGTCATCGATATCGCCACCACCAACGGCGCCACCCGCGAACACGTCCTGGACCTGGCTGCGGCGCTGGAAGCGCGCAGCGAACACCCGCTGGCCGCGGCGATCCTGGCCGCCGTCGACAACGTCACCCCGGCCACCGACGTCGAAGCTGCGACCGGAGCCGGCCTCACCGGCCGCCGCGACGGGCACACCATCCGGCTGGGCCGCCCAGGCTGGCTCGAGCCAGGAGCACTGGCCGGCGATGTCGCGCGCATGCAGCAGGCCGGCGCCACCGCGGTCCTCGTCGAAGACAACGGCCAGGTGATCGGCGCGATCGCCGTGCGCGACGAACTGCGGCCCGAGGCCGCCGAGGTCGTCGCCCAGCTGCGCCGCGACGGCTACCACGTCGCCATGCTCACCGGCGACAACCACACCACCGCATCCGCGCTCGCCCGCGACGTCGGCATCGACGCCGTGCACGCCGAGCTGCGTCCCGAAGACAAAGCCCGGTTGATCGAAAATCTGCGAACCGAACGCTCCACCGCCATGGTCGGCGACGGCGTCAACGACGCCCCCGCACTGGCCACCGCCGACCTGGGTATCGCGATGGGCGCGATGGGCACCGACGTGGCCATCGAAACGGCCGACGTGGCATTGATGGGCGAAGACCTCCGCCACCTCCCCCAGACCTTCGGCCACGCCCGCCGCGCGCGACGCATCATGCTGCAAAACGTCGGCCTGTCCCTGGCCCTGATCACCGCGCTGATCCCGCTCGCCCTGTTCGGGGTCCTCGGCCTGGCCGCCGTCGTGCTGGTCCACGAACTCGCCGAGGTCGTCGTCATCGCCAACGGTGTGCGCGCCGGCCGCGCCAAGCCACTAGCCGTCACACCGGTCGGCCGACCGACATCATCGCCGCACACCGCGACGGCGGCGGCGCCGTCGTGATCCCGAGCATTCAAGACGCGCGAAGGCACACCAGCAGGAAACGCCTCACCCCGACGACCGGTTCGCCATGACGCAGCCTTCTGACGAAACCCTCGTTCGGCGCGGGCTGGCACTCGCGTGGTTCATCGTCGTCTGGGACGTGCTCGAAGGCGTCATCGCCGTCACCGCCGGACTGTCAGCAGGATCCATCGCACTGGTTGGCTTCGGCATCGACTCGGGGATCGAGGTCTTCGCCGCCGCCGTGGTCATTTGGCAGCTGCGCGGCGGCGCGCACGCCCGCCAACGGCCCGCGCTGCGCGCCATCGCGATGACCTTTTACGCCCTCGCCGCTTATGTGGCGTTCGAATCGATCCGTGATCTGGTCACGCAAGACAAGGCTGGCGAGTCGCTGATCGGCATCGTGCTCAACGTGGTCGCCCTGATCGTCATGATCCCGGTCGCCCTAACCCAGCGGCGCACCGGGCGGGCGCTGAACAACCCCGTGCTGGTCGCCCAGTCCTCCGAAACGTGGATGTCCAACGCCCTGTCCATCACCGTGCTGGCCGGGCTGGGACTCAACGCCGCAGTCGGCTGGTGGTGGGCCGACCCCGTGGTCGCCCTGGTCGTTGCCGTGCTCGCAGCGCACTCGGGCCGAGAAGCCTGGCGCGAAGCAGACGAGGCGACGAGCCCATCGCGTGCCACCACACCCTCTGGGCCAGATCGGCGCGAGACCGGTTGAGCTAACGGTGTTTGACGCGGTCGGCCAGCACAGCCTGGAAGCGGGGGCAGACCGCCAGGTCGCCGTGTTCGCAGCCCAGCGCGGTGTCGATAAGGGCCAGCGCGGCGTGTGCCTCGGCGACGCGCCGGGTGAGCGCGTCGTGCTGCTGCTGCAGCACCGCATTGCGCTCGGCCGGGGTAAGTGCGGTCAGTATCGCGTCATGTCGATACGTCACCGTGACCCTTCTCTTCGAGAGGGTTTACAAACCCCAATCATCCTGTCCCCCAGCATGTTAGAGCCGTGCTACTCGACGGTGATGGTGACCTGGTCCTGCGCGAGCGGGCTGAGTGGAGCGTGGTCGTTGCCGATCAGCTGGACCGCGAATGTGTGCCTGCCGGGGGCAATGCCGGTCCACGCGTGGGTGGTCTCGGATATGGAGCGGTAGGTGCCCGTGGCCGGGGGCGAGTGGGTTGTTGGAAGCGTCTCGGTGTCGAGGTAGAAGTGGACGTGGCCCTCTCCGGCCACCTGTGGTGGAAACGGCGGCCGGACCTGCTGCTCCACGACGTTGAAGTCCTCTACCGAGACGGACACCGTCACCTCGCCACTGCGGGCTGTCGAACCGTCGGTGGGCGTCAGGATGGTGATCGATGGCCTAGGCGGCGCCGCCGCCTTCGTAGACGCGGCCTCACCTCCGGGGACGGTGGGCTCCTCGGCGTCGGGCGCGGTCCGCGTCGCAGCGCTGGGCGGATTCGAGACGGCCGACGCGGTCGCGCGCTGCTGATCATCACCGCTGCCACTGCACGCCGCGATGACGAACGGGAGCACGAGGACAGCAATCAGGAGTCCGCGCTCTTTCATCGGCGATCCGCTTCTCGACTTGGCCCAATTAGCTTACCTGCGACGCCGAAGACTGGTAAGCGCGCTGATTGCCGGGTGCCTCAGGTCGAGGTTTTGGCAATGAGCACTTCGCCTTCGAGTCCGTCGGGGTCACGGAAGAAAATGCTGTTCACTTCTCCGAAATCGTTTATGGTGCCATCACTTGCGCCGCGGTCGATCAGTCGTTGCCGGATGGTGGCGAACGCCTCAGGCGAGGCGGCCTGTAGACCGAAGTGATCGATGCGCCCGCGGCCCCACATCGGCGTTTGACGGTCCGCCTCGGTGTTGCCCTCGATCACGAAAATGTTCAGATGGGTATGCGGGCCAATGCGAATAATGGTCATCGTCTCTTGACCGTCCTGTCCATGGGGGCGGGTCGGCCCGACCTCTGCGCCGAACACGTCGGCGTAAAACCGGCCGAGTCGGGCGGCGTCCTTGGAAATCCAGGCGATGTGGTTGATTCCATCGAGTAGCACAATGCCCTCCTCACCTCTCTACGGGATGTGCTCTTGGGCTATCCAATGCCCACGGCGACACCGCGGCACTACGTCGGGTATCACGACGCCAGAGCTACCACCTCCGTACCTGCATCGTAGTTCTGTAAGCCCGGGCATTGCCCGATGCGGCACTACTACGGTCCATTCGACCGGAGAGTCGTGCGAAACTTGAATGCCATTGACCGCCAACTCGGAGGGCTGAGCGCCGTCAGCGCGTGTCGGGGCGCCCCGACATCGCCTTGATCGATCAGCTTCTCGATGAACGGTGGGAGTACCGACCGCAGGTGCATGACGTCTGGCGGTGACCTCGTCGCACGCGCTCCTGGGGCTGTTCTGTGAAACCCGATGACGACCAGCACGGTGCCCAGTGCCAGCAGCCGAATGCGGCGATCAAGAACCAAAGACTGGTTGATACGTCGCGGCCACGGTTTAGCGACCCAATCATGCTGTCCGACAGCGTGTTCCACACCGCGAGCCAGTCTCGCACTCAAGTATGCACGGACCCTCATAGGACGGGCGTCGAGCTCGCGCCACACGCGGCCCCCGGGCTGGGCCACAGGCCAAGCCGAGTGATAACCCGCCGTGAGGCGAGAGATTATGACGGAGGCGTCTCAGTGCGGTCGAGATGTGGTTTCGCTTCCTCAACGTTTGGGTGGGCACTGTCATCATCGATCGAGTGACACCGAACGTAGCGAAGAAGACCGACGGGAGGCTTGCTGCTCGCCTCGCGGCGATCGCTTCCTTCGGCGGAGCGATGATTCATTTCGCCGTACTGCCGGCGCACTTGCAAGAGTGGACGCCGTCAGGTCTGTTCTTCGCCTCTATCGCGCTGTTTCAACTGGTTTGGGCGCTCGTGGCGCCGGCTCGGCCTGCTGCGATAGTGCTGGCCGCCGGGATCATGGCGAATGTCGGTGCCGCCGCGCTGTGGGTTTTGTCTCGGACAGCGGGCGGGCCCTTCGGCCCACACGCCGGTGAACCCGAAGTGGTCGAGGCCGCCGGCCTCTTCGCACTCCTGCTCGAGTGCTACGTCGTCATGGGAGCCGGCTGGATGTGGTATCGAGGCCACCGAGCAGTGCCGATATCGGGTTTCGGAAACGCGATTGTGCTGGGCGGCGGCAGCACCGTGATCGCGGCCGCGGCGGCGCTCGGAGTGGCTTCAGGCTTACTGAATGACCACCACGCGCCGGCTGGCGCCAAGCACGACTACCACGCACCGATGAGCGGCCATGCAGACGGCCATCACGATCACCCAGAACCGGCCGCTACCCCGGATACCGAGGTGCCTCCGCCGCCCACTGCACCGGCGCCGGTCGAACCTCCCCCTCCCGCCACGGATCTCTCACACGAAACTGACGGTGGACATCACCACAGCGAGTGACCGAAGCTCCGTTACTGGGTCGTCCGGTCGGATGTGAGGAAGGGAAGCAGGAACTCGTAGGTCTCCTCGGGGCAGTCGTCGTGCAGTGAGTGCCCTCCCCCAGACACGATGTGTGTCTCGACGCTCGGCAATCGAGCAGTGAAGCGGTCGATGAGGCTGACCGGGAAGTAGCGATCCTGATCGCCCCAGAGGATTAGGGTCGGCGCTTCAACGAGGTGAAGATCCCGTTCGGTGTCAGCCCATCGCACTGACCGTTCGACGCGCAACATGTCGCGAAGCCTGGCCAAACGTGTTCCGGGGGAACGCATCGCCCGCAGTACGTCGTCCACCCGGTCGTAGGGGATTCGCTCGCGGTGTGCGAAGGACTTTCTCATCATGTGACGCGCCGCGACCGCGGACGTCAGGCAGAAGGCAACCTCGCCGAGAAGTGGGATACGCACAAGACGGAATTCCCACACATCTCTGATGTCCAGCCCGCCGGGTGCGATCAGCGCCAGCCGGTCGACTCGATCCGGGTGGAGCTCGGCGAACCGCAGCGCGAAGCCCCCGCCCCACGAATGCCCGACGATCGCAGTGCGGGGAAGGCCGACGGCGTCAAGGAATCCTCCGATGGACCGGGCGATGTCCTCGACGCCGGCGGGAAAGGACGTCTCAACGATCTCCGTTAGGCCTTGTCCTGGCGGATCAAGCGCATACACCGTATGGCGTTGCGCGAGAACGGGAATCATGGCTTGAAAGTTGAATCTCCAACCGCCGCCGCCAGGGATCAGCAATAGCGGCGGACCGTCTCCCGTTCGCGAGTAATGGCACCGGGCCACCTCCGTGTCGACAAAGCCCTCGTACATCAGCGGTTCCACACAACTCGAACAACCATGTACGGATTATCTCGCAAGGACCGCCACCACCACCCGGTATCCGAATTGTCATCGGTACTCTGATGCGCCACGATCTCAAGGCAGATTGGAGATCCGACGATGACGGAACTGACCTACACCGGCTCCGACGGGTGGCCGCTCTACGCCACCGTCGTGGGCGACGGTCCGGCCCTGATCATGCTGCACGGCGGGGGCCCCGATCGCCACAGCATGCGGCCTCTCGCCCAACAGCTGACCGACCGCTATCGCGTCATCCTCCCCGATATTCGGGGTTACGGGCGTTCCGTCTGTGCGGACCCCGCACGACACACGTGGGATCGGTACGTGCAAGACGTTCTGTCGCTCATGAATGCCGTCGAGGCGCAAACGGCAGGGCTCATCGGTGCGGGTCTTGGGGGCACCGTCGCGCTTCGCGCCTGCCTCGAGCATTCCGACCGGATCCGGTGCGTGGTGGTGATCAGCCCGGAAGATATCGAGGACGACGAGGCAAAGACTGCCGAAACGGCAATGATGGAAGAGTTCGCCGACCGCGTTCGCACCCGTGGCATCGAAGCCGGATGGGATCTGTACCTGCCCCACCTACAGCCGCTCATCGTCAACCTCGTCCACGACGCAATCCCGCGAGCCGATGCAGCCAGCGTCGCAGCGGCAGCGGGCATCGGCCACGACCGCGCATTTCGGTCGCCCGCCGAACTCGCTGCCCTAACCACCCCCACGCTCATCATCCCGGGCGATGACGACCGGCACCCAACCGAGCTTGCTCACCGCATCAGCGATTTGATGCCCGCTGCTCAAGTCGCGCCGGTCAGCATGTCCCGCACCCTTCGCACGGCCGAAGACATGGGGCAGGAATTCGCCCCGTCAATCAGTTACTTTCTCCAAAGCCTGTCTGCCACTCAGTGATTCGCAACATGCGAACCGCTGAGCCGTACACCATCTGCGGGCAGGTCGGCAGCCGTCCTTTGGCAACGCGATCAGGTCCTGGAGGTCAAACAGGTTCCATGTGCCTAGGGCTAATGTTCGTGGTCAAAGAGAACGAGGGTGTTGGCCAGGTTGCCGTCGATGAAGTAAGCACGACAGCTGAAGGGGTCATGGATCGGGTCGCCGAACGCGCTGCCCTCGACATCCACAACACCAGACACGTTAAGCACCGTAATGCGGGAATGGTCGACCCCTTTTAGAGGGCCGTCGAGTAGTGAGAATAAATCCTTGCTGTCCGGGTCGAGGTCCGTACTTGCCACCTCAACGTTTGACAGTTTCGCCGTCGACGGCGAGGCCAACTGCTTAAGCACCTCAGATTCGCAACGGTTCTGCGCCGTAAGTTCCTTCGAGGGACGGTCCTCAGATTCGGCGATGCCGAAACCGCGTGTCGCGACGGCGATTACGGCCAGGATCACAACGCAACCCGCCCCGACCGCGATCAACCACGCACGCCTACGGCTCTTGCGGGGTGTGAGTGGCGAACTCCCCATTCCTTACCTCCCAATATCGCGCGCCGAAAGCTATCAGAGCGGTGCCGCCGCCCGCATAACAGCCGCAAACGCCAAAGTTACAATAGTGAAATTTGTGATTATTGTTTACTTGTGGGGCTGAAGTGACTTACTGTGGGCTGATACGTACCTATTACGTACGTCGACGACTCAACTATTGCTGACGGGTGGTGGAGACCATTTTGTCCCGGTTGGGAATCATTCTTGGTCTTGTCGGGCTATTGCTCGGCCTCACCCTGCCCGGGCGGGCCGTCGCCGACGAGAGCCTGTGGGATCCGACGTTGCCGAAAGTTCTCAGCGCCGGCGCACCGGGCGATCCCATCGCGATCGCGAACGCCTCGCTGCAAGCGACGAATGTCGCCACCCAGACCACGCTGGACCTCGGTCGAAAGTTCCTCAGCAGCCTTGGTATCGGAGGTAGCCCAACGACTGTGGCTCCCGGACGCCGCGTGTACGGCAGGCAGGCGATCGAGTACGTGATCCGTCGCGCCGGCTCCCAGATAGGCGTGCCGTACTCCTGGGGCGGCGGCAGCCTGACAGGTCCGAGTCGCGGCGTCGACGGCGGCGCCGACACGGTGGGCTTCGACTGCTCGGGCCTAACGCGCTATGCGTTCGCCGGCGTCGGTGTACTGCTTCCGCGTTACTCCGGGGACCAGTACACCGCGGGTCGCCAGGTTCCGCCCTCAGAGGCCAAGCGCGGCGACCTTCTGTTCTGGGGTCCGGGCGGCAGCCAACATGAAGCCCTCTACCTCGGCGGCGGCCAAATGCTCGAGGCGCAGCAAACAGGCGTACCGGTCAAGATCTCACCGGTACGAACCAGTGGAATGACGCCGTATGTGACGCGGATTATCGAAAGTTGACGGTGATTCACAGGCTCAGTCCAGACGCGGAACCCAGTCATCTCTCCTTCGTGATCAGCCCGTGCAGAGCCAGCCCAATGACGCTGCGGCGCGCGGCTTCTGCGCCCCAGTGGTGACTGGCGCGTAGATGGATGTAGCCCCAGCCGACCATGTTGAACAGGACGGTCGCGGTCACTGTCTCGGGCACGTGGCGCAGGGTTCCATCGGCAGCACCGTCGATGAGGAGGCGTTCGAACGGCTCGGCGAAAACATCGACAGTCAGCGCATCCTGGCCCGGCCGGTGGAAGACCTCGCCGTGCGCGAGGAACATTCCCGCGAGCAAGGGAAGGTATTCGTCGGCGGCCGCGCACATCGCCTCCAGTGCGGCCTCTAGCCGTTCTGCCGCGGTTCCGCGTCCGGTGATCGCGGGCCATATTGCGTTGCGAAACGTCTGGGCTGCGCGTGCAGTCAGCGCTGCGACGAGTTGATCTCGTGTGACGTCCCGGCGGTAGATCGTCGCCCGCGACAATCCGGCCTCGGCCGCGATCCGCTCTCGCGTCGTCTCGGTCAGACCCCACCGAGCGATCGCCGCGGCGGTCGCGTCGATAAGCCGAGGATCAACCTCAGCGGAGTTTCCGGGACTCTCTTGACTCTGAGCCACACGAACATCATAGTTGAGACATGTCAGTCTCAGATGTGAACTCACCGAGTATCACACTTTCGCCTCCCTACGGCGCGCTTGCCGCCGCGGGTGGGGCCGTGTCGGTGTTCGCCACCTACTGGGACGACGCCTGGCACACCGACATCGGCCGAGATACAGCCTTCATCGCACCGCACCTGGCGTTGTACGGCAGCGTTGCCGTCGTGGGTCTGGTGGTCCTCGGCTGGGGACTAGTTGCCCTGGCGCGTACTCGTTCGATCCGCGCCGCGCTCAGGCAGCCAGGCCTGTTGTTGGCCGGCTTGGGCGGCGCGGTCACACTCGCCGCGGCTCCGCTGGACGCGTTCTGGCACGACGCCTTCGGCCGCGACGCCGTCCTGTGGAGTCCACCGCACATGCTGGTCGTGTTCGCCTCCACAACGATGGCCATCGGGCTACTGGCCGGCCTGCGACCGACACGGCACGGGATCATCGAGGCCGCCCTGTCCGCATTGGTGCTCGGCAGCGCAATGATGACCGTCCTCGAGTACGACACCGATGTTCCACAGTTCAGCCAAACCCTTTATCTGCCCGTGGTTTTGGTCGCCGGCCTGCTCGCTGTGGCCATCATCCGTGCGCTCGTTGCCCGGCCCTACGCCGTCGCACAGGCTGTCGCCGTCTACATCGCAATGCGGCTCATCGTCGTCGCGGCTCTGATCCTGCTCGGCCGCAGCACACCCGACCTTCCGGTGGCAGTCCTTGGCCTCGCCGTGGCCGACCTGCCCTGGCGCGGACACGCCGCACGTTACGGGGCAACCGGTGCCGCGGTCGCCGCGCTGGCCTGGATGGCCTCGGCGCTCGGCGTGGCCAGCCAACCCGCCGCCGCCGTCGGCGTGGTCGCCGCGCCAGTCATCGTGGTCGGCGTCGCGCTCGTGCTGGCCACCTCCTGGCGCACACATCCGGTTGGCGCCACCGCCGCTGCCCTACTAGCGGGTGCCGGCATGTTGATGCTGGGGCCCGTTCCCGAGGCCATCGCCCACGATCCTGGACAGGGGCAGCCGGTTACGTCGTTGCGACTGACGGTGGTTGGGGATGGCCGTGGAAATGTCCGGCTCGACGCGGTTGCCCCTGATGCCGACTCCCAGCTCGTAGCAGATAGCGTCGTGGCTCGCCGAGGTGGCCAAACGCTCACCGCGCGGCTGAATGAAATCGGCGCCGGCAGGTTCACCGGCACCATCCGCCTCCCCGAAGACGGGCGGTGGTTCGTCTACGTCGAGTTCCGGCGCGCCGGAGAGACCATCGAAGCGTGGCTGCCCGTCGACTCCGGCTGGCAAGGAACCAGCTCGGCCGAGCGTGAGCTCTACGTGCCCGCCGGCACGCAGCCCCCAACGGCTACGCAAATCGCCGCCGGTGCAGCGATCTACGCCGTCGGTCTGATCCTACTTGCCCTGGCCCTCATCCAGACGCGGCACATCGTGCGGCGCCGCCACACTCCAGCCTGAGTTTCCCGCCACCAAATGCGCAGCTTGCAGTAACTGAGGAATCGTTATCTCTCAGGTTTCTCGCTCTCGCTGTCGCGGTCGTCATCAGGCGTTTTCGCGTCGACTGATGCGATCCCTACTTCGTCAGCGGATGCCGCGCGACCTGAATCCGCGCCGCTGT
This sequence comes from Mycobacterium sp. GA-2829, assembly GCF_001499965.1. Taxonomy (GTDB): domain Bacteria; phylum Actinomycetota; class Actinomycetes; order Mycobacteriales; family Mycobacteriaceae; genus Mycobacterium. The sequence goes on from NZ_LQIT01000009.1 coordinate 24,219, forward strand.
CGGCCCGCACGGCGGAGTCGTCACGACTGACCGCAGCATCCCGCTTCGCCTCGGCTTCGCCGGCTGCACTGGACCCGAGAGTCTCGCGACCCTTCGGCGCGCGGAAGAAGTAGATCAGGGCGCCGATCAATACCACCGTTGCGGTAAATGAGTTGATCCGGATGCCGGCAATTTGGGTCGCCGCGTCGCTGCGCATCAACTCGACGAAGAACCGGCCGACACAGTAGCCGGCGACATAAAGCGCGAACAGTCGTCCATGGCCGATTCTGAATCGGCGATCGACCCCAATCAGCATGCCGAAGACCACAACGTTCCACAGCGACTCATACAGGAAGGTGGGATGCACCACGTCCGCGACCTGACCTGTCGACACACCGTCGACCGCATGCACGTCGACAACGCCCGCCGGGTCACGGCGGTAGTAAATCTCCAAACCCCACGGCAGATCGGTGGGCCGGCCGTAGAGCTCCTGGTTGAAGTAGTTGCCGATGCGGCCAATCGCCTGGGCCAGCACTATGCCCGGCGCGACGGCGTCGCCGAAGGCGGGCAACGCAATACCGCGTCGCCGGCAGCCGATCCATGCGCCCACACCACCGAGGGCCACCGCACCCCAGATTCCCAGGCCGCCGTCCCAGATCCTCAGTGTGGCGGCCACCCCGAGACCGTCATCGCCAAAGTAGGTGCGCCAGTCGGTGATCACGTGATAAAGCCGGCCACCTACCAACCCAAACGGTATGGCCCATATCGCGATGTCATAGACGACGCCCGGTTCGCCGCCGCGGGCGATCCAGCGGCGGTTCCCTATCAGCAGGGCGGCGACGATGCCGGCGATGATGAACATGGCGTACGCCCGGATCGGCAGCGCGCCAAGGTGCCACACCCCTTGGGGCGGGCTCGGGAAGGAAGCGACCAGAGTGGTCACGGCAGCCTCGGCGGCACGACAGCGCCGGTTACCGTCTCAATCAGGACACACATACCCCTCTACCGCAATCACTCGTGTTCGGGTGCCAGCGGGGATCGGCACACTCACGGCCCACTTATCTACTAAGCCGAATAGTACGGTACAGGTGCCGCACTCCGGCGGTGACGCCGTAACAGCACCTCGACCATCACACGACGCAACGACGTCGGCCTGCGATCGGGCCAACCAGAATCTGCTTCACGACCTCGAAATCGGCCCATTGGCTGTGGATTAGTGCGTGCGCAGACGCTGTACTGCCCTCGGCAGCCAGTCTTCCTCCCGTTGCTAACAGTTCGTCGGACCGCTGCGATAACCAAATTGCAATGCGGGTTCCGGCCACCCGCGTCGGTGATCTGACGGGGAACTTCTACGACTCCGCCCCGCCAGGTCACCAGCTTGAAGCCGGTCACCAACATTGCCATCGGCGCTGTGCCACGCGGTATGCCGCGACGGTGGCGGCAGTCGCCCGGGTTTTGCACCTTTCCGTGCGTCGAGCATTTCTTGGGTGGGGAGCTATCGTCGGCCGCTTCATCGACGGACATCGATGGTGTCGACTTGAATCGGGTCGGGATCACGGGGTCGGGGGCAATGCTTGGACTCGTCGCTGGCGCAGCGCTCGTACGGGTCGCCGGAGACCAGGGACAAGTCAGACGATCCGAACCAGGAATACTAAATAAGCTAGTACTATTGCTCCCAGTAGACCAACTGGTCACAAGGAACCTGGCACGACCACATCGCGCAGCTTTCGTCGACAGACCAACGTGCCAGCCGAGCAGATCCCCGAGTCAGGCCTCAACATGCTTCGCCGCCTGTTTACATCGACCATCCGCCCCCCGTACGTATGGCTGCGCCTGAGGATGACGAACCTGCTCTTCGAACGGAGATTGGGCGTGCGAACCTCCGGTGAGATCAGACTCGAGGACCTCGGGATAGCCGCCGAGGGTCGCGAGCCATACCAGCCGGTCGGGTGGCTGATGCTGCGACGAATCCTGCCCCCGGACACCGTGACGTCCGACGACGTCTTCCTCGACATCGGCGCGGGCATGGGCCGTGCCGTGCTAGTGGCGGCGGGATACCCATTTCGCCGTGTGATCGGTGTAGAACTCTCGACCCGGCTGGCCGACATAGCCCAGGACAACGTCGAGCGTGTCAAGGACCGGCTGCGCTGCAAAGACATCGCAATCGTCAACGCCGACGCCGTGAACTACAAAGTCCCCGACGATGTCACCGTCGTCTTCATGAACAACCCCCTGCGCGGAGCATGCTTCGCCGCCGTAGTCGACAACGTGCTGGACTCCTATGACCGCAGACCTCGCCCGCTGCGAATCATTTATGGAAACCCGATCGAGGAGCCCACTCTCCTGGCCACAGGCCGCATCCGGCTGGTCCGGCAGACCCACGGATTGCGCCCCGGACGGAAGTGGTCGCTATCGAACGCGTTCCGCATGTACGCCGTGCAACCAGGCTGAAGCCGCCCACAGCCTGGCATATATAGCCATTGCGTACGTAACCGGACCACGCAACCAAGTCCGAGATAACTCGGGCGGGGACCCTCTGAAGAATCTTTAGCAAGCCAATAGCTTTCCCGACTCAGACGCGTTCCCAACGGCTGTCGGCGAGCGGATCGCCGCCTACAACTGATCAACCGATGCCGGCAAGAATCAGCGGTACAATCGCATGGCCTTCCTAAATCGGTTGGGCGGTTTGCACTTTGGCGCATCTGCCCCGCTACCCCGCTTCATAACACCGATCCCCTACCGCAAATGTCGACGGCTGCGGTACTAATGCCCACTCGACAAATGCCGGGTCGTCTGGCTCTGCCGAGTCGCAGAGCTAATATCACTGCGGCGGGTCGAGCCTGATTTGTGGCTAACCCGAGTTAGCCTGTCGCCGTGTGTGATCGATGCACGGGAGGGCCGCGGCGGCCCGTCTCGCGGCGTGCCGTCCTGAGATTGGCGGCCGCGGCGCCGGCAGTTCTCGGTCTGGCCGGCGCCGCGCCCATGCTCATCGGGACACCGCGCGCGTCAGCTGAACGGCCCTTATCGGCGGACACGGCCACGGCGACACCACCTGTCTCCATCATCAGCCGCAGTCAATGGGGCGCCGACGAGTCGCTGCGGCGAGCAGCGCCGGTGTACGACAACGCAATTCGTGCCGGGATCATCCACCACTCCGCAACAGGCAACACCTATGCACCACACGAATCAGCAGCGATCGTGCGCTCGATCTACGCCTATCACACACGCTCCATGGGTTGGGCCGACATCGCCTACAACGCACTCGTCGACAAGCATGGTCAAGTTTTCGAAGGCAGATTCGGCGGACTTGATAAACCGGTCGAGGGCTCACACACCGGTGAATTCAACAAGGACACGTGGGCGGTGTGCCTGATCGGTGACTTCGGCAAGGAAGTACCGACATCAGCGCAGCTGCGATCGGTCGGGCGGCTGTTGGGATGGCGGCTGGCGCTCGGTGGCGTCGACCCCAGAGGCGCGGTGGCGCTGACATCCGCCGGTGGCCCGTACACCCGGTTCCGGCAAGGTATGACCCGCACACTGCCGAGCATCTTCGCTCACCGCGATGTCGGCGATACCGCATGCCCGGGCAACGCCGCCTACGCGTTCCTGGATCGCATCCGCGATATCGCCGCGCGCTTCAACCAACCGCCCACCACAGAGGACGTGGAGGAGTTGTTGCGAGGTGGGGCGATCTATGCGCGATGGCAAGCGCTCGGCGGCGACAGCGGTGTGCTGGGTCCGGTGAGATCGCCAGAAGCCCCCGGCGCTGGCCAGGCACGCTACGTCATCTTCACCCACGGAGCGATCTACTGGTCACCGGCCACCGGAGCCCAACCTCTGACTGGAGCGATCTATGACGCCTGGGCGACGCTGGGTTGCGAGCGGAGCACACTCGGGTTGCCCACAAGCGGCCAGATTCACGAGCCGCAATGGATTGTGCAGAACTTCCAGCACGGCACGTTGAACATGGACCGAGAAAACGGTGCGGTCACCATCGTGACCGACGGACAGCCCCGCGTGCTGCCTCCTCCGCCGCCCGGAGGACCACCCGTCCAGCTAGAGCGGTTCTCCCCGGCGCGCAACCGGATCCCCTGACCGGCTCTGTCACCGCCGGCCGCAGCAAGCACTCGTCGCGCGGCATCCGCCGAATCCGCAATGACTCGCGTCGCGCAGTATCGGCCCGGATTTGGACCTCAACTTCCATGAGCAAAACGTTCGCCCGCTCAGCGGGCCGCGCTGGTCTATGCGAGCGATCGGATGGCCGCGCGCAGCATCGTCGCGGCTTCATCGGCCACCTCGCGCAGGCCTGGCTCGTCGGCGACCTGCACCATCACCTGCGGATCCATCGCGTCAACAATGACCGTGCCCTTCGCGACGGGATCGGTACGCACCACGACGTTGCACGGAAGCAACAGCCCGATTTGGCGATCGACATCGATGGCCCTATGGGCTAAGGGCGGATTGCAGGCTCCCAAGATCAGATAATCCTCGATGTCCTCACCGAGCTTAGCCTTCAGTGTGGCCTTAACGTCGATCTCGGTCAGCACGCCGAAGCCCTGATCGGCCAAGGCTTTCCGAGTCCTTTCAACAGCGTCCTCGAACGAGCTGTGCAATGTGGTCGAAATGGCCAGTGCCATAATCAATCCCTCTCTGTCGATATTGACATGTCGTCAGGTGAGCGCCGGGAACGCCTGCCCAGCTGCGCTTGGGCCACCTGGACCAGACCCGAGGTGACTCACATGAGCCCGCCTACCGACTTTGCTTCTCAGCCGGCCCCGGCGCTTAGCGCTTGGCCGCTCGCCTCGTGGGTCGACGTAGCGCGGCGCGCAGACGCGCCGACTCTTCGGGGCCCATCTGTTCGAGGAAGTAGGTGAGCACCAAATCGGGTTGGCCGCCGGAATCCAGCGCCTCACGCATAAGGCTTGCGCTGTGTTGCTCACGAGTCAGTGTCGGCCAATACCGGTAGGCTTTGCCGTCGCGCTCGCGCGCCAGGTAGCCCTTGCTGTGCAGATTGTCCATCGTGGACATCACTGTGGTGTAGGCGATGTCGCGTTCTGCCGCTAGTTCGTCGAAAATCTCTCGCACCGTCGTGGTCGTGCCGGAGCCACGGTTCCAGATGCGGTCCATGATGACAGCTTCGAGTTCGCCAAATCCACGTGTGCGCACCGTCGCCCTCCCGGCTGTCCGTGTCGAGCCTGTGTCACGCATGGTGCGCCCCTTCGGCGGAATGCGTATTGTCTACGTACCAAGAGCGTAATGCCGTTCCATGCGGTTTGGAAACCGAGGGCCTGTTCCCATGCATAACATCAACGACGGCACGGGCGCAGCGCGCAGACTTCGCGCGGTCAGCAAGAGCCTGATCGGCAGCCGCTGATGCCCGCCACCGTCTCGCGACGATTATGGGACGAAGGAGACTGGCGCAGCCTCCTCCTGCCAGCGACGACGGCCGTGGCCGCGATAGCGCCCGACAAAGGCCGAGAATCCGGCGCGCCCGGTTCTTGCAATCAGCGAAAACCGTTGTCTTAGCATCAGAACGAAGGCCATGGCCCATCAACCGATGCAAGGTTACGCGCCACCGCGCCGGACGCGTCGTTCCCGTAATGTCAGACGGCCGCCACGCGAGGGTTGCAGATATCGGCTCCACAATGGCGCCCTCTGCGTCGATGGCGCCCAATGGTCGAGTCGGTTTCCCCACATCATGACCTGGCTGCGGTGTGCGCTCATCGCGTTTGCGATCGCCGTGCAGACATCGGTGGGTATGGGGGCGGGTACCGCGCAGGCGCATCCCACGTTGCTGTTCACCGAACCCTCAGCAGAAACCGCGGTTGCGACGTCACCTGAGGCGATCACACTGCTGTTCAACAAACCCGTCACCATCGGCACGCGCGCGGTTGTCGTACTGGATCAATCCCGCCGCGAAGTACCGGTCGGGCCGGCCAGCCTCGCACGCGACGGCCTCTTCGTCACCACCGCGCCGGTTTCTGCCTTGGCGCCGGGGACCTATACCGTCCGTTGGCGCGTCACCGGCGGTGACGGTGATCAGGTCGAGCAGGAATTCCGGTTCGCGGTCGGTCTTGCGGTGTCGGCTGCCGCGCCGACCGCTTCCGCGACGCCGGCCTGGGGTGAAAGTTCCATGCGTTGGGTGCTTTTCGCCGGGTTGGCCGCTGCAGCCGGTGGTTTGATTAGTCGCCGCGCGACCGATACTGCACGTGCCACACGGCCGGATTTGTCACCCGTGCGGTCGTGGGCGCCAGCAGGGATGGTGGTTGCGCTCATCGCTGCCATGGCCTTGGTCGCTGGTCGGGCCATTGACGCCGGCACAGTGAACGCGGTGTGGGATGGCCGCGCGGGTGTGCTGCTGTTGATTGAGACCGGTGGGCTGCTGGCTTCGTTGGCCCTTGCGCGTCGGGGTCGGTGGGCTTTGGTTCCGCTGGCGGTGGTGATCGCGGCCGACGGGCTCCGCTCGCATGCGGGCACAACATTCGGCGGCTGGGGCGCGGTTCTGACCGGGGTGCACCTGGCGGCGGTCACGGTTTGGATCGGCGCGCTCGAGCACACGGCGCGGGCGGTGGTGGCGTGGCGAGCGGTGTCGAACGCGGTCCGTTGGGTCTTGGCCTCTTATCTCCGGCTGGCGCTGGTGACCTATCTCGTGGTGGTGGGCACGGGTGTGATCAGCGCGCTGGTGTTAGTCCCCTTGCCGCAACTGGTCTCCACCACCTACGGCAAAGTGCTGCTGATCAAACTCGGGCTCGTCGTGGCAGCGTCGGCGGCGGCGCTGCACTCGAGGCTGATCCACCGCGATACCCATCAGGTGACGTGGCTACGGAGGGCAATGGCCATCGAAGCCGCGCTTCTGTTGGGCGTGCTGGCAGCCAGCTCTGTGCTGGTGTCCACACCGCCGCCCACCGGGACAGCCTCGGCGGCGCCGCCACCGCAACCAACCGGTCCTGTCCTACCGCTGGGCGCCCTGGCCGGTCAGGTGGGGATCAGCCTGACCGCCAGTGACGGGTTGCTCGTGGTCCGGCTGTCCACACCGCGGCGCGGTGACTACTACGCTGCGGAACCCAACCAGGACTACAGCTTGGCGGCCTCACTGGGTGAGTCGGGGCTGACGCTGACCGGCTGCGGCAGCGGATGTTATTTCGCGCGGCCGGCGTGGCGTGACGGTGACAATGTGCTGACGCTGCGCGCCGGAGCCACCGGCTGGCCCGGCGGCGCCGTCGGGCTGATCGTGTCGTGGCCACCGCGTCCCGGCGCGGCTGATCTGGCCGCAGCCGTCGCCGCGGCCCGCGCGGCGGGCAGGCTCGTGGTCTATGAAACCGTCACCAGCGACACCACCGCCGGACCCCCCGAACCGAACCGGCTCGACCTGGACGCCGGCTTCTTCCTTTCCCAGGAACCCTATGCCGATGGCACGGCGCCGATCGCGGTGCGATCCTCGCCCCCGGACGCTGCGGTGCGCTTGGCGCTGGGTTATCCCGCCGCCTCCATCAACGTTCAGCTCACTCTCGACGACCGCGGCCGTATCACCGAGGAAATCCTCACCGACTTAAAGCATCTCGTGACACGCCGCATCGTCTATCCAGGTGCTGGGTAACTCACGTGCCGGGGCGGGCGATGCCCAGAATGTGGGCCTGGGAGGGAAAGAACCTCAGCGGCGCGTAGTGGAACCGTTCAAGGGATTCGATGTCGAATCCCGCGGCGCGGATAGCCGCGGCAGTGTCGCGGTTGAGGTGACAGCCCCCACCCACCCGTGACCACAGCGGCGTGAGGGCATCCTCCAGCAACGCGAACCATGGTTTGGTCGAACGCACATGCTCGAAGAACCGAAGCTGGCCGTTCGGCTTGAGGACCCGCCGCAGCTCGGCCAATGCGGCCGGCACATCCGCGACCGAGCACAGCACCAACGACGCAACGGCACCATCGAAGGTCGCGTCCTCCACCGGCAGCGCGGTCGCGTGACCGGCCACCACATGTACCGGCACCGCAACTGCGGTTTCAGCAGCCCGCTCAGCCAGTTCCCGCAGGTGATCCTCAGGCTCGACCGCGACGACTTCTGCGACCGTAGTGGGATAGTGGCCGAAGTTCATGCCGTTGCCGGCGCCGACCTCAATCACCCGGCCGGACAAGCCAGCAAGGGCGCGATCGCGATGCTGCGCGGTGCCACGCTGCTCCGACTCAGCGCTGATCCGCTCATACATACGCGCAAACCGTGGATGCTGGAATTCGGACAGATCAGCCATGTCGCCTCCTTCGCGGTCGGCCTGTGCAAATGACTCCATTAAAGCGGGGCTGGCGTCACACGCCTTCGGCGAAGTCGTATGTGGAGGGAATGGTTTCCCCAGGCTGGGGGACGCCGTAGACCACGGCGATCTCGTCGCGATCGCCCAGCATGATGGCCGCCGGGTTGCCGGTCTGCTGTGTGCCGTTGACGAAAACGCGCACGGCCTTACTGTCGACGGCGCGCAGCGCCCCGATGTTGTCCGCCGACAGGCTCACCTGCCATTCGGTGGAAACCTCCCCCAGGCTGAACTGCCTTTTCACCGGCGACTCAACGTGAATCACACCACTGCCGTCATGGGTGTGCAGGGGGCTAATAGTGCCGCGCTTGGTGTCGATACCCAACTCGGCTGGAACCGCCACAGGCTCACCATTAACGAGCACATCCAGATGGGCGTGAATGTGCTCCACGGCTCCTTCGCTACCTAACATCGGCAACCCGGCTGCGGCCACCGCCGCACTCGCATCAGCAGGAGCCGGCCACGGCGGCATCGTTTCGGCGCCCACGGCCACGGTGGCCGGCGGACTCTGCAGGCTCGCCGATTCCGTGTGCGGGGTGGGCTGTCCGGGCGATTTCATGATGCTGATAATCACGATTACCACAATGGGAGCTACGGACACCACACCCGCGGCGAGCCACAGCCAGCCGCTGCGTCGGCTCGACTGCGCACGCGCGATGGCCTTGCGTCCATCTCGTGAAGACTTCACCGTCGTCCGGGGGCTTTTCCTCGCCGCCATGGACACGCTCCGTTCGTCTGCAGACCCGCCGTCATATGTATCTACTGCGTAGCTTAGTAGCAAGTCTCCGGCCTATTTGCTTTTCGCAGGGCGCGGTGGTAGGGCAGCATCCAGGCCGGCAACAAATCCGGGCAACCTCAGATGTGGTGCTGTCGTTCAGACTTCGGCTGGTCGACCTCTGCCCGCAGCCGAGTCATTTCCTCCCACATCGGTCCCGTGACTGCGCCGCATCAGAAACACCACGACACCCATACCGATTGGGCAGGACAGCGCGACGGCCGCCAAGAGTAGCTGCTCCATTCGGACTCCCCTTCGAGCGCAGGGCCCCGCGCGACGTCGTTCACACGCATGGGCCTACGATCTACGTACACGCATAGTAGACCTGATGGAATCCATCACCTATGGAGAATCAATGCCCAATCGCCTGCGTGCACTCGCGGTGTGCGTCATCGCGGCCCTCATCGCGGTGGGATGTGCCACTGGACGCGATGCCGTCGCGCAGGGCGGCACATTTGAGTTCGTATCGCCCGGGGGCAAGACCGACCTCTTCTACGATCCGCCGGAGTCTCGAGGCAACATCGGCAACCTCTCGGGCCCCGCGCTGATGGACGATCGACCGATCCGTTTATCCGATTTCGCCGGGAAGGTAGTCGTGGTCAACATCTGGGGATCCTGGTGCGCACCGTGTCGCACCGAAACTCCTGAGCTCGAGAAGGTGTTCGAGGAGACCGAACCCCTCGGGGTGGCATTCCTAGGCATCGACGTGCGCGATGATCGTTCCGCGGCCAAGGATTTCGTCACCGACCGGAATGTCCGCTACCCGTCGATATTTGATCCGTCGATGCGCAGCTTGATCGCCCTCGGCGAGGGCTACCCCACCAGCGTGGTACCAACCACGCTGGTCCTCGACCGCAAGCACCGCGTCGCCGCCGTCTTCTTGCGGGCCCTGCTCGCCGAGGATCTGCGGCCCGTCGTGCAGCGGATAGCGGCAGAGCCGTGACCGTACACACCCAGGGCATCGGTGATGCGTTCGGCGCTGCCGCAGCGTCTGGGCCGCTGGTGCTCGGGCTTGGCGTGGCCGCACTAGCCGGTACCGTCTCATTCGCCTCGCCATGCTGCATCCCTTTGGTGCCCGGCTATCTGTCGTACCTGGCCGGCGCAACAGGGGCGAACGGCTCACCTGATGAGCCGCAGACAGCGCGGGATTCGTGGAGTGCAGTCGGTGCTGCCCTCCTGTTTGTCGCCGGGTTCACCGCCGTGTTTGTTGCAGCGACGGCGTCAGTGTTCGGACTGATCGGCGCCCTGGCAGTCAACAGCAACCTACTGCAGCAGATCGGCGGCGTACTCACCATAGTCATGGGCCTGGTATTCATAGGGTTCATCCCAATGCTGCAGCGCGACATCAGGTTTCATCCACGCCGGGTGAGTGGCATTGTCGGCGCACCGCTGCTCGGCGCGACATTCGGGCTCGGCTGGACGCCCTGCTTGGGACCCACGCTAGCCGGCGTCCTCTCTGTTGCCGCCGGCACGCAAGGGGTAACCGCGGCACGCGGTGTGCTACTCATCGTCGCGTACTGCCTAGGCCTTGGCGTGCCATTCGTCCTGCTGGCACTGGGCACAACCGCGATGCAGCGCTGGTTCGGATGGCTGCGGCGCAACACCCGGCGCATACAAATTGCCGGCGGCATCATGCTGATCGCGGTCGGTATCGCATTGGTCACCGGGGAATGGGCCGTTTTCGTCGGCTGGATCCGCGACCAATTCGTGACCACGACCGTGCTGCCGATATGAGCAGCTCCCGACAGCTATCCGGGTTCGCGCGGCGCGGGATAGGCGTCACCCTTGCAGAAAATACCCCTACGGGGTACGTCTAGAGGGCGCGCATATCAGCCCGCGTCGCGTCGCGGGCATTGCGATCACTGGAGGTGCGTATGTACGCCGGGCTGACATGGACCTTGCTGGTCGCCGTCGCCGGCGTCGCGAGTCTCTATGGTGCGCACCGACTTACGGCGGTGTCTTCTAGGCCGCTGACCTCGCTGCCCTTCCAATCGGGATGGGTGCCCGAGGAGCACGCGTTATCGCGCTATCACGTCCGCTGGTACCTGGCCACGCTAGTGTTCCTGGCCTTCGACGTCGAAATGCTGTTCATGTATCCCTGGGCGGTCGTCGTCGTCGAGATGGGCGCCACCGCAGTCATCGAGATGTTTCTGTTTCTGGCCGCGCTGCTCGTCGCGGTCGCCTGGGCATGGCGAGAGGGTGCACTGCGGTGGACCTGAATCGATGGCTGGCCACCTACGCCGCCCGGCGCCCGCATGTGTTCATCGCCGAGCTGCCAGGCAATTGGGCGCTTCGCGCCGCAACACAGAACCTGATCGCTGCGCGCGGATGGCCACAAGCCGTCTCACCGGCCGACGCCGACGTGTTGGCGGTCTGTGGAACCGCAGCCGACGATGAGTTCGACGGCCTAATCGATCGCCTCTGGGACCAGCTGCCAGGCCCCCGCGCTCGGGTCGACATCCCAGATCTGTCGGCGACGAGCTCACAACTGGACCGCGCGGCTGGCGTCCTTATCGACACCAGGTGGCAGCGCACAGATGCCCGCGGACGAATACAGTCCGCCGCGCCGATGCCTCAGCACGACGCCGGCGCCGGCGCCGAAGGTCACCACATGCCCCACAGCGCCGCCGGGCACGGCCGCCCCGCCGACAGTCCCCCCTCCGAAACAGCCCACGGCGGCCACGATGCGAACGGAGACGACGGCAGCGACCACCACGCAACCCATCACCACAAGAGGCAGGGTGACGCTTCACCGCACGGCGGCTCAGATCGTCACCATCCCGAGCAGGACAGCCACGAGCCGACTGACCACGGCGCACACGGTGACCCCGGCCAGGATGGTCATCACGACATGGGGCACAGCGGTCATCACCACATGGACCACAGCGATATGGAAATGGCACCGGCGGGAATCGCGTTGGCCCAAGGCGGTGAAGACCGCGACGGCTTGGAGATGGACGAGCTGCACGTGCGGCTGGGTCCGTTCCTCGCGTACTGGCCAGCCGGGCTGGTGCTGCGCTGCGCGCTGCAGGGCGATGTCATCACCGCGGCTCAGCCTCAGCTGATGGGCGCCGCCTCCAACGAACAACCGCAGCCGCCGCTGGGCAGCTGGATGCAGGCAGCCCGCCAAACCGACCATATCGTCGACCTCTTGGTGCTGGCCGGCTGGCCTCGCGCCGCCGCTCGCGCACGACGGCTACGCGAAGTACTGCTGGGTCACACCGTCGACAGCCGCGTCGCCGGCCAACAGGTCGATGCGTTGGCCACCGTGGTGCGCCGCTCCCGTGTGCTGCGTTGGGCGCTGCGCGACCTCGCCCTAATCGCGGTCGACGACAGCGACCGATACGGAATGCCCGCGGCTCTGGCCGGAGATACCTACGATCGGCTGCTCACAAGGCTCGACGTGGTGCAACGTGCGGTTGGAGACGAGGCCGATGCGCCCCAGTTGCACATGCCCGACAGCGCCGTCGAGCACATGCTGCCCGCCCTGGTCGAGGGTTTAGACGTGGCCACGGCACGGCTGGTGGTCGCCGGATTAGGTATCGAGCTGTCCCCCGCGGAGCGAGGTCACCATGCCTGAGGTGACAACAGTCAGTGGCGTGTGGGCGCTTGCCGCCGCGGCGCTCCTCGCGGTCCTGGCGCTGTTCGCAGCGAGCCTGGACAGCACACTTTCCGCACGAGCCAACGGCGCGCGCGGCGCGAGTAGCGCGGTGGCCGCACCGCTGTTTGAGGCGGCCCGCCTGATGCGTCAGCGTCGCCGAACCCTGGTGGCTGCCGACACGCTGCTGTGGCGCATCGGGTGCGTCGGCCCGGTCGTGGTCGCTCTGCTAATGATCGTCGTTGTGCCGCTGGGGCATTGGACACTGCTGGACCTCGATGTCGGCGTCATGTGGGTCAACGCCGTCGACGTGACGATGTGGGCGGTGGTGTGGCTGGCCGGCTGGGGACCCAATTCGGTGCATTCATTGATCGGCGGCTATCGGTTCCTCGCCCACGCACTGGGTTATGAACTGCCGTTGATGTTCGCCCTCGTCGCGCCCACCCCGGCGGCGGGCAGCTTGCGCGTCGGCGATGTGGCCAGCGCCCAGCACGACCTATGGTTCGTGGTGTGGATGCCGGTCGCATTCGTGGCGTATTGCCTTGGTGTGTTGGCGTTTTCGGTGTGGGGCCCGTTCAGCCCGGCGCTCGCAGACGACATCGCCGGTGGCATGACCGCCGAGCTATCCGGGGTTGACCGCCTTGTGTTCGTCGTCGGGCGCTACGCCGTTCTGGTCGCCGGCGCGGCGTTCGCCGTGCCGATGTTCCTCGGCGGCGGCGCCGGACCGCTGCTGCCCGACTGGGTGTGGTCTGTTGTTAAAACGGTTGCGCTGCTTAGCGTGTTGGTGTGGCTGCGGCGAGCGCTACCCGCGCTGCGGCCCGACAAGTTCATGGAGATCGGCTGGGTCGTGTTGTTGCCGGCCGTGTTGTTGCAAGACCTAGTGGTGGCGGTCATCGCCATCTGGAGGAGTTGACACACCATGGTTGTGCATATCGTGTTCTGGCTGCTCGCGGTCATCGCCGTCGCCGCGGGGGCCGCGGTGTTCTGGGTGGATTCGATGGCGCGCGCGACGTATGCGCTGGCGGCGTCGTTCATTGCGGTCGGTGTTGCTGTTGTGCTGTTGCAGCAGAACTACATCGGCGTGGTCACCATCTTGATGATGGTGATGGAGATGGCGGTGATGGCGGTCTACATGGTCATGTTCATGGGCATGAACCCGGCGCTGATGCCGATGAGCATGGTTCACGACAACCGCCGCGCACTCGTGGCTGCCGGGGCCACCTTTGCCTTCCTGGCGTCGGGGATTGTGCTGATCGACTGGCCCGCCCGGCAGGGCCAGCCCCCGTCGGACGTCACCATGGCACTCGGCGAGGCGTTGATGGGTCCGCACATGCTGACCATGGCGGTGATCAGCCCGGTGATGGTCGCCACCATCGTTGCCGGGGTCGTGTTGGCCGCCGCCCGCACCCGTTACGACCGCTTGGGTGACGATCTCAAACACCGCCCCGCACGTGACCCGCAACCGGGAGGGGTGGGCCGATGACCTTGCAGACGGTGTTGTTGGTGGCGGCAGCGGTGTTCAGCGTCGGGCTCTACGGTGCGTTGTCTCAGCAAGTCGTGGTGATGGTGATGATGGGCCTGGAGTTGATGATCAACGCGATCATCCTTGCCGCCGCGGGGTTTTGGTGGTTCGTCATGCCCGCACCCAGCGGCCAGGTGCTGCTGCTGGTGGTCATCGCCGCCATGACGGTGGAGATGGCGATGGGGTTCGCGGTGGCCACGGCGCTGCACCGGGAGCGTCGCGCGGACATGACCGACATGGCAGCCGAGCTTTCCGGATGAGCAGCCCATGACGTCAATGTTGCTGTGGCTGCTGGTCGCTGCGCCAGCCGCGGTCGGGGTCGTTTTGTTGATCTCGCGCCGCGACGATCGGTGGGTCGACGTGATCTCGGTGGCCACCGCGCTTGGATGCGCCGTGGTGTCGGCGATCGTGTCGGTGGCGCGGCCGTCGGTGCAAGTGGCGTTCATGGCTGGCGCGCCGTTTGGTCTTGGTGTCGACGCGCTGGCCGGGACCGTGCTGCCGGCGGTCACCACCGTGACGTTGCTGGTGCTGATGTTTTCTGCCGGCAACATCCGCCAGGCGCGGGGCCGCTTTCACGGGTTGATGCTGGTGTTCGCCGCCGCCGCCATCCTGACGGTGACCGCCGCGACGCTGCCCGCGCTGCTGCTGGGTTGGGAGGTGATGGGGGCGGCGTCCTATGCGCTGATCGGGTTTTGGTGGCGCGAGCAATACCGCATATCGGATGGTTTGACCGCGTTCGTGACCACCCGCGCCGCCGATCTTGGCCTGTATCTGGCCGCCGGCGCCGCGCTGGCCGGCGGGGCGGGGATGGCGCTGAATAGGTTCGCCGACGCCGAGAGTGGGTGGCGCGATGTGATCGCGCTCGGGGTGCTGGTGTCGGCGCTCGGCAAGGCGGCGCAGCTGCCGTTTTCGTTTTGGCTGTCGCGGGCGATGTCGGGTCCCAGTCCGGTTAGCGCCCTGCTGCATTCGGCGGCGATGGTGGCGATGGGCGGATTCTTGTTGTTGCGGACCCAACCCTTGCTGGCCGCCACCGGCTGGGCTGCGACCGTGGCCGCGTGGGTGGGTGTGGTCACCGCGGTGATGCTCGGCGCTGTCGCGGTCGCCCAGCGTGACATCAAGCAGCTGCTCGCCGCGTCCACCGCAGCGCAGCTGGGATTGGTGGTGCTGGCCGCGGGAGTGGCTGCCGTCGGCGGGGGTGCCGCGCACCTGGTTGCGCACGCCGCCACCAAAGCGGGCTTGTTCCTCGCCGCGGGCGCTTGGTTGTCGCTGTTGGGCACCCAGCGTCTGGACGACCTGCACGGTGTGGCGCGGCGCTGGCGGGTGGTGGGGTGGTCGGCCACGATCGCGGCACTGACGTTGGCCGGGATCGCGCCGCTGTCGCTGTGGGCCACCAAGGATGCGGTGTTGACCGCCGCCGCGCAGCACTCCCCCGTGTTGTACGGCCTGGGGTTAGTTGCCTCGGCGCTGTCGGCGGCCTATGCGGCGAAGATGCTGGTGGTGATGTGGGCACGGCCGGCGACCGAGGTGACCGCCCCGTCGTCGGTCCGACCCGCACCACGCCGGCTCACCGGTCTCGAGCAGGCGCCTCTTGTGGTCCTCGCCGTGGGGGCGGTGGTATCGGGGGTGTTGGCCCTGCCGCCGGTGGGCTCGATCATTGCGCGTGCCCTTGACGGCGACCAGCCGATCGCTCATCCTGGCGTGGCGGAGCTGGTTGGTTCGGCGGCCCTTGCTCTCGTCGTGGTGGCCGCGGTGGCGCGCTGGGGTGTGTCCGAACCGCGGTGGGCCGCATCGTGGTTGGGGCTGCAGCGCGGCGCGCATCTGGTGGTGGCTGCCCCGACCATGGCCGCCGCCCGGGTGGCGGCCCGATTCGATAACACGGTGCTCGACAGGGCGGTCGACGCCACAGCGATCGTTGTGTTGCGCGCGGCGGGCCGGGCGGCTCGGACCGACACCGGTGGTGTGGACCGCGCGGTGGAAGCGGTGGCCGCGCGGGTGGGACGGTTCGGTCAGCTGGCGCGCCGACCGCAAACCGGGCAGCTGCATCGGTACTACTTGGCCGCCGGGGTGCTGCTGGTCGCCGGCTTCGTGCTCATCGTGACGGTGAGGTGACGTCGTGCTCAGTGTGATCGTGTTCTTGCCGCTGGCCGCTGCGCTGGCGCTGCTGGCCGCGCCCCGGCTGGCCCGGCGCGCTGCCAACGCGATGTGGGTGGCGGTCACGGTGATCGATCTGGCGCTCATCGTGGCGGTGTGGGCGCGCTACGACGCGCCGGGCATCAACGCGCTGGCGTTCGAGGAGCAGGTCCCGTGGATTCCGGGCGTCAACAGCAGCTACCACATCGGCATCGACGGCCTGTCGCTGCCGCTGGTGGTGATGACCGCGGTGATCTTCCTGGCCTGCGCCGTCTTTGGGCTGCGCAACGATGATCGGCCCCGGTTGCAGGCCGCGTTGTTTCTGTTCCTGCAAAGCGTCAGCCTCGGTTTGTTCGTCGCCGCGGATCTGATCTTGTTCTTCGTGTTCTTCGATTTGTCGATCGTGGCGATGTACTTCGTCATCGCCGGCTGGGGACACGGCGACGCGGCCCGCTCGGCGCTGAAGTTCTTCCTCTACACGTTCCTGGGATCGCTGGCCTTACTTGTGGGCTTCATCGGCCTCTACATCGCCGCCGATCCGCACACCTTCGACATGGTCGAGCTGGCGGCGAGCACACCATTGGCGCGCAGCCCGCTGGCGGGCGGCTTGGTGCTGGCCGCGATCCTGCTCGGGCTGGCGGTCAAGACGCCCACGGTCCCGTTCCATACCTGGCTGCCGCCCGCGCACACCGACGCGCCCGCGGTCGGGTCGGCGGTGCTGGCCGGGGTGCTGCTGAAAATGGGCACCTACGGGTTCGTGCGGATCGCGATGCCGATGCTGCCGCAGGCATGGCGCGATTGGGCGTGGCCGATCATCGCCGTCGGCGTCGTATCGGTGATCTACGGGGCGCTGGTCGCGCTGGCCCAAAACGACCTCAAACGCATGATCGCCTACACCTCGGTCAACCACATGGGCTACATCGTGGTGGCCGTCGGCGCCGCTGGCCTGACCGCGGCCGGTACCGCCGACGCGCGGGAGGTCGCGGTGGTCGGCGCGGTCACCCAGATGGTCAGCCACGGCCTGATCACCGCCGCCCTGTTTCTGCTCGCCGGGGTGTTCTACGACCGGGCGGGCAGCTATGACATGGACTCCTACGGCGGCCTGGCCGGCTCCGCGCCCAAACTCGCCACGCTGTTCGCCGTGGGCGCGTTCGCATCACTGGGATTGCCCGGCTTTTCCGGTTTCATCGCCGAATTCCAGATCTTCGCCGGCAGCATCGCCGCCTCGCCGGTCACCGCTTTGGCTCTACCTGGCATCCTGCTCACCGCCGCGCTGTTTCTGCGCGCGCTGCAACGCGTCTTCACCGGTCCCACACGTGGGCATGCTGTCGACTTCCCCGACCTGCGGGTCCCTGAAACCGCCTCGGTGTCAACGCTTCTCGTGCTCAGTGTGGCCATCGGCCTGGTTCCCCGACCGCTGCTGGACCTGATCGAACCAGCCACCGCCGCGCTGGTCGCGCTCGTCGGGAGATAAGCCGTGAATCCCGAGGAGGCAATGCGGCCACTGCTGATGGCGTCGGAGATGATGATGTTCGGCGCCGGTCTGGTGGCGCTGATCGCGGGGTCGTTTCTGCGCCGGCAGCGGCAGTGGTGGGTCGGCGTCATGGCGGCCGCGGCGCAGGTCGGCGTTATCGGTGTGGCCGTGGTGCAGATGGTCGGCCCGGATCAAATGGCGTTTGAGGGCGCGTTTTCCGTCGACACCGCGACCGGGGTGGCGCGCATCGCCTGTGCGGCCGGGTTGTTGTTGATCTGGGCGGTGGCCGGTGCGGAGATGCGGGCCTCGCCGCGGGAAGCCGAAACCTATGCGCTGCTGATGTTTTCGTCCACCGGTGTCCTCGTTCTGGCCGGCGCAGACGACCTGCTGCTGCTGGTGGCCGGCTACTTTCTGGCCAGCATCCCGCTCTACGGGCTGGTCGGGTTGGCGCGCTCGGCCGCCGCGGCGGAGGCCGCCATGAAGGCCTATCTCATGGGCGCGTTGTTCGGGATCCTGCTGATGCTGGGCGTCACGATTCTCTACGGCCTCACCGGCGCGACGCGCTACCCGCAGCTGGCGATGACCCTGAGCGGCGCTCCGACGGTGGCAGTCGCCGCCGGAGTCGTCGGGGTGCTGGCGGGCCTGATGTTCGAGGCCGGCGGTGTCCCGGCACACTTTTGGGTACCCGACGCCGCGCAGGGCGCCAACGCCACGGCGGCGACGTTTCTGACCACCGTGCCCAAAATCGGGGCCCTGGTGGCGCTGTATCGCCTCACCACTGTGTTGCCCGACACCCTGGCGTGGCCGGTGTTGATCGCCGTATTTGCCGTCGCCAGCATGACGTTGGGGAACCTGGCCGCCTATTGGCAACAGGACCCGCGTCGGCTATTGGGGTGGTCCACGGTCAGCCAGGTCGGCTATCTTCTCGTGCCGATCACCGTCGCCGGCAGCAGCGAGTTGGCGCTGCCCTCGCTGCTGTTTTACCTGGGCGGCTACACCGTCACCAACATCGCGGCGTTCGCAGTGACCGCGGCCCTGCCGGGGCGCCGCGATCTCGATTCTTACCGCGGCTTGGCCCGAACCCGCCCGTGGCTGGCTGGTGCGCTGGTCGTGGCGCTACTCGGTCTGGTGGGCACCCCGCCGACCGCGGTGTTCATCGGCAAGGTCACTACCGCCGCCACGGCCTGGGATGGCCGGTATGCGTGGTTGGCCGTCGTCGTATTCGTCAACACGCTCGTCAGCCTGTTCTACTACCTGCGCTGGATCGTCCCGGCCTTCAGGCGCCCCGACGAAACCGGGGATGCCGACGAACCGGCGGCACAGCATTGGCCCGCCCGCGCCGCGGTCCTGGCCGCAACGCTCAGCCTCGTTATGGGCGTCTTCGCCGGCCCGGTTTGGCAGCTGCTCGCCTGACACGCATCGTTGTCGGCGCAGTGGATCGCACACCCTCGGAAGTCATTGCAGCACAAGGACAATTGAAGCAGGTGCAGCGGCTTGGCCGTAGGTGCCGCATCCGCCCCCCAAACCTGGACGGGCTTCATGCCGATATGACTGGTCGGAAAATCATCGCAAATGTGACTGCGCTCCGCTGCCCCGCAAGCGAGGGTGTACGGAGTCCCTGCCGCGCACAGCGACGAAGTTTTCACTTTGTCTCGGTGGCGCCCTCGATGATCGCGCAGACAGTGACGGGTTGTTCGTCGGTGCAGTCGGCAGCTCGTTGCCGGGTTTGGGCAAGGGTTGCGCGCAGCGCCAACAGCTCCACCACGGTGGAATCTAGCTCGGCGATCTTCTTGTCGAGCAGCTCGCAAACGATGGCGCACGGTGGGATGCCTCCGTTGCGGATGGCGAGAACTTCGCGAATGTCGTCCAAGCGCAGACCAAGAGTGCGGGCACGGCGGATAAAGGTCAGCACCTCGACGTCGCGCTCGTCGTAGAGCCGGTAGCCGGCCGTCGTCCGCTCGGGGACCGGCAGCAGGCCTTTCGCCTCGTACACCCGCACGGCCTTGCGGGTCAGGCCCGCGTCCCGGGCAGCCTTCCCAATGGTCAGTTGCGAGGGCGCCACGGCGAAACCTCCTCGCCCTTCATTATTGACCTTGCCCCAGGGGCCGGGATCTAGCGTCGAGGAATACACCCCACAATCCGAACGAAAGAGGTGGGAAACCATGCCATTCCGCGAGGGAGAGGTCTACCGCTGTCCGGACACGGACTGCGCGTGCGAGCTGACCGTGACCAAAGCCGCCCCACCCACCTGCACCGGCCAACAGGCTCCGACCTGTTGCTGCGGCAAGACCATGGTCAACAAGACTGCCTGAACGTTCCGGCTAGCCGACCCCTTGAGTAGGACATCTGACGTTAGCCGCCGGGGGACGGCCACAGCCCAATTCATCCGTTTGTCTTCGGGTGTGCACCTGGTGAGACCAAGATCGGCTGTCGCCGGCCAGCACTTGCCGCTGTCCGTTGGCGATTGGGCACACCAGCACACGTTCGCGAAGACGAGTTGCGTGGCTACCTAATGTTTTTGAGCCACTACATATTTCGTGCGCAACAGGGACAGTCGTCCATCGGCATTTGCATCGGCATCGCCATCATCGGCATTTGCATCGGCATCATCATGTTGCCGTTGCAGCACCACATCATCGCCAGAGTCGAACCGCTAGTGGTGTAGATGACCGCCATCGGGTCGGCACCGGTCACATCGAAGTAGACCTTGCCGGTCGAGGTCTGGCCTTGGTTGATGGTTGAGCCGGAAATGGTGTTCGGACTGGCCACTTGCCATAACACTTGATAGCGCTCACCGGAAGCCGACACCGCGTACACGTTGGGAATGATCGGTGTCACAGTGCCCGTCAACGCCTCCACCGAGGCTGTGGCCTCCCACAGTCGACCGGCCAATGGATAGCCGGGCGCCGTGTCGGTACTCGCGCGCAGGTCACTGACCGACCACTGGTGGACCACCGCACCACCGGCATCTGTCAGCTTTTGCGGCGATCCGAACCGATGAGGGCAGCTTTCAGGGGCCGCGGTCGCCGTCGGCATACCGACGCTTAACGCCACCAGCATCGCCGCCCCGGCGACAAAGATCCTTGCCAATCTGCGCACGAATGTCGTCCTTTCAGCATGTGGAACCGCGGTCAGTCCGCGCCGCCCGCCATCCTATCTACGTACCCACACCGTAGAACAACAGGCCCGGAGATGACCGGCGCTCGCGGAGCGAGCCTGGGCATGGCGTCGCCACCCCGATCTCGGCGGGCGTCCGTTCCTGGGTGTGGCGAAGACCCGGATGACCGCCACTGGCGGAATACCCACCGGGGGTATACTGTTGGGAGCGCATACCCCACCCGGGTATGAAGGGAGTGGTCGTCATGTGCGCAAACAGGTGACCGTCGGTTGGCGCCTTCGCGATGCGGCGAAAGGCGCTGCCCACACAGTCATTACCCACAGCTAGCGAGGAAGGAATCCATCATGGCCACCAGCGAATTCCAGGTCACCGGCATGACCTGCGGGCACTGCGAGATGTCGGTGCGCGAGGAAGTCGGTGGGATCGACGGTGTCGAGCAGGTCGACGTCAGCGCGGCGACCGGCAAGCTGGTCGTCACCAGCACTGAGCCGATCGACGATGCGGCTGTACTCGCCGCTGTCGACGAAGCCGGCTATACCGCGGTGCGAGTCTGATGACTTTCGCCGCTCACGAGCCTTGAACAGCCAAACCGCCATTTTGGCGGCGATTGGCTGACGTCTGATCCCGAACCCGAAAGGAAACCCCCAACCCATGACAGATCACCGCGCTGCCACCGGCACCAGCCACCACCACCACGACCATGACCACGACCCGGTGGACCCAGGCGTCGACGCGGCCGAGTGCCCGGTTATGCCCGGGCGGTTCGTGGCCAAGGCCAAAGCTGAAGCCAAGGGCTGGGTCCGCCAGTACGCCGGGCGCACCTACTGGCTGTGCTGCGCTGGATGCGTCCCCAAGTTCGACGCCGACCCGGCCAAATACGCTGTTGCCTAACCCTTCATCGGCGATGGGTGGTGTGGCGCGGCGCGGATGCGGCGGCGAGCATCACCCGTCGCCGCATTTCGCGCGACAATATCTGAACTACATCAGAACAGGAATCCGCTGGGATACGCGTAGGCCTGCGGTCCCGGGTGTCAAATCCCGGGTGCACCATCTGGGAGGAACAAATGCCCACATCAGCAACGAAAGCCACACCCGCGGCGACGCCGCCGCTACATGGCTACATGACGGACAAAGACCGCTACCTGGACCGTCTCAAGCGCATCGAAGGACAGGTGCGCGGAGTGCACCGGATGGTCGCAGACGAGCAGTACTGCATCGACATCCTCACCCAAGTCAGCGCGCTGACCCGGGCGTTGCAAGCGGTGGCGCTCGGTCTACTCGACGATCACCTCAAGCACTGCGTGCTCGACGCCGCGCACGCCGGCGGCGATGACGCCGACGCCAAGATCAAAGAGGCCACCGACGCCATCAATCGGCTGGTGCGCTCGTGAGTGGCCGGACGCGGTCAGCCCAGTGATGTCAGCAGCTGTCGGCAGGCTTGCTCACAACGCCGGCAGGACTGCGCGCAAATGCGGCAGTGCTCATGGTGACCGGCGTGGCGGTCACACTCGTCCCCGCAGGAGCGACATGCCGTGGCACACGCCTCCAGAACCACGCGGGTCAGATTGGCGTCATAACCGGTATGGCGCGACAGCACCTGCCCGGTCGCCGCGCACACATCGGCACAGTCGAGGTTGGTGCGCACACAGGTGGTGAGCTGCTGCACCGAGTCTTCACTCAGGCAGGCGTCAGCGCACGCCGTACACGCTTGCGCGCACTCCACACACGCCTCGATACAGGACGTCAACGCGGCGCGGTCGATACCACCGAGGTCTTGCGGATATGTTTCCAGCATCTTGCTCGCCGTACTCATACCGTCCTCCATTTCCCTGACACGTATCGCATGGGCTGACCGTGACGTGGCCCACGGTCCACAGCCGAATACCCATCCCCCTGCGGTCTAACCCTGTTGCGTGACGAGCGGCCGGCCCGCGCGGCGCTTCCCACCTGCAGCGGCGATTTCGCCGAATGCTGTTGATATGAATCAGCTTTCGCATCGCCGACATCTCGCCTACCCAGCTTGTTGACCGCGTTGGACGCCGTCGATAATTCCGACCGCTGTCGCGTCACCGAGGAGTCGCGTCGAGTGTGAAGACGACTCGATTAGCATCTGTGTAGCAGAACAGTAGATCTGGATGCAGGCGTCAACGCCGCCGTTCGAACCGGTGGAGCCGAATGGGAGAACATGGGGAAGCTCCAAGCCATCGACCGCCAACTCGAACTGCTCAGCGCGATCAGCGCGTCCATTCGCAGGCTAGGCGGACGCCCTGACACCTCGTTGATCGATGCGCTTCTCGATGAACGGTGGGAATGCCAACGGCGAGTGCGCGACGTTCCGCAACGATGACGACGCCGGGCTATGCGATGTCGCTGTGAGCGCCAGAGACTCGCCATTCTCGCGGCGCTACGGGAAAAGTGCCGACCGGAGGATGGCTGGCAGCTCAACGTGAAGGATGGTTAGTGTGTTCGGCGCCCATGGACGAGCGCACCCGACAGCGCACTGCGTCGCGGCCAGTACTGTCCGGCGCAAATCGTCCCGCCGGGGTTGATAGGATTGACTTAGCCCCGTTGACCGTCAGCGCCAAACCAGCGTACGGCCGCTTTGCTGCCAGGCCTGCATTCCGCCGGCTAACTCCACCACGTCTTGATATCCCAGGTCGGTCAAAGTTCTGGCGGCGATCAGGCTCATCCGTCCAGTACGGCAGTAAACCGCCAGTGGAGTGCTGCGAACGGTCGGCAACCGGTTGATCTGGGCCTCGATTTGGTCGAACGGAATGGTGAGATCCGTGCCGGCGATATCGCCTTCGTAGGGCACGTGCACATTGATCGTGACCCGCTCGGGTGCGGCGATCACCTCGGCGAACTGCTGAGGTCCTACCGAACGCGCCTCAAGGGCCGCAGACTCGGTCTGTGCTGCGGGCGGCGGCACCACCGGGGGCGAACTCAGCGGGTCGGCCGGAGAACTGCATCCAACCAGTGTCAGCATCGCAACCACGGCCGTGGCCACGTGGGCACGTGGGTTCAAGAGCAACGACATCACCTCAATCATGGCGCTGGGTTTCGAACGTGACAACACGCGCCGGGTTGGCCCAGTTGGTTCTGGACGGAACCTGTCGGGGCGAGCGGTTGTCATGCACCCCACCCGACGGCCGCGGCGACGGCGAGGTCGCCGACAAGCAGCACGACGCAGATGGCCAGCGTGATATGCCGGCCGCGGCGGGTGTGCGGATCGGCGCGCAGGGGAAACAGCAGCTGTCGAAAACCGGTATAGGCGGCTATTGCGGCGACGAATATGGACCCTGCAACGGGTAACCCGCCAAGGAGAACGCCTGCCAAACTCGTCAGTCCGATCACCAGCGCGGCGGCAGCTTCCCAGAGCTGCACCGGTATCCGCCGTACCGCGATCGTTCGATCCGACGACCACAGCCCCCACCGCGACACGGTCGGTCGGCCCGCACAACAACCGGTGAAGAAGCAGCCCGGCCGACCCAGGGCCATCCCCAGGAACAGGCCCGGTGTAGTGGCGTCCAGCAATTGTCCGGCACCGATGCCGATCAGGGCCCCGCCGATCGCCAGCGTGGTCAACGCAGCCAGCAGAAAGCCCTGGATACATGCCCCTCCGCTGAGGAACCGCCGTATCGGCTTGCGCGACGCGACCAAATACCATGCCTTGGCGCCGGCAAATCCGACCACACAGCTGACGACCGAGACCATCACAACCGCGGCCACGTCGGCATCGGTGCGGGCCAGAAGTAGCGCCTGCACCATTAAGGCCAGTGCTGCACCAGCCAACACCAGCACCGGCCACGACCACACTGTCACTGCAGGGCCGTAGGCCAGCTGTGCGGGCCGAGTCGGCATGACGACGCGCCGTAGGCGCGTTCCACTCCGACTCACGTCGGTACGCTCGGTGCCGACTTCCCAGTCACCGCCCGGTACGTTCGACACACTGACGGTATAGGCGAATCGTCCGCTACCGGCCGGCAGCGACGGCACGGTGGCCAGCCGCTCCAATCGTGGAGCCGACGCGGCCGCACCGTCTCGGCGCCAGCCGGTAATCCGGATGGGAATCGGCCGACCCTCCGCCTGTCCCCAATGAGTCACCGCGAGCACTTGCGGCAGCTGCTCGAAGATCTGCGAGCAGCCAAATGTCACAACACCGCGGCGCTGCGCCCCCGTACGGGGGGGATCGACGGATGTCGGTGATGAGGCACCCACCGCGCGGGAAGGCGACAAATGGGCCCCCACGGGTGGGTTCGATGTGCCCATCGCCGTAGCCGGGCGGACGGCGCGCAGGCCGCCGTCGGCTACACCGGAAGCACCACCGTGGGTATGTGAGGATTGCGCGGCCCCAGCAGACCGTTGGGAGCGGGATCGTCGCGCGGCGCTGCGTTGTCTGCTCGTCGGTGGTGTGCGTCTCTTACCTCGTGCCTTATTGCGCTTCTTCGCCAAATTGGTGTGCCAATCGCTGCGGAGTCTGCTGGGACAGTACGCCGATGCCCCCTACTACTAAGCGAGATAGTATCACCGCTACTAAGTGCGATAGTAGGTCGATGGCGTGCCGACAACGCCGTCGCTACCGCGATGAACCCGAATCGCATTCTCGGTCCACACAGAAGTGGGCTGCCGGCTGTACGTGGCCCGCGGTCAAGCGATACCCTTAGGGGGTATTCCGCGATGCGGAGAGGAGACGGGATGAGCACAGAAGTGAAGCCCAAAGCGTCGGGAGTGGTACGCGTTGCGCGGCACCCGGTGGTTCGCGCGGTCGCCAAGTGCGCGCTGATGTGCGCACTCGGCGCTCACACCAAGCATCGAAGCGCGAGGAAGCACGACAACCAGTGCTGCCCATGAGCACCGGGCTCTGAGGTGCAGTCCCGTCACACACGACGGTGATCGTCGTAACCAAAGGGCGGCGGTCGCCGGGTCCGGCATGTGTGTGCCGGTACCGGCCGCGTTCGTGGGTAGCGTCTGGGCATCGACGCTTATGCCGAGACAAATGGGTTCGGCCAAGGCCATGCTGCACAACACCTTGAGCCGCCGCCGATGGCTGATCATTTGATTCGAAACCATCACGGGAGGACGCTCCGGTAGTGGGGGATCTACGATAGCGCCATACGGGGACCGCACACGGCCGGTCCGAATCACGTCGAAACGTCCTCGCTCTAGCCGCGATACTGCGTTCGCGGCTTTAGCGAGGCAGGGCAACAGCGCGAACGGCCCTTCGGTGCAGCACAACTCAATGCCATTCTGCAGCGTCTCAGATGCAGGGATGGGGTGGTCGTACGACACAAGACCACCCCGTCCGCCCTAGGTCAGCAGGAAGCGTCGACGTAGACCGTCGTGTACAAGACGCGCTCGACGAGTTGATCCCTGCGATTCTGGCGATATTCGGTGACGTCGCGGCCCGGGCGCACGCCGGTGACCCTGCACTGATCCAACGGTGCGGACCCCACCTTGTTGAGGATCACCTTATAGCCGTTCGACTCTAGTTTGCTGACAGTGTCCTGCACCGTGCCCGGTCCGGTCGGCGCCGCAGTGGCCGGTGGTGCCGACGCGATCATGAACGTGGCGATACCTGAAAAAGCAATGGTCGCCGCAGTGGTCATCTTCATGGTTGTTCTCCTCTCGCGTACCACGCACATCTATTACTGAGCTTAGTACGGAGTTAATTAGTAGATAGTTTCAGAATACATGGTTGTGAACGTATGCCAAGTGCAATGCGCCACGATTCGATAACGAGTAAATATCCTATGCACCAATACTTTTCATTTCGTCTGAGCATCAGACATGCGCCTACAGGCAGCGCTGCAAAGAGCCTGAGACAACTGGCGTGCAGCAAACACCGAGGTGATCAACCGTCGGACTTGGATCCCTATGTGCCTGCTCTATCCGACGGTGTTTTCGGCGTTTGACGTCACAGGTTTGGGTTCACCGGGCCGTTATGCCATCGAAATCGCCGGCCCAACGTACAGCGGCCCATTTTCGCCGTTCCTGCGCCGTGCTCACGCCGGCTAGAAAGCGCGATGACTCACTCTCGCGCCGATGTAGCCAGTACTGGCGCGGGCGCTAGATGTCCGCGGCGGTCAAGTCGATGCAACGCAAGTCCTGCTACCAATCCCACCAGTGCGAGTCCGCCCCAGAGCAATTCGTCGGTGCCGGCGTCGCGGGCGGCCTGCAGGAGTGCACCGGTGGCGAGATTGCCGATCAGGATGCCAACTCCCACGATGGTGTTGTAGAACCCGTAGTGCGTCGCCACGAGGCGGTTGCCCGCCAAGGACACCACCGTGTCCATCTCAAAGGGGAACACGGCCGCCGATCCGACCGCCAGTAGCGTCGCCGACACCAGCAATGCCGCGATGGCCGCCGCGGCGCCGAAGCGCCCGCTGTTGGGAACCACGAACAGCGGCACGAAGGACATCGCCAGAATCGTCATGCCGATCGTCAGAGATCGTCCGGCGCCCCAGCGGGCCGAAAACCATCGCGTGATGCGCAACTGTCCGCCCACCGCGACGAGCCCGGAAGCGACGAATACCGCTGCAACAAGCAGGGATTCGTGTTGCGGTGCCAGTGCTGCGGCGTGCAGCGGCAAGGCCAGATAGACCTGGAAACTCAACACGTAGGAGCCGATCATCGCGGCGGCGAACCACAGGAATCGTCGATTGGCCACGATGACGCGCCAGTCGTCGAGTATGGCCGACTTCTCATCGAGCGGGTCGGCGCTGTGCTGAGGCAACGCGAACAGCTGCGCCACCGTCAGCACGGCGAACACTGCAGCGGCGACAGCAGCCGCGATGCGGAAGTCCACCACCATCAGCGCTAGTCCTGCCAGCGGGCCGGCCAGGATGCCGGCCTGATAGAACACGTTGAACATTGCGAACGCTTCGACTCTGCGGTGTCCGGAATCAGCAGCGAGGTAGGCGCGCACCGCGGGGTTGAACAGTGCTCCCGCGAAACCTGTTGCCGCCGAGGCGATCAAAATGGCAGGTAGTGAGTGCGCGAAGACCAGCAGCCCGAATCCGACAGTGCGCAACAGGCAGCCGGCAACGATAAGCGGCTTGTAGCCAAGCCGGTCAGCGAGGGTACCGCCGATGATGAACATGCCCTGCTGGGAGAAGTTGCGTACTCCCAGAACCAGACCGATTGCCCATGCCGCCAGTCCCAGCGGCCCCGCCAGATAGCCGGCCAGATACGGCATCAACATGTAGAACCCGAGGTTGATTCCGAACTGGTTGACCATCAAGATGCGGCTGGGCCAGCCGAAGCTGCTGAATTGCCGGACCAGACCCATCAGCGGTCACCCCGCACCGGATCGACCACATTGACGCACCGTGTCCAGGAGTTGACAACCTGTTCGGTCGGATTGGCGATGGCTGCCGGCTCTTCGGGCGGATGCCCATCGAGAAGGCCGTGCTGGCGGCAGTAGTCGTCGTTGTAGACGGTGTCGAAGTAGCGTTGCGGTCCGTCGGGGAAGACAGCGGCGATGGTCGTGTCCACAGGGTGGGTTCGGGCCACCCAGCCGGCGACCAGCGCGACGGCGCCGACGCTCCATCCGCCGCTGGCGAAGTGGGTTGCCGCCAGTGTGCGGCACGTCCGCACCGCCTCGGCCGGAGCTACCCAGTGCACTTCATCGAACGCGTCGTAGTCGACGTTGCGCGGATAGATACTCGAGCCCAGTCCGCGCATCAAACGGGTAGCCGCCGGTTGGCCGAAGATGGTCGACCCGACGGTGTCCACCCCGATCAATCGCAAATCGGGATTGAATTGACGCAGGACGCGCGCTATCCCCGCTGAGTGACCGCCGGTGCCCACTGAGCACACCAACACATCGATGTGGCCCAGCTGCGCGTGCAGTTCGAGCGCCAAGCCCTGGTAAGCCTCCACGTTGTCAGGATTGTTGTACTGATCGGGATACCACGAGTGTGGATGGGCATCCAGTAATTCAGCGACGCGGTCTCGGCGGGCTTGCTGCCAGCCGCCCTGCGGATGCGGGTCGGTCACCACGTCGATGTCGGCGCCGTAGGCAGACAGCATCCGGTGCATGATCGGCTCCATGCCAGGGTCGGCGACCAAGGTTACGGGGTGCCCGTACACGGTGCCGGCCAGTGCCAACCCCAAACCCAGGGTGCCGCTGGTGGATTCGACGATGCGCGCACCAGGTCGCAGGTCACCGCGAGCCCTGCCGCGCTCCACCATGTACATGGCGGGCCGGTCTTTCATGCCGCCGGGATTAGAACCTTCCAGCTTGGCCCAAAAGCCGCGCTTATGGTCACTGAGGGGCGCAGATATCCGCAGCACCGGGGTATGTCCCACCATCGTCCCTGGCCGGTGGTTTCGGCCCAGCCCGCGCTGGCGCGACGAGTGATAGTCGGTGGAATGGATGGACAGAACATTGGTCATATTGGCGTCGCTTCTGTATTAGCGCCGCGGCTTGATTGCGCGGCAATTGATAAATGGCAGCGGGCAGCGACCAGCCGCTCTCGAGTGAGTGCGGTCGGTCTAGCGCTGCCCGATCAGCGCCGCGAAATACAGAAGCGCGTCAGCAACTGACGGCCTGACGTAACAGTTCTAGGGCCACCCGGTGGCCCGCGCACCGTCCCAAAGACCGCTTGGCCGCCGTACAGCCAAGCCGCCACCACGGCGAGAGCCAACCCGAGGGCCGCCAGAACCGAAGTTGCCCGTGGGAGCACAGCGGTGGCGAAGGTGTCTGGAAATCCGGCTGCGGCATCTCGTCCGAGGTGCGAATGGTCCGAAACGACAGCTAACTGGTCGGCCACGTTGGCTGTGAGTACGTGGGCCGCGTGGTTGTCCGAACGTTCCATCCACGGCGAGGCAGGCGCACTGCCGATGAGCAGCGCCCAGAAAGCGACCGTCAGCGCTATCGCTGACCGCAATCGCCATTTCGCGCGGACCTCGTTGTACCTCAATGTCGCCCACTGTAGCAGCTTGTACGGCCATCCTCCGTAGGTCCTCGAGCTGAGTCCATGTCGTTATGCGCTCGCGATTCGACAGTTAGAACCGGTTACGCAGGTGAGACATGCCGATTGTGTGATCTGCGCGACTATCTCACTGGGGCAATCGGTTTGGTTTATTTCCGACGGTATGCGTCACCTGCTATACATGTGCGCAGCTCACCTACTATTCTGGTACGTAGAAATCGCGCGGCACTTCCACGGCGATTCCCGGCGAGCCTCGACCCGGCGGGGGCCCTTCTGGCGGGTGCATCTGCCCATGTCACACTAAAACCAGAAATCCCACTGTTACCACGCTGATTGCCGTGTCGATGTATAGATCAACGCCTTGGTCAAGCTGCCCGACAAGCTCCTTGACACTGCCAGACGCGTGTAGGAATTACCGCATTTTCACTCTGCCCGTACCGGAAACGGGCCGTCGCGGACCTCGCAACGGAGTTACCAGCTAACTTGCCCGCGCGGAGAGGGTGTGCGGGTGCCCGATCGACGCCATACAACCCCTGGCGCGAACATCGCGACATCACGGCGTGGCTGAGGCGGATGCGGTGAGCTCCGTCCAGGTCGGGACTGTGGGGCTACTGCTCCGCCGGTGGACCGCTCGGATTCTGGTAAGTCGGTGAGGAGCAGGTTGGGTGCCGGTTTGGGTGAGTAAGTGTCTGACAGTTCCTGCATCCGGGCGCCCGGTGTCGGCGATCGCCTTGGGTGGCGGACCGTTTTCCCGTCCTCCGTGGCTGCTCCCGGGTGCGCGGTCGCCGGGCAGGTCGACGGTGCTGGAGATAGGTGTAGTGCAATAGCTCCACGGAGCCGGGGTTGACTCGGGTTCTGAGCATGTAGGTCGTGGCTGACAGGTCAGCGTGGTTTGGAGCAATCCACTTCGTCGGTGCCCAGCCGGATAAGCCGCGCGGCCTCTACCGAGAACGCGCCCATGATCACGATCACCGCGACCAGTGCGACCAGTTGCCACCAGAGGCCGCCACCCCGAGCGCGAAACCGCATTCCGACCCGCCTTTCCTCGGCGCTTCGGCGAACGCACCCTGCTTACTGGGCGCGACCGTAGATCGTTGCCGAGTGCCCATGTCCGTGCATGCCCGTCCGGAACAGCGCGGGAATTCGTTGTCGTCGAGCGCTTTAGGCCGTGAGCGGTCTGTGCCCGCGCAGCTCGGCCGCCCCTGCGATGCCGATGCGGCTTCGCAGCCCACTGGTGCTGCAGCACAGTGGGCTCGTAACATGGCGGAAGTCGGGCCAATCGCAGGAGACCACATGGGCTACTTCACTTCATCCGCCGCTCGTGCGGGCAGGTGGCCGGCCGTGTCGCTGACGGCGCGGCGAACGGAATCGCCGGTTTGGACGTGGTTGGCGCTGAGCGGGTTGCTGGGCGCGCTGGTCCTCGCTGTGCTGGGCGTTCCGTCGGTTGACATGCATGGGCCGTTGCATTACGCCGGCATCATGGATCCGCTCTGCGGCGCAACACGATCGGTGTATCTGACGATGCACGGTCAATGGGAGGCTGCGCTGCGCTACAACCCCGCCGCTCCCCTGCTACTCATCGTGGCAGCCAGCATGGTCCTGCGCGGCGCCGCCGGGTGGTGGACCCGACGCTGGGTACAAATCCGGATGCCGCGCCGCACCGCGATCGCGGTCGCCGTGGTCGCCTTAGTCGCGCTCCAGGTTCGTCAGCAGTCCAGCGTGGCGCTATTGACTGCGCCCTGGGCGGGTAGCTGAGGGGACCGCTCACCATTTACGCAAGACGTCCGCATCACGCGCGGCAACTTGTGCTCCAGATCTTTACTGAGTCCCTCACCTGCTAGTCGCTGCGGCCGCAGTGAGAGTTCGGCGGGTTGATAGGCGGCGTGGCTTGGTCGTCACACATCTCAGCGCCGATGTACTTGTCGCCGAAACTCATTGGTCATGCGAAACTATCCGCGCTGGCGCGGACGGCGTGGTCACAGCCGGTTGTAGCCCGGCTCGCCCGACACGAGTCAGGACCGGGCGGAACCGTCGATCAGGCTGGTACGCGGCGGTCTTGGCGCGCGGCGATTTCCTCGTCGTCGACGAGGACAAGCATCGGCTGGCCGGGCGCGCACAGCATCGTGACGAGGAATCGCAGCGGGATATCCGAGCGGTTGTTGGCATCCTGGTAGTGAATGACGTCGCCGCCCGGTTCCCAGAACGCCTCGCCGGCTTTGAGGACCCGCGGCGGCTCACCTTCCAGCTCGAACATGATCTCGCCTTCGAGCACATAGCCGAACGCTGGTCCGCCCGGGTGGCGATGCGGTGGGGCGCCCGCGTCGCCCGGCGGGTACTCGATCACCACGGTCATCACTTCCGCACCGTCGGGTAGTACCGGAGGTGTCGCGGTCTGGACGACGGTCAGCGCTGACTGCCACGCGGTGCTGCGTCCGGGGTTGTTCGACATCGTTGTTCTCCTTTGACTTGATGAGCGTCAATATTGCGCTCCGCTGTCATGGTGGCGGTCCGTAACGGACTGTCGAACTGAGATTGGCCGTCACCGACGGGAAGCGAACCCTTGGAAGTCCGTAGTTCGTGCGTAGTCAGTAGATCATTCGTGGGCCAGCCATGCACGCGCAGTCCAGCCCCGGTGTGCGTCCCTTTCGCGTTCGGCGTGCCGGTCGTTGGACGTAAGACACTTGCCACACTTTTCTCACTACTGCACCACTAGTCGCTCCCCTATCGGAGGTGCAGTATTGCCACAGTGTTGATCTAAGACACCACGTCACCGTGAGCGCGGATTCTGCGTCCGTGCCGAGGAAGGACCACAATGCGTGCAATCTGCCGGATTCTCACCAGCACCGCCGTAATCGGAGCGCTCATTTCTACAGCGACTGCCGCAACCCCTACATCGGCCTACGCCAACGCAATCGATTGGGACGCCATTGCGCAATGTGAATCTGGAGGCGACTGGTCTATCAATACCGGCAACGGATACTTCGGCGGGCTCCAATTCAAACCGTCGACATGGGCCGAGCATGGCGGTCGAGGCAATCCTGCCAACGCAGCTCGAACCGAGCAGATCCTCATCGCTGAGCGTGTCATCGGCACGCAAGGATTAGGGGCGTGGCCAGTCTGCGGCCGCCAGGGAGTTGAACACGTCGGCTGGTACGCGCCTACGCGCCCCACCAACTGCCAGGCCGTGGCCGCCAACCTATTTGGCATCATCGATCTGCGCCGACTGTGCCAGACGCTGACCAACCCGGGAAGAATCCTGCTCGGCGGCGCCTGAATGTTGAGGCGTCGCGCTGAGGGCGGTGGCCCCCTGCTCATCGCGCTATACCGCTAGTCGATAACCGATTCCGCGGACGTTCAACACCAGCAATGGCCTAGCGGGGTCGTCTCCCAATTTTCTGCGCAGATTACCGATATGCACGTGGAGTTTGGCGACACTGCCCGCCCACCGCGGCCCCCACACCGCGTCCAACATCTGTTGCAGAGTCGTCACACCACCCGGCCGCTGAGCCAGTATCGCCAGAATCTCAAACTCCGTGCGGGTCAGGGTGATCTGCTCGTCGGCGACAAAGACCTCGCGCCGCGCGAGATCGATAGCAAGCCACCCGAATTCCTTCCTTCCTGGCGTATTTTCGGAATACGGCCGGACTCCGTAGGCCGTCGGGGGCGGGAGGAAGCGACGTAGGACAGCCCGTATACGGGCAGCCACCTCACGGCTGGTGAATGGTTTGGCTAGCACGTCGTCGGCTCCAGCGGCGAGGCCAGCGATCGTAGTGGCTTCATCACTTCGCGCGGTCAACATCGTGATATGCGCGTCGGATACCGTGCGCATTCGACGGCAGAGTTGCACGCCGTCGCCTCCACGCAGATCGAAATCAAGCAGAATTATCCGGGGCCGCAGATTTCTCGCCGCGACCAGCGCTTCGGCACTACTGTCGGTGACGAGGACCGCCACCTCCTCAGCGGGAAGTTGTTCGGCGAGGCGATCGGTCCAGCCCGCGCCGGTAGAGACGACGAGAATTCGCAGTGCTGAGCTGGGCGCGCTGTTATGCACTCGATCAATACTGCCGTACTACGTACTTCGTAGGGTGGTGACGCGCCGGGTGCGGAGTGTCTTCAAGAAATCTTTATCTAGCGACGCCTAATTTGCGACATCGTTGTAGTCATCGATCGCTTGCTGCCTGAGATAAGGGCGCTTAACGCGGAGCGGTCAGTGCGCCCTTCATTCAATCCTCGCGCCCCACGCGACGATCCGAACACCGCCTGGCGCGCATAACCGTTGGGTCCATGCAGGGGCCTTTGCGCCGTACGGTTTTGGAGTGAGGATTGCCAGCCGCCAAGGCCTACGGTCAGTGGCCGTACGTAATAATCCCGTAGGCTGACAAAGGGTGCGGCTATCCGATGGTCAAGCCGGTGAGGGCGGTCGGACATGGTAAAGACAGCGTGGATTGTGCGGGGCGGCATCGGTCCGCGTATTTGGACTGGTTCGGATTGGAATCGGTTGTGGGGGAGGTAAAGGCCGGTCGGCCGCTGCAGCGGCGGCTGGCCAGAGGAGCCTGCGCGGTGGCCGGCGGTCTGCTGTTAGCGGCGAGTTTTTCACCCTTGAGCTGGTGGTTGAGCGCGATAGCCGGCCTGGCGGTGTTGGCGTGGGTGCTGGCCGGCCCATCCACCCGACCTCTCGGTGGCTTCGGGTACGGGCTGCTGTTCGGCTTGGCGTTCTATCTACCCCTATTACCCTGGGTCGGAAATCTGGTGGGCCCGGCACCCTGGGTAGCACTGGCCTTGATGTGTGCGCTTTTCCCCGCCGTGTTCGCCGTCGTGGCCGTGTTGCTGCGAGGACTGACGGGTTGGCCGCTGTGGTGGGCAGCCTGGTGGGCGGCCGTCGAATGGCTCAAGAGTGTGGTTCCGTTCGGCGGATTCCCCTGGGGCGTTGTCGGATTCAGCCAGGCCGATGGTCCGCTGGCGGTTTTCGCGCGCCTGGGAGGGGTGGCGCTGGTGTCGTTTAC
Organism: Mycobacterium sp. GA-2829; assembly: GCF_001499965.1. Classification (GTDB taxonomy): domain Bacteria; phylum Actinomycetota; class Actinomycetes; order Mycobacteriales; family Mycobacteriaceae; genus Mycobacterium. Next base: position 59,054 of record NZ_LQIT01000009.1, read on the forward strand.
CGCGGCGTTGCTGGGCTTCTGTGTGGCCGCCCTTGCCCTGCTGGTTCCGCGCTCGGCGCGCACCGATGTCAAGGGCACCATTGCGGTTTGCGTCGTGTGCATTGCGCTGGTCAGCATCGGCGCCGCGGCGATCGGACCGATAGTGCGGAACTCAACTGTTGACGCCGGACCCATGGTGACGGTGGCTGTGGTGCAGGGAAACGTCCCCCGGCTCGGTTTGGACTTCAACGCCCAGCGCCGCGCCGTGCTGGACAACCATGTTCGCCAGACGCTGCAACTCGCCGAGGATATCCGGTCCGGACGAGCCGCCCAACCGCAGTTTGTCATCTGGCCGGAGAATTCCTCGGACATCGATCCCCTGCTCAACGACGATGCCCGGCGGCAGATCACGCGGGCCACCACGGCCATCGGCGCGCCCATTTTGGTCGGCGCCGTCTTGGCTCGGCCCGAGTGGAGTCGATCGGCGCCGGTCAGTTCCAACTCGGTGATCGTGTGGGATCCGCTCAGCGGGCCGGGACAACGCCATGACAAGAAGATCGTTCAACCGTTCGGTGAATATTTGCCCTGGCGCGGGTTCCTTCGCCACCTTTCTGGCTACGCCGACCGGGCCGGATACTTCACGGCCGGCACCGGCAGCGGCGTCGTGCAGGCGGCCGGGGTCCCGGTCGGTGTGACCACATGCTGGGAGGTCATCTTCGATCGGGCCGCGCGCGAAGCAGTGCTCAACGGCGCGCAGATACTGGCGGTCCCCAGCAACAACGCCACGTTCAACGAGCAGATGAGCCGCCAGCAGTTGGCATTCGCCAAAATCCGGGCCATCGAGCATGGCCGCAGCGTCGTCGTAGCTGGTACCACGGGCATCAGCGCGGTGATTACCCCGCAGGGCACGGTCGTGGCGGACACCGAGTTCTTCGAGCCCGCGTACCTGGTCAATCGAATCCCGTTACAGACCAACGTCACTCCCGCGACACGATGGGCGCCGCTATTGCAGTGGGCGCTCATCGCGATCGCCGCCGCAACGGTGATCGTGACGCTTATCGGCCGGATCCTCAATCCCGCATCCCCTACCGGTGACATTGCCGATGCGGCGAACCACCGCGTCAACGGCCGGGTTTGGCGGCCCAGCCAACGAGCATGAAGCCGGCCAGCACCAGCATCCCCGCCATGGGATAGCCCAACAGCAGATCCTGGTACCCGACGATGCGCATCTGTGCAAGGTGTGTGTAGACGTGCGCGAACGCCATCACTGAGCCCACCCCGACGAGCAGCCAGCCCAGCAGACGGCGAGACCGTTCCCGCCGGTATGCCGGCGTGTATATCGACGGTTTGGGGTTGCGTGACAGGCGCCGGATGGGACTCATGGCAATCGACCGACCTTCCGAACTTGTACGGACTAAGGGAGTACTACTGACCTTAGTATGCTTCGGCGTGCGGTTAAGCGCGTGAGCCAGCATGACTCACTGCAGGCTCGTCCGCTGCTGCAGCGTCGCCCCGGTTGAGAATCGAACGCTGCCGCCGAGCAGCCTCAAGGAGAGGGTCTATCCGACGAGATCTCCAAGGGTTAGGTGTTCTGACCACAGAGGTTAGGTACGCGGCTGGCGGGTGGTAAGCCGCCGAGTGCGGTGTGGCCGCGGTGACAATTGTAGGTGTGTAGCCAGGTGGTGAACGCTGCGCAGCGTTCTGCGTCGCTGCGGTAAAGGCGGGCGTAGGCCCATTCGTCGGCCAGAGTGCGGTGAAATCTCTCGACCTTGCCGTTGGTCTGAGGTCGGTAGGGGCGTGTGCGGCGGTGTCGTATCTCGCCCAGCGCTTGGGCGAAGGGTGTAGATCGATAGCAGGCTCCGTTGTCAGTCAACACATTTCGCACCGTGATGCCGCACTCAAGGAACCAGGCGTTAGCGCGTAGCCAAAACGCTGCGGCGGTGTCTTTGCGCTCATCGGTGAGTAACTCGCTGTAGGCCAGCCGGGAGTGTCCATCGATGGCGGTATGCAGAAAGTGATAGCCGCGAACAGGTTGGTGATAGGCGTTGAACGTTCCAGAGCTCTTATCGGCCCAGGCGTTGCGGTTACCGACGGTACGACCCAGCATGCGCCAGCCCCCGCAGGCGGGGATCTTGCCCAGTTTCTTGATATCGACGTGTACCAGGTCGCCCGGACGGTCTGACTCGATGCGCCGAATCACCTGTCCGGTAGGGCGGTCTAACCAGCGCAGCCGTGCCATCCCGAAACGAGTCAGCACCCGATGCACGGTGGAGGGATGCAGGCCCAGCAGATAACCGATACGTGCTGGGCCCCACCGGCGCAGAACGCGGAGTTTGATGATGCGCCGCTCAGTCCGCGTCGGAGTCCGGTTGGGGCTGTGACGGGGTCGTGAGCTGCGGTCGGCCATGCCCGCGGCTCCCATCGTGCGGTAGCGGCCCGCCCAGCGGGCCGCCGTCGTGGTCGCGACCTGGAAACGCTCAGCAGCCCGCCGCAACGACCAGCCTTCTTCGACCACGCAACGCGCTAAACGCAGACGACCCAGCTCCGACAAAGGGGCATTACGGTGGGACACGAAGACCTCCGGTGTGTGAGTGCTTTCCTAGACAGCTCGCACTTCACTCGGAGGTCTTCGTCATGTCACCACGCCACGCCGTCACCAACGTCCATGGTCAGTACAGTTAGGCCTCTCGTGGCCAACCACGGGGCAGGATCGACGCGGTCAATGCCGTTGACGTGGACTTCCAGGTGCAGGTGCGGTCCGGTGGAGTTTCCGGTGTTTCCCATCGTGGCGACCTGATCGCCGGCCATCACCCGCTCACCGACGTTGACGGTGGTGCTGTTGAGGTGGGCGTACAGGGTGACCGTGTCATCGGCGTGGCGCAGTTTGACCCAGATGCCGAACCCCGACACGGGACCGGCGGCGATGACGACGCCGTCGGCGACGGCGTAGATGGGTGTGCCGATCGCGTTGGCGATGTCGACCCCGCTGTGCAGCGCTCCCCAACGGTAGCCGTATCCGGATGTGACGATGCCTCGGGTCGGCATGACGTACAGCGGCCGCTGCAGACGAGCCTCCCGTTCGGCGCGCTGTTGCGCGAACGCCACACCGCGGGCGAATTCCTCGGCCGCCACCGCGGGATTGACCGCTGGAGCCGCCGCGATCACCTGCATCCCGCCACCGCTGAGGCCGGTACCGCTGTCGAGAACAGTGGCCTGGGCCGTCATCACTGCCGGCCCGGAATCCATGCTTGCAGGGCCCAGCGCGGACTGCGCCGCTGCGCCTGCCGCGCCGAGGCCGATCGCTGCGATCAGAACACGACTGCGCTCAGGTCCTGCCTCAGCCTGGCGATGGCGCCCTCGCCGTGGTGGTCGCATCGCAGCGCTTGAGTGCCCGGCCGACGGCGCCGGTCGGTGGCGCAGTCCGGCAGGGCGCCGCACCACGGGCCCGAGCAGGCGCAGCGGTGCCTGATCGGCGTCCCCGTCGATATCGTCGCCCACTTCGCGGGCGTGTAGGACCTGGAAATCTTTGTCGAACGCGCCGTGCTCCGGATGCCCCAGTTCGGCCAGAGCGCCGAACTCGTTGAACGGAATGACCTCAGTGATCTCCGCGTCCCAGTCGGCCACACGGCGCGACGGCGCGGGCCAACGCTGCTCAGCCAAACCGAGGACCTCCGCGCCGTGACCAAATCGTTATCTGGATCAGGTGACTTAACCAAACCCATCGGCCCATGACAAGCGATTCGACGAAACTCGTTGCCCACGAGCGCTCTAGGGAGCCGGATCGGCACGCGCAAGCCAAGCCGCTGGGCGCGCGACGGCGACATTGATGCCGGGCCAGCTATAGCCCGGGTTAGTTTAGTACTATTCGTGATAGTAGTTCTTGTCGGCCGCTGTGAACGCGACAGAGAAGGGACCGTTGTGGAACCGTTGAGCTTGCCCTTATCGCGTCGCGTGTTGGTGGCGTTATCCGTGGCAGTCCTGCTGCTGACGGCAATGAGTGTCCTAGGAGCCACAACCGCGCGGGCTTTTTCTCGTCCGGGTCTGCCGGTCGAGTACCTCATGGTTCCGTCTGCGGGGATGGGACGTGACATCAAGGTCCAGTTCCAGAACGGTGGTCCCAACGCGCCGGGCGTGTACCTGCTCGACGGCCTTCGTGCCCGGGATGACTTCAATGGCTGGGACATCGAGACCGCGGCGTTCGAGTGGTACCTGGACTCCGGCCTCTCGGTGATCATGCCGGTCGGCGGTCAGTCCAGCTTCTACAGCGACTGGTACAAGCCGGCCTGTGGTAAGGCGGGTTGCTCCACCTACAAGTGGGAGACCTTCCTGACCCAGGAGCTGCCGAGCTACCTGGCGGCCAACAAGGGCGTGAACCCGAACCGCAATGCGGCCGTGGGCCTGTCGATGGCCGGCTCGGCCGCGTTGACGCTGGCCATTTACTACCCGCAGCAGTTCCAGTACGCGGCGTCGCTGTCGGGCTTTTTGAATCTGTCCGAGGGTTGGTGGCCGATGCTGGTCGGCATGTCGATGGGTGACGCGGGCGGCTACGAGTCCGAGGACATGTGGGGCCCGTCGTCCGACCCGGCGTGGAAGCGCAACGACCCGATGGTCAACATCGGCCAGCTGGTCGCCAACGGCACCCGCATCTGGGTCTATTCCGGTAACGGCATACCGGCCGACATCACCGGCACCGGTGTTGCGGCGGGCGACAACTTCAACGCGAAGTTCCTCGAGAGCTTCACGCTGCGGACCAACAAGACGTTCCAGGAGCAGTACCTTGCCGCGGGCGGAAAGAACGGCGTGTTCAACTTCCCGCAGAGCGGCACGCACAGCTGGGAGTACTGGGGTGCCCAGCTGCAGCAGATGAAGCCCGACATCCAGCGCGTGCTCGGCGTCTCCCCGACATCATGACCAGGCATCCGGTACCGCGATGCCCCGCACGCATGATGCGAGACCAAACGCGTTGACCTCGGCAATCCGGCCGCAGACCGTGCCGCGTCTAATTCACGCATGTATGCAGTACTAGGCGCAGTCGTGGACGTCACGCCCGGATCGGCCACGTGAACACGGTGCGCATCGACATGGGTTTGGCCCGCTATTCGGACTGGGCCTTCACCTCATCGGTGGTCGTGCTGGTGGCTGCGCTGCTGCTGCTCGCCGTCGAGCTGGCCTACCACCGCAGCCGAATGGCCGCAACTCGCGAGCTCGCGGGCGCGACCGTGGGTGCGGACAGCGCCACCCCGGGCATCGTCGCCGACATACCCCGACGCCCCGTCGACCAACGCGTCGGCACGGCCGGCCTCGCGCTGACGTATCTCGGCAGTGGGCTGCTGCTGGCCTGCGTCGTGCTGCGTGGCCTGGCCACTTCACGGGTGCCGTGGGGCAACATGTACGAGTTCATCAACCTGACCTGCTTCTGCGGGCTGGTGGCCGCCGCACTTGTGTTGCGCCGCCCGCAATACCGCGCGCTATGGGTCTTCGTGCTGGTTCCGGTGCTGATCCTGCTTGCGGTGTCGGGCCGGTGGCTCTACACCAACGCCGCGCCGGTCATGCCCGCGCTGCAGTCCTACTGGCTGCCCATCCACGTCTCGGTGGTCAGCCTCGGCTCCGGGGTGTTCCTGGTTGCCGGCGTCGCCAGCATCCTGTTCCTGCTCAAGATGTCGCGGTTCGGCGCGCCTTCCGGCGACAGCACAGCCGACGGTGCGATCGCCCGCATCGTCGCGCGGCTGCCTGATGCGCAGACCCTGGACCGCATCGCCTACCGCACCACGATTTTCGCCTTCCCGGTGTTCGGATTCGGCGTTATCTTCGGTGCCATCTGGGCCGAGGAAGCGTGGGGACGGTACTGGGGCTGGGACCCCAAGGAGACCGTGTCGTTCATCGCCTGGGTGGCGTATGCCGCCTACCTGCATGCCCGCTCGACCGCGGGCTGGCGCGACCGCAAGGCCGCCTGGGTCAACGTCGCTGGCTTCGCCGCGATGGTGTTCAACCTGTTCTTCATCAACCTGGTGATAGCCGGACTGCATTCCTACGCCGGAGTGATGTAGCCCTCAGGGCTGGTTCACAACATCGACCACGCGGGCGCCGGGGAGTGCGGCTGCGCTGGATGCGCCATGCACAAAACCTCGCCAGAAAACAGTGCCGTTTCCGGCATGGTCCCGTCCGCGCCCGGCGAGGCGGCGAAAGTGTGACTACGGTGCGCTGAGTGCCGCGGCTAGCCGCCGCACATAAGGATCCCTGATACGCCGAGCAGAAGTGTGCCCAGCGGCGCAATGGCCATCATCGCCGTCGCGCTGGTAAGAGCGGCCTGCGCACGTACGCGGACATGATGGGCAGGCGGAAGGGCAAGGCGCTCAGCGCGATTCAAGACCGCGACATCGGCCGCGCCCAGCGCCGCGGCCGGCGCGCCTGCGGCCAGAGTCATCAACCCGGTGAGCAGTGCGCGCTTGCCGTGCCGACGTGCGGCAGCATCGTCGGCGCACATTTCCAGCAACCGTGCTACCTCGGCGTCACCGCGCGTCATCAGTGCAAGACGGGGGAATACCAACGCCAAGCTGCGCAACGCGGTGACGATTCGGGGGTGGTGCCCGTCAAGATGGGCGCGTTCATGTGCAAGTACCGCCGCGAGTTCGCGCTCGTCGAGAGCCGCTACGGCTGCGGTGGTGACCACGATCGCGGGTGGCTTTCCAGCCACGCAATACGCGGTGCGCTCGGCGGCGTCGACGACATACACGTCGGGTTCGCCGGTCGGGCGGCCTACCAGTCGAACCGCTTGCGCATGCCCGTAAGCGTGCGCTCGCAGCCGCCCCACGGTGCGCACGAGCCGCACGCCGATGACGGCCACGACACCGAACACCGCTACTGCCGAAGCCAGCAGCATCGCCTGCGGTGCACTACCCGCCTTACCGGCAGCCAGGTCACACAGCCACCTGACGCACGACACGACAAATGACCCCCCGTCGTGCCAGTGCGCAACCACGTCGACAATCACGACCACAACTACGGTCAGCCAGCTCAGCAGGACACTGCCGATCGCGATCAACCAGGCCGCCACTCCAGATCTGGGCGCATGCCCGCCACGGGTGAGAAAGCCCAACACCGGTGGTCCGAACACGATCACCGCGACGCTGTAAAGCAGCAGGCACGCTGCGGCGTTCACCTCTTCTTGGCCCTGCTCGACCGCCTCGCCAGCCGCCGCATCGCTTCCCTGAGCCGCTCGGATTCCTTGGGTCCGATCTGCTCGATGAAGTAGCTGAGCACCAGTTCCGAGCGGCCTCCCCCATCGAGGGCTTCACGCATCAACCGAGCGGTGTGTTCCTCGCGGGTCAGGGTGGCCCAATACCGGTAGGCCCGGCCATCGCGTTCCCGCTCGAGCCACCCCTTGGTGTACAGGTTGTCCATCGTCGACATCACCGTGGTGTAGGCAATGCGACGCTCGGCCGAGAGCTCTTCGAAAATGTCACGCACCGTTACCATTTCAGGATCGCGATCCCACACCCGATCCATCACCACGGCTTCCAGCTCACCGAATCCTCGTACACGCACCGTTTCGCCTCCAGCAATGTCGTTGCCGAGCCTACCTCGCGCCGCGCGTTTCCCCGTGCTGTGACGCGCAAAATGTCGGCGCGACTGCCCCTGGAACGGGCACGTGGCCGCCGGGTGCGCGTTCCGCAGGGTCCCGGAGTTCCATCACGCGAGGGTTGAGTGGCTAGCTCTGCACGATCACGGGGTCGCCGACTGTGACAGTGTTGAAATACCATTCGGCGTTTTCTGGGCTGAGATTGATGCAGCCGTGGCTGACGTTGGCCGAGCCTTGCGACGCGACCGACCACGGCGCCGAATGTATGTAGACGCCGCCCCACGTCACCCGCACGCCGTACTCCCCGTCGATCAAATATCCCTCTGGGTCGTCGAGTGGAATTCCGATTGTGCGCGAGTCGAAGACCACGTTGCGCTGCTTCTCCAGCACTTTGAACGTCCCCACCGGGGTATCGAAGCCCGGCTTACCCATCGATGCCGGCATCTCACGCACGACTTGGTCGTCAATACTCACCGTGAATGTATAGGACGAGATGTCAGCCACGCCTACCACCGCCGCCCCCGTAGTGAAGTCGGTCTTTAAGCCACCAACGCGCACCGTGACCGTCGAATGGGCCGGCCAGAAGCCGTCCGGAGTCCACTCCACGAGACGATCGTTCAGCCAAGTGAACTCACCTTCCATCGGCTGCGACGCGGTCACAGTGATGCTGCGCTCGGCTGCCGCGCGGTCCTCGACGGGCTCGCTGTACCCCACCAGCACCGGATGCCCAACCCCTACCACCGCGTCAGGTCCTGGACGCACCATCGCGACCCGGCCATCCAAGCCCGATGATGCCCCTGCTCCCGACCCCACCGGTGGTGGCGCCAGCACCACCGCGGCGGCCGTGACGGTCAGTATCAATAGCCCGCGAAGCGTGCCGTGCACGAGCCCTCCTTTCACCGCGATGCGCAACTAGCACCATCTTACGTATGTACTACGTATGCCGGTGGTCGGCGCGCTGGTGTTACACCCGGCGATCGACGACTCGGCGAAACCGTGAGGGAGGTGGCACCTGCAGATGGTCTTGCGGTCATGCCAAAACAGCTACCGATCTGGATCGCGCTGTTCGCACCATCAATTTCAGTCGATACCCAGAACTGCCGTCAGGCAGGGGCGCGGATGGCACATCGAGAAACTACGGCGTTGTCCTGCAACGAAATTGCGCCGCTGCCGCGGGTTGTCTGATAGTTGATGCCTTGCGAGCTTTCAGAGAGCTGATCACATCACGTCCCTGTCGCGTCGACGACTCGATCTGGGCCGCGGCGTTTCCAGCCCCATCAATAACAGGCCCACAAGGACCAACATGGCGGCCATCGGAAAGCCGATCAGCAGGTCCAGTGCCCCGACGACTCGCATGCTCGCGAAGTGAGCAATCAGATGCGCGGTGGCCATTGCCGAGCCCACCACAATGAGCAGGGAACCGACCGCGCGTCCGAAGCGCGCCCAACGGCGCGGATCTCGGTTCACCCCTTGGCGCATGGCCTGGTATGTGTCGCCTCGCGCCATGGGCGCTCCTGTTCCAAATACGGCCGATGATCTACTATGCAGGTTAGTACTCAACGGCGCTCGGATCGGGGAGGCGCTCGGCGGGTCGCAATTTAGGCGCGTCCAGCCAACGGCGCTGGGTCTGCGTGACGCCGAATCATTCGGCCGTGCCACCTGCCGACACCGCAGTGGATACCTGGCGCTCGGCGAGCCTCGTGAGCCGCTCGAGGTGCTACGGCCGTACTTGAAGTCAGTCGAGCTCACCTGAATGAGGAACGGCCCGTCATGGGCGGCGATGGTCACCCGCATCGGGCGGGGAGCCGGTCTGGTGATGGCTGCCAGCGCACCTTGACCAATATTGGGGCGCCTCAGCTCAATAGACCCGTATGCGTGTCGGAGATCCTCCACGTCAGTGGCGAATGCCATGAAAGCGCGCTGCTCGCTTGGATATTCGGCCAGCGCCGCGGTGGGCCGAGCCGTCGCGGTTGGGTCGCTCAACTGTGATCGCCGTGTTGCTCGGGGCGGACCGGGTGCCGCGGGGTGCAGACCTGCGTTCGCCAACCGGGACATCATCGGAAATTCCTGGCGCACAACCGATAGTGAAACAGCGTCGCCAGCGGGCGGCGCGGGCGGCGCCGCGTCACTGCGACCCAACACGTAATCCAGGGCAGGGTTGAGTCAGCCACTGATGGTCGCTGCCGACACCTCGACCGCGCAGCGGCGCGCACAACATACGATCTACGGTAGTTGCGTTTCTACGGACAGAAGTGCCGCAGTTGTGGCGGTCCGGCGTTGTCAGCCCGCCGTGCATGACGCCAAGCCTGTGAGGGCGGCGAAGGTGAGCAGCGTGGTCATGCCCAGCACGAGCGCTGCCCCCCAGGCGGCGCTGGATCCGGCCAAGCGGCCCCCAGAAGAGCGCCTGCCGGCCAGCCGGGCCAGCCGCAGCTGGGTGCATTCACTGGCGATGCCCAGCGCCGGGGCCGGTGCCGGAGCGCTCTGCAATGTCTGCAGCGCCCGGCGCAGACCGCGGTGACCGTGGGAGCGGGCCGCGTGCGCGTCGGCGTCCAATTCGACCAGTGTGCGCACCAATGACGGTGATTGGCGCATCAGCGGCAGCCATCCCAATCCCGCGGCGGCGGCCTGGGCGACGGCGATCAGCAGATGATGGCGCCGGCGCACGTGGGCACGCTCATGGGCTTCGACGGCGCGCACGGCTGCGCTGTCGAGGCACTGCCGCAGCCCGGTGCTCATTACCACCAGCGCCGGGTTGCCGGCCAGGCTGTAGGCCAGCGGCTCGGTAGCCGGCAGCCACAGCACCGCGCCCGATCGAGGGCTGCGGCCGGTCAGCAACCAGGCCAGCTCGACATGCTTGTCGTGTAAGCGACGTCGCTGCCGTCCCGTGCGGCTCAGCTGCCAGCCTCCGCGTATCGCCGCAACGCCCAGCGCGGCTGCACTGAGGATTCCCGCGATGGTATCCACCTGCCCGGGCGGACCGGCGTGCAGCGCCAGCCAGCACCGGTGCAGCAGCTCTGCCAGCCCCGGAAGTGCGACCGCGGCGAGCGTGGTGCACACCAGCACCCCCCACACCGACAACAGCACCCCGGCGTCGGTGCCGCGGCGGGTCAACGCCCGCAATACCGGTGGTGTGAGGACGCCGACGGCGAGACCGCCGATGGTCCACCACATCACGGCGGTCACCGCCGCCGACCCCGTTCCTTGAGCCCCCGAGTCAATGCCCGCGACTCCGCGGTGGTGGCACTGCGCGCGAAGTGCAGCAGAGCCGCGGCGGGATCGCCACTGTCGGCAAGTAGCTCGCGCAGCGCGTCGGTGGCCGCCTGAATGCGGTCTCGGGTGGCCCGGTAGCTGTAGGCGCGGCCGTCGAGCTCACGGCTCAACCACCCCTTGCGGTAGAGGTTGTCCATCACGGTCATCACGGTCGTATAGGCGGGCTTGCGGACGGGTTCGAGTTCGTCGAGGACGTCACGGACGCGCACCGCCTCGTCGGCGCGCCAAACCACATCCATGATCGCCGCCTCCAGCTCACCCAGCCCGGGCAGCGGCCGAGTCTGGCGCGCTGCGGTGCGCCGCGGCGTCCGGCCCGTTGTCTTGCGCGCTGTCATCGTTATTGCCTTTCCCCACGCGCGGCGGCGACCGTTTCAGTGACCTGCGCGACATCGCGAAACACCATCATTGGGAGGCGGCGCACAGATCCGTCGGTACCGACAAGGTAGCTCAGCGGCAGCAGTTGGGGTGCGCCCAACGCGCCGGCGACCTCATCGGCTTCAGCAATCGAGGGATAGTCGATGCGCAGGTCGCGGACCAGCGCCGCCGCCGAGGCCGGCCGATCGCGCACATTGACACCGATCACCCGCACAGCGCCGGGCGTGTCTGTGTAGGCGTCGAGCACCGGCATCTCCTCGCGACACGGTGCACACCACGACGCCCACAGATTGAGCAGTGTCGGCGCACCGCCCACCGCCGCACCGACATCCACCGGCCGCGCGGATCCCAGACAGCGGGCCATCACCCCGGACAGTGTCGGCACCGCGGCGGCACCGGGTACCGGCGCCGGGCACGGCGCGGCGCCGGCCTCAGTCACCGTGGCGTCTGCTGCGGGCACGGCGTCGCCGGTCGACAGTCGCTGCGCCGGCGCCGCTACCGGGTCGTGACTGACGAGCACACCCGCGACGGCGGCCGCCGCGGCGGCGACCAACACGGACAATGGTCGACCCCGCACCGCTAGCTGTCTCGCTCCGGCGTAGCAGCCACCACGGTCGTCGGAGGCGTCAGCGCGACGTCGTCGTCGCCCACCGGGCAGGAGCGCAGCGCCGTCAGCCGCCGCCATAAGGCCCACCCCAGCACTGCCAGCGAGACGCCAGCGAGCAGCGGCTGAATCGGCGCCCATACGTTGAGCGCCCCACTGACCCCGATCGCTGCCACCACCAGCTTGTTGCACACCGGGCACCCCACCGCCAGCACAGAGCCGACGTTGGCCATGATCCCGGCGCGCCCCGGAACCGAGGACGCCGCTGCCGGGCCGCGGACATAGGTGGCGACCAAAATCCCACTAAGCACCGCGGTCAGTACCCACACGGCATAGCTCCACCACGGCACCGGGGTCATGCGCACGAAAATGGGATTGGCCAGCAGCGCGCTGGGCACCCCAACTGCGAGGGCGACAACCACCGCTGCCACCACTGCAACGGCCAATTGCGCCCATTGCAGCCGACGCAACACCATCTGACCACCATCCTGCACGCCCAGCGACACGTCCTCAGCTTAGTACTAATTGTCATAGTAGTTAATCGAGGTCGGTACGCAGTCCTTGCGGCACACTCATTGTGAGCACTGGCAGCGCGATGTCCCGCAGCCACTGGTCCGGCCGACCAGCCCCAACCGCCTGGCTACTAGCCACTCAGTAGCCAGGGGCGCCTAGCAAAAGTAGTCGGCCGGGATACACATCCCAGCGAAGTGGCACCGCACCTCATACCTCGACGAGTCCCAGCGCGACATGCGGCAAACTATTCGACGCGGCAACAAATCGGCGGTCGCGGGCTCAAGACCGTTACCACAATGAGACTGTGACGCATGTTTCCGGTGAGACAGTAGTGATGTACGTTGCCTTTACGTACTGACCAACTGCTTACTGGCGGGAGCCGTAGCTGTGCCAGGGGAGTGTTCTGACGGAGGACCGGACGACGGTGATGCGCCAGCGCCTCTCTGAGGGAGATCATGTGATGAGGCCCCTACGCGAATGGGTCAGCCGCCTCACCGCCGTGACGCTCGGTGTGGCCGTGCTGGTCTACGGTGGCGGCACCGCGCAGGCATCCCACGATGGCACCAGCCATTCGGGTTCGCAGATCTCCGCCCTGGTCGCCGACCTCGCACAGGCCAATCAGCGCCTGGCCGACATCGGCGCGCAGATCCAGGGTCAACAAGAAGGTGTCAATAAAGCGCTGGTGGACGTGGCCAACGCCCGCGATGCCGCCGCGGCCGCGCGCCGCGACGTGCAAGCCAGCGGACAAGGTCTGGCCGATGCGAACGCGGCGATCGCCGCCGCCCAAAGGCGCTTCGATGACTTCGCCGCCGCCACCTATGTCAATGGCCCACCGCAGGCGCTGGTTTCGGCGGCCGGCCCGGAGGACATCATCGCCAGCGCCAGCGCCAATCAGACCCTGGCGCTCAGTGCCCGCAATACGGTGACCGATCTGCAGCGCGCCCGCACCGAGCAGGCGAATCGAGCGTCTGCAGCGCGCGCGGCCCAGCAGCGCGCCGACCAGGCGGCCACCGATGCCGAGCGAAGTCAACAAGCAGCGGTGGCCGCCCTGACCGAGGCGCAACGTCAGTTCGGTCTCCAGCAGGCCGAAGTCGACCGGCTCGCCGCCGCCCGTGACGCCGCCAAAGCGCGTCTGGACGCGGCACGTCCCCAAACTCCACCCGCCAACACCGCACCGCTGATTGCCGCTGGTGGCGCGGCGTCGGCGCCGGACTGGTGGGACCGGCAAACCCCGGCAGGTGCGACGGCACCTACAAGCGCCAGCCAGTGGGACACCACCTTGCCGATGGTTCCCAGCGCCAACGTCACCGGCGACCCCATTGCCATCGTGAACGCGGTGCTGCAGATCTCGTCAACTTCGGCGCAGCTGACTGCCGACATGGGCCGAAAGTTCCTGACCCAACTCGGGATCCTGCCCCAAGCCTCGGCACCCGCCGACCCCGGCTTCACCAACGGGCGCATCCCACGGGTATATGGCCAGCAGGCAATGGAATTGGTGATCCGCCGGGCCATGTCGCAGCTGGGTGTGCCCTATTCGTGGGGTGGCGGCAACGCCAACGGCCCGTCCCGAGGTATCGACCAGGGCGCCAACACCGTGGGGTTCGACTGCTCCGGGCTGATCCTCTACGCTTTTGCCGGCGTGGGCATCAAACTGGAACATTACTCGGGCACGCAGTACAACTCCGGACGCAAAATCCCCTCGTCACAAATGCGACGCGGCGATCTGATCTTCTACGGCCCCAACGCGAGCCAGCATGAGGCGATGTACCTCGGCAACGGTCAGATGATCGAAGCGCCCTACACCGGCTCACAAGTGCGCATTGCGCCGGTACGTACCAGTGGCATGATGCCCTACGTCACCCGGCTCATCGAATACTGACACCCTTGAGGTGGCCAGGCTGTCTTACCCCCTTCGCCGCCACGCGTGGCTGTGAGGTGCCCGCCACCTTGTCAACCGCCGAGCTGCGGTCAGGTGATGTAGTTGAGGCTGGTCATCATCCCGGCCTCCTGGTGATAGGTGTTGTGGCAGTGCAGCATCCACTCGCCGGGGTTGTCGGCGACGAACGACACGCGCAGCTGCTGCATGGGCAGCACGATCACGGTGTCCTTGCGTGCGCCGGGGCGCCCGTCGGCGGTGAGCACCTCGAAAGTGTGGCCGTGCAAATGCATGGGATGCCACATCATCGAGGTGTTCTTGAACGACAGCGTAACCCGTTGACCCTCACGAACTTCCAATGGCCGGGCGTTGGCGAACCGCAGACCGTTGATCGTCCAGTCATAGGGCATCATCGACCCGCCCAGATCGGCCGGCAGCTCCACATCTGCGCGCGCAGCCGGCAACGCCGCACCCGGGGCAGCGCCGAACATGTCAATGGTGCCGACACGACCCTGCAGCTCCGGAGGCGCATAGTCGGCGGGCGGCTGCGAACCCGCCCCGCTGACCAATAGTGCCCGTGCTGACGCGTTCTTGCCCTCCGCAGCCGCAACCAACGGGAACACGCCCTCGCCTGCGGTGACCACCACGTCGTAACGCTCCCCCATCCCGATCAGCACCGCGTCAACGTCGGTGGGCACCACCGCAAAGCCGTCGGTGTGGGTCACCGTCAACTTGTGCCCGGCCAACGCCACCCGAAAGGCCGTGTCCGAGCCGGCGTTGATCAGCCGGATCCGCACCCGCTGACCAGGCTTGACGCGAAAGCTGCTGGGCGCCTTCGGGATACGGCCGTTGATCAGATAGTAGGGGTAACTGACATCTCCGGCGTCGCCACCGAGCAATGTGCTGCTGCCCGCTCCCCCGACTCCCGGAACGGTTCCCATTCCGGGCATGCCGGGCATGTCGCCCATCCCCGGCATGTCATGTCCGCCCATTGAATTGCGAAGTCCGTCATAGATCTGGGCCGGGCTCGACCCGACGCCGTCAGTCCAGTCGTCGAGCATGACCACCCACTCGGCGTCATAGTTGCCCGGGTCGTTGGGGTCGTCGACGATGACGGGGAAGTACAAGCCCGTGTCAGCGTCCAAACCGGTGTGCGGATGAGCCCAGTAGGTGCCCGGATGCGGTACCGAGAATCGGTAGGTGAAGTCTGCACCGCCGTCGATGTCAGGTGTGGCAGGCGAGGCGCCGTCCATGTCGTTGCGCAGCGCGATGCCATGCCAGTGCACCGACGTGGTGCGGTCGAGCCGGTTGCGCACCGTGACAGCCAGTTCGTCACCCACCGATGCCCGCACCAGCGGCCCGGGGACCGTGCCGTTATAGGACACCGTTTCGGCAACCGTGCCGCCAAGGTCCACGCGCGCCCGATCCGCGGTGAGCGTCGTCGACACTGTGCGCCCGCTGTGCGGGCGCCGTGCCTCGGCGTCGGCCACCGCGTTCTTCGGCGCAACGACGCTGCTGTCGCGCGTGCATGCCGCCAGAGTCGCCCCGGCCGCCACCGTTGCGGCAAGAAAGCTTCGTCGACTCCACTGCCCGCGCCCCGGTGATCCCGCCATTACCGAGGCTCCTGTTGCGATTCGTCACGCGTTGGTTTGTCGCTGCGGATGCCACCCCTGTGAGGGGTGGCGAATCGGCGACTATGGCGCCCACCCGCCGGGCCGCCGAACAGTGAGGCCGTGGCGACAACGACGAGTCCCCAACACAACACCAGTACACCGGCCAGCGGCAGCCATATCTGCCAGTCGCCAACGGCTTCAAACGCCACCGACGTGATTCCCATGCTCATCGCGGTCTCCTTCACTGACCACGATGACCGCGCCACACCGGCGAACCGATAAGGGTCGTGTGAAGATTCGTTGAAGAATGCCGCGGGGCGTCACCGCGTAGCGGTGACCCGGCACCATGAACTCCATGAGCAACACATCAGTGCCCTCGAGTGAAAATGCGCGAGGCTACCGGGCGCTCGTGGTCGATGACGAGGCGGCGCTGGCTGAGGTGGTGGCCAGCTACCTCACCCGCGATCACTTCACCACCCGCATCGTCGACAACGGGCCCGATGCGGTGGCCGTGGCCCGCGACTTCGACCCCGACGTGGTGATCCTCGACCTCGGGCTGCCCGGCATGGACGGGTTAGAAGTGTGCCGCCGGCTGCGCATTTTCTCCGACGCCTACGTGGTCATGCTCACCGCCCGCGACACCGAAATGGACACCATCGTCGGACTCACTGTCGGCGCCGACGATTACGTCACCAAACCCTTCAGCCCACGCGAACTGGTGGCGCGCATCCGCGCGATGCTGCGACGCCCGCGTGCCACCCCCGAGCGCGAAAGCGGCCGCGGCGGCGACGTAGCCGCCCCGCTGTCGTTTGGGCCGTTGTGTATCGACGTGGCGGCGCGGGAAGTGTCCCTGGATGGTGAACCGATCCTGTTGACCCGCACCGAATTTGACCTACTCGCCGCCCTGTCGGCGCGCCCGGGCGTGGTACTGAGCCGCCGCCAGTTGCTCGAAACCGTGCGCGAGGGGCCCTGGGTCGGCAACGAACACCTCGTTGATGTCCATATCGGCCATGTGCGACGCAAACTCGGCGACGATCCGGCTGCACCTCGTTACGTCATCACCGTTCGCGGCGTCGGATACCGCATGGGAAGCGGGCAGTGATGGCCACGCCGATACGCCGGCGGCCCGGCATCGGCATGCGGCTGCTGATCGCTCAAACCATGGTGTTGCTGGCCGGCGCCATCACCACCTGGGTGGTCGCCGCGATCGTGGGGCCTCCGCTGTTTCGTGAACACCTCCATCAGGCCGGCGTGGCTGCCGGTTCCGCCGAGGAGCTGCACGCCGACCAGGCCTACCAGTACGCCACCGCGCTATCAGTCGGCGGCGCCGTTGCCGTCTCGGCGTTGGTCGCGTTCACGGTCAGCTGGTACGTCAGCCGCAGATTGCAGCGCTCCATCACCGAAGTGGCATCGGCAGCCACCGCGGTCGCCGAGGGCCGCTACGGGATCCGGGTATCACCGCCGCACCTCGGCGAGGACTTCGACTCACTGGCACAGGCTTTCAACCAAATGGCCGCCCAGCTGCAGTCCGTCGACACCAGCCGCCGCCAACTATTCGCCGATCTTGCCCACGAAATACGCACTCCCGTATCGGTTTTGCAGGCCTACACCGAAGCCATCGAGGACGGCGTGCGGTCACTGACTCCCGACACCACCGCGATGCTGCGCGACCAGACCCAGCGCCTGGTGCGCTTCGCCCAGGATGTCGCCGCCCTGGCGCAGGCTGAGGAAAGCACGACCTCACTGGAGTTCGCCGACCTCGACGTCGCCGAGCTGATCGCCAACACGGCGGCCGCCCTCAGCGCGCGCTACCACGCCAAGGCCGTGGCCTTGTCGACGCACCTGCCCACCACCCAGCTGCCGCTGTGGGGCGATGAGCAGCGACTGTCCCAGGTACTGGCGAACCTCCTCGACAACGCGCTACGGCACACACCACCGCACGGACGGGTCGACGTGCACGCCGACACCGACGGCACCCGACTCCTGCTGCGGGTCACCGACACCGGCGAGGGCATCGCCGCCGAGCACCTACCGCATGTGTTCGAACGGTTGTACCGCGCCGATACGGCGCGCACCCGCGACCACGGGGGCTCCGGGCTCGGCCTGGCCATCGCCAAGGCGCTCGTCGAGGCACACGGCGGCCATATCAGCGCCACCAGTCAGGGCGCGGGGACCGGGACAACGTTCACCATCGCGCTTCCGCTGCAACGCAGTGCGAACGCAGCGCACGCCGGCACGGTAGAACGGGCACGCTGAACGTTCAAGCATCCAAAACTATTGGGCGGATGGAGTTCTCACACCCGCAGCAGCGCCTCCACGGTGCCGTGCGCAAGCTTCTCGCGGTCTACCGGACTGATCGGCGCCGTGTCCAGCAGCGCCCGTGCTGAGGCGTTGTCGGTGTAGGGATAGTCGACCGAGAAGATCAGCCGGTCGATGCCGACCGTCGACAGCGCGCATTGCAGCGGCGGGAAAGTGGTGTAGCCACTGGCGGTGAACCAGACGTTGGTTTGGAAGTACTGCGCGACCGGCTGGCGCAGCTCGGCCACTGGGCTCAGCACCGTGTCGATGCGGGCCAAGGCGAACGGAATCATCTCCCCCATATGCCCCACAATGACCCGCAACTCCGGGAGGCGATCGAACACCCCCATGGCAACCAACCGCAGGACATGCAATGCGGTCTCGGCGTGCCAGCCCCAGCCGGCGGTGGCCAGCAGGTCGCCCAGAACCGGCGCCAGGCCGCCGAAGTAGATCTCTGCCACCTGCGGCGGCGGAAACGACGGATGCAGATACAACGGCACGCCCAAATCGGCTGCCGTAGACAGCAGCGGCGTGAAGTCCGGGTGATCGAGGAACCGGCCCTCGATGAGCCCGTTGATCATGGCGCCGCAAAAACCGAGAGTTCCCACCGCCCGCTGCAGTTCGGTCGCCGCAGCCTGCGGATCGCGCATCGGCAGCGCGGCGAATCCGGCGAACCGATCCGGATGTGCCGCAATGACTTCGGCCAGATCGTCGTTGGTTTGACGGACCACATCCACGGCGTGTGCGGCGGGCAGCGCTTCGGCGCCGGGCACCGTGTGCGACAACACTTGCATGTCGACGCCCGCGGCGTCCATGTCGGCCAAGCGGCCTGCGCCAAGGTCTTCCAGCTTGTCCTGGATTCGGGCCAGTTGAGGATGCTTGCCCAAGTTGGCCAGCGCTTCGGCCGGCTGCAGACCGCGATGAGCGTAATGCTCTTCAATGGCGATGACTCGCATATCAACTCCCTGGTATCGCACAATCCCTACCCAGGTAGGGTATCGGCTTTCGATGCGAGTTCCCGCCAGTCCGTTGACACAAACGCGGTGCTGCCCGAGGCGCCGGTCGGCACCACGTCGGTCTCATCAAAGAGCGGTCCCCGTGCCGGAGGGACAACACCGGCACGGGGACACGGAGAAAAGTTCGCGGCCTCAGGTTGGCGGCTCGGCCCTACAGGGACCCGAGGATCTGCTGCATCGTGTCGATTTCCTTCTGCTGAGAGGAGATGATCTCGCGCGCCATCTCGATCGCGGGCGCGAACTGACCGCTGTCGACCTCGGTTTGCGCCATAGCGATGGCGCCTTTGTGGTGCTCGGTCATCTGCGTCAAGAACAGCCTGCTGGCCTCGACACCTTGCGCGTCGCGCAGAGCGGCCATGTCTTGCTCCGACATCATGCCTCCGCCGCCGCTCATATCCCCCATGTCATGACCTGGCATGCCGGGCATGCCGCTGCCAGACGTCGGGGCCGCCGACACACCCCACTCAGTCAGCCAGCCCTGCAGTTGTTGAATTTCGGGGCCTTGAGCCGCCTTGATCTGGTTGGCCAACGACACCACGCGCGGGTCGATGCCCTGCTTGGCCAACAGCATGTCGCTCATCTCGATCGCCTGCTGATGGTGCGGGATCATTCCCTGCGCGAAGCTGACGTCCGCGTCGTTGTGGGCCTGGGCCTGCGTACCGCCACCGGCCGGCGTCGAGGGTGCCGGCGTGGCCGCGGCCGAGGTCGTCATGGACGACATGTCATGCTCGCCCTGCGGGGTGTCGTTGCTACAGGCGCTCAACGCCACCGCGACCGCCGCCGCGGAGGCAGCGAGGGTAACGAACCGTTTAATGTGCACACGAATTCCTTCCGTCGTCATCGGCAGCCATGCCGTGGTCCCTGGTGGACGATGCGCCCGCCGGTGAGCGCATGCCTGGCATACCCGGCGATTGGCTGTCCACTCATCGGCTACCAGCGTGGGGCCAAGACCTAAGGGTCGGCTCGATTTTCGATGAAGAATCGGTAAAGACCGCTGGCTGCGCCGGACCTCGGCCCGATCACGCCCCTGCGGCGGAGATGGCACAAGCGATCCGTCCGGCGTGTGGCATATACCCTGTAGGGGTATCGGCGGAGGGTTATGTCGAGTGACAGGTTCTACACCACCGCAGACGGGGCAAGGATCGCCTACGAGCTCACCGGCCGCGGACGGCCAGTCGGCTACGCCCATGGCGTATTGCTCAGTAGGGCCGCCGTGCGAGGCTTGCAGCTGTTCGACATCGACGCCATCGCCGCAGATCGCCGCCTGCTCACCTACGACCAGCGCGGGCACGGACACTCCACCGGCCGGTCAACACCCGCCGACTACCGCTTCGAACACGCTGCCGACGACCTTCTCGATCTCCTCGACGCCGCCGACATCGACGAACCAATCGACTTCGCCGGCTCCTCCCTGGGAGCAGCCGCGGCACTGTACGCGGCGCTGGCCGCACCGCATCGGTTCCGGCGATTGGCGCTGCTCATTCCACCCGTGGCGTGGGAGTCAGGCCCCGACCAGCGTCGGCAGTGGTACCTCGACACGGCTGAGCTCATCGACGACATCGGCGCCGCCGCGTGGCGTCAACAATGGGCTGACGCGGCGCCGCTACCGATTTTCGCCGAGCATCCGCAGGCAAAGTTCAATCCGGACGTTGACGATGCTTTGGTGTCGTCAGCGCTGCGCGGCGTGGGGCAATCCGACCTGCCTGAACCGGCGAAGCTCGCCTCACTGCCGCATCCCACTCTGATCCTTGCGTGGGACACCGATCCGCTGCATCCGGTGTCTACCGCAGAGACTGGCGCAGTTGATCCCCGACTCGACACTGCACATCGCCCACACCGTCGACGACGTCAAAACCTGGACCCAGCGCACCGCCGACTTCTTCCGCGGTTGACTACCGGCTGCTAGTAGCGGCGCGCGTTGTGGAACGGAGCATTCGAGATGGGCGACACCTTCACCGGTGTGCCGTATGTCGAGGCATGCACCATCATCCCGTCACCGATATAGATGCCGGCATGAGAGACATCGGAGTAGAACGTCACGATGTCCCCAGGTTGCAGGTCTGAGAACGCGACCGGTTGACCGCCCTGGGCCAGCGCCTGGCTCGACCGCGGTAGCGACTTACCGTTCTGCAGAAAAGCCCACTTGATCAGCCCTGAGCAGTCGAAGGCATTCGGCCCGGTCGCACCCCACGAATACGGCGAGCCCACCCGCGACAACGCCGCCTGCACCACAGCAGCTCCCTCACCACCCGGCACCGCCGGCGGCGCTACGTCCCCGGCTGGCGGCTGACCGGGCATAGCAACAATCGCCGGGTCAGCTGGTGCCGGTGCGGCCGGCAGTGGCGGGGGCGGCGGGCCGGGATCGGCCAATGCGGTTCGCTGATCGGGAGTCAAAGCGTCGTACTGCGCCTTCACCGCGGCGATCTGGCGCTGCAGGTCGCTTTGCTTGGACTGCAGCTGCGCGCGGACCGCGGACGCCTGCTCCGCCGCGGCACGGGCAGCTTCGGCCGATGCCGCTGAGGCTTGGGCCGCCAACACGGCCCGCTCGTTGGCCTTCTGAAAAGCCCGCATCCGGTCGGTCATTTCGGTGGCCATCGCCTGCTCGAGAGCCAACTGATCAATCAGCTGTTGCGGAGAATCGGCGCTCAACATCGCTGATACACCGTCGGGGCGGCCGCCCATGTACATGGTGGCCGCGACCTTGTCGACGGCGCCTTGATACCCGGTCAACTCAGCCTTGGCCAATTCCAGTGCGGCCGCGTCGGCGCTCTGGCGCTGCTCGGCAGCCTGCTGGGCGGCCAATTTGGCGTCGAGGTCCATCTGCGCGGAGTGCATCGCCTCGGTCGTCTGTTCGGCCGTGCGGGACAATTCGTTAAGCCTGGCTAGCGCGTCGGCGGCGGGATCTGCGCTCACATCGGCGGCCACCATCGACCCCAACACCGACAGCGACGCAAGCGCGCCAACAAGCCATCGCCCCAGCGAAGAACCCCTGCGCTCTTTGCGATCGAGTTTCAAGCGGACGATCCTTAACTGCGGCGGCCGAAGTCCGGTGTAAGTACGTAAGTCTCGAATAGGTTACGAAATGGCATCGGAGTTGTCTATGCAGAGTGGGAACTTGGCGAGCGCTCGTACTAACGCCGCGCACGCGGGCCCCTCTATCCGGAGGCTGCGACGGCCTACTGGCCCGGGGACGGCGGCGCAGCGTCGCCGTGACGGAGGTTCCCGGATGTGAGGATGCAACGTCGCCCATGGGTGACGGCGTCGAATCCGGCTCGCTTCGCCGACGCTGTGCTCAGGATTCGATGATGCGCACCAGGTATGGCGACATGCCGGCGGTGCGCAGCGGATGGACACCGACCTCGCCGTAGCTGCTCGCGGACTCCAGCACTTGCCCGTTGCCCAGATAGATGCCCACGTGCTGGGTACCGCCCGGTCCATAGAAGATCAGATCTCCACGCTTGGCCTGCGACGGTGGAATCTTGCGCCCGGTGTTGTATTGATCCCCGGAAAACTTGGGAATCAGCACACCGACGCCGGCGAACGCGAACTGGGTGAATCCTGAACAGTCATAGCCGACCGTGTTTGCGCCAGAGTCCACCCCCAGCGACGGCCCGCTGGGCTTGCCTCCGCCCCACGAGTACGGAACACCAGTCTGTGAAGCCCCGCGTCGGATCACGTACTCGATCGCCTGGCTGCCATTGACGCCGGTGAGTCGCCCGGGAACTGCGCTGGGCGGTACGGCGGTCGGGCCGCCGCCAATCCCAAGGCTGCTGAGGAACTTGCGCCCCAACTCCATCGTCGTCTGTGTGGCAAGCCGGCTCACCTCGAGCGAAGCGTTGGCGATCGCGACCGGATCGCCCGGCGCACCAGAACTCACGATTTTTGGCAGCGTCGGATCCCACTGCTCGTCTTCTGGTGCGGCCGCCGTGGGCGCGGCCAGCGCGATAAGAAGTAGCAGCGCGCTGGAAGCTATCCAGATTGCCCGGGTGGCGCCCAGATACCTACCGCGCATCGATTCTCACCTTCTCCACCGACAAGGCGTGTGACGCCAACTCCCACGCATATCCCGATCCCGGCGCCTGGTCACGTCCGCGGTCGCGAGCTGACGCAATGCTGCGGTGACCGGGGGCTGGTGGAAACTGTTGCGGGCCTGGAGCCTACGGGTACCTGCTGCATCGCGGTTCACCGTTGTATTCAGTTCCCTTACGGCGCCCAGCGTTTCGCAGATGACCCGAAGCATCGATACGGCGCCGGCGTCTGCACTTTCCATCGGAGACTCCTCCACTGCGTAACCCGTAGCGCTGGGAAAGATCCGCGAGCTGTCGACCAGAAGCCAAATCGGTTTTCCCACAACACAACATATATCACTTTCGCCTCATTATTAACTCTAGTCACAGAATATCAATGCTGTAACTAACGTAGGAAAGCGGCGTTATCAGGGCCATTGGCGGCCAAACCCGTGTTCAGACCGATACGTGATCAGCTAGTACTGAGGCCAGTAGTACTGGTCTGAGTATCTAGTACTGGTCTGCGTATCGGCCCGGCCTCGCGCTAAATTGGGCGTTAAGTCAGTGCCCGATCAGCAGTGTGTACTGGGCCGCAACTTGCTGACGCGCATCGTTGAGTGACCGTGACCGCGCCTCGATGACGTATCGATCTATCGGTGCTACGCAATAGAAGCCCCCCTGTGTGACTTGCATGCACTGACTGGCGGGCATGAATTCGACGCCGTCGACGGGTTTCCCAGCTGACGCTTGGGCATCAGCGGCGAATTCGTCGACCATCACCAGTGCGGCGTAACCGTCTGACAGGCGGTATACGTTGGTCTTGGCCCTGGCTGTTAAATCCATGACCGTCTCGTCGAACAAGGCAGACGACCAGATCGGGTCGTTTTGGAAATGCAATGCCCCACGTTTGCCGTATCGCGCATTCTGGACCGGCGTCGCCTCCTCCGGCGGCAGAAGCAGGGTACGTGCCAACAAGCCGGTGGGATCGAGCGCGATCTCGGCGAAGTCTGCTGGATCGGTCGCCGGAAACCGGTCGATGATCACGCGTTGCAAGTTGATGGTGTTTGCAACAAGCTGAGCCGCCGGCGCCAGGCCGCCAACCACTCGGGCCACCTGGGTAAGCACATACGAGCCGTGGAAAGCAAAGGAGCGCATAGCGATCCACTGACGTCCCGTCTCGGGGTCCGCGACGGTGTAGCCGATCGCCAGCACATCGGGGTGTCCGGGAACCGAGACTTGTTGTGGCGAGGTCCAGTTGGTCGGCTCGGTCAACTTCGTCGCCCGTAGGTCGGCGACCGCCGCGGCCGCCGACTCTGAGTCACCAAGTCGCAGTACAGCGTTGAGCAGGTTCTCCCCATTTGCAGCTTGGCGTGCAGAGGCGAATCCGTTGATGAAGTTGTGCCGGCCCAATACGGCCGCCAGTTCAGGCGGCCCTAGTTGTGTCAGCGCGCCGGCGTCGGTCAGCACGCGGGCACCGAACGAGTTTTGGGTTTTTAGGGCGGGATCAACCTCCCATGGACCGACGACAAAGTTAGCCATCCGCTGAGCCTCGACCAGTACGCCTTGTACAGGCGTGCCGGCGGCACCCAACGCAGGCCGCGGCCTGGTTGGGTAGGCACCCACGGCGAGCAACGTGGGGTCCACGACCATTTGCGGCCCTTTCAATTGCGCTCCATTGCCGGCGATGACCGGTGCACCAGGTACCACCGTGGTGCACGCGACGACCATTGACACCGCCGCGGCAAGCAGCGCCCCCCACACCGCCGCGCTCCGTCGGACCGACCTCGGCGATCCTGCACTCATCGTGAGCATGGCGGTCCACACTCCTTGGGGTCGAACCCCCGATTCACGTTTGGTCGGGCGACGGTCGGTGATCGACTCTTGTGCAGGCCGTTTCACGTGTCGACCTCAACCTCACTCGTCACGATGTTGCGAAAGGCGTATCGACACACCCGCGGTCTCACATGCGCCCCCCAAGAAATACGCTTCAACTACATACTATTCTAACTAGTAGACACCAGCAGCCAGTCCGTGACAGCCGCAATGCTGGCCGAAGCACTGCGCTGGTCCATGCCAGACATTTCTGCAAATGTGCGGCGCGCTCAACAGGCTTCCCCTATCGAAACGCTAGTATGTACGTACACAGATAGTAGACGGCAGGGCTGGCTCAGCTGCTGTGCGGACGACATTCGGCGCAGGCAAATGGCCGATCGGACAAGCTTTACCGAATCTTTAACGAAGAACTACTTGAGCCATATACGGGACGGCAACTCTGGAGGTGACCATGGCGGCACGGAGCGCGCCGGTGTGGGCGGCGCACCGGTATTTGCTCGGTGGCTGCTCCTCGATTGGCAGAGAACAGAGAGGGGAAGAGCAATGCGGCAGCTCGGTTCGGTAAGACGCCGACGGGGGTACCGGTTGTGGCTGATCACCGTGGCCGCGGGCTCGGCGCTGGCATTGGCGCTCGGTGCATGCAGCAGCAACGCCCCTGCTCCGTCGCCTCAGGTGATTGCGGACAAGGGCGATCCGTACAGCGACCTGTTGGTGCCCCGGCTGCAAGCGTCGGTCACCGATGGAGCCGTCGGCGTTCCCGTGGATTCCCCTGTCACCGTCACCGCCGGCGACGGTGTACTGGGCGCGGTAAGCATGGTCAACGAAGAGGGCAATCTTGTCGACGGGCAGCTGAGCCCGGACGGACTCACGTGGGCAACGACCGAGCCGTTGGGCTACAACAAGCGATACACGCTCAACGCCGAGGCGCGTGGACTCGGCGGGATCGCCCGCAACAGCATGACATTTGCGACGGCATCGCCGGAGAACCTGACGATGCCCTACGTCATGCCGAATGACGGTGAGGTGGTGGGTGTCGGCCAGCCCATCGCAGTCCGCTTCGATGAGGACATCCCCAACCGGTTGGCGGCGCAGAAGGCCATCAAGGTGACAACCAACCCGCCGGTCGAGGGCGCGTTCTACTGGCTCAACAGCCGCGAAGTGCGTTGGCGCCCAGCCGAATACTGGAAGCCCGGAACCAAAGTCGAGGTGGCGGTCGACACCTACGGGGTGGATCTCGGTGATGGCCTTTTCGGCCAGGACGACATCACCACCCGGTTCAGCATAGGCGACGTGGTCATCGCCACGGCTGATGACAGCACCAAGACGCTGACCGTGCGGCGCAACGGTGAAGTGGTCAGAACCATGCCGCTGTCCATGGGCAAGGACAGCACGCCTACCGACAATGGCGCCTACATCATCGGAGACAGGTATTCACACCTGATCATGGACTCCTCGACCTACGGTGTGCCCGTCAACTCCCCAGAGGGTTACCGCCTCGAGGTGGATTGGGCCACGCAGATGTCCTACAGCGGCATCTATGTGCATTCCGCGCCGTGGTCAGTGGGCAGCCAAGGCAACACCAACGTCAGCCACGGGTGCCTCAACGTGAGCCCCGCCAACGCGATCTGGTTCTACGACAACACCAAACGCGGCGACATCGTCGAGGTCGTCAACACCGTGGGCCCGACGCTATCGGGCACCGACGGTCTCGGTGACTGGAACATCCCATGGGAGCAGTGGCGGGCAGGCAACGCGAACCTGTGACACCGCCGACTGTGCGCGCAGGATTCATGTGGGCACTACTACGATCTGGGTTCGTAGCGGCGCTTCATGAGCGGGAACGGAGTAAGCATGCGCTCAAGACTGGTTGCGCTGCTGGGCATTGCGGTCTTGGTGGTCGGCGCCTGCTCAACCACTGAGACGAAGTCGAGCGAAGGTGACTCCAGGGGTCTTGCGCATATCCACGGCCTCGGCATCAATCCCGCCGACGACGCGCTGTACGCGGGCACACATTACGGCGTATACCGGCTCGCCAGCGAGCGCGATCCCGAACTCGTCGGCGGCGTCGTGCAGGATTTCATGGGCTTCACCGTTGCCGGACCCAATCACTTTCTCGGCAGTGGCCATCCCGGCGCGGACGACGGTAGTGCCCCACCGGTGCTGCGGCTGATTGAAACCACCGACGGCGGACAGTCCTGGACATCGGTGTCGCTAAACGGCGAGGTCGATTTTCATTCGCTCGACTATCGTCACGGCCTCGTGTACGGCCTTGACAGCGGCAGCCAAACCGTGATGGTGAGCCCGGACAAACGCGCGTGGGATCGTCGCGCCGCGATCAGCGCCGTCGACATCGCGGTGTCACCGACCAATTCGAATGAGATCCTGGCGACGACCTCCGCCGGTCTGACGCGCAGCCTCGATCAAGGCATGACGTTCACGCCAGTCGCTGCGCAACCGCAGCTGATCTTGCTCAGTTGGCCCGATGATGGCCCGCTTATCGGGATTGACCCCATCGGAGCGGTCTATTCCAGCGGGGATTCCGGGGCTACGTGGCAAGCAGGACGGGCCTTGGGCGAGCGTCCGCAGGCGGTCCTTGCACGTAGCGGTGGGGTGGTGTTCGTCGCGACCGAAACGGGGATTCAGCGCTCAACCGACAATGGGACCACATTCGAGACTTTCTATGCCTTCGACCCCCAGTGACCGTGGAGAGCCTTAGTTGAGCAGCGCAGTTTCTCATCCGAAACTTCCGAACGATCTGGCTGGAGATCATTCTCGAGCTCATGCGACCCGTCACCGCAACGCCTCAAATGGTTTCCCGCTCTGGCGGTCTTGTCGAAGTCCGGCGGCGCGTCGGGAGTTGCTCACCCCGGACCGGTATGGCACCCTCCTGTATTCCGTCGACGTGCCGGCCAAACCTCTGCAACGGAGAGGAATCCGGCTGCCAACTCGAGACCTCAAGCCAAGTGAGCGTCGATCCCTCTCGAACGCTTCGTTACCGTTGATTACGGTTGGGCTATCCACCACAAACCGTGCCCACCATGATCTTCCGGCCTCACTCCAATCCAAATGTATCGATGTGTCGTAAACCGTCCGACCTACTGGCCGGGTACGTACACAGTAGACTGACGGACGAGGCATCGCAGCCTGCGCACCGTACGACACTCGACGACGTTCGTGTATGACCGGAGGTGGCAATGCGCAAGCACATGAGGTTCACGCTCGCCGCGGCGATCATTATGGTCGGCCTGACCCCGGGCCTAGCTATGGTCAGCCCGTCCGCGCTGGCACAGCCCGGTGTGCCGCCGCCTCCTGCGCCCGTCGATCCGGCTGCGGTGCCGGCGCCGCCGGTCGGTCCACTCGCTCCCCCGCCTCCTGCCAATCCATTCGCACTTCCGTCGCCCCCGCCGGTAGATCCGCTAGCTCCACCGTCACCGCCGAACCCATTCTTGCCGCCACCGGCCGACCCACTTGCAGCCGCTTCCCAGCCGATCCCGGAGGGCACGCCAACAGGGCAGAATCCGATGCCATACGTCGGTCAACCGGTGTTCGCGCCTCCGACGTTCAATCCGGTCAACGGGTCGATGGTCGGTGTGGCCAAGCCGATCATCATCAACTTCGCGCGTCCGATCGCCGACCGGCCGATGGCCGAACAAGCCATCCACATTTCGTCCAGCCCACCGGTTCCCGGCAAGTTCTACTGGATGAGTGACACACAAGTGCGTTGGCGCCCAAGCGATTTCTGGCCAGCCAACACGACGGTGAAGATCGATGCGAGCGGCGCCAAGTCGAGTTTCCGCACCGGCGAGTCGCTTGTAGCCACCATCGACGACGAGACACACCAGATGCAGATCCACCGCAATGGCGAGCTGGAGAAGACGTTTCCGGTGTCATTGGGCAAGAAGGGCTACGAGACAAGAAACGGGACCTATTACGTCTTGGAGAAATTCGCCGACATGGTGATGGACTCCTCGACATACGGAGTGCCGGTCGACTCACCAGAGGGCTACAAGCTCAAGGTCCAGGACGCCGTCCGCATCGACAACAGCGGCATCTTCGTGCACAGCGCACCATGGTCGGTCGGCTCGCAGGGCGAGGAGAACGTCAGTCATGGCTGCATCAACCTCAGCCCCGCAAACGCACAGTGGTTTTTCGACAACTTTGGCAGCGGCGACCCCGTTGTCATCAAGAACACAAGCGGACGCCTATACGATCAGAACGACGGCGCCCAAGACTGGCAACTTTAGGGCGACTTCCACTGGGACGTTTCGGCGGATCGCGTAGTGCACTAGCCAACCGCCTCGTGCATCGCATATCTTGCGCTCGTCGGAACGCGTTTGACCCGGGCCAGTCAACTTGACGCGGTCGTTCTGGCTGCCCGCGGTAGCGAAAGGACGTTCAGTCCCCTTTGGAGTAACAGGCGCGGTGGCAGTCGCGTCGGCCATGATCAACCGATCGATGAACGGGTCGGACGGTCGCGGACTTACGTTCACGACGGCAACCCCCCGCTGCCGACTCGCCCTCAAACACCGCGAACTTCGCATCGGGCCCTGCGCGGTCGCATCGTGTGCCGAGGGCAAGCTGGCATGACTTGCCGCTGTTGTCATATACCCCTGGGGGTATTTTGTAATGCAATGGCTGTGCCGCATGATCGATTGGTACAGCCTCGGCGAGGGTTGGATTGATTGGGGAAATCGTGCTGGATACAGCGGCTTTTGCAGTCGTGGGGACGGGCTTCGGAGGCGGCGTCCGCAGGACCTCCGGAAAGCTCAGCGAAATTGACGGCGTTCGCGTCGTTGCGGTTGAACCGTCCCGCAGCCAGGTCGCGGTGACCATCGCCACTCCCATCGATCAGTCCGCGCTTCTCGCTGCTGTCGAGTTGGCCTGCCACACCGTCGCCGCCTCTGGTACCGGAACGGAGGCACAGGAGTCATGAACACTCCGATAAAGCTGGGCGGTTTCGCGGTGGTCCTCGCAGCAGTATTCACCGGTTCGGTCGTCGTCGGCAACACCACCGGATCGCAGCTACCCCCTGCTGAGAGCGCTGAGCACAACGCTCATGCTTAGACATCATGCACGCCCGCCTGCCCGCCATCATTATTTGGTGCGGCCGAGGCCCCAGTCGCGTCCATTGATGACGATCCCGCGGCGTCGATGGACGATGACAGTCGAACCGGGCCGACCGCCACCGAACGTGGCTACACGTTCCCCTCTGAAGGAACGTCTATGTCATGGGACGACAGTCACGGCCTGCCATTCCGAATCTTCCTGGATTCGCAGCACAACGGCGTCGTGCCCACCGCGCAATACACAGCCACGGCTGCGGATTTCAGTCAGGCCCCCGCCGAAGCGATACCGCCGCCGCCACCCGCCGCCGGCCACCCCGGGGTCTACCACTGAGTCATGGCGCTCGCCATCATTACCAGCGATTCGTTCTGAGGAGAATGTAATGACATCGATCCACGACAGCACGGCCACGGCTGGCGCCCGGGAGATCGAGCTGTCCATCGGCGGGATGACCTGCGCCTCATGCGCTAACCGGATCGAACGCAAGCTCAACAAGCTCGACGGGGTCAGCGCCACAGTCAATTACGCGACCGAGAAAGCGAAGGTGAGCTACGAAGGCACGGTCGATACCCAAGCACTGGTGACCGCGGTCGAGAATGCCGGATACACCGCCGAGCTGCCCCGCGCGGCTGATACGCCGGTATCGGAAGCCGACCCCGACATGAACGGCCCCACTCGCGCGTTGCGTCAGCGGTTGATCGTTTCGCTAGTGCTGTCGGTGCCGGTCATTGCGATGGTGATGGTGCCAGCCCTGCAATTCACCAACTGGCAGTGGCTGTCGCTGACTCTGGCGGCGCCCGTGGTGGTATGGGGCGCATTGCCTTTCCACCGGGCCGCCTGGGCCAATTTGCGTCACGCCACGTCCACGATGGACACCCTGATCTCCATGGGAACCCTTGCGGCACTGGGATGGTCACTGTATGCCTTGTTCTTCGGCACGGCCGGGATCGCGGGGATGACCCATCCCTTCGAGCTGACTATGGCGCGAAGCGACGGCGCAGGCAACATCTATCTGGAAGCCGCTGCCGGGGTTACCACCTTCATTCTCGCCGGCCGGTACTTCGAGGCCCGGTCGAAGCGCAATGCCGGCGCGGCGTTAAGGGTTCTGCTCGAGCTCGGCGCCAAGGACGTCACCATCGTCAGAAATGGTCGCGAAGAAAGGATTCCGATAGATCAGCTCGCCGTCGGTGACGAATTCGTGGTGCGTCCAGGCGAAAAGATCGCCACCGATGGAGTCGTCGTATCTGGCAGCTCTGCGGTCGACGCGTCCATGTTGACCGGTGAATCCATGCCAGTCGAGGTCGGCGCGGGCGACACCGTCGTCGGCGCAACCGTCAACGCGGGCGGTCGCCTTTTGGTCCGCGCAACCCGCGTCGGCTCCGACACCCAATTGGCGCAGATGGCCCGGGTGGTTGAAGAGGCGCAGAACGGAAAGGCCCGAGCGCAGCGCCTGGCCGACCGCATCTCGGGAGTCTTCGTGCCGATCGTCATCATTCTGGCCGCCGCCACCTTGGGCTATTGGGTCGGAACCGGCAACGGCGTCGCGGTGGCCTTCACGGCCGCGGTGGCCGTGCTGATCATCGCGTGCCCCTGGCGCGCTGGGTCTCGCCACACCCACGGCCCTCATGGTCGGTACGGGTCGCGGCGCTCAGCTCGGGATTCTGATCAAGGGTCCCGAGGTCCTAGAGAACACCCGCAAGGTCGACACGGTCGTGCTGGACAAGACCGGCACGGTGACTAGGGGGCATATGACGCTCATCGCGGTGATTGGCGCCGATGGGCAAGATCATGCCGAACTGCTCCGCTTGGCCGGGGCCTTGGAGAACGCGTCGGAGCACCCGATCGCGCAAGCCATCGCCAAAGCTGCAACCGCCGAATTGGGTGAACTTCCAACAGTGGAAGAGTTCACCAACGTCGAAGGGCTGGGTGTTCAAGGCGTCGTGGAGGGGCGCGCCGTTGTAGTCGGGCGCCCCGGTCTGCTCGCGGACTGGGCCCAGCATCTGCCGGCTGAGCTGATGGAAGCCATGCACTCCGCGGAATCGGAGGGCAAGACTGCAATAGCTGTAGGCTGGGACGGCACCGCCCGCGGAATCCTCGTCGTCGCCGATGCCGTCAAGTCCACCTCCGCCGAGGCGATTAGCCAGCTGCGTCGACTGGGTTTGACACCGATTCTGCTTACGGGTGACAACGCCACCGTCGCCCGGTCGGTCGCCGATCAGGTGGGCATCGATGAGGTGATAGCCGAGGTGATGCCGAGGGACAAGGCCGATGTTATTGCCTACCTGCAGAGGGAGGGCAAGACCGTGGCCATGGTCGGCGACGGTGTCAATGACGCTGCCGCACTTGCCCAAGCCGACCTCGGGCTGGCCATGGGCACCGGAACCGACGTGGCCATAGAAGCTTCCGACATCGCGTTAGTTCGCGGCGACCTGCGTGCCGCCGCGGATGCGATCCGACTATCTCGACAGACCTTGCGCACCATTAAGAGCAACCTATTTTGGGCCTTCGCCTATAACGTGGCCGCCCTGCCGCTGGCAGCGGCGGGATTGCTCAACCCGATGCTGGCTGGAGCCGCTATGGCATTCAGCTCAGTATTCGTCGTCAGCAACAGCCTGCGATTGCGTCGCTTCCGTTCTCAACTCGTACGGCCAACCACCGACGAGTAGGCGGTACAAACCGTAGCTGGGCGATGCCGTTTCACCACAACCCACGTTCACCAGGCCGCTAGCAGCGTGAGCTCGTTATGCAGACATCGACAGAGCAGGCTCAGACACCGGCTAGGAAACTTGCACACCGCAGCCTGTCTTCACTTCGGACGTCTGCTACTACCCGGCCAAGCGGTAGCCCTTTCCGCGAACATTCACCACCCGCAGTGGGCGAACCGGATCGTCTCCTAACCGTCTGCGTAACTGACCGATATGGACGTCAACGATATTTGGGCTGCCCGACCAATGCGGTCCCCACACAGTGTCCATAAGCTCACGACGGGTTATCACGGTGCCCGGCCGCTGAGCCAGTGTCATGAGGATTTCGAACTGCGTCCGCGTCAACCTAATCAATTCGTCGGCCACAAACACTTCACGGCGGTCGACATCGATCGAAAGCTGACCGTACACAAACTTTCCCGAAGTATTGCCGGCACGCGCCCTAGCGGCAACAGGAAATGACGACGGATGGCGACGCAAAATCGCCTCGATCCGCGCAGCGACGGCATGGCTGCTAACCGGTTTGGTAAGAACGTCATCGGCGCCGGCAGCCAGTCCCGAGATGGTCATCGACTCATCACAACGCACACTCAACACTATGAGATATGCGTCCGAGACTGCCCGCAGCCGACGACACGTTTCCAGCTTGCCATCACCGGGCATATCCAGGTCCAGGATTATCAGCTGCGGTTTGAGGTCTCTGGCATCAGCCAAGGCATCCTCACTAGCACTTGTGACTATGACCGACAACATTTCCCGCTCCAAGTGATCGGATAACGCGTCGGCCCAGCCCGCGTCTCCGTCGACTAGGAGCACGTTCAAAGCGGGAGTGCGGCGCATCTACGTAATACTGCACTACTACGTAGTTCGTTCTGGGCATCGTCTCCGGCGCGTCGGGCCGAGATTCAGCCGGGTCGGGGGCCCACGTGCCATCAAGCTGATCACATGCGGTCTGGATGCCCTGCTCCAGGCAGTTCGGCTAATTGGCCATAGCGCAGCGTCATCGGCTGGGCCTGGCGGACCATCCTAGGAGCATGAAGCCAGCGAGGACCGGCATTCCCGCCATCGGGTACCCCAACAGCGGATCCTGCTAGCCGATGATCTTCTGCTGTGCCAAGTGGGTGTAGACATGCACGAGCGCCATTACCGAGCCAACGGCGACTAGCAGCCAGCCCAGCGACCGCCGAGATTTTCCGCGCTGGTACGCCGGGGTGGAGATCGATGGTTTACGGCTGCGCGGAACACGCCGTTTGGGCCGCATGACAACTCACCAGTCTCCCTTCAACGTATACGTTCCAGATAGTACTAACCGGTTTAGTACTTGCGCTGTCAGAGCCCCTATGGACGCTGCGCTGGTGGCATGCAGGCAAGTTCCCAGTTTGTCGTCGGTTCGGAGCAGGAGAACAACAAACGTTGCCGACGTCGACGAATCCTCCGGCTTGACCGCCATCTTCTCGAGCGGGACTATCGTGCCATCGCGGCGACTACCACGGTCTCACCTGATAAGCCCGGCGTCAGTCAGAGCGTTGACGGCCTCTTCAGGTCGCTTGCTGTAGCAGAAACGTTATGAATGCTTGATCGAATTGCTCGCACGCCCTTAGGCATTCATTCGCGACAGCGCTCATAGCATCGATTGACATTGCTGACATTTTGAGGGAGACCGAAGCCATGCGTGGGGTTGTTCGGTGTGTTGTTGTAGCGATCATGATCACGACGAGTGTGGTTGCGGGTCCAGTGGAAACGAGCATGGCCGCAGCCAAGCAGTCACCGAGGGACCACATCGTTTCAGTGTTACCTGCTAAGGGCGCGGATGTCGGCGTTGCACACCCCGTGGTGGTGACTTTCGGCGAACCAGTCTTCGACAAGCTCGCGGCCGAGCGAGACATCAACATCAACTCGTCGCCTGCGATGACAGGCAAGTTCGACTGGGTAAACAGCAGAGTGGTGCAATGGGTTCCTGACCAGTTCTGGCCCGCACATAGCGCAATCGCGCTGTCAGTAGGCGGGATAAAAACGAACTTTGCAACGGGTCCGGCCGTAGTTGGTGTAGCGAATACCGCGGATCACACGTTCACCGTGACCATCGATGGCGTCGACGCGGCTGAATTACCAGCACCACACCACCGTCCCAACTGGGGCAAACCGGGCGTGTTCCCGGCCTCGATGGGTCGCCCTGAGTACCCCACACCCGTGGGCACCTACACCGTTTTGGCCAAAGAGCGCAACGTGGTGATGGATTCGAGCAGTGTCGGCATCCCCGTCGACTCACCCGACGGATACCTGCTGGACGTGGAGTACGCCGTCCGTTTCACCGGACGTGGCCTCTTCGTACATTCCGCTCCGTGGGCGATCAATTCGTTGGGTTATGAGAACGTCAGCCACGGCTGCATCAGCCTTAGCCCAGACGACGCTGAGTGGTACTTCAACACGGTCAACATCGGTGACCCGATTATCGTGCAGGAGAACAGCATCGAGGTTCCGCGTTCGTTGCCAGCGCCGGATGTCAGCATCGAAGTTCCGCGAGTGATTCCTCGCTAACGGAGGCGGCTGTCGAACGCGATAGCTCAAACGGCGACAGCCTTGGCGCCGTCACATTGCATACGTCGAAAAAGTGTCGCGGGTGGATGACCGCTCCTTCACAGAATTGCGCCGCTCATCATGACCGCGAGGTGGGCCGAGAGCATTCGCGCATTGTCCACGCGAGAGATAGCCAAGTGAAGCTTCGCACCACCGACAGATGTCACGCTTATCACCGGTATTCAGCTGCTTTGCAGAATTTCAACTTTGTAATTATGTGACTAGTGTTACGAATGTGACTTTGGTGAGTTAGCCTCTTCTGCGTAATAGTTACGTACGCCGTAAACAAGTTGTCGGATTGCGTGGGCCGCACCGTTGCATCATGCACGCGATTCCTCCAGCACATTAAGGAGAGCCGGCATGAATTTCCTTGCCCGACAGATGTGGCCGCCGGACCGACCCACCCTGCGCATGACGCGCAACATCTGCCATATGTTGGTTAGACGGTCCTGCTGGATCATGGGGTTGTTGGTAGTGCTCATCAGTGTGTTCATTCCTGCGAGTTCGGCGGAACCTACTGCTGGACAGTGGGACCCGTTGCTTCCAATGTTGCGCAGCGCAGGCGCGCCGGGTGATCCGCTGGCAATCGCAAATGCCTCCCTCCAAGCGAGTGCCCTTGCGACGCAGACAACCATGGACATGGGCCGCAAGTTCCTGACCAGCATAGGAATTCTCAGCCCCCCCGCCGCGACTCCGGAAGCGAGCGTGCGCGGCAACCGTGTGTACGGTGCACAAGCAATCGAATACGTGATCCGGCGAGCCGGTACACAGATCGGCGTCCCGTACTCATGGGGCGGGGGCAGCCTCGACGGCCCGAGCAAGGGTATCGACTCCGGCGCGAACACCGTCGGATTCGATTGCTCCGGACTAACGCGATACGCATTCGCCGGTGTGGGGATCTTGCTTCCGCGATACTCCGGAGACCAATACGACGCCGGCCGCAAAGTGCCGCCGTCCCAAGCCAAGCGCGGAGATTTATTGTTCTGGGGACCCGGCGGTAGCCAGCATGAAGCCATCTACCTCGGCCAGGGGCAGATGATCGAAGCGCAGCAGACCGGCGTTCCCATTAAGGTTTCACCGGTGCGTATGGCCGGTATGACCCCATACGTCGTTAGGATCATCGAAACGTGACACTGGACGGTCCATGCAATAGCCCTTCGTGTCCATCTCAGCCGTCGAGGCAATGACCACGCCTCACTCCGTTGTTGGTTATCGACTTACTTAGTCGGGCAGCATTTTTGACGCAGAATTGCGATGGCATCATGTGCCCGCGCGCGGACTCGCGACACCGACTATTGCGGACAGTCCCTAGGCGCCGACAGCAGCA
The DNA here is from genome assembly GCF_001499965.1 of Mycobacterium sp. GA-2829. Taxonomy (GTDB): domain Bacteria; phylum Actinomycetota; class Actinomycetes; order Mycobacteriales; family Mycobacteriaceae; genus Mycobacterium. The sequence goes on from NZ_LQIT01000009.1 coordinate 95,690, forward strand.
TCTGGGCAAGGCGCGATGTCGTCTCCACGCCGTCTTCGTAGCCACCCTCCCCTTCAAGTGAGCTCATGACCGCGAAGCTATATCGCTGTGGTGGATCCGCGAAACCGACGCTAGTGACCACCCATCCGCCTCGTGCCTGAGCCCGTCCGATCTTGCTGCCGGGAGACATGGCCTCAACCGCGCCCCACACGCCCCATCGTTGGTTCGAATCGCGGCGCTGAATCTCCGCGACAGTCGCCGCGCTCTGCGCCGGCGGCAATCTGATGAGTGTGTAGTTCATCACGTAGTCGAGATCGCCACTCGTCGATCATTGGAAACGCCAAATGGGGATGCGTTTCGCTGAACCTTTGTTGTGCCTGAAGATTGGTCATTCCGTATGCGGGGATATTGCGGTTGAACGCCATATTGTCAGGTCCGCTGTAACGCTCCCAGAACGTATCGGCGGCGTCGCTATTAGAGGAATGCATCGTATAGGCCATGAGTCGACTGTCGAAAGGGTCAAGCTGATTGTGCCAGCCCGCGCCTGAGTCAGCAGATCTACCACCATTGCGAGTTTGATCGTGGACGCTGTCCACATCATGGTGCCGGCTGCCGCATTGCGCTCAGCCCTGTCCCGTTGCCCGATCGCGCAGGGCGTAGCCTATCGTGCCGGGACGGGTGGCCAGGTATGCGTTCGCCTGCGCAACGCGTTGGGCCCTGTCGGCTTTTGCGACCGGCGTCTGGACGAACACCGCACCACCATCGCGACAAGTCCAGTTGCGAGCGCCTTCAAGGGTTCAGCTTCACAGCCCCATACGCACGACGGACGAAGGCACGCCGCGGCATACGCCGCTTCCTATTGTTCGCTTACGTAGATGTAGATCGCGGTTCTGCCTCTCAAAAAGCGAGGCCGCTCACCAGGATGAAGATGCCCAGGCTGATCAGAACGATGGGGAATAGCACGTGTTCCCAGCGTTCGAGGACGTCGGCGATCGGCTGGCGGGTGGCGACGAATCTGGCGGCGAGAACCAGCACTGCGACGAGGACGAGGAAGACGACACAGTAGGCCACTACCGCCGCGGGTACGACGTTGAGAAAGACGGGAACGTAGACGCCGATGTTGTCGCCGCCATTGGCGAAAGTAACTCCTGCGACAGCCCAGATACCGACGTTCTTGCCTGCGATCCCTCCATCGTTGTCATCTTCATTCGTGCCGCGCCGCGCTTCCCATGCCGCCCGCAGTCCCAGGGCTAAGGGGATAAGTCCGAAATAGGGGACGACTTCGGGGGGAAGGAATGCCCCCGCACCAACTGTCACCAGCACGGCCGCAGCGAGGATCCCGGCGAAACCTAGGTACTGGCCTGCGGTGATCCGTGCCGTTGTCCCGCGCTGCCCCGCGCCGCGCGCAAAGAACAGCGAGAGCACGATGATGTCGTCGACGTTGGTGGCGATGAACAAGCCGATTGCGGGCAGAACCGAAGACAGCATCATGTGCAAGTCGCGGTGTCTCCGGGATCGCTTGCACACCGAACGATCGAGGCGACTACGAATGCCTCGGCGAGAGCGAAGGCGGATCTGCCGGCATTCACTGACCTGCGCCCACCGGCGCCGCGGAAATCCGGCTCACGGAGCGTTCCCCCGGCGCGGTGACCAGCACTGTGGCGCGGCCGGCCCGGACACCGTTGGCGATGACGACGATTTCGGCGACCTCATGGACCAGCACGACGGCGGCTAGGCCGAGAATGCCGAGCAGCGCCAGCGGAATCAATACAGCGATCAGTCCCAGTGATAGGCCGACGTTTTGCAGCATTATCCGGCGGGCCCGGCGCGCGTGGGTGAAAGTTTGCGGCAGGTGCCGTAGATCTTCGCCCATCAACGCCACGTCGGCGGTTTCGATGGCCACGTCGGTGCCCATCGCGCCCATGGCGATACCGAGGTCGGCGGTGGCCAGCGCGGGGGCGTCGTTGACGCCGTCGCCGACCATGGCGGTGGAGCGCTCGGCGCGCAGCGCTTCGATCAGCCGCGCTTTGTCTTCGGGACGCAGTTCGGCGTGCACGGCGTCGATGCCGACGTCGCGGGCGAGCGCGGATGCGGTGGTGTGGTTGTCGCCGGTGAGCATGGCGACGTGGTAGCCGTCGCGGCGCAGCTGGGCGACGACCTCGGCGGCCTCGGGCCGCAGTTCGTCGCGCACGGCGATCGCTCCGATCACCTGGCCGTTGTCTTCGACGAGGACGGCGGTCGCGCCGGCCTGTTGCATGCGCGCCACATCGCCGGCCAGTGATCCGGCGTCGAGCCAGCCGGGGCGGCCCAGACGGATGGTGTGTCCGTCGCGGCGGCCGGTGAGGCCGGCTCCGGTCGCAGCTTCGACGTCGGTGGCCGGGGTGACGTCATCGACGGCGGAAAGGATCGCCGCGGCCAACGGGTGTTCGCTGCGCGCTTCCAGGGCCGCCGCCAGGTCCAGGACGTGTTCGCGGGTGGCGCCGTCGGCGACGGCTACATCAATGACGGCGGGCCGGTTGGCGGTCAGGGTGCCGGTCTTGTCGAGGGCGACACCGCGGACGGCCCCCATAGCCTCGAGTGCGGCGCCGCCCTTGACCAGGGCGCCAAGCTTGCTGGCGGCGCCGATCGCCGCGACCACGGTGACCGGCACCGAGATCGCCAAGGCGCACGGCGAGGCCGCGACCAGCACCACCAGCGCGCGTTCAATCCAGGTGGTCGGGTCACCGAGCAGGCTGCCGATCACCGCGATCAGCGTCGCGGCGATCATTACCCCGGGCACGAGGGGTTTGGCGATGCGATCGGCCAGGCGCTGCGAGGCGCCCTTGCGGGATTGTTCGGCCTCCACGATGCGCACGATGCGGGCCAGCGAGTTGTCCTCGGCGGTGGTGGTGACCTCGACCTCGAGTGAACCGGTGCCGTTGATGGACCCGGCGAACACCTCGGCACCGGGTCCTGCTTCGACGGGCACCGATTCACCGGTGATGGCCGAAACGTCCAGCGCGGTGCGCCCTTCGCGAATGACCCCGTCGGTGGCGATCCGCTCGCCTGGCTTGACCAGCATACGGTCGCCGACCCTTAATTCTCCTGGTGCGACAACGGTTTCAGTGCCCTCACGCAGCACGGTGGCCTCTTCGGGCACCAGCGACAGTAGTGCGCGTAGGCCGCGGCGGGTGCGCGCTAGGGAGTACTCCTCTAGGCCTTCGCTGATGGAGAACAGGAACGCCAGCATGGCGGCCTCGCCGACCTCGCCGAGGATGACCGCGCCCACGGCGGCGATGGTCATCAGTGTGCCGACGCCGATCTTGCCCTTGGCCAGCCGCTTGAGCGTGGAGGGGACGAAGGTGTAGGCGCCGACGACCAGGGCCAGCGCTTCTAGCGTGAGCACCACTGGGCGTGCGGCATCAGCGAACCCGGCGATCAAAGCGGCCAGCAGCAGCACCCCCGAAATGGCGGCGAACTGCAGTTCGCGCACTTGCCACAGGCGTTCGGGCTCGTGCTCTTCGGCCTGTTCGTCGGTGGTGGGTTCGTCGTGGCCGCAGCCGCACGCGTCGCTCATTTACTTCCCCTCGTCTTGGTCGTTGCCCCGGCGCGGACTCCGTAGGTGGGGCACAGCGCCACCTTGTTGCCGGTGGCGGCCAGCAGCGTCTCGGCCGAGGCCAGCAGATCCATCAGCTCCGGGCGGGTCAGCGAGTAGAACATCTGCCGGCCCTCGGGACGGCCGGTGACCAGGCCGCACTCGCGCAGACAGGCCAGGTGCGCCGACACGGTCGACTGCGCCGCTCCCAGCAGGCCGGTCAGATCCACCACGCGGGCTTCGCCTTCGGTGAGTCGCTCCAGGATCGCCAGCCGGGTCGGGTCGGACAGGCCGTGAAACAGCGCCACAGCCGGTGCCAGGTCTGTGGTGGGTCGCGTTGAGGATCTACCCGTTGTCATCGCCATTCGACGATGATAGCGTGCGAGGTGCATCGATCGTCAAATTACGGTGATAGCGTTCAATGGCGCTGATTCGGGAGGCGGAGAAGATCCAGTAGGAAACGCAAGCGGTGGTGGATCTTGGCGGGGTCGCTGATCGCGGGTTCGACATCACGATCATGAACGTGGCGTCTGCTCGACACACAACCCACCCGTTCTCGGGCCGAAAAGCGTTCGGTCACAACCCAATCAGTGGACCGAGCGGTGGGATGACTCAAACACCGTCGTCGATCGTAGAAAGGGATGGCTGCGATGTTGATGAACCGGGCCGAGATCGGGCTGGTGAATTCGCCGCCGCGGCGCTGGCTGCAACGCATCTATGAGGTGCCGGTGCTGCTGCGGTTTGGCGGTCGCCTGCTGCCCGGCCCACCAGCCTTGGAGATCGGGTGTGGGTCCGGATACGGCTTGGAGCTGATCTTGGAACGGTTCGGGGCGGGTACCGCGGACGCGGTGGATCTGGACCCGGCGATGATCCGTCGCGCCGGCCGGCGCCTCGCCCGCTACGGGGATCGGGTCCGGCTGGTCCAGGGCAGCGCCACCGATCTGCGCACCGCACTGGATGCCGACGACGACAGCTACGGCGGGGTCTTCGATTTCGGGATCGTGCACCACATCCAGGACTGGCGAAAAGCCATCGCCGAAGTCGCCCGGGTGATCGCACCGGGTGGGCGGTTTTACTTCGAGGAGGTCACCTCGCACGCCCTGGCGCGCCCCATCTACCGGCGGCTGTTCGATCACCCCACCGACGACCGATTCAGCGCCGAACAGTTCCTCGATGAACTGGCCCACCACGGCCTGGTGGTGCTCGGATCGCTCACCCGAACCCAGGGTGATTACCTGCTCGGCGCTGCAACCAAGCCCGTGCCCACCGGGGGTGAGCGGTGATGGCGAATGCTGTGCTGGCCCTGTTCGCCGCCATGATGTTGGTGATGGGCGCCCTGCGCGCAGCGATTCAACGGCGCCACACCGGAGAGATCGGCACGCGGCGCTCGATGCGCCCTGACGGCTCCCTGGAGTGGTGGGCGCTGGCCGGAACCGACCTCGGTTGGCTGACTGTGGGGATCGGGGCACCCGTCGCCGACTTGGCCGGCATGTCGCCGCTGGCGATCTTGGATCATTCGATGCTGCGCGGGGTCGGTGTCGCGGTAGCAGTGCTCGGCATAGTCTTGGCCTTCACCGCTCAAATGGCCATGGGCGCGTCCTGGCGGACCGGGATCGACGAGGCGGAACGCACGACTCTGGTAACCACCGGTGCCTTCCGGGTCGTTCGCAACCCGGTCTTCGCCGCCGCAACTGTCGCGTTTATCGGCCTGGCGCTCATGGTGCCCAACGCGGTGGCAGTCGCCGGCCTTGTGGTCTCGGTGATCGGCATAGAAGCACAGGTGCGCTTCGCCGAAGAACCCTACCTACGCCGCGTCCACGGCGTGGCCTACACCAGCTACGCCTCCCGCGTGGGTCGCTTCCTACCCGGGATCGGACGCCTGCAACCCGAACACCAGTACCGGAGCTAACCGATGCGGGCGAAATGGAGCGATCCGTTGCGTTACTCACCGCGCCGTGATCGCGGGCTGCGGCCCACAAAAGTAGCCGCCAAAAGTGCTGCGTCACAACCGAATCACTCCGGCGCTTGTTGGCGGTCGAACACCGCCGGCACAAGGATGCTCGAGGAGGTGGCACCGAATGATGCTCGAGGATCTCGCGGCCTGCTGCGAATAGCGCGCATGTCCGCCATGGGCTTGCGGGTACGAGCGCTGCTGAGCCCGTGGCGGGTGATGCTTCGGTTCAGATGCGCCGCCAGACATCAGCGCATCCGATGATGGAGGGACGATCAGGTGACTGAATCGGAAAGTGTCGAGGCGACGTTCGCGTTCGTCGATCTGTCTGGGTTCAGCGTCCTGACTGAAATGTGCGGTGATGAACAGGCGGCCAGTCTGGCGGGCCGCCTGCTTACCGTGACCCGTGACGCGCTGTGGCCGGGCGTCACCATCGTCAAGACGATGGGTGATGCGGTCATGCTGCGCTCCAGCAAACCCGAGCAGATGGTGGCGACCATCCTGCAGCTTGCTGACCGGGCCGCCGATGAGGACGGCTTCCTTGCACTGCGGGCTGGCATGCACCACGGCAGCGCGGTGCACCGCGACAACGACTACTTCGGACACGGCGTGAATGTGGCCGCCCGCATCACGGCGCTGGCCGGCGCCGGGCAGGCTGTGGTCACCGACAATGTTCGTCAGGCCTGCGCGCAGCTCGGTCTATCGCCAGATCCATTGGGCGCCAAGAAACTCCGCAACATTGCGACACCGATGGAGGTGTACGCGGTGGGCCTGGCGGCGGCTCGCTACCCAACCGACCCGGTGTGCCGCGTGCGGGTCGACCCTGGCACGGCGGCCAGCCATCTGCGTCACGCCGATCATGACTGGTGGTTCTGCTCACCAGAGTGCGCTCAACGATTCGCCGCCGCACCAGCGCAATACGCGAGTGTCGACACAGTCAGCGATCACCAGCAGCGTGGGATTACCCGGGACTGAGCGCCAATCCGGCTCACCTGGCGCCGGGGCTCAGATCGATTCGCCCTGTTGTCTTTCAGCTGCGGCGTGGGTCTGCGCCCATGCGTTGTAACCGCCGATCAGGTCGCTCACCCGTCCCAATCCGTCGGCCCGCATCATGGAGGCGGCCACACTGGATCTCCAGCCGCCGGCGCAGTGCACCACGATCGGCTTGTCACCGGCAATGTGCGCCAGTTGGGTGCGCAGTTGTGCCAGCGGGATGTGCACCGCGCCGGGTATCGTCCCGGTTTCGCGTTCGCCGGGATTGCGGATGTCGATCACCGTCACCGCATGCGCGGCCCGCAAGCGGTCGAGCTCAGCGACATCGATTCGCGGTGCGGGTTGAACAAGGTCGGTCAGCTCGGCGGGGAAATTTCCGTCATGCGCGACGGTGAGATAGCCGATCACGTTGTCGGAGCCGACGCGGGCCAGCCGCATGGCCGCCGCCTGCTCCTCACCGGGATAGGTGACCAGCGCGATGGTCGCACCCACCTCGGCAACCATGCCGCCGGTCTCGGCGAAGCGGCCGTCGAAACCGACGTTGACCGATCCGCGGAGATGACCGGCAGCGAAGTCGTCTACCGACCGGGCATCCACCATGCGGACACCGGCCGCCAGAGCGGACCACAGCTGGGCCGCGGTCAGTTCGGGGATGTTGCGGTGCTGATCCAGCAGTGGATGCACGCGTTTGTTCATCGCGGCGTCAACCGAGAAATAGGCGGGCGCCGCCGGCTGGCCGTGGGTGATCAGCTCCACGAATTCGGCCTCGGTCATCGGCTGCGTGGACGGGTTGGTGCGGCGCTGCACACCGATGGTTGAGGTGAGTTCAGCAGAGAGGTTCTTGCCGCACGACGACCCGGCGCCGTGGGCCGGCATCACCGTGACGTGGTCGGGCAGCCTCAGCAGCCGGTCGTGGATGGTTCGATACATCGCCCGAGCCAGGTCGGTAGTTGAGCCATCACCAAGGTTGGCCAGGTCCGGGCGTCCCACATCGCCGATGAACAGCGCGTCACCGGTCAGCACCGCGACCGGGTCGACCCCGGCACGTTCACGCACCAGGACGCTGATCGATTCCCAGGTGTGCCCGGGGGTGGAGAGGATCTCCAGGTCGACCTCACCGAGCGAGAGGTGCTGCCCGTCAGACAACCGGCGGATCGGGTAGTCGGTCTGGGCGGCCGCGCCGAAGCCGATCCACGCCCCGGTGGCCTGCACCAATTCCAGGTGACCGGAGACGAAGTCGGCGTGAAAGTGGGTGTTGATTACGCCTTCGATTGTCAAACCGTGTTTGGCGGCGTCGTCGAGGTATTCGGTGATGTCGCGGCGCGGGTCGACAACGACTGCGCGCCCGGTGGTTTCGTCGCCGACCAGATACGACGCGTGCGACAGGCACTCGATGTAGTACTGCTCCAGAATCATCCGTTTCTCCTATGTCCCGCGGATACGCAGAAACCCGTGCGGTCTCAGCCGATACCCCTGGCGCATACCGGCGTCATCCGATGTATACCCAGGGGGGTATCGACTACTATAGCCCGCATACCCCCCGAGGTATTCCGGAGATGGCGCGGTTCGGTCCCGGCCCCGACAGACAGGACGACACGAGATGTTGAACAAGGCGAGGTTCGAATCTGCCGCGATGAGGTCGCCATGATGGCGTTGACCGTCGCCTTGGCCGTGTTGGTCGGGGTCGCGCTGGGGCTGCTGGGCGGGGGCGGCGCGATCCTGACCGTCCCGCTGCTGGCCTATGTCGGGGGCCTGGACGCCACGCGGGCGATCGCAAGTTCGCTTCTGGTGATCGCGGTCACCAGCGCGGTCGGCGCGATCGCCCATGTGCGGGCCGGGCGGGTGCGGTGGGGCGTCGCGCTGCCGTTCGGCGCGGCGGCCATGACCGGGGCAGTGGGCGGCGGTCTGCTAGCCCGCTTCATTCCCGGGACCGCGCTGCTGATTGCATTCGCGGTGATCATGCTCGCCGCCGGGGGTGCGATGCTGCGCGGCCGCAGCAACACCCATGCGTGCGACGCGGTCCGGCGCGTGCCCATGGTAAAGATGGCCGTGCTGGGTGTTGCCGTCGGCGCGGTCAGCGGGCTGGTCGGCGCGGGTGGCGGCTTCCTGTTGGTGCCTGCGCTGGCCGTGCTGACCGGGCTCCCGATGCCCGCCGCGGTCGGCACCTCCCTGGTGGTGATCGCGATGCAATCGTTCGCCGGTCTGACGGGGCATCTGGCCAGCGGACAGGTCGACTGGCCAGTGGCCGCTGTGGTCACCGCCGCCGCCGTTGTGGGCGCTCTGATCGGCGCACGCTTTACCGGCGCGGTCGATCCCGATGCGTTGCGCACGCTCTTCGGCTGGTTCGTTCTGGTGATGGCGTCGGTGCTCCTCGCGCAGGAGACAACCCTGGCTGTCGGTGCCGCGTCTGCAGCCCTGATCATGATCGGCGTCGGCACTTATGTCACCTGCCGTCGAACCGCCTACTGTCCCCTGCGGCGGCTCATCCCTCGCGTGCACCCAGCCGCCGCGGCCTGACCAGGCGAAGGCACCGGGAAGAATACCCCCACGGGTAATGTTGACCTGCTCGAAACCGCAGAAGGGAAACCGCGATGGTTGGCGACGAAGACAGCTTTGCCGCCGTATTGAATCGGCTGCGGCGCGCTCAAGGACAGCTCGCCGGTGTGATCTCGATGATCGAGCAGGGACGCGAGTGCAAAGACGTCGTCACCCAACTCGCCGCCGTCTCACGCGCCCTGGACCGGGCGGGTTTCAAGATCGTCGCGACCGGTCTGCGCGAATGCATCACCGGAGACAGCACCGAGGGTGTCGAGCCGATGACCGAAGCCGAACTGGAGAAGTTGTTCCTCGCGCTAGCATGACCGGTCGCTGTCGGCGGAATGATGCTGAACGCCTCCGGTACAAGCTGTCGTGTGGTGCTCGCTCGAATTCCGCATCACGGGGTTCAGCGGACAACCCGCAAATTTGAGTTTGCCTCGCTTGCGAGAGGTTAGCCGGACGCCATCACCATGAAAGTCACGAAATCGAACAGCAGCGCTCTGCCCGCGCCGGCCGTCGCTATCGCCGTAGCGTTGACGGCCGGGACGCTGGGCGTGGGCTATTGGGCCCTGGGGCTGGCGACCATGCTCATCTTCACCGCCGGGTTCGTCGGAGGCTTACTCCTATGGCTGGTGCGGCCGGATGGCGGCACCTGGGCCGACATTCGCGCGCCATATTGGATGGCGTTGACATTGTTTGTGATTCACCGCGTCGAAGAAAAGCAGATGGAATTCTTCGCGTTCCTGGCGGAGGTCACAGGGGTGCCCACTCCCGCGGTGACGTCAGTTCCCGTGGTCTTGCTGGTCGTCGTTTCGGCTGGCGCCTGGCTGCTGGTGCCAGTCCTCATGCAGCGCCGGCGGCCAATCGGCCGCTATCTCGCATGGACGTTCTTTGCCTCGATGGGCCTGACCGAGTTGGCGCACTTCCTGGTGTTTCCGTGGCTCGATCCCACCGGCGCCGGCTACGTGCCCGGAATGTGGAGCGTGATCGCGCTCGCTCCAGCCGCCTGGTGGGGAATGTGGCGTCTCGCTCGAGCGCCATCCATCACCTAAGGCGACCGTGCAAACGGTAACGCACGGCGCTGCTGCTTCATCGTCGGTTAGCTGTGCGCCAGCGGGCACGCCGCAGTTCTACGGTGTCGCTACGTATATAGTCACAGGAGAGATGCATATTTTCACGTCCGTTCCGATGCGCCGCTACGGTGCGCGGCCGCCCACGCAGAACGGACGCTCTGTGACAGAAGGACGTACTTAGATGGCACCCATCACACGTATTCTGCTGACCGCGTTTGCAGTCATCACCGTGATCATCGGGGCCGGCGTTTACCTCTCGGTCCAGAATAAGGACACGCCCGCCGCAGCGCAGGCCGGAGGCGGCGAGGAAGGTCAATTGGTCCGGGACAACAGCCGCCGCCTCAACAACGCCCCGGACAGCGATGTCACCCTTGTCGAGTTTCTCGACTTCGAATGCGAGGCGTGCCGCGCAGCATTCCCGATGGTCGAGCAGGCGCGATCCCAGTACGGGGACCGCGTCAACTTCGTCATCCGCTACTTCCCCATTCCGTCTCACTTCAACGCCGAGCGAGCAGCACGTGCGGTCGAGTCAGCCGCCCAGCAGGGCAAGTTCGAGCCGATGTACAAGAAGATGTATGAAACCCAGAGCCAGTGGGGTGAACAGCGGACTCCGGCCGACTCCACCTTCCGCGGCTTCGCCACCGAACTGGGACTCGACATGGCCGCGTTCGACGCCGCATACGACGATCCCGCCACGCTCGAGCGCGTCAACGTGGACGTCGCCGACGGTCAGGCCCTCGGCGTCCAGGGCACCCCGACCTTCTTCCTCAACGGAAACCAAGTGGAATTCAGAAGCTACGAAGACTTGTCGGCCGCGGTTGAGAAAGCCTTGAAGGAGCAGCCGTAAAGGATGGGCGGGTATGCCCTCTTGCGGTAGGTGGCCACCTTCACGCGTCAATGGTCGGCGCACGTAGGTTGTCCGTTCGCAGGCAACCGGTACGCTTTGCGGCGACGATTGCGATGACCGTCAACATCGCCACAGCACTACTGACTGAGACGATTACACCGCCCATTCTCTGGTCGCTCAGAAGGTTCGTCTGCCAGTTCAGCCTCAGTGAACGGTAGAAGTTGCCACCAAGGACAGCCTGCATCTGCACCACCACAATGCCTGCGACCACGAACTGGGACAGCGCGAACAACGTCATTGCGACTCGACGCTGCTTGGACATCGGCCCTGGCATTGGCCCCGCGCCGCTGACGGCAACGAAGAACAGCGTGCCACTGAACAGGAAAAAGCCGATCGTCGCCATGTGCGCGGCATGGTCGCTCATTGCGACGTCGTAGACGCCCGCAATGCATAGGCCGTAGACGCCCACCATGAGTATCGCCAGCGCCGTCCACGGTTGGGTGAGTAGGCGCGTCATCGGTGCGGCCACGACGCTCTGAACCCATTCGCGTGGGCCGGGAGCAGAATTCGGCTCAGCTGCCTTCAGCGCCTTGAGTGCCAGCGTCACAGGCGCGCCCTGGACGAGCAGCGCCGGCACCGCGATGGTGAGCAGCAATTGAACGATGGCGTGCATGCTGTACATCGCCGCCATGTACATGCCCAGTCCCGACGAGGTAGCGAATAGCATTGTGATACAACCGATCAGCCAACATATGGTGCGTCGCTTCGACCACGGGTCCCCACGGCGGGCCAGCCGGTACACCGCAGCGAGGTAGATGCTTGCCATGACGACCGCTGCTGTACCGAAGATGAGGTCGAATCGCCAATCGGTAAACACTGCAGCAATCGTTGGCGACTCGGAAAGGTCGAATCCGAGCGCAACCTCAGCTGGCGAGGGCTCGCTTCTCGTCGGAGGCGGCGGAGTGCGACCAAGCCCGACCGCGACTCCGACCGCGATGCCGAACAGGGCAGCCTCGCCGAGCGCGAGCCGCAGGAGCGGTCGACGTGCAGTCGAATCATGCTGCAGCGCAGCGATTGCCGAACGCCGTTGGCGCCAGCCAAGAACACCGAGACTAACAAGCGCCGCCACCTTCGCCAGAATCAAGAGTCCATGGGTACTGGTCCAGAGGTTCGTCAGGTCGATCCGAACCGCGGCATTGATGAACCCACTGGCAGCCATCGCGACGAAGCATCCAAGCGCCAGTCGCGAGAATCGTCGAACGGCGAGGTCGGTGTAACTGCCACGGCGCAGCGCGTGTACGACCAGCGCGAGCAGTCCACCGGCCCACAACGACCCGGCAACCAGATGGATGAGCAGGCTGTTGGTCGCAATATCGTGTGAACCGCCCGTGGAAGAGTGCCCCGTCACGGCGACCGGCACCAAAGTCACCAGCCCCCCGATCAATAGGCCAGGTGTCCACGACCACCGCAATACCGTCAGACTCGCCACGGCGACGACTGCGGCCAGGATGGAGGTGGTGCGCCACGCCGCAGTGGTTTCGATAAGGCCGGCCGCCGACCAAACATCCAGCGGTGTCAGCTCAGCTAAGGGCACCCCCGACACATCGGAGACGGTCAGCGCCACCAATAGCGCAGCGCACATCGCCCACACCACACAAGCGACCGCGCCGACCCGCACCGCGCGGTACCCATCAACGTCGAGCACTCCACCGGTTTGTGGCGGCACGAGGAAGGCGGCGAACAAGAAGTGCCCGATCGTCACCATCGCAGCGATCTCACCGGCGCCGCGCAGGAAGGGCAGCCCGTAGGCAGTGATCGGCCCAGGATCTTTGAGTCCTGTTACCTCAAGCGCGTCGTCCAACATGAGGGCGCCGATCGCGCCGGCGGTCACGCCCGCCACCAATGCGACACCGAGCAACACCGGCCACACCACCCGGCGACGCTCGCCGGCAACGGAAGTCGCCGTCACGTTTTGCGCTCCGTCAGCGCAGGAGGCCGCTCACGCACCGTCATATCGGAAGTGTGGTGTTGCTGACGAAGACATCGCGCACCCACGTCACCACCTCATTCCACAATCCGGTCACTAAGGCAATGCCGACGACGACGAGGAGCACGCCGCCGAAAATCTGTATTCGCCGCGTGTTTCGACGGAGCCATCCCAGCGCCCCAACTGCGCGACCAGATGCGACTGCCAACAGTACGAAGGGAACACCCAGCCCAAGACAGTAGGCAACGACGAGCAAGACGCCACGCACGACATTCGACCCTTCAGTCGCAGAGGCCACTGCGATGACACCCGTCAGCGTCGGACCCAAGCAGGGGGTCCAGCCGAGCCCAAAGACCGCCCCAAGCAGCGGCGCACCCGCGACCGTTGACAGCGTCTTGGGCGCGAGGCGTGCTTCGCGCTGCAGTGCAGGGATGACACCCATGAACACCAGACCCATCACGATCGTGATGACGCCACCCACCCGTTGCAACAACAATCCGTTGCTGATGACGGTTGACGTCAGCCCGAGGATCGCGACCGTGCCCATCAGGAACACCGCCGTGAAGCCGGCGACGAACAATCCCGCGGCGCCGGCCACCCGTAAGCGCGCAATGATGTGCGGCTGGGCACGTGCCTCGTCGTCGACGCCAACAATGGCCGCCAGATAGGACAGGTATCCAGGTACGAGCGGAACAACGCACGGCGATGCGAATGACACCAGCCCAGCCAAGACCGAGACCAACACGGCCAGCAGCACGTGTCCCGACGTGGCGATCTCCGTGAAACTAGACACGGGTTTCCAAACTCTTCACCTTCACCTGTCCTCAACGGTGGACATCTACTACGTAGGTCAGCAGTGATGCTCCAGTACCGACTGCAGCATCATCTACTATGTAGCTACGTAGCAAGCTGGGGGGCGTTGAATAGGAGCAGTCATATGCGGTGTCCGCCGCTCAGGCCAGTCGCAGCGATAATGGTATCGGCCTTAGCGGCGATGACGCTGCTTACTGGGACGTCGGCCTCCGCTCAGCCGCCTATACCTGCGCCGGCGCCTGGCGACCCGCTGGCGATTCCCGCGCCCACAGCACCGAACCCGTTCGCTCCCGTCCCCGCTCCGCTGTCGGCAGCTGCGGCAAACCCGCCCGCAGGCCAGAATCCCGAGCCGTACCTCGGCCCGCCGGTCTTCGCGCCTCCTTCGTTCAATCCGGTGAACGGCGCGACGGTCGGCGTGGCCAAACCCATCATCATCAACTTTCAGCGGCCAATCGCCGATCGGCCTATGGCCGAGCAGGCAGTCCACGTCTCCTCCAACCCGCCGGTTCCCGGGAAGTTCTACTGGATGAGCGCTACCCAGCTCAGGTGGCGCCCGATCGACTTCTGGCCCGCCAACACCACTGTCACGATTGACGCGGGAGGCACGAAGTCGAGCTTTCGCACCGGTGATTCGTTGGTGGCGACCATCGACAACGCGACCCTTCAGATGGAGGTGATGCGAAACGGTGTACTCGAGAAGACAATTCCGGTGTCTCTAGGGAAGCCGGGCTATGACACGCCCAACGGCACCTACTATGTGCTCGAGAAGTTCGCCGACATGGTGATGGACTCCTCGACCTACGGCGTGCCCATCGATTCCGCCGAGGGCTACAAGCTCAAAGTCAAAGATGCGGTGCGCATCAACAACGCGGGCATCTTCGTTCACGGCGCACCCTGGTCGGTGGCGGACCAAGGCAAACGCAACGTCAGCCACGGCTGCCCCAACCTCAGTCCGGCCAACGCCCAATGGTTCTACGACACGTTTGGCAGCGGCGACCCGGTCGTGGTCAAGAACTCCGTCGGTGTCTACGACGAGAACGATGGTGCGCAGGACTGGCAAATCTAGCTGTCCCGTGACGGGTCTTCTCGCCTCAGCGAGTCGACGGCCACGCCCCCTCGTTATCAGGAGGCGAGGCGTTGTCGCGGACGATGGGCTGGGCGAACTGCTGCATACAGGCCGTTGAACAGAACCGGTACGACGTGCCCGAATGTGCGATCGTCAATTCTGGGGCGCCCTCCGCGACGTGCATCCGGCAGACCGGATCCACATGCTCTTGGTGATGAGTACCAATGTCGAGGGCGAATGCGTCGATAGGCGATCCGACGTTGCGCAGCGCCAGCGATCCCAACGCGGTCATCGCAGCGAGATCCGCTGCCGAAAGCGCTAATGCGACACCGTCGTTGACGACGATCTGTCCGGCCTGCGCGGCGGTAGCGAGCCTCGCCGCGGTGTTGACTGTCGAACCGAAGACGTCTCCGTTCCGCTTCACCACGGGGCCAGCGGCGATGCCTGCCCGCAACATCGGAAAGCCTTGGACGCGACTGATCTCGGCGGTGAGTCTTCGGAGGAAAGTCACTGCCGTAGCCGGGTTCTCACACACCACCAGCACCGCATCGCCGATTGTCTTGATGACCTCGTCGGCGGGACCGAGAACCCGTGTGGCTGAGGCGGCGAATGTTTCTGCCAGCTGTGCAGCGATGTGATCGCCGTGGGTTTCGGTGAACGCGGTGAAGCCAGACATGTCGACGAAGACGACGGCTGCTTCGACATCGGCGTGCTCGAAGTTCGCTGCTGCACTCAACATCATCACGGATCCTGTCCGAGCCTCGCGTCCGCCGTAACGCTCGGTTCTGGGGGACTCGGTGATGGCGACCGGTCCCCCGCTCGGGCTCTCACGGGTTCCATCCGCATCCCTAAGAGCCGAAGTGCATTGGCGACCACGATCAGTGTCGAGCCCTCGTGAATGAGCACGGCGGGACCGATGCCCAATCCGAGGATCGTCGCTGGAATGAGAAGCGCGACGATGCCGAGACTCGCCCACAGATTCTGCTTGATGATCCGTGAGGAGCGGCGACTCAGGCTCACGGCGAACGGCAACGCTCGCAGATCGTCGGCCATCAGCGCGACGTCAGCGGTTTCCAAGGCAACGTCGGAACCGGCCGCACCCATCGCGATGCCTACGCTTGCGGCCGCCATTGCGGGCGCGTCGTTGACGCCGTCTCCCACCATGCCCACGCGTCCGTAACGCTCACGCAGAGCAGCGATCTCAGCCACCTTGTCCTCGGGCATCAGGTCGCCGCGGGCGTAGGCAACACCGACTTCGTCGGCGACGGCGTCGGCCACCCGCTGGTTGTCTCCGGACAGCATCACGGTCTTTGAAACCCCGATCTCGGCGAGACGGGCGATGACCGCCGACGCTTCTGCGCGAGGAACGTCCATCAGTCCGATCGCACCCAGCCAACGCTCGCCTGCGCGGACGAGCATCGTGGTGCGCCCGGCCTGTTCGAGGCGCTCCACCTCGCCGGCCAAATAGGCTGGCGGTCGCTCGTTGGCGCCGGTGAACATTTCGGTCTTGCCGATGCGGACGTCGACCCCTTCGACGGACGCCACGATGCCGCGGCCTGTGAGAGCTCGAACGTCCGTCGCGCGGGGTACCGTCGCCCCAGCGAGGCGCTCGCGGCCGTCGCGGACGATGGCACGGGCCAGCGGATGATCGCTCTGCTCCTCAACGGCGACGGCGACAGTAAGAAGCTCCACCTCATCGCTGTCCGTGCTGGCAACGACGTCGGCGATCCTGGGCCTGCCCTCGGTGAGGGTGCCGGTCTTGTCGAAAGCCAGCACATCCACCCGGCCCAACTCTTCGAGCGCGGCTCCGCCTTTCATCAGGATTCCGGCTCTGGCCGCTCGCGCCACCGCCGACAAAACCGCACTGGGCGTGGCGATCGCCAGCGCACACGGACTGGCAGCCACCAGCACGGCGAGTGCGCGATACACGGTGGCAGTGAACGGTTCATCGACCACGAAACCTGCGAACAGCAGCAGGACGACTCCGATGAGGATCGTCGGCACGAAAATCCGCTGAAACCGGTCGGTGAACCGCTGGGTGGATGTCGTCTTGGTTTGCGCCTCGGCCACCAACCGGACGACTCGGGCCAGAGTGGAGTCATTGGCGAGCCGAGTCACCTGGATCTCGATGGCGCCGGCACCGTTAATCGTCCCGGCGAACACCCGCGATGCCGCGTCAATGAGGTCGGGCGACGCCGCGGCTGCCGCCACATCCGGAACCGGATACTTATCGACGGGAACGCTTTCCCCGGTCACGGGGGCCTGATCAACGCTAGTGGCGCCAGCCACGACGAAGCCGTCGGCAGCAAGCCGCATGTTGGGTCGCACGACGACGATATCCCCGATGCGCAGGTCGCCCACCGGCACTTCCACAGTGTCGCCCGTGCCGCCGCGCCGGACCAGTGCCGTCTTCGGAGCGAGCTCGGCGAGCGCTTCGATCGCCCGGCGGGCTCGCCCCATCGCATAGCCCTCCAGCGCGTGGCCGACGCTGAACAAGAACAGCAGAAGCGCGCCTTCGGCGACTTCACCGAGCGCCGCCGCACCGGCGGCCGACACCAGCATCAGGAAGTCGATCTCGAACCGACCCTGACGGACGCTGGCGAAGGCTTCCTGCACGGTGAAGAACGCACCGAAGAAAAAGGCCAGGGAGTAGACCACCAACTCCGCGGAACGCGGTGTGTCGGCGAAGGTCGCTAGCAACCAACCCACCAGGAGAAGCGTCCCCGCCAGGCCCGCGAAGATCAGCTCGGTGCGCTCGCCAAAGATTCCGCCGTGCTCATGCTGGTGCCCGGTGTGCTCCCCTTCTTTTACACCGTGGTCCACTGCATGGTCCGTCTCGGCGACAGTCGCAGGTGTCGTGTCTGGCCCGGCGACGGCGGCGATCACGTCTACCAATTCCTGGGCCGTGACCGAAGATCGTTCGAACTCCACTTCGAGTGAGGTCGTCGTAGCGGTTGCGGCGACGACGCCGGGCATGCTGGTTAACCTGCCGACCAGTGCCGTCCTCGTCGATTCGTCATCCTCGGCGGTTCCGGTCAGCAACCAGCGCAGATGGCCGTAATGCGAACTGATGGTTTCGGCGACCTGCCAAGCGCGTCGTTGCACATCAACTGCCGTCGCCGCGGCAGCGTCGTAGTGCACGCACAGGCGCGGCGTGAGCGTCCCGCCGTCGACGACGTGAACTTCGTCAATCAGCGGACTAGCTGCCAAATCGCGCGTCAGACGGTCCGCGCAGCGATCGTCACGGCCTGGCAAGAGGTCCGCCAGGTCAAGCGCCAATGTCTCGTTCGCCCGGAGACGATCAGCATCGCGGTTCATATCGCACTCGTCGCGACGTGTCATACATGCGACTATACGCATGTATGCATGTACTGAGTCAATACCTACGTTTGATCGTTCGGTGCGGATGAAGTGCGTCGCCCGACGCCCTGCCCCGGCCCGACCGCGCTCAATCAGGTACGGACATGTTCATCGTCAAGCCGCGTCACGTCCCCGTCGTCTGGCCCATGGGCGCGCCCGACGTGCGCCTCGGCGCGCATGCGGTCGACCATATGCGGATAGTGCAGCTCGAAAGCCGGTCGTTCCGAACGGATACGCGGCAGCTCGGTGAAGTTGTGCCGCGGCGGCGGACAACTTGTGGCCCATTCCAGTGAGTTGCCGTAGCCCCACGGATCGTCGACAGTGACCGGCTCGCCGTAACGCCAACTCTTGAACACGTTCCACACGAACGGAAGCGTCGATATACCCAAGATGAACGCACCGATCGTGGAGACGACATTCAGAGTGGTGAAGCCGTCGGACGGTAGGTAGTCGGCGTAGCGGCGCGGCATGCCTTCGTTACCGAGCCAGTGCTGCACCAGGAAGGTCGTGTGGAAGCCGATGAACGTCAACCAGAAGTGCAGCTTGCCCACCCGCTCATCCAGCAGACGCCCGGTCATCTTCGGGAACCAAAAGTAAATGCCCGCGTACGTCGCAAACACAATCGTGCCGAAAAGCACGTAGTGAAAGTGCGCCACCACGAAGTAGGAGTCCGTGACCTGGAAGTCCAGCGGCGGACTGGCCAGCAGCACACCCGACAGACCGCCCAGGAGGAAGGTGACCAGGAAGCCCACCGAGAACAGCATCGGTGTTTCGAATGTCAACTGCCCCTTCCACATCGTGCCTATCCAGTTGAAGAACTTGATACCGGTTGGCACCGCGATGAGGAACGTCATGAACGAAAAGAACGGCAATAGAACGGCTCCCGTTGCGTACATGTGGTGCGCCCAGACCGCCACCGACAGAGCGGCGATCGAGAGCGTCGCGTAGATCAGCGTGGTGTAACCGAAGATCGGTTTACGGCTGAAGACAGGGAAAATCTCGGACACAATGCCGAAGAACGGCAGCGCGATGATGTACACCTCGGGGTGGCCGAAAAACCAAAACAAGTGCTGCCACAACAACACTCCGCCGTTGGCGGGGTCATAAACGTGGGCGCCGAGATGGCGGTCGGCCGCCAACGCGAAGAGTGCGGCCGTCAAGATCGGAAACGCGACCAGCACCAGGATCGACGTCACCAGAATGTTCCAGGTGAAGATCGGCATCCGAAACATCGTCATACCGGGCGCGCGCATGCAGACCACCGTGGTGATCATGTTGACCGCGCCCAGGATCGTGCCCAACCCGCCGACGATAAGGCCCATGATCCACAAATCCGCGCCGGCGCCCGGACTACTGATGGCATTCGACAAGGGCGTGTAGGCGGTCCAACCGAAATCAGCGGCGCCGCCCGGCGTGATGAAGCCGCCCATCGCGATCAGCGCACCGAACAAGAACAACCAGAACGAGAATGCATTGAGCCGCGGGAACGCGACGTCCGGCGCACCGATCTGCAGCGGCAAAACCAGATTGGCGAACCCGAACACGATCGGCGTCGCGTAGAACAGCAACATCACCGTGCCATGCATGGTGAACAGCTGGTTGTACTGCTCGTTGCTGAGGAACTGCAGCCCCGGTATCGCCAGCTCGGTCCGGATGAACAACGCCATCAACCCGCCAGCGAAAAAGAACACGAAGCACGTGACCACGTACATCATGCCGATCAGCTTGTGATCAGTGGTCGTCACCAGCTTGTAGATCAAGTTGCCTTTGGGCCCCACGCGGGCAGGGAAGGGACGGCGTGCCTCGAGTTCTCCGACAGGCGGCGCTTCGGCGACCAACGAAATTCTCCCGCCACTAGTTCGACCCTGCGATGTGCGATCTTCTGATCTACTGATCTACTGATCTACTCAGTAGATTGTCTACTGAGCAATCTAGTACTAATCGGTGTAGTTGAACACTCCGACTACCGGTAGGCCGCATCACCCGGAAAGGCGGGTGTCCCGCTGGGGCGGGTGCCGAGTACTCGCACCCGCTCCGGCCACCCCGCCCGACCACGAGGGCTCGACCGTTTCGTTTGCCAGATAGTGCTTAACTACGTACGGAACCATCTAGTAGTCATGGCTGCTCGAAGAATTGCCTGGTAAATACGCCCTGCAGTTGCGGCGTGCACTTGGCCGGATGGCGCACACGCACGATAAACGGCGATCATGGGCTTGCCGAATCGCGGGGTGTTCGGTTAGCGTCTCGCCAACCTGATAACGAACCGGTAACGGTAAGGAACGTCTCGAATTGGTGGCTCACCGCCTGACCGCGCGGTCAACTACGCCACAGAAACATCTGTGGGACGCCGCAGTCACTGAGATCATCCCTGTCAATGAGTTCGGCCCGGCATCGGATTCGAGGGTGGATCGCGGCCCTTTCGCTACCGACGTCGAGGTACTGACCGCACCTGAACTCGACGATCTCAATGACCTAGCCGAAGAATGGCCACTACTTCTACTTGCCCCGGTCTCGGCTACACATACATCGCGATCTTCTCGCCCCGCCGCCTCTGGTCCCACACGCGTGCCCGTTCAAGAAACTCGCCAACGTGCAACGTCGGCCGGTGCGCACCGTCGGATACCCGCGACACATCGGAAAAGGCCTGAGGGCGCTGGGTCAGTGCACGGCCGGCTCGTCGTTGCAGGTGTTGCTGCTGGGGCCATAGCCGCTGGGGCGAATGCGATGGTGGAAGCGTCGGAAGTTCCGGCCAACCCGACTTTGATCGCGGACGCCACAACAGCGCAAGGCGATTCCGTACCGGACGCGGGGGGAGTGCAGATCGTCCAAGTAGCCAACAGTTTCGACTCCGCAGTCCACCAAGAAGAACTGGTTCGCGGAGCGGCATTCGCCCAAGAGCGTGCCCAGCGAGAGGCGCGAATGCGACGCCCGCAGTTCGTCTTCCCGGCCCGTGGCATTTTGACTTCGGGATTCGGAACACGATGGGGCACCCTGCACGCGGGACTCGACATCGCCAACGCCATCGGCACACCGATCTATGCCGCAACCGACGGCGAGGTGGTCGCCTCCGGGCCGACACCCGGTTACGGCATGTGGGTCAAGATCCGCGCCTCAGACGGCACGGTCACGCTCTACGGTCACATCGACACCACCATTGTTCAAGAAGGCGATCGTGTAATGGCCGGCGATCAAATTGCCACCATGGGCAACCGTGGCAACTCGACAGGTCCGCATCTGCACTTCGAGGTCCACCGCAACGGATCAGACAAGATTGACCCGATGGCGTGGTTGCAGGAGCGCGGAGTGCCCAACCGGTAAGAGTGGCTGTTCGGGCTCTCCAAAAAGAATGCCGCTTGGCCCGTTCTCACATACCCCGCACCTCAGTGCCAAATCGCGTTCACCCCGTAAGCTACCTACTGACTAATCCAGGAGGTTTGACCATGGCGCGGGTGCGTGGCTTCGGAGAACTCGAGGCGGCGATCATGGATCGCCTTTGGGATCGAGATCCTGAAACCGACACGACAGTCAGGGAGATCTTCGACGATTTGAGCACCGAACGCCACATCGCGTACACCACAGTGATGTCGACGATGGACAACTTGCACGGCAAGGGTTGGCTGTCGCGCGTACGCGACGGCAAGGCGTACCGCTATCGGCCAACCCTGACGCGAGAAGAGCACAGCGCCCGTCTGATGCTCGAAGCGCTCAGCGGCGGAGGCCGATCGGAGGCGGTCCTCAGTCATTTCGTGGCGCAGATCGACGCGGAGGAATCAGCGGACTTGCGTGCTGCACTGCGGCGCCTTGCCCGTAAGCGCGGTCCGCGATGACCGTCGCGGCGGCCCTGCTGTTGTACGTAGCGGCGATCCTATCGATTGGACCGACGCTGCTGGCCCGGCTCACGGCCGATGGTGGGGCTCCACGCCTATCAATAGCGGCCTGGTTGACCGCTATCGTCACAGTGCTCGGAAGCGCAACTGGGGCCATAGCGCTGCTGCTCATCGAGGCGGCCGGACACTGGGACAGCCCAGACGCGCTCCTCGCGTCTTGCTTGGAGCGCCTCTATGCGATTCTCGCCGGGCACGCTGGGTGGCCGGCGCGAGGCGTTGCGACGGTCGCGGTGGCCATCGCCGTCGGGAGCCTTGTAGCCGTTTGCGTTCGAATTGGCCGTGCCCTGAGCCGCATGCGGACACATACATTCGCACACGCCGACGCGGTGCGCCTGGTCGGTAAGTCAGCTGGTAGCGACGTTGTGTTCATCGAAGCATCCGAACCAGCGGCTTACTGCGTAGCGGGTCGTCCACCGGCAATCGTCGTAACCACGGGTGCTCTCGCTGCACTCGACGAGGCGCAACTGGCCGCCGTCGTGGCCCATGAACGTGCTCACCTCGATGGGCACCATGCCTACGTCGTGGCCGCGATGCGCGGCCTGACTGCCGCCCTACCCAGGGTCGGACTGTTCACAGACGCAGCCACGCACATCGGTTCTCTACTCGAGATGTGTGCCGATGACGCCGCCGCGCGGCGACATGGTCGTCAGCCCCTCCTGGCGGGCCTGTTGACGCTTTCCGGCGTCAACACGCCGGCCCACGGTCTGGCCGCCGCGGGTGTTGCCGTGCTCACCCGTGCTGAGCGCCTCTCGGATCCACCCCGGAGGTTTGCCCGAATCCAGACCCACCTGACGCTAGGCGGTGCGGTCGCGGCGATGGCTGCGACCCCGTTGGCTATCGTCGCACTATCGCTGTCGGGTGTGTTGATCTGTTTCGCTTGACCGGGTGAGCCGTTCGTCGAGGGTCGTTGCTGTCCTTCTGGATACCTTGATTGTGGTGCACAACAGCATTGAAAGATCCGTGCGACCATAACGGCCCACACTGTGCTTCGCGGCTAGACAGATGCGAGCACCGAAGCGGCGGCCGGGTCTGCCATAAGCAAGGCCGCTATCGCCAAAAACAGGGCCGACAGCAGAGCAGCCGCAATCCATCGCCGAGCCACGCGTGCGCTCTGCGGCGCTTGGCGCTGTGGGTCCCAACTCGACCGCGGCCCAGAGCAGGACACGGCCAGCGTGCTCTTCATGCCACCAATCTACTATGTCACTACGTATGTGACCATTGCTTCACAGGTTACCTTCGATACGAGGTTTGGTGATGTTGCGCGTTGTGATTGCTGGGCCGTACGGCCATGATTACGCAGGCGAGGTGACGCGGTGTGCGCGCTTGAACTGACGAGTCGTACCGCCAGCCAATTGCGCTGGCCACTCGCCGTATTCGGGATCCTCACGACAATTTTGGTCGCGGGATGTGATGCTGCGGAGGGAGTTTCGGAGGGACATGCTTCGAGCGCCTCGGCCTTCACCGCCGAAGAGCCACATACGCGATTCGACGTCATGTTCGCACGCGACATCATCGACCACAACGCACAAGCCATCGCGTTGAGCAACATGGCCATCGTCAATGACGCCATGGCACCCCAAATCGTCGACATCGCAGGCCGAATCACCGCCAGCAGCTCTCGCCTAACCGATGAGCTGCAGGCGCTCCTCGCGGACTGGGGCTTCGCCCCGATGACCCCCAGCTCCCCTCCCCCAGCGCGCACTCCGAACCTTCCCACTCAACCGGGTGAACATCCCCTCGCCTCCGAGATAGACTTTCGCCGCTTAGCCGATGCGGCCGAAGCACGCGCGGCGGACGTGTATCTCGAACTGATGATCAGGCAGCACCGGTTCACGATCTCTGCCGCGCATGACCAACTTCAATCAGGGTCACACCCAAAAGCGGTGGCCATCGCGCGATCGCTCGTCGAAAGTCAGCAGGCCGAGATCTCTTTCATGGATGCGTTGCGACGCTGACAAGATGCCGGCTAGCCAGAGCGCGTCACGAGCCCGGGATGTGCTTCGACGCATCCGCCCGCATGGCCGGTCAGTCGTGCATGTTCGCATCTTCCGGTCCGCTGGGTGGCGGCTGTCGATGAAGTCCGCGCAGAAATGCGTTGTAGGCGGCCAGTTCTGCGTCGTCGCGCTCGACGTCGGCTTCTTTCTTCGCCGACTCCAGCTCCTCATCGCGACGCCAGCGTACGGCGAAGATCAAAGTGGTCAACAGCGCGACAGGCTCGCCGTAGGACCATGCCAAGGCGCCGGCGACTGCCTGGTCAGCGACCGGGTCGACGTTCCAATCTGGCGGCGGGTGCGCGAAGGTTTCGGTCAACGTGCGGGGTGCCATCATCAGGATCACGCCGATAAAGACGTGGAGCGGCATTTCGACGAAGATGTCGAAGAACCGGCCTAGGTTGCTCTGCCGGACGGGAAGCGGGCCGGTCGACAAGATTGGCAGGATGAAGAGCAGGCCGCTGACAAGGAAGAACACCTGCAGGGCGAGGTGGCCGGCGACACTGGCCGCCGCCGCGTCGAATAGGTCGGACAAGTAAAGGCCGTAGTAGCTGAGAAGGAACACCGGAATGGTGAAACCGGGATGCAAGACGATGCGGCTCGCGCGGCATCGCAGCGCGCCCAACGCAGCGATTACGACGTAACGCCCAGCGCCGCAATGGGGCGTGGATCTCAGCAGCAGTCGGCCGGGGGCGCCCAGCACCAGCAGTGGCGGCACGAGTATCGACAGCGTCAGGTGCTGAAACATGAAGGCACTGAACAAGCGGTAGCCATAGCTGTCGATGGCAAGCCCGGTCACCGCCGCCAAGGCGATGCACCCTGCAAGAAAGCTCACGGTTCGCGTCCACGCCCACTCGTGACCCCGCGACCTGACGACCCGAACGGCGAGCAGATACCACACCGCCAAGCCGACTGCTATCGCGGGAAGTAATGGCACCGGTGGGGGCAACCAGTCCAGCATCGTCAATATCGACGGTGGTGACGTAGGAAGCACCACTTGACCAATCACGGATTCTCACCACAGAGAAGTGGAACGCGGAGCTCGGATGTCGACCGGCTCGTGCGGTTGGCGGAGGTCGCGGCGCGGTCGCCGTTCACCTTGGTGACTCGGTGTTGGTGACGGGCTCGGCTGCGAGGCGCCGAACCAGGGGTTCGAGGTCTTCGGCGAGCAGCGCCCGCAGAAACACGGCGGCGACGCGATGTGCACGGTCCAACACGATGGTGGATGGGATCACGGTGGTGGGGTACCTGGCCCCCAGGGCGATCATCGTACGCATTGGGGGGTCATAGATCGACGGAAAGGTGACCTTGCGGTCGACGATGAAGTCGACCGCGGCTTGGCGGTTGTTATCGCGGACGTCGATGCCCATGAAGGCCACTCCCGCGTTTCGGGTCGCGTCGTACACCCTCTGCAATTCCGGCATTTCCGTTCGGCATGGGCCGCACCACTGACCCCACACGTTGATCACCACCACCTGGCCCGCGAAGTCATCGACGGACACCGTGCGGTTTGGGTCCATCAGGTCAGGTCCGCGTATTAGTCCGGGTCGATCGCGGTTCTGCGGCGGGTCATAGTAGATGTCGACCTGCCCACCGGGCGAGACGAATTCGAACGTGCCTCCCTGAGCGACGGCGTCGTCGCCGCTCGAACAGCCGGACACTGCGAAACCGAGCAACACCGCACTGACGCTCGCAGACATGCAGCGACGAATCGCCGAGATAAACGTTCGTCGTGTACGTAACGCCAGACCCTGCCGATCACTGCGCAATAGTGTCGATCCGATCCAAGAGATGCGGCGCCGCAAGTGCATCAGGCTTACCTCCAAGGACTCAAAGTCAGCGCATGAACTCAGCGAGGCATGGGTATGACCGGCACGGGCACCTTCAAGGTCGGTTCGCAAGACGCCTTCTACGTAGAGACTACGTAAGATGGTAGCGAAACTGGTTCAGGGCGAATGACGGGATAACACGAATGAGGCGGATTGACTCCGCGGCCATCCATCGGCGCAACGGTCCCTGGTGGACGATGTTGGCGCTGCTGGCCATTACCAGCATTGTCCTTGGCGTGAGCGCCTGTGGCGGCTCGACGCCGCCGCAGCAACCCCAGGCCATCGTTGACAAGGGCACACCCTTCGGCGATTTGCTCGTGCCGAAGGTGCAGGCGTCTGTGACTGATGGCGCCATAGGGGTTCCGGTGGAATCGCCGGTGACCGTTACCGCGGACGCCGGGGTGTTGGGGGAAGTGACATTGGTGAACGAGCAGGGCCGCGTCGTCGCGGGCCATCTGAGCCCCGACGGTGTCACGTGGAGTTCAGCAGAACCGCTCGGCTATAACCGGCAGTACACGCTCAACGCGGAAGCGCGCGGACTCGGCGGGGTGGCACGCACCAGCGCCACCTTCGAAACCCATTCGCCGCAGAACCTCACAATGCCGTATGTGCTTCCCAACGATGGCGAAGTCGTCGGCGTCGGGCAGCCCATCGCGGTGCGCTTCGATGAGCCCATCCCAGACCGAATCGCCGCTCAGCAGGCGATCACCGTGACCACAAACCCCCCCGTCGAGGGTGCGTTCTACTGGTTGAGCGACCGCGAGGTCCGATGGCGGCCGGCGGACTACTGGAAGCCAGGAACGTCGGTCGACGTTCAGGTGAAGACCTACGGAGTGGATTTGGGTCAAGGACTGTTTGGTCAGGACGACGTCGCCACGCGCTTCACGATCGGCGACGAGGTGATCGCCACCGCCGACGACACCACCAAGACTTTGAGCGTCAGTGTCAACGGCAATGTCGTCAAGACCATGCCGATCTCCATGGGCAAAGACAAGACGCCGACCGACAACGGGAAATACGTCATCGGCGATCGATACTCGTTCCTGGTGATGGATTCCTCGACCTACGGCGTTCCGGTGAACTCGCCAGACGGATACCGCACCGAGGTCAACTGGGCGACTCAAATGTCCTATGGCGGAATCTACGTCCACGCCGCTCCGTGGTCGGTCGGCAGCCAAGGCCGCGCCAACGTCAGCCACGGCTGCCTCAACGCCAGCACCGAGAACGCGAAGTGGTTCTACGACAACACCAAAAGAGGCGACATCGTCGAGGTCGTCAACACGGTCGGACCGACACTCTCGGGAACAGACGGACTCGGCGACTGGAACGTCCCCTGGGACCAATGGAAAGCGGGAAACGCCACGGTAATTGGCTAATATCGTCGAACATTGTAAATCGGAGCCGACGAGATTGGCGCCACCTTTACCGGGGTGCCGTACGTCGAGGCGTGCACCATGTTCCCGTTTCCGATGTAGATCCCCGCATGTGAGGCGTCTGAATAGAAGGTGACGATGTCACCGGGCTGAACGTCGGACGTGGCGACGGGCTGTCCACCGGCGGCCAGGGCTTGACTCGACCGTGGCAGCGACTTGCCGTTCTGCAGGAATGCCCACTTGATGAGTCCTGAGCAGTCGAATGCGTTCGGTCCGGTCGCACCCCAAGAGTACGGAGAGCCGACGCGGCTCAACGCTGCCTGCACAACCGCCGCCCCTTCGGGCGAGCCGGAGGGTCCCGGTGCGACCGGCGGCAGTCCCGCCTCCGGCATCGCGACGATCGCGGGGCCTCCGGCTGGTGGAGGCGGCGGCGGGAGCGGCACCGGACCAGGGTCCGCTAACGCGGCGCGCTGATCCGTAGTCAAAGAGCGGTACTGAGCCTCGACGTCTGCGATCTGCGTGCGCAGCCGACTTTGCTCGGCCTGAAGACCGGCACGAACCGCTGAAGCCTGTTCTGCTGCCGTCCGGGCATCGAGCGCCGAGGATTCGGCCGCGCGGGCGGCGCTCTCCGCACGTGTTGACGCAGCGCGATAGGCCGCGATGCGGTCCGACATTTGGGCAGCCATCAGGCGATTGAACGACAGCTCATCGAGCAGGCGTTGCGGAGAGTCTGCGGCCAGCGCGGCACTGATGCCGCTCGTCGGACCTCCCATGTAGGACGCGGCCGCCACCTGGTCCACGATGTCCTGATATGCGCGCAAATCTGCCCGCGCAGCCGTCAAAGCGTCAGACTCTGCGCGCTGGCGACCCTCGGCTTGGCGTTGTGCCGCCAGTTTCGCCTCAAGGTCAAGTTCGGCCGAGTAGATGGCTTCCGACGTTCGTTCAGCCTCCCGAGACAGCTCCGTCATGCGGGCCAAAGCATCGGCCGCGGGGTCGGCCCTACCAATGCCCAACGAGACGCCGAATGTCAGTATAAGCACGATCGCCACGACGAGAGCACCCGCCGATCGGCATATCGCGGCAGGGTCCACTCTCAAGACACAGATCCTCACACAGCAGGGACATCTATGGTCTAACTACGTAGATCACGAAAAGGTTACGAGCGAAGGCGTCGAAAGTCCAACTAAGCGGCAGCCAGCAGACGTCGGCCACACCCGCCTTCACCCGTCTGCAACCCACCGTTGCGGGGCAAAAACGCTGTGGCGGAGTGCATTTAGTCCCTCGCGATCAGCGCATCAACACCGCTGAGGCTAGAACCTACTGGGTGCATTAGTATGCAGTGTCTACGTAGATCGCCTGGGACTTGCATTGAGGGACGATATGACCAGTGGAACCGCCATCACGGCCCGGGTTCATTCCCTGAATCGGCCCAACATGGTCTCCGTCGGGACCATCGTGTGGTTGTCCAGCGAGCTGATGTTCTTTGCCGGCTTGTTCGCGATGTATTTCACCGCTCGATCCCAAGCTGACGAGTGGCCCCCGCCTCCCACCGAGCTGAACCTCGCGCTCGCGGTGCCGGTGACATTGGTACTCATCGCGTCGTCGTTCACATGTCAGATGGGTGTCTTTGCCGCCGAACGCGGCGACGTCTTCGGTCTGCGCCGGTGGTACCTCGTCACTTTCGTCATGGGATTCTTCTTCGTGCTGGGCCAAGGGTACGAGTACATCAACCTGGTGCATGAGGGAACCACCCTATCGAGCAGCGCCTACGGCTCCGTCTTCTACCTGACGACCGGGTTTCACGGATTGCACGTCATAGGCGGTCTGGTCGCCTTCGTCTTCTTGCTCATGCGCACGCGAATGAGCAAGTTCACCCCGGCGCAGGCGACGGCCGCCATCGTCGTCTCGTACTACTGGCATTTCGTGGACATCGTCTGGATTGCACTGTTCGCCACGATCTACTTCGTGCGGTGATGACCGCAACGCCTTGCCTGCGCCAACTCCGTCGTCGCGCCCGGCAGGCGATCGTGCTTGCTTTGGCCGCGATACTGGTAGGACTGGTCTCGAATGCTGTGCCGTCTGTCGCTGCAGAACCGTCGGGGCAGTCTGCGTCGACGACAACCTCGCAAACCCCTGCCGTCCCCACTCCAACCAAGCATTCCTACGACGACACCCACAGCGGGCAACAACCCGAAGGTGCAAGCCCAGCCCTTTATATATTGGGGGGTGCGCTCTTCGGTCTGATGGCGATCGCGGTCATCTTGCTTCGGGCTGGCAAGACTGAACGCCACCACCTCACCCGAAGCGCATCAGTGTCCCGGCCGATCGTCGTCAACCCCCGAACAACAGATACAGGCCGGTGAAGGTGTATCCGACCATGGTGAGCATCATTGCGAGCTGTCCGCTGATTTGATTCCGTTTCGGAAGTAGCCGCAGCGCTCGATCGTGCGCGGCGATCACAGCCACGATGTGGCCGATCACCACGCACGAGACCTTGATCGTCCACAGCACCGAAGGGTGCTGGGACAGCACGTACACCACGTCGGTCGAATCCAACCCGAGTAGGTGCCACCCGCGGCCTAACGGATCGGCCAACCGGACGATCGTCTCCTGGCCACGCTCCACCAAATAGGAGATGTAGTGGGCGAAGATGTAACCGACGACGATCGGTATTAACGAATGAGCCAGTTCGCCGGGTAGTTGCCGGCGGCGGTCCGGGTCCACCCCGCCGGTTGCCCTCGCCGCAGCCCAGAAGGTCACGCCGACAACGGACACGAACACCACCAAGCCGACGGTCCGAAGTAGAGAGGCGGCCCAGTCTTCGGCGAACATTGGGAACGAGGCCGCATACCGATCGACGAAATTACGGAACGCGGGTGATTGCGAGAAGCTGTCGAAGGCCGTAGAGCCGAGCAACACCGCCAGGACGGCTACGCTGCCCGGACGAACTGGCAAGGTCGTCAGGTGGTCCATTGGGTTGATCACCGTGATCCGGGCGGTCACGGGGCTGCGCCGAAATGGAGCGAGCCGCGACACGGCCATGCTGTAGACCTCGAACGGGTCGGCCCGGGCGAACCAGCGCGAACCGAAGAGTCCAGCGCCCAGCAACATTAGAACCGTGTACGTGAGCAGCCATGCTTTGATCGCCGTCAGCGAGCCGGGGTCCGGGCTGGCCAATTCAAGCCAAACGAAAGCAAAGAGACCGAACGCCGCCGGCCAGAACCCCCACGACTTTGGATACTCACGCGACGTGGGCCGGTCGGATGACTCACGACGCATCATGCCAAGCAACCGATATACCGTCCGCATCGGCGAGATGACTCTCCACACCGGGCCGATGACCACCGACACCGCCACCAGCCCGACCCAGAGCAGCACGTAGAACACCCCCGGTAGGGCGTTCTCACCACCGTCCGGTCCGAAGACCGCCGCGACGACCACCCATACCGCGAAGAGCAACGCTGCCAGCGATACCATCCATCGCAGTCCCACGGAGTCCACGGCGCGGGCAATCCACGTCGGTAGGTCGCGTCCCGGTTTGTTCGGGTCGAAACGTGGTGTCTTCCAAGCCAATGCGACCACAGCGAAAGTCGCGGTCAACGCCCACGCAGCGCCTATCAACGCGAACGACAGCGGCACCGGAAGGTCAGTGGAACCGCCTACGCCGTGCGCCAGCACATCCACGGTCCGCGCAGGTGTCACGGCCGAACTTGGATCGTCGCGACCGTGCGAGTGAGATCATGCAACTCGATGTCGACCTGGCCCGGCACGTCAACCGTGAACTCGAACTGCTGGTCCGGCCGAGGCTCGACCTGAAAAGTATGCTCAGGCACTGAATGGACATGCAGTGAGTCCGAGACATCGCTGTCGACCTTCAGAACAATCGGCTTGCCGACTGTGCCCTGCGCTTGGCCGTTCGTCGGCGTGACTTTTCCGCCCGCGATGTT
This sequence comes from Mycobacterium sp. GA-2829, assembly GCF_001499965.1. Classification (GTDB taxonomy): domain Bacteria; phylum Actinomycetota; class Actinomycetes; order Mycobacteriales; family Mycobacteriaceae; genus Mycobacterium. The sequence goes on from NZ_LQIT01000009.1 coordinate 126,898, forward strand.
GATGTCGACGACCGTGCCGTCAACGGCCGGCGCGGACGACGTGGTCGGCGCAGGTGCCGGCGCGGCGGGTAAACCGGGAGCAGCACCGGAGGACGCTTCGGGCGCGGCCGTCTCGGAGGGGGCGTTAGAGGATCCACAGCCGACCAGTGCTGCGGCGAGTACCGCCACAGACATGACGACTAAACGGGGCGCCCTGACGCTCACTCAGCATCGTGCCTTTCCTTGTCTGTCTCTCCGGTGCCGTCGGCAGCGGCGGCGCTTTTACGCCTGTCCCGCCGAACCACGTAGAAGACGACAGCTACGACCACGAACGCCGGACCAAAAGCAGGCAGCGACATCCACAGCCCGACATCGGTGGCGACGTACAAGACATCGGTTGCCGCTAGATCGCGCATCGGGCTGCAGCCTGACAGGCATCCCGTGCTCCGCGACAGCGAATGAGTCGAAGTTTCAACATCAGCTCGGCCTCCATCGATCCACGACAGCATCACGGCAGCTGGTTGCGCATACCGACTACCTACGTACGTATCATCCCCATACGTAACTGCCCGAAACATACACTCGGATGCGCTGAGCGCCGCGGGGTGTCAGCAATGTCCGTGGCCATGAAAAAGTACCCACTGGTGGCCAGGTCGAGGTATCCGTTTTTGGCCAAGTAAAAGTATCCACCC
>NZ_LQIT01000010.1 GCF_001499965.1 Mycobacterium sp. GA-2829
CCGGGTGGGTGTGGGCGGGTTGGGTCTGGCCGGGGTGCCCGTGGCCGGGGGCCCGCTGGCGGGGGGGGGTCAGTCCGGGTGTGCCCAGACCGGGGGTGGTCAGTCCCGGGGTGTCCAGACCGGGTGTGGTGAGGCCGGGGGAGGTCAGGCCGCGGGACGTGAGGCCGGGCGAGGTGAGACCCGGGGCGGTCAGGCCGGGGGAGCCCAGGCCCGGTGAGGTCAGCGTCGACGTGGCCGGGCTGCCGGCCAGCGACGGCGGCAGGTTGATCCCGAAGGACGAAAGACCTTGCGACAGCGCCGACATCAGCTCGCTGGGCAGATCGGTGATCATCGCGGCCTGGACGAATTCACGGTGCTGAGGCGCATCGGTGGGCCCGGAGAGTTGGGTCACTGCCACTGCTGCGACTGGACTTGCCACGGCCACGGCGGCGAACGCGCTCATGGCTGTCGAGGCCTTGCTGCGACGTCGGTTCGGCACGGAAGTCTCCTCAATACATGGACTACATGTGGCTATTGCTCGTAGGGTTTTTCGATCGTGTCGACGGCGACGAACTCCCTCTCACGAGCCCACGCTCCGACGAGATCGATGCTACGGGCGTGACTGCTGTGACTAGAGTGACGATGCGGAATCGTGAGCCAATTGCGACCTGGACTCGCCCTACGGTTCCGCCGCCCGGCCGGAGCGCATGTCGGGGCCGGGCGCCGCGGTCGGATACCCTGGCTGCCGATGAGCTCCCCCAACACCCCGGTCCCACCCTCCGGAGCCCAGTACGACCTGATCGTCGTCGGCTCCGGATTCTTCGGCCTCACGATCGCCGAGCGGGTGGCGACCCAACTGAACAAGCGGGTCCTCGTCCTCGAGCGCAGGCCCCACATCGGGGGTAACGCCTACTCCGAGCCCGAACCGCAGACCGGTATAGAGGTGCACCGCTACGGCGCCCACCTGTTCCACACCTCCAATCAGCGGGTGTGGGACTACGTGCGCCAGTTCACCGACTTCACCGGCTACCAGCATCGGGTGTTCGCGCTGTACAACGGCCAGGCCTATCAGTTCCCGATGGGTCTGGGCCTGGTCAGCCAGTTCTTCGGCCGCTACTTCACCCCCGACGAGGCGCGTGCGCTGATCGCCGAACAGGCCGCCGAGATCAGGACCGAGGACGCCAAGAATCTCGAGGAGAAGGCGATCTCCCTGATCGGCCGCCCGCTCTACGAGGCCTTCGTCAAGCACTACACGGCCAAACAGTGGCAGACCGACCCCAAGGAGCTGCCCGCCTCGACCATCAGCCGGCTGCCGGTGCGCTACACGTTCGACAACCGCTACTTCAACGACACCTACGAGGGTCTGCCCGTCGCGGGCTTCACGAAGTGGCTGGAGAACATGGCCGCCGACGACCGCATCGAGGTGCGGCTCGACACCGACTGGTTCGACGTCCGCGACGACCTGCGCGCGGCGAACCCCGACGCCCCGGTCGTGTACACCGGCCCCGTCGACCGCTACTTCGACTACTCCGAGGGGCGGCTGGGCTGGCGCACGCTGGACTTCGAACTCGAGGTCCTCGACACCGGGGATTTTCAGGGCACCCCCGTCATGAACTACAACGACGCCGACGTGCCCTACACCCGCATCCACGAGTTCCGGCACTTCCATCCGGAGCGGGCCTACCCGACCGACAAGACCGTGATCATGCGGGAGTTCTCCCGGTTCGCCGACGAGAACGACGAGCCCTACTATCCGATCAACACCGAGTCCGACCGCGCGCTGCTGGCCGCCTACCGGAACAAGGCCAAACAGGAGACTGTCGCGGCCAAGGTCCTGTTCGGCGGGCGGTTGGGCACCTACCAGTACCTGGACATGCACATGGCCATCGCCAGCGCGCTGAACATGTACGACAACACCCTGGCGCCGCACCTCCGCGACGGTGCGCCCCTGCAAGACGACCGAGAGAACACCAATTCATGAGTGAGATCGCCACCGGTACGCCGGTCGCCGGCGAATCACGCGCAGTGAGCCTGCTGTCCCGCGTGATCCTGCCGCGGCCGGGCGAACCCCTCGACGTCCGCAAGCTCTATATAGAGGAATCCGAGACCAACGCGCGGCGGGCGCACGCCCGCACCAGGACGACGCTCGAGGTCGGCGCCGAATCCGAGGTGTCGTTCTCCACGTACTTCAACGCGTTTCCCGCCAGCTACTGGCGGCGCTGGTCGACGCTGCCCGCGGTGGTGCTGCGGGCCGAGCTGACCGGCAGCGGCCGGGTGGACCTCTATCGCACCAAGGCCACGGGCGCGCGCATCTTCGTCGAGGGCCGGGCGTTCTCGAGCGAGGGAGACCGGCCCACCGTCGTCGAGGTGGAGGTCGGACTGCAGCCGTTCGAGGACGGCGGCTGGATCTGGTTCGACATCACCACCGACAGCGCCGTGACGCTGCACAGCGCCGGGTGGTACGCGCCGGTGCCCGCGCCAGGGGTGGCCAACGTCGCCGTCGGCATCCCGACGTTCAACCGGCCCGACGACTGCGTGAACTCGCTGCGCGCGCTGACCTCCGACCCGCTGGTCGACGAGGTGATCAGCGCGGTGATCGTGCCTGACCAGGGCAACCGGAAGGTCCGCGACCACCCCGAGTTCGCCGAGGCCGTGGCGCCGCTGGGCAACCGGCTCTCCATCCACGACCAGCCCAACCTCGGCGGGTCCGGCGGCTACAGCCGCGTGATGTACGAGGCGCTCAAGAACACCGACTGCGAACAGATCCTGTTCATGGACGACGACATCCGCGTCGAACCGGACTCGATCCTGCGCGCGCTCGCGCTCAACCGCTTCGCCAAGACGCCGATGCTCGTCGGTGGCCAGATGCTCAACCTGCAGGAGCCGTCGCACCTGCACATCATGGGTGAGGTCGTCGACCGGGCGAACTTCATGTGGACCTCGGCGCCCTACACCGAGTACGACCACGACTTCGCCAAGTTCCCGCTGCAGGACAACAGCGAACGCAGCCAGCTGCTGCACCGGCGCATCGACGTCGACTACAACGGCTGGTGGATGTGCATGATCCCGCGGCAGGTCGCCGAGGAGCTCGGCCAACCGCTGCCGCTGTTCATCAAATGGGACGACGCCGAGTACGGGCTGCGCGCCGCCGAACACGGCTACCCCACCGCCACCATGCCCGGCACCGCGATCTGGCACATGGCGTGGAGCGACAAGGACGACGCGATCGACTGGCAGGCGTACTTCCACCTGCGCAACCGGTTGGTGGTCGCCGCGCTGCACTGGGACGGCGACATCCGCGGACTGATCCGCAGCCACTTCAAGGCCACGCTCAAACACCTTGCGTGTCTTGAATATTCGACTGTCGCGATCCAGAACAAGGCGATGGACGACTTCCTCGCCGGGCCGGAGCACATCTTCTCGATCCTCGAGAGCGCGCTGCCCGAGGTGCACCGCATCCGCAAGCAGTACCCGGACGCCGTGGTGCTGCCCGCGGCCAGTGAACTGCCGTCGCCGTCGGAGAAGCTGCAGAAGATCGACCCGCCGGTCGCCAAACCGGTGATCGCCTACCACCTGATCCGCGGCATCCTGCACAACGCCAAAGCGGCCGACCCGCAGAACCACGAGCGCCCGCAGCTCAACGTGCCGACGCAGAACTCCCGGTGGTTCCTGCTGTCCAAATACGACGGGGTCACGGTCACGACCGCCGACGGCCGCGGCGTGGTCTACCGCAAGCGCGACCGGGCGAAGATGATCGCGCTGCTGCGGGAGTCCGTACGCAGGCAGCGCAAGCTGGCCCGCCGCTTCGACCACATGCGCCGGGTCTACCGCGAAGCGCTCCCGACGCTTGCCAGCAAGCAACAGTGGGAGACGGTGCTGCTCTCCCCGCAAGAAGTGCGATGAACCATGGCTGACGAACCACGCGGTGAGGACGCCGCGCTGGTCGCGGTGCAGGCCGCGCTCGCAGGCCGCCCCGGCGTGCTCACCGGTGCCCGCGCCCTCTCCCACTTCGGTGAACACAGCGCCGGCTGGCTGGCCGTCGCAGGCGCGGGCGCACTGCTGCAGCCCGAACGCCGTCGTGACTGGCTGGTCGCCGGTGCGGGCGCGTTCGCCGCGCACGCCGCCGCGGTGGTGATCAAGCGCGTGGTGCGCCGCGAGCGGCCGCACCACCCCGCGATCGCGGTCAACGTCGGAACGCCCAGCCGGTTGAGCTTCCCGTCCGCGCACGCCACCTCCACCACCGCGGCCGCGGTGCTGCTCGGCCGGCTGACGGGGCTGCCGCTGCCCGCACTGCTGATCCCGCCGATGGCGTTGTCACGGCTGGTACTGGGCGTGCACTATCCCAGTGACGTGATGACCGGTGTCGCGGTCGGTGCGGTGGTCGCCGAGACCGCCGCGCGGGTGGCAGGAACGAGCGCAGGGCAATGGAGCGGATCGAGATGAGTTCTGGGCGTCATGGGTATCGGGATGAGTGAGGAAGCGGCGCCGGTCACCGGCCCGCCGCGCAGTCTGCCCGCAGGCATCATCAAGGCGATCCGGCCACGGCAGTGGGTGAAGAACCTACTGGTGCTCGCCGCACCGCTGGTCGCACTCGGCGACGACCGGTTCACCTACGACTACCGCGAAGTGCTGGTCAAGGTGTCGGTCGCGTTCGTCGCGTTCTGCCTGGCCGCCTCCACGGTGTACCTGGTCAACGACGCCCGTGACGTCGAAGCCGATCGTGCCCACCCCACCAAGCGGTTCCGGCCGATCGCGGCAGGCGTGGTCTCCCAACGGCTGGCCTACGGGCTGGCCGTCGTGCTGGGCGTGGCGTGCCTGCTGATCTCCTGGCTGCTGACCCCGAACCTCGCGCTGGTGATGGCGGTCTACATCGCGATCCAGCTGGCGTACTGCTTCGGGCTCAAACACCAGGCGGTGCTCGACATCTGCATCGTCTCGTCGGGCTTCCTGATCCGTGCGATCGCCGGTGGCGTGGCCGCCGACATCCCGCTGTCACAGTGGTTCCTGCTGGTGATGGCGTTCGGATCGCTGTTCATGGCGGCCGGTAAGCGCTACGCCGAACTGCAGCTCGCCGAGCGGACCGGCGCCAAGATCCGCAAGTCACTGGAGAGCTACACCACCACCTACCTGCGGTTCGTGTGGACGATGTCGGCGACGGCGGTCGTGCTGTGCTACGGCCTGTGGGCGTTCGGGCGCGACGACGCGGGCGGCACGTCGTGGTTCGTCGTGTCGATGATCCCGTTCACGATCGCGATCCTGCGCTACGCGGTCGACGTCGACGGCGGTATGGCCGGTGAACCCGAGGAGATCGCGCTGCGCGACCGGGTGCTGCAGTTCCTCGCCGTGGCGTGGATCGGGACTGTCGGTGCGGCAGTCATCTTCGGCTGACCTCCGCCCGCCCAGAGGTGCGGGCATCGCACGCCGGCTGATCCGTGGCCCCGAGTTCCCGTTCGACGTCACCACCCGCATCAGCCTGTGGGCCGGCGTCGTCGTGGTGGCGCTGCTGTTCGGCTGGGGCGCCTGGGAGCGCCGGTGGATCGCCGACGACGGGCTCATCGTGCTTCGCACCGTGCGCAACCTGCTGGCGGGCAACGGGCCGGTGTTCAACGCGGGGGAGCGGGTCGAGGCCAACACCTCCACGCTGTGGACCTACCTGATCACCGTCGGCGCCTGGATCGGCGGCTCGGTGCAGCTCGAGTACGTCGCGCTGGTGTTCGCGCTGGTGCTCAGCCTGGCGGGCGTCGCGCTGGCGATGCTCGGCACCGCCCGCCTCTACGCGCCCAGCCTGCAGGGCCGACGCGCCCTGCTGCTGCCCGCGGGTGTGCTGGTCTACATCGCGGTGCCCCCGGCCCGCGACTTCGCCACGTCCGGGTTGGAGAACGGGCTGGTCATCGCCTACCTCGGGCTGCTGTGGTGGATGCTGGTGTGCTGGTCGCAGGGTTTGCGCAACCCGTCGGGCGAGGGCCGCGACGCGATCGGCAGGGGATTCACCGCCGCGCTGGCGTTCGTCGCCGGGCTCAGCGTGCTGGTGCGTCCGGAACTCGCGCTGCTCGGCGTCGGGGTACTGCTGATGATGCTGATCGCGGCCCGGTCCTGGCGGCGCAGGTCGCTGATCGTCGTCGCGGGCGGCCTGCTGCCGGTGGCCTACCAGATCTTCCGGATGGGCTATTACGCGCTGATCGTGCCCGGCACCGCGGTGGCCAAGGACGCCTCCGGCGCCAAGTGGCCGCAGGGGTTGACCTACCTCACCAACTTCGTCGAGCCCTACCTGCTGTGGGTGCCCGCGGTGCTGCTGATCGTGACCGGCGTGCTGCTGGTGAGCACCCGCAGCAGGCCGTGGTGGATCCGGCACGAGCCGCCGCGCGGGTACGGCCGGTTGGCCCGGCTGGTGCAGAGCCCGCCGGTGGTGGTGCTGTTCATCGTGGGAAGCGGTGCGCTGCAAGCGATCTACTGGGTGCGCCAGGGTGGCGACTTCATGCACGGCCGGGTGCTGCTGACCCCGCTGTTCTGCATGCTGCTGCCGGTCTCGGTGATCCCGGTGGTGCTGCCCGACGGCAGCCGGTTCAGCCGTGAGACCGGCTACCTGCTGGCCGGGGCCACCAGCGTGCTGTGGCTGGGGGTCGCGGGCTGGTCGCTGTGGGCGGCCAACGCGCCGGGCATGGGTCCCGACGCCACCCGCGTCACCGACACCGGCATCGTCGACGAACGCCGCTTCTACGCGCAGGCGACCGGACACGCCCACCCGCTGACCGCCGCCGATTACCTGGACTATCCCCGCATGCGGGCCCTGATGACCGCGATCGACAACACCCCGGACGGGGCGCTGCTGCTGCCGTCGGGCAACTACGACATGTGGGACGTGGTGCCGGCCTACCCGCCGCCTCCCGACGCGGGCCCCGGCTACATCGGCCCACACACGGTGTTCTTCACCAACCTGGGCATGTCCTCGATGAACGTCGGCCTCGACGTGCGGGTGATCGACCAGATCGGGCTGGCCAACCCGCTGGCCGCGCACACCGAACGTTTGCAGGACGGCCGCATCGGCCACGACAAGAACCTGTTCCCGGACTGGGCGGTCGCCGAGGGGCCGTTCTTCAAGATCCCGCCCTACCTGCCCACCTACCTCGACCGCGACTGGGTGGCCCAGGCCGAGGCGGCACTGCGGTGCCCGGCCACCGATACGGTGCTCAACTCGATCCGGGCGCCGCTGACCCCGCGCCGGTTCCTGTCGAACGTGGTGCACGCCTACGAATTCACGAAATACCGGCTCGACCGGGTGCCGCGGTACGAGCTGGCACGCTGCGGTCTGCCGGTGCCCGAACCGTTCGAACCGCCGTACACCGGGATGCCCGCGGCGGGACCGTAACCGATACATGACGTGCGGGCCGCCGATTTGGCCCCCGGGTGCCCGGTCTGTTTGGGTAACGCCGGGGGCAGGTCGATCGATATCCCGGTCAGGTGTCTCACGACACCCCATCCAATGCTGCCCCGAAAACGATCGAAGGACCGCAGATGCGTAGCACGTCGCGTGTGGATCCCGCAGCGCAACGGTGCGCGGACGGGCCGCAGGCGATCCGTCGGACCCGGGTGACGAATTCCACCCGACCCCGCTGTGGCGATTTCGCCACCCAGAGAACCCACCTCGGCGATCACCCCCGCGCCGAGGCGCTGAAGTGCGCGGATGCGGACTTCACGACCCACCGCGAACGCCGCATCCCGCCGGGCTGCGCCGGTCGTGGCGAAACACGCTGGAGAGAACGATCACACGATCGTGTGGTTGACTACACGGGCAACGCAGCCTGGTCTGGAGCCCCCGGACCGGTTGCGGCTTACGACAGATGGGAAATTGCAGTATGAGTTTCGTTGGGAAGATGCGCGACGCGGTGAGGGCCATGCCGCGCCGGCTCACGATCGCGGCCGCTGCCGCTGCCGTGCTGCCCGGCCTGGTCGGCGTCGCAGGAAACTCGGCGACGGCCGGTGCGTTCTCGCGCCCGGGTCTGCCGGTCGAGTACCTCATGGTCCCGTCTGCGGGCATGGGCCGCGACATCAAGGTCCAGTTCCAGAGTGGTGGCGCCAACTCCCCGGGCGTGTACCTGCTCGACGGTCTGCGCGCCCAGGACGACTTCAACGGCTGGGACATCAACACCGCCGCGTTCGAGTGGTACCTGGACTCCGGCCTCTCGGTGATCATGCCGGTCGGCGGCCAGTCCAGCTTCTACAGCGACTGGTACAAGCCGGCTTGCGGTAAGGCCGGTTGCTCCACTTACAAGTGGGAGACGTTCCTGACCCAGGAGCTTCCCGCGTACCTGGCCTCGACCAAGGGTGTGAACCCGAACCGTAACGCGGCCGTCGGCCTGTCGATGGCCGGTTCCGCCGCGCTGACGCTGGCGATCTACTACCCGCAGCAGTTCCAGTACGCGGCCTCGCTGTCGGGCTTCCTGAACCTGTCCGAGGGCTGGTGGCCCATGCTGGTCGGCCTGTCCATGGGTGACGCCGGCGGCTACAAGTCCGAGGACATGTGGGGTCCGTCGAGCGATCCGGCGTGGAAGCGCAACGACCCGATGGTCAACATCGACAAGCTCGTCGCCAACGGCACCCGCGTCTGGGTGTTCTGCGGTAACGGCAAGCCGGCCGACATCAACGGCCAAGTCGAGGGCGACAACTTCAACGCGAAGTTCCTGGAGAGCTTCACGCTGCGCACCAACGAGACGTTCCAGGAGCAGTACCTGGCCGCCGGTGGTCGCAACGGCGTGTTCAACTTCCCGCAGGCCGGTACCCACAGCTGGGGTTACTGGGGTCAGCAGCTGCAGCAGATGAAGCCGGACATCCAGCGCGTGCTGGGTGCGGTGCCGCAGCCGTCGCCCGCCCCCGCGGGTGCCGAGGGTGGCAACTGACACACTGATCGACGGTTCGACGGCGGCGTTCCCTTCGGGGCGCCGCCGTCGCCGTTTCGGAACACTTCAGGACCGGGGCCGGCAGTGGTGTGGTTCACTACCTGCGGCGGGGTGTGGATCAACGGGACGTGAGGTGTGTGCTGTGATGATGCGTGGGGTGTGGCGAGCGGTGCTGAGTCTGGCGGTGGCCGCGGGCCTGTGGTCGGCCGTCGACACGGTGTCTCCGGCCGCGGCCCGGGCCGACGCCGTCGAATACCTGATGGTGCCGTCCGCGGCGATGGGCCGCGCCATCCCGGTCGCGTTCCAGGCCGGCGGACCGCATGCGGTGTACCTGCTCGACGCGTTCAACGCCGCCCCCGAGGTCAGCAACTGGGTGACCGCGGGCAACGCGATGAACACCCTTGCGGGTAAGGGTGTCTCGGTCGCCGCCCCCGCCGGTGGCGCGTGGAGCCTGTACACCAACTGGGAGGCCGACGGCAGTAAGCAGTGGGAGACGTTCCTTTCGGCGGAGCTGCCGGACTGGCTGGCCGCCAACAAGGGCCTGGCGCCCGGCGGGCACGGCGTCGTGGGCGCCGCGCAGGGTGGCACGGCCGCGTTGACGCTGGCCGCGTTCCATCCCGACCGCTTCCGCTACGCCGGCTCGATGTCGGGCTTCCTGACGCCGTCGGCGACCGCGATGAACGGCGCCATCACCGCGGGTCTGGCGCGCTTCGGCGGTGCCGACACCCGCAACATGTGGGGCCTGCCACAGCTGGGCCGGTGGAAGTGGCACGACCCCGACGTCCACATCCAGCTGCTGGCCAACAACAACACCCGGCTGTGGCTGTACAGCCCCACCACGCTGACGTGTGTGGACCCGCCCGCGATGATCGGCTACTGCGATCAGGCCCAGGGCAGCAACCGCGCGTTCTACCAGCACTATCGCGCTGTCGGCGGCGGTAACGGGCACTTCGACTTCCCGTCCGGCGGTGAACACGGCTGGGGCAGCTGGGGTCCGCAGCTGGGCGCGCTCTCCGGAGACTTGGCCGCCGCGATCGCCTGACGCGGTCGATCCTGCGCCGCCGGATGCGTTCCGGATAGCCGGTACCGTGGGCAACGTGCAGCATCGACGCCGGATCCTCCCGACGCTGTTCATGCTGTCCGTGGTGCCGTTGGCCGCGCTGCTCGCCGCGTGCAGCCTGACCAACGGCCTCCTGAACCGCGATGTCACCTCGACCGCCGCACCTCCGCCCGCCGCGCTCCCGGACCGGCCCGCCGACCGTGGCTCGGATCTGCCCACCCCGCCCGACGGCGCCGCCCAGCCCGGTGCGCTGACCGTCACCAGCCAGCAGCGGCTCTACCTGAACGCGTTGGATGCCGCCGGGGTCCGCAAGACCAGCGATCTGCGCGCCCTGTCGATCGGCTCGGCGGTCTGCCAGGCGCGGGCGGCCCAGCAGAGTGAGCAGGCGGTGTGGGAGTTCATCGTTCCGCTGGTGCGCAGCGACGTGCGCGCCACCCGTCCCGGCTCCATGCGGACCTCGGTGAGTGAGGTCAACGCCGCGACAGCCGACTACATTCGCATCGCAACCGACCGTCTCTGCTAACGCAGACCCGTGTCCGCAAGGAGCCGATTCACCATGCCGAAATCCAACCGACGCAAACGTCACCGCATCCTCGCCCTGGCCGCCGCCGGGGCGATGACCCTGGTGGTGGTGTTGGTGGTGGCCATCGTCGTCGTGGTGATGCGCAGGCCCGACACCCCCGACACGGCGATGCCGCCCACCGCGGTGCCGCCGACGAGCGCACCGTCGACCGGTAAGCCGCGACCGGAGTTCCAGGACGCCAGCTGCCCCGACGTGCAGCTGCTGTCGATCCCGGGGACCTGGGAGTCCTCACCGCAGCTGGATCCGTTCAACCCGACCCAGTTCCCGATCGCGTTGCTGCTCAACGTGACCAATCCCCTGCGCGCGGAGTTCGGCAACGACCGGCTCGAGGTGTACACGGTTCCCTACACCGCCCAGTTCCACAATCCGTTCTCCGCGGACAAGCAGATGTCCTACAACGACAGCCGCGCCGAGGGCACCCAGGCCGCGGTGCGGGCGCTGACGGACATGAACAACCGCTGCCCCCTGACCAGCTACGTGATCGTCGGCTTCTCCCAGGGCGCGGTGATCGCCGGGGACATCGCCAGCGACATCGGCAACGGCCGCGGCCCGATCGACCAGGACCTCGTGCTCGGGGTGACCGCGATCGCCGACGGCCGCCGCCAGACCGGGGTCGGACAGGACGTGGGTCCGAACCCGCCCGGGGTGGGTGCCGAGATCACGCTGGCCGAGGTGCCGACGCTGAGCGCGCTGGGGTTGGCCATGACCGGGCCGCGGCCGGGCGGTTTCGGTGAACTCAACGACCGCACCTTCGAGATCTGCGCACCCGGCGACCTGATCTGCGCGGCGCCCGAATCGGCGTTTTCGATCGTGAACCTGCCGCGTACGTTGGAGACATTGGCCGGCGGTGCCGGACAACCGGTGCATGCGATGTACGCCACGCCGCAGTTCTGGCAGGTCGACGGCCAGCCCGCCACGGCGTGGACGCTGAACTGGGCGCGCGGTCTGATCGAGAACGCGCCGCAACCAAAACATGGTTGACATGTGACCAAGTTGATTTGGCGAGTGCCCACCCGCCGCTTAACATGCTTGATATTAAGAGAAAACTAAGGCTGCGAGCGATGGCTGACGCGGGTGCGGCGGGTGCGGCGGGTGCGTCGATGCCGGCACCCACCTCTGCCCGAGTAGCATTTTGAGGTTCGGGTCCGCGCCGTCCGCCGGTGACCGCAGCGACCGTGAAAGAGCCGTGCAGCCAGCCGCGGTTTGACAGGAGAGTGTGCACATGCCGTTCCACAACCCGTTCATCAAGGACGGACTGATCAAGTTCCCCGACAACGGGAACCTGGTGCGTCACGTCGAGCGATGGGCGAAGGTGCGTGGGGACAAGCTCGCCTACCGCTTCCTCGATTTCTCGACCGAGCGGGACGGCATCGCGCGGGATCTGAACTGGAACGACTTCGGCGCCCGCAACCGCGCCGTCGGCGCGCGGTTGCAGCAGGTCACCCAGCCCGGCGACCGCGTCGCGATCCTCTGCCCGCAGAACCTCGACTACCTCGTGGCGTTCTTCGGCACGCTGTACTCCGGGCGGATCGCGGTCCCGCTGTTCGACCCGAACGAACCGGGTCACGTCGGCCGCCTGCACGCGGTGCTCGACGACTGTCACCCGTCGGCCATCCTGACCACCACCGCCGCCGCCGAGGGCGTGCGCAAGTTCTTCCGGACCCGGCCGGCCAACCAGCGTCCCCGCGTCATCGCGGTCGACGCGGTGCCCAACGAGGTCGGGGCCACGTGGGAACCCGTCGAGGTCGACCAGACGACCATCGCCTACCTGCAGTACACCTCCGGTTCCACCCGCATCCCGACCGGCGTCCAGATCACGCACCTGAACCTGGCCACCAACGTCGTCCAGGTCATCGAGGCGCTCGAGGGCGAGGAGGGTGACCGCGGTGTGTCGTGGCTGCCGTTCTTCCACGACATGGGGCTGATCACCGTGCTGCTCTCCCCGATGCTCGGCCACTACATCACCTTCATGACGCCCGCCGCGTTCGTCCGCCGCCCCGGCCGCTGGATCCGCGAGATGGCGCGCAAGGAGGGCGACACCGGCGGTGTCATCTCGGTGGCCCCGAACTTCGCGTTCGACCACGCCGCCGCCCGCGGGGTGCCCAAAGACGGCGAACCGCCCATGGACCTGTCGAACATCAAGTGCATCCTCAACGGCAGTGAGCCGATCTCGGCGGCCACCGTGCGCCGGTTCAACGAGGCGTTCGGCCCGTTCGGGTTCCAGCCCAAGGCGATCAAGCCGTCCTACGGTCTGGCGGAGGCGACGCTGTTCGTGTCCACCACACCGATCAGCGCCGAGCCGCGGATCACCTACGTCGACCGCGACGCGCTCAACGACCACCGCTTCGTCGAGGTGGCCGAGGATTCGCCGAAGGCTGTCGCGCAGGCGGGTGCGGGCAAGATCGGCGTCGCCGAGTGGGCCGTGATCGTCGACCACGAGACCGCCACCGAGCTGCCCGACGGGCAGATCGGCGAGATCTGGATCAGCGGCCAGAACATGGGCACCGGCTACTGGGGTAAGCCCGAGGAGACGATCGCGACTTTCCACAACATCCTCAAGTCGCGCACCGAACCCAGCCACGCCCAGGGTGCGCCCGACGACGCGACCTGGGTGCGCACCGGTGACCTCGGCGCCTACCACGAGGGTGAGCTCTACATCACCGGCCGCGTCAAGGATCTGGTGATCATCGACGGCCGCAACCACTATCCGCAGGACCTCGAGTACTCGGCGCAGGAGGCCACCAAGGCCCTGCGCACCGGGTTCGTCGCCGCGTTCTCGGTGCCGGCCAACCAGTTGCCCGACGAGGTCTTCGAGAACGCCCACGCCGGTCTCAAGCGCAACGCCGACGACACCTCCGAACAGCTCGTCATCGTCGGTGAGCGGGCGCCGGGTGCGCACAAGCTCGACATGGGGCCGATCGCCGACGACATCCGCGCCGCGATCGCCGTGCGTCACGGCGTCACCGTGCGCGACGTGCTGCTGACCCCGGCCGGTGCGATCCCGCGCACCTCGAGCGGCAAGATCGGGCGTCGCGCCTGCCGCTCGGCCTACCTCGACGGCAGCCTCCGCAGCGGGAAGATCGCCAACGCCTTCCCCGACGAGACCGACTGACGAACGGGCCGCGCCTTCCCCTGACACGAACCGCCGCGGGCGGCGAAAGAGATGAACATGTCTGAAACACCGAACAATTCGCCCTCCGCTGAGAACCAGCCGATCGTCGCCCAAGGGGAGGACGGCCCGCTGAGGCCCGCTCAGGTCGACATGACCGTCGCCGAGATGCGGGAGTGGCTGCGCAACTGGATCGCCAACGCGACCGGGCAGAGCGCCGATGCGATCGACGAGTCGACCGCGATGGTGGAGCTCGGTCTGTCGTCGCGCGACGCGGTCGCGATGGCCAGCGACATCGAGGACCTCACCGGTGTCACGCTGACCGCGACGGTCGCGTTCCGCCACCCGACCATCGAATCGCTGGCGACGGTGATCATCGAAGGTGAGCCCGAGCGTGAAGACGACGGGGCTGACGATCAGGATTGGACCCGCTCCCGCGACGTCGAGGACATCGCGGTGGTCGGTATCGCGACCCGGTTCCCCGGGGAGATGAACAGCGCCGACGAGATGTGGCAGGCGCTGCTCGAGGGCCGCGACGCGATCACCGATCTGCCCGAGGGCCGCTGGGAGGAGTTCCTGGGCGACCCGCGGATCGCCGAACGCGTCGCCAAGGCCGCCACCCGCGGCGGGTACCTGTCCGACATCAAGGGTTTCGACGCCGAGTTCTTCGCGCTGTCGAAGATGGAAGCCGACAACATCGATCCGCAGCAGCGGATGGCGCTGGAGCTGACGTGGGAGGCGCTCGAGCACGCCCGCATCCCGGCGTCGAGTCTGCGCGGGGAGCGCGTCGGCGTCTACATCGGTGCGTCGAACAACGACTACAGCTTCATGTCCGTCGCCGATCCGTCGGTGGCGCACCCGTACGCGATCACCGGCACCACCAGCTCGATCATCGCCAACCGGGTGTCCTACTTCTACGACTTCCGCGGCCCGTCGATGGCGATCGACACCGCGTGTTCGAGTTCGCTGGTCGCCGCCCACCAGGGCGTCGCCGCGCTGCGCGCCGGTGAGGCCGACGTCGCGGTCGTCGGCGGTGTCAACGCGCTGATCACCCCGCTGGTCACCATCGGTTTCGACGAGGTCGGCGGCGTGCTCGCCCCTGACGGCCGGATCAAGTCGTTCTCCCAGGACGCCAACGGCTACGCCCGCTCCGAGGGCGGCGGCATGCTGGTGCTCAAGCGGTTGAGCGACGCCCGCCGCGACGGCGACGACATCATCGCGGTGATCGCCGGTAGCGCGGTCAACCACGACGGCCGGTCCAACGGCATGCTGGCGCCGAACCCGGACGCCCAGGCCGAAGTGCTGCGCAAGGCGTACAAGGACGCAGGCATCAATCCGCGCGACGTCGACTACGTCGAGGCGCACGGCACCGGCACCATCCTCGGCGATCCGATCGAGGCCGACGCGCTCGGCCGCGTCGTCGGTCGCAGCAGGCCCGCCGACAAGCCGGCCCTGCTCGGCGCGGTGAAATCCAACGTGGGACACCTGGAGTCGGCGGCCGGTGCGGCCAGCCTGGCCAAGGTGGCGCTGTCGCTGCGCAACGACAAGCTGCCGCCGTCGATCAACTACACCGGGCCCAACCCGTACATCGACTTCAACGCGGTGCGGTTGAAGGTCAACGACACCGTTTCGGACTGGCCGCGCTACAGCGGCCACGCGATCGCCGGTGTCTCCGGCTTCGGCTTCGGCGGCGCCAACGCGCACATCGTGATGCGCGAGGTGCTGCCCGGCGACCTCGTCGAACCGGAGACCGAGCAGGTCGTCGAGGTGACCGCCGAACCGAACAAACCCGCCGTGTACGTGGGCGGGGTGCGGATGGACGAGTACGGCGAGTTCATCGACTCTGAAGAGGACGACGCTCTCGACCGGCCCGCGGCCGCCACCGAACCCGAGTACGAACTGCCCGGCATGACCGACGAGGCCAAGCGGCTGCTCGAGGCCGCGCGGCAGGAGCTCGAATCGAAGGAACAGCCCACTCCGCTTGTGCCGCTTGCCGTTTCGGCGTTCCTGACCTCGCGTAAACGGGCCGCCGCGGCCGAGCTGGCCGACTGGATGGACAGCGAGGAGGGGCGCGCGTCGTCGCTCGAGTCGATCGGGCGGACGCTGTCGCGCCGCAACCACGGACGCTCGCGCGCGGTGGTGCTGGCCCGCGACCACGACGAGGCGATCAAGGGGCTGCGCGCCCTGGCCGAGGGTAAGCAGAGCCCGAACGTGTTCAGCGCCGACGGCCCCGTCACCAACGGACCCGTCTGGGTGCTCGCCGGCTTCGGCGCCCAGCACCGCAAGATGGGCAAGAGCCTCTACCTGCGCAACGAGGTCTTCGCCGAGTGGATCAACAAGGTCGACTCCTACATCCAGGATGAGCGCGGACACTCGATCCTCGAACTGATCCTCGACGACGCCATCGACTACAGCGACGAGACCACCGAACTGCCGATCGAGAAGGTGCAGCTGGTCATCTTCGCGATCCAGATCGCGCTCGGCGAACTGCTCCGCCACCACGGCGCCAAGCCGGGTGCGGTGATCGGGCAGTCCCTCGGCGAGGCCGCCGCGGCGTACTTCGCCGGCGGGTTGTCCCTGGAGGACGCCACCCGCACCATCTGCTCGCGCAGCCACCTCATGGGTGAGGGCGAGGCGATGCTGTTCGGCGAGTACATCCGGCTGATGGCACTGGTGGAGTACTCCGCCGACGAGATCAAGACGGTGTTCTCGGACTACCCGGACCTCGAGGTGTGCGTGTACGCCGCCCCGACGCAGACCGTGATCGGCGGTCCGCCCGAGCAGGTGGACGCGATCATCGCCCGGGCTGAGGCGGAGGGCAAGTTCGCCCGCAAGTTCCAGACCAAGGGCGCCAGCCACACCTCGCAGATGGATCCGCTGCTCGGTGAGCTGGCTGCCGAACTGGTCGGCATCGAACCGCATCCGCTGCAGGTCGGCTACTACTCGACCGTGCACGAGGGCAAGTTCCTGCGGGCGGGCAGCGACCCGATCCACGATGTCGACTACTGGAAGAAGGGGCTGCGCCACAGCGTCTACTTCACCCACGGCATCCGCAACGCCGTCGACAACGGGCACACCACGTTCCTCGAGCTCGCCCCGAATCCGGTGGCGCTCATGCAGGTCGGGCTGACCACGATGGCCGCGGGTCTGCACGACGGTCAGCTGATCGCCACGCTGGCCCGTAAGCAGGACGAGGTCGACTCGATGACCACGGCGATGGCGCAGCTGTTCGTCCACGGCCACGACCTCGACATGCGCACGCTGTTCCCGCGGCGCTCGCGCGGGCTGGCCGGTGCGCTGGACTACGCCAATGTCCCGCCGACCCGGTTCCGGCGCAAGCCGCACTGGCTCGACGTGCGGTTCAGCGGTGACAACGCCGGCGTCATGCCGGGCAGCCACGTCGCCACCCCGGACGGCCGCCACGTGTGGGAGTTCAGCCCGCGCGGGGCGGTGGACGACAAGGCGTTGGCCGCGCTGGTGAAATCGGCTGCCTCGCAGGTGTTCTCGGACGCCACAGTGGCCGCCGCCGAGCAGCGTGCGGTGCCCGGCGAGGGCGCGCGCCTGGTCACCACGCTGACCCGTCACCCGGGTGGGGCGTCGGTGCAGGTGCACGCGCGGATCGACGAGTCCTTCACGCTGGTGTACGACGCGATCGTCACCCGTGGCGGTGCCGCGGTCGCTCTGCCCGCCGCGGTGGCCACCGGAACCGTTGCCGCGCAACCGGCGTCGCTGGCCCCGGCCGAACCCGAGCCCGACGACGCGGCCATCCTGTCCGACAACCTCACCGCCGGTGCGAATCTCGGTGCGGGCCTGGGCAAATGGTCACCGGACTCCGGTGAGACGGTGCGCGACCGGCTGGGCCTGATCGTCGGCGGTGCCATGGGGTACGAACCCGAGGACCTGCCGTGGGAGGTGCCGCTGATCGAGCTCGGCCTGGATTCGCTGATGGCGGTGCGGATCAAGAACCGCGTCGAATACGACTTCGATCTGCCGCCGATCCAGCTGACCGCGGTGCGCGACGCCAACCTCTACGCCGTCGAGCAGCTCATCGTCTACGCGATCGAGCACCGCGACGAGGTCGACCAGTTGGCCGAATCGCAGAAGGGCAAGACCGCCGAGGAGATCGCGGCCGAACAGGCCGAGCTGATGGGTGGCGCGTCCACGGTCGCCGAACTCGAGGAGAAGCTGGCCGAGGCCGGTCATCCTCTGGGGGAGAAGGCTTCCGAGCAGGCTGCCGAACAGGCGGCGGTGCTTTCGGGCGCCAACGAGACCACCGCGACCACCCCGGTGCCCGATCCGCAGGCCGAGCCGAGCACGCAGCAGGATTCGATCCCCGCTCCGCCGACCGACCCGTCGGGACCCGCCAACATCCCTGCGCCGCCGACCAATCCGGCGGGTCCGGAGCCCGCGAAATCCTCGGCGGCCAAGGCGGCCGCGCAGGTCCTGACGCAGGAGGCCGTCACCGAGGCGCTCGGCGCCGACGTGCCGCCCCGTGACGCGTCCGAGCGGGTGACGTTCGCGACGTGGGCGATCGTCACCGGTAAGTCGCCGGGCGGCATCTTCAACGAGCTGCCGAAGGTCGACGACGCCACCGCGGCGAAGATGGCCGAGCGGCTGTCCGAACGCGCCGAGGGCACCATCACCGCCGACGAGGTGAAGTCCGCCAAGACCATCGAGGAACTCGCCACCACGGTGCGCGACCACCTCGAGGCGGGCAAGGTCGACGGTTTCGTGCGGGTGCTGCGTGCTCCCGCAGAAGGTGGCAGCCAGATCCCGGTGTTCGTGTTCCATCCGGCCGGTGGGTCGACGGTGGTCTACGAACCGCTGCTCAACCGGCTGCCCGCCGACACCCCGATGTACGGCATCGAACGGGTCGAGGGTTCGGTCGAGGAACGCGCGGCCGAGTACGTGCCGAAGTTGCTGGAGATCAACGGCTGGACCGACGGCAAGACCGGGACACCGTTCATCCTGGCCGGCTGGTCACTGGGCGGGGTGCTGGCCTACGCGTGTGCGATCGGGCTCAAGCAGGCCGGTGCGGACGTGCGGTTCGTGGGCCTCATCGACGCCGTGCGCGCCGGTGAGGAGGTGCCACAGACCAAGGAGGAGACCCGCGCCCGCTGGGAGCGGTACGCCCGGTTCGCCGAGCGCACCTTCAACGTCGAGATCCCGGAGATCCCGTACGAGGAGCTGGAGAACCTCGACGACGAGGGTCAGGTGCGGTTCGTCATGGAGGCCGTCGCGGCCAGCGGCGTGCAGATCCCCGGCGGCATCATCGAGCACCAGCGCACGTCGTATCTGGACAACCGGATGATCGACACCGCCGAGATCAAGCCCTACGACGGGCACGTCACGCTCTACATGGCCGACCGCTACCACGACGACGCGATCTACTTCGAACCGCGGTACGCCACCCGCCAGCCCGACGGCGGCTGGGGTGAGTTCGTCGCCGATCTCGAGGTCGTGCCCATCGGGGGTGAGCACATCCAGGCGATCGACGAGCCGTACATTGCCAAGGTGGGCGCCCACATGAGCGAGGCGATCAACCGGATCGAGAGCGAGGCCAAGTGAGCACGGAAGCACCAGCCCCGACACAGCAGCAGACGACCGCCGAGAAGCTCGCCGAACTGCGCGAGAAGCTCGAGCTGGCCAAGGACCCGGGCGACGAGAAGGCCAAGGCGCGGCGCGACCGCAAGGGCCTGCCCAGCGCCAGGGACCGCATTTACGCGTTGCTCGACCCGGGCAGCTTCCTCGAGATCGGTGCGCTGGCGAAGACGCCGGGCGACCCGAACGCGCTGTTCGGTGACGGCGTGGTGACCGGCCACGGCACCATCAACGGCAGGCCGGTCGGTGTGTTCAGCCACGACCAGACGGTGTTCCAGGGGTCGGTCGGCGAGATGTTCGGCCGCAAGGTGGCTCGCCTGATGGAGTGGGTGGCCATGGTCGGCTGCCCGATCATCGGCATCAACGATTCCGCGGGCGCCCGGATCCAGGACGCGGTGACGTCGCTGGCCTGGTATGCCGAACTCGGTCGCCGCCACGAGCTGCTGCGCGGCCTGGTGCCGGAGATCTCGATCATCCTCGGCAAGTGCGCGGGCGGCGCGGTGTATTCGCCGATCCAGACCGATCTGGTGGTCGCGGTCCGCGATCAGGGCTACATGTTCGTCACCGGCCCCGACGTCATCAAGGACGTCACCGGGGAGGACGTCAGTCTCGACGAACTCGGCGGCGCCGACGCCCAGGCCCGCTACGGCAACATCCACCAGGTCGTCGAGGACGAGAAGGCGGCGTTCCAGTACGTCCGCGACTACCTTGAGTTCTTGCCGCCCAACACCTTCGACGACGCTCCGGTGGTCAACCCCGGTCTGGAGCCGGAGATCACCCCGCACGACCTCGAGCTCGACACGATCGTGCCGGACAGCGACAACATGGCCTACGACATGCACGAGATCCTGCTGCGGATCTTCGACGACGGGGACGTGTTCGATGTCGCGGCCAACCAGGGCCAGGCCATCATCACTGCCTTCGCTCGGGTCGACGGCCGCTCGGTGGGCGTGGTCGCGAACCAGCCGATGCACCTGTCGGGATCGATCGACAACGAGGCGTCCGACAAGGCCGCCCGGTTCATCCGGTTCTGCGACTCCTACAACCTGCCGCTGGTCTTCGTCGTCGACACCCCGGGCTTCATGCCGGGCGTCGAACAGGAGAAGGGCGGCATCATCAAGCGCGGCGGACGGTTCCTCAACGCCGTCGTCGAGGCGGACGTGCCGAAGGTGACGATCACGATCCGCAAGTCCTACGGCGGGGCCTACGCGGTGATGGGCTCCAAGCAGCTCTCGGCGGATCTGAACTTCGCCTGGCCGACCGCACGGATCGCGGTGATCGGTGCGGAGGGTGCGGCGCAGCTGCTGGTGAAGCGGTTCCCGGATCCGACCGCGCCGGAGGTGCAGAAGATCCGCGCCGACTTCATCGAGGGCTACAACCTGAACATGGCGACGCCGTGGATCGCGGCCGAGCGTGGGTTCATCGATGCGGTCATCGAACCGCACGAGACCCGGTTGCTCCTGCGCAAGTCGATGCGCCTGCTGCGGGACAAGCAGATCCAGCGCGTGCAGCGCAAACACGGCCTCACCCCGATCTAACCCGGTCGGTACCGTCGGGTCGTATGCCCGATGAGATGACCGATGTCCCCGCCGACGTCGTCGAGACCCCGCGCCGCACCCGGACCCGGTGGCGTCGTACCGCGATCGTGTCGACGATCCTGCTGCTGCTCTTCGGCGTCCCGTGGTGGACGCTGCTGCTGGCGGGTACGGCATGGCCGACACCCGTCGTCGTCATGGGCACGGTGGTGTTCGCCGCCGCCTTCCTCGGCCTGCCTGCCATGCTGTTTCTCGGGCACGGCCGCAAGCGCCCCGACTGGATCGCCGCCACCGCGGACGCGCTGCTCGGCGGGGTGTGGGTGCTGTTCGTGTGGTCGGTGCTCGGCAACGTACTGCGCCTTGTCCTGTTGGCCGCCGGAGTGGACGATCCGGCGCGCGGCCGGTCGGTCGCCGTCGCGGTCCTCGCGGTGACTGCCGTACTGCTGGCCTACGGGTACGCCGAGGCGATGCGGGTGCCGCGGATCAAGCGGGTGGACATCCGGATCGCCGGGCTCGGTCGGGGCCTCGAGGGCCTGCGGGTCGTGATGATCACCGACACGCACTACGGCGCGCTCGACCGCGCCCGTTGGTCGGCCGCGGTGGTGGAGAAGGTCAACGCGCTGGACGCCGACGTCGTCTGCCACGTCGGCGACATCGCCGACGGCACCGTCGACCAGCGGGAGAACCAGGCGTCCCCGCTCGCGCAGGTGACCGCCACGAAGGCCCGCGTCTACGTCACCGGCAACCACGAGTATTTCAGCGAGGCGCAGGGCTGGCTGGACTACATGCAGCGCATCGGCTGGGACGCGCTGCACAACCGGCACATCGTCGTCGAGCGAGGCGGGAACCGGCTCGTCGTCGCCGGCGTGGACGACGCGACCGCCAAGGCCTCCGGCGTGCACGGGCACGGCACCGACCTCGACGCCGCGCTGGCAGGGGCCGACCGCACCCTGCCGGTGCTCCTGCTGGCCCACCAGCCCAAACAGGTCGCCCACGCCGTCCGCGCCGGGGTGGACCTGCAGATCTCCGGCCACACCCACGGCGGACAGATCTGGCCGTTCCACTATCTGGTGCGGCTCGAGCAGCCGGTGGTGCGGGGGCTCAGCCGCTACGGCGAGAAGACCCAGCTGTACACCAGCCGCGGTACCGGCTTCTGGGGTCCGCCGTTCCGCGTCTTCGCGCCAAGCGAGATCACAGTGCTCACGCTGCGGGCGTGACGGTCATCACCCCCGGATGTTCACCAGCAAAGGCGCAGGCACATAGGATTCGCCCATGCCGCTTGCGGAAGGCGAGGATGTCGCCGGATACACGATCCTGCGGTCCCTCGGACACGGCGGTATGGGCGAGGTCTACCTGGCCCAGCACCCGCGGCTGCCGCGTCAGGACGCGCTCAAGGTGCTCACCGCCGCGGTGTCCGCCGACGACGAGTACCGCCAGCGCTTCCAGCGCGAGGCCGACATCGCGGCCACACTGTGGCATCCGCACATCGTGTCGGTGCACGACCGCGGCGACTTCGGCGGGCTGCTGTGGATCTCGATGGACTTCGTACAGGGCACCGACGCCGCACGGCTGCTCGCCGAGAAGTACCCGAACGGGATGCCGCCCGACGTGGTCGTCCGCATCATCACCGCGGTCGCCTCGGCGCTCGACCACGCCCACGAACGCGGGCTCTACCACCGCGACGTCAAACCCGCGAACATCCTCATCGCCAATCCCGGGAAACCCGATGAGCGGGCCATGCTCGCCGACTTCGGCATCGCCCGCCACGACGGCGACGCCAGCGGGTTGACCGGGACGAACATGACCGTCGGCACCGTCGCCTACGCCGCACCCGAACAATTGCGCGGCGACCGCATCGACGGCCGCGCCGACCAGTACGCGCTGGCCGCCACCGCCTACCAGTTGCTCACCGGCACACCGCCTTTCACGCACACCAACCCGGCCGTGGTGATCAGCGCGCACCTGACGTCGGAGCCGCCCGCGATCGGCGCGGTCCGGCCGGAGCTGTCGAGCCTGGGTCCGGTGTTCGGCCGCGCGCTGGCGAAGTCGCCGGACAAGCGGTTCGACCGGTGCATCGATTTCGCCCGCGCCCTCGAACACCGCATCGGAGCCGACGACGCCTCGATGGAGACGGTGTCCTCGGCCAAAGCCGTGCCACCCGCGGTGGGGCGCCACGCCAAACCGGTGACGCCGCGGCGGTGGCCGCGGCTGGCCGCTTTCGCCGCTGCGGGGGTGGCGGTCGTCGGCCTCGCGGTGGGCGGGGTGGTGTGGTTCGGGCACCGCGACCACACGTCCTCGGCCGATCCGGCGCTGCCGGTGGTCGTGGTGGGTGCGGACTGCGCGACGATGGGCGCCGCCGGGGTGACCCCGACCGGCAGCCCCGCCTACTGCGCTCGGCTCACCGACACCAACGAGACCATCTGGTCGAAATATCAGGGCGAGTTCGACAGCCCGTCGGTCCCGGCGGGGATGAACCCCGACGAGGCGAACGTGCGGGTCTGCATGGAACAGACCGACAAGTCCGAGGCCGACTGCGACGCCGACATCGACCGCCACAACGCCACGAACGGCTAAGCCTCGCGCCGAGTTCTACACCAGGGTCGTTCCCGGCGTCAGACCACGACCCTCACGTAGAACTCGGCGAAACCCCTACGGCTGGATGCGGATCTCACCGGGCTTCCACAGCCCGCTGTGCGTCTCGGTGCCCAGCTCGATCTCGGCCGGCTGCGCGTCGACGATGGTGTCGAAGCGCCGCAGCGAACCCCAGTCCTGACCCCAGTCGTTCGACAGGTACGTCGACATCACCGACGCCCGCAGCAGCAGGTCCGTGATGCCCAGCAGACCGCCGTTGAGACCGTCCTGCCACGTGTCGGTGCTCTGCAGCTTGGCGTAGTAGTCGGGGGAGATCCGGAACTTCGGCACCTCGGCGACACCGTTGGCGTGCAGCATCGGCTGCTGGCACGGGAACGCCATCCCGACGGCCCAGTCCATCAGCACCGGCTGCTCGGACCCGACGTACTCCTGCACCGACCGCACCTCGGGCAGCCGCGGCGGCGTCACCGCGATCCAGTCGCCCTGGCCGAGGTTGAGGTCCTCGGCGATGACGCGTACGGCCACGGCGTCGCCGGGGATCTGCTCACGCGGGTAGCGCAGGTTGCGCCAGGACGGGGTGGGCCCGATGTCGTAGGGCTCGACGCGGCCACCGGGCACCAGCGCGCCGTCGGGTCCGCGGCGCGCATACTCCAAAGCCACGGTCTGCCCGGAGGTGTTGCCCTCGGCCACACTGCGGCCCGCAATCGTCCCCGCCGCGGTGATGACGAGCAGCGGGTGCGCGTCGTCGGCGGCCGGTAGGTCGTACCACGCCGAGGCCAGCCGGGCCTCCTGCTGCACGTCGGTCGAATACGTGCCCGCGACAGGCACACTCGCCGGGTCGAGGCCGTAGGGCAGCGGCACCGTGGAGCCGTTCACCCCGGGCCGCGACAGCGTCTCCGGCTGGTTCCAGTCGTAGTCGGTGCCCGGCTGCGGATTGTTCAGCCGGATCGCCTCGGCGATGATCCGATCGGGAACCCCGTTGGGGGAGAAGCCGATCGGACGCGTGCCGCCGAGCGGTCCGAGCGATCCGTAATCGCCCGGAAGTGGTTGCAGGAAGCCGGCATTGGAGTCGGGTTCGACGAGCACGTCGTCGGCCAGGCCGCAGCCGCCCGCGAATGCGCGGATGTTGGCCCAGCCGTTGGAGTAGGTCGGGTACTGACGCACCACGCCGACGGCCATCGAGGCCACCATGAAGAGCACCATGAACCCGGCGGCGATGGGTATCGGTGCGGCCGTGAGCCTTTCGACCAGGCGCGAATCCCGACCGGGCGACACATGCAGCCAGAACGCCCACGCCGCGGCGAGTACGAACAGTGCGAAGAACACCGCGCTGACCGTCACGCCACCGAGTTTCGGCACCGCGGTGTTGAACGGCACCCCGAAGTTCGACACGTACCACCACCCGTTGGTGGACGCGAAACACAGTGCGAGCACGAACAACAACGCGGCCAGGAACGCCATCCGGTTGCGCGCCGACCGCACCACCACCGGCGACACCAGCACCGTCGCGAGCGCGGCCATCGCACCACCCACCGCCGCGAACAGCCCGAAGTGGTGGATCCACTTGGTGGGGGTGAACATCAGGAAGAAGATCGTCGCGAAGATGACGCCCATCAGCCGCCAGGCCGGACCGCGCGCCACACCGGGGACGCGTTTGCGCCGCAACATGATGAACAGCGACGGGAACAGGCACAGCGCGGTGAACAGGAACGCCACCCGCCGCGCGATCGCCCCGTCGGTGGTCGGCAGGATCAGGTAGTAGTACCGCAGGTTCTCGGTGTACCACTCCTGGCTCGGGCCGATCGCGGTGCGGATCCTGGTGGCCTCCAACACCGTCGACAGCGTCTGGTCGGCGAACACCACGGCCAGGATCACGGTGCCCGCGGCGAGCAGCGGGGCCAACAGGGGCAGCGTGCCGACCAGCGCGCGACGGCGCATGAGGATCCGCAGGATGGGGCGGCCACCGGCGACCAGCGCGGCCACCGCGATCAGACCCGTCGGCTGGATGCCGAGGGTGAACGCGGCGGTGGTGATGGCCAGCGCCGCCGGGGTCAGCCGGCCCGAGGTGACGGCCCGCTCGATCAGCACGTAGGTGATCAGCGCGCCGGTGGCGATCTGCCCTTCGGGGCGCAGACCGTTGTTGAACGGCATCCACGCCGCGAGCAGCACCAGCCCGGCCGCCCACATCGCCGCCCGGCTGCCCGAGACGGCGGGCCCCAAGCGCGGCAACACCTCTCGGGACAGCAGCAGCCAGCAGATCAATGCGCAGATCATGTCCGGCAGCCGCATCCAGATGCCCGCGGTGCTCACGTGCGTCATCAGCGCCAGCACGTTGTAGTACCAGCCGAACGGATCCTCGGGGCTGCCGAACCAGCGGAAGTAGTTCGACATGTAGCCGGCGTGGTCGGCGACGCGCGCCATGCCGAGGATGTATCCGTCGTCCGACGAATTGGCGCCGATGACGTACCAGAGCGCGAACGCGGCGATGACGACGCCGTCGACCAGCGTGAAAGTCCGCCAGCGCGTGGGGATCACGCGGTGCATACGCCTGCCGTCTAGGCGGTCCAGCCGCCACAGCGCCAGCAGGGCGATGACCGTGGAGATGACCGCGAGCAGGATCGCGGTGAGTTTGAGCGCGGTCGGCTCGGTGGTGAAGCGGGTGTCGATGGTCGCGGTGAACGTCATCCCCGGCGGGGCCGGGCCGGTGAGGTCGGTGAAGACCCCGACGATCGCGGGCCGCAGGTTCGGATCGGCGTAGCCGGTGCGCTGCGGTTGGCCGGCGTCTTCGCCCGAGATCTGAGTGAGACCGACGAAGTCGGCGTACGTGCCGTCCTGCGTCGAGGTGATGTCGATGCGTTCACAGCCGGGTCCGGTCACCCGGGCCCGGTTGACGGAGGCGACCACCACGTTGCGCACGATCACGTCGACGCGGGTGCGGGTGACGTTGACCAGCATCGCGTTGAGTGCGGCGTCGCGCCCCTCCGCCGGTGCGGTGCCCAGCACCAGACCGCCGTCGGCGGGCATGCCGCGGACGACCGCACACGGGATCGAGGCGGTCAGTTCCACCGGCGCCTGCGAGAGCAGCGGCGCGGTGAGGTTGTCGAAACGCCCCTGCTGGGGCCAGTTCAGCGTCGCAGTGGTCTGGGTGACCGGCAGCAGCGGCGTCGCCACCGCCATGACGAACCCGAGCAGGCCGGCGATCGTCGCCACCCACCGCGCGATCTTCACGTCCTTGCTCATCAGGGGAGTGCCCTGATCGGTCCGCCGCGGCTCCAGCCGAACACTCGTTTCGATCCTTCCTCGATGACGGCCTCGGGCGCTTCGTCACGCGGCACGACGCGGATGTAGCGCTCGATCGAGCCCCAGTCCCGGTACCAGTCGCCGCTCAGATAGGTCGGGATGGTCGCGGTGCGCAGCAGCGCCTGGATGAACAGGAACGGGCCGCCGTCCTCGGCGGACTGCCACTGGTTCGATGACGCGACCACCTGCTTGAAGTTCGGCAGGATCCGGTACTCCGGCAGTTCGGCGACGCCGAGGTGTTCGGAGAACGGCCGCTGGCAGGGGAAGTTCGCGGCGGTGGCGATGTCCATCAGCACCGGGGTCTGCGAGCCGAGGAACTCCGAAGCGGTCTGCAGCACCGGAACCCGCGGCGGGGTGAACGCGAACCACTGGTCTTCGGACAGGTTCGGATCGTCGGCGACGATGCGCGCGACGTTGGCCTCCGGCGGCGCCCACGCCAGCGGGAAACGCAGGTTGCGCCACGCCTTCTGCTGGAAGATGTCGATCGGCTGCACCTCGTCGAGCGCCTGGTAGGAGCCGTCGGGCCGGTGCACACCCCACTGCAGCTTCAGCGACTGCCCGTAGTTGAACGAGCCGTCCTCCTCGTAGTACCAGATCGCGCCCGCGGCGGCGACGGTCACCAGCGGCCGGTCGGGTGTGCGGGGCGGCAGCTGGTACCACGCCGAGGTGGCCTGGGCGGCGACGGTGTTCTCGTCGTAACTGCCCATCACCGGCGTGCGGTCGGGGTCGAGCCCGAACGGCAGGAACACCCGGGAGCCGTTGACGCCTTCGGGGCCGTAGCCGCCGCCGGTGCCCGCCGCGTAACCGACGCCGATGTTCGGTTTGTCGACCGGCCCGTCGGAGTTCACGGTGCCGGGGTTGGCGGCCACGGGTTCGGCGGGTTCGAGGGTGTCGCTGACCCCGTTGGGGGTGAAGCCGACGGGGTCCTCCCCGCCGAGCGGGCCGTACTCGCCGAAGCGTTGACCCGGAACCGGTTGCAGCATCCCGGCATTGGTGTCTGCCTCGACCAGCACGTCGTCGGCCATCGCGCAGCTGTTCCCCGAGGATCCTGTCAACCCCAGCGCCGACAGGTTCGCCGCGCCGATCGTGTAGACGGGGTAGCGGCCGGCGGTGGCCTTGACCATCGAGCCGAGTTCGAGCACCACCATGATGACCGCGACCACCAGCAGCGGGGTCGACGCCAGCGCACGGTTGCGGCCGGTGTCGGCGACCTCGGTGTGCCCGGCGTAGTCGATGCGGAAGTGCAGCCACGCCGCGAGGATGCCGCCGGCGATGGCGAGGACCAGGAAGATCGTGGTGACCGGGTAGCCGATGATGACCGGCTGTTTGTCGAACCACGGCACCCCGTAGTTGGCGGTGTAGAACCAGCCGTTGATCCCCGAGGTCGCCCAGGCCAGCACGAACAGCAGTGCGGTCACGTACAGCGCCAGGTTGCGGCGGCTGTTCACGCCGACGCGGGCGAACGCGAACGCGGTGACCCCGCCGAGCGCACCGGCCAGCCCGGCGAACACCCCGAACTGGATCGCCCACTTCGTCGGCGTGACGGTCAACAGCATCAGCCCGACGGCGGTGGTCCCGGCCAGCCGCCACACCGGGCCGCTGAAGGTGCCGGGCAGCCCGCCCCGGCGCAGTAGCAGCACGATCAGGCCGAACAGGCACAGCAGCAGGATCAGCACCGAGAAGCGGCGGGTCAGCGAACCGTCGACGCTGTCCTCGACGGTGAGGAAGTAGTACCGCAGGAACTCCTGGTACCAGGGCAGGGTCGGGCCGACGACGTATTTGATGCGCACCGATTCGGCGACGGTGGCCAGCGTCTGATCCCGGAACACCAGCACGAACACCAGCGACACCGCGGCCGCCAGCGGCGCGACCGCCGACAGCAGTCCGTCGGTGACCCGGCGGGCCTTCACGATCCGCACGATCGACCGCGCGCCCACGAGCAGCGGGGCGAGTGCGACCAGACCCTGCGGCGCCAGCGTCACCGAGAACATCGCGATGACGAGTGCCACCGCGGCCGGCCACAGCCGCCGGGTGCCGATCGTGCGCTCGACGAGCATCCACACCGCGATCACCGCGAACGCGATCAGCGGTTCGGGGCGCAACCCGTTGTTGAACGGCAGCCAGGCCGCCAGGAACACCGCACCGGCGGTCCACACCGCGACGCGATTGGCGGCCAGTCGCCTGCCCAGCCGCGGCACCACACAGCGGCTGACGATCAACCAGGTGGCGATCGCGGCGGCGGTGGCGGGCTGCCGCATCCACACGCCGGCCGTGCTGATCGACGCCAGGTGTGCGAGCACGCTCTGGTACCAGTCGAACGGGGCCTCGGTGGCGCCGAAATAGCGGAAGTAGTTGGCGGTGTAGCCGGCCTCGTCGGAGACCCGTGCGATCGTCAGGTTGTAGCCGTCGTCGGAGGACTGCGCCCCGACCACGTGCCAGATCAGCAGGGTGCCGACCACGCCGATGTCGGCCAGCCACGTCGACAGCCCGACGCGCCACCACCGCCGCCAGGTGCGCGGGATCCCGCGGCCGGCGCGGCGGTCCAGCAGCGCCAGCGCGATGATCGAGCCGATCACGCACAGCACACCCAGCGTCATCACCGCCAGCTTGAGCAGCGTCGGGCTGGTGATGAACCGGGTGTCGACGTCGATGCGGGCGCTCAGACCCGGTTGCGGGGCCACCTCGAGGTCGGTGAACACCCCGGCGACCTGTGGGCGTTTGTCGAGCGGCAGCGTGCCCGCGGCGCCGGGGATGCCGACGAAGTCCGCGCCGACGGCGCCGACGTTGGCCCAGATCCGCAGCTCGCTGCAGCCGCCCGCGGCCATCGCGCTGCGCGGTGCGACGGCGGCGACCGAATCGCGGAACGCGACGACGATGTCGTCGGCGTTGGCGCGGACGAACAGTCCGTTGCGGCTCGCGGCGATGCCGCCGGGCGGGATGGTGGAGAACACCAGGCCGCCGTCGGCGGGCAGGGTGGCCATCGCCGCGCAGGGGATGGTCACGTCGAGCGACTGCGGGGCGCCGGACACCAGCGGGGCGGTCAGGTCACCGACGAAGCCGTCCTCAGCCGGCGCCTGCGGCCACAGGATCGTCGCGGTGGACTGCCTGACCGGCAGCAGCGGGGCCAACGCGCACAGCACGACGCCCGCAAGACCCGCGAAGACGGCGATCAGGCGGACGAGACGGTGTGCGGGCACGAGCGTCGATGGTAGGCGACGGACCTAATGACGCAGCGGCGCCGGGCTCCAGAGGCCGCTACGCGTTGTGGAACCGAGATCGAGACGGGCCGGAACCGCGTCGCGGTAGTAGGGCGTGAGCTGCTGCAGCGCACCCCAGTCGCGCGACCAGTCGTCCTTCAGGTAGGTCGACAGGGTGGTCGGGCGCAGCAGCAGTTCGGTGATGCCCAACGGTCCGCCGCCGAGGTAGTCCATCACCGGCGAGTTGGCCTCCGCACCGAAGCGGTCGGGCATGATCCGCCACTTCGGCACCTCGATGACGCCGTTGTGGTGGTCGAACGGCCGCTGGCAGGGGAACGCCAGGCCGACCAGCCAGTCGAGCAGCACCGGATCCTGCGAGCCGACAACGTCCTGCAGCGTGCGCAGCTCCGGGATCCGGGGCGGGGTCAGCGCGGTCCACTGGTCCGGGCTCAGGTCGTCGTCGGTGGCGACCAGCCGGATGCGGGTGGCGTCGTCGGGGATGGCCGACATCGGCACCCGCAGGTTGCGCCATGCCGGGGAGGCCCCGACGTCGGCGAGTCCGACGCTGCCGCCCGGCTCCGGATCGTCGCCGCCTGCGTCGGTGGCCCACTGGACCCGCACGTCGCCGGTGTCGAAGCGGCCCGCGGCCGACACGACGAGCAGCGGTCCGCGGGTATCGGGTGCGGGCAGCCGGTACCACGCCGAGCGCAGGTTCGCCGGCGACTGGGCGCCGTTGCGCCAGCTGCCGAGCACCGGGACGCGGGCCGGGTCGAGGTTGAACGGCAGCCGGGCGCGGGAGCCGTTGACACCGGCGCGGGCGGTGGTGCCGCCCTCGGTGCCCGCTTCGCCGCCGGTCTCGTCGTCGCCTTCGGTGTCGGCGAAGTTCGTTGCCTGCGTCTGGTCGGTGACGGTGTCGGCCGACACGTCCGACGGGATGCCGTTGGGGCTGAAACCCTGTGCGGTGGCGGCGCCGAGCGCGGCGCCGACGGGCACCCCGATGGGGGCGAGGAACCCGTCGTTGGGGTCCTGTTCGACCATCACGTCGTTGGCCAGCGCGCACGTCCTACCGGTCAGCGCCTCGAGGTTGGAGCGGCCGACCGTCCACGCCGGGTACTGCCCGACCATCGCCAGCGTCAGCGAGGCGACCTCGAACAGCACCACCACCCAGGCGGCGATCGCCAGCGGGGACTGCACGAGCCGGCGCCAGCGGCCGTCGTCGGGGGAGGTGTCACGACCGGAGAAGTGGAACCACGCCGCGACCAACAGTGCGAGCACCGACAGCCCGAGTAGGACGGTGGTGAAGCCGAACCGGTACTCGGGGAACGAGTTCGACCACGGGACACCGAAGTTCGAGACGTACCACCAGCCGTTGACCGTCGCGAACGACAGCGCGGCGACGAACAGCACGGCGGCGGCGAAGATCGTACGGTTGCGGCGCGACCGCATCGCCACCGCGGCGACGGCGACGGCGGCCAGCGCACCGAGCGATCCGGCCAGGCCGGCGAACACCCCGAAGTGGTGGGTCCACTTGGTGGGGGTGAACATCATCGCCAGGAACGAGATGATCGTGATGCCGATGATGCGGCGGCTCGGTCCGGCGGCGGTACCGGGGATGCGGCCCTTGCGCAGCGTCATCGCCACCGACACCGCCAGCGCGAGCAGCAGGGTCAGCACCGCGAAGCGCCGCGCCACCGAACCGTCGGGGCTGGTGGTGAACAGTCGCGAGTAGCGGATGTGCTCGTCGAACCAGGCCAGGCTCGGTCCGACGGCGCTCTTGAAGCTGCTGGCCTGCATCTCGCCGACCAGGGTCTGGTCGCGGAAGATCAGGATCGCGGTGACGGTGCCCGCCGCGAGGATCGGCGCCAGCAGCGCGAGATAGCCGAAGCGCGAGGTGTGCCGGGCGACGATGGTCTTCAGCGGTCCGACGGCGACCAGCAGTGCGCCGACGGCCGCGATGCCGGTGGGCCCGGAGAACAGGGTGAGCGCGCCGATGATGATCGCGATCGCGACGGGCAGCAGCCTGCTGGTCGCCACGCCGCGCTCCACCGAGCACCAGGTCAGCAGGATGCCCAGCGCGATGATCGGCTCGGGCCGCAGCCCGTTGTTCAGCGGCAGCCAGAACGCCAGGAACATGCCCGCCGCGGTCCACGCCGCCGCCCGGCTGGCCTTCACCGCGGCCCCCAGGCGCGGGATCACCTCCCGGCTGATCACCCACCAGCAGGCCAGCGCCATCAACAGCGTCGGCAACCGCATCCACACGCTGGCGGTGCTGACGTGCGACCACAGCGCGAGCAGGTCGTAGTACCAGCCGAACGGGGCCTCGGGGGTGCCGAACCAGCGGTAGTAGTTGGCCATGTAGCCGGCGTGTTCGGATACCCGGGCCATGGTCAGGATGTAGCCGTCGTCGGCGGTGTTGGCGCCGACGAAATGCCACCACACCAGCACCGCGGCCACGACACCGTCGAGCGGTGTCAGCGACCACCAGCGCGACGGCAGGAACCGGCGGTGCCGCATGCCGTCGTCGGTGTCGAGGACGTGCAGCGCACCGAGCGCGACGACCGTCAGCGCGACACCGACGATCATCACCAGGAGTTTGAGCAGGGTGGGGCTGCTGCTGTAGCGCGAGTCGACGGTGGCCGAGAACTCCAGGCCGGGCGGTGCGGGGCCGGACAGGTCGGTGAAGACGCCGACGATCTGCGGGCGGAAGTCGTAGCCACCGCGTTCCCCACGCAGCGGGCCGCCGGGCTCTTCACCCGGGTCGACGTCGTCGGGGCCCTCGGTGAGCCCGACGAATTCGCCGGTCACCTTGTCGGCGTGGGCGGTGAACACCAACCGCTCGCACTGCGGGCTGAGCACTTCCGACAGCGGCGCTGACACCACCGGGGTGTTGCGGACGATGACGAGCAGGTCGTTGTTGACCCGTTCGATGAGCAGACCGCGGTCGACGGCCTTGGGCGCCTGTTTGGGCACCGTCGACAGCAGGACCGTGCGGCCCGCGTTGGCCGGGCCCGCCAGTCCGGCGGCGGCCTGGCACGGCACGGTGATGGTGAGGTCGGTGGCGACGTATCCGATCAGCGGCGCGTCGACGCTGCGCAGCACACCGTCCTGCGGCCAGTTCAGCTCGACGGTGGTCTGCTCGACCGGCAGCAGCGGGGTGGCCAGCGCCATGGCCGCACCGAGCAGGCCGGCGACGATGGCGATGAGGCGCGCTGTCCGGTGGTTGCTCCCGGGCGCGGCCTGCGAGTTCACGGGCCTAGATGTTAACGGCCCCGGCTGAGCGTCAGCCATCGACCGGTTGCCTGATGGCCAGCACGAACGGCCCGATGTCGGAGACCTCGAAGCGCGGGTCGTCGAACAGGGCGGCGTCGAGCTTCACCTGGTAGCGCCGCACGTTCGGGTGGTTGGGGTAGACGTCGGAGGCCAGCCGCAGGGTGTAGGAGTCCTCCGACCCCCGGCGCATGAGGAACACCGTCGGCGGATCCCACGGCAGTTCGTCGAGCGCTGCGACGAACTGGTCGGCGTCGCCGAGGGTGGCCCAGCTCTCGATGGCCGCGGCGCGGTCGTCGAACTGGGCGAGCGGGTTGGCGTAGTGCGAGGTCAGCCCCTGGAACCCGTAGTACGGGTAGTACGACAGGAAGCTGTAGTCGGCGGTCAGCACGATCGTCTCGTTGCGGGGGCGCCCGGTGGTCTCGAGGATCTTCGCGTCGACCTCGCGGTAGTAGCGTTCCGAACCCGGTGGCCGCCGGTCGGCGCGCTGACCGTAGCCGTCGGTGTCGGTGTAGGCGACGGCGATGTCGGGGCGCAGCGTGTCGGGGATGTCCTGGCTGAACGTCAGCGCGCCGATCGCACCGATCGCGCCCGCGGCCACCAGCAGCCGCCGGCTGGAGAAGCTGTCGGCGAGGCCGCGGGCCGCCTCGACGAATCCGAACACCCCGGCGGCCGAGAGCAGCACCACCAGCGTCGGCTGCAGCCGGAACGACAGCAACGTGGTGCCCGCCAGCGTGGTGAGCATCGACAGCAGCGCCCAGGCGTAGACGGCGAGCACCGCGATCGCCAGCGCGGGAGCTATCTGCTCTTCGCGCAAGCGCTCATCGGAAGCCCGCGTCGAGTTGTTCGCGCGCACCACCAGCCAGATGGTGCCGACCAGGCACAGCGCGCCGAGCAGCGTGAAACTCAGCATCGGGAACGACAGCTGTGAACCGTCCGGCGGCAGGTAGTGCTGGGCGGTGCCGGTCTCGGCGGGGGTGCCGCGCAGCGCGGCGAGCAGGTACGGCGCCCACCCGATCAGCGCGATCGCCCCGGCGATCACCGCGATGACGAGCAGTCGCAGCAGCGGTTCGACCCGGCGGCGGGCGACGGCGACCGTGAGCGCCATCAGCACCAGCGTGAACGCCGCGTACGCGAGCAGCAGGGTGTAGAAGAGTGCGGCCACCCCGAGGAACAGCCCGACCCCGACGATCGCGGCCCAGCCACCCTTGCGCGCGCCGGCCCGCAGTCCCGACCACGCCAGCACGAACACCGGCGGCAGCAGCACCGCGATGATCGCGGCGTACGGTTCGGCGGGCGAGTAGGCGAGCATCACCGCGGTGGTGGCGGTGGTGACGATCAGCGCGTAGCGGAACCGGATCAGCGCCGTCCACAGC
Organism: Mycobacterium sp. GA-2829; assembly: GCF_001499965.1. Classification (GTDB taxonomy): domain Bacteria; phylum Actinomycetota; class Actinomycetes; order Mycobacteriales; family Mycobacteriaceae; genus Mycobacterium. Next base: position 34,494 of record NZ_LQIT01000010.1, read on the forward strand.
ACGAACGCGAGGACGACGGCGACGGCGATCGAGATGATCGACCAGGGTTTGAACATCTCCCACGCCGGGGTGCCGGTCAGTGCGGCGAGCCTGCCGCCGAGCCAGAACCAGCCCGGCGGATAGAACGGCGGCAGCCCGTAGTAGGTCATGTCGTGCAGCGCGGCGGTGTCGGCGAAGCGCGTCAGGTACTCGGTGCGGAACTGCTGATCGACCGAGATGCCGAACAGGTACAGCTTGGTGGCGCCCAGCGGCATCGCCAGCGTGACGACCGCGAACGCGGCCAGGAAGACCGTCGACGCGGCGTGCGCCAACAGCCGCCTACCCCGTCGGTGCACCCAACCCGCGGCGAGAAGGCCCGCCAGACAACCGAACTGGCCGACGGTGGTGAGCGCGTGCAGTTGGTTCGACGAGTTGTACGCCGGCCACTCGACCCGCGCGATCGCCACCAGAGACACGACCGCGACGACGGCGGCGATGAGCGCCGCCACCACCATCTGGCCCGCAACGCGGATCGGCGCGGCCAGCGCGTTGGCTCCCACCGGTCAGATGGGCAGTTTGCGGAAGATGGGCCGCGGGATGTGGCGCAGCACCATCATCACGTAGCGGAAGGCGCCGGGCGCCCAGACCAGTTCCTTGCCCTTGGCCGATGCGGAGACCGCGAGTTCGGCGACGTACTCCTTGTCGACGGTCAGCGGCGCCTCTTTGACGTGGGCGCTCATCCGGGTCCGCACCTGACCCGGGCGGATGACGAGCACGCGAACGCCGTACTCGCGCAGCGCTTCTCCGAGGCCGAGGTAGAACCCGTCGAGTCCGGCCTTGGTGGACCCGTAGACGAAGTTGGACCGCCGGACCCGCTCACCGGCCGCGGAGCTCATCGCGATGATCTGGCCGAAGCCCTGGGTGCGCATCTGCTCGCCGAGCAGCACGCCCACCGAAACCGCTGCGGTGTAGTTGATCTCGGCGATCTGCACGGCCTTGCGCTGGTTCTGCCACAGCTCCTCGGCGTCGCCGAGCAGACCGAACGCGACGATGGCCACGTCGATGTCGCGGGACCCACCTGCCGACGCCTTGTCGATCACATCGGGGTGGCTCGCGGTGTCGACCGCGTCGAAGTCGATGACCTCGACGGATTTCGCACCCGCGGTGCGCATCTGAGCCACCGCGGCGTCGCGGCCCGGATCATTGGGCAGCGCGGCGAGCACGATGCGGGCGGGCGCGTTGCGCAGATAGCGTTCGCAGATCGCGAGTCCGATCTCCGACGTACCGCCGAGCAGCAGGATGGTCTGGGGGTTACCCACGGCGTCCAGCACCATTTACAGGAGCTCCAAACGTCGGGCCATGTCCGAGGCGAACACCCCGTCGGGGTCGACGCGGCGGCGCACGGCGATCCACTCGTCGATGCGCGGGTACATGGCGTGGAAGGTTTCGGCGGTGGTGCGCGAATCCTTGGCGGTGTAGAGCCTGCCGCCGAACTGCAGCACCCGGTGGTCGAGTCCGGTGACGAACTCACCGAGCCCGGGTTTGATCGGGAAGTCGACGCACACGTTCCAGCCGGGGATCGGAAAGCTCAGTGGCGCTTTGTTTCCCGGGCCGAAGAGTTTGAACACGTTGAGGAACGAGTAGTGCCCGGACCGCTGGATGTCGACGAGGATCGCCTTGAACTCGTCGACCGCCTCGGTCGGCACGACGAACTGGTACTGCAGGAATCCGTTGTTGCCGTAGGCGCGGTTCCACTCACCGAACATGTCGAGCGGGTGGTAGAACTGCGTCAGGTTCTGGATCTTGCCGCGGTAATTACCCGATTTGCGGTACCACAGCTCGCCGATCGGCCCGAACGTCCACTTGTTGGCCAGTCCGTTGGGGAACACGTCGGGAAGCGTGAGGAGTTGCGGCGCATCGAATTTCAGTGGGTTGCGGCGCAGCTTCTTGGGCAGCTGGTCCAGTGTGGCCAGCGAGCCACGGGAGATCGCGGCGCGGCCGAGTTTCGGCGGTGCGCTGATCGCGTCGAACCAGGCGCTCGAGTAGGTGTAGTTGGCCTCGCTGCCGTCACTGTGGATCGCGATGGTCTCGTCGAGGTCGGCGGTGACGTCGCCGTCGGCGATGAAGTATGCGGTCTCGGTCGGGGTCATCGCGATCGTCGCGCGCAGGATGATCCCGGTCAGCCCGTTGCCGCCGATGGTCGCCCAGAACAGGTCGGCTTCCTTACCGCGCGGTTTGAGGGTGCGCACGGTGCCGTCGGCGGTGAGCAGGTCCAGCGAGCGGACGTGGTTGCCGAAGCTGCCCGCGCTGTGGTGGTTCTTGCCGTGGATGTCGCAGGCGATCGCGCCGCCGACGGTGACCTGACGGGTGCCCGGCAGCACCGGCACCCACAGCCCGACCGGCAGTGCTGCCTTCATCAGCTGGTCCAGGCTGACACCGGCGTCGACGTCGACGAGCGCGCTGTCCACGTCGATGCTGTGGATGCGGTTGAGCGCGGTCATGTCGATGACCAGGCCGCCGCCGTTCTGGGCGTTGTCACCGTAGGAGCGGCCCAGCCCGCGGGCGATGACGCCGCGCTGCGGGTCGTCGGCGACGCGGGCGACCGCCTTGGCGATCACCTCGGGGTCGGGGGTCGACAGCACGTCGGCAACGGTGGGCGCGGTGCGGGCCCAACCGGTGAGCCGCCGGGTCGTGGTCTCGGACATCGTGACGAGGGTACCGCCTCGCCCGCGCGGCCCCGTGACGCCGCGAAACTCGTGCACCGGCCCCTCCCGGGGTCGCGGTAGCGTTGGCGATCAATGCCAGGCGGGGGCGGGAATGCTGCTGAGTGACATCGATTCGTGGAATGTGGGCGCGCTGCAGTCCATCGCGTTCGAACTCGGTGATGAACTCAAGACCGTCGAGGGCGTCGCCGCCGACTTGGATCTGATCTCGCGGCTGCCCGGCTGGGACTCCCCGGCCGCCGAGGCGGCCCGCGGCAAGATCGGCGAGACCAAGGGCAAGGTGCTCGACGACGCCGCGGTGATCGGCGCCGTCGCCCAACTCGCCGAGGAGACCTCGGCCGCGGTGACGAAATTGCAGGGCGAACTCGCCGCGATCCGGGCCGACGTCGCCGCACAGGGCGGCTTCTTGCATCTCGCCGACAACGGCGACGTCACGGTCAGCGGACCCCCGGACATCCGGGAGGAACTCCAAGCGGTCGCCGCGGACCTCGAGGCGCGGGCGCAGGCCCTGATCCACCAGGCCGAGGACGTCGACGCCGACTGCGCCGAGGTGTTCGGGCACATCGAGAACGGCGACGTCACCGCGCGCGGAGCCACCGATGTCCCGTCGGCCCAGGAGGTCGGCCGCGACCAGTCCGGTCTGTCGGCGCCGTATCCGCCCGAGGGTGAGGGGGCCACCCCGCGGGACGTCAACGCGTGGTGGAACGCGCTGAGCGCCGACGAGCAGCGCAAGGTCGTCGCCGAGCATCCGGACTGGATCGGGAACCGCGACGGGGTTCCGGTGGCGGTGCGCAGCGAGGTCAACAAGGCGGCGCTGGACCGCGAGGTCGCCGACGCACAGCGCGCGCTCGACGCGATCCCGAGCCGGGACCAGTACCGCCGTGACCATCCGGGGCTCAACGGGGCGCAGCTCAACGCGGGATACAACCGGCTGGTCAGCGAGCGCAAGGCACGGCTGGAGGATGCGACCGCGATGCAGCGGGCCATGTCGGTCGACGGTGATCCGGCCAAGGGCTATGACCCGAACCGGTACCTCATGCTGCTGGAGTTCCCCGAGGGGCGCGAACCGCGGGCCGCGGTCGCCGTCGGCAACCCCGACACCGCCGAGCACGTCAGCGTCACCACCCCCGGCGTCGGGACCAACCCGTCGAGCCTGCCCGACATGGTCAACGAGGCCACCGCACTGCGCCGGGAGACGGAGACGCAACTCACCCTGGCTGGCCACGGCGACCAGGAGGTGGCGACGGTCGCGTGGCTCGGCTACGAGCCGCCGCAGAAGGACATCTCGATCGTCGAGGCCGGCTTCGACAGCCGGGCCGAACAGGCCGCACCCGACCTGGCGGACTTCTACCGCGGGATCAACGCCACCAACGAACACGGCTCCGACGTGCACTTGTCCGCGTTCGGGCACTCCTACGGTTCGTTGACCACCGCGCAGGCGCTGCAGGAGCTCGGCGAGACCGGGGTGGTCGACGACGCCGCCTTGTACGGTTCGCCCGGTCTGGGGTTCACCGATCAGACCCAGACCGAGTGGCACGGCAACGTGCCGTACGAGGCCGCGGTGCCGATCCGCGACGAGGTCGACATGTATCTGCCCGACGGGCACGGGTACGTGATGTCCGCCCCGGGCGACCCGATCTCGGGCGACCCGACGTGGAACGGCATCCCGCTGCCGTCGGCGGGCGATCTCGGCCAGTTCGGCCCGAATCCGACGAGCCTGCCGTTGGAGCAGTTGTCGTCGACGGCGGCGACGTCGCCGACCGACAACCTGCCCCGTGACGGGGCGTCCTCGCATGCGGACTATCCGCGGGCGGGCAGTGATGGCAATCTGCGTACGACCGGGTACAACCTCGCGATCATCGCGGGCGGGTTGGCCGACGTGCCCACCGATGACGGGAAGGACAGGTTGCTGCGGTGAGACTGATGCGTGTGGCGTGCTGCGTCGTAGCGGCGACGCTGGCGGCGGGGTGCGCCGGCGGTGGTGCCGATGACTATGACTCTCCGATCGTGAACGAGGACGTACCCGTGGCCGATATCGCCGACCTGCCCGACGTCGAGCAGACCAAACAGCAGATGCGCGGACTCATCGAGCAGGTCAGCCGCGAGGTGGCCGCGCTGGTGCCCGCGACCGTCCCGTGGGAGTGGAGCCGCGACGAGTCGACGGCCCCGTGCACGCAGGACAGGACCGGGAGCAAGGGGGTCGCGGTGTACTTCCCGATCCTCGGATCCGCGCATGCGCTCACCGACGCTGAGTGGGCGCTGGTGTTCCCGGCGGTGCAGCGCCTGGCCGCGGACGCCGGTCTGACCGGGGATTCGGCGATGCAGGACGGCAGCGGCAACCACGACGTGCGGTTCCACAGCGAGGACGGCCGGACGTTGACGTTCGGCTCCCAGAAGACGACGGTCGTCACCGGCACCATCGCCTGCCGGCGGCCTGCAGGAGGTGCGCAGTGAGTACGCCGAAGGTGGAGGTCGACACCGCGCAGGTGCGGCTGTCCGCGGATCAGGCGACGCTCCTCGGTGAGGAGGCGGCCAGGAGCCGCGACGCGGTGGCGGGCAGCATCGCCGGGCAGGAGTCGGCGTGGAAGTCCGCGGGGAAGCCGGGTTTCGCGAAGTTCGTCGGGATCCTGGAGGACCAGGTGCAGCGGCTGCGGGCCGACCTCACCGATCTCGGCGACACGTTGCGCGCCGCGGCCGACGTCTACGACGAACAGGACCAGGCGGGGGCCTCGGCGCTGGACTCGTCGGTCAAGCGAGCTTGAAGATCACCGCGCGCTGGACGATGAAGTTGATGACGGTCGCGGTGCCCTGGGCGATGACGAACGCGAACACCACACCGGCGGCCGAGTAGTCGAAGACCTCCAGGAACAGGTGATTGAGGCCGACCTGGATGACGAACGTGGTGATGTAGAGCGCCCACACCGCGATCAGACGGGACCGGCTGGGCGGCGCCTGAAAAGTCCAGCGCCGGTTGAGCAGGTAGGCCGTCGTGGTGCCCGCGATCCAGCCGAGGGTCTTCGCGAGGTCGGGCTGCAGCCCGAGGACGCGGTAGAGCAGGACGTAGAGGCCGAAGTCGACGATCGCGGACAGACCGCCGGTGACGAGGAACCGCCACACCTGCGTGGTCAGCGACAGCTGGGGTGACATGGGGGGCTCGGCCACCCCGGCAGCTTATGCGGTGCCCGCTTCAGCGCAGCGTCGCGTCCAGTACGCCGCACAGCGCGTCGAGCGCGGCGGGGAAGGCGTGTTCGGCGGGGGCGCCGAATCCGACGATGATGCCGTCGGGATCGGCGACGTCGGGTCCGGCCTCGGGGTGGCGCATCAGCGACAGACCGGCCAGCGCGATCCCGGCCTCACCTGCGCGCTGCAGCACTTCGCGTTCGGTGCCGTCGGGAAGGGTCAGCAGCACGTTGAGACCCGCTGCGAGGCCTCGGATCTCGAGGTCGTACGGGGTGAGTGCGGCGACGAGCCGGTCCCGTCGGCGGCGGTACCGCATGCGCATGCGGCGGATGTGGCGGTCGTAGTGGCCGCCGGCGACGAAGTCGGCCATGGTCAGCTGCGCGACGGCGTCGACGAAGAACTGGTTGCCGCCCGCCGCGGCGAGCACGGGTTCGAGGAGGTCGTCGGGCAGCGCCATCCAGCCGAGCCGCAACGCCGGCGCGAGGCTCTTGCTGGCCGACCCGAGGTAGACCACGCGGTCCGGGTCGAGGCTCTGCATCGCGCCGACGGGTTGGCGGTCGTAGCGGAATTCGCCGTCGTAGTCGTCCTCGAGGACGTAGCCGTTGCGCCGCTGTGCCCATTCGACCGCGGCGGTGCGTCGGGTGGGGTGCAGCGGCATGCCGTGCGGGTTGTGGTGGGCGGGGGTGAGAAGGACGGCGGGGGCGTCGTGGTTGTCGAGTTCGGCAGTGACAGCGCCGAATTCGTCGAAGCCGATGGGCACGGTGTCCGAACCCAGGGCGCGGATGGCGTCGCGGAAGATGAACAGGCCGTAGGCCTCGACGGCGATCGGTCGCCGCGGGCCGAAGGCGCGGGTGAGCAGTTCGACGCCGTGCCGGACGCCCGCGCAGATGACGATGGTCTCGGGGGAGGTGCGTACGCCGCGGGCCCGGCCGAGGTAGTCGGCGAGGGCGATGCGGAGTTCGGGGCGGCCGCGCGGATCGCCCATCCACAGCGCCTCGTTGGGCGCCTGGGTGAGTGCGCGGCGAGATGACGCCAGCCACGCGGTGCGGGGGAACTGGGAGACGTCGGGGGAGCCGGGCATGAGGTTGTGGCGTGCGGTCGAGCGTAGGCCGCGGGGCCGTACCGGGGCCTGTGGGCCGCCGGCGTTGAGGACCCAGGTGCCCGCGCCCTGGCGGGAGGCGAGCCAGCCCTCGGCGACGAGTTCGGCGTAGGCCTCGGCGACGGTGTTGCGGGCGACGCCGAGGTCGGTGGCCAGGGTCCGCGACGGGGGGAGGGCGGTGCCGGGGGTGAGCCGACCGGAGCGGACGGCGTCGCGCAGAGCGGTGACCAGGAGTTCGCGCACGCCACGGGTGCCGGGGCGGACCGCGGCGCGCAAGTCGAGGTGCAGGTCCCGCGCACCCGAATTGGCCCACGAAGTCATGGTCAGATTGAACCATCTCGACGGGCTTTTCGGGATTAGCGTTCGAGGTATGACACAGACACTGGAGGCCGGGACGACCGGTCGGATCAAGATGTTCAAGGCGGCGCCGGAGCTCTACAGCGCGATGATGACGCTGTCGGAGGCGTCGATCAAGGATGTGGACCCGGTGATCGGGGAGCTGGTGAAAATCCGTGCGTCGCAGATCAATCGGTGCGCGTTCTGCCTCGACATGCACACCCGTGATGCGCGCAAGCTCGGGGAGACCGAACAGCGGTTGGCGTTGATCGCGGCGTGGGAGGAGGCTGGGGATCTGTTCACCGAGCGGGAGCGCGCGGCGCTGGCGCTGGCCGAGGCGGTCACGGAGGTGGCCACACGAGGGCCGGTGAGCGATGAGGTGTACCAGCGGGCGGCGGAGGTGTTCAGCGAGCGCGAGCTGGCGCAGGTGATCGCGATGGCGGTGACGATCAATGCGTGGAACCGGATCAACCTCGCCGCACCGCAGCCGGTTCCGCGACGCTGAGGCAGAGATACGGTCGCAGGGTGCAGACCCCGTCCGGTGCGGAGATGACGTTCGACGGCGATGTCGTCGCGAAACTGCACCGGCCGGGGACCGATCCGCGGGCGCTGCGAACGCGGCTGAGGGTCGCCGACGAATTGCCGGGCATCCTGCTGGCGCCGTCGACGGTGGTGCCCGAGCGGGTCGGTGAGCGTTGGCGTACGCAGTGGCCGCGCGTCGAAACCGTTGCGGTGCAACCGGACCGGTTGCCGTGGGCGCAGGCCGGGAGCGTGTTGGCGCGACTGCATGCCGCGCCTGTCACCGCGCGTCTGGCGCATGGATGGCCCGCCCGCATGCGGCGGGTCGTCGCGTATGCGCGGCACGCCGAGGTGACGGGATCGGCGCGGCGCGTGCTCGCGGAACTCCCGCCCGCGGTGTGGCGGGCGGGATCGCAGGGCCGGCCGCGCACCTTCGTCCACGGCGATTTCCACCTGGGCCAGCTCGGTCGGCGTGGGCCAACCGGACCCTGGCAGCTCATCGACGTCGACGATCTCGGGGTGGGCGATCCGGCGTGGGATCTGGCACGGCCGGCCGGATTCTGGGCCGCGGGGCATATCCCGGACGAGGACTGGACGACGTTCCTGCAGGCGTATCGCCGAAGCGGCGGAGCGGCGCTGCCCGATGAGCCGGCCGATCCGTGGCCGGTGCTCGACCCGTACGCCAGGGCCGCGGTCGTGGCCGCAGCAGTCCGCCATCCGGACGACGAGCTGCTGGCCGCGGCGTGCGCCCGGATGGCCTAGCTGGAGAAGAACAGCCGCCCGAACCCCTGTTTGCGGTAATGCTTGTTGCCCCGGTGGCCCCAGCCCGGCCCGTAGTTGTATCCGGATCCGTATCCGGCGCCGTAGCTGGGCGGCGGTGGCGGTGGTGGCGGGGCGGCCTGCATGAACCGGTTCTCCATTTCGGTGAGCGCTTCGAGTTCTCCGAGGTCGAGGAAGATGCCGCGGCAGGTGTCGCACTGCTCGAGGTGAATTCCGTTGCGCTCGTAGGTACGCATGACGCCCTTGCACTTGGGGCAGACCAGCGTGTTGCCAGGTCCGGGCGAAGACGGGGAGGTCGGCGGTTGGTATGGCGGGATGCTCATGTCCGCCTAACGTCCCAGTGGCGCCGGAAGTGCCGCAGCTCACAAAATGCGATCGGCCCCTGCCGGATGGCAGGGGCCGATCGGTTCGAACGGTTACGGGTTAGGCCGCGTCGTCGGACGCCTTCTCCTTGGCGGGCGCGTCGGACTTGTCCTGCGAGGGTGCGTCGTTCTTCTCGGCGGCGGGCGCCTTCTTGGTCGGACGCTTGGTGAGCTTCTTGCCGAGATCGTCGACGGCCTTGCCGATCTGGTCACCGGCGTGCTTCAGCGCGCCGGCGATCTTGGCGCCCGGGTTGACCTTCTTGGTGGCGGGCTTGGCGGCCGGCGTTTCGGCGGCCTCGTCCTCGACGACGACCGGTTCGGCATCGCCGGCCTGCTCCTCGGTCGGAGCGGGGCTCTCCTCGGCAGCCGGTGCGGGCTTCTCCTCAGCGACGTCGTCGGTGGTGGTCAGAGCCACAGGCGTTGTCGACGCCTTCAGCAGCATGGTGTCGTCCGCAGCGCCGCTGCCCTTCTCGACCAGAGGGATGAACTCGTTGTCCGCGGCGTCATCTTCCAGCGGGTTGCCCGTGCCGTCCCAGCCGAGCGCCTTGGCGATCGTCTGGGTGAGCCCGATGAACGAGCCAATCGCACCCGGGCCCTGGCCGGCAACATTGAGCAGGCCTCCGCCGCCGCGGACGTCGAGCGCGTTGAAGAGGGATCCGCCGGGGCTCAGCAGGCCACCGAACGTGATACCGACGGAGTCCAGCAGTTCAGCATCGACCGGCAGAGCCTTGATCAGGGGCGTCAGGTCGAGGGTCTCCCCGCCGTTGAGGAATGCGTTGACCATTCTGGCGGGGGTGTTGATCAGGGTGTTGATCGCCGCTTCGAGGTCCGGCTCATCGCTGGTGAGGTTCTCGACGATCGCACTGACATTCGCGGCCAGGGCCAGGACCGGGGCGACGACGGGTCCCACCAAGCCGAGGAGGATCCCGGTCGTGTACGACGTGGTGAAGTCGACGAGGGGTTTCAGATTCGCAGGCAGAATGGGGTCGATGTTGTACGGCGGGAATGGAATTCCGTTGAGGAGGACGCTGTAGAACTGTTGGTGCGCAAGGCTGAGGGTGTACGGATCCCGTACGAACGGTGCCTCGGCCGCAGCCTCGAAGTTCTCGACGATCTGTCCGGCGATCAGCTCGAAGTCAGGCAGCTCTTCGAAGTAAGTCACCTGATTGGCGAGGATCTGCTGGAGCACGGGGAACGGTGCCTCGGCCCAGAAGTCGACAAGGCCCGCGGCGTTGTCGGCCGCGTCTTCGAGGAGTTGTTCCCACGGGGTCAGCGGGTCGATCGTCGCGGAGAGGCTCACCGCGGGGTTGGCGATTCTGATGTCGTCCGGTAGCGGGGGAGCCACCGGGGCCAATGCGATCGCACTTGCTCCGACCACCGCCACCCCGGCAGCTGCATAGGGACGAAGTCTCAGTTCCATCAAGGTCTCCTTACAGCTACGTCAATAATGTGCTTGAGAAGTTAATGGAGACCAACCTGAGAGATTGCGTTTTTCATTGAATTCGCCACAGAAATCTTTTTGGTTGCAAATAACGAGACCCTGCGCGAGGCCATATAGGGACCCGCGGGCGGTCTATTTGTCCAGGCAGGCGCACCTTGTCGTTACCCCAGGCAAGGAAGTTAGGTAGTCAAAAATCTTTCGAAGGGGCCATGCCGGAACCCGCGCCGAGTGGTCCGGGAGACGGCGGAAACCTGAGAACCCCGAGTCGTTGCCCAGATCGCACACTCAGAAATCGCAGACTTCCCGTTACGCAACCGCGCGCGGGCCGGCGTCACACCCAGTACGGCACCCGGGCGCGGTACTGCTTCATCGCGAACACCGCCATCACCCACCCGATGACCGTGAGTGCCAGCACCACGATCCAGTGCCGCAACTCCTGGTCCGCGCCCAACAACGGGGCCCGCACGATGTCCAGATAGTGCAGCAGCGGATTCAGCTCGACGATCTTCGCCCACTGCCCGGCTCCCTGCGCCTGCAGCGTCGCCTCGTTCCAGATGATCGGCGTCATGAAGAACAGCAGCTGCACAACGCTGTTGAGCAGCGGGCCGATGTCCCGGTAGCGCGTCGCGAGGATCCCGAAACACAACGACACCCACACGCAATTCAGCATGATCAACAGCAGCGCCGGGAACACCGCGAGATCGGGCCACGTCCAGTGCTTCGGATAGATGATCGCGATGATGATGAAGATGATGATGTTGTGCGCGAACAGGATCATCTGCCGCCACACCAACCGGTACACGTGCACCGACAGCGGCGTCGGGAGCTGTTTGATCAACCCCTCGTTCGCGATGAACACCTCGGCGCCCTCGAGGATCGAGGCGTTGATCAAGTTCCAGACGATCAGGCCCATCGTCACGTACGGAAGATGTTCGGCCAGTTCCAGTTTGAACAGCTTCGAGTACAACAGGCCCATCGCCACCGCGGTCGCACCCGTGGCGATCGTGATCCAGAACGGGCCGAGCACCGACCGGCGGTAGCGCTGCTTGATGTCCTGCCACCCGAGATGCAGCCACAGTTCCCGTTTCGCGAATCCGTCGCGGAGGTCACGCCACGCCCGCGTGAACGTCTTCGACTCCGCTGAAGCCTCATCGAAACTCATGTGCCCGGCCTCCCGAACCTCTCCTCGCGACCCAGCCGTCGCAACCGGATCCACTCCCGCAACCCCGCCGGATCTCGCCGGGACACCAGGAAGTACCAGCCGAACCGCACCCACTCTTGTGGCAGCAGTTTGCGTAAACCCGGCTGTGACAACAGATATCCGCGGTTGCGGTAGGTGAAGAAGCGCTTGGTCTCGTCGTCGGGATACTGCGTGTGCATCCGCCCGCCCAGAATCGGCTTGAATTCGTCGGTGCCGCAAGGGTGTACGTACGTCGCACGCAGGCACGTCCCGAACGGCAGCCCCGAACGCACTAGCCGGCGGTGCAACTCCACCTCGTCGCCACGGACGAACAACCGCAGATCCGGTACCCCGACGGCCTCGATCGCCGACGCACGGAACAGCGCGCCGTTGAACAACGAGGCGATGCCCGGCAGCAGTTCACCCTCACCGAGTTCGGAGACGCGGCGCCGCCACACCAGTCCGCGGCGCAGCGGGAACGCCAACCGGGTGGGATCGGCGATGTCGCACACCAGAGGCGACACCTCCGCGAGCCCGTGCCGGTCGGCGCACGACAGCAGCGTGGACAGCACCGACGCATCCAGCGGTCTGCCGTCGTCGTCGGCCAGCCACACCCAGTCGGCCCCCTGGGCCAGCGCGTGCAGCATCCCGAGCGCGAAACCCCCTGCGCCGCCGAGGTTCCGGCGCGACCCCAGGTAGGTCGACGGAATCGGTTGTGCCGCAACGAGGTCGCGCACCTGCGAGTCACAGTCGTTGTCGACGACGATCAAACCGTCGGGCCGCCTGCTCTGCGTGCACAGCGCATCTAGGGACCGCGCCAGCGTCTCCGGTCGCCGATGGGTGACGACGACCGCGTACACGGAGTCGGTCATCGCGCAGGCTCGTCGGCGGCTGGATTCTCCTCGCGCGAGCGCTCGTCGGCGGCTGGATTCTCCTCGCGCGAGCGCTCGTCGGCCGACCAGTCGCCGCGGTGCTCATCGAGCACCTCACGCACGTGCCGCGCGGCGTCCTCACCCTCGTAGGCACGCACGACGTCCTCGATCCCGCCGGTCATCTTGATCGTGCCGTGGTCGATCCACATCGCGGTCTTGCACAGTCGGGCGAGGAACTCGTTGGAGTGGCTGGCGAACACCAGGATCCCCGAGCGCTCCACCAGCGATTGCAGCCGCGACTGCGCCTTCTTGAGGAACTCGGCGTCCACCGCGCCGATACCCTCGTCGAGCAGCAGGATCTCCGGGTCGATGCTGGTGACCACGCCCATCGCCAACCGCACCCGCATACCGGTGGAGTACGTGCGCAGCGGCATCGACAGGTAGTCGCCGAGTTCGGTGAACTCGGCGATCTCGTCGACCTTGGCCAGCATCTGCTTGCGCGTCTGCCCGAGGAACAGCCCGCGGATGATGATGTTCTCGTAGCCGGAGATCTCCGGGTCCATCCCGACACCGAGGTCGAACACCGGCGCCACCCGCCCGGTCACGGTCGCCGAACCGCGGGTGGGTTCGTAGATCCCCGACAGCAGCCGCAGCAGCGTCGACTTACCCGCGCCGTTGTGTCCGACCAACCCGACCCGGTCGCCGAGTTCCAGCGACATGGTGATCTCGCGCAGCGCCTCGATGACCACGACGTTCGAGTCGTTGCGGCCGATCGCGCCGCCGGCCTTGCCCAGGAACGCCTTCTTCAGTGACCGGGTCTTGGCGTCGAAGATGGGGAACTCGACCCAGGCGTCCCGGGTCTCGATACGTGGTTCTGCCACCGCTGCCTACAGGTACTGCCCGGTGCCGGGATGCGCGGGACCACCGCGCTGACCCTGCACCGCGATGCCGGGTGGCAGGGCACCCTGGCGCATCTGTTCGAGCTGGGCGCGCGCGGCCATCTGCTGCGCGAACAGCGCGGTCTGGATGCCGTGGAACAGACCCTCGAGCCATCCGACGAGCTGGGCCTGGGCGATGCGCAGTTCGGCGTCCGACGGGGTGCTGTCCTCGGTGAACGGCAACGTCAACCGCTCGAGCTCCTCGCGCAGTTCGGGCGCCAGCCCCTCTTCGAGTTCCTGGATGCTGGTGCGGTGGATCTCCCGCAGCCGGTTGCGGCTGGCGTCGTCGAGGGGAGCGGCCCGCACCTCTTCGAGGAGCTGCTTGATCATCGTGCCGATCCGCATCACCTTCGCGGGCTGCTCGACGAGATCGGTCAGCGACTTGCCGTCGCCGTCCTGGTCGGCGCCGTCGCGGGCGTCGCCGCCGATGATCTCGATGTTGTCGTCGTCGTCGTTGTTCAGCGTCATGTGAGTTCGATTCCCTCTTGGAGCCGTTCTATCGCTGTGACACTAGTCCGTTCGCGGCCGTAGCCGCGCATGCCACCGGCGTCGCGAGCTACGCACCGGTAGCGATGCCTTTCGGCAAATGCCCGAAGGCATGTCGGACAGTGACCGTGCTGCGCGCAGCAACGGTGGGGGGATTAGCACTCGGCACCGTCAGGGTCCTGGACTAGTATGGCTGCGCAGGTGTCCGGTCCTGTGTGTCGACGTTCACGCGCACGGTCCGGTGCCCGCGGAGATCGTGTCGGTTTGTGGAATTCACGAACGCTCTAAGGTGGCTGGAATGGCATACGACGTCGCCCGGGTGCGTGGGTTGCACCCCTCACTGGGCGACGGTTGGGTGCATTTCGACGCCCAGCACGGGATGTTGGTCCCCGACGCGGTGGCCACGACCGTCTCCACCGCATTCCGCGGGTCCATGTCGACCACCGTGGGTCCGCATCCGTCGGCGCGCCGCAGCGCGGCCGTCCTGCACGCGGCCCGCCAGGCGGTCGCCGATTTCGTCAACGGGGACCCACGCGGTGTGGTGCTCGGCCCCGACCGTGCGCTACTGCTCGCCTCGCTCGCCGACGCCGCCTCATCGCGCGTCGGCCTGGGCTACGAGGTCGTCGTCACCCGCCTCGACGACGAGGCGAACATCGCGCCCTGGCTGCGCGCGGCGAACCGGTACGGCGCCAAGATCAAGTGGGCCGAGGTCGACATCGAGAACGGCGAACTGCCCGCCTGGCAGTGGGAGGGCCTGATCACCGGCCCCACCCGCCTGGTCGCGATCGCGTCGGCCTCCTCGACCATCGGCACGGTCACCGACCTGCGTGCGGTCACCAAACTCGTGCACGAGGTCGGCGGTCTCGTGGTCGTCGACCATTCCGCGGCCGCCCCGTACCGGCTGATCGACCTCGAAGAGATCGACGCCGACGTGGTCGCGCTCAACGCCGTGGCGTGGGGTGGCCCGCCGATCGGCGCACTGGTCTTCCGCGACCCGGCGACCATCGACCAGTTCGGGTCGGTGTCGCTGGATCCCTACGCCACCGGGCCCGCCCGCCTCGAGGTCGGCGTGCACCAGTTCGGCCTGCTCGCCGGGGTGGTGTCCAGCATCGAGTACCTCGCCGGCCTGGACGAGAACGCCACCGGCACGCGCCGCGAGCGGCTGTCGCTGTCCATGCAGTCGGCCACCTCTTACATGAGCAGGCTCTTCGACTATCTGCTGATGTCGCTGCGCTCGCTGCCGCTGGTGATGGTCATCGGCCAGCCGGAGGTCCGTATCCCGGTGCTGAGCTTCGCCGTACGCGACGTGCCCGCCGAGAAGGTGGTGCAGCGGCTGGCCGACAACGGGGTGCTCGCGATCGCCAACGCCAACTCCCGGGTGCTCGACGTCATCGGCGTCGACGACATCGGTGGCGCGGTGACGATCGGGCTCGCGCACTACACCACCACCGCCGAGGTGGATCAGCTGGTGCGGGCGCTGGCGTCGCTGGGCTGACCCGGCCCCGGACGCTCAGTCCCGGACCCGCAACAGCACCTTGCCCGACACCTCACCGGAGTCGAGCATCTTCTGCGCCGCCTGCGCTTCCTGGACGGGGTACTCCGCGCCGATGATCGGGCGCACCCGGCCGTCGGCGATCATCGGCCACACGTTCGCGACCACCTCGGCGACGATGTCGCCCTTGCCGCCCGGCCCGGTGACGGGGCGGGCACGCAGCGCGGTCGCGATGACGCCCGCGCGTTTGGCGAGCAACTTGGCGATGTTGAGTTGGGCCTTCGCGCCGCCCTGCATACCGATGATGACCAGGCGACCGTCGGTCGCCAGCGCGTCGACGTTGCGGTCCAGATACGCCGCACCCATGATGTCGAGAATCACGTCGGCACCCGACCCGTCGGTCTCCTCGCGCAACCGCTCGACGAAGTCCTCGTCGCGATAGTTGATCGCCACGTCGGCGCCCAGTTCCCGGCAGAGGTCGAGCTTGTTCGCCGATCCCGCGGTCACCGCGATGCGGCAGCCGAGTGCCTTGGCCACCTGGATGGCGTGAGTGCCGATCCCACTGGCTCCGCCGTGGACGAGCAGCGTCTGCCCCGACCGCAACCCGGCCGTCATGACGATGTTCGACCACACCGTGCACGCCACCTCGGGCAGCGCGGCGGCATGGGCGAGGTCGACCGACTCCGGCACCGGCATGACCTGAGCGGCGGGCACGGTGACGTTTTCCGCGTAGCCGCCGCCTGCCAGCAAAGCGCAGACCGGCTGGCCGACAGACCAGTCCGCGACCCCGTCGCCGATCTCGCTGATGGTGCCCGAGACTTCGAGTCCCATGACGTCGCTGGCACCTTTCGGGGGCGGATACTTCCCTGCGGCCTGCATGAGGTCCGCCCGATTGATGCCTGCGGCAACGACATCGATGCGAACCTCACCCGATTGAAGTGCGCGTTCGGGAACTTCGGTCCAGACCAGTTTCCCTGAGGGCTCGGCGACGATCGCATGCATCAGTTCACTCCTACCTGTGAGTACGGTTTGCTTCCGGGGGGCGTCTTCGTGGTCTACCATGGGCGAATGGAGGGGATGATTGGGGGTCGCACGGCGAGCGATATGCCGGGCCTCGACATCGCAGAACAGCGGTCCTGGCAAAATTTCCTGGACGCCGCGCTGAGGCTCTATGCCACATTGAACAAGTCGTTGATCGAACAGCATCACCTGACCCTCAACGACGTCCGCCTGCTGGACATGCTGGACAAGTCGCCGACCGGGTCCGCCCGGATGGGAGACCTGGCCGAGAAACTGATGTCGCTGCCCAGTCGGGTGACGCGCCAGATCCGTCGCCTCGAGATGCAGGGTCTCGTGCGCCGGGGCGCCAGCCCGGACGACGGCCGCGGCGTCCTGGCGTCGATCACCGACGAGGGGCGTACGCAGGTGCGTCAGGCGATGATCACCTACGGAGAAGGGGTGCGCGCGCATTTTCTCGGACGGTTGACACGGCCGCAGATCGCCGCGATGGGGGAGAACTGTCGCAGGGTGAGTGCCGCCATGCGGGCCGGCTCAGCGCCCGCCAGACTGGGCCGCGTGTAGCACCCACTACGCTGTTGCGCGGTGGCGTGGCAGAGCGGCCTAATGCACTCGCCTTGAAAGCGAGAGACGGCTAACACCGTCCGGGGGTTCAAATCCCTCCGCCACCGCTCATTCGCCGGTGAAGTTCGGTGGCCGCTTCTCGAACATCGCGGTGACCGCCTCACCGAGGTCCTTCGACGGCAGGAACGCGGAGTTCCACGCCGCCACGTAGCGCAGGCTCTCCGACACCCGCGCGATGCGCTGTTGATCGAGGACGTCCTTGACGCCGTGGACGGTCAGCGGCGGGTTCGCGGCGATCTCCTTCGCCGTTGCGTGCGCGGCGGCCAGTGAGGCCTCCGGATCGTCGAACACGTCGTTGACCAGACCGATCTTCTCGGCGCGCGCGGCGTCGATGTCCTTTCCGGTCAGGGCGAGCTCGCGCAGGTGGCCGTCGGTGAGGATCAACGGCAGTCTTGCCAGGGAACCCACGTCGGCGACGATCGCGAGCTTGACCTCGCGCACCGAGAACTTCGCGTCGGCGCTCGCGTAGCGGATGTCGACGGCGCTGATCAGGTCGACGCCGCCACCGATGCACCAGCCGTGCACCGACGCGATCGTCGGGGTGCGGCAGTCCGCGACGGCGCTGATCGCGCCCTGCATCTTCTGCAGCGTCTTGTGGAAGTCGGCGCGGCTGCGGGCGCCGGCGTCGAGGCCGGGCATCGTGGCGCCCATCGCGGCGAGATCGAGCCCATAGCTGAAATTGCGGCCCGAGCCGGTGAGCACGATGGCCCGCACGTCGGGGTCGGCGTCGAGGGCGCCGAACACCTCGGGCAGTTCGGCCCAGAACGCCGGACCCATCGCGTTGCCCTTACCGGGGCCGATCAACGTCACCCGTGCGACGTGGCCGTCGGTCTCGACGGTCACCGATTCGTAGGTATCACCCATGGTGATCGAGGCTAGCGGCCGACGAGGATGTCGCTGAGCTTGGCCGACGGAAGCACCTTGCAGATCGCGTCGGCAAGGGTCTTGGCGACGACGGTGCGCTGGCTGCCCGACCCCTGGCCACTGTCCTTCATCAGCTCGCCGACGATCGCCAACTGCTCGTCCTCGGCCAGGCCGGCGTACTCCTTGCAGGTGACGCTGGTGGCGTCGGGAATCGGCGGCCCAGGTTCGGTGGTCTGCGCGACGGTGCCCGTCACCGTCTGTGTGCAGCCGGCGAGCAACCCCGCAGACAGCAGTGCCGCAACCGTCAGAGTCCTCGCGCGCGTACCCATCTGGGCCACGATATGTCACGGGCCACGTAACGTGAACGCCATGCGTAGTGACCTGCCGCAGGGCCCCGATTCACCCCCGACCGACGAACTGCGCAGCGCCGAACTCAGTCTCGGCGTGCTGCACAAGGTGGTGCAGGGCATCGGCGAGAGCGACCTCGGCAGGCAGACGGCCTGCCGCGAGTTCGACGTCGCGGGACTCACCGATCACCTGATGAATTCGATCACGCTGCTCGGCCGCGCGGCCGGTGCGGAGTTGCCCGAACGCGACCCGTCGGACTCCGTGGAGCGGCAGGTGATCCTGGCGGCGCGTCCTGCGCTCGACGCGTGGCACCGGCGCGGCCTCGACGGCGCCATCGACATCGGCGGCACCGAGATGCCCGCCGTCGTGCTGGTCAACATCCTGGCGCTCGAATTCCTGGTGCACGCATGGGATTACGCGTCCGCGATGGGGCAGGACGTGCCCGCGCCGGAGTCGTTGAGCGAGTACGTCCTCGGCAAGACGAAGACGTTCCTCACCCCGGAGGGCCGCAAGCGGGCCGGTTTCGACGACCCGGTCGACGTGCCCGACAACGCCCCCGCGCTGCACCGGCTGGTCGCGTTCACCGGCCGGCCGGTCGAGGTCTAGACGCGCTCGAGGTAGAAGTACAGGTGACGGCCCCCGTCCAGGGCGCCTTTGCCGTTCATGATGCCGAGCACGGCGTTGTCGTCGACCTTTTTGAAGTGGTCGTGCACGGGGGCGCCGTCGTAGACCATCGACGCGGTCACCTCACCGCGGAACTCCTCCATCCAGAGGCTCGCTTCACCCTTCATCGCCTCGGTGTTGGAGAACTTGTTGCCGTCGGCGTCCACGCACACCAGTGGTTTCGCGTCGGCGGCGGAGTGGAACGTCTTGCCGAACCAGTTGAGGCGGTCCATGAATCCGTTGGCCTTGTGGCCGGTGTGGAACTCGCCGCCCCTCCACTCGCCGATCATGAAGTCGATGTCGACGGGGACGAGGGCCGCCCAGAGCTCGTCGAGTTCGGCGTCGGCGATGGCGTCGGTGCGCGCCTTGAGGTCGTCGAACTTCTTGCGGCTCATCGGTTTCCCATCCAGGTGCGGGCGAAGTCGAGGAAGGCGTCGTTCTCGTGCGGTGCGGCGACGGTTACCCGTACACCGTCGGTGCCGTAGGGGCGCACCACCAACCGGTTCTCGGCCGCCTTCTCGACGAAGTCCAGCGTGCGTTCGGCCAGCGGCAGCCACACGAAATTGGCCTGCGACGGCGGCAGCGTGAACCCGGCCTCGCGCAGCCCGGCGGTGACGCGCTCGCGTTCGGCGACGACCTCGTCGGTGCGGGCGAGCAGTTCGTCGGCGGCGTCGAGCGAGGCGATCGCGGCGGCCTGGGACAAGCTGGTCGCGGAGAACGGCACGTACACCTTGCCCAGTGCGGTGACGATCTCGGCGTCGGCCACGGCGTAGCCGACGCGCAGCCCGGCCAGCCCGTAGGCCTTCGAGAACGTCCGCAGCACCACCACATTCGGATGCGCGCGGACCAGGCCGAAGCTGTCGGGCAGCAGTCCGTCGCGGATGTACTCCACGTAGGCCTCGTCGAGCACGATCAGGATGTGCGGCGGGACGGCCTCGACGAACCGGGTGAGTGCCTGCGGGTCGACGACCGTGCTGGTCGGGTTGTTGGGGTTGCAGACGAAGATCAGCCGGGTGCGGTCGGTGATCGCGGCCAGCATCGCGTCCAGGTCGTGGACGTGGTCGCGCAGCGGCACCTGCACCGGGGTGGCGCCCGCGGTGCGGACCTGCAGCGGGTAGATCTCGAAGCTGCGCCACCCGAACACGACCTCGTCGCCGACCGACGACGTGATCTGGATCAACTGCTGACACAGGCTGACCGAACCGCATCCGACGGAGATCTGATCGGGGGTGAAGCCGGTTGCTCCGAGGTTCTTGTCGAGGTGTTCGGCGAGGTGCTCGCGCAACTCGAGGTAGCCGTTGTCCGGGTAGCGGTTGAGCTGGTCGGTTGCCTTCTCGATCGCCGCGCGCACACTGGGCAGCGGACCGTGCACGGTTTCGTTGCTGGCGATCTTGATGGCACCCGGAACCGTCTTACCCGGTGTGTAGGCCGGGATGTCGGCCAGGGCGGAGCGTAAACGGGCGGTCACCCGACCAGCATAGGGCGGCCCGGGAGCTCGCTTTGCTTCCGCCGGTCGCCCATGTGTAGGCTGTGCGACCGGCGGTAACGTCAGGAGGCGTGCCAGAGCGGCCGAATGGGACTCACTGCTAATGAGTTGTCCCCCTTACAGGGGACCGGAGGTTCAAATCCTCTCGCCTCCGCCGCGGCTGACTCGTCAGCCACGACACAACTGAAGAACGGCAAGCGCCCGTAGCTCAACGGATAGAGCATCTGACTACGGATCAGAAGGTTAGGGGTTCGAATCCCTTCGGGCGCACACACTTGCGATCATGATCGATAATTCGCGTCATGTATCGCCTGCGCTCACTCGCCGGTGCCGAAGGCCGTGTCCTCGGCAGGCAGCGGGTTCGGCTGTTGCGGATCTATCTGAGCGCCACCACCTTTCTCTTCCTGTACGGAGTGGTGTTCACGTTCTTCCCCGTGCGCACCGATCTCGTCTACGCCGATCCGACCGGCGGGGTCGTGGCCATCGTCCTCGGCGTGGTGGCCGTGGTGTACCTGGCGTTCCAACCACAGCGCCTGTGGCCGCCGACGGTCGTCGCGATCGCGGCCACCCCCATCGTGATGGCCTTCCACGTGACGCTGACCGCTCAATACGTGTGCATGATCGCCCCGATGTTCCTGGCGATGTATCTGCGGGCGTTCCATCCGCCGCGGCAGGCCTGGGCGTTGATCGGCGTGCTCACCACGGCATGTGTGGCCGCGGTGGCCGTGTCGCCGGCGCCGCACAAGGGCGTCATCACCTATCTGATCATCACCGTCGCGATCGTCGGCGCCGCCGAATCCTTCGGATTGCTCATGCGGGCGATGTTCACCGAGGCGTGCACCGACCCGCTGACGGGTCTGCTCAATCGCGCCGGGTGGGAGATTGGGACGGCGGACCTGCTGGCGGGGTGCCGCCCGGATGTGCCGGTCTCCGTCGTCGCGCTCGACATCGACGGCCTCAAGGCCGTCAACGACACCTACGGCCACCTTGCCGGAGACCGGCACATCGCCGGATACGCGCGGCAATGGCGGCGCCTCGCGCCCCGCGGTGCCGTGTTGGCCCGGCTGGGTGGTGACGAGTTCGGCGCCTGCATCGCCGGGGCGGATCCCGCCGCGGTCACCGACTTCGTCCGCGACATCCGGCACCACACACCGGGGGTGAGCGTCGGTACGGCGACCGCGCCCCGACGGGGCGCTGACGTCGCCGGCCTCTACAACGAAGCCGACGCGGCGATGTACCGCAGCCGCGGACGGCCGGTGCGCGACCCGTAGCCGCGCGCGTCCTACAGCCGGTCGACGGCGTAGGTCGCGGCCTGCTGGGTCATCCCGTTCACCCCGTAGAGCGCGTGCGCGATGCTCGGCTGCCCACCCGGTGCGCCGTTGCAGATCGTGTCGCCCTCGGCGCACAGTTCCAGCGTCTTGGCGGCGTACTGCGGGCCGATGACGACCGCGGGCGCGCCGTAGGTGCCCAGCCACTGCGGTGACGGCAGCCCGAACAGCGTGACGGCCGCGACGTGCTCGGCGACCTCGGCGGCCAGCGGTTGCGGGACGGAGTCGCGGTAGGCCGCGGGCACCGCGTCGGGCACGGTCGACGAGGTCACGAACCCGGAGACCACGGCGCCCTGCGAGAAGCCGCCGAGCACGATGCGGGTGTCCGGGCACGTCGTGGCGACGGTCTGCACGCGGTCGCCCGCGTCGCGGATGCCGTCGACGACGGTCCTGGCCAGCTCGTCGCGGGCGTCGAAGTTGCCCGACGCCGCATAGTTCACGGCGTACACATTCACCGTGCGCGGTGCGGCCTGCGCGCGCAGCGCGTCGACGAAGGCCTGACCGACGCCGCCGACCCCCGGCGCCTCACCGGTGCCGCGGGCGAAGACCACCTCGACGTCCGGACAGGCCTGGGCGGCCGCCGACGGGGCGCCGACGCCGACCATCGCGGCCCATGCGGTCACCGCCACCGCGCCGAGGTAGCGACCGAATTGGCGAACTCTCATGTGTGAACTCCTGCTGAAGTGAAGGCCCCGACGAGTGGCGTGGTTACCCTCACCTCGGCCGGCCAAACTCCGCGTAATCTCGCTCGGTATGACGACACCCGCGGTGATCCAGCGCTGGCTCGACCTCATCGACGGTGACCACGGCGACGTGACGCCGCTGTTGGCGCCCGACGCGGTGTTCTACTCACCGGCGGTGTTCACCCCGCAGGAGGGCCGGGAGAAGACCGCCGCGTATCTGAACGCGGCGGCGAAGGTGTTCGGCGGCAACGACTTCCGCTACGTCAACCAATGGCACGCCGACCGTTCGGCGGTGTTGGAGTTCGTCGCCGACATCGACGGTATCCACGTCAACGGCATCGACATGATCGAGTGGAACGACGAGGACCTGATCACGTCCTTCAAGGTGATGCTGCGGCCGTTCAAGGCGCTGCAGACGGTGATCCCCAAGATGGCCGAGCTGCTGGCACAGTGATGCGGCTGCTGCTCATCGCCGACACCCACGTCCCGAAACGGGCGCGGGACCTGCCCGCGGTGGTGTGGGACGAGGTGGCGCGCGCCGATGTGGTGATCCACGCCGGGGACTGGGTCGAGCCGGGCCTGCTCGACGACCTCGAGGAACGCTCTGCGCGGCTGGTGGCGTGCTGGGGCAACAACGACGGCGACGAGCTCCGCCGCAGGCTGCCCGAACGCGCGGACGTCACGCTGGAGGGAGTGCGGTTCACCGTCGTACACGAGACCGGCGCCTCGGGTGGGCGCGACGCCCGGATGGCCAAGCTCTACCCGGACACCGATGTCCTGGTGTTCGGGCACAGCCACATCCCGTGGGACACCACGGCCACGACGGGCCTGCGGCTGCTCAACCCCGGGTCGCCCACCGACCGGCGCCGCCAGCCCTACTGCACGTACATGACCGCGACCGTCGCCGACGGCGCACTCGGTGACGTCGAGCTGCACAACCTCGAGCGGCGTGGCTGACCGTCCCGCCCTGGTCGCGGACGTCCACGAGATCGCGGCCCGGATGCCGCACACGAAACGCATCGAGGGCCCCAAGGGCAACGCGATCTATCAGGTCGGCGGGAAGTCGTTCGTGTTCTTCCGCACCCCGCAGCCCGACGCCGCCGACCCCGACACCGGGCAGCGCTATCCCGACGTCATCATGATCTGGGTGGAGTCCGAGGCCGACAAACTCGCCCTGGTCCAGGACCCACAGTCGCCGTTCTTCACCACCGACCGGTTCGACGGTCATCTGTCAGTCCTGGTGCGGGGCAGCGAGATCGGACGCATCGGCGTGCAGGAGCTGACGGAGCTGATCCAGGACGCCTGGCTGTCGCGGGCGTCGCGCCGCCGCGCCGAACGCTGGCTCGCAGAACGCGAGGGCTGAGCAACCCGCTGCAGGCAGCCGGACGGGGTGACATCATCGCCAAGGTGGCCTTCGACAACCCGCAATCCATCGCATATCCCGCGCCCGGTTCACGTCCGCACCGCGTGGACGAGGAGAAGCTCGACCCGCACGTCATCGTGTTGTTCGGCGCGACCGGTGATCTCGCGAAGCGCAAACTGCTGCCCGGTATGGCGTATCTCGTCAAGTCCGCGCTGGCACCGAAGATCCGGGTGGTCGGCACCTCGCTGGAGGATCTCAGCGGTGAGGAGTTCCGCGCGCTGGCGCGTGAGGCCATCGACGCGTTCGGCAGCCGCGAGCTCAGCGACGAGGAGTGGGAGGGTTTCGCCGGGCGGATCTCCTACGTCCCGCAGAGCGCCGGACCGGGTGCGCTCGCCGAGGCGGTGAAGTCGGCCGAGACCGAACTCGGACCCGACACCCGGCGCCTGCACTACCTGTCGGTGCCGCCGAAGGCCGCCAAAGCCGTCATCACGATGCTCGAGGAATCCGGTCTGGTCGACCGGGCAAGGGTGGTGATGGAGAAGCCGTTCGGCACCGACCTCGCCAGCGCCTGTGAGCTCAATGCCTTCGTGCACAACACCTTTGACGAGTCGCAGATCTTCCGCATCGACCACTTCCTCGGCAAGGAGGCCGCACAGAACATCCTGGCGTTCCGGTTCGCCAATGGGTTGTTCGAACCGATCTGGAACCGCAACTTCATCGATCACATCCAGATCGACATCCCGGAGAAGCTCGGCCTCGACCAGCGGGCGAACTTCTACGAGAGCACCGGCGCCTACAAGGACATGGTGGTCACCCACCTCATGCAGGTGATGGCGTTCGTCGTGATGGAACCGCCGACCGCGCTGGAGCCGAGGGCGATCAGCGAGGAGAAGAACAAGGTCTTCCGGTCGATGCTGCCGGTCGACCCGGCAAAGGTGATCCGCGGCCAGTACGTCGGGTACCGGCACGAGCAGGGCGTCGCGCCGGATTCGGACACCGAGACGTTCATCGCGCTGCAGGTCGGGATCGACAACTGGCGGTGGGCGGGTGTGCCGATCTACCTGCGCACCGGCAAGAAGATGGCCGAGGGGCAGCGGATCATCTCGATCGCGTTCAAGGAGGCGCCGCGTTCGATGTTCCCGCCCGGCTCGGGAGTCGGATCGCAGGGGCCGGACCACCTCACCTTCGACCTCGCCGACAACTCGAAGGTGTCGCTGTCGTTCTACGGCAAGCGGCCGGGCCCGGGGATGAAGCTCGACAAGCTGTCCATGCAGTTCTCCACGCAGGAGACCGGACGCGTCGGCGACGTGCTGGAGGCCTACGAACGGCTGATCCTCGACGCGATGCGTGGTGACCACACGCTGTTCACCACCGCGGCCGGTATCGAATCCCTTTGGGCGCGTTCGGCTCCGCTGCTGGAGGACCCGTCGCCGGTGAAGATGTACCAGCCCGGCACCTGGGGTCCGAACGCCATCCACCAGCTCATCGCGCCCAACGCATGGCGGCTGCCGTTCGAACGCGAATGGCGCGATAAGGAGAAGGAGTAGTCGATGGATCCGAAGTCCCCGAGCGCGACGATCGAAGCGGCGCACCGCGACCATCTGGGCACGCTGCCGTTCTCTGACACAACCGACTTCACCGAGGCCGACCGCGGCTTCATCGCCGCACTGAATCCCTGCGTGATCACCGCGGCCGACGGACGGGTGGTGTGGGACAACGACGCCTACGCCTTCCTGGCCGGCGACGCCCCGTCCTCGGTGCATCCCAGCCTGTGGCGGCAGTCGCAGCTGTGCGCCAAACAGGGGCTCTACGAAGTCGTCCCCGGTATCTACCAGGTACGCGGACTCGACCTGTCGAACATCACCTTCGTCGAGGGCGACACCGGCGTCATCGTCATCGATCCGCTCATCTCCACCGAGACCGCCGCGGCGGCTCTCGGGTTGTACCGGGCCCACCGCGGTGACCGCGCGGTCACGGCGGTCATCTACACCCACAGCCACGTCGACCACTTCGGCGGTGTGCTCGGGGTGACGACGCAGGCCGACGTCGACGCCGGCCGGGTGCAGATCTTCGCTCCCGAACACTTCACCGCACACGCCGTGCAGGAGAACGTGTACGCCGGCACCGCGATGGCCCGCCGCGCCGGCTACATGTACGGCGCCGCGCTCGCCCGCGGCCCGCAGGGACAGGTGGGCTGCGGGCTGGGGCAGGTCGGTTCCACCGGCGAGGTCGCGCTGATCGTGCCGACCGTCGACATCCGCGCGACGGGGGAGACGCACACCGTCGACGGGGTCGAGATCGAGTTCCAGATGGCGCCCGGCACCGAGGCGCCCGCCGAGATGCACTTCTACTTCCCGCAGTTCCGTGCGCTGTGCATGGCCGAGAACGCCACCCACAACCTGCACAACCTGCTGACCCTGCGCGGTGCGCTGGTGCGCGACCCGCACGGCTGGGCCGGCTATCTCACCGAGGCCATCGACACCTTCGCAGACCGCGCCGACGTGGTGTTCGCCTCGCACCACTGGCCGACGTGGGGCCGTGAGAACATCGTCGAATACCTGTCGCTGCAACGGGATCTGTACGCGTATCTGCACGACCAGACGCTGCGGCGGCTCAACCAGGGCCACACCGGCATCGAGATCGCCGAGGACTTCGCGCTGCCGCCCGCGCTGGAGAAGGTCTGGCACACCCACGGCTACTACGGGTCGGTCAGCCACAACGTCAAGGCGGTGTACCAGCGGTACATGGGTTGGTTCGACGGTAACCCCGGACGGCTCTGGCAGCACCCGCCGGAAGCGATCGGACCCCGCTACGTCGCGGCGATGGGCGGCATCGACCGCGTCGTCGAGCTCGCCCGCACGGCCTTCGACGGCGGCGACTTCCGCTGGGCGGCAACGCTACTCGACCACGCCATCTTCGCCGACGAGAACCACGCGGCGGCGCGCGAGCTGTACGCCGACACGCTCGAACAACTTGCCTACGGCGCGGAGAACGCGGTCTGGCGCAACTTCTTCCTCTCGGGGGCGACCGAACTGCGCGACGGCAACTTCGGCACGCCGACCCAGGCGACGTCGCCGACACTGCTCGCGCAGCTCACCCCGGAGCAGATGTTCGACGCATTCGCGATCAACGTCGACGGACCCCGCGCCTGGGACCTCGACCTGGCGATCGACGTCACGTTCCTCGACACCGGCGCCAACTACCGGCTGACGCTGCGCAACGGAGTCCTGGTGTACCGCAGGGCCTCCGCCGACAGCTCGACCGCCCACGCCACGATCCGGCTCGCGAAGAAGACGCGACTGCTGGCGTTCGTCGCGGGGGACGACGCGTCGCCGGGCATCGAGATCACCGGGGATCAGTCGGCGCTGGCATCGCTCGTCGGTGCCCTCGACCGCCCCGACCCCGGCTTCGACATCGTCACGCCGTAACTGAGACGCCGAGTGTCGGGTTGATGCACGTCGATCGCGAAAAAGCGTGACACAACCCGACTCTCGGCGCAGCGAAGCCCTAGGCGAAGCCCCCGTCGGCACGAAGGATCGACCCCGTCGTGAAACTCGACGCATCCGACATCAGAAACAATGCGGCGCCGACGATCTCGGCCGGCTCACCGGCCCGCTGCAACGCCAGGTGCCTGAACGGCTGCTCCACTCCGGAGAAGTCCCACGCATTGCTGATGTCGGTGAGGAATGGCCCGGCCATCAGCGTGTTGACCCGCACCGTCGGGCCGTACGCCTTCGCCAGCCCCTCGGTCATGACGTTGAGGCCTGCCTTCGCCGCGGCGTACGGCAGCATCGTCGGGTCCGGCCGCAGCGATCCGCTCGAGCTGACGTTGATGATCGACCCGCCGCCGTCGGCCACCATCCGCTCACCGATCAGCGCCGCCAACCGGAACGGCCCCTTGACGTTGAGGTTGAACACCGCGTCGAACAGCTTCTCCGACACCGACGTCAGCGATTCGTACAGCGGTGACATCCCGGCGTTGTTCACCAGCACGTCGATCTTGCCGAACCGGTCGTAGACCGCCGAGACCAGGCCGTCGAGCTGATCCCAGCGCCCGACGTGCACGCCGTACGGCATTGCCGTCCGGCCCGTCTCCTCGGTGATCTCCGCGGCGGTGGCCTCGCACGTCTCCAGTGACCGGCTCGCGATCACCACGTCGGCACCGCTGCGCGCCGCGGCGAACGCGATCTCCCGCCCCAGGCCGCGGCTACCGCCGGTCACCAGCACCACACGGTCACGGAGGTCGAACAGATCGTCGGCGTATCCCATGGCCCCATATGGTGGCACGGTGCAATTGCTTTTGGTCAGACACGCGCTGCCACTGCGCAGCGAACCCGGACAAGGCTCCGACCCCGACCTGTCCGAAGAGGGCATCGAGCAGGCCGAGCGGCTGCCCGACGCGCTCACGCGGTTCCCGATCTCCCGTCTGGTCAGCAGCCCCCAACGCCGCGCCATCCAGACCGCGCAACCCGTCGCCGACACCCTCGGTCTGCCGGTCGAGGTCGACGAACGCTTCGCCGAGTACGACCGCGACCTGCCGCACTACATCCCGATCGAGCAGATCGCCAAGGAGAACCCGCAGGAGCTCGAACGGCTGATGAGCGGCAGGCTGCCCAGCGGCGTCGACGAGGACGCGTTCACCGCGCGCATCTTCGCCGCCGTCGACGACGTGGTCGCCACCGCCGAGCGCGAGGAGACCGTCGCGGTGTTCAGCCACGGCGGGGTGATCAACGCGCTGCTGCACCGCGTGCTGCGCACCGAGCGGTTGTTGTCGTTCAACGTCGACTACGCCTCGGTGACCCGGCTGCTGTGGTCGACGCGGGCCAACCAACTGGCTGTCGCATCGGTCAACGGCACCGAGCACGTATGGGATCTGCTGCCCCGAAACCTGCGGTGGTAGACATTTCGCCATGACGTCTTCCACCCTCGACGGCCTCGACCTCGGCGCACTCGACCGCCACCTGCGTGCCGAAGGCATCGACCGCACGGGCGACCTGCGGGCCGAACTGATCGCGGGTGGCCGTTCGAACCTGACGTTCCTGGTGTTCGACGACGCGTCCAAGTGGGTGCTGCGCCGCCCGCCGCTGCACGGGCTCACCCCGTCGGCGCACGACATGGCGCGGGAGTACCGGGTGGTGGCCGCGCTCGCGGACACCGCGGTGCCGGTGGCCCGCGCGGTCACGATGCGCAACGACGAGTCCGTGCTCGGCGCCCCGTTCCAGATGGTCGAACACGTCGAGGGCCGGGTCATCCGGCGCGCCGACGAACTCGAGGCGCTCGGCGACAAGGCCACGCTCGACGCCTGCGTCGACGAATTGATCCGCGTGCTGGCCGAACTGCACGCCGTGGACCCCGCGGCGGTCGGACTCGGCGACTTCGGCAAGCCCAACGGCTACCTGGAACGGCAGGTCCGGCGGTGGGGGTCGCAGTGGCAGCACGTCCGCCTCGACGACGATCCGCGCGACGCCGACGTCCTCAGACTGCATGCCGCGCTGGGTGAGAAGGTGCCCGCTGAGAGCCGCGCGTCGATCGTGCACGGCGACTACCGCATCGACAACACGATCCTCGACGCGACCGACGCCACCACGGTGCGGGCGGTGCTGGACTGGGAGATGTCGACGCTGGGCGATCCGCTCAGCGATACGGCGCTGATGTGCGTGTACCGCAACCCGATGTTCAACTACGTGCACAGCGATGCGGCGTGGACCTCGGAGCTGCTGCCGACCGGCGACGAGATGGCGCAGCGCTACGCGACGGTGTCGGGTCAGGAGCTCGACCACTGGGATTTCTACATGGGACTGGCGTACTTCAAGCTGGCGATCATCGCCGCGGGTATCGCGTTCCGTGCCCGTATGGGTGGCACCGAGGACATCGTCGGCGAGGCCGTCGCCCCGCTGATCGCGGCAGGACTGGAAGCCCTGGACTAACGAACGCCTAACGCATCGCGGCTTTGTAGTTCTTCTTCGCCGCCCGCCGCAGCTGGAACAGCCGCGCCGCACCGGCCAGCGACGCGATCAGACCGCCGCACACCGCGGCCAGCAGGATCGCCACGCCCACCGGGAGGCTCCAATGCCAGCCGAGGAACGCCAGTTCCACCGACTCGGTGTTCTGCGCGATGAAGATCAGCAGCACGATCAGGATCAGCAGCCCGACGATCACCGACGTCCACACCGCGGCCGCACGGGTGAAGTGGACTTTCTTGACCTCCGGCGGGGTACGCTCCGCGACCTCGAATTCTCCGGGGACCGGAGGGCCCGGATTCGGGGCGTCGTAGGGCTCCGGCTGACCCGGCGCGCGCCCGTACGGATCGGTGCTCATAGCTCATCATTGCCCGTTCCGCCCGTTCGCGAAACCATTTGCCGACAACACCCGCGGTGAGGCAAAGGACGGCGCGTCCGGCGACATGCCGCTAGTCTCCGCAAGAGCCACCTGCCGAGAGGACATCCCCATGGCGAGCATGCTCGGACGCAGTCGCGGTGTCACCCGATGGGTGGCCCTGCTGGTCTCGGCCACGCTGGCGTTGACCGCATGCGGCAGTTCCAACCCCCTCGGCGGCGGTGAGATCTCCGGGGACCTCAAGACGATCAAGGTCGGGTCGGCGGATTTCACCGAATCCAAGATCATCGCTGAGATCTACGCACAAGCGTTGGAGGCCAACGGGTTCGACGTCGGCAGGCAGTTCGGTATCGGCAGCCGCGAGACGTACATCCCAGCGGTACAGGATCATTCGATCGACCTCATCCCCGAGTACACCGGGAACCTCTTGCAGTACTTCGACAAAGAGACCGAGGTGACCACCCCCGACGCGGTGGTGCTCGGCCTGTTGCGGGCGCTGCCCGGCGACCTGTCGATCCTGTATCCCTCCCCGGCCGAGGACAAGGACACCGTCGCGGTGTCGGCCGAGACCGCGCAGCGGTGGAATCTCAAGACCATCGCCGACCTCGCCGCGCATTCCCCGGAGGTGAAGTTCGGCGGGCCGTCGGAATTCCTCAACCGCACCGAGGGATTGCCCGGGTTGAAGGCCAAGTACGGCCTCGACATCGCGCCGTCGAACTTCGTCGCGATCAGCGACGGCGGCGGGCCGGCGACGGTACGCGCCCTCACCGACGGCACCGTCACCGCGGCCAACATCTTCAGCACCTCACCGGCCATCGAAGAGAGCAACCTGGTGGTGCTCGAGGATCCGAAGAACAACTTCCTGGCCGCCAACGTCGTTCCCCTGGTGGCGTCGCAGAAGAAGTCCGACGAACTCAAATCGGTCCTCGACGCGGTGAGCGCCAAGCTGACCACCGAGGGACTCATCGAACTCAACGCCGCCGTCGAGGGCAACCGCGGGGTGGATCCGGACGAAGCCGCACAGAAATGGGTGGCCGACAACGGCTTTGACCAACCGCTGGGGAAGTAGGCGCATGATCACCTTCACCGACGTCACCAAGCGGTACCCGGACGGCACCGTCGCGGTCGACGACCTCAGCCTCGAGGTGCCCGAGGGCACGTTGACGGTGTTCGTCGGGCCGTCGGGCTGCGGTAAGACCACCTCGATGCGGATGATCAACCGGATGATCGAGCCCACCTCGGGCACGCTCACCGTGGGCGGCGACGACGTCACCAAGGTCGACGCCGTCAAACTCCGGTTGGGCATCGGATACGTCATCCAGAGCGCCGGGCTGATGCCGCACCTGCGGGTGGTCGACAACGTCGCGACCGTGCCGGTGCTGCGCGGGGAGTCCCGGCGCAGCGCCCGCAAGGCCGCGCTGGCGGTGATGGAACGCGTCGGCCTCGACCCCGAACTGGGCGACCGATATCCCGCGCAACTGTCCGGCGGTCAGCAGCAGCGCGTCGGGGTGGCCCGCGCGCTGGCCGCCGATCCGCCGATCCTGTTGATGGACGAACCGTTCAGCGCCGTCGACCCCGTGGTGCGCGAGGAACTGCAGACCGAGATCGTGCGGCTGCAGAACGACCTGCGCAAGACCATCGTGTTCGTCACCCACGACATCGACGAGGCCATCAAGCTGGGGGACCGGGTCGCTGTGTTCGGCCGCGGCGGGGTGCTGCTGCAGTACGACGCCCCGGCGCGGCTGCTGTCCAACCCGGCCAACGATGCGGTCGCAGGGTTCGTCGGCGCCGACCGCGGCTACCGCGGGCTGCAGTTCCGGCGTGCGGCCGGCCTGCCCCTGCACGACATCCGCCACGTCCGCGAAACCGAGATCGACGCACTGCAACTCGGCGCCGGGGACTGGGTGCTGGTGACCCGGCCGGACGGCACCCCGTACGCGTGGATCAACGCCGACGGCGTCGCACTGCACCGCACCGGCGCATCGCTGTACGACAGCACGATCGCCGGCGGGTCGCTGTTCCGCCCGGACGGCACGCTGCGCCTCGCCTTGGACGCCGCGCTGTCCTCGCCGGCCGGGTTGGGCGTCGCCGTCGACGAGGACGGTCAGGTGATCGGCGGGGTCCGCGCCGACGACGTGCTCGCCGCACTCGACCGGCAGCGGCAGGAGGTCTGAGCCGGTGCGGTACCTGCTGGCCCACCTCGACGACCTGTGGGCGCTCACGGTCATCCACCTGCGGCTGTCGCTGATCCCGATCGTGCTCGGCCTGCTGATCGCGGTGCCGCTCGGCGCGCTCGTCCAGCGCACCACCACCGTGCGACGGCTCACGACCGTCACCGCCAGCATCATCTTCACCATCCCGTCGCTGGCGCTGTTCGTGGTGCTCCCGCTGATCATCCCGACGCGCATCCTCGACGAGGCCAACGTGATCGTCGCCCTCACGCTCTACACCGTCGCCCTGCTGGTGCGCGCAGTGCCCGAGGCGTTGGACGCGGTGTCGCCGGCGGTGCTCGACGCGGCGACCGCCGTCGGCTACCGGCCGCTCACCCGCATGCTGAAAGTCGAACTGCCACTGGCGATTCCGGTTCTCATCGCGAGCTTGCGCGTGGTCGCGGTCACCAACATCTCGATGGTGTCGGTGGGTTCGGTGATCGGTGTCGGCGGGTTGGGCACCTGGTTCACCGAGGGCTACCAGGCCAACAAGAGCGATCAGATCGTCGCGGGCATCGTCGCGATCTTCGTGCTGGCGGTCGTGATCGACACGCTGATCATGCTGATCGGCAAGGCCCTCACACCCTGGACGCGGGCGCAGAAGACGACCAAGGTGGGGGCGCCGGCATGAACTTCCTGTCCGAGGCGCTGTCGTTCATCTTCACCGCCGCGAACTGGGCCGGGCCCGCTGGGCTGGGCGCCCGCATCGTCGAGCACCTCGAGTACACCGCGATCGCGGTCGTCTTCTCGGCGCTGATCGCCGTCCCGCTCGGCATGATCATCGGGCACACCGGCAAGGGCACCTTCCTCGTGGTGACCGGGGTGAACGCGCTGCGCGCGCTGCCCACCCTCGGTGTGCTGCTGCTCGGCGTGCTGCTGTGGGGTCTCGGCCTGATCGGTCCGACCGTCGCGCTGATGCTGCTCGGTATCCCACCGCTGCTGGCGGGCACCTACGCGGGAATCGCCAACGTGGACCCGGCCGTCGTCGACGCCGCCAGGTCGATGGGGATGACCGAGCGGCGGGTGCTGCTGCGGGTGGAGACGCCGATCGCGCTGCCGTTGATCCTCGGCGGCCTGCGCACCGCGACCCTGCAGATCGTGGCCACCGCGACGGTCGCGGCGTACGCCAGCCTCGGCGGTCTGGGCCGCTACCTGATCGACGGCATCAAGGTGCGCGAGTTCTACCTCGCCCTCGTGGGGGCGCTGATGGTGACCGCGCTCGCGCTGATCCTCGACGGGCTCCTCGCCTTCGCGGTCTGGGCGTCGGTGCCGGGCACGGGCCGGCTGCGCCGCGCGGGCCGGATGCCGCAGCCATTCCTGAGCGACGAAGTGGCGCTCGAGTCACGATCTCGCCAGAGTTCGATGGCGGGGTACGAACCGGCGCGCGCGTCGCATACGGTAGAAGGGTGAGTGAAGCCGACCGCTCTGAAGTGAAGAACACCTGGCCCGCGGTCCTGACATGGCGGGCCCACGATGCCCCTCGGATGGAATCGGTCCGGGTGCAGCTTTCGGGCAAACGGATCAAGGCCTACGGCCGGATCGTCGGCGGCGCGTGCGATGCGCATCCGGCGTTCTCCGCCTCCTACGACCTCGTCACCGACGAGAACGGTGCGACGAAGCGCCTCGCGATGACCGTCACCCTCGCCGAACGTGAGCGGCAGATCTCGTTCGCCCGCGACGAAGAGAACATGTGGCTGGTCCGCGATCAGCAGAACCAGCTCAAACGGGCCACGTTCGACGGCGCCCTCGACGTCGACGTCGTGCTCAGCCCGTTCTTCAACACGCTGCCGATCCGGCGTACCGGCCTGCACGAGCACAGTGACTCGATCTCCGTGCCCGTGGTGTACGTGCGGCTGCCGGAGTTCTCGGTGGAGCAGGCGACGATCAGCTACGCCGGCGGACCCGGCTCGGACGGGATCAAGCTGCACTCACCGGTCGCCGACACCACGATCACCGTCGACGCCGACGGGTTCATCATCGACTACCCCGGCTTGGCAGCGCGGATCTGATCACCCCGCCGGCGCGGCCTGCCGCGGCGAGTTCGTCGCGCCAGCTGTCCCCGCCGATGACCGTCGTGATGATCTCCGGACGGCTGAAACTCTCGTAGCGCATGCGCGCGGCGTGGCCGGACTCGACCAGATCGGCCACCGACGCGTGATGGGCCAGTGCGCCGCGGGCGGCGATGAGCAGCCTCAGGCAGTGGTCCAGCATCGGCAGCAGTTGATCGGCGTTCGCCTCGCACATCGCCCGCACCAGGTCGGGCGCGGTGCCCGCCACCCGAGTGCCGTCGCGGAACGATCCGGCGGCCAGCGCAAACGCCAGCGGGACCTCACCCGCGGTGGCGGCGAGTGCCTCGGCGAGCAGATGCGGCAGGTGCGAGATGCTCGCCGCGGCGGCGTCGTGTTCGTCCGAGCGGGCGGGCACCACCACCGCGTGACAGTCCAGCGCGAGCGTCATCACGTGTTCCCACACCTCGGGGTCGACGTGGTCGTCGACGCTGATCACCCACGCGGCGCCGACGAACAGCCCGGCGTCCCCGGCCGCCCAGCCCGAGTACGCGGTGCCCGCCATCGGATGGCCGCCGACGAACCGCTCCAGCAGCCCGGCCTCCCGGACCTGTTCCAGCACAGCGCCTTTGACGCTGGTGACGTCGGTGAGCGGGCAGTGCGGCGCGGCCGCCTTGATGTGGTCGAGCATCAGCCGCAGGGCGGGTACCGGTACGGCGAGCACGATCAGCGCGGACGTCTCGGCCGCGCGGGCGAGTACCTCGTCGAGATGCTCGCTGGCGTCGAACCCATCTTGGCGTGCGCCCTGGACTCCCTCGAGTGACCGGTTGTAGCCGAACACCTCCCGCCCGGCGGCGGCGGCCGCGCGCATGATCGACCCGCCGATCAGGCCGAGGCCCAGCACACACACCGGTGGTTTCGTCACCGTTCAAGGTTGGCACACGGCCAGTTCTGCCCTGTCGCATGCCTGGTCAAAGGCGCTGGTGGGCGACTACCGTACTGCCTCATGGGAGCACAGAGTGCGCCGGCGCAGGACACGCCCGACGGGTTCGGCGTGGCGGTCGTCCGTGAGGACGGCAAGTGGCGCTGCGCGCCCATGCGGCGGGCGGCGCTCAACAGCCTCACGGTCGCTGAGAAGGAGCTGTGCGAGATACGCAGCGCCGGAGCGGTGTTCGGGCTGCTCGACATCGACGACGAGTTCTTCGTGATCGTGCGGCCCGCCCCGTCGGGCACCCGGCTGCTGCTGTCGGACGCGACCGCCGCGCTGGATTACGACATCGCCGCCGAGGTCCTCGAACAGCTCGACGCCGACATCGAACCCGACGACCTCGACGACGTCGACCCGTTCGAGGAGGGTGACCTGGGGCTGCTGTCCGACATGGGACTGCCCGAGGCGGTGCTCAGCGTCATCCTCGACGAGACCGATCTCTACGCCGACGAGCAGTTGGGCCGCATCGCCCGCGAGATGGGCTTCGCCGACGAGTTGTCGGCGGTGCTCGACAAACTCAATCGGTGATCGCCGACGAGACGCTGATCCGCGCCGCGCTGGACGCCGCGACCCTCGCCGGGCCGCGGGACGTGCCGATCGGCGCGGTGGTGTTCGGCTCCGACGGCACCGAACTCGCCCGCGCCGCGAACGCCCGCGAGGCGCTGGGGGATCCGACCGCGCACGCCGAGGTGCTGGCGCTGCGCGCCGCGGCGACGGTGCTCGGTGACGGCTGGCGGCTGGAGGGTGCGACGCTGGCGGTGACGGTGGAGCCGTGCACGATGTGCGCCGGTGCGCTGGTGTTGGCCCGGGTCGCGCGGGTGGTGTTCGGGGCGTGGGAGCCCAAGACCGGTGCGGTCGGATCGCTGTGGGACGTGGTGCGCGACCGGAGGCTCAACCACCGCCCGCAGGTCCGCGGCGGCGTACTCGCCGACGAATGCGCCCGCCCGCTGGAGAGGTTCTTCGGCGCCCAGCGGTGACGCTGACTGGCGATTAGGGCGAGCGCGGCCGATTCGGTAAGCTGCCACACGGTGGCGTGTCCGAGCGGCCTAAGGAGCACGCCTCGAAAGCGTGTGACGGGTAACCCCCGTCCGAGGGTTCAAATCCCTCCGCCACCGCCAACACCGCCCGCCTGCTTTTCGCAGGTAGGGCGGTTTTTGCTTTCCGGGACGGTATCGCTGCCGCGACGCTAGGCGCCGGACCTACACCAGGGTCGTGATCTCGTCGGCGGAGCCTCGAACCACAGCCCTGGTGTTGGTTTCGAGCCCAAGGGCCGCGGAGCGACACCCTCACCGGACGGACAGGAAACCCTTCCCCGACGGGCGAGAACTCTGGCTCGCAGGCGATTACCCCGCGACGGCCTGACCGGCAGCATTTCTCCTACCCACCCACGGAAGGAGTCATCATGACCGCCACCCCACTCACCCGCCGCAACTACGCCGCCGCGCTCCTCGGCGCCGCCGCCCTGTTCGCCCTCGCCCCGGCCACCGCATACGCGCTGCCGCCCGGCAACACCACCGCGAACACCGGCTGCCACTACACCGACAAGGACGGCTACGACATCCCGATCGACGACGGCCAGTCCGTCATCGTCGACGGCAAGACCGTCACCTGCAGCGGCGGCACCATCACCGTCAGCGCAACCAAATCCGGAGGCGTTCGGCCGCCGCGCACCCCCAACCTCGTCGCCACCGCGCGCTGACCGGGCGATACTGACCGGGTGTCTGACCGCAACGTGCTCGGCGGCCCCCTGGAGGAATGCGGCACCGATCCGCTGACCGGCTTCTACCGCGACGGCTGCTGCTCCACCGGGCCGGAAGACCTCGGCGCACACACCATCTGCGCCGTGGTCACCGCCGAATTCCTCGACCACCAGCGCGCGATCGGCAACGATCTGTCGACCCCGCGGCCCGAATACCGGTTCCCCGGCCTCAACCCCGGGGACTGCTGGTGTGTCACGGCCGCGAACTGGCTGCGCGCCTACCGCGACGGGTACGCCGCACCGGTGGTGCTGGCCGCTACCCACGAGCGCACCCTCGACGTGGTGCCGATCGAGGCGCTGCGGGAGAACGCCGTCGACGTGCCCGACGACCTCGGCGATCTCTAGGTGTAGTAGAAGGATTTGAAGTCGGGCAGCCAGGCGCCGCGCAGGCAGCCCAGCGGCAACCCGTCGGGTGACTGCGCGACACCCACGCTGCCGTCGCACGGTGCGCCTTGCGTCCGCACCCCGACCAGCGCCGGCTGCGGGACCCACTCGCGTTGCGTATTGCACAGGTAGTTGTTGCCCGACGCGTCGAGCCCGAACAGATAGCGGATCCCGCCGGAGACGCACGATTCGCTCGGGTCGACGTTGCGGTCGACGTACGGCACGCAGTCGACGCTGTTGCACGGGGCCGCCACGGCCGGCGAGGCGGTGACGAGCGGTGCGGCGAGCAGGCCACCGGCCGCCGCGAGAACAGCCACCAATTTCATGCGCTCAGCTTGCCCGATTCACCCCGCCTGCCGCAGGAAGTTGCCCGACACCGTGATCGCGGGAGCCGACGAATCGCCACCGACGACCAGCGTCGCGAACGCGATGTCGCCCGCGATCCCCGCGAACCAGCCGTGCGAGTGGGTGTTGTCGCCGAACTCCGCGGTGCCCGTCTTCCCGCCGAGGCCACCGATGTCGGACAGTACGCTCGCGGTGCCTTCGGTGACCGTCGCGCGCATCATCGACCGCAACGCGTCGACCACGGCGGACGGCAACTGTGCGGATTCGGTGTCGGCCGTCGTCTTCTCGCCGAGCACCAGCGTCGGGGTGATCGTCGCGCCGTGCGCGAGGCTGGCCTCGGCGACCGCGAGCCCGAACGGGCTGACCGTTACGGTGCCCTGGCCGATGCCGTTCTCGACGCGTTGGGCCGCGCTGTCGGCGGTGGGCACCCGACCGGTGACGGTGGTCAGCCCGGGGATCACGTAGTCGACACCGATCCCGAAGTCGCGGGCCGTGGTGGACAGGGCGTCGGCGGGCAACCGGTCGGCCAGCGCACCCATCGTGGTGTTGCAGGAGCGGGCGAACGCCGTGGTCATGGGGACGGTGCCGAGGTCGAACTCGTCGTCGTTGGGGATCGTGCGGTTCTCGATGGTGAGCCGGCCCGGGCACTCTACGGGTGTATCGGGTGTGACGAGCCCGGCCTCCAGCGCCGCCGCGGTGGTGATGGTCTTGAACGTCGACCCCGGCGGATACAGCCCGTTGAATGCGATCGCGCCTTGGCCGTCGGCCGCCTCGTTCTGCGCGGCCGCGAGGATGCCACCATCCGATGGCGAGATCGCGACGAGCATCGTCGGCCGCGGTTCCTGGGCGACGGCCTGCTGCGCCAGCAGCTGCAGCCGCAGGTCCAGCGAGGTGCGGACGGGATCGGTCGGCGCCGGTGGGGTGGCGGTCAACCGCTGCGCGGCCGCACCGTCGCCGTCGACCAGGTACACCGACCAGCCCGCGGTGCGGGTGATGCGGTCGTGCCAGACCTTCGGCAGCTCGGCCATGGCGGGGGAGCGCAGCGCCCGGTCGGCGGTCAGCAGATCGCCCTGTTCGGCGACCGCGACTCCCGGGATGGCCCGCAGCTGTTCCTCGATGGGCCGGAAGTCGGCCTCCCGCAACCGGATCACGGTGACGAGCCGGTCGTCGTTGCCGTCGAACTGCGCGGCGATGGACTCCGGGGTGATGGTCGGTTCGATCGGTGCGAGCAGTCCGGCGAGCGCCGGCGCGGAGCCCACGTGGGCGCGGTCCAGCGTGACCACCCCGACGGTCTGCCACGTCATCAGCGGCTGTCCGGTGCGGTCGAGCACCGGGGTCTGCAGCTCGCTGTCCTCGCTGTACTGGAAGTTCATCCCGGCCTTGAGGTCCGGGTGCAGCAACGCCGTCGACCACGCCAGCCGCCACCGGTCGCCGTCCTGTTCGGCCGTGCCGGTCGCCTCGTAGGCGAACTCGTGTTCGGGCGCGGGTGTCCACTGATAACGCAGGGCCTGCGTCGCCTCGTCGACGGGCGAGGCCGTCACCTGCACCGTCGCGTCGGGGCCCATCCCGTCGAACATCGCCGCGATGACCGGCTCCGCGGCGGCCGGATCGTCGGTCTGCTCGGCGGCGGCCTTGGCGTCGCGGCGGCCGAGTGCCTCGGCGAACGCGCGGAACGGGTCGGCGGGGCTCGGCGACGAGCAGGCGGCCAGGGTGAGAACGAGTGCGCCGACGACGGCGAGTGCGAGTCGTTTCACGACCCCATCGTGTCAGCAGCGGTCAAAAGGGCCAGAAACGCCGACCAGTAAAGGCATCGCGTGTCGCGCGGGGAGGCGGCAGGATCACCGGTGTGACGGAACACGACGACCTCGCCCAGGGTCGGCTGCGGATCCTCGACGGGAAGCCGGTCAACCTCGACGGGTTCAGTGTCCCCGACGCGGCGCTCGGTCTGGTCGCGATGCACAGCCCACACGATCCGGAACCCTCGCTGGTGGTGCGCGACGGGCGGGTGGTCGAACTCGACGGCAAGGCGGCGGCCGACTTCGACGTCATCGACGAGTTCATCGCCCGCTACGGCATCGACCTCGCGGTCGCCGAGGAGGCGATGTCCCTCGACGATGCGGTGCTGGCCCGGATGGCCGTCGACGTCGGGGTCCCGCGCGCAGAAGTGGTGCGCCTGATCGGCGGCACCACCCCCGCCAAACTCGCGCGGGTGATGGCGGTGATGACGCCGGTCGAGATGCAGATGGCGATGCACAAGATGCGGGCCAGGCGCACCCCGAGTAACCAGGCGCACGTCACCAACCAACTCGACGATCCGCTGCTGATCGCCGCCGACGCCGCCAGCGCGGTGGCGTACGGGTTCCGCGAGGTGGAGACGACGGTGCCGGTGCTCGGCGATGCCCCGTCGAATGCCGTTGCGCTGCTGATCGGTTCGCAGGTCGGCGTCGCGGGGGCGATGGCGCAGTGCTCGATCGAGGAGGCACTCGAGCTGCGGCTGGGCCTGCGCGGGCTGACCAGTTACGCCGAGACGATCTCGATCTACGGCACCGAGCAAGTGTTCGTCGACGGTGACGACACCCCGTTC
Source organism: Mycobacterium sp. GA-2829 (assembly GCF_001499965.1). Lineage (GTDB taxonomy): Bacteria > Actinomycetota > Actinomycetes > Mycobacteriales > Mycobacteriaceae > Mycobacterium. The sequence continues at coordinate 74,869 of NZ_LQIT01000010.1, forward strand.
TCCAAGGCGATCCTCACCTCCGCCTACGCGTCGCGCGGGCTGAAGATGCGCGTCACCAGCGGTGGTGGTGCCGAGGTGCTGATGGGCGCGGCGGAGAAGTGTTCGATCCTCTACCTCGAATCCCGTTGTGTCTCACTGGCACGCGCGCTGGGCTCCCAGGGTGTGCAGAACGGCGGCATCGACGGGGTGGGCGTGGTCGCGTCGGTCCCCGAGGGGATGAAGGAACTGCTCGCCGAGAACCTCATGGTGATGATGCGCGATCTGGAATCGTGTGCGGGCAACGACAACCTGATCTCCGAATCCGATATCCGGCGCAGCGCGCACACCCTGCCGGTGCTGCTGGCCGGTGCGGATTTCATCTTCTCCGGTTTCGGGTCGATTCCCCGCTACGACAACACCTTTGCGCTGTCGAACTTCAACGCCGACGACGTGGACGACTTCCTGGTGCTGCAGCGCGACTGGGGCGCCGACGGCGGTCTGCGCACCGTATCGCCCGAGCACTTGGCGCGGGTGCGCAGACGGGCGGCGACGGCGGTGCAGGCCGTCTATCGTGACCTCGGACTCGCCGACTTCGACGACGAGCGCATCGACGCGGTGGTGGTCGCCAACGATTCGCGGGATCTGCCCGCCGGTGATCCGAAGGCCGTCGCGGAGGCGGCCACGGCGATCGAGGCCCGCCAGCTCACCGTGTTCGACGTCGTCGCCGCACTGCACCGCACCGGCTACGCCCCGGAGGCCGAGGCCATCATGAGGTTGACCCGAGAACGCCTGCGCGGGGACCAGTTACAGACCTCCGCGATCTTCGACGACCAGTTCCGGGTGCTGTCGAAGATCACCGACCCCAACGACTACGCGGGCCCCGGCACCGGATACGCGATCACCGAGGAGCGCCGCGCCGAGATCGACGGGATCCGGCAGGCCCGCACCGCCGCCGAACTGACCGCCGACCAGGCCGAGCACCAGGGTCACCTGGTGTTCACCGACATCGAACCGGCCCGTCAGGGCAGCGACCCGCGTGAGGTGTGTATCGGGCTGTCCCCGGCGCTCGGCCGTTCGGTGTGGCTGACGTTGTGCGGGTTGACCGTCGGTGAGGTGCTGCGCCAGTTGTCGGCGGGGCTGGAGGAGGAGGGCTGCGTCCCGCGGCTGGTGCGGGTGCGCTCGACCATCGACGTCGGGCTGATCGGGTTGACCGCGGCCCGCCTTTCGGGCTCCGGGATCGGAATCGGTCTGCAGGGCAAGGGGACTGCGTTGATCCACCGCCGTGACCTGGCACCGCTGGCCAACCTCGAACTGTTCAGCGTCGCGCCGCTGCTCACCGCGAAGATGTACCGCGAGCTGGGCCGCAACGCCGCTCGCCACGCCAAGGGCATGGCGCCGCTGCCGATCCTGTCCGGCGGTACCGACGAATCCATCTCCGCCCGCTACCACGCCCGCGCGGTGGCGCTGGTGGCGCTGGAACGCCAGGCCTGCGAACCCGGTCAGGCGCCGATCACCGTGGAGGCCGAGCGCGCATGACCGACGAAGAGTTCACCGTGGCGGCCGCGGTCGACGGCAAGCTGGCGCTGTCGGACCTGCGGATGGACCCGGCCACGCTCGCGCACCAGGCCGTCGTCGCCGAGGAGCACGGCAATCCGCAGCTGGCCGAGAACTTCCTGCGCGCAGCCGAATTGGCGGTGATCGACGACGAGGATGTGATGGGACTCTACGAGGCGCTGCGGCCGTACCGGTCGACCGCGGCCGAACTCGAGGAACTGCGGGTGTCGCTGGAGACGCGTGGTGCGTCGCGGTGCGCCGAACTGGTGCGTCAGGCCGCCGACGTCTACGCCAGGCGGGGCCTGCTGCGGTGACATCCAGTCCGGTGGTGGTGGCCGGAATCGACGTCGGCAACCACACCACCGAGATCGTCGTCGCCCGGGTGACCGACGGACGGGTCGAACCGGTGACGCACGGTCAGGCGCCGACCCGCGGTCGCAAGGGGTCGGCGGATTCGCTCGACGGCGCCGCGGCGCTGCTGCACCGGCTCGAGGTGGAGGCGCAGACCCGCGTCGACCAGATCGTGCTCGCGACGATCCGCCCGGTCGACACCGCGACCGCACCGCTGCCGCCGGCGGTGTCCCCGAACAGCCCACTGCGCAGTCTGCGGCGCCCCGATGCCAGTACCCCCGCCGGCGTCGGGCACGGAGTCGGCACCCACGTCCCGCTCGCCGACCTCACCGGCCCGGTCCAGCCCGGAACGGTGATCGTATCCGTCTTGGCGACAACCGATTTCGAGGACGCCGCACACGCCGTCACCGAGGCGGTGAGCCGGGGCTGGCGTATCGCCGGTGTGCTCGCCGCCCAGGACGACGCGGTGCTGATCCGCAACCGCATCCCGATCGACGTCCCCGTGGTCGACGAGGTCGACCTCGACGGCCTGAGACCGGGCGCGCTCGTCGCGGTCGAGGTGGTCGCCGAAGGCCGGGCGTACCGCGCGCTGGCCGATCCGATCGCGCTGTCGGCGGCGTTGCGGCTGGGCCACGAACGGCTGCACGACATCGCGGAGTTCACCCGCGAACTCGCCGATGCCCCCGCCATCGCCGTCACCGCGCGCACCGAACCACCGGACCCGCCCACCGTCGACGACGACTACGTCGACTGCCGGATCGACGGGCGGATCGTGCGGTACGCGCCCGCGGCCGCCCACAGTGTGCTGCGGTTGGAACCGCCGGGATGCGCGGTCGCGGTCCGGTTGCGCGCGATGCCCGCCGCGGAGGACGGTGTCGCGGTCGACGACGCGTTCTTCACCGATCTCGCGGCCATCGACAACGGGGCGTGGCTGCGCAGGGGTGTCGCCGACGCGCGCGGCACCGTCGTCGCGCTGCTGGCCGCCGAACCGGTGACCGACGCCGCCGCAACGCTGTCCGCGCTGACCGGCAGGCCCGCCACCACCCTGTCGACCGAACCCGCCGCCGCGGCGCGCGGCGCCGCCACCACGCCGGGCCTGCCGCCGGGTGCGGTGGTGTGCGACATCGGCGGCGGCACAGTCGATCTCATCGATGGCGACCACACCGTCACCGCGGCCGGTGCGGGGGAGACCATCACCACCGCCGTGTCCCGGGTGCTCGGCATTCCGCGGGCACTCGCCGAGCGGGTGAAACGCACACCGGCGCTGCGCGTGGAGGGTCCACACGTCGCCCACGAGGAGGACGGCCGCCGGGTGTTCCTGGACAGTCCGGCGCCCGCCGACGCGATCGGGCGGCTGTGCACCCGCGGCAGCGCGGGGCTGGTGCCGTTCTCGCACCGGCTCGCCGCCGAGGAGTGGCGCAGCCTCCGGTTGGCGATCAAACAGGAGACCGTCGCCGCGAACATCGCCCGCTGCCTGGCCACGCTCGACGAACCGCCGCCCGCGCTACTCCTCGCCGGCGGCGGGGCGCTGGACGACGAACTGCTGCGCACCGTCGGCGAGTCACTGCGCCGGGCCCGTGTCGTGGTCGGGCGCGCCGACATCGACGGGGTGCACGGCCCGCGGTTCGCAGTGGCCTCGGGCCTGGTGCACCTCTACGCCGAAGCTACGGGCAGGTGACCTCGATCTCGAACGGCTTGGTCACCGGCTGCAGCGGGTTGGCGATGTCGACGCCGGTGGCGTTGCCCTTGATGTTGTAGGTCTTGTCGTCCTTCTCCACCTCGGCGTTGCCCTGGCCGGTGCCCTGCTGGAAGCCGAGGGTGACGCCGTTGAAGTTGCCGAGGCCGACCGACTGCACCGCCGGGGGATCGGCCTCGGTGACCACCGCGCCGATACCGGTGGTGGCCTGGCCGATCGCGATGTTGAGGTTGCCGCCCATCGAGGTGCAGGCGACGGTGCCCTGGATGTTCTGGTCTTGACCGTCGATGACGACCTTCGCGCCGCCCGGTGCCGAGGTGGCCTCCGCCGATGCACTCGCGGTGGCGGTGTCGCTCGACTCGGCGGATGTCGTCGACTCGGAGGAACCGCTGTCCGAGGAACAGCCCGCCAGGCCGGCGGCCACGATCGCCGCACCGCCCACGGTCACGAGGAAACCACGCTTCACCCTGTTCTCCTTCACCTCAGCGGCCCGATCTTGATTCGGGCCGTCGTTGAGCAGTATGGTGCGGCTTCCCCGTCGCGGTTCGGGATTGACGGATTTCATGGCCCGGCACCGATCGGTGTTGAATACCTGCGTGGATCAGCAGTTCTTCGAGGTCGAGGCGGAGCTACCCGGACGGCGCGGCCGGGTCGGCGTGATCCACACCCCGCACGGTGACATCCACACCCCGGCCTTCATCGCCGTCGGCACCCAGGCCACCGTCAAGGCGGTCCTGCCCGAGACGATGAAAGATCTTGGCGCTCAAGCGGTGCTGGCCAACGCCTACCACCTGTACCTGCAGCCCGGGCCCGACATCGTCGACGCGGCGGGCGGGCTCGGCGCGTTCATGAACTGGCCCGGCCCCACGTTCACCGACAGCGGCGGCTTCCAGGTGATGTCCCTGGGCGTCGGATTCAAGAAGGTGCTGGCGATGGACACCGCGCGGGTCCAGGCCGACGACATCATCGCCAAGGGCAAGGAACGCCTGGCCGTCGTCGACGACGACGGGGTGACGTTCCGGTCCCACCTCAACGGCTCCAAGCACCGGTTCACCCCGGAGGTGTCGATCGGTATCCAGCGCCGGCTGGGTGCGGACATCATCTTCGCGTTCGACGAGCTGACCACGCTGGTCAACACCCGCGCCTACCAGGAGCAGTCGGTGCAGCGCACCCACGAGTGGGCGGTGCGCTGTGTGGCCGAGCACCGCAGGCTGGACGCCGAACGGCCCGACAAACCGCCGCAGGCGCTGTTCGGCGTGGTGCAGGGCGCGCAGTACGAGGATCTGCGCCGCAAGGCCGCCCGTGGGCTGGCCGAACTCGGCTTCGACGGGTTCGGTATCGGCGGGGCGCTGGAGAAGCAGAACCTCGCCACCATCGTCGGCTGGGTCACCGACGAACTGCCCGACGACAAACCACGCCACCTGCTCGGGATCAGCGAACCCGACGATCTGTTCGCCGCGGTCGAGGCGGGCGCCGACACATTCGACTGTGTGTCCCCGTCGCGGGTCGCCCGCAACGCCGCGGTCTATTCGGCGGACGGGCGTTACAACATCACGGGCTCCCGCTACCGGCGCGACTTCACGCCCATCGACGCCGAATGTGACTGCTACACGTGCGCGCACTACACCCGCGCCTACATCCACCACCTGTTCAAGGCCAAGGAGATGCTGGCCTCGACCCTGTGCACGATCCACAACGAGCGCTTCGTCATCCGGCTCGTCGACCGGATCCGGGCGTCGATCGTCGCGGGAGACTTCGACGACCTGCGCGCCGACGTGCTCGGCCGCTATTACGGTTGATCTGTAACCATGACCGACCCTCAGACCCTGCTCGGCCGGCTGCTCGACCCGGGCAACCGGGCCGACCCCTATCCGCTCTACGCCGACCTGCGGGCCGCCGGACCGGTGGTGTTGCCGTCGTCGAATCTGGTGGTGTTCTCCTCGTTCGCCGACTGCGACGAGGTGCTGCGCCATCCCGCGTCGGCCAGTGACCGGTTGAAGTCCACGGTCGCGCAGCGCGAGATCGCCGCGGGCGCACCCGCGCGGCCCTTCGGGGCGCCGGGCTTCCTGTTCCTCGACCCGCCCGACCACACCCGGCTGCGCAGGCTGGTCAGCTCGGCGTTCGTCCCCCGGGTGGTCAAGGCGCTGGAACCGCAGATCGTGGCGCTGGTGGACGCGCTGCTCGACGACGTGGCGGCCAAGGGTGAGTTCGACGCCGTCGCGGACCTGGCGTATCCGCTCCCGGTGGCGGTGATCTGTCGGCTGCTCGGCGTGCCGCTGGAGGACGAACCGCAGTTCAGCCGCGCGTCGGCGCTGCAGGCGCAGTCGCTGGACCCGTTCATGACCGTCACCGGTGAGGCGGCCGAGGGGTTCGAGCGGCGGCTCGAGGCCGGCCTGTGGCTGCGGGAGTATCTACGCGAACTCATCGCGCGGCGGCGGGCCGAACCGCGCGAGGATCTGATCTCCGGGCTGATCGCGGCCGAGGAGGCCGGTGACCAGCTGACGGAGGACGAGATCGTCGCCACGTGCAACCTGCTGCTCGTTGCCGGGCACGAGACCACCGTCAACCTCATCGCGAACGCGATCCTGGCGATGCTGCGCCAGCCGGCCCAGTGGGCGAAGTCGGCGGCGGATCCGCGGCGGCTGTCGACGGTGGCGGAGGAGACGCTGCGCTACGACCCGCCGGTGCAGTTGGTCGTCCGGATCGCGGCGGAGGACATGACGATCAACGGGCTGACGGTGCCCAAGGGCGACAGCATGCTGCTGCTGCTCGCCGCCGCCCAGCGCGACCCCGAGGCGTTCGAGCGGGCCGACGAATTCGACCCGGACCGCGAGCACATCCGCCACCTCGGCTTCGGGAAGGGTCCGCACTTCTGCCTCGGCGCGCCGCTGGCCCGGCTGGAGGCCGCGGTCGCGCTCTCGGCGGTCACCGCACGGTTCCCCGACGCCCGCCTGGCCGCCGAGCCGGTGTACAAACCGAACCTCACCCTGCGCGGTATGGAGACGCTTTCCGTCGCAATCTAGCCGCCCGACCCAGGAATCCGTTGTAGAAGCTGCCCGACGCGGCGGAATCCGTACTAGGGTGCCTGCCATGCGAATCCTGTTGGTGGGTGCCGGCGGTGTCGGATCGGCCTTCTGCGCGATCGCCGCGCGCCGTGACTTCTTCGAGCAGGTCGTGGTCTGCGATTACGACGGCGACCGGGCGCGGCAGGCCGCCGAGGCGGTCGCCGACCCGAGGTTCACCTCCGCGCAGGTCGACGCGACGTCCGCGGACGCCGTCGCGGCGCTGGTGCGCGAACACGCGATCACCCACGTGATGAACGCCGTCGACCCGCGGTTCGTGATGCCGATCTTCGACGGCGCCCTGGCCGGCGGTGCCGACTACCTCGACATGGCGATGAGCCTGTCGCACCGCCACCCCGACCAGCCCTACGAGCTGACCGGCGTCAAGCTGGGCGACGAGCAGTTCGCCGTCGAGGACCGGTGGCGCGACGCCGGCCGGCTGGCGCTCGTCGGGATCGGCGTCGAACCCGGTCTGTCGGACGTGTTCGCCCGCTACGCGGCCGACCACCTGTTCTCCGAGATCGACGAACTCGGCACCCGCGACGGATCGAACCTCACCGTGGCGGGCTACGACTTCGCGCCGTCGTTCTCGATCTGGACCACGATCGAGGAATGCCTCAACCCGCCGGTGATCTGGGAGGCCGAGCGCGGCTGGTTCGTCACCGAACCGTTCAGTGAGCCGGAGGTGTTCGACTTCCCCGACGGCATCGGCCCGGTGGAGTGCGTCAACGTCGAGCACGAGGAAGTGCTGCTGATGCCGCGTTGGGTGAAATGCAAACGCGCGACGTTCAAGTACGGTCTGGGCGCCGAGTTCATCGACGTGCTCAAGACGCTCCACAAACTGGGCCTGGACCGTACCGACAAGGTGAAGGTGGGTTCGGTCGAGGTCTCCCCGCGTGACGTCGTCGCGGCCTGCCTGCCCAACCCCGCGACGTTGGGGGCGAAGATGCGCGGCAAGACCTGCGCCGGCCTGTGGGTGACGGGCACCGGCAAGGACGGCGAACCGCGCTCGACGTACCTGTACCACGTGGTCGACAACGAGTGGTCGATGGCCGAATACGGTCACCAGTGCGTGGTGTGGCAGACCGCGATCAATCCCGTTGTCGCACTGGAACTCCTGGCGAACGGAACCTGGAGCGGTGCCGGTGTCCTCGGTCCCGAGGCCTTCGACGCGGTGCCGTTCCTGGACCTGCTCACCGAGTACGGCTCCCCCTGGGGCGTGCGCGAACTCTAGAGCGGGTTGAGGATCCGCTGCAGGAACTGACGGGTGCGCTCCTGCTTCGGATCGCCGAGCACCTCGTCGGGCGGCCCCTGCTCGAGGATGACGCCGCGGTCGGTGAACAGCACCTGATTCGACACCTGCCGCGCGAACTGGATCTCGTGGGTCACGACCACCAGCGTCCAGCCCTCGACGGCGAGGTCCTTGATCACCGAGAGCACCTCGCCGACCAACTCGGGATCCAGCGCCGAGGTCGGCTCGTCGAACAGGACGACCTTGGGCCGCAACGCAAGTGCCCGTGCGATACCGACGCGCTGCTGCTGCCCACCCGACAGCTCATAGGGATACTGATCGCGCTTCTCGGCGAGCCCGACCTGAGTGAGCAACTCCATCGCGTCGGCCTCGGCCTCCTCACGCGGACGCTTCTGCACCACGATCGGACCCTCGGTGACGTTCTGCAGCACCGTCCTGTGGGGGAAGAGGTTGTGCGCCTGGAAGACGAATCCGCTCTGCATCCGGTAGCGGCGCAGAAGATCCCGCGACACCTGACCGCCGAAGTCCACGCTCACGTCACCGATGCACACCGTCCCGGCGTCGGGGACATCCAGCGCGTTGAGCGCGCGCAGCAGCGTGGTCTTCCCCGAACCCGACGGTCCGATGATCGTGGTCACCGATCCGGCGGGCACCCGGAACGACACCCCTTTGAGTACCTCGTTGTCGCCGAAGGCCTTGTGCAGCCCCTCGGCGACCACCCGATCCTCTGTCATCTCGCCACGTACCTTTCCAGCCGGTGTTCGAGGCGGCCCTGACCGAACGACAGCACCAGGCAGATCACCCAGTAGTACACCGCGGCCGTGCCGTACAGCGCGAAGAACTCGAAGGTCGGGGCGGCGACGATCTGCGCCTGCCGCAGCAGTTCGGTCACCAGGATCGTCGACGCCAGTGAGGTGTCCTTGACCAGGGAGATCAACGTGTTCGACAGCGGTGGGACGGCGACCCGCGCGGCCTGCGGGAGCACGATCCGCCGCAGCGAGGTCGCGTAATTCATGCCGATGGTCTCGGCGGCCTCCCACTGTCCCTTCGGGATGGACAGGATCGCCGACCGGATGATCTCCGCGGCGTAACCGCCGACGTTGAGCGAGAACGCGATGACCGCGGCGGGGAACGGTTCGAAGCGCACCCCGAACTCCGGGAGGGCGAAAAACACGATGAACAACTGGACGAGCAGCGGCGTTCCCCGGATCACCGAGATGTAGAACCGGGCGACGTTGCTGAGCACCACATTCGGGGACAGCCGGGCCAACGCGACGCCCAGCGCGATCACTAGACCGATCGCGAAGCTGATGACCGTGAGCGGAATCGTCATCGTGAGCGCCGCGCGCGCCAGCGGCCACAGGTTGTCGAGGATCAGCTGCCACGTCGAACGCGGCGCCTGCGCGGACTCCGGAGCGCCGGACGCATTGGCCTTCAGGTACCTCTGCGAGATCTCCGCCAGCGTTCCGTCGGCGCGCAATTCGTCGAGCGCGCGGTTGAGTTCGGGCAGCATGCCGCTGTCCTTGCGCGCGGCGAAACCCTGCTCGCTCCTCTCGCCGGTCTCTGCGGCGATCTTGACAGAGGTGTCGCCGGTCTCGGCGAGATACGCGTACACCGCGATGCTGTCGTTGACCGTCGCGTCCACCCGGCCCTGGTTGAGCAGGGTGATGGCTTGGGCGAAACCATCCACCGACTCGACCCGCGCCCCCGCGTCGCGTGCCACCTGCGCCCAGTTGCTGGTGACGCTCTGCGCGGTGACCTTCCCCTTGAGATCGTCGAGGGACGTGATCGAATCGTCGTCCGCGCGCGTGACGATGACGCCCTCGCCGATCGAATACGGTTCGGAGAGGTCGTATTTCGCCTGGCGTTCGGCGTTGATCGTCACCTCGTTGGCGACCACGTCGAAGCGGTCGGCCTCCAGTGCGGCGAAGATCGCGTCCCACGGTGTCTCGACGAACTCGACCCGCACACCGATCTTGTCGGCCACCGCACGTGCCACGTCGACGTCGTATCCGACCAGCTGACCCGAGGGATCGTGATAACTGAACGGGGCGTAGACGCCTTCGGTGCCGACTCGCAGCACACCGGCGGACTTGATCGGTTCGTCGCCGCCGCCACCGGTCGATCCGCACGACGCCAGGGCAAGGACCGCCACCAGCAGCAGGAGCGCTCGTAGAAACCTCACCCGCCGGACGCTAACACTCCGGGCGGTATATCCACGGGGTCCGCGGCAACCGGGCCGGGTCGAACCGGTCGAGCAGTTCGTCGAGGCTGTGGGCGGGCCAGCCCAGCGACCTGCTGATCTGGGCGAACACCCGCTGCGTGCCGATCTCGGCGAGTGTGACGGCACCGTCGCGTTTGGCCAGCCGGGCGCCGTCCTCATTGAGCACGAGCGGGACGTGGGCGTAGACGGGTTCGGGGTGGCCCAGCAGCCGGGCCAGGTAGGCCTGCCGCGGTGACGAGCTGAGCAGGTCGTCGCCGCGCACCACCTGGTCGATGCCCGCGGTGGCGTCGTCCACCACCACGGCGAGGTTGTAGGCGGGCACCCCGTCGCCGCGGCGGACGACGAAGTCGTCGACGATGCCGGTGTAGGTGCCGTGCAGTTGGTCGGTGACGGTGTAGGTGAACACGTCGGTGCGCAGGCGCAGCGCGGGTGGCCGGCCGGTCTCCGCGCGGCGCGCGGCGCGTTCGGCGTCGGTGAGGTCGCGGCAGATGCCGGGGTAGGCGCCTTCCGGTGCATGCGGGGCACGCGGTGCCTGCGCGATGTCCTTTCTGCTGCAATAGCATTCGTAGACCATGCCGTCGGCGACCAGAGCGTCGACGACGGTGTCGTAGCGTTCGCGGTGCGAGGACTGGTACTCCGCGGGACCGTCCCAGGTGATCCCGAGCGCGGTCAGGTCGGCGAGTTGGCGCGCGGCGATGTCGGAGTCCGTGCGGTAGTCGAGGTCCTCGACCCGCATCACGAAGCGTCTGCCCGTGGATCGGGCGAAGAGCCAGGCCAGGATGGCGGTGCGCAGGTTGCCGATGTGCAGATCGGCCGACGGGCTGGGCGCGAATCGGCCTGCGGGGGAGCTGGTCATGCCCCGAGTCCGGGGACGATGTCGCCGAGCCGGAACGTGACGGGCTGTTCGAGCTGGGCGTACGTGCAGGAGCGCGGGTCCCGGTCCGGTCGCCACCGGTTGAACTGCGCGGTGTGCCGGAACCGGTGGCCCTCCATGTGGTCGTAGCGGACCTCGACGACGCGTTCGGGGCGCAGCGGCACGAACGACAGATCCTTGCCCGCGTTCCACCGCGATCCACCGCCGTAGCGGCGCACGACATCGGGGTCGACGTGGGCCGCCCAGTTCCACGGGTGCTGGTCGAACGAGGTGACCAACGGTTGCAACTCGTCGAACAGCTCCCGGCGCCGCTTCATCGGGAAGGCGCCGATGACGCCGACCGACGCCAGTTCACCGTCGTCGGTGTAGAGGCCGAGCAGCAGCGAGCCCACCGCGTCGTCACCGGATTTGTGCAGCCGGTAGCCGGCGACCACACAGTCGGCGGTGCGCTGGTGTTTGACCTTGAACATCACCCGCTTGTCCGGCAGGTACGGCCCGTCGAGCGGTTTGGCGATCACCCCGTCCAGCCCGGCGCCCTCGAATTCGTGGAACCAGCGCTGCGCGGTCGCGACGTCGCGGGTGGCGGGCGTGACGTGGAACGTGGGCCCGGACCCGGCCAGGGCGTCGACCAGCGCGGCCCTGCGTTCGGCGAACGGCCGGGCGGTGTAGTCGTCGTCGCCGAGCGCGAGCAGATCGAAGGCGATGAACGCCGCGGGCGTCTTATCGGCCAGCATCCGCACCCGCGACGCGGCGGGGTGTAGCCGCAACTGCAGGGCCTCGAAGTCCAGGCCGCGGGCGCCCGCGATGACGATCTCCCCGTCGATCACACAGCGCGGCGGCAGTTCGGCACGCGCCGCGTCGACGAGTTCGGGGAAGTACCGCGTCATCGGCCGTTCGTTGCGGCTGCCGAGCTCCACCTCGTCGCCGTCGCGGAACACGATCGACCGGAACCCGTCCCACTTCGGTTCGTACGAGGCGCCGGGCGGGATCTCGCCGACCGATTTGGACAGCATCGGCGGAATGGGCGGTGAAACGGGCAGTTGCACCCTCCCATTGTCGCCGAAGCCGTACTATACGGCCGTACAGCGCGACGGAGAGGCAACCATGACCGGCTACGACTACATCATCACCGGAGCGGGATCGGCGGGTTGCGTGCTGGCCAACCGCTTGTCCGAAGACCCGAAGGTCAGCGTGCTGCTGCTCGAGGCCGGCGGCGGCGACCGCAGCCCGTGGTTCCACATCCCGAAGGGTGCGGGCAAGGTCTTCGAGTCCGAGAAGTACATGTGGCACTACGAGACCACGCCGTTCGGGCCGCAACCGCACGTCGAACAGTGGATGCGCGGCAAGGTGCTCGGCGGTTCGAGTGCCATCAACGGCACCCTCTACAACCGCGGCCAGCGCGCCGATTACGACGGGCTGGAACGCCTCGGCAACAAGGGCTGGGGATGGGACGAGATCCTGCCCATCTTCCGAGGTTTCGAGAACAGCGAGTTCGGGCCGTCCGCCACCCGCGGCACCGGTGGACCGCTGCACATCTCCGTACCGCGCGATCCGGACCCGTTGTGCGAGGAGATGATCGATGCGGCGACGAGGATCGGAATGACGCGGGTCGAGGACATCAACGAATCCGACGCCGAACGCATCGGCTACGCCACATCGACGATCCGCAAGGGCCGGCGCGTCAGCGCCGCCACCGCATTCCTCAAGCCGGTACTGCGACGTCCGAACCTCACCGTCCGAATGGGTGCGGTCGTCGACCGCGTGCTGCTCGACGGGGACCGTGCGGTGGGCGTGGAGATCGGCTCGGAGCGGGTGCACGCCCGTCGCGAGGTCATCGTGTCGATGGGCAGCCTGAACTCGCCGAAACTGCTGCAGCTCTCCGGCATCGGACCGCGCGACGTGCTCACGGCCGCGGGCGTCCCGGTCCGGGCGGAGCGCGAGCGGGTCGGCCATGGTCTGCGCGAACACCGTTGCGCCACCTTGCGATTCGGACTGAAGGATGACCTCGGCTACAACAAGTACCTGGCGACCAGCACGGGGCAGGCGCTCACCGGCCTCAAGTACCTGGCCAACCGCAGGGGTCCGCTGGCGGCACCGTCGTTCGACGTCGTCGGGTTCGTGAAGGCGCAGCCCGACGCCGACCGGCCCGACGGTCAGGTGATGATGGGCCCGTACACGCTGCCGCCCTACAACGTCGGCGAACCGGTCAGCATCCAGCGCGAACCGGGCGTGTCCTGCCTCGGAATGGTGCTGCGCCCGACGTCGGAGGGCCGACTCGAGATCACCTCGGCGGATCCGGCCGCCACGGTGCGGATCGACCCCAACTACCTGCGCAGCGACTACGACCGTGACACCACCGCGAAGCTGCTGCGCAGGATGCGCGCGATCTTCGACCAGTCACCGATCGCCGAACGCCTCAGCGGCGAAACGTATCCGGGTTCCGGCGTGCAAAGCGACGACGCGCTGGTCGATGCCGCGCTCGACGGCGGGTACTGCGGCTACCACGCGGTCGGCACCTGCGCGATGGGGCCCAGCGATCACGACGTCGTCGACAACCAGCTGCGCGTGAGGGGTGTGGACGGGCTGCGGGTAGTCGACTGTTCGGTGCTGCCCACCATCGTGGCGGGCAACCTCAACGGGCCCATCATGGCGATGGCCTGGCGCGCAGCGGATTTCATCCTGGACGGCCGCTGACCCCTACATCGCCGCGTGACCGGCATCGACGGGTAGCGTCGTGCCGGTGATGTAGCGGGCGCCGTCGCTCACCAGGAACAGCACGGCCGCGGTGACGTCTTCGGCCTCCACGTAGGGAACCGGCAGCAGGTTGCCCGACATCGCACTGCCTTCCGGATTGGCGGCGACGACGGCGGCCATGTGCTCGTTGAAGATCATCGGGGTGGCGACGCCGGTCGGGTGGATCGAGTTGACGCGGATGTGGTGCTGCGCATAGGCGTTGGCGGCCGAGCGCATCAGCCCGACCACGCCGTGTTTGGACGCGGCGTAGGCGAACGTGGCCGCACTGCCGTCCCCGCCGCGGCCGACCACGCCCTGCATCGAGCTGATCAACACGATCGAGCCACCGGTGCCCCGCCGGATCATCGACGGCGCCGTCGCGGCGATGGTGTGCCAGACCCCGACGAGGTTGACGTCGACGATGTCGCGGTACAGGCGGGTGTCCGCCGGATCGGGAAGTCCCATCCCCACCACGCCGGCGTTGGCCACCACGATGTCTAGGTCACCGAATCGTGCGATGCCGCGGTCGATTCCGGCCTGCAGTGCGTCGAGGTCGCGGACGTCGGCGACGACGGTCTCGATCCGGCCGCCTACCGCACGCACCTGGTCGGCGGTTTCGGCGAGGTCGGCCTCGGTCGCCAAGGGGTATGGGATCGTATCGATGTCGGCGCAGCGGTCGACGGCGATGATGTCGACGCCCTGTTCGGCGAGCGCCACGGCGTGGCTGCGGCCCTGACCCCGTGCGGCTCCGGTGATCACGGCGACGTGGGACATGCTGTTTGTCATCTGACCACCGTAGGCATGCTGTCCCATCCGCGGACGGTCGAGGTCCTCGAGCGGCGGGCGCCGCTGAGGTCGATCTCCCATTCCGGCCAACGCTTGAGTACCTCTTCGAGCGCCACGCGACCCTCCAGCCGGGCCAGCGGAGCACCGACACAGAAGTGGGCTCCACGGCCGAACGTGAGGTGACCGCCCGGCTTCCGGTGGATGTCGAACCGGTCGGGATCCTCGAAATGGCGTTCATCGCGGTTGGCTGACGCGAGCATCAGCAGCAGCGGACTTCCTGCCGGCACGACGACGCCGTGAAACGTCACATCGTCGGATGCGACATAACGCGCGACGTGGGGCCCGGGGGGCTCGTAGCGCAGCAGTTCCTCGATCGCCGTCGGAATCAACGACGGATCGGCGGCCAGTTCTTTGCGCTGATCCGGGTGTTCCGCCAGTACCTTGCCCATCCAGCCGAACAGGCGTCCGGTGGTCTCCACGCCCGCGCCGGCGACGACGGCGAGGAACACGGTGAGCTCCTGCTTGGTCAGCCTCCGCACCGTGCCGGTCTCGTCCTCGAACTCGACGTTCAGCAGTTCGGTGATCAAATCGTCCGACGGGTTCTTGTCCCGCCATTCGATGTACTCGCCGAACATCTCGCCGGTGAAGTAGCGCTCCTTCTTGATCTCCATCGGCTTACCGGGTTCGTTGCGCAGCACCTCGTTGGCGTGCTCGCGCACCGCCGGTTGTTCGGAATTGGGGATGCCTGCGAGCATGCCGATCGTGCGCATGGGAAGTTCCGCGCCGAGATCCTCGACGAAGTCGAACCGCTCGCCACCGACCAGCGGGTCCAGACATGCGACGCAGAAGGCGCGGATTTTGTCCTCGAGCGCGCGCATCTTCTTCGGCGTGAAGGCGCGGGCGACGATCGCGCGGTGGATGGTGTGCAGTGGCGGGTCCTCGTTGATGAAGATCCCCGGCGGCATCACCGGATCAGTCATCACGACTTCGAGGATGTCGCCCTTGGCGGAGCTGAGCCGCTTCGTATCCTTCAGCGCCGCATCCACATCCGCGTACCGGCTCACACCCCAGAAGCCGTGTTCCTCGTTGTGGTACACCGGCTGTTCGTCCCGCAGTCTGCGGTAGGTGGGGTACGGGTCGGCGTCGATGTCGACGTGCCACGGGTCGTAGTACAGATCGCTCAACGTGTTCTCCTCGCCACTCGTTGGTGGGAGCATATAGCCTGTGCTATACATCCGTACAGCGGTGGCGTGAGGAGGCGCGGTGAGTCGAGTGGCTGTGGTGACCGGTGGCGCGTCCGGGCTGGGGGAGGCGATCTGCGCCGGGCTGGCGGCCGACGGCCACCGGGTGGCCGTGCTCGATCTCGATGCGGCTGCGGCCGACAAGGTCGCCGCGGAATTGCGTGGCGGCGGAGCGCAAGCCATCGGAGTCGCGATCGATGTCGCCGACGAGGCTGCTGTCGAGCGCGCATTCAGCACGGTGCGAACCGAATTCGGGCCCGTCGGGATCCTCGTGACCAGCGCCGCGATCGGTGGTTTCACTCGCCTCGACAAAATCACACTCGACGAGTGGAACCGCTATCTCGCGGTCAATCTCACCGGGACCTTCTTGACCCTGCGGACCGCACTGACGGACATGGTCGCGGCGGGATGGGGCCGGGTTGTGACGATCTCGTCGGCCGCCGGACAGCAGGGTGGGCCGCGGCAGGCGCACTACTCAGCCACCAAGGGCGGTGTCATCGCATTGACCAAGACCGTCGCGCGTGACTACGCCCGATTCGGCGTCACTGCGAATACTGTGCCCCCCTTCGCTATCGAGACGCCGATGCTGCGTCAGCAACAGGCTGACGGCAAGCTTCCACCCGACGCGTTCCTGACCCAGGCGATCCCGGCCGGCCGCGTCGGTGCACCGGCCGACGTCGCCGCAGTGTGTGCGTTCCTGTGCTCGGAGGCCGCCGGATACGTCACGGGTCAAATCGTCGGAGTGAACGGCGGTGCAGTCGTCTGACCGGCACCCACCAGAAGGACAGGAATGAGGGAGGCAGTGACGATGCGGGTCGAGGTCGAATCCTCACGGTGCCAGGGCCACACCCTGTGCGCCATGATCGCACCGGAGTCGTTCGTGCTCGACGACGTCGACGGCCACGCCGCCGCGGTGCCCGGGGACGTGCCGCAGGCGCAGCGCGCGAAGGTCACCGAGGCGGCCCGCTCCTGCCCCGAGCAGGCGATCCTGCTGACCGATGGGGGTCCGCGATGAGCACCTACCACTTCGACCGGCACAGCCCCGACTACCGGGACAAGTTTCTCGACATCACGCACGAGATGCACCGGAAGTGCCCGCTGGCGTGGACCGACACCTACGACGGGCACTGGGTGGCCGCCGGCAGCGACGCGGTGTTCGAGCTGGCGCGTTGTCCGCACGTGTCCAACGACCACGACGTGAACAACGAACGCCGCGGCTACAAGGGCATCTCGATCCCGCGGATGGTGGAGGCCGAGGGGTTCCGCGGCGGCATGCTCGAGATGGACGACCCGGAGCACCGCTTCTACCGCACCGCGCTGAACCCGTATCTGTCGCCTGCGGCGGTGAAGCGCTGGGAACCGTTCGTCGACGAGATCGTGCGCGCCTGTCTGGACGACCACATCGAGACGGGCCGCATCGATTTCGTCGACGACCTGGCCAACGTGGTGCCCGCGGTGCTCACGCTCGCGATGCTCGGGGTGCCCTTGGAGAAGTGGGAGCTGTACAACGAACCGGCGCATGCGTCGGTGTACACCCCGCCGGACTCCCCGGATGCCGACCGGGTGCGCGAGATGTACCTGGCGATGGGCGTGGACCTGTTCACCAATCTGATGGAGATCCGCGGCAACCCGCGCCCGGGCATCATCGACGCGCTGGCGAAGCTGCGCATCGACGGCGAGGCCCCACCCGACATCGAGCTCATCGGCATGCTGAACCTGTTGATCGGCGGGGGATTCGACACCACGACCGCGCTGACGGCGCATGCCTTGGAGTGGCTCTCGGAGCATCCTGACGAGCGGATGCGACTCAGCGCCGAACGCGACACCCTGCTCAACCCTGCCACCGAGGAGTTCCTGCGGTACTTCACCCCGGCACCCGGTGATGCCCGCACGATCGCCGAGGATATGAGGCTCGGCGACATCGAACTGCACGAAGGTCAGCGCCTGTGGTTGTCCTGGGCGATGGCCAACCGCGACCCTGCGGTGTTCAGCGACGCCGACCAGCTGGTCATGGACCGAAAGGGCAATCGCCACTTCAGCTTCGGTCTCGGCGTGCACCGTTGCATCGGATCGAATGTGGCTCGCACGGTGTTCAAGTCGATGCTCACCGCGGTGCTGGACCGGATGCCGGACTACCGGTGCCTACCCGAGGGAACCGTGCACTACGACAGCATCGGGGTCATCCAGGGCATGCGGCACCTGCCCGCGGAGTTCACCCCCGGGCGGCGCCTGGGCGCCGGGGTGGCGGAAACCGTCGTCAAACTCCAGAAGATCTGCGACGAACAGGGATTGGCGCGCCCGATCACCGAGCTCAAGGACGCCGCGCGTATCGAGGAAACGGTATGAACCGTCCGGTCGCGGTGGTGACCGGGGCCAGTCGTGGAGCCGGTGCCGGGATCGCGCACGCGCTGGGAATGCACGGCTGCACCGTCTACGTCACAGGCCGCACGATCGACGCGAGCGAGACCGCCGCCAAGGTCACCGCCGCCGGGGGTGAGGGCATCGCGGTACAGGTCGACCACGGCAACGACGAGCAGGTCGTAGAATTCTTCGACCGCGTCGGCCGCGACCACGGTCGCATCGACATCCTGGTCAACAATGCGGCCATCATCCGCGACGAGATGATGGGCCGCACCAAATTCTGGGAAGAACCGATCAACGTCATCGAAACCTTGGACGTCGGGCTGCGCAGCAGCTACGTCGCCACCGTCTACGCCGCACCGCTGATGGTGCCGCACCGCAAGGGACTGGTCGCCTTCACCTCATCGTCTGGCGCGGTGCACTACGCGTTCGGACCCGCCTACGGCGTCCCGAAAGCCGGGGTCGACAAGATGGCCGCCGACATGGCCTACGACTTCCGCGATGTGGGCGTCGCCGCCGTGTCGATCTGGATGGGTTCCCTGCTCACCGACCGGGTCCGCGCCATCGTGGCGAGCAACCCCGAGAAGCTCGGCCACATCCTCGACACCGCCGAGACCCCCGAGCTCACCGGTCACGTGATCTGGGAGCTCTACCGTGACCCCGAGGTGATGGCGGTCAGCGGCCAGACCCTCATCGGCGCCGAACTCGCGGCCATGTACGGCATCAAGGACGAGGGTGGCCGCCAACCACCCTCGTATCGCGATCTTTTCGGTGTGCATCCGAACCGGCAGCAGGCCCACGTGATGCGATGAGGCGGTTCACTTCCCCCGCGGGCGAGCGCCCCGTCCGTAGGTGATGTCGGCGCGTTCGGGGTCCCACCGGTTGCGGAACACCACATCGGACAGCGGCCGACGGCGGACCGGTCCGTGGCGTCCGCGTGGCCAGCCCACCACCACGTGCCCGGCCAGGAACCACTCGTCGGGGATTCCGACGGCCTCCCGCAGCGCCTTCTCGCCGCCGTAGGAGGCCCAGCTCGTGATGCATGCACCCAACCCCTGGGCGCGCGCGGCGAGGTAGAAGTTCTGCAGTGCGGGGTAGATCGAGCCGCCCTGCAGGAATTCCGAGGAGAACTCGTTCTTGAATGCGGTGAACAACACCGAGGTGAACTCGCCCGCGCGGTCGTGCAGTTCGTAGGTGGCGCGGTTGTTGCGCGCGGCGCGGCTGTCGTCCTCGGGTGCGGGCCGCGTCATGCCGTAGATGGATTCGATTGACGCCAGGGCGATCTGCGCGGCCTGAGCGACCGCGGCGCGCTGTTCGGGGCCGTCGAGGACGATGAACCGCCACAGCTGGGCGTTGGCCCCGTTGGGCGCCCAGGTGGCCGCCTCCAGGCAACGGTCCAGGGTCTCGGCGTCAACCGGTTCGTCGGTGAACCGGCGGATCGAGCGTGCGGTGGACAGCACTTCCCAGACGTCGTTCGTCGGATGTGGCATGACCATTGGTGTACTCGACGCAAGCCCGGGTGTCCAGCACCCGTTGTGCTGTACAGTCGTACTGCACAACGGGGCGATCTGATGGGAGTGACGCTGTGAGCGACAGGTTTTCGATGGAAGGCAGGGTCGCGGTCATCACCGGCGGCGGCACCGGCATCGGGCGGGCATCGGCGCTCGTGCTCGCCGAACACGGTGCCGACGTCGTGCTGGCAGGGCGGCGCGCGGAACCGCTGAAGGAGACGGCCGCCGAGGTGGAGGCGCTCGGCCGCCGCGCGCTCGGGGTGCCGACGGACGTGACGAACGCCGACGAGTGCCAGGCGCTCGTCGACGCGGCGCTCGCCGAGTTCGGCCGGCTGGACGTCCTGCTCAACAACGCCGGCGGCGGCGAGACGAAGTCGCTGATGAAGTGGACCGACGACGAGTGGCGTCAGGTGCTGGACCTGAACCTGTCGAGTGCCTGGTACCTGTCGCGCGCGGCCGCCAAAGCGATGATCGCCCAGGGCAAGGGGGCGATCGTCAACATCTCGTCCGGCGCCGGCCTGCTGGCCATGCCGCAGGCGCCCATCTACGGCGCCGCCAAGGCCGGTCTGCAGAACCTCACCGGCTCGATGGCCGCGGCGTGGACGCGGAAGGGTGTGCGGGTCAACTGCATCGCCTGCGGCGCGGTCCGCACCCCCGGCCTGGAGGCCGATGCGAAACGGCAGGGCTTCGACATCGACATGATCGGACAGACCAACGGATCCGGCCGGATCGCCGAAGCCGACGAGATCGGCTACGGCGTCCTGTTCTTCGCCTCCGACGCCTCGAGCTACTGCTCGGGGCAGACGCTGTACATGCACGGCGGCCCCGGTCCGGCGGGGGTGTGAGCATGGACGTCAGCCACATCGGCGTGCGGGTGCGCGACCTCGACGCATCGGTGAAGTTCTACACCGCACTCGGTTTCACCGAGGCCAAACGCCTCACCGTGCCGGATCAGGTGGCCGAGGGACTGCTCGGGCTGACACCGCCCATCGGATTCGAGGCGGTCTATCTGCGCAACGGCGGGGTGGTGCTGCAGTTGCTCACCTTCTCCGGCCATCCGGCACCGGACGAGCCCGAACGCGGCATGGTCGGCGCCGGGCTGACTCATCTGTCGATCGCGGTGCCCGACGTGGCCGCGGCACGGGATGCGGTCACCGCCGCCGGGGGAGCGGTGGTCGCGGACCCGGGCGGCGGATTCGCCTGTATGGTCCGCGACCCCGACGGCCAGCTGCTCGAGCTGGTCGCCGAGCGTGTCCGGCCGCTCAGCGCAACTCGCTGACCACCGCCGCGTACCGGTCCAGGAACGACAGCGTCGTCGAGGGGTCGTCGCTGTCGCGGCGGCCCCCACCGACCACGACACGGTCGAAGCCCAGATCCCGATAGCGCGCAAGCCGCCCCGGAGACGGGTCCCCCCACGCCATCACCGTCAGATCCAGCTTCGAAGGACCGTGCCCAGCGTCCTCGGCGCGGCGCCGGAAATCGGCGACGGCGGCGGGTAAATCCTGGAACGCGGCGTCGCCCGGTAGCCAGCCGTCGGCCCAGGGCAGGCACTCCCCGATCGCCGTGGGGCCGGTGGCCGCCGCGAGCAGTCGCGGACCGCCCTGCTGTAGCGGCTTGGGATGGCACCACACCGGATCGAAATCGTAGAACCGGCCGTGGTGTTCGGCTTCGTCCTGGGTCCACAACACCCGCAGTGCGGCGACCATGTCCGCCAGGGCCCGATAGCGATCCGCCCAGGCAACGGGATTCGACACCGCCAGTTCGGCGCGCACCCCGACCCCGACGCCCAATACCACCCGGCCGCCACTGAAGCGGTCCAACGTCGCCACCTGTTTTGCGAAGGTGAACAATTCGTGCTCCAGCGGAAGCGCGACGGCGGTGCCCAGACGCAGGGTGTTCGTCGCCTGTGCCGCGGCGAGCAGCGACAGTAGCGGATCCCACATCCGCTGCTGAGCGTGCAACAACGCGGCAGGCATGGCGCCCCCGGCGGACACCGGAATCTGCGGATGCTCGCCGACCCACAGCGACTCGAACCCGCGCTCTTCCAATTCCGTTGCGAGTAGGGCCGTTGGGAGATCGTGTGGGGTGTTGAGACTGACGAAGCCGATGTCCATGCTATACGATCGTACAGGTGAGCGAGTTGTACTACGACCCCTATCACGTGGGAATCGACGCAGACCCGTATCCCGTCTACAAGCGGCTACGCGACGAGGCGCCGGTGTACTACAACGAGAAGTTCGGCTTCTGGGCTCTCAGTCGGTTCGCCGACGTCGAAGCCGCGCTCAAGGACGTCGAGAATCTGAGCAACGCCAAGGGGGACATCCTCGAGGTCGTCAAGGCCGAACCCGTCATGCCGGACGGGGTGTTCATCAACGAGGACCCGCCGGTGCACACGGTGCACCGACTCCTCGTCTCACGGGCGTTCACGCCGCGGAAGATGAAGGCGATCGAGGAACAGGTGCGGGCGTTCTGCGCGGCCTGTCTGGACCCGCTGACCGACGGGGACCGGTTCGACTTCACCCTCGATCTGGGCGCCGAGATGCCGATGCGGGTGATCGGCATGCTCGTGGGCATGCCGGATTCGTTGCAGCGCAGCGTCCGCAAGGTCGCGGGTGCCCGGTTGCGCAACAAACCCGGCGAACCGTTGCCGGTGAAGAAGGACAACTACTTCAACGGCAACATGTTTCGTGACTACGTGGAGTGGCGTAAGAACAACCCGTCCGACGATCTGGTCACCGAACTGCTCAACGTCGAATTCGACGACGTGGACGGCAGGTGCCGCAAACTCCGCAGCGAGGAGCTGTTGGTGTTCCTCGGCGTCATCGCCAACGCGGGCACCGAGACCGTCGGGCGACTGTTCGGCTGGCTGGGCAAGGTGCTGGCCGACCATCCCGACCAGCGCCGCGAACTCGCCGCCGACCCGTCACTCATCCCGGGTGCCGTCGAGGAGGTGCTGCGGCTGGAGCCACCGGTCCACAACATCGCCCGATACGTCACCAACGACGTTGAGTATCAGGGGAAGAAGGTCCCGGCCGGCAGCGCGTTGCTGCTCATGGCGGGCGCCGCCAACCGGGACGAACGCCGATTCGACGACCCCGACACCTTCGACATCCGACGCAACCCCAACCACCTCACGTTCGGTCGCGGGGCGCACTTCTGCCTCGGCACCTCGCTCGCCCGCATCGAGGGCCGCATCGCGCTGGAAGAGATCCTCAAGCGCTGGCCCGACTGGACCATCGACGAGGAGCACGCGGTCCGAGCCCCGACGGCGACCGTACGGGGCTGGGACTCGATGCCCGCGATCGTCGGCTAGTAGTCCCACACCGCGGGGACGCACCGGAACACGTCACCGGCGGTCGCCACATGGCAGACCGACGGGAACGGCAGGTGCGTGGCGACCAGCGACTCACCCGTCGCTGCCAGCTCCCGCAGCAGGGCGATCCGCACCCGCGCCGCCTCTTCTGGGTCATGTTCGAACCCGTTGTGCCACTCCGGGTTGTCGAAGCCCGGAGCGAACACCGCATCGCCGGCGAACGTCAACGCCTCACCGCGGGACGCCAGCCGCACCACGCTGTGCCCGGGCGTGTGCCCGCCGGTGCGGCTGATCAACACACCGGGCGCCACCTCGTATTCCGTTTCGAAAGTCCGCAGCCTGCCGTGGTATTCGTCAAGGAAGCGCGAAGCGACCGACCGAAGCACGTCGGGTACCGGCTGCGGCATGCAGGTGCGGGCGAAGTCCGGCGCGGTCCAGAACTCGGCCTCGCGCGCCGCCAGATGCACCTTCAGGTCGGGCCGGAGCCGCGCCTGCAGTCCCTCGGTGAGCAGGCCGCCGACATGGTCCATGTGCAGGTGGGTCAGCACCACGTCGGTCACCGACCCCAGGTCGATCCCCGCGGCCTCCAGCCGGGCAGCGGTCTGACCGGCCCGCGGGAAGTCCGGGAACTCCACCCCGAGACCGGCGTCGACGAGGATCGTCCGGTCACCGCTGCGGACCACGACCACGTTCAGCGGCCAGTCGAGCACGTCCGACGGCAGGTACATGTCGGCCAGCCAGCCCGCGAGCTCCGCCGGTTCGGCGTTGGTGGCCAGGGTCGACGCCGTGATCGGCAGCACCCCGTCGCTGATCACCAGCACGTCGATGTCACCGATCTGCAGCGCGTAACGCGACGGAACCATTTCGGCCAAGCTCATGTTCATCTCCTTCAGTGTTGGACTGTCTGTCGCGCACCAGAACACCATCGAGTCCGCCGAGTCATCCGCCCGTGTTCAGGTCGCCGATCCGCCGCCGTCGACGTGCAGCGTCGTCCCGGTGATGAAACTCGACCGCGGCGACGCCAGGAACAGCACGGCGTGGGCGATCTCGTCCGGTTCGGCGACCCGCCCAAGCGGCAGCGCCCGCCCGAGTTCCTCGTTGGTGTCACCCCATTCCGCCGTCACCCCTTCCGTTCTCGTCGGGCCGGGCGCGACGGCGTTGACCCGCACACGATCTCCCGCGAACTCGACCGCCCACGTGCGGGTCAGCGACTCCAGTGCCGCCTTGGACGCGCTGTAGACCGACGCCGCGGGGACACCCTTACCCGCCACCATCGACGTGATGTTGACGATGCTGCCCCCGCCCCTGGCGGCCATGCCCGGCAGGAGTCCGGCCGTCAGGAAGTAGCACCCGCGGACATTGGTGTCGAAGGTGTGGGTGAACGTAGCGACACCCTGGTCGACGGTCATCGCTCCGGGGAAGCCGGCTGCATTGTTGACCAGCACGTCGACCTCTCCGGCCTGCCGGACGAGTTCGGCCACCGAGTCGAGGTCGGCCATGTCGGCCTCGATGAAGTGCAAGCGCGGATGCGTCGCCGCCGCGGCACTGCCGCGTCCGGCGTTGCGGCCCGTGATGACCACGTGCGCACCGGCGTCGGCCAGCAATCGCGCCGATGCCAGCCCGATACCCGCGGTGCCGCCGGTGACCAACGCCCGATATCCCGGTAGTTCCATGCGATTTCCTTTCGTCTCATCGGCTGGAACCGCGACCGCGCGCACGGGTTATCCGAAAGTGACGACCGCCACGGGGATGAATCGGCGCCCCGCCGCGGGTTCCGGGGAGCGGACACGAGAAAGGGGTCACCATGAGAATCGTCGTCATCGGCGGTACGGGCCGGATCGGATCGAAAGTGGTGGAGGGGCTGATCGAGCACGGCCACGACGCTGTGGCAGCCGCACCGTCCACCGGCGTCAACGCGTTCACCGGCGAGGGGTTGGCCGATGCGCTGACCGGGGCGCAGGTGGTGGTCGACGTGACGAACTCGCCGACGTTCGAGGAGGAGGCCGCCAAGGAGTTCTTCGACGTGGCGACCACCAATCTGCTGACGGCGGAGGCCGCGGCCGGGGTATCGCACCACGTGGCGCTGTCGGTGGTCGGCACCGAACTGCTGGCCCGGCAAAGTGGCTATTTCCAAGCCAAATTGGCGCAGGAGTCGCTGATCGGTCAGGGGTCGGTGCCGTACACGATCGTGCGCGCGACGCAGTTCTTCGACTTCCTTCCGGTCATCGCCGACTCCGCCACCGCGGGTGACACCGTCCGGCTGCCCGATGCGCTGATTCAGCCGATGGCCGCGGCCGACGTCGCTGAAGCCGTCGCCATCGCCGCGGTCAACGAACCGGTCAACGGGATCACCGAAGTCGGTGGTCCCGAGGAGTTCCGCCTACCCGAGCTGATCCGCACCGCGTTACGCGCCCGTGGCGACGGCCGCGACGTCGTCGCGGATCCTGCCGCCGGCTACTGGGGCGTCGACATCGCCGAGCGCACATTGGTTCCCGGCGTGGGCGCGACGCTGTTCGACACCCGCTTCTCGGATTGGATACTCGAAGCGGCGGCCAAGGGCTGAGGAGCGCCATGGATGTCTATGAGGCGGTCACCAGTCGTCGCGCAGTACGCGGATTCACCGAAGAACCCGTGCCCAGGGAGACACTGGAACGTGTGCTTGCCGCCGCGGCGTGGTCGCCCTCCGGATCCAATCTGCAGCCGTGGCGCATCTACGTGGTGACCGGTCAACCGCTGGCGCGGCTGAAGAAGCGTGCTGTCGAGCGGGTAGCGGCCGGTGATCCCTGGGATGAGCGCGAATTCGAGATGTATCCCGCGGCAATGGAATCGCCCTATCGGGACCGTCGCCACGCCTTCGGTGAACAGCGCTACCGCGCCCTGGGAATCGTCCGCGACGACTGGGAGGCCCGGCAGCGCGCGGCGATCGGCAACTGGGACTGCTTCGGCGCACCGGCTGCCCTGTTCTGCTACATCGACCGGGGGCTGGGGTTGCCGCAGTGGGCGGACCTCGGCATGTACCTGCAGACGGTGATGTTGCTCCTCCGCGCGGAAGGGCTGCACAGCTGCCCGCAGATGGCATGGTCGACCACCCGCCATACCGTCGCGGAGGTCGTCGAACCGGATGACGGCTTGATCTTGTTCTGCGGGATGTCCATCGGCTACGAGGATCCCGCCGTCGGCTACGCCCGCACCGGCCGCGCACCGCTGTCGGAGACGGTCACGTTCGTCGCGGACGCCTAGACCGCGGCTGGTCGACTCGCTACCATCCACTCTGATCAGTGGACGGTGTCGTATGGCGAGCCAAGAGCGGGGTCGGCCGTTGCATGGTCGTGCCGCGGAAACCGCCGCACTGCGCGACGTCACGGCGCGAATGCGCACCGGCCAGTCTCAGGTGTTGGTGCTGCGGGGTGAACCGGGTGCGGGTAAGACCGCGCTCCTCGACTACCTGCTCGACCAGGCCGAGGGCGTGCGATGTGTGTACGTCTCCGGCGTCGAATCCGATATGGAGTTGGCCTACGCCGGCCTGCACCAGCTGTGCGCGCCGCTGCTCGGACACCTCGACGACCTGCCGACACCGCAGCGGGATGCGCTGGAGGTCGCATTCGGGCGGGGCACCGGACCCCCGCCCGAACGCTTCCTCGTCGGGCTCGCGGTGTTGAGCCTGCTGTCGGCCGCCGCGCAGGACCAGCCGCTGCTGTGCGTCGTCGACGACGCCCAGTGGCTGGACCAGGTCTCGGTGCAGACCCTGGGGTTCGTCGCGCGCCGGCTGATGGCCGAACCGGTGGCGCTGGTGTTCGCGGCTCGCGTCGAGGGCGCCGAGGTGCTGACCGGACTGCCGGAGTTGCCGGTGCCGGGGCTGTCCGACGCGGAAGCGCGAATGCTGCTGGACGAGTTGGTGATCGGCGGCCTCGACGCCGCGGTGCGGGACCGGGTGGTGGCCGAGACCCGCGGTAACCCGTTGGCATTGCTCGAAGTCCCACGCAGCTACTCCGCCGCAGAACTCGCCGGTGGGTTCTGGAACGTGGGGGCCCACGGGTCCGCCGGTCGGATCGAGGAGCGCTACATCCGCCGCATCATGGCGCTGCCCGTCGACACCCGCAGGCTGCTCCTGCTCGCCGCGGCCGAACCGGTCGGCGACTCCGCGCTGTTCCTGCGTGCCGCAGCGCTTCTGGGTGTCGCCGTGGACGCGCTGGCGCCGGCCGAGAGCGCCGGGGTCATCGAATTCGGTCCCCGGATGCGCTTCTACCACCCGCTGATGCGATCGGCGGCCTACCGCGCCGCCGATCGGGCCGACCGCAGGCAGATCCACGCGGCGCTGGCCGCCGCCACCGATGCCCGCGTCGATCCGGACAGACGTGCGTGGCATGCCGCCAACTCAGTTGCGACGACGGATGATTCGGTGGCCGCCGAACTCGAGGCGTCGGCGAGTCGTGCCCAGAACCGCGGTGGGATCGCCGCCGCGGCCGCCTTCCTGGAACGTGCCGCGGTCCTGACCGCGGATCCCGAACTGCGCGGTACCCGCGCCCTCGCCGCGGCACAGGCCAAGCGGGACGCCGCGGACATGGCGGCGGCCTATGATCTGCTGACCATCGCCGAACTGGCGCCACTGTCGGAATTGCAACGCGCCCGCGCCGCACGGCTGCGTGGCCAGATCGCGTTCGCGAGCAGCCGGGCGGGCGAGGTGGGGGCGCCGCTGGTCGGGGAGACCGCGGCCGTGCTGCTCGACGCCGCCAAGCAGCTGGAGGACGTCGACGGATTCGCGTCTCGGGAGTGCTATCTGGAGGCATTCGCGGCGCTGATGTACGCCGGTCGGCTCGGACAGCCCGGCGCGCTGCTGGGCGCCGCCGAAGCGGCCCGCTCGGTGATGTCGCGGACCGCGGAACTGCCGCGGGCAGTGGACCTGTTCTTCCGCGGGATGACCGAACGGATCAGCGGCGGTATCCGGGGCGGCGTCACGCCCATGCGCACCGCGCTGGACGCGATGTCAAAGCTGGCCTCCACCGAACCCGCCCAACTGCAGCGGTGGCTGGTGCCCGCCTTCCCGATCCTGCAGGAGTCCGCCGCCCACGAGCTGTGGGACGAGAACCTCGTCGACGCGCTGTCGGCCGCCGTCGTCCAACAGGCCCGCGACAGCGGCGCGCTGGCCGGACTCCCGCAGGCGTTGGTCTACCGCGCGGGCGTCCACGTCATGTTCGGTGAGCTGAACACGGCGGCGACACTGATCGCGGAAGCGCATTCGATCACCGCGGCGACCACGCACCGTGGTCCGGTTCGCTACCACTTCCTGATCATCGCCGCGTGGCGGGGCGCTGCCGCGGAGGCCACCCGGTTGATCGACGAGGCGGCCGCCGACGGGGCTGCGCGTGGCGAGGGCCGGTTGCTGGGGTTGACCGGGTACGCGGCAGCGGTGCTGTACAACGGGCTGGGACGCTATCAGGAGGCGTTCGCCGCCGCCCACACGGCCTGCGAGTACGAGGATTTCGGCTTCTACAGCTGGGCCCTGCACGAGCTGGTGGAGTCCGCATCGCACGTCGGTGAACTCGACGCCGCGCAGGACGCGCTCGGACACATCGAGGAACGTGCAGGCGCGAGCGCAACACCGTGGGGCCTCGGGGCGGTGGCGTCGGCGAAGGCGCTGCTCGCCGACGACGACGATGCCGACCGGCTGTTCACCGAGGCGCTCGACCAGCTCAGCCGTTCACGCGTGGCGGTGCACCGGGCGCGGACACACCTGGGTTACGGCGAATGGTTGCGACGGGCCAACCGGCGCGGCGACGCCCGCCGCCACCTCAACGAAGCCCACGACATGTTCACCGAGATGGGCGCGCACGCCTTCGCCGAGCGCGCCCGGCGTGAGTTGACCGCGGTCGGGGAGAAGGTCCGTAAACAGCCTCTGGCCAGCGGAGACCATCTGACCGCACAGGAGGAGCAGATCGCGCGCCTGGCCGCCGACGGCCTGACAAACCCCGAGATCGGCGCACAGTTGTTCATCAGCGTGCACACCGTCGAATGGCATCTGCGGAAGGTGTTCGTGAAGTTGGGCATCACCTCGCGGCGGCAGTTGCGCACCGTTTCGTGGTCTCACTAGGGGCCCACGGACTACGGATTCTCAAGGGTCCCCCAGGGGCCGCGTGAGACCAGTCTTTTGTCTAGACAGCCCGGCCGGGCTGGGAGGACAATCGACCGGAAGGTATCCCCGATGAAGGTCATCGACCCCGACGATGTCGGAACCGACGCTGAACTGAAAGCCCGCTTCGCCGCAGAGGTCTGGCCGATGGTCGACGTGCTGTTGCGGGGAGCCCGCCGGCTGACCCACAACGACGCCGATGCCGAGGACCTGCTGCAGGAGACCCTGGTTCGCGCGTACACGGGCTTCCGCCACTTCGAGGAGGGCACCAACCTACAGGCGTGGCTCTTCCGGATCCAGTACAACCAGTGGGTCAACGCCTACCGGTGGAAGGAACGCCGCCCGGCGGAGGTGCTGTCGGCCGCGCTGACCGATCACGACCTGTTGGCCTCCGGCGCGCGATCCGCGGAATCCGAGGTGCTCGACACCCTGCTCGACGACGACGTCCGCACCGCGCTCGCGCAACTGTCCGACGGCTTCCGAACGGTGCTGTACTACGCCGACGTCGAGGGCTACACCTACGCCGAGACCGCCGTGCTGATGGGCATCCCGGTCGGCACCGTGATGTCGCGGGTGTCCCGCGCCCGTACCCAGTTGCGTCGCGCGCTGGTCGGGAAAAACTGCGCGCGTGGTCGTTTCGCGTCCGAACTGCCGCAGGCGGCATGATGTCCGGCGACGACTGGATGAGTGCGGTCACGGTCGTGCAGAGCGCGCGCCCGCCCGCGATCCCCACGGACGCCGAGGCGATGACCGTCGTGATCGAATACCCGCCCGGCAGCCACGGCACCCCGCCGCACCGGCACCCGAGCGGGCCGGCGTTCGGCTACATGCTCGAGGGCGAGATGCTGTTCGAACTCGAAGGGCAACCGCCGCGGGTGGTCCGGGCGGGAGAGGCGTTCTGGGAACCCGGCGGCGACGTCATCCACTACTCGGACGCCAACAACCGCGACGATGTCCGCAGCCGGTTCGTGGTCACGATGTTCTGTGTGCCGGGCCAGCCGATGTTGGTGCTGGTCGACGACGACGAACTCGCCGCGCGTGCGCACCTGCGGGTCAGCGACGCCTCACCGGCACGTTGAGTCGGCTGTCGGGACCGGGCACTTCTGCGAATTCCATTGCCCAGGGCTGCTTCCCGTGCTGGGTGACCCAGCAGGTCCCGGTGCTGCCCGCCGGCGACTCGAGCGCCACCAGTACGGCGTCGGCGATGGCGACCGGGTCCATGACGGGAACCCCGATGCGCTCGACGAGCGGGCGGCGGTCGCCCAGCACCCCGGTCTCGGTGATACCCGGGCAGATCGTGTGCACCGCAATGCCTTCGGCGGCCAGATTCGGGGCGACCGACCGCATGAAGCCGACGACGCCGTGTTTGCCGAGTGAGTACACCGGATCGGGGTGCCACGGCATCAGACCGGCGAGCGATGCGGTCGCCAGGATTGCGCGGTCGGCGTGGGGGAGGGTGCGCATGGTGCGGACGGCGGCGCGTGCCCCGAACACCACACCGTCGAGATTCACCCCGACTGATCGGCGGTACTGGGCCAGGTCCAACTCGCCGATGTCGCCGGACCAGTCGATGGTGATGCCCGCGTTGAGGAAGACCACGTCGAGCCCGCCCATCGTGGTCACACACGCCGCGAACGCCATCTCGATCTCATCGGGATCTGTGACGTCACAATGCAATCCGATGCCCCCGATGGCGTCGGCCACCGCCTTCGCCGCAGCACCGTCGATGTCGAGTACACACACCCGCATGCCCGCGCCGGCCAACCGGATGGCGGTCGCGCGGCCGATGCCCGAGGCGCCGCCGGTCACCAGGGCGACGCGGTCGGCGAGTCTCACCACCGGTCGACGGGCTCGCTGTCCAACTTCAGCGGCCGAATGTAGGACGCATCGGTCTTGTCCCACTTGCCCTTGATGAAGCCCTTGACCGCACCGGAGTTCAGCACCGACGAGTCGCCGCTGATCATCCACTCGATCGTGCAGCGGCGCAACGCGATCTTCCAGACGCCGTCGCGGCGTTCCAGGCGGTCGATGTAGCGGCCACCCATCAGCGACACGATCTTGCCGCCCTTGACCCGCATCGCGCCCATCACGTAGCTCTCGGCGTGCGCCTCGTCGCCGTCGATCTCGCAGGTGTGGGTGGTGATGTTGTGCAGGTGGTCCTCGAACACCGCGGTGTGTGCCTGATTGGCCCAATCGCCGTACTCGGGGCCGGTTTTGACGGTCGGCCCGTGTTCGTCGATCCCGTCCTCGAAGTAGACGCTGCCCATCAACTCGGCGTCGTGGCGGTCGTGTCCGCGGGCCTGGTTCATCACACAGTCGAGGATCGCCGTTCTGTCCTCGAGGTACTGCACGCGCTTGCGAAGTTGTGCGAGCTCGTCGGAGTCGGTCACGAATCTGTCCTTTCAACACCATCTGCGTTGTACGAGTGTATAGCATCGACGCATGACCAAGCGCATGATCTTCACCCTCTTGGTGATGGATTCGATCGGCCACAACTTCCATGGCAGCTGGCGGCATCCGGACGCAGGCAACCGGAAGTACAAGGGTTTCGACATGTGGGTCGACCTGGCCAAGAAGGCCGAACAGGCCAAGGTCGACGCGTTCTTCTTCACCGATCTCATGGGTGTACAGGGCGAGTACAACGGCTCGCGGGACGTCGTCTTCGAGATGGCGATGAACGTCCCGATCGCCGACTGCACCATGCTGATCCCGGCACTGGCGCATCAAACGCAGGATCTGGGGTTTCTCTACACGAGCTCGGTGATCTCCCACCACCCGTTTGTATTCTCGCGTGCCGCGTCCACTCTCGACCACCTGTCGAACGGACGCATCGGATGGAACATCGTCACGTCGGCCAACGAGAAGGCGTTCCGCAATCTCGGTCTGCCGGGCAACCTCTCGCACGACGACCGATACGCGTGGGCCGAGGAGTACGTCGATGTCACCTACAAGTTGTGGGAGGGTTCGTGGGATGTCGACGCGATCGTGAACGATCCCGCGAAGGGCGTCTACGCGGACCCGTCGAAGGTGCACGACATCAACCACCGGGGGCGGCGGTACAGCGTCGAGGGGTTCAACCTGATGGAGCCGTCGCCGCAGCGCACGCCGGTGCTGGCGCAGGCGGGTGGATCGCCGGCGGGGCTCGACTTCGCCAGCCGGCACGCCGAGTTGATGTTTCTGTCGGCCTACTCATTGGAGACGATCGCACAACAGGTCGGGACCGTGCGGGACCTCGCACGCGCCAACGGTCGCGAGGACGGCGACATCCTGTTCCTGCAGGGGATGATGTTCGTGATCGGGTCGACCGATGAAGAGGCCTACCGCAAGTGGGGTGAGCTCGAAGAGTGGCGCAGCCCTGAGGCTCAGACCGCGTACTTCTCCAGCCTGAGCGGGATGGACCTGGGACGCTTCGATCCCGCGACGCCTCTAGAGGACATCATTGACGAGATCCCCGGTATCCAAGGCGCATTCCTCGCGGTGATCAATGCGTGGCCCGCCGGGTCGAAGCCGACGGTCAGGGACTTCCTCACGTCGCTGTCGCTGCCACAGATGGTGGTCGGTGCACCGGAGACGATCGCCGCTCGGCTGCTGGAGTACCAAGGGGCCGGCGTCGACGGCGTGCAGGTGATGAATGCTCTGCTGCCGAACAGCTACGACGAGTTCTTCGAGCACCTGGTGCCGGTGCTGCAGGACAAGGGCATCATGCAGCGTGAGTACGAGCCGGGCACGTTGCGGGAGAAGCTGTTCGGGAGGTCGGCGGATGTGTCCCCACGCCACCCCGCGCACGGCTATCGCGGCATGTTCTGCTGATTCAGCGGGAACGCTTGCGGGCAGCTGATTTCCGCTTGGGCGCGGGCGGTTCGATCGCGTCGAGGTAGCGCTCGAACGCCTCGGTGAGCTCGGCGTGCGCCATGTCCACGCCGACGCCCTTCTCGAGGTTGAGAAACTTCGGCAGGCTCGAGATCAGCAGTTGCAGTGCGGGCAGGGACAGGTCGCCCCAGGGGCGGGCGTCTTCGCCGAATTTCGCGGTGAGCGCCTTCAGTTGGAGTGTGCGCACACTCTCGGTCACCGCGGCGATCTCCGTGCGGATGGACTTGCGGTGGTTGCCGAGTGCCATGAACTCGGTCATCATCGCACCGGTCGCCTCGTCCCAGCTGTACTCCCACAGGGCGCGCAGGGGGTCCTCGGCGCGCTTTTCGAGGACTTTGTTGAGGTAGTCGAGGTTGCGTTCCGAGTACCTGCGGATCGCGGCGATGAAGATGTCGTCGAGGCTCGGGAAGTAGTACTGCACGAGGCTGGGGGTGACGCCGGCCTTGGCGGCCAGCGCGCGGTAGGTGACGCTCGCATAGCCCTCTTCGAGCATCATCTTCTCGACCCAGTCGAGCAGCGTGTCGCGGGTCTTGGAGGTTTCGGCGCCGACGCGCCGCGACGAGGTCGCCATGGGTAGACATCTTGTCACCACTCATGCCTGTACGGATGTATGGCGTTCGACAAATCTCGGATTCTCAACGGCGCCTGTGGATAACCGCAGAAGTTGTCAGGGGGTCGGGGTAGGTTCGACAGTATGTTCGACACAGTGTTCGCGGGGCTCGACGAGGCCGCGTTGCTCGCTGAGGTCGAACAGGCTGCCCGGGAGGAGACCCAGGCCGGGGCGCGCAAGTTGGCCGCGATCGCGCAGCTGACGCATACGAGCGTGACGTTCGACGAGACATGCGATGACTGGGTGTATGACTCGTGGGCGGCGACGGCCTCGGAGGTCGGGGCGAAGTTGACCATCAGCCAGAAACGCGCATCGGGTCAGATGCGGATCGCGATCGCGTTGCGCGACCGGCTACCCCGGGTGGGGGCGTTGTATCTGCAGGGCCGGCTTGCTGGCCGGTTGATCTCGGAGATCACCTGGCGCACCCGTCTGGTCGATGATCAGCAGACGTTGGCGCTGCTGGATGCCGCGTTGGCCGAGCGGGCGGTGCGGTGGGGGCCGTTGTCCGAGCAGCGGTTGATCCACGCCCTTGATGCGTTGGTCACCCGGTTCGATCCGGATGCGGTGGCCCGCGCCAAAGAGGCCGTGGCCAAACGCGATGTGCGGATCGGGTCGCCCAATGACCCCGATGATCTGGTGTCGGTGTACGGGCTGCTGCTGGGGTGTGACGGCGAGGTCCTCAAGGCGCGGATTGACGAGCTGCTCAAGGGGATCTGCGATCAGGATCCGCGCACGGTCGGGGAGCGGCGTTCGTGTGCGTTGGGCGCGATCATCCAAGGCCAGGACCATCTGCCCTGCCGGTGTGGATCACCGGACTGCACATCGCCGGCGCCGGGTAAGTCGCGGGTGGGGATCTCGGTGATCGCCGACCCGGCCGCGATCGAGGCGGCCAAGCGGCTGATCGCCGAGGACGACCACGCCCACCACGAGCAATGGCTGCGTGAGAACGCCGAGCCAAAGCCAGAGCCGAACGCTGAGCAGGTGGAGGCCGGCCCCGTCGGAGAACTCGAACCGGAGGCCTCGAATTCTCGCCCTTGCCCGCATGATTCGGGGGTGGCGTTGCTGCCGGGGGTGACCGTCCTGCCGATCGCCGCGCTCGCCGAAGCGATCCGCAACGGCGCGGCGATCAAAGAACTCTGGGTCCCGGGGCCTGATCCCGAACCGCACTACCGTCCGTCGGCCAAGCTGGCGGCCTTCGTGCGGGCCCGTGATCTGTTCTGCCGGTTCCCTGGCTGCGACGTGCCCGCCGAACGCTGCGACATCGACCATGTCGTGCCCTGGCCCTACGGGCCCACCCATGCGTCGAATCTGAACTGCAAATGCCGTACCCACCATTTGGGGAAAACCTTCTGGGACGGCTGGCACGACGAACAATTTCCCGACGGCACCGTCATCTGGACCACCCCCACCGGACAGCGCTACACCACCATGCCCGGAAGCCGGCTGTTCTTCCCCACCTGGGACACCACCACCGCCGCACTACCGCCGCTGGCCCAGCCACCACCGGACCCCGACCGCACCGCCAAGATGCCCAGACGACGACGCACCCGCGCCGCCGACTACACCGCACGCATCAAGGCCCAACGCGCCGACAATGCCGTTGCGCGAGCACTCGCCAAACGGAACAAGCCTGCCAAACAACCGACCCCCGAACCGCCACCCGGCGGCGACGACCCCCCACCGTTCTGAAGTGCGGCCGAACCGGAACTCCGATGACATTGTCTGGGTACACCGGTCTACGTGAGTATGGAAGCCGTGGATCTCCCCGTCAGACCTCCGCTGGAACCGATGCTGGCCAAGGCGCAGGCCAAGGTACCCGTCGACGAGGGGGTGTGGTCCTACGAACCGAAGTGGGACGGCTTCCGCGCAGTCGTGTTCCGCGATGGTGGCCCGGGCCGAGACAACGTAGTCCTGCAATCGCGCAGCGGTAAAGACCTCGGCCGGTACTTCCCCGAAGTCCTCGACTCCGTCCGCGACGAACTCGCGCCGCGCTGCGTACTCGACGGTGAGATCGTCGTCCCCCGCGAGATCGGCGGCCGCACCCGCCTCGACTGGGAGTCGTTGAGCCAACGCATCCACCCCGCCGCATCCCGCATCAAGTCGCTGTCCGAGCAGACGCCCGCACACTTCATCGGTTTCGACGCGC
The DNA here is from genome assembly GCF_001499965.1 of Mycobacterium sp. GA-2829. Lineage (GTDB taxonomy): Bacteria > Actinomycetota > Actinomycetes > Mycobacteriales > Mycobacteriaceae > Mycobacterium. Next base: position 110,559 of record NZ_LQIT01000010.1, read on the forward strand.
TCGCCGTCGGTGACACCTCGCTGATGAAGGAGCCGTTCCGCAATCGCCGCGAAGCACTCGTCGACGCGGTCAACGAGAAACAGTGGTGCCACGTCACCCGCACCACCGAGGACCCGAGCCTGGGCGCACAGTGGCTCGAGGAGTTCGAGGGCGCCGGTCTCGACGGGGTGATCGCCAAACGCCTCGACGGCCACTACCTGCCGGGCAAGCGCGAGATGGTGAAGGTCAAACACGCCCGCGACGCCGACTGCGTGGCCATCGGCTACCGCATCCACAAAAGCGGAGAGGGCATCGGCTCGCTCCTCCTGGGCCTCTACACCGACGAGGGCGAACTCCAGATGGTCGGCGGCGCCGCCTCGTTCACCGCCAAGGACCGCCTCAAGCTCCTGAAAGAACTCGAACCGCTGCGCGAAGGCGACGAGATGCGTGAGGGCGATCCGAGCCGCTGGAACTCCGCCGCCGACAAGCGCTGGATACCGATCCGCCCGGAACGCGTTGCCGAGGTGGCCTACGACCAGATGGAGGGAAATTCGGTGCAGGGCAGACGTTTCCGGCACGCCGTCAAGTTCCGGCGGTGGCGGCCCGACCGCGACCCCGCCAGCTGCACCTTCGATCAACTCGAAGTCCCGCTCACCTACGACCTCTACGACGTGTTGGAGCGCTCCTGATGGCAACGGCTGCAGAGGAAGTCGACGTCGACGGCGTCAAGGTCCGGCTGACCAACCCGGACAAGCCCTACTTCCCGAAACTCGGCGCCGCCGGCACCAAACGCGCCCTGTTCGACTACTACCGCGCCGTCTCGGGTCCGATGGTCGCACTGCTGCGCAACCGGCCCGTGCACCTGCAGCGCTTCCCCGACGGCATCGAGGGGGAGGAGATCTACCAGAAACGGGTCCCGCAGAAGCATCCCGACTACCTGGAGACCTGCCAGGTGACGTTCCCTTCCGGCCGGACCGCCGACGCGCTCAAGGTGACCCATCCGTCGGCGATCGCCTGGGCCGCCCAAATGGGCACCGTCACGCTGCATCCGTGGCAAGTGCGCTGCCCCGACGTCGAACACCCCGACGAACTGCGCATCGACCTCGACCCGCAGCCGGGCACCGGTTTCCGCGAGGCCGCCACCATCGCCGTCGACGTCCTCAAACCTCTCCTCGACGAACTCGGCCTGGTCGGCTACCCCAAGACCTCCGGCGGTCGCGGCGTCCACGTATTTCTGCGCATCGCGACCGACTGGGACTTCATCGCCGTGCGCCGCGCCGGCATCGCACTCGCCCGCGAGGTCGAACGTCGTGCGCCTGATGCCGTCACGACGTCGTGGTGGAAGGAGGAGCGCGGCAAGCGACTGTTCATCGACTTCAACCAGAACGCGCGGGACCGCACCTTCGCCTCCGCGTACTCGGCGCGCAAGACGCCGATCGCCACGGTGTCCACACCGCTGACGTGGAAAGAACTCGCCGACGCCGACCCCGACGACTACACGATCGCCACCGTGCCGGATCTCGTTGCGGGACGGGCGGATCCGTGGGCCGGCATCGAGGACAACGCCCAGTCGATCGACAAGCTGCTCGAGATGGTCGCCGCCGACGACGAGCGTGGCCTCGGCGACCTGCCGTACCCGCCCAACTACCCGAAAATGCCGGGGGAGCCGCCGCGCGTGCAGCCGAGCAAGATGGTCGCCGAGCATTGGGACGACGAAGGCAACCGAAAGTAGACCGGCCCGCCACCATGGTGGTGACGGGCCGACCGGTGAAGCTCGGTGCCTACGTGCGCGGCGGCGTGCCGTAACCGGGAGTGCCCGGCGCCGGGGCGACCGCATGGGTGTCCTTGCGCTTCTTCAGGCCGAGAAGCCCGAGCAGACCCAGGAGCCCGGCGAGACCCCAGAGGCCGGTGTTGTCGCCGTCTTCCTCCTCGTCGGCCTGGGCCACCACGGTGGTCGACGGGCCCTGGACGGGTGCGTACTCGGTGGCGGCGTTGGCTACGCCTGCCCCGCCGAACAGCAGCGCGCCAGTGGCAACAGCGGCAGCAACGATTTCACGCATAGGTAACTCCAAACCTTGTGGCCCATATCCGTTCCGGGCCGATGGACGATCGGACCGCGGCTGCGGTCCACGCACGGCAGGGAACGACGTTCGTCCCCCCCGATCGCAAAGGTTCAGATACCCCGGCGCTTTGTCATGAAACCTTAATCTTTGAATCAAATCCCGAGCGTACGGTACATAGCCGATCTAATCCGTGTCTCGGAATCGCGTGCACCTGCGCAGATTCAGCTAATCGGCACCACTCCACGCGCCTGCGGCAGCGGCAGATCGGTGTAGGTGGCGATGCCGGGTTCGGCGGCCACCACCGCGGGGATGGCGTGGATCGGAGGCATCGCCGTCATGATGTGGCCGAGGACGAAGAAGTCCTCGAGCGACGTCGCGTTCTCGATCATGTCCTGCGGCGGCAGGAAACCCACGCTCATGTTGACCGTCGGCCTGCCGTCGACGGTGATCTTCCAGCCGTCGCCGTCGAGCTGCCAGTCGGGGGACAGCGTCTGCCCCTTCTTCCAGCGCACGTTGATGTCGATGACGGTCTTGCCGCCCACCCGTCCCTGCCAGCTGGCCGCCACCCCGGCGACGTGCCCGGCCGGAATCGTCCACGAAGCCATCGGCAGATCCTCGATGGTCTGCGCGTACTCGGACTCGCACACGATCTCGTCGAGCACGATCCCCAGCGAGTCGGCGACGAGTTGGACCGCCTCGGCGAACACCGCGGTGCCCTTGGCCGCCATCGGCTGCAGTTCCGGATCGTCGATCGCCATGCCGAACCCGGTGGGGCGTTCGGTGTCGGGGGAGTCGTACAGCGTGGTGTCGGCCGATTCGGCGATGGTGATCTTGTCGACGCGGTCGCACGCGGTCGCGGCGACGATGGCCAGCAGTTCCGCGAAGCCCGGGCTGACGCCTGACCCGAACAACGTCGCGCCGCCGCGCTGGCACGCCTCGACCAACCGGTCGCGGCCCTCACCGAGGTTGTGCCCGGTGATGAACGATGCCGAGGCGACTACGTTCACGCCCGCTTCCAGGATGCGCACCAGCTCGTCGACGTCGATCCACATCGGGTTGTAGACGACCGCGTCCGGCTTCAGCGCGAGCAGCGCGTCGACGTCATCGGTGGCGGCAACCCCGAGCGGTGCGATGCCCGCCAGTTCGCCCGCATCGCGGCCTACCTTCTCCGCCGACCACGCATAGCAGCCGACCAGTTCGAGATTCGGATTCGCTGCGATGGCCGCGACGGAACTCTTACCGACATTGCCGGTCGTCCACTGGACGACGCGATAGGAAGTGTTTGGCACTCGCTCAGATTAGGGCGGCGCGTGCGGCTTTTTTGCCGATCGGCGAAAATTCGCCACCGGTTGCGTACGCTGCCCGGATGGGAGCCGACGCGCCGCGCCGCGCCCGCGGCAGGCCGGCACGCATCAGCCGCGAACAGATCGTCGCCGCCGCCCGCCGGGCGCCCGGGCCGGAACTCACCATGCAGGGTGTCGCCGACGAACTCGGCGTCAGCCGCAAGGCGCTGCACTACTACGTCGGCAATCGCCAGGGGCTGCTGACACTCGTCGTCGTCGACCGCTTCGAACAGGAACTCGAGCGCGTCGAACTGCCCGCCGACGGCGACTGGCGGGCGGTGTTACGCGCCTACGCCCACGCCTACCGCGACGGCCTCGTCCAGGTCGGGGTCGTCGCCGAGCACACGCCGTTCCGCGGTGTGGGCGCGACCGCGGTGCTGGCGCTCGCCGAACGGGTCCTCGCCGCGCTGCTCGATGCCGGGTTCAGCCCCGAGAACGCACGCCGCGGCGTCACCGCGGTGGCGAACATCGCGCAGTCCGCCGCCCAGAACGTCCTGCGCGACATCCACCGGGCCGAGACCCGTGCCGCGCTGGAGAACGTGGCGGAGGGCGACTACCCGGCGTTACGGCGGGTGCTCGAGACGGCGCCGCACCCAGATCACGGGCAGTTCGAGTTCGAACTCGACCTGGCGATCGCCGGGCTGGAACGGCTGCTGCCGGACTAGGGTCCGGGGGCCAGCGTGGCCGGGGCGGTGTGCTGCTGACCGGCGCGGTCGATCCAGGTGACGTCGACGACGTTGCCCGGGTAGAAGTTGTCGAGCGTGTAGGTCAGCGCGGTGGCCGACGGGACGCGGATGCCGTTGATCGAGACCAGCACGTCACCGGCCCGTAGCCCGGCCGCCTCGGCGGGCCCGCCGCGCAGCACTTCCTGGATCAGCACACCCGGCACGTCGCTGGGAGCGGTGCGCACACCGACGCCCAACAGTGCGGGCGGCCCGATGTGGACACCATCGGCGGGGGTCCGGGACCGGATCTGGTTGGCGACGGCGATCGCGTCGTTGATCGGGATCGCGAAACCCTTGCCGCCGGGGCCCATCCGGTAGCTCACCGACGCCGCGGTGGTGATGCCGACGACCTGTCCGGCACCGTTGACGACGGGGCCGCCCGAGTCGCCCGCACGCACGGGGGCGGCGAACTCGATCAGCCCGTTGAGCTCGTCAGAACTGCCGGTCAGCGAATCCTCGGCCTGAACGGTGCGGCCGAATGCGGTGACGCTGCCGACCTCACGGGTCAGCGGCGCGCCCGAGCCCTGGGCGTTGCCGAGCGCGACGACCGGTTCACCGGCCACGAGCGCCGCGGAGTCGCCGATCGGCGCCACGGGCAGCCCGCCCGCGCCGAGCAACTGGATCACTGCGATGTCACGTCCGCGGTTGTATCCGACGAGGTCGGCCGGGAAGGACCGGCCTGCGACGGTGACGTTCACCCGGTCGGCGCCCTGTACGACGTGGAAATTGGTCAGCACCTGACCGCCCGGGTCCAGCACGATGCCGGTGCCGGTGCCCAGGGCGTTCTGGTAGTCGATCTCGGTGTCGATACGCGCCACGGCGGGCTCGACGGCGGCGGCCGCGGCAACCGGGTCAGCGGGCGCGGCGCTCGACGTGGCCGGGGCGAAGGGCGTCACCAGTGCCACGAGTACGGCCGTGACGGCCGAGAGCACGGACAGCCAACGAAGACGGAGCATGCCCATGAATTGCCCTTCGACGACGTTTTGTAACTCGGGTCTCGCTCACATTGTTCGTGATCGGACCGACAGATGTCGATGCGAGCGGCGCTGACCTCAGTCTTCGACGGCGACGCCACCGCGAAGACGGCGGCGACGACGGTTGCGTAGCCGGCCGCCGGTGGCGGGTTCGGGCTCGTCTGTGGGTTCCTCTTCGGCTTCGGTCTCCTCGACCTCAGGCTCGCTCTCCTCGACCTCGGCCTCGGGCTCGCTCTCCTCGGCCTTCTTGCGGCCGCGGCGGCCCGCCTGCGACTTCGGCTTGAGCGGTTTCGGCGGAGGCGGTGGCAGTTCGGCGACGAAGGCCAGATAGAAGGCGAAGATGCCGAGCAGTGCGATTGCGGCGGCCGCCCCGTAGATCCCGAACAGCCACGGGCCCGCGGAGTCCAGATCCAGCCAGATCTCGCTGATCGCCGTGCCCAGGATCAGTGCCCCGGCCAGCGCGTGCAACGCGATCGATGCCACGCGCAGGCGCAACGCCAACTGCGGGGTCCCGAACTCGGGGCGGCGCGTGCGCAGCAGCGTGAACACCACGGGCAGTGCGGCCAGGCCGACCAGTGCGGCGGTGACGATCCGCAGCACCGTGCCGAGGGTGTGCGACGTCGAGCCCATCAGCTCGAACCAGCGCGGAAGGACGAAGAAGAAGTAGAGAACAGCAGCGATGACGGAGAACGATGCGTGCCAAATGACCGCGACCGAGCGCCGCATACTCCTCCTCGAGATTTGGTGGGCCGGCGGTGCGATCAGGACCTCGGATCGCTGATCGCACCCCGGACCGAGTGCGGAGGATGCGGGATTTGAACCCGCGAGGGCGTTAACCCAACCCGCGTTCCAGGCGAGCGCCATAGGCCACTAGGCGAATCCTCCGCGGGCCATGCTAGCCGATGGGCGGGTGTGCTCCCCGAGGAGTCGCCCCCGCCGCGGGTATTACACTCAGGTCGGACCCCGCGCGGCGTCCATCCTGTGAACTCCCCCAGGGCCGGAAGGCAGCAAGGGTCAACGGGCTCTGGCGGGTGCGCGGGGTCCCCTTGATTTTCACGTCCCGGTACCCCCTGGTGAAAGGCCCCGCGGTGTCGTTCCATTCTCTGAGCCGCGACGACCTGGCCGCCGAGCACGAGCGGCAGCAGCGCAACTACGCCGAGCTGCAGGCCAAGGGGCTGCGCCTGGACCTCACCCGCGGCAAACCCTCCCCGGAGCAGCTCGACCTGTCGAACGCGCTGCTCGAACTGCCCGGCCGTGACAGCTTCAAAGACGGCGACGGCACCGACGTCCGCAACTACGGCGGTCTGCACGGCCTGCCGGAACTGCGCGCGATCTTCGGCGAGCTGCTCGGCATCCCGGTGCCCAACCTGATCGCGGGCAACAACGCGAGCCTCGAACTCATGCACGACACCGTGGTGTTCTCGCTGCTGCACGGCGGGGTGGATTCGCCCCGGCCCTGGAGCGCTGAGCCGGTCGTCAAGTTCCTGTGCCCTGCGCCCGGCTACGACCGGCACTTCGCGCTGACCGAGAACCTCGGCATCGAGATGATCCCGGTGCCGATGCTCGAGGAAGGGCCCGACGTCGACCTCATCGAGGAACTCGTCGCGGCCGACCCCGCGATCAAGGGCATGTGGTGCGTCCCGGTGTTCGGTAACCCCACCGGCGTCACCTATTCGTGGGAAGTGGTTCGTCGTCTCGTCCAGATGCGCACGGCGGCAACCGATTTCCGGTTGTTCTGGGACAACGCGTACGCGGTGCACACGCTGACGCCGGACTTCATGCGCCAGGTCGACGTCCTCGGTCTCGCGGCCGCCGCCGGGAACCAGAACCGCCCGCTGGTGTTCGCGTCGACGTCGAAGATCACCTTCGCAGGCGCAGGTGTCAGCTTCCTCGGCGGCTCGCTGGGCAACATCGCCTGGTACCTGCAGCACGCGGGCAAGAAGTCGATCGGCCCCGACAAGGTCAACCAGTTGCGGCACCTGAAGTTCTTCGGCGACGCCGACGGGGTGCGGTTGCACATGCAGCGCCACCGCGAACTGCTCGCACCGAAGTTCGCGCTGGTCGCGCAGGTCCTCGAGGAGCGGCTCGGCGATTCCAAGATCGCCTCGTGGACCGACCCGAAGGGCGGCTACTTCGTCAGCCTCGACGTGTGGCCGGGCACCGCCAGGCGCACCGTCGCGCTGGCCAAGGACGCGGGTATCGCGGTGACCGAGGCCGGGTCGGCCTTCCCGTACCGAAAAGACCCCGAGGACAAGAACATCCGCATTGCGCCGTCCTTTCCCTCGCTCGACGATCTGCGGTCCGCCATCGACGGTCTGGCCACGTGCGCGCTGCTGTCGGCCACCGAGTCTCTGCTCGGTTGAGCATCCGTCGTAGCCCGTCGGTAGCCTGCTGACCGTGGCGCTCTACCGCAAGTACCGACCGGCGACCTTCGCGGAGGTGGTCGGGCAGGAGCACGTCACCGAACCACTGTCGACCGCGCTGTCGGCGAACCGGATCAACCACGCCTACCTCTTCTCCGGCCCCCGCGGCTGCGGTAAGACGTCGTCGGCGCGCATCCTGGCCCGCTCCCTGAACTGCGAGCAGGGGCCCACCCCGACACCGTGCGGCGTCTGCGACTCCTGTGTGGCGCTCGCACCCAACGGTCCGGGCAACATGGACGTCACCGAACTCGACGCGGCCAGCCACGGCGGCGTCGACGACACCCGCGAACTGCGCGACCGCGCCTTCTACGCCCCGGCGCAGTCCCGCTACCGCATCTTCATCGTCGACGAAGCGCACATGGTCACCACGGCCGGTTTCAACGCGCTGCTCAAGATCGTCGAGGAGCCGCCGGAGCACCTGATCTTCGTGTTCGCCACCACCGAACCGGAGAAGGTGCTGCCGACCATCCGGTCGCGCACCCACCACTACCCGTTCCGGCTGCTGGCGCCCAAGACCATGCGCACGCTGCTGGAACGCATCTGCGCCGACGAGGGCGTGACCGTCGACGATGCGGTGTATCCGCTGGTCATCCGTGCCGGTGGCGGCTCACCGCGTGACACGCTGTCGGTGCTCGACCAGCTGCTCGCGGGCGCGGCGAACAACCACGTCGAGTACGGCCGCGCGCTGGCGCTGCTGGGCGCCACCGACGTCGCGCTGATCGACGATGCGGTGGACGCGCTGGCCGCGGGCGACGCCGCCGCGCTGTTCGGGGCCGTGGAATCCGTCATCGACGCCGGACACGATCCGCGACGGTTCGCGATCGACCTGCTCGAACGGTTCCGCGATCTGATCGTGCTGCAGGCGGTGCCCGACGCCGCCGCGCGCGGCGTGGTCGACGCACCCGGCGACGTGCTCGAGCGGATGCGGGAACAGGCCGCCCGGCTGGGGACCGCGACGCTGACCCGGTACGCCGAGGTGGTGCACGCCGGGCTGGGGGAGATGCGCGGTGCGACCGCACCGCGGCTGCTGCTCGAGGTGGTCTGCGCGCGGCTGCTGTTGCCGTCGGCCAGCGACACGGAATCGGCGCTGCTGCAACGGGTCGAGCGCATCGAGATGCGGCTGGACATGTCGATCCCCGCCTCCGAGATGCCGGCCGGGGCTCCTCGCGCCGCCGTCGAACCGGCGAAGACGTTCACCCGCAAGAGTCAGGCCGCACCCGCGGCCGAACCGGCACCTGCCGCCGTTGCTCCTGAGCCGCCCGCTCCGGAACCGCCGCCTGAACCGACACCGCCGTCACCGCCTCCCGTGCGCCCGCCGTCCGATCCGGTGGTCGAGGCGCCACCCGCGGCGGCCCCCGCTGCGACCGGGGCGCCCAACGCGGCCGCCGTGCGCAGTATGTGGACCACCGTGCGCGAGAAGGTGCGTCAGCGCAGCCGGACCATCGACGTGATGCTCGCCGGTGCGATCGTGCGCGCGGTCGAAGGCGACACGCTCGTCCTCAGCCACGAATCCGCGCCGCTGGCGAAACGCCTTGTCGAGCAGCGGAACTCGGACGTCATTCGCGAGGCGCTCAAGGATGCGCTCGGCGTCAACTGGACGATCCGGTGCGAGGCCGGCGGCGGGCCCGCCCAGCCGAACGCCGAACCGGCCCGGCCCAAAGCGCCTGCCGCCCCGCCGGAGCCACCGGTCGACGACGAGGAGAGCATGCTCGCCGAGGCGGTCCACCAGGACGCCGCGCCCCGTCGCGATCCGGAGGAGGTCGCCCTCGAACTGCTGCAGAACGAACTCGGCGCCCGGCGGATAGACGGCGCCTAAGCCGTCCACCACGGCCGCAGCGGCAGCCCGCCGTCGTTGCCGTTCTCGTCGAGCTTGACCGCCAGGACCTGGTGCAGCTGAACGATATTCGTCTCGAAGCCCAGCCGTGAGCCGGCCATGTAGAGCCCCCACACCTTCGCGGTGCCGAGCCCGACCTCGTCGACCGCCTCATCCCAGTGGTCGACGAGGTTGCGGCACCAGTCGCGCAGCGTCATCGCGTAGTGGTGGCGCAGATTCTCCTCGTGCACCACCTCGAGGCCGACGTCCTGGGCCTCGGTGATGATGCGGCCGGACCCGGTGAGCTCCCCGTCGGGGAACACGTAGCGGTCGATGAACCCACCGGCCGAGGCCACCGACTTGTTGTCCGGCCGCGTGATGCAGTGGTTGAGCAGCAGCCCGCCGTTACGCAACTTCGATTGCAGGAACCCGAAATACGACGGGTAGTTGTGCACGCCGATGTGTTCGGTCAGCCCGATCGACGAGACCGCGTCGAACCCGATCTCGCGCACGTCGCGGTAATCGCTGTGCCGGATCTCGGCGAGCTCGGTCAGCCCCTCCTCGGCGATGGCCTTCTGACCCCACAGCGCCTGCTCCTTCGACAGGGTTACGCCGATCGCCTTCACGCCGTGGCGGGCCGCGTAGCGCACCATGCCACCCCAGCCGCAGCCGACGTCGAGCAGTCGGTCACCGGGCTGCAGGCGCAGCTTCTCGAACACCAGCCGGTACTTGTTCTCCTGCGCCTCCTCCAGCGTCGCATCCGGATTCGGGTAGCACGCGCAGGTGTAGGTCATCGACGGTCCGAGCACCCACTCGTAGAACGCATTCGATACGTCGTAGTGGTGGTGGATCACCTCGGCGTCACGGGTCTTGCTGTGCCGCAGCCCTTCCGCGATCCGGCGCCACCGCGGCAGCGTCTCCTGCGGCGGCGGAGCGATCGGCTTGAAGTGCTCGAGACCGATGGACCGCACGATGTGCGCCAACACCTTGGCCGGTGGAAGTTTGAACTCCATCTTGTCGGTCAGCGAGCGCAGCAGGTCGTACGGATCACCGGGGTGCACACCGACCATGTCCAGGTCGCCGGAGACGTACGCGCGGGCCAACCCGAGGTCATTCGGCGCCGTCGCCAGATACGTGGTGCCCCTCGGCGTCTTGAGGTCGAGTCCGAGCGTGGCGTCCTCGGGCCCGGCGGTGCTGCCGTCGTACGCCCGGAACTTCAACGGTTCCCGGCCCGCGACCAGAATCTCCAGGATCTCCGCCAGCGTCAGCTTCTGGTTGTTCGTCACAGCTGCCTCCACACTTCTCGCGCCACCACTCATCGTCGCTGTACCGCCTTCGCGTACAGGTCGAGTAGACGTGAATCGGGGTCGTACGCCTTCTTGACCGTCTTGTACGTCTCGCCGCCGTAGAGTTCGTCGAACTCCTCGCGGGAGTAGTACGCATCCGAGTACAGCGACTTGTGCCCGTCGAACTCGCTCACCTTCTGCTCGATGAGCCGGTTGGTGTGCCCCTCGGTGGGCCCGACCGGTACCGACGACCAGAATCCCACGTTGACGTAGGTGTAGCCCGGCCGGATCGGATACAGCGGCCAGCTGGTGTCGTCGCGTAACCGCAACGGGCACAACCAGATCGGCTCGATAGGCACGCTCTGCAGGAACCACGACACGAAGTCGACGGTGCGCCCGATCGGCACCTCGATGTCCTGGACCACGCGCTCGCGGGGCGGTCGGCCGTTGCGGATCTCGATGCGGTCGGCGATGTCGAAGCGCTGATCGTAGCCGATCAGCTTCCAGTAGAAACTGCTGCGGCGCAGCCGTCGCGGCCAGAACCGTCGGATCGTCGGGTTCTGCGCGCCGAACGCCCGTGAGCACCAGAACCAGTCGGTGTCCCAGCGCCACAGGTAATCGTGGATGGTCAGCCGGTCGTGCTTCTCCCCGTCGGGATGCTGGATGGATCGGTAGTAGATCTGCCGTCCGGTGTAGTCGCTGACCGGTCCCGGCGTCGTGGTCCTGGCGCCCAGGCACAGGTAGCTTTCGTCGGCGCTGAACACCACACCGTCGAGGTAGTCGACGGGTTCGCCGTCCAGCCCGCCGGTCTCGACGATGCGGTCCATGGTCTCGACCAGGTCGGTCAGCGAACAGAAACGCAGGTGCCGCAACGCCACGAACGGTGCGACCTTCTCCAACTCGATCTTCAACCGAACCGAATAGCCAAGCGTGCCATACGAGTTCGGGAACGCATGGAACAGATCGGCATTCTGGTCTCGGGTGGCGGTCACCACTTCGCCTGCACCGGTGAGGATGTCCATCTCCAGCACCGATTCGTGCGGCAGCCCGTTACGGAATGACGTCGACTCGATGCCCAGCCCGGTGACCGCGCCGCCGAGGGTGATCGTCTTGAGCTGCGGCACCACCAGCGGCGCGAGGCCGTGGGGCAGCGTCGCGGCGACGAGGTCCTCGTAGGTGCACATCCCCGCGACGTCGGCGGTGCGCGTATCGGGGTCGACGGCGATCACGCCGGTCAGCCCGGATACGTCGAGCCCCTTGACGTCGGATTTCGCGCGGGCACGGAACAGGTTGGAGGTTGGTTTGGCGAGGCGCACTGCGGCTGTCTGCGGAATCGCCCGGTAGCTGGCGAGTAGCCGCTCCACGCCCTCGGCGTGAGCAGCCCGTGCGTCGGTCGGAGCAACAGACACGGATATACGCTAGTCCGCGGTCGCAGCCGATGCGACCGCACCGCGACGAAGGAGTGTCACATCATGGGACAGGTCAGCGCGTCGAGCACCGTCTTGATCAACGCCGAACCCGCGGCGGTGCTGGCGGCGGTCGCCGACTACCAGACCGTACGGCCCAAGATCCTCTCCGAGCACTACCGTGACTACCGGGTGCTCGAAGGCGGCCAGGGTGCGGGCACCGTCGCCACCTGGAAGCTGCAGGCGACCAAATCGCGCGTCCGGGACGTCAAGGCGAGCGTGGACATCGCCGGCCACACCGTCATCGAGAAGGACGCGAACTCCACCCTGGTGACCAACTACACCGTCGCACCGGCCGGTCCTGGGTCGTCGGTGACGGTCAAGACGTCCTGGACCGGCGCGGGCGGCGTCAAGGGCTTCTTCGAGAAGACCTTCGCCCCGCTGGGCCTGAAGAAGATCCAGGCCGAGGTGCTCGAGAACCTCAAGCGCGAGGTCGAGAAGGGCGCCTAGCCCGAGGTCGCCAGGAACGCCGCGATACCCCGCACCACCGCGTCGGCGTACCGCTGCCTGCCCTCCGGCGTCTTCATCAGCGCCGAATCGGCCGGGTTCTTCATGTTGCCCAGCTCGACGAGGATCGACGGGTACTGCGCGAGGTTGAGCCCGGCGATGTCGCTGCGCGGGTTGAGGCCGCTGGATCCGATGTAGGTCGACGGGACGAATCCGGACCCCGACAGCTGGTCGCGCATGACGCGGGCGAACTGCACGGCGGGGCCGGCCTGCGCCTCGTTGAGCGGCGGCGACGAGTACAGCACGTGGAAGCCGCGGCCGGTGGGCGGGCCGCCGTCGGCGTGCACCGAGACGATCGCGTTGGGCTTGACGGAATTGGCCAGTGCGGCACGTTCGTCGACGCACGGGCCGAGGGCGTTGTCGTTGCCCCGTGACATCGCGGTGCGCACGCCGAGCGCGGTCAGGGCGGCCCGGATGCGCAGCGTGGTGTCCCAGGCGAACGTGTGCTCGGGGTAGCCGTCCTCGGTCGACGTGCCGCTGGCCTGGCAGTCCTTCGTGCCGCCGCGGCCGGTCGGCACCTGGCGGCTGATCGAGGCGTCGTTGGCGCCGTTGTGGCCGGGATCGAGGAAGACGATCTTGCCTGCGATGTTGGCGGGCGCGGCGGCGGCGGGCGTACTGGCGAAGGTCGACGCGGCGATCAGCAGGCTGGTGGCGATCGCGGCTCCGACACGCAGGCTGGCAGGCACGGCCGCCACCGTAGCCCGCTCGCCGACTAGGCTTGAAGCCAGAAGCGCCGGATATGGGCGAGAGAAACCAAGTCGAGACCAACGCGACATCAATACGCAAGGGGATCAGGCATGCAACCCGGTGGCCAGCCCGACATGTCCGCACTGCTCGCGCAGGCGCAGCAGATGCAGCAGCAACTCATGGAAGCCCAGGAATCCCTGGCCAACTCCGAGGTGCACGGTCAGGCCGGCGGCGGTCTGGTGCAGGTGACGATGAAGGGCAGCGGTGAGGTGACCTCCGTCGCCATCGATCCCAAGGTCGTCGACCCCGACGACGTCGAGACGCTGCAGGATCTGGTGGTCGGCGCGATCGCCGACGCCTCCAAGCAGGTCACCATCCTCGCGCACGATCGGCTCGGGCCGCTCGCAGGCGGGATGGGCGGCCTGGGCATCCCGGGCCTCTGACTTGTTCGAAGGGCCCGTCCAGGATCTGATCGACGAACTCGGCAAGCTGCCGGGTATCGGTCCGAAGAGCGCGCAGCGCATCGCGTTCCACCTGCTGAGCGTCGAGCCGCCGGACATCGACCGGTTGACCGCGGTGCTCAACCGCATCCGCGACGGGGTGAAGTTCTGCGAGGTGTGCGGCAACGTCTCCGACGCCGACCGGTGCCGCATCTGCAGCGATCCGCGGCGCGACGCCGCGCTGGTGTGTGTGGTCGAGGAACCAAAGGATGTGCAGGCCGTCGAGCGCACGCGGGAGTTCCGCGGCCGCTATCACGTGCTCGGTGGTGCGCTCGACCCGCTCAGCGGCATCGGGCCCGATCAGCTGCGCATCCGCGAGCTGCTGAACCGGATCGGCGAACGGGTCGACGGCGTCGACGTCTCCGAGGTCATCATCGCCACCGACCCGAACACCGAGGGGGAGGCGACGGCCACCTATCTCGTGCGGATGCTGCGCGACATCCCCGGGCTGACCGTCACGCGGATCGCCTCCGGGCTGCCGATGGGCGGCGACCTCGAATTCGCCGACGAGCTCACCCTGGGCCGGGCGCTGGCGGGCCGCCGCGCGATGGCTTGATCCGCGGTGGCCTAGTTGTCAGACCCCCCAGGCACCATGCTCGGTATGAGCAACGTGATTCTGGGCGGGGAGGCGGTCGCCGCCGGCGTGGTGACCCGGCACGAGCTGCGACGCGACTACACGGTGCTGTACCGCGGTGTGTTCCTCGCGAAGAAGCGCACCCCGACACTGCGCGACCGTGCGATCGGCGCGTGGCTGGCGACGCGCAGGCGCGGTGTGGTGGCCGGGGTGGCGGCCTCCGGTCTGCACGGCGTCCCGCCCGTCGATCCCGACCACCCCATCGAGGTGGCCGGGGTGACCTGCGGCGCGCAGCCCGGGCTGATCCCACGCGCTGAGCCTGTCGCCGACGACGAGACCGTGCTGCTGTGCGGGCTGCCGGTCACCACGCTCGCGCGCACCGCCTTCGACGTGGCGCGCCACCTCGACCGCGCCGACGCGTTGGCCCGCCTCGACGCGCTGATGTGGCACGCCCCGTTCGACCTCGACGACGTCGCAGCGCTGGCCGAGCGGTATCCGCGTGCCCACGGCCTGCGTCAGCTGCAGGAACTGCTGCCGCTGGTCGACGGCGGGGCGGCGTCGATGCGGGAGAGCGGTATCCGGCTGTGGCTGCACGACGCGGGCCTGCCACGGCCACTGACCGCGGTCTCGGCTGGCGACACCACCCTGGAGATGGCGTGGCCGGGGTATCAGGTGGCCGTCGAGAGCCGCGGCGACGACACCCGCACCCGGATGCTCACCGAGCAGGGCTGGATCGTCATCCGCGTGGGCGTCGACGAGCACCCGCACGACTGGCTGGCGCGCGTGTGCGCGGCGTTGGTCAGCAGGGGATGTCCGATCGCGCCTGCGACTGTGTTGCCGCGGGTGGCCTAGGTGTACCGGGCAGTCAGGTTGTTGACAGTCGGCTGATCGGGGGTTGACCTCCGATGGCTGAGTGGCGGCGTTGATTGTTGTAGTGCTCAAGCCACGGGGCAAGCGCAGCGCAGCGGGCGTCGTT
>NZ_LQIT01000011.1 GCF_001499965.1 Mycobacterium sp. GA-2829
ACCCGCCGAAACACTCGACGCACTACTGTGCGACCCACTCAATCCACCCGCTGTTGCATAGACGCCTTGAACCCAAGATCCACAGGCGTGACACGACCCGACACTCGGCGAGTTACTCCGGCGAAAAATCCCCCAGGCGGGCCCGCACCCCGTCGATCACCTCGCCGAACGCCGCGCGCTGGTCGGCCGACATCCCGTCGAACAGCACCTGCCGCACCAACGCCGCGTGGCCGGGCGCGGCCGTCCGCAGCGCCGTCCGCCCCGCGTCGGTGAGCGCGACGGTCGCACCACGCCGGTCCTCGGTCGCGCCCGCGCGGGACACCAGC
The DNA here is from genome assembly GCF_001499965.1 of Mycobacterium sp. GA-2829. Classification (GTDB taxonomy): domain Bacteria; phylum Actinomycetota; class Actinomycetes; order Mycobacteriales; family Mycobacteriaceae; genus Mycobacterium. Next base: position 327 of record NZ_LQIT01000011.1, read on the forward strand.
CCGCGGTCGCGCATCCGCCGCAGTTGGTGAGACAGCCGGCTCTGCTCCCAGGACAGCGCCTCGCCGAGCTCGTACATCCGCTGCGCACCCCGTTCCGACAGCGCCACCAGCACCTCGTAGTCGGCGAGCGACAGGCCGCAGTCCCGCTGCAGCTGACGGTTCATCGCCGCCTGCAGCTCGGCCACCATCGCGAGGTACCCGCGCCACACCCGTTGCTCATCGGCCGACAACCACACGGAATACATGACACATCATGCGAGTTGTCGTGTCCAGACGTGCCACCTACGCTGGCGCACGGTTCCCCGAGGAGATGACATGACCACTGCCGAGCGGATCGACATCCGGCGTTCCGGCGAGCGCCCCAGGACGCAGATCTCCTGGCTGGACTCCAAACACTCGTTCTCCTTCGCCGACCACTACGACCCCGCCAACACCCATCACGGCCTGCTGCTGGTCAACAACGACGACACCGTCACGCCAGGATCGGGTTTCGACACCCACCCGCACCGTGACATGGAGATCGTCACCTGGGTGCTGCGCGGGTCGCTCGTGCACCAGGATTCGACCGGCAACTCCGGCGTCATCTATCCCGGTCTGGCACAACGGATGTCAGCCGGCCGAGGCATCCTGCACTCGGAGAAGAACGACTCGTGGACGCTGACCGGTCAGGCCAGCCACCGCGAGCCCGTGCACTTCGTCCAGATGTGGGTCGTGCCCGACGAATCCGGGATCGACCCCGGCTACCAGCAACTCGAGATCGACGACGACCGGTTACGCGGTCAGTTCGTCACGATCGCCTCGGGGATGCCCGAACACCGCGACGACACCGCGATCACGATCCGCAACAAGTACGCGGCGCTGCACGGGGCGCGTCTCGACGCCGGCGACACCGTGGAGCTGCCGAGCGCGCCGTACCTGCACCTGTTCGTCCCGCGCGGTGAGGTGTCGCTCGAAGGCGCGGGGCCGCTGGGCGAAGGCGACGCCGTGCGGTTCACCGCATCCGGCGGGCAACGGGTCACCGCGGTCACGCCTGCCGAGATCCTCGTGTGGGAGATGCATGCGAATCTGTCTGCCGTATAACGTTTTCGGCATGCTCGCCGCAGTGACGCTGTTGGCCGGATGTTCGTCGACAGCACAGGAGGCGCCCGCTCCTCCGCCGGCACGGTCTTCAGCCGAAGAGTCCCCTGCCGGTCTGCAGTCGGTGACCGTCGAGGTGCCTGCGGGCATGGATTCGGCGCCGTTCGACGAGCCGCGCCAGGCGACGGTCCCGGCGGGCTGGACGCTGTCGGTGTGGGCGCGCGTACCCAAGGCCCGGTTTGCGCGGTGGGCACCTGACGGCGCGCTGCTGGTGTCGCTGCCCAGCCGCGGCGAGATCGTGACCGTCGACGGCCCACAATCCACACCCCTGCTCGACGGCCTCACCCAGCCGCACGGAATGGCGTTCGCCGGGGGCACGCTCTATGTCGCCGAGAGCGACGAGATCTCCGCCTACGACTACGTCGACGGCCGCGCGACCAACCGCCGCACCGTCGTCGCCGGGCTACCCGACGGCAAGAGCCCCGACCTGCGCGGCGCCTACGCGCACGCATTGAAGAGTGTCGCGGTGGGACCCGATGGCGCGGTGTACTTCTCGATCGGTTCGACGGGCAACATCTCGGCCGAGGACCGCGACGCGACGCCGCCGCGAGCGACCATCATGCGCGTGCCGCCCGGCGGGGGTCCCGCGGAGCCGTTCGCGACGGGCGTCCGCAACGGCACCGGCCTGGCGGTCGCGCCCGACGGTTCGGTGTGGACCGCGGTCAACGGCCGCGACAACGTCGCGGATCCCGCGACCGGCGAGGTCGACCCCGCCTACGTCGCCGACCATCCGCCCGAGCAACTCGCGAAGCTCACTCCCGGCCGCGAACTGGGTTGGCCCTACTGCAACATCGACGGCGGACCCGCCGATCTGCCGTTCATCCGGGATGTGCAAACCAATCCCGACGGCGACGAGCTCGACTGCGCGGCGCTACCCCCGGTCGAACAGAGCTTCGGTGCGCATTCGGCGCCGCTGGGGTTGAATTTCGTCGACGGGCAGTTGCCCGACCCGTATGCGCGCGGAGCGCTGGTCGGAATCCACGGATCGTGGAACGCGCAGCCACCGCGCGCTCCGGAGGTGTCGTTCTATCCCTGGCGCGACGGGGATCTGGGCAACCAGCAGACGTTGGTCGGCGGCTTCCAGGCCGACGACGGCTCCCGCTGGGGCCGCCCCGTCGACGCCGTACCCGGGCCCGATGGGGCGGTGTACATCACCGACGACGACGCCGGCGCGGTGTACCGGTTGGCCCCGCCCGGCCGCTGACACGCCGAAGTGGGCCCGCGGCGAAACGCTGCGGGCCCACCTTCGGCGGCGGTTCTTCTTAGCGGACGGTGGTTCCGGGGCGCGAGCCGCGCTTGCCGGTGACGCCGACGTAGATCGCGATCAGCACGATCGCGACGATGATGCCGACGAGGAACGGGATGAACTCGAACCCGCCGTTGGAGTTGCTGTAGCCGAGCTGGTAAGTCAACCAGCTGCCGAGGAACGAACCGAGTGCGCCGAGCACGATCGTCATGATCACGCCGATGTTCTGCTTACCGGGCATGATCAACCGCGCCAGCGCGCCGACGATCAGGCCGACGATCAGTGCGCCGAGGATGGTTCCGATCATTTCTGCTCCTTCAGATCTCCAGGGGGCGCTTACGCCCGAGCCCCGGTTACCCACTCCCCCGCGCTTCACGCCTCTCGGCCGCAATGACTCCCGAACGGCGACCGTGCCGTTGCCAGACCGCGATCTAGCTGTTACGAAAGTTGACAGAGTGACGACTGTGAATATCGTTATGGCCAGGTGACCTCCGTCGAAAGGCGACCGTGCCCATCTCAGCAAACACAGTCCGGCGACTGACCGCGCTCGTCGCCGTGTTCGCGCTGTGTTCCGCGCTGGGCACCCTGGGCCAACCACATGCGCGTGCCGCCGACCCCAAGGCGCTGCTCCTCGGCGCGATCGCCAACACCAAGGGCGCCTACCTCGTCTACAACTTCGGCGGTGAGTTCGCCGCGCCGTTCCTCGCCGCCGACGGCCGGGAGTACACGCTCAACAACGGCGGCCACCTGATGACGATCAAGAACGCGGCCTCCCGGTTGCATCCGCGGTTGCTCGTCGACACCCATCAGGGCTTCCAGGCGCGTTGTGAGCGGGATCCGCGAGCCCGCACCGCCGAGGGTCTGTGGCAGGCCTCGGAGACGTTCACCCCGCTGCAGGCCTGGCAGGCACTGGGCCAGCCGGCCATCGCGATCAACGCCAACTTCTTCGACGTGCGCGGCCAGAAGGGCGGCTCCTGGCGCGAAACCGGATGCAGCTCCCCGCTGGGCGCCTACGTCGACAACACCCGCGGGCAGGGGCGCGCCAACGCCGCCGTCACCGGCACCATCGCCTACGCCGGTAAGCAGGGGCTGTCCGGCGGCGATGAGACCTGGACGGCGCTGGCGACGATGATCCTGCCGGTCGGCGGCGCACCGTATGTCGTGATGCCGAAGACCAAACAGGATTTCGACGCCGCCTCGACGGAGATCCAGACGTTGATGGACCGCAACGCCGCATTCGTCGCGGTCGCCGGGCTCGGGTTGTTGGGCCCGGGGCAGACCGGACAGCTCAACGATCCCGGCCCGAGCGCGGCCCGCACCGCGATCGGCTACAACGCCGCCAACGATCAGCTGTACGTGTTCCAGGGCGGTAACTACACCCCCGACAACATGCAGGATCTGTTCCGCGGCCTCGGGGCCGACCGGGCGATCCTGCTCGACGGCGGCGGCTCGTCGGCGATCGTGTTGCGCCGCGACACCGGGGGCATGTGGAGCGGGGCTGGGTCGCCGCGCGGCAGCTGTGACACCCGCGCGGTCCTGTGCGACTCCCGCGAGCGTGCGCTGCCCAGCTGGCTCGCGTTCAACTAGCACGTCAATACCGGGTTCCCGACCCGACACGTGGGACCATCGGGGTTCCAGTGACTGATGTGACCAAATCTTCGAAACCCCGCCGCAGCGCCGGCGGCCGCTCCGACGCGCCGTCGCGGACCTTCCGCACCGACATCGAGGGATTGCGGGCGGTGGCGGTGCTGGCCGTCGTGCTCTACCACGCGGGAGTTCCTGGCCTTGGTGGCGGTTTCGTCGGCGTCGACGTCTTCTTCGTCGTATCGGGATTCCTCATCACCGGGTTGTTGTGGCGCGAGGTCGCTTCGGGCGGCCGCCTGCGCCTCGGTGCGTTCTACGCCGCCAGGGCGCGGCGGCTGCTGCCCGCCGCGGCGGTCGTACTCGTCGCCACCGCAATCGCCGCCGTGTCGTTGCTGCCGCCGTTGCAGGCGCGCGGGGTCCTCGCCGACGCGATCGCCAGCGCCCTCTACGTCGGGAACTACCGCTTCGCCGTCGAGGGCACCGACTACCTGGCGACCACCGATCCTTCGCCGCTGCAACACTATTGGTCGCTCGGCGTGGAGGAGCAGTTCTACCTGGTGTGGCCGGTACTGATCGTCGGCACCGCCTGGATGCTCCGCCGCCGTGGCGGCAGGGGCCGTTCGGTGCTGCCGTACGCGGCGGTGCTCGCCGCGGTGGCCGCGGGATCGTATGCCGTGTCGGCGGCGTGGACGGATCAGTGGCCGGCGTGGGCGTTCTTCTCCCTGCCGGCCCGCGGGTGGGAGTTGGCGGTGGGCGGGTTGCTCGCGCTCAGCGCCGGGTGGTGGCGACGGTTGCCGCCGGTCGTCGCGGCGGCGGTCGGCTGGGCTGGGCTGGCGCTGATCATCGCGGCGTGCACATGGCTGACCGCGGCCACCCCGTACCCCGGGACCGCGGCGCTGCTGCCCGTCGCCGGCACCGCGCTGGTGATCGCCGCCGGCTGCGCGATCCCGAATCTCGGTGTGGGACGCCTGTTGTCGAAGCCGGCGCCTCGCGCTATCGGGCGGGTGTCGTACTCCTGGTATCTGTGGCACTGGCCGGTGCTGATCCTCGCGCCTGCCGCCTTCGGCGCTGAGCTCGGTGTGGCCGGTCGGCTCGCGATGGTGGTGATCTCTCTCGGCCTGGCGATCCTCACGTTGCACCTGGTGGAGAACCCGGCGCGGTTCGCCGCGGTCCTGCGCGGGTCCGCGGTGCGCAGCCTCGCGCTCGGCGGCGTCGCCACGGCGGCCGCGGTGTGCGCGGCGCTGGTGTTGCTGCTCATGCGGCCGGTGCCGACCGGGGCGGGACCCGCCGCGGCGACGCCTGCGGCGCTGTCGGCGCCCGTGCCGCATGAGGCGGCCACCCCTTCAGCCCCGGCCGCCGTGCCCACCCCGCGCCAACAGGTGCAGGCCGCGGTCGCGGCGTCCGCCGACATGCGGCAAGTGCCGGTCGACCTGTCGCCGCCGCTGGGCGAGGTGGCCAAACCGGAGGTGTTCGTCAACGGATGCGTGCTGTCGTGGCGCGACGTCGAGCAACCCGACTGTGTCTCGGGCGATCCGGCGTCGGCAGTGCGGGTGGCGCTGGTCGGGGACTCCCATGCCGCGATGTGGCATCCGGCACTGGAAGAAGTTGCCGGGCAGCGTGGCTGGCGGCTGGAGACCATGAGCAAGGTGACCTGCCCTCTGATGGACCTGGCGATCACCAGCCCGTACCTCGGCCGCAGCTACAGCGAATGCGAACAGTGGCGCGGCGATGTCCTGGCGCGGTTGGAAAGCGAACGGCCGCAACTGATCGTCGTCGACATGTCCCGCCGCTACGGCGGCGATTTCGGCTTCGTCTCCTACGATCCGAGCTGGGTCGACGGACTCGGGCGGCTGGTGACGCGACTGCGGTCGACGGGTGCGGCGGTCCTCGTCCTGGGTCCGGCACCGGATCCGTTGACGACGGTACCCTCGTGCGTGTCAGGGCATATGGACGACGTGGTGGCGTGCTCCCCGGCGCGGCCCGAGGCGCTCAACGCCGGTGGTATCGCGGCGGAATCGGCGGCCGTGGAGGCCGCAGGCGGCCACTACGCCGACCTCTCCGACCTGTTCTGCACCGCGCAGCGCTGCCCGGTCATTGTGGGGAACACGCTGGTGTACCGCGACGACAACCACATCACCGGCGAGTACGCGCGGTGGCTCGCCCCGGTGATCGGTGAGATCACCGCGAGCGCACTGGGCTGACGGGTCAGGCCGCCTCGGCGGGTTTGCCGCTGTCTTCCGACTTCTCGGCGTCCTTATCGTCGGTTGCCGTGTCGTCAGACGCCTCGTCGTCGGAATCCGTTTCCTCGGAGGCCTTCTCGTCTTCGGACGGGTCGTCCTCGGGCGCCTCCGCAGCCGCGTCTTCGTCTGCCACCTCCTCATCGGTGGCGTCCTCGTCGGTGGCGTCCTCGTCGGTCGCGTCCTCGTCGCCGGACTGTTCGGCCGGCACGTCCACGGTATCGACGGTGTCGTCGTCCCCGACGGTCTCGAGCTCCTTGGCGTCGGCCGCGTCGGTGTCGTCGTCGGCCGTTTCGTCACCGACCACCGTGAGCGCCACGCGACGCGAGCTCTCGTCGGGCACGGAGTTGGCCGCAGGCGTCGAGACCCGCGTCAGGTTCAGCCCGCTCAACGCGCCGTCGAGGGTGTCGCGAATCTGATCGACAACCCCGTTGAGCCCGAGATCGCCGATACCCCCGGGCAGCCCGTTGTCGAGCCCCAGCAGGTTCAACAGTGATGCCAGTGCGTTCTTCACGGGGTCGCGGCTGAACAGCCCGTCCTCGACGGCCTGCCGCACACCGGCCGCCAATGCGCCGAAAACGTCACCGGGAACGTTCATCCAGTTCACGTCCGGGAAAGACCCGAACGCCGTCGGGACATCGGTGTCGTCGAACGTCCGCACGTACTCCCAGTAGCCGTCGTCGTTCCACTGGCGCACCACGTCGGTGTAGCCGAGGTTCACCAGGCTGGTCAACGCCGGCCCGAGCGCGGTGCCGATCGGATTGTTGAGGTTCAAACCGGTGAACAGGTTGATCGCATCCACGACGAGGTAAGTCGGCTCGAGGAGCGGCAGCGCATCGATCGGAACGGTCACGTAGAAGTTCAGTGCGAGTGGATCACCGCCGAGTGTCCCGCCGAGCGCACCGGTGATCTGCGGAGTCAGCTGCTCCGCCACCGCCCCGACGGTCAGTCCGGTGTCCAACCCGCGCAGCGTATACGTCGGGAAGGCTGCCGCGGCAAGGGAATTGAGCAGCGAGACCGGGTTCGGCCACGCCGGGAAATCGGAAAGCCAATCGTGCTGAACGGTGACGTCGACCTTGATGGGGATCAGCGTGGCGCCACCGAGGTACAGACCGCCGACCGGCCCGAGCCCCCCGCTGTTACTGACCTCGGTCTCCGGGGTCACGGTGTCGATACCGAACAGGCCTGCCAGTGGGTAGAACCGGGCGAACAAACCACCGTTGGCGCGACCCGGATTCTGCAACAACAGCATCGGCATGAGGGTGACGCTCCCGAGCAGCGGCGGAGCTTCCGGCCCTTGGTACTCCGTTCCTCCGGGCTGGTAGGGCAGCTGAGCCACGATGTCCTTGTACGCCATACCGGCCGCGAACGCCCCGGTGCCCTCACCGATGACCACGGGAACCCGGACCTTGAGCAGGTCCGGAATCTGGTCCAGGTTGAGGGGGCTGAGCAGTTCGAGGAGTTCGGTCAGGAGACCCGGGACGTTGATGACGCCGGTGTCGAGCAGGTCCAGCAGTCCATCCACCCCGATACCGAGGTACTCGGTCCCGTCGACGTCGTCGGCCACCGAATTGGGGAGTGTCGGCACCCAGCCGAGGTCCGTGCCGAGCACCTTGAGCAGTGTGAACACATCGCCAGAGGTCACGACGTTCACACCGACTCTCTCGCCGAGCGCGCTGAGGTTGGCCAGATTGCTGAGGTCGAGGCCGACGATGTCGAGCAGACCCCCGATCGTGTTGAGACCGGCCGCGTTGAGACCCTGGGTCAGCAGATCCTTCAACAGCGGGATCTGGTTGATGACGGGCTCCAGTCCGAGCGCCGCAGCAAGGGGCAGCGTGATGCCCCCGAGCAGGTCGACGAAAATCGGATCGGTCAGCAGTGCCAGCGGCAGGTTCTCCAGCACCCGCTCGAGGATGCTCTGCGGATCGATTCCGGCCGCCTGCGCGAACGCCGCGAGGTTGAGATTCTCGAAGACCGAGCGGAACAGCGCGTCGGCGAACTCGTTGCGCAGGTCGTAGAGCGCCTGACCGGCCCCGCCGGTGAGGTCCGGGATGGCGTGCAGGGGCGGGAACAGGCGGAAGTCCGCGGTCAGGTCGACGGCATCGCTCGCCTTCGTCGCGGCCGCCGACGCCGTGGGCGCAGGCCCGACTCCGGCGGTGAGCGCCGTCGCGGTGACGGTGGCCGCCCCGATCACAGCAATCTTCTTCGAACGTCGCGACACGTCGCGATGCTTGCCCATTGACCCCGGCCCTCCCGCTTTCTCAGCGTTGTCTCAGGCACCGTAACATCGCTTACCAGGTTCAATGGGCGATTGCTGGAATTCGGCGTCGCCGGCGTCAAATTCGATTGTTGCCGCTGTTGGTGGCCGGTATCGCCGGTGCGCGCGCGGGACTGCTGCCGGCGTCGCCACGTTGCTGGCCTTGCTGGTACCGCATTGTTAGCCAGCGGGTACGCCGCGCTCGCCGGCGACCGGAGCTTTTTGTCTATTCATGCAGTTCAGCTGCGCTGAGCTATCCCGGCCGTGCCCATTGCCGCCGTTCGCTGCCATTGCGTACGCAAGCACTAATCGCTGCTCAGCACCGCCCGCAACGCCGACTCCGTCTGGCGGGCGTACCCGCCGCCGAACAGCACGACGTGGGCGAGCAGCGGATAGAGCTGGTGCAGAGGCAACCGGTCCCGCCACCCGGCGCGCAACGGCCGCACCGACTCGTAGCCGGCAATCACCTCGTCGAAGTACGGGCATCCGAAGAGCGCGAGCATCGCGATGTCGGTCTCCCGGTGCCCGCCGTGGGCGGCCGGATCGATGAGGACGACGCCGCCTCTGGTCCACATCAGGTTGCCGCTCCACAGGTCGCCGTGCAGGCGAGCGGGCACATCGCCGTCGTCGAAACGCCCGTTGCGGCAACGGTTCCGGACCTCTGCGAGATCCACCCGGCCCTGTGCACTCAGTCGCGACTCCGCGCGCTGCCCCATCGGTCCGAGCCGTTCGTCGGCGTAGAACACACCCCAGCCGGCGTGTCCCCGCAGCGACATCGGCAGCGGGTTGTCGAGCGGGCCGAAGAACCCCGGCCCGTCCCAGCCGTCGGGCCCCGCCCCGAACGCCTCCGCCCCCGCTTCGTGGGTTCGGGCGAGCGCTGCGCCGAAGTCGTACGCCGAATGCCGTTGCGGTGGTGTGGATTCAAGCCGTTCGAGGGTCAACGACGTGTCGTCCCACCCGATCACCGGCACACACGCCGCCCCGCCCGCGGCCGCGAGCCACCGCAGTCCCGCCGCCTCGCATGCGAAGAACCCCGGCGGTGCGTCCGCATGGCGTTTGACGAACGTGCTCATGGAGCGGTGCCGAACGCGAAGATCGCCCCGGCGGCCGCCACGACGGCCGCCGCCAGCCCGATCACCGGCGCGACCGTCACCAAAGTCAGCGTCGCCCCCACCACAGCACCCGCACACATGGTGAGCACCACGCCGTAGCGCAACCTCTCCCGCTCACCGGCGCCGCCGGCCAGCCTGCTGTCGAGACCGAGCCCGACGATGGTCTGCGTGAGCACCGTGGTGCTGAGCTCCTGGATGCCGAACTGCCGCGCGGTGGCGTTCTGGATGCCGAAAACGATTGCCAGACCAGCGATCAGCACGAGCTTGCGGTCATCGTGATAGTCGAGGACGCCGGTCCCCGCCAACACCGCCAACACGCTCAGCGTCACCACTTCGGCGCTCAGCGTGACGGTCAGCCAGCGCCTCGGGCGGTCGCCGAGATGTCGCACCAGCCGGCCGCCGACGACCGCGCCCAGCACGAAGCTGACGAATGCGACCAGCGCCGCGGTCACATCGACGCCGGAGTGGGGAACGAACCAGAACCCCAGGAAGATGACGTTGCCGGTCATGTTGGCGACGAACACGTGCCCGAGCACCAGGACACTGATCGCGTCGACCAGACCCGTTGCGAACGTCAGCAGCAGCAGAGCGGTCACGGTCAACCGGTGGGAGACCGGCGAACTGACGGGCATGACGCGGACGTCCGCTACAGCTGCGGGGTGAGGTCCAGTTTGGTGACCGCGTTCATCCCCGTGATCAACCAGTCGGAGCCGTCGCGCTCCATCGTCAACCGGTAGGACAGGTACCGCAGCGAGGGTACGTTCTTGCTCACCGGGCTCGTCGACACGGAGTTGGTGTAGACCAGCGCGGTCGCCTCGGTCGGGGTGAGGTTCTCGACGGCGGTCCCCATCACCTGCGTCGTGTTGGTGACCTTGGCCTGTTCGTTGGTCGAGACGATGGCGTCGATGTACCGGCGGTACTCGCTGGCGAATTCGCCTGACAGATAACGGGATGACCGGTCTGGCAGGGTGGCCATGTCCTCGGGGGTGTAGCTCCACAGCGTGGTGATCGCCTCGGTCGCCGTGCGGGCGATGTTCACCTTCGTCGCGACCGCGGCCCGGTCGGCGAGATACGGCTGCAGCATGGCTGCGGCGAACGCGCTGGCCCCGACGAACACCACCGACGCCACCGCGGCCGCCGTCAGCAGCCGCTTGCCCGCCGGACGGTGCGGGACGAGGACGGGCTCGGGTTCAGGTTCGGTCTCCGTCTCGACGGGCTCGGCGTCAGCGTCGGCGTCCGCGTCCGGTTCGGCGTCGGCCGAGTCGCCGGACTCGGCTTCGACCTCCGGCTCGGATTTCGTCGTGCGGCGCTTCTTACCCGTCGGCACCCGGGGCGCCGACTCCTCGACCTCGGACACCTCGTCGGTCGTCGTATCCGGCGTCGAATCCAGCTGCGGCTCGTCCTTCTTCGCCCGACGCCACGGGAACCGGCGCCGCTGCCGCGACGGCCCGGCGGACTCCGTGGTCAGATCACCTGAATCAGCTGGCTGATCTTCCACTGCTGTCCCTCCTGCGTCGTGGTCGCCACCCAACGGTTGCCACTCTCGATCGTCTGCTTCCCGTCCGGTGTCTTGGATGTGGTCGTGGTGGCCACCAGCACGCTGATGCTGCCGTTGTCGTTCCGGTGCTCCACGCCCGCCTCGACGACCTCGCCCTGGGTCGGTTCGGCTCGCGCCACCTGGATCACGATCTCGTTCATCTTCTCTTTGAACGTCTTCGCGAATTCGCCTGTGCCCTGGGCCAGTACGCGATCGGCGTAGTCGTTGGCGTGGAACGGATCCAGCGAGGTGTACGTCGTCATGAAGCTGCGCACGTAGTCGAGCGCGGCGGCTTCCCGCAGTTCGGTGCGCCTGTCGGTTTCATGTGAAACCAACATGAACATGCTCGCGCCCACCGCCGCGGCCAGCAGCAGCGCCGCCAGCGTCGCGACGAGCGGCAGGCCCCAGCGGCGCGGCGGCCGCGGCGTCACCGCGAAGTAGTCGCGCTCGTCGGCGTCGATCCTGCGGCGCGGGCTCATTGACCCGGTCCCTGCATCGCCGGCGCCTTGAGCACCGTCAGGCTGTCGACCCGCCAGTTGTCGCCGAGTTTCCGGAAGTCGACCCGCACCGTCGCGGTGATGAACTTGAGGTCCTCGGCCTTGGCGCCGCGCTGCCCCTGCATCGCCAACAGCATCGCGGCCTCGTCGGCCGTCGCAGAGAGCACCGCGCTGCTCACCGCCCAGTACTCGTTGGTGCTCGGCTCGGCCTGCCGCGCGACGTCCTGCTGGGCCTGCAACTGCGGCCGGTAGGCGTCCGTCGTCAGATCCTGCGCACGCCGGAAGTCGTCATCGATGGTGTCCACCCCATAGCTCAGCATCTGCTCGACGATCCGGGGTCCCTGCTCGGCGATCTGCGCGCGGGCCTGCTGTAGCTGCTGCTCCTGGCGGTACACCGCCAGGTAGGTGATCCCCACCGTCACCAGCGCCACTACCACGGCGCCGACCAGCACCTTCGCGGCGATCCGCCGCATGTCCCGCCGGGGCTGCGGCACCTGCCGCGCCTCGGTGCGTACCAGTAAATCGGCGAACGTGCGGTGCCGCCCGTCCCAGAGCGGCCACAGCCACCCGACGAACAGCGCGGCGGTGTCCAGCAGGTGCGCGAGCTCGCGCAGCAGCAGCCGGCCCAGCCCGGCGTCGCCACCGTCGCGTCCCACGACCCGGATCCCGCACAGTGCACGGCCCAGCGTCCATCCGATCAGCGAGGGCAGCAGCACCCGGTTGACGATCACGGCCAGCAGCGCGACGATGGCCACCCCCGTCAGCAGCCACCAGACCCCGCCGATCCGCGGACCGGTCAGGAACCATGGCGCCGTCGTCGCGACGATCGCGAGTCCCGGCAGCACGTCGATGGCGAACGCACCGGCGCGCACATGCCAGCGGGCCAGCGGTTCTGCCGGTGCGGTTTCGGTGTCCGGCGCCTCCGGCGGCGCGTCGACCACCATCGTCACGACGTGACCTGGTCGAGGCGGGCGACCTTGTAGGTCCCGTCGGCCGGAGCCATCTGCACGCGCAGCCGGTAGCCCTGCTCTTGGTCGGCGGCCTCGGAGTTCGTCACCTTCACCCGGACCGCGACCAGCACGTCGATGGAGCCGTCGTCGTTGTGCTTCTCGACGGCCGCCCGCATGTCCGAGACCTGCACCTGCACGTTCGCGGCGCGGTACGCGTCAACGAGCAATCCGCCGTACAGACCGGCCTGGACGCCGAAGTCCCCGGTCGAGCATTCGAGGATCTTCGCCTGGCTGGCCGTCATCGCCGCCGCGTCGGGGGCGTGGGTGGCGGCCACACAGTCGCGGGCCGCGGCCACCGCTTGGGCCTCGCTGTCCGCGAGCTGGGTGCTCTGCTGGTTCGACCTCAAGGCGAGGTACCCGCCGACGCCTGCGCCCGCGCTGAGCAACACGAGTACGAGGCAGATCGCGATCAGCCACCCTCGGCCCAGTCGCGGCGGCCGTCGCCCGTCGTCTCCGTCCTCGGGGCTGCCCTCGACGGGCGTTTCGGTTGTCTCGTCGGTTTCTGTTGTGTCGTTGTGGTCTTCAGATACTGCTACCGAGGGGTCCGGCGTTTCATCAGCATCGGTGGGGTTCAGCTGGCGGGTGCCAGCATCTCCTTCCATCCGTCGTCTCCTGGGTTGCTCGAGTTGCTGACGTTGTACTTGACGCCGTCAGGTCCGACCACCTCACCGCTGGATGGGTTGTACACAGCAGTGCCCGGTGGTCCTGGTGCCGGAGTGTAAACGCACGGGTTGGGTTGTTGTCCACTGCACTGGACGCGGCCCTGCCCGGGCGGGCTGAGCGGATCGCTGACCGGCGACGGCGGCGGCGGCAGCTGATCGGCCGGCAGCGGGTTCATACCGTTGTTGATCGTCGGCGCCGGGATCAGGCCGTTGCGTCCCGGGTGCACCGGCTGGTTGCATCGGGCGCCCGCCGCCGGGCAGTCCCGGATCTGGTTCGGGTCGCCGTACCAGGGGTTGGTGCCCATCGGCACGTACGGCTCGTCGCTGCGACACTCCTTCGGGGTGGCCGCACGCTTACCCGGCACGTCCGCACACGGGTAGTTACGCGCACCGCGGACGACGTTGGCCTGGAAGTCCTTCGGGATCTTGCAGTACGTGCCCGACGGAAGTTCCTTCATGCTGGTGTCGGCGGGCGCACGCCACTCGGACGCGGGCAGGAACCCGGTCAGACACGGCGGCGGCTGGTTGATCGACAGACCGAAGTGCAGCAGACCCTCACCCTCGAAGATCGTGCCTGCCTGCGCGACCGAGGCGCCCTGCGGCAGCACCACCAGCGCCTGCTCGAGGCCCTTGTTGTACCGCTTGAGCATGTCGATGACGACCGACAGGTTCGCCAGCGTCTGCGGCAGCGAGTCGCGCACCCCGCTGAACACCGCGTTGAGCTGATCGGCGGTCGGCGCGGCCTGCTGCAACCCGCTGCGCAGCGCGGCGTCCTGTTCGGCCGACTGGGCGGCCAGGATGTTCAGGTTGCGCGACCACTGGGCGATGTTGTCCCCCGAGTCGACCTGGCTCTGCAGGATCGGCGCGGAGTTCTCGATGATGTCGTCGACCGGCCCCAGGTTGTCCCGGAAATCCTGCGCGAGGTTGGTGGTCGAATCCACCAGCCGCTGCAGCGACGGGCCGAGGCCGCCGACCGCCTCGGACGTCTCGGTCAGCAGTGCGTCGATCTTCTCCTTCGGCAGCACCGCCAACCCCTCGTTGGCCGCATCGAGCGCGGGCCCCACCTCACTGGGCACCGTGCTCTTGGTGATGGTCTGCCCGTCGCTGAAGTACTGGCCCGGGTTGCCGGTCGACACCAGGTCGAGGTACTGCTCACCGATGGCCGAGACCGAGTGCACGTTGGCGCTCGCATCGACCGGGATCCTGTACCGGTTGTCGATGCTCATGGTCGCCTTGGCGCCGCGCTCGGTGGGCTCGACCGCGGTGACCTTGCCGATCGTCGTGCCGCGGTAGGTGACGTTGGCGGTTGAGTAGAGGCCGCCCGACCTCGGCAGTTCGGCGTGCAGCGTGTACTGCCCGATCCCGACCAGGCTGGGCACCCGCAGGTAATACCAGCCGAGCACCGCGAGCGCGATCACCGTCAGCACCGTGAAGATGATCAGCTGGATCTTGATGAAGCGAGTCAGCACCGCTCACTCACCCCTTTCGACCAGCGGTCCGTTCGGTGCGCTGTGCGCGTTCGGCGTGAAGCGCACGTCCGGGATCATTGTCGCCGGGTCGCGGCCCCACGACTGTTCGAGCGCGCGGGCCATACCCGACACACCGGTGCCGGACAGGAAAGCGTTATCGAGGGCCGACAACGTCAGGTCCACGTTCAGCGACACGTTGATGTAGTCACCGCGCACCACCTTCGGGATGTTCTCGATGCTGAACGGGGCGGTCAGCATCAGCTTGAGCGCACCGATCAGGTACGGCGACGACCTGGCCAACTGCTTGAGCGGACGCTGCAGGTTCTGCAGGTTGGTGTGCAGCGGATCCTGGGCCTGGCCGAGGTAGGTGTCGGCCGCGCGGCTGATGCGGCCCACCGCGATCACGGCGTCGGCGAACAGATCCCGCGTCTCGGCGAAGTGCTCGATCAGCGGCGGGAACTCGGTGAGCACACGGTCGAGGGTGTCGTTGCGGCTCGCCACGATGTTGAGCAACCGGTTCGTCGAGTCGATGGCGCGGGTGAGGTCTTCACGCTGCTGGTTGAGCTCGTCGGTGAACACGTCGAGCCGGCCGAGGAACTCGCGGATCTGCTCCGCCCGCCCGGTCAGCAGGTTGTTCACCTCGGTCTGGATCACCTCGAGGTTGGGGATGCCTCCGCCGCGCAGGATCGTCGCGATGCTGGCGAGCACCCGCTCGGTGGTGGGGAACGCCGAGGCGTTCTTCAGCGGGATGGTGTCCCCGTCGCGAAGCGGCTCCGACGACGGATCCGGTGGTGCCTCCAGCTCGACGTGCTGGGACCCCAGGAGGCTGGTCTGACCGATCTTGGCCAGCGCGTTGGACGGCAGTTCGACACCCGGCTGGATGCCCAGCTTGAGGGTTGCGACCCAGTTCTTCAGCTCGATCGCGCGGACGGTCCCGACGAAGACGTCGGCCACCCGGACCCGGCTGTTGACGTTGAGCGCCAACGTGTCCGGCATCTGGACGTACACCGTCATGGCATCGCCGCCGGTGCCCGGACCGCCGGGCAACGGCACGTTCGCGATGCCCTTCCACGAACCGCACGACGTCAGCACCACCGCGGCCACGGCGAGCGCGACCGTGCGGGTGGCGAGACGACGGATCCTGTGCTTCATCACGGCGCTCCTGCTTCAGCGGGCAACGGCGGGCCTGCCGGTGCGGGTGCCTGCGCGGCGGGCGCGGGTCCTGGCGCCGGACCCGACAGCGGGGAGCCCCCGGGGTCGCCCGGGATGACACCCGGGGCGGGTGCGGGCGGCGGGCCGGGTTGCGGGTACCACGGCGGCGGCAACGGATTGCGTTCGTCGAAGGCGTTCGGCGGGCCGGGCAGGTTGCCGTCGCGCGTGGTGCCGAACGCGGGCGGTGCACCCGGGATCGGCGCGTCGGGTCCGCCGAGCAGCGCGGCCAGCGACTGCGGCGTCAGCATGTTCGCGGTGAACGGCTGCACGTCGACGCCCTGCATCCCCGGGGCGACGACCCAGCCGGGCTCGTGGTTGCCGTGGGAGAACAACGTGTCGCGGGAGAAGATGCCGGGCACCGTGGTGTCCTTGTATCCCGGCGGCGGGCGCAGCCGGTCCTCGGAGTAGGCGATCATCTTCGGCAACGTCATGGCCGTGCTGATCTGGTTCAACCCGAACGGCGGGAAGTTGAACTTCAGCGCATCGAGGATCGGCGCCAGGTACTGCGCGCACAGTTCCGCCGACTCCTGGTAGCCCAGCCGGCTGCCCGCCTGGATCGAACTGCAGATGAACTGCATCGGGTTGGCCATGCCGTTGATGACCGGCACACCGACGATGCCGCCGTTGACCGGTGAGCTGATGTTGAGGATGTTGCCGCCCAGGTTCGGTAACACGTGCAGACCCGTTTCCAGACCGTCGAGCGGTTCGGGCTGCAGGATCGCGTTGGTCACGTCGGCGAGGTTGTTGATGTCCTTGGTCAGGACCTCACTGTTCTCGTCGAGGAACCCGCGCGTGGTGGTGAGCAGCTCGTTGAGGTCCTGCAGCGCGGTCGCCAGCTCGCGGTCGGTGTTGGTGAACGAGTTGGTGAACTGCGCCAGGTCGTCATTGAGGGCGACGAACTGCTGATCGCTGCGGTAGAGCGCGTTGACGAACAACGCGAGGCTCTTGACCACGCTGAAGAAGTCACCGCGGCCCTCGTTGAGGGTGGTCAGCGCCTCCGAGAGGCTGTTCAACGTCGTGTTGATCTGCTTTCCCTTGCCGGACAGACCGTCGGCGAAGGACTCGATCACGTCACCGAACGGACCCTTGGGCTGGTCCGGCGTGGGGCCGAGGTCGGTGAGGATGCGGTCGAGCGAGTCACGCAGCTCGTCGTACTCGACGGGCACCTGGGTGCGGTCGATCGGGATGACCGCGTCATCCTCCATGACCGGGCCGCCGGTGTACGGCGGGGCCAGCTGAATGGTGCGCGAGGCCACCAGGCTCGGGTTGAGGATCGACGCGGTGGCGTTCGCGGGCACCTTGTACTTCGACTCGTAGCTGAAGGTCACCTTCATCTTGTCGCCCGCCGGTTCGATCTTGTCGATCGTGCCGACCCGCACACCCATGATCTGCACCTTGTCGCCGGGGTACAGCGCCAGGGTGTCGGAGAAGTACGCCACGACGGTGTTCGTGGACAGCCTCTTGTACAGCTGCCAGCCCGCGAACGCGGCCACCAGCGCCAGCACCACGACAAGCGTGCCGATGATCACCGAAGCGCGTGACAACGTCGGCATCTTCATGTTCCGCACGTTGAAGATCGTTGACATTGATCAGGCCCCCGTCATTGTTGAGATCCCGGCGGGAGGAACGGTGGATTGCCCGGCAGCGGACCCGTCTGGGCGGGCGACAGCTGCTGGCCCGGCCCCGGCGGCGGCGGCGGACCCGGCAGCGCCGGCGGCGGCGGCACGTTGTTCACCTGACCGCCTACGGCCGTCGGACCGGGGAACGGTCCCGGCGGCTCGTTGCGCGCACCCGGCGGGGCCGGCGGCAGCGGCACGGGCGTACCCGGCACCACGGGCGCCTGCTGACCCGGCACCCCGGAACTGGCGACGCCGGGAGTGGGCAACATGCCGTTCGGGTTCGGCTCCGACGTCGCCACGTTGGGCCGGCCGTGGTAGTTCGGACCGTAGGGATTGTCGCCGAACGGGCCGACGCTCAGGTCCGCACACGGCAGCGGATTGCCCGGTGTGGGCAGGCCGTCGGCCGGCGGGGTGTAGGAACATGGGTCGCCCCTCGGCACCGCGGGATTCGGGTACTCCGGAGTGCCCTGCAGGGTCGCCGGCGCAGGCGGCGGCGCACCGTTGGGCTGACGCACCCCGTTCGGATCCGGGAACTGGTAGGCCGGCAGACCGGCGTCACGCCAGAACTTCTGCGGGTCGATGCCGCGCTTCTTGAACGCCGCGTCGACGTACGGCTGCAGGATCCAGTAGGGCGCCAGGTTGACCAGCATGACCTTGAAGTACGGGCCGGACGCGAAGGCCTCGGCCAGCGATGCGGTGAACTTGCTCAGCGTGGTCAGCACGTCGACCAGGTCGAATTTGCGCTCGACGAGGATGTCGCTGATCACGCGCAGCTGCTCGAGCACCCTGTTGAGGTTCGGGTTGTCGTCGATGAAGCCCTCGACCTGCTCCGAGAACGCCGACACCCGCTCCAGCAGCTGGCCGACGGCGTAGCTGCGCTCGTTGATCGCGGCCAGCAGGGTCTGCGCGTTGACCAGCAGCGCATTCACCTGACCGCTGCGCTCACCCAGCACCCCGGCGATCTTGTTGGCATTGGCCAGCAGCTGTTTGAGCTGCTCGTCGCGCTTACCGATGGTGTCGGAGAAGCGGGCCACCCCGTCGAGCGCCGCGCTCAGGTGCGGATAGGTCTGGTCGATCGTCTCCGACAGCACATTGAGCGACTCGCGCACCGATGTGGTGTCCCAGCCGGATGCCGACTTGGTGAGGTCGAAGAACGCGTCGTAGATCTGGTACGGCGTGGTCGTCTGCCCCAGCGGCAGAATTCCGTTCGCCTCCAGCGCAGTCGACCCACGCGGCTCGATCTCGATGTTCTTGCGGCCCAGAATCGTATCCGTGCGAATCGCCGCGCGGCTGTCACTGCCGATCTGCGTACCGCCCAGCGTGAAGCCGACGACGACCTTGTCGCCCTCGATCTCGGTCTTGAGCACCTCGCCGACGTCGACGCCGGCGATGCGGACCTTGTCGCCGGGGTTGATGCCGCCGGTGTCGCCGAACTGCGCGAAGTACCTCGGCTTGGCGAACAGCATAGGCACGCTGGCGAAGCTCTGTCCGACCCCGACGACGAGCACCAGGATGATGATGCCCATCAACCCGCCGCGGAGGCGGTTCGATCCCTCGAGCGTTCTCATTGCGGAGTGCACCTACCCGTGGGCTGACCCCACACCTTGACGGTGCGCACCGGCCCGCCCGGCTGCAGGCCATTGAGCTTGAGCGTCACGTCGCAGGCGTAGAAGTTGAAGAAGTCGCCGTACACGCCGCCGGCGCGGCCGATGATCTTCAACGCGTTCGGCAACCGGACGAGGATGTCATTGAGCTGACCCTTCTGCTCGACCAGCGGCTGCTGGGTGGCCTCCAGGTAGCCGACCGTGTCCTGCAGCAGCGACCGGTTCTCGGCGAGCAGGTCGGCCACGGTGCCCGCGGCGTCGCTGATGTCGGCGACCGACGACGCGATCGGGTCGGCGCGGTTCTTCAAACCGGTGATGAGCCGCTCGAAGTTCACCAGCGTTTCGTCGAACTGCTCCTGGTGCCTGACGGTGGTGTCGAGCACGGTGTTGAGGTTGCGGATCACCTCACCGATCGCCTGGTCTCGATCGGCCAGCGCCGACGTCAGCGACGCGGTCTGGTCGAGGATGTCGTTGATGGTGCCGCCCTGCCCCTGGAATACCGTGATGATCGACCTGGCGATGTTGTTGACCTTCTCCGGGTCGAGCGCCCGGAACAGCGGGCGGAAACCGCCGATGAGCGCGTCGAGGTCCAGCGCGGGTTCGGTGCGCTCGACCGGGATGGTGCCGCCGGAGGGCATCTTCCGATCGCTGTCGCCGCGCTTGAGTTCGAGGTAGCGGTCGCCGATCAGGTTCAGGTAGCGCACCGACGCGGTGGACTCGTCGAACAGGGGCAGGGACCGGTCGACCTTGAAGTCGACCTTGACCCGGCTGCCCCCTTCGATCAGCTCGATCTTGGAGACCTTGCCGACCTCGACGCCGGAGGCGCGGACGAACTGGCCGGGCCGCAGGCCGCTGACATTGGTGAAGATCGCCGAGTAGCCGGTGGTGCGATCGAAACGCATCTGACCGAACACCACGATGATGATCGCGGTGAACAGCAGCAGCACCAGCGAGAAGGCGCCGAGTTTGAGTGCGGTACCGGTGATTTTCATGGGTTGATCGTGTTCTCCCCGATCTGGCGTCCCCAGACGTATTCGATGGCGATCGGTTGACCGAGTTCGAGATGGTTGTACGGCGCAAGGGAGGCGCCTGTGTCGAGGACCAGGTACGGCGCGGGCCACAGATCCCGGGTGATGGGCTGCCAGCAGCCGGGCCGCCCCTCCGGACCACCCTTGGCGTTCACGCGCGGCAGGTTGTCCGGGTACACGTACGGGTTGCCCGCGCCGAGGGCCTCGGAGTGGGTGTTGAGCGAATAGCCGTTCCCGCCCAGCGACGACGAGATCTTCGGCTCCACGTCGTGGAAGTTGCGGATCGTGCAGAACAGCGCGGGGCTGTACTCGTCGAGCAGCGCACTCGTCGGGATGAGGTCCTCCGCACCGCGGACCAGGTAGGGACCACCACGTTCGAACACCTCACCGCCGGTGTTGCCGAAGCCGACCGCCGCGATGAGCGCCTGATCGAGGTTGCCGCGCTGTTCGTTGAGCGTGCGGGCCGTGGTCACCGCATTCTCCAGCCCGTCGAACAGATCGGGGGCGGCGTTGGCGTACACCTCGCCGAGGTCGGCCAGCCCGCGGACGTCCCGTCGGATCTGCGGCATCTGCGGGTTGAGGTCGGCCAGGATCGCGTTGCCGTTGACGATCGACTCGCCGAAGCGGTCGCCGAGGCCGTCCAGGGCCTGCGCGGTCGCGGTCAGGGTCTGGTTCAGCTTGACCGGGTCCACCTTCTCCGCCACCGACACGACGGTCTCGAACAGCGTGTTGAACTCCGTCGTCACGCTGGTCACGTCGATGACGTCGGTGGACTTGATCCGCTGCGGGACCGGGTCGGGCGGCGTGGTGAACGAGACGTACTTGTTGCCGAACACCGTGGTCGCCGAGATGTCCGCAAGCACGTTCGCCGGGATCAGCTGCATGTACTTCGTGTCGACCTCGAGCGTGATCCTGGCCCGGGGATCGTTGCCGACGCTGACCGCGTTGACCTCGGCGACGCGGCCGATCTCCACACCGTTGTAGGTGACCTTGGTGCCGGGGTCGAGGTTCAGGCCGGCGCGGGCGGCCATCATGGTCAGCTTCTCGCGCGAAGCGAAGTCGCCGCGGAACTGAAACGCGACCAGCGTGGCGACCACCGCGAAGATCACCAGCAGGACGAGGCCCGCGATCTTGTACGGCGGCGTACGCGGCTTGTTGACGGGTGAGTTCGGCTCGGCCATGGCTACACCGTGAGGTTGAAGTTCGGGTCGGTGCCGTACAGCGCCAACGAGGCCAACAGGACAACCAGCACGATCGCGATGAGCGAGGCCCGCATCGAGCGGCCGACCGCCTCACCGACGCCCACCGGACCACCACTGGCGTAGTAGCCGTAGTAGCAGTGGTTGAGCATGACGATGATCGAGATGATGATCGCCTGCACGAACGACCATGCGACGTCGTCGGGTCGCAGGAACGTACGGAAGTAGTGCTCATAGGTGCCGGTCGACTGCCCGTAGAACAGCGTCGTGGTCACCTGCGCCGATAGGAAGCTCATGATGATCGCCATTGCGTAGAGCGGGATGATGACGATGAAGCCGGCCATGATGCGCGTCGACACCAGGTAGGAGATCGACTTGATGCCCATCACCTCGAGGGCGTCGATCTCCTCGCTGATGCGCATGGCGCCGAGTTCGGCGGTGGCGCCGGCGCCCACGGTCGCGGCCAGGGCCTGACCGGACACCACCGGGGCGGCGATGCGCACGTTGACCAGTGCGGCGAAGAATCCGGTGAACGCCTCGACGCCGATGTTGCCGAGCGAGGCGAACCCCTGGATCGCGATCAGCGAACCGCCCGAGAGGGTGACGAACCCGACGATCGCGACGGTGCCGCCGATGACGGCCATCGCGCCTGTGCCCATCCCGATCTCGGCGATCAGCCGCAGCACCTCCTTGCGGTAGTACCGCAGGGCGTGGCCGATCGAGCCGACGGCGGTGACGACGAACCACGCGACGTGGCCGACGCTGTCCAGACCTCGTGACGGCGCCGCGACGAGCTTCTCCGCGCGGGCATAACCGCGGGGGAAGCGCTGTCGCAGGACTGTCCCGGTCTTGGCGTTCGACTCCGATGTGGTTGCCATGTCAGCGCCCCGTTCCGAACCGCACGCCGATGGTCGTGAGCACCACGTTGACCGCGAACAGCGCGACGACGCAGAGCACCAGGGTCTCGTTCACGCCGGTGCCGACGCCCTTGGCGCCGCCGCCCACGGTGAGCCCCCGGTAGCAGCCGACCAGCCCGGCGATGAGGCCGAACGTGGTGGCCTTGACGACGGAGATGAGCACCTCGGGCAGGCCGGTCACCAGCGTGAGCGTGGAGACGTAGGCGCCCGCCGAAACGTTCTGGATGTAGACGCCGAAGATGAAGCCGCCGACCAGGCCGATGGTGATGACCGCGCCGTTGAGCAGGAGCGCGACGAAGGTGGAGGCGACGACACGCGGAACCACCAGACGGTGGATCGGGTCGATGCCGAGCACCTCGAGGGCGTCGATCTCCTCGCGGATGGTGCGGGCGCCGAGGTCGGCGCAGATGGCGGTCGATCCGGCGCCGGCGACCACGAGCACGGTGACCAGCGGTCCGAGCTGGGTGACGGCGCCGAGCGCCGCACCGGCGCCGGAGACGTCGGCGGCGCCGAATTCGGCGAGCAGGATGTTGAGCGTGAAGATGATGAGGACCGTCAGCGGCACGGAGACTGCGACGGTGGGCAGGAAGGACACCCGGAACAGGAACCAGGCCTGCAGGATGAACTCGCGCCACTGGAACGGACGGAACAGCGCCTTACCGGTCAGCACGCACATCCGGACGAACCCGCCGACGGCTTCGAGCCCCGGCCTGACCTGATCACGTACGTATCCCGTCAACCCGCCACTGGAGGCGGTCACGAGCGCGCTCCCATGCCGGAACCGTCAACCTCGTGGCGCAACGGCAGAACCTGTCGCACGCCGCCTCCTTGCCCCATTCCGACCCTAGTGACGACTGTCTCCCTACTCATAAGTAGTAAGTGAGACCACAGGACTGTACCCGATCGTTTCCCGGCCGTGCACCGCATCGGCAGGATTGGGCACTCAACCGTTAGCAAACCCGCGTCCATTCGCTAGCTTCCCGGACCTGCTGCCGAACCCGTTGGCGCAGTGGAACTTTCGCCAGCGTCAATCGGCTTCGGGCCTGCGTACCGCTGGCGTAGCTCCGTCTTGAGGACCTTGCCGGCGGGGTTGCGGGGCAGCGCGTCGACGATCTCGAGCGCCTTCGGGTGCTTGTACCGGGCCAGCCGTTCGGTCAGGAATTCGTCGAGATCCGCCAATGACAGCGCCGGCGGCTTGGCAGCGTCCTCGGCGCCACGCACCGCCGCGACGGCCACCGGCACCTCACCCCACTTCTCGTGGGCGCGCCCGATGACCGCCACCTCGGCGATCGCGGGGTGGGCGGCGAGCACGTTCTCGACCTCGGCGCAGTAGATGTTCTCGCCACCCGAGATGATCATGTCCTTCTTGCGGTCGACGACCCAGATGTAGCCCTCCTCGTCCTGGCGGACCAGGTCGCCGGAGTGGAACCAGCCGCCCTCGAATGCTTCGGCGGTGGCCTTGGGGTTGTTCCAGTAGCCGGCCATCAGCGTCGGGGCCCGGTAGACGATCTCCCCGACCTGTCCGATCGGGACGTCGTTCATGTCCTCGTCGACGATGCGCGCGGCCACCGTCGGGATGACCTTGCCCACCGAGCCGAGCTTTCGCAGCGCGTCCTCGCCCAACAGCATGCAGGTGACCGGCGACATCTCGGTCTGGCCGAAGGCGGCGAGGATCTGCGCGCCGGGGAAGGTCTCCGCCATATCGCGCAGCAGGGTGTCCGAAGCGGGCGCGGCGCCCCAGGACAGCACCCGCAGTTTGAGGTCGCGCGGTTTGGCCCGCTGCGCTGCGCACACCGCCTGCCACTGCGCGGGCACCAGGAAGATGCCGGTGACCTTTTCTTCGGCGAGCACGTCGAGCAGCGCCCCCGGGTCGAACGCGCCGAGCGGGTAGAGGACGGTCGGGCGGCCGAGCAGCAGGCCGACGATCGTGTTGCCGATACCGGCGATGTGGAACAGCGGCACCCCGATGAAACCGACGTCGTGGTTGAGGTCGACGCCGTTGGTGAACAGGAACGTCATCGCCTGGCCGGCGATGTTGACGTGGGTGAGCACCGCACCCTTCGGGCGGCCGGTGGTCCCCGAGGTGTACATGATCAGCGCGGGTGCGTCGTTGGGGATGTCGACGGGCGCCGGCGCCTCACCGGGTTCGGCGATCAGGTCGTCGTAGCCCAGGATCCCGTCGTCGGTGGCGCCACCGGCGACGATCACCGTCTCGAGCGTCGGATCGAGGTCGCGTACCGCGGTGGCGACGGGGGCCAGCACCGCTTCGGTGACGACCACGCGGGCGGCGCAGTCGCTGACGAGGAAGGCGATCTCCGGCGGGGTCATGCGGAAGTTGACGGGGACGGCGATGGCGCCGAGCTTGTTGACGGCCAGGAACGACTCGATGAACTCGGTGCGGTTGAGCATGAGGATGAGGACACGGTCGCCGAAACCGACGCCGCGGCGGCTCAGGGCTCCGGCCAGCTTGGTGACGCGGTCGTCGAGTTCACCCCAGGTGGTGGTGCGGCCCATGAAACGCAGTGCGGTGTCGCCCGGCTGCATGAGGGCGTGCCGGGCGAGCTGATTGGTCCAGTTCTGCCTGCGGGCGAGATACGGCTGCTCGGTGTGTGAAGGCTCAGAGGCGTCGGGCTCGGAGGTCAACGTGGGTCGGCTCCATCGTCTCGGGGTTGCGTGTGGTTGATATTTGATCAAACATTGGATGGCCCCGGTCACACTATGGCCAAGGCGCTTCGTGGACAACCCCGTCCGATCACGCCGAAGAACCGGAGAGCACCCGTGAACGCCGCCCCCGTCGCACGACGTCCGGCGAGGCGGCGCGCCACTCGCCGCGAACAGCTCTCCGACGAGGTGGCGGGGCATCTGCGTGCGGCGATCATGACCGGAGCACTGCGGCCAGGGACGTTCATCCGGCTCGACGAGACGGCCGCGGAGCTGGGCGTGAGCATCACCCCGGTCCGGGAGGCGCTTCGGACATTGCGCGGCGAGGGGATGGTGCGGCTCGAGCCGCACCGCGGGCACGTCGTGGTGCCGATGACGCGCGGGGACATCGAGGACATCTTCTGGCTGCAGGCGACGATCGCGGAGAAATTGGCCGAGGCCGCCACCGAACGGATCAGCGAGACGCAGATCGAGGAGCTCGAGCAGCTCAACTCCGCGCTCGCCGAGGCGGTCGAGCATCAGGATCCGGAGGAGGTGGCGTTCGCGGAGTTCGCCTTCCACCGGGCGTTCAACCACGCATCGGGGCGGATCAAGCTCGCGTGGTTCCTGTTGCACGTGGCGCGGTACCTGCCGCCACTGCTGTATGCGACGGATCCGAGCTGGGGCACGGACGCGGTGGCCAGTCACCGGGAGTTGATCGCGGCGCTACGGCGGCGGGACGCGGAGACGGTGGTGCGGTTGACGACGGGGCAGTTCACCGACGGGGCGCAGAGGTTGATCGTCCGGCTGGAGAAGATCGGGCTCTGGGACTAGGCAACCCGGCTTCGCGCGCGTCTATGCGCTGCCGGCGCCCAAATGTTCGGCCCGGGCCTTGAGGTTGTCGGCCAGATAGTCCAGCGTCTCGCCGATCGCCTTCTTGACCATCGGCTTCGGGATGGGCAACTTGGTCTCGACATCCATGTCGACCGTCAGCAGCGACGACGCCCCGATCGACACCACCGAGAACCGCTGCTCGTGCTTGTCGAAATGGTCGCCCTGCTGCAGCAGCGTGAAGATCTGGTTCTCGCCCGGGTAGTAGACCGCGTTGATGAACGTGCCGGCCTGCCCCTGCACCTCGACGTCGAGTCGCAGCTGACTGGGCCGGCCGTCGTCATACCGGGCGAGGATCCAGCATCCTTTGATCTCGGGGTTCCACTCCGGGAACCTCTCGAAGTCGGCGACGATCGCCATGATGGCCTCGGCGGGCGCCTCGACCTCGACGGTCTTGCTCACGAGCGGCATCAGGGGAGCATATCGACTACTCGACGCGCGCCGTCTCCAGCAGCGACCTGATCGCCTCCGGGATCGGGACCGGGCGCCGTGTCGAACGGTCGACGTACACGTGCACCCAATGCCCGATCGCCGCGACCTGCACCGCGTCGCGTTCGAACAGCGCCAGGCGATAGGTCACGCTGCTGTTGCCCAACCGCGCCACCGACAACCCGACAGTCAGCGGGTCCGGGAACCTCAGCTCCGCGAAGTACTGACAACCCGACTCGGCGACCACTCCCAACCACGGCGCACTGACCGGGTCGACGTCCACCGTGGTGTTGATCCACCCGTTGATCGCGGTGTCGAACAGCGCGTAGTACACGGCGTTGTTGAGATGGCCGAACATGTCGTTGTCGGTCCATCGGGTCGACACCGGCCAGTGCACCGGGAAGTCACGGCTGGTGGGCCGGTCCGCGGATTCGGGGGGCATGGTTGCAGTCTCTCAGTCAGGGCAGTCTGTGAGCATGACCATGACGATCCGCGGCGCCGTCCTCGAAGAGATCGGCCGGCCCCGCCCTTTCACCGAGTCCGCGCCGCTGTCCGTGTCCGAACTCCAGCTCGATCCGCCCGGCCCCGACGAACTGCTGATCCGGATCGAGGCCGCGGGTCTGTGCCACTCGGATCTCTCGGTCGTCGACGGCAACCGCGTGCGGCCGGTTCCGATGCTGCTCGGCCACGAAGCCGCCGGCATCGTCGAGCAGATCGGTCCGGGCGGCTCCGACCTCGAGGTGGGTCAGCGGGTTGTGATGACGTTCCTGCCGCGCTGCGGCCACTGCACCGCCTGTGCCACCGGCGGTCTCACCCCGTGCGAACCGGGCACCGCGGCCAACAGCGCCGGCACCCTCATGCACGGCGACATCCGGCTGCACCGCGACGGCCAACCGGTGCACCATCACCTCGGGGTGTCCGGTTTCGCCACTTACGCCGTGGTGGACCGGCATTCGGTGGTCGCCGTCGACGCCGACGTCCCACCGGTCGTCGCGTCGCTGCTCGGTTGCGCGGTCCTCACCGGCGGGGGCGCGGTGCTCAACGTCGGCAAACCGCAACCCGGCCAGACCGTCGTCGTGGTCGGCCTCGGCGGCGTCGGGATGGCCGCGATGATCACCGCCATGGCGCACGACGGCGTGGACGTCGTCGGGATCGACCAGCTGGAGGACAAACTCGACCGAGCCCGCGCGATGGGCATCAACGCCGCCTACACCCCGGAGGAGGCCGCTGAACGGGGCCTCAAGGCAGCGGTGGTCATCGAAGCGGTCGGCCACCCCTCCGCACTCGAGACCGCGATCGCGCACACCGCTCCTGGTGGCCGCACGATCACCGTCGGCCTCCCCCGCCCCGATGCGCGGATCTCGGTGTCGCCGTTGGGTTTCGTCGCCGAAGGCCGGTCCCTGATCGGCAGTTACCTCGGGTCGGCGGTGCCGGCCCGCGACATCCCCCGGTTCGTCGAGCTGTGGCGCTCTGGTCGTCTCCCGGTGGAAACCCTGGTGTCCTCGACGATCTCACTCGACGAGATCAATGCCGGTATGGACCGCCTGGCCGAGGGCAAGGCCGTCCGCCAGGTCATCGAGTTCGACTAGGACCAGGCTCAGAACCAGGTGGGACGCATCTCCAGCGTGGTCCGGTCCAGGCTGTCGAGCAGGTCGAGCTGGGGTCCGACCTTCGGCAGCTCGTACCGGTAGAAGAACCGCGCCGCCTGCCGTTTGCCGTCGTAGAAGTCACCGGTCCGGCCCTCGGCGGCGAGGAACTGCTCGAGCCACATCCAGGCGATCACCACGTGCCCGAACGCCTCGAGGTAGACGACGCTGTTGGCCATCGCCGCCTCGATGTCGCCGGAGCCGAACATCGCGGTGGTGACGGCGACCAGCCGCTGCCACCGCGCGTCGAGTTCCTCCGCCAATGACGCTGCCTCACCACCGCATTCACCCGCGGCGGCCACCGTCGCCGCCAGCGCCCCGCCCACCGCGCGCAGGCTTGCGCCACCGCGCTGGGTGACCTTGCGGCCGAGCAGATCCACGCTCTGGATGCCGTGGGTCCCCTCGTGGATCGGGTTGAGGCGGTTGTCGCGGTAGTGCTGTTCGACGTCGTATTCGCGGGTGTAGCCGTAGCCGCCGTGGACCTGGATCGCCAGGCTGTTGGCCTCCAGACACCACTGCGACGGCCAACTCTTGGCGACGGGCGTGAGGATGTCGAGCAGATCCTGGTTGTCGCCGAGGTCGACCAGCCGCGCACAGTACAGCGCGAGTGCCAGCGCGCCCTCGACATAGGACTTCTGCGCCAACAACATTCGCTTCACGTCGGCGTGTTCGATGATCGGCACCTGCGGTGTGGCCGGGTCCTTGGCGGTGACCGGCCTGCCCTGCGGGCGTTCGCGGGCGTATTTCACCGACTTCAGGTAGCCGGTGTAGCCGAGCGCGACCGCGCCCATGCCGACACCCAGGCGTGCCTCGTTCATCATCCGGAACATGTAGGTGATGCCGCGGTGCGGTTCGCCGACCAGATAGCCGACCGCGCCGGGCTCGCCGCCCGGGTTGAAGACCCCCTCGCCGAAGTTGAGGACGGTGTTGGTGATGCCGCGCTGGCCCATCTTGTGGTTCAGCCCGGCCAGCACCACGTCGTTGCGCTCACCCACCGAACCATCCTCGGCGACAAGGTATTTCGGCACGACGAACAGCGAGATGCCCTTGGTGCCCGGCGGGCCGCCGGGAATCTTCGCCAGCACCAGGTTGACGATGTTCTCGGTGATCTCGTGCTCGGCGCCGGAGATCCACATCTTCGACCCGAACAGCCGGTAGGTGCCGTCGTCCCGCGGTTCGGCGCGGGTGGTGATATCCGCCAGAGACGATCCGGCCTGCGTCTCGGACAGCGCCATCGTGCCGGAGAACCGCCCGGCCAGCATCGGCCTGACGAACCTGTCGATCTGCTCGGCCGTTCCGAACTCGGCCAGCAGATTCGCGTTCGCGATCGTGAGCATCAGGTAGCCCGACGTGGCGAGGTTCGCCGCCGAGATCCACGCGAACGCGGCCTGGGCGACCGTCGCGGGCAGCTGCGCGCCGCCGAGTTCGGCGTCCATCCCCATCGCCAGCAGGTCCGCCGCGGCGAACGCCTCCCAGGCCTCTTTGACCTCGGGGATCACTGTCACCTTCTCGCCGTCGAAGGTCGGTTCGTGGGCGTCGCTCTTCTTGTTGTGGGGGGCGAAGTACCGTTCGGCGAGCTGTTCACACAGGTCGAGCACGCCGGTGAACGTGTCGTGCGAATGGTCGGCGAATCGTGGCCGCTGTGTCAGCTCGTCGACCCGGAGCCACTCGAAGAGCAGGAAGTCCAGGTCGCGGCGCGACAGCAGCGTCGATTTCATCGGATCGTGCTGACGCCGCCGTCGACGGGGATGATCGCGCCGGTGATGTAGGCGCTGGCATGGCTGGCCAGGAACACCGCGATCCCGGCCATGTTGTCGGGCGCACCGACGCGGCCGAGCGGCAGCGCCGCGCCGACGGCCTCCTCACCGGCGGCGAGCAGCACCTTGGTCATCCGCGACGGAAACAGGCCGGGCGCGATCGCGTTGACGAGGATCTTCGGCGCCAGTTCGGTCGCCAGGTGTTTGGTCAGCATGTGCACGGCGGCCTTGCTCGCCGAGTAGGAGAAGTTGTTGCGGCCCTTCTCCGGCGTGTGGAAGCCGTCGACGCTGCCGGTGTTGACCACCCGGGCCGGATCCTGTTCCGTCGCAGCGGCTTCGAGCAACGGCACCAGGGCGCGGGTGAGTAGGAAGACACCCTTGACGTTGACGTCGAAGACGCGGTCGAACCCGGACTCGGGGAACTCCGCGAAGGGCGCACCCCAGTTCGCGCCGGCGTTGTTGAACAGCGCGTGCACCCGGTCCTCGCGGGCGGCGAGCGCATCGGACAGCGTCTGCACACCCTCGGCGGTCCCGAGATCGGCGGGTACGGCCTCGACCCGGCCCAGCGGCGACAGTTCGTCCACCGCCGCGGCGAGTTCGGCCTCCTTGCGGCTGGACAGGTAGACCGACGCCCCCGCCTGCAACAGCCCGCGGGCGATCATCACGCCGATCCCGCGGCCGCCCCCGGTGACCACGGCGACCTTGCCGTCGAGTGAGAACAGGTCAGTCACTGCCTACTCCCGTCCGGACGTCCACGCCCAGCGGTGACTCGGTGCGCACCGCCTCGTCGCGGATCAGCCCGCGCAGCAGTGCGGTGCTGAACTCCTCGGCGATCTCCTGTGCGGTGCGCCGGCCCTGGGGCCGCAGCCAGCGGTAGGCGCCCAGCGTCATCCCGATGTAGCCGAGCGCCAGCACGTGCGAATCGCAGTCGTAGAACTCGCCGCTGGCGATGCCCCGGTCGATCACGTCACGCACGTGCTCGTAGACCTGGGTCTCCTTCTCGCGGATGTACTCGACCTGCTCCTCGGTGAACCACTCGCCGATGTAGGGGCCCTCCTGGAAGTACACGGCGGCGCGCTCGATGTCGTTGGCGATGCCGACGAGCAACCGGCGGGTGAAGTGGTAGATCGTCTCGCGGGCCGACGCCGTCGGATCGTCGTGCAGTGCGTCGACGGTGAAGTCGGCGGCGCCTTTGTAGATGTCGTAGAGGATGAGCGACTTGCTCGCGTAGTAGTGGTACACCGTGGCCTTGTTCAGGCCGACGGCGTCGGCGACGTCGTCCATCCGGGTGCCGTGGTAGCCGCGGGCGGCGAACAGTTTCGTCGCGACCCGCAGCAGTTCGTCACGCCGAGTCGACCCGTTCGGCGAGGCTTCCGGGGACATGACACCTCACTATCGGCGGGCCCGAGAAACGGGCGTCTATCAACTGGCTGGTCGGCCAGTCTATGGCAATGCCGCCGAGCCCTGTTTAAGTCCGGTGCGCTCGGTCTAGACTGCACCTGCACCCACAGGTCGCGTCACACTTTCCGGAGGTATCGATGGACCCGAATCCCGACTACGACGCGACCGACGAGATCGAATTCTTCTTCAGCTACCTCACCTGGGGTCTGCGCGGGGTCTCCGGCCCCGGCGGCGGCTACCCGCCGCCGGCCTACCCGCCGGTCTAAGCCGCTCCTGCCTGATCGCTGCTACGCAGCGGCTGCTTTGACGGCGCGGCCCACTTCCGCGCGCAATTCCGTGTACTCCGGTGAACGCCGCAGCTCGTCGGGGTCGACACCGGTGCGCGGCAGATCCACCGGCAGGTCCAGCGCCACCTGACCCGGCCGCCGGGTGAGCACAACGATGCGCGAACCGAGGAACGCGGCCTCGTCGGCGCTGTGGGTGACGAACACCGTCGTGCGGCCCGATTCCGCGCTGACCTGCCGCACGTCCTCCTGCAACCGTTCCCGGGTGAGGGCGTCGAGCGCGGCGAACGGTTCGTCGAGCAGGAACAGCGGGGTCTCGGCCGCCAACGCCCGCGCGATCGCGACCCGCTGCTGCTGCCCGCCGCTGATCTCCCAGATCCGCCGGTCCGCGGTCCCCTCGAGCCCGACGCGCGTCAGCAGCTGCTCGCGGCGCTCGGCGCGGCGGTCCCGCGGCACCCGGGCGTACTTCAGCGCGAGGTCGATGTTGCCGCCGACCGTCCGCCACGGGAACAGCCGCGGCTGCTGGAACACCACACCCGCGGTCAACCCCGGGGTCGGCGGAGTGCCCGCGACCGCGACGGACCCCTCGGTGGGCGCCTCGAAACCGGCAAGCAACCGCAGCAGTGTGCTCTTCCCGCACCCGGAGGCGCCGACGAGCACCAGGAAGGCGCCCGGTTCGACGGTCAGGTCGACGGGCCCGACCGCGGTCACCTCCTGGCCACCGCGGCCGTACCGGTGCGAGACGCCCCGCAGCGCGATGCCGACGTCACTGGGTGATGGCACCGGGTAGACCCTTGGTGTAGATCGCGTCCTGGAACGTCTTCAGCGGTGCGGCGGCCGGGATCTGCTTCTGCTCGGCGAGGAACTGCGATGCGCTCTGCAGGTTCACCGCGAGGTTGCCCGGCGCCCCGTCGGATCCCAACCACTCCGGTGAGGCGACCTCGGCCGGGGTCAGGTACACGCCCTGCTTGAGCTGTCCCGCAACCTCTTCCGGCGTCAGTCCGATCTCCGCGGCGATCGCCTTGGCCGCCGCCTGGGGATCGTCCTTGATGACGGTGAGCGCGCGGGCCTGCTGCTGACGCCAGATGTCGACCACCTCGGGGTGGGCCTCGGCGAATTCGTCGGCCACCACGGCCAGGTCCAGCGTGGGCTTCCCGTCGCGGGCCAGCTGACGGCTGGTGATCAGGTCCTTGCCGTTGCGGCGCAGCTGGTCCAGCGTCGGCAGCCACGAGTAGCCAGCGTCGATGTCACCGCGCTCGAACGCCGCCAGGATGGCCTGCGGCTGCAGGTCGACCAGCTGAACGTCGTTGGGCGACAACCCGTTCTGGTCCAGCGCGGCCAGCAGGCTGTAATGCGCGGTCGACGCGAACGGGGTGCCGACCCGCTTACCGCGCAGATCGGCGATCGTGTTCACGCCACTGACGTTGCGCGCCACCAGCGCCTCGTTGTCCCCGGCGACGTCGAGCACGAACGCCACCTTGTAGGGGATGTTCAGCGGCGCCGACAGCCCGCGGGCGACCGGGCTGGAACCCAGCGCGCCGAAGTCGATTTCCTTGGCGACGAACGCGGTGTTCACGTCGGCCCCGGAGTCGAACTTCGTCCACTTGATGTTGTAGTCCGGCAACGCCTCTTCGAGCCAGCCGTTGTTCTTGACGATCAGATCGCCACTCGGAAACGTCTGGTAGGCAATGCGAATGGTCTGCTTGTCCGCCGACTGCTCGGACCGGTCCACCGAGCAGCCGGCCAACGCCAGCATCGCAACGACCGCTGCGGCAAGGGCTTTGAATCTCATATTCTTCCTCTCCAGGGGACGGCGCGACGTTCGATCGTGCGCAACAAGCCGTCGATGACCAGACCCGAGATGCCGATGGCGAAGATGCCGACCAGCACGACCGGGGTGTTGTTGTAGTTGCTGGCGTCCTTGACCAGGCCGCCGACCCCGGGCAGCCCGTTGAACAGTTCGGCGGCGACCACCGACGAGTACGCCATGCCGACCGCCAACCGGATGCCGGTGAACGTCTCCGGCAGCGCCGAGGGCACCACCACGTCTCGGATCACCTCCGCGCGCGAGGCGCCCAGCGCGCGGGCCGCCTCGATCAGCCCGACGGGTGCGGCCATCACCGCCGCCGTCGTCGCGACGGCCGCCGGGGGCAGCGCCGCCAGCGCGAGCAGCGTGATCTTGGGTGCCTCGTCGATGCCGAGCCAGATGACCAGCAGGAAGAAGTACGCCAGCGGCGGCAGTGCCCGCAGGAACGTCAGCCACGGTTCGAGCACGCTGCGCACCCAGCTGATCGACCCCATGACCAGGCCGAGCAGCACGCCGAGCACCACGCCGATGACGACGCCGGCCAGCACGCGACGCAGCGTCATGTACAGGTGCTCGACCAACAGGTAGCCGCCGTACCCGCGCACCCCGTCGTGGGTGGTGGACACGTCGATGAACGCTCGCCACACCGTGGCCGGATACGGCACGAAGGTCTGGTTCCAGACACCGCTGGCCGCGGCGAGCTGCCACAGCCCGAAGAACACCGCCAGGGACAGCAGGGGCAGCGCGGCTCGGGTCAACCGGCCGCGCCAGTTACCGCGCGGGGCGGGGGCGGGCACGTCGCGTTGCGACTCGTCCGGGGTGATATCGACGAATACCGACACGGGTGACGACTTTCTGTGGCTGAAGCGAGGACGGTGGGCGTCAGCGACAACAGCAGGCGTCAGACAGCGCGCGGTTCACCGGCATATTGGTACCGCCACGGCGAGATGCGACAAAGAATTGCGATCCGCGTGAATTTATTCGGGTTGGCTGCCGCGGGCATCGAGCCGGCGCAGCACTCGGTCGACGACCGTCGGGTCGGTGCCCGATTCGGACCGCGCCTCGACGACGGCGTCCCGGGCGGCCGAGAGCATCTCGTCCTTGAGGGCGTTCACGGTCATCGGGTCCTTGGCACCGTCCTCGTCGCGCGTCAGCCCCAGCGAGTGCCACATCCGTTCGGCGTTGTCGCGCGCATGGTCGATGGCTTCGGCATCGGCGCCGTCCTCGTCGCGCAGTTCCTCGAGCCGTCGCATCCCGGCCTCACGGGCGCGGCGGATGAGGTCCTGGACCGCGTCGTCCTCCTCGCGCGGGGAGGCGCGCACGCCGAGCCGGCGCACCAGGGTCGGCAGGGTCAGCCCCTGCAGCAGCAGCGTGACGACGATGACCACGAACGCGAAGAACACCAGCCGTTCGCGCTCGGGGAAGTCCGGCGGCAGCGCCAGCACGGCGGCCAGCGTGACCACGCCGCGCATCCCCGCCCACGACGAGATCGTCATCTCCCGCCACCCGATCGGTTCGGCCACATGCGCTTTACGCCGGTGCAGCCGTTCATCGATACCCGCGACCGGGAAGATCCACGCGAAGCGCACGACGATCACCACCGCCGTCAGCACGAGGCCCTGGATCACCAGTTCCTTGATCGGCACGTCCGCGCTGGCGGCCACGGCGCGGATCTGCAGCCCGACGAACGCGAACGCCGCACCGGTCAACAGCAGTTCGACGATCTCCCACGTCGTGTTCGTGGCCAGCCGGGTCTGGGAGGATTCGACGTCGCCGTAGCGGCTCATCGCCAGCGCGACGGTCACGACGGCGAGCACGCCGCTGCCGTGGACGGCGTCGGCGGCCGCGTACGCCGCGAACGGGACGACCAGGACCAGTCCGCTGCCGGCCGGGTGCGGCGGCAGCTTGGTGACCAGCCAGCGCGTGGCGGCCGCGATGGCCAGACCGACCGCGACGCCGAGGACGACGGCGAGCCCGAGCGCCTCCCCGGCGCCCCACGCGGAGAAGGCGCCGGTCATCGTGCCCGCGACCGCGACCTCGTAGAGCACCAGCGAGGTGGCGTCGTTGGACAGTCCCTCACCTTCGAGGATGGTGCGCAGCCGCCGCGGGATGCCGAGTCTCTGCGCGACGGCGGTGGCCGCGACGGCGTCCGGCGGGGCGACCGCCGCCCCCAGCGCGATCGCCGCGATCAGCGGCACCGTCGGCACGAGCGCGTGCAGCGCCGCGCCGACCGCGACGGCGGTGACGCCGACCAGCGCGACGGCCAGCAGGGCGATGGGCCTGCGGTTGTCGAGGAATTCGCGCCACGACGTGCGGCGTGCGGCGGCGAACAGCAGCGGCGGCAGCACCAACGGCAGGATCAGTTCCGGGTTGGGGGTCAGCACCGGCACGGCGGGGATGAAAGCCAACGCCAGGCCGAACGCGAGCATGACCGCCGGATAGGGAATCGACAGCCGCTGCGCCGCGGGCGCGAGGACGACCGTCGCCGTCAGCAGCGCCAAGCACAGGGTCAGAGCGGCCACGGCGGCGATCCTTTCGGGCGGACAGGCACGTCCTTGTACCCGCAATCCCGCCGCCGGAAGCACGCGACCATAAGCTGCCTTACCGTTACCTTATCTTTTCCTTAAGAACCTTAATTCGGGTGTACGGTGGCATGCATCGCCGTCGAGGGAAGGAGTCAACATGCACCACGGACCGGATCGGATCGTCATGGTCACGGGCGCTTCCCGGGGGATCGGCGCCAACGTCGCGCTGCGTCTCGCCGCACCGGGCACCCACGTCATCGTCAGCCACCGCTACGACGCTGCGAACGCGGACACCGTGGCGGCGGCCATTCGCGACGCCGGGGGCAGTGCGTCGACGCTGGCCGCCGACATCTGCGACGCCGGTGACGCCGCCGCGATGATGGACATCGTCGCCACCCGCTTCGGCCGGCTCGACGTACTGGTCCTCAACACCAGCGGGATGGACTCCGATGCCGATCCCGGCTCCGCGATGCGGCTGAACCGCGACGCGCAGCGACGCCTGGCCGAACTGGCCGTGCCGCTGCTGCCTGCCGGCGGCCACATCGTGTACGTCACCAGCCACCAGGCGCACTTCTTCCCGCTCAAGGCGGTGCCGAAGGGTTACGCGGGCATCGCGGCCAGCAAGCGCGCCGGTGAGACCGCGCTGTACGGGATGCGCACCGATCTCGCCCACGCCGGTATCCATCTGACCGTGGTCTCCGGCGACCGGATCGACGGTCCGTCCGTCAGCCCGCGGGTCGACGGGCTCGCCGAGGCGGTCGTCGGGGTAACCACCGCCGAGCATCCGTCGAACATCGTGTTCGTCGGCAAGGCCGACTACCTCATGACCGCCTGACGGCGATCTCCCCGCCCTGCCGGGTGATCAGCCCGTCGCGTTCGAACGCGTCCAGCCACGTCGGCATCGGCCAGCGGCCCCACCGCTGATGAAAGATGCGGGCGTTGGCCACGATCGCCTCGACGTGTTCGACCGGCGGACGCGAGACCGGGTGGTGCTGGTGGTAGGCGTGCGCCCCGCCCACCCAGACGAGTGGGACACCGCGAAGTGCGGCGACCGCGCCGAAATCGGTGTCCTCGCCGCCGTATCCGGCGTACTCCTCGCAGAACCCGCCGAGCAGCCGCCAGGTCTGGGCGGTCACCGCGAACGACAGCGACCAGAACAGGTCGTGTCCGTCGGCCCCCACCAGGTCGCCCGGGGCCGGATCGGGCCTGCCCGGATGCGGTGCGGTCATCGTGTCCAGGGCGTCGATCGGGTAGCCGTCCGGAGGCGGCGGCGGCGGGAGATAGGTGACCGGACCGCTGAACAGTGCGGGTGCGGTGTGCTCGGTGCACGCCCGCACATACCGGTCGACGAGCGTATCGCCGGGAATGCAGTCGACGTCGAGGAAGATCACCGCGTCGGCGCCGCGCCGCAGTGCGTGCTCCGCGCCGAGGTTGCGCGCCCGCGCCAGCGGTAGCCCGCGGTCGGTCGACGCACAGTCGAGGACCTCGACATCGTCGTCGATGATCTGCGCGATGCCGGGGTCGGCCATCGCCACCACGATGCGCAGGTCCGCCTGCGTGCGGGACCGCGCGATCCCGGCGCTCTGCCGACGCAGGTGGTCGTGGCGCCCGTGCGCCACCGTCACCAGCGCGGTCCTCACGCCGCGATCACCGCTGCGGCGCGCGCTGCGGCGCCCTGTCCGCGCAACTGTCGCCACCGTGCGGTGTCCAGCGCGCGGGCCGCGGCGATCAGGTGCGGCCACTCGTCGGGGCGCGGCCACCGCGGTGCGGTCACCGCGACGCCGGCGTCGGCGAGGGCGGTCGCGGTCGCATGCTGTTCGGCGAAGGGGCGGCACTGGGGGATCACGACGGCCGCGACTCCCGCGGCCGCCACGTCGGCGATCGCGTTCTGGCCCGCGTGGGTCACCACGACGTCGGCGCCACTGAGCAACGGCCACAGCTCGTCCACCCAGCCGGCGGCGCCGCCGGCGGCGATCCAGCGGTACTCCGGTGCGGCGCAACGTAGTTGGTGCAGGGCATCGTCGGGTATCGCCGATCCGCCCGCCCCCGCGAGCAGCAGTCCGGTCGGTGCCTCCTTCGCGGCGGCGGGGGCGGTACCCCCGAAACGGCTGATCACCCCGACGTAGTGGGTGCGGGGGGCGTGGCGGGCCAGCCACTGCGGTCGGTACACCTCGTCGGCCCACGGCGCGACGATCGTGTCGGCGATGTCGTAGCCCAGCGCGTGGACGGGGTCGTCGCGCTCGCCCGGCATCGCCATCACGGTCACCGGGACACCGGTGAGCCGGCACAGCAGCGCCACCTCCACCGAGACGTCGACGACCATGCGCCGCGGGCGCAGCCTGCTCATCGCATCGACCAGCGCCGCCGCCCGGTCGGCCAGACCGTCGACGTGCAACGGGGCCCAGTGCAGCCGGCCGTTGGCGGTGGGATCGGCGGCCTCGGCGCCGGCCTCCGGGACGTCGAGGGGCAGCCTCACCCACTCGACGGCGGCGTCGAGTTCGCAGGGCCGCGGCGCCGAGGAGAAGAACACGACCTCCTCGGTGAGGTGCCTGCTGACCGCGAGCGACCGCGACGTGTGCCCGCGGCCGTGGTGGTGCACGTAGTACCCGATCACGCCGACACGCGTTCTTCCTCGTCGACTCCGATGAGTTCGGCGTAACGGGCGAGGTACCGCGCGACCATCACGGTCTGCGAACAGTGCGATTCGGCGCGCGCCCGCACCGGTCCGCGCGGCAGGTGCGCCGCCTCTTCCAGCGCCCGGGCCAGCGCGGGGATGTCCCCGGGCGGGGCGAGCCGGCCGCTGGCGGTGTCGATGGTCTCGGGGATCCCGCCGCGGGCGACGGCCGCCACCGGCGTGCCGCTGGCCAGCGCCTCGGCGGTGACCAGCCCGTAGGGCTCCTCCCAGCGCGGGGTCACGAGCGCGACGGCCGCCCCGCCCACCAGTTCGTTGAGCTCGTGGCGGCGCAGGTGGCCCTCGTAGGTCACCCCGTCGCCGAGTTCCGGGCGGATCGCCTCGTCGAAGTACGTCTGCTCGCCGACCGGTCCCGCGATCCGCAGCGGGTAACCGGCCAGGCGCGCGGCGGCGATGGCGTCGGGCAGTCCCTTCTCCGGCACCAGGCGTCCGCTCCACACGGCGTAGTCGCCGCCGGGTCCCGGCTTCCAGTCGTCGAGGTCGATGCCGTTGGCGATCACGGGCACCGGCCCGTTGACCGGTTCCCACTGCCGTGCGGTGAAGGCGCTGACGGCGGTGAAGGCGCCGGCCACGCCACCGGGTAGGGCGACGGCCTGTTCCAGCCACTTCAGCGGTGGGGTGTGCAGTGTGGTGAGCATCGGCATGGGCAGTGTGCGTGCCATCGCCAGCGGCAGGTAGTGCAGGCTGTTGTTGTGCACGACGTCGAATGAATCGGCAAGCGGGCCAGCCAGATCCATCATCACCGACAGGTAGGCGTGGGTCTCGTGCACCACCCAGTCGGCCACCGAGGGGTCCTCGCGGGAGGCCTCGGTCATCTGCAGGGTGTGCACCGGCAGCACATCCCACGGCAGGTCGACCGCGGAACCCGGTGCGGCGAACATCGTCACCGAATGACCTGCGGCGGCGAGCGCGTTCGCGAACTGGTAGACGAAGGCCTCGAGTCCGCCGGCGAAGGGTTGGCACACGGGGTAGCGGGCCGAGGCGATCAGCGCCACCCTCACGCGGCGTCCACCTTCGCCAGCGCCGCCCGGTAGATGCTCGTCATCTGCCGGCGTACGTCGTCGCGCTGCCGTGCCCGCTCACCGCGGCGGTCCTCTGTCGAACGACGTGCCAACCCTTCGGCCACCGCGCGGCGCAGGCTGTCGGCCATCGCCGCATCGGCGGAGTGGCGGTAGGTCGGATCGCCGTGCTGTTCGTGGAAGAACCCGCAGTCGGGCACGATCGCGGCGACGCCCGCGTCATAACACGCCTCCACCCAACCCGAGTGGGTGCCGAAGCGGTAAGGCAGGACGAGCGCATCGATCTCGCTGAGGTACTGCGCCAGTTCGCCGTCGGTGAAGCGGGGGTGCACGCGCACGTCGACACCGCGCGCGGCCAGCGCGTCGATGCGTTCGGCGGTCAGCAGATTCGCGCGGGGCGAGTCCCGGTAGTTCGCGTCGAGGTCGAGGCGCAGGCGCCAGCCGGGTTCGGCCACCGCGAGCAACGCGTCGACGACGGGGAGCGGATCGATGTTCGCGCGCAACGACTTTGCGTGCACCGCGACCACCGGCGTCTCGGTAGCGGTGCGCGCTCCTCGGATCGCCGTCAACGGCAGCACACGGGGGTGCGGGAGCACCGTCGCGCGGCGGCCCCACCGCTCGTGGATGGCGCGGGCGGCGCCGTCGGTGAGGGTGACGACGGCGTCGGCGGCCGGGACCAGCACGTCCAACCGCGCGAGATGGTCACGGGGGTCGACGAAGTGCGGATTATGCAGATCGTGGACGGTCAGCACCAACGGTTTCCGGCGCGTGGTGAGGACGTCGATGACGCCGCGCAACTCCGCTGGCGGTGTCGCGTCGAACCCGAAATGGACATGCATGACATCGAAGTACCCCGATTCGTCGGCAAGATATGACGAATCGAGGAACTGTGGGGGCCACCACTGTTCGGGCGATGTCGCGCCGGGTGGTCGCGGATCATCCAGAAGGACAATGTGTTCGGGGTCGGTGATGGCGCGCACGTACGGGTGCGCGGCCGGAACCGAGGCAACAGCGATCAACCATCCAAACCTGTCGAGCAGCAGGGGGCGGCACACCCTCGCCGCTTGCTAGACGATTGCGCCACCGAAGTTGTATCACGATCACTGGCCTACCCTCGACCTGGTGAGCGAGCACGACGCCGGACGGGTGTGGCACTACCGCGCCTTCTACCGCCCGCCCGGGTGCGAGCCGGCGACGGCGCAACCGCTGTGGCTGGTGGTCGGCAACTGTCAGGCCGAAGCGCTGCGCGTGCTGCTCGACGCGGTACCGCAGCGGCCGTACCGGACCGCCCGCATTCCACCGGTGCACGAGCTGGAGCGCGCGGATCTCCGCCACCTCGACGCGCTGCTCGGCGAGACCGCGGTACTGCTCTGCCAACCGATCCGCGACGACTACCGCGGACTGCCGCTGGGCACCGCACAGTTGGCCGAACGACTCCCCAAGAGCGCAAAAGTGTTGCGGTGGCCGGTGATTCGCTACGCGGGCCTGTACCCGTTCCAGGTCATCGTCCGCCACCCTGCCGATCGGTCGGTCACCCCTCCCCCGGTGCCCTACCACGATCTGCGCACCATCGTGGCCGCCCGCGACGGTCTGCCCATCGACGCCGCGTGGGACGTCGAGGTGCCGGCGGCGCAGCTGCGTGCGGTCGCCGAGGCCAGCAGTGCCGAGCTCGCCCGGCGGGAGCGCGCGCACACCGACGTCGGGGTGTCCGACGTGTTCGCCCGGTACGGCGCGGACGCCGCGCACACCATCAACCACCCCGGCAACGGGGTGCTGGCAGAGCTGGCAGACCGGATCCTGCGTCATGAAAACGTCACACTTTCCGTCGACCCACCGGCGCGCACACTGCTCGGCTCCATCCGCGCACCGCTCGAGGGCCGGGTGCTCGCGGCGCTGGGCATCGCTGCCGAACCGCGCACGAATTGGGAAGAGCCACAAAGAACCTGGGCGCCGGACGATGTGCACGCCATCCAGCGTCGCTGGTACGACGCCCACCCCGACTACATCGGGCTCGCCGTCGAGCGGCATGCCGCCACGCTGGACCTGCTGGGGCTGGCGGCATGAGCAGGCCCGTCACGCATCTGGTCGTCGGCCCCCGTGAACACGGCGTCACCCGGTTCGGGCTGGAACTCGCAGATTCCCTGCAGGGCAACGTCTCTCGTGAGGGTCCGCCCCACGACGGCGGTGTACACGTGCAGTTCACCGACCGTCTCTTCGGCAGCAGCCCCGAACAGGCGACCGCGGCGGTGCGCACCCTGGTGCACGACGTCCGGGCCCGCGGCGGACGCGCCACCGTGACCCTGCACGATCTGCCGCAACCGTCCGACGGCGGCAACCACGACCGGCGCCGCGCCGCGTACGCCGAGGTGGCGGCCCTCGTCGACGGTGTCGTCGTCAGCAGCGAGCACGAGCTCGCGCTGCTCGACGAGGCCGGGGTGCGGGCTCGCCGCGTCGCGGTGATCCCGCTGCCGGTCGACGTCGACGCCTGCGGTGCGCGACCGCGCCCGCAGGGACCGCCGACCGTGGGTATCTTCGGCTTCCTCTATCCCGGCAAGGGGCACGCCGAGGTGATCGCGGCGCTGGCCGGTGCCGCCCCGGATGTCGAGGTCCTCGCGCTCGGGGCGCCGGCGGCCGGGCACGCCGACCTCGTCGACGACCTGACCCGCGAGGGCGCCCGCACGGGCAGGCGGTTCCGCGTCACCGGGCACCTCCCCGACGCCGAGGTCCGCGGCGCACTGCGCGCCGTCACCGTGCCGGTGGCGCCGCACCGCCACGTGTCGGCGTCGGGCTCGCTCAACTCATGGCTCGCCGCCGGACGCCGTCCCCTCGCACCGGCGAACCGGTACAGCCGCGAGATGCAGCACCGGAACCCCGACGCCGTCCTGCTGTACCCGGACACCCCCGACGGTCTGCGCGAGGCGCTGCTGCGCGCGCTCGCGGACCCGGCCTCCACCTGGCTGCCGCCCGGCACGGTGTGCCACCCGTCGCGCGCCGCCGCGGCGCGCGAGTACGCCGAGGTGCTGGCCCGGTGGCACGCATGACGGAATCGGCGATACCGCTGAGCGACGGCCGCGTCACCGTACCCGCCAACCGGTGGGACCTGCTGGCGGGCCGTACCGCTCCCGACGTCACCGTCGGCGTCGTCATCCCGTACTACAACCAGCAGCGCGAACTGGACCGCACGCTCGCCGCGCTCGCCGGCCAGACCTACCCCGCCGGCCTGGTGCAGGTGGTCGTCGCCGACGACGGGTCCGCCCACCCGCCGGTGCTGCCCCGGTCCGGTCTCGACGTCACCACCGTCCGCCAGGACGACCTCGGGTTCCGCGCCGCGGCGGTCCGCAACCTCGGCGCCGCGGCCACCGACGCCGCGGTGCTGTGTTTCCTCGACGCCGACACCGTCCCCGAACCCGGATACCTGCGCGCCGTCACCCGGCTCCCTGCCCAACTGCCCGACGCGCTCGTGGTGGGCCGGCGCCGCTACG
This sequence comes from Mycobacterium sp. GA-2829, assembly GCF_001499965.1. Classification (GTDB taxonomy): domain Bacteria; phylum Actinomycetota; class Actinomycetes; order Mycobacteriales; family Mycobacteriaceae; genus Mycobacterium. Next base: position 43,227 of record NZ_LQIT01000011.1, read on the forward strand.
CCGACCTGGACGCCGACCCGCCGCGACCACTGCCCGACCCGCGCTGGCTCACCGACGCCTATGCCGCCACCGCCGATCTGCTCCACCTCGACCACCGCTCCTACCGTTACGTCATCAGCTCGGTGATGTGCTGCAGCGCGGACCTGTTCACCGACCTCGGCGGGTTCGACGAGTCATTCGTCGGCTACGGCGGGGAGGACTGGGAGTTCGCCCACCGCGCCGTCGCAGGCGGTGCCGTGCTGCACCACGCCCGCGACGCCGTCGCCTGGCACCACGGACCCGACTGGGGAAGCCGCGACGTCGCCGACCGGGCCACGGTCAAGAACGCCGAGGCGCTGGCCCTGTCGCGGCGCATCACCGACCCCGACGCCCGCCGTCTCGGGCTGCGCTACGCACTGCCCGACGTCGCGGTCGCCGTCGACAGCGCCGATCACACCGCGAGTTCCCTCGCCACCACGATCGGCGCCTTCCTCGGCGAGGACGCCGGGATCTGGGTGCACGGCGACGACGCCGACACCCTGTTGCGGACCATCGGCGCCGACGACGGCCGCCTCCGCACCGGACCGGTGCCGCCCGACGTCCTGCGGCGCAGCCGGTTCCTCGTCACCACTCGCGGACGGGTCGACATGGCCCGGGCCGGCGTCGCATCACTGCTGCGCATCTGCTCCGGCGATGGGGTCGGCGCCGTTACATCCAGCGCGCCGGGTGTCGCAGTCACGTGCCGGGCGACCTGGGCAGTCAACCGGGTACGCCGGTGGACCACCGGCACAGTCCGCTTCTCCGATCCCGCCGACGCGGAGCGGGTGAGCCGAACCGTCACCCTCGACGCCGACGCGATCGGACTGCGCTGCGGTCCGGAGGAGCCGGACCTGTCCTGGTAGGGGGGCCACGACCCCGCTCCGGACAGATGGCAAACTATCGCGATGCAAATCGCGATCCCCCGCGAATCCCAGCCCGGTGAGACGCGCGTCGCCGCCACTCCGCAGACGGTCGGGCAGATCATCAAGCTCGGCTACTCGGTCGTCGTCGAATCCGGCGCGGGCGCCGCGTCGAGTTTCGCCGACGCCGCCTACGTCGAGGCGGGCGCCGAGATCGGCAACCCCTGGTCGGCCGATGTGGTGCTCAAGGTCAACGCCCCGACCGACCTCGAGATCGCCTCGCTGCGCGACGGGGCGACCCTGATCAGCCTCATCTCCCCGGGGCTGAACCCCGAACTGCTCGAGAAGCTGTCGTCCCGCCGGATCACCGTCCTGGCGATGGACGCGGTCCCCCGCATCTCCCGCGCCCAGTCCCTCGACGTGCTGTCGTCGATGGCCAACATCGCCGGGTACCGCGCGGTCGTCGAGGCCGCACACACGTTCGGCCGGTTCTTCACCGGTCAGGTGACCGCTGCGGGCAAGGTGCCGCCGGCCAAGGTGCTGGTGGTGGGCGCCGGTGTCGCGGGGTTGGCGGCGATCGGGGCGGCGGGCAGCCTCGGCGCGATCGTGCGGGCCACCGATCCGCGTCCGGAGGTGGCCGATCAGGTCGCATCGCTGGGCGGGGAGTACCTGGCGGTGGATCCGGCGGCGGCCGAAGTGTCGGCGACCGGTTACGCCAAGGAGATGGGCGAGGACTACAAGGTCCGTGAGGCGGCGCTGTACGCCGAGCAGTGCAAGGACGTCGACATCATCATCACCACGGCGCTGATCCCCGGGCGGCCCGCGCCGCGCATCATCACCGCCGACATGGTGGCATCGATGAAGCCGGGCAGCGTGATCGTCGACATGGCCGCGGCCAACGGCGGCAACGTCGAGGGCACGGTCAAGGATCAGGCGGTCGTCACCGACAACGGGGTGACGATCATCGGCTACACCGATCTGGCGGGGCGGCTGCCGGCGCAGGCCTCCCAGCTGTACGGCACCAACCTGGTCAACCTGCTCAAACTGCTCACCCCGGAGAAGGACGGCCAGCTCACCCTGGACTGGGACGACGTGGTCCAGCGGTCGGTGACCGTGGTCCGCGACGGCGAGATCACCTGGCCCCCACCCCCGGTACAGGTCTCCGCAGCGCCCGCCTCGGCTGCCACGCCCGCCGCCCCGGTCGAGGCCAAACCGGCCAAACAGCCGATGACGGCCGGGCGCCGGTTGGGGTTGGCGTTCGGTGCGGCGGCGGTGTTGTTCGTGTTGATCGCGATCTCGCCGGCGGCGTTGCAGGTGCATCTGACGGTGTTCGCGTTGGCGATCGTGATCGGCTACTACGTGATCGGGCATGTGCACCACGCGTTGCACACCCCGCTGATGTCGGTGACGAACGCGATCTCGGGGATCATCGTCGTCGGCGCGCTGTTGCAGATCGGCCACCACGACACCGCGATCACCGCCCTGGCCACGGTGGCGATCCTGCTGGCCTCCATCAATGTCTTCGGCGGGTTCGCGGTCACCCGCCGCATGCTCGCGATGTTCTCGAGGAGCTGACGTGCTGTCTATCGAAACGGTCGCCACGTCGGCCTACGTCGTCGCCGCGCTGTTGTTCATCCTGGCGTTGGCCGGGCTGTCCAAACACGAAACCTCCAGGGCGGGCAACACCTTCGGCATCGCCGGGATGGCGGTCGCGCTGATCGCCACCGTCGCGCTGGCCTTGGACCGCGACATCGAAACCCTGGGCCTGGGCCTGCTGGTCGCGGCGATGGCCGTCGGCGCGGCGATCGGGCTGTGGCGCGCGCGGGTGGTCGAGATGACCGGCATGCCCGAGCTGATCGCACTGCTGCATTCCTTTGTCGGCTTGGCCGCGGTGCTGGTCGGCTGGAACGGCTACCTGCACGTCGAGGCCCAACCCGACGGTGCCGAGGCCGCCCACCTCGCTTCTGAGGGGATGCTCGGGATCCACTCGGCCGAGGTGTTCGTCGGAGTGTTCATCGGCGCGGTCACCTTCACCGGGTCGATCGTGGCCAACCTGAAACTGTCCGCGCGGATCAAATCCGCGCCGTTGATGCTGCCCGGCAAGAACATCCTCAACGTCGGCGCGCTGGTGCTGTTCGTGGTGTTCACCGTGTGGTTCGTCATCGACCCGCAACTGTGGCTGCTCGTGGTCGTCACGGTGCTGGCGCTGCTGCTGGGCTGGCATCTGGTGGCCTCCATCGGCGGCGGCGACATGCCCGTGGTGGTGTCGATGCTCAACAGCTACTCCGGCTGGGCCGCCGCCGCATCCGGCTTCCTGCTGTCCAACGACCTGCTGATCATCACCGGCGCGCTGGTCGGGTCCTCGGGTGCCTACCTGTCCTACATCATGTGCAAGGCGATGAACCGGTCGTTCATCTCGGTGATCGCCGGCGGGTTCGGGATCGAGGCCGGCCCGGCCGAGGACAAGGATTACGGCGAACACCGCGAGATCACCGCCGAAGGGGTCGCCGAACTGCTGGCCGGGGCCGATTCGGTGGTCATCACCCCCGGATACGGCATGGCCGTGGCCCAGGCTCAGTACGGGGTGGCCGATCTGACCCGCAAACTGCGCGAGCGCGGGGTGAACGTGCGCTTCGGGATCCACCCCGTGGCCGGCCGGTTGCCCGGGCACATGAACGTGCTGCTGGCCGAGGCCAAGGTCCCCTACGACATCGTGCTGGAGATGGACGAGATCAACGACGACTTCGACGACACCGCCGTCGTCCTGGTCATCGGCGCCAACGACACCGTCAACCCCGCCGCATCCGAAGACCCCGGCAGCCCGATCGCCGGCATGCCCGTGCTCACGGTGTGGAACGCCGACAACGTCGTGGTGTTCAAACGCTCCATGGCCTCCGGATACGCCGGCGTGCAGAACCCGCTGTTCTTCCGCGACAACACCCAGATGCTCTTCGGCGACGCCCGCGACCGCGTCAACGACATCCTCGCCGCCCTGTAGTCCATGGCGACCCGGTCCCGGGTGCCTGCGTGGTCGGTGCCGATGTTCTTCGTCGTCGGCGCGATCTCGCAGTACCTCGGGGCCGCGGTCGGGGTGTTCCTGTTCGAGACGACCACCCCGGCCGCGGTCGCCTGGCTGCGGGCGGCCGCGGCGGCGCTGGTGCTCATCGCGTGGCGACGGCCGTGGCGGCTGACGTGGACGCGACGGGGTGCAGCGATCGCGGGCGGGTTCGGCATCGTGACGGTCGCGATGAACGTCTCGTTCTTCGAGGCGATCGCCCGCATCCCACTCGGCACCGCCGTCGCGATCGAATTCCTCGGGCCGATCGCGGTCGCGACGCTCGGGTCCCGGCGGCCGCGGGACATTCTCGCGGTCGTGATGGTCGGCGGCGGCGTCGCACTGTTGGCCGGGATCCAGCTAGGGGTGGACCCGCTGGGCATCGTGTTCGCGCTGGTGGCCGCCGCATGGTGGGCCGGCTACATCCTGCTCAGCAAGCGCGTCGCCGACGCCGGCACGGGTCTGGACTCGCTCGCCGTCGGGATGGCGGTGGCCGCAGTGGTGCTGGCGCTGCCCCTGTTGACCGGTCAGCTGCTCGACGACGCATCGGTATTCGGCGAACCCCGAACGTGGCTGCTCGGGCTCGGGGTGGGCGTGCTGTCCACCGCAGTGCCGTACGGGCTCGATCAGATCGTGCTCACCGCGATCAGCCGGGCCCGCTTCGCGCTGCTGCTGGCGCTGCTGCCTGCGACGGCCGCCGTCGTCGGCGCGGTCGTGCTGCACCAGTCGCCCACCGTGGCCGAGGTCGTCGGGATCGCGCTGGTGATGGCCGCGCTGCTGATCAGCGCGCCGACCGGGGAGCCCCCACCCTAGCTTGTGCGCGAGCAGACACAGATGCGTGCGATTTCGGGCTGGAGTACACGCTTTTGTGTCTGGTCGCGGAAAAACTAGGATGTCCAAGTATGCCGGTCGATCGTCTGCTGCCCTCCGATGAAGCGCGCGAGCTCATCGCGCTGACCCGTGACATCGCCGCTCATGTGCTCGACCCGATCGTCGACGCGCACGAGAAGGCCGAGACCTATCCCGAGGGTGTCTTCGCGCAGCTCGGCGCGGCCGGTCTGCTGAGCCTGCCGCAGCCCGAGGAGTGGGGCGGCGGCGGTCAGCCGTACGAGGTGTACCTGCAGGTGCTCGAGGAGATCGCGGCCCGGTGGGCGGCGGTCGCGGTGGCGGTCAGCGTGCACAGTCTGTCGTCGCATCCGCTGCTGGTGTTCGGCACCGACGAGCAGAAACAGCGCTGGCTGCCCGGCATGCTGTCCGGTTCGCAGATCGGCGCGTACAGCCTGTCCGAACCGCAGGCCGGCTCGGATGCCGCCGCATTACGTTGTGCGGCAAAGCCTTCCGACGACGGCTACGTGATCACCGGCGAGAAGTCGTGGATCACCCACGGCGGGCGGGCCGACTTCTACACGCTGTTCGCGCGCACCGGCGAAGGGTCGCGCGGCATCTCGTGTTTCCTCATTCCCGGTGACCAGCAGGGGCTCTCCTTCGGGAAGCCGGAGGAGAAGATGGGCCTGCACGCCGTGCCGACGACGACGGCGCACTACGACAGCGCGCCGGTGGCCGCCGACCGGCGGATCGGCGCCGAGGGGCAGGGTCTGCAGATCGCGTTCTCCGCTTTGGATTCCGGACGGCTGGGCATCGCGGCGGTGGCCGTCGGACTGGCGCAGGCCGCGCTCGACGAGGCCACGCGCTACGCCAACGAGCGGACGACGTTCGGTCGCAAGATCGTCGACCACCAGGGGTTGGGGTTCCTGCTCGCCGATATGGCGGCCGCCGTCGTCAGCGCCCGCGCCACCTACCTGGACGCCGCACGCCGCCGCGATCTGGGCCTGCCGTACTCGACGCAGGCCAGCGTCGCGAAACTCGTCGCGACCGATGCGGCGATGAAGGTGACCACCGACGCGGTGCAGGTGCTCGGCGGCGTCGGCTACACGCGCGACTTCCGCGTCGAGAGGTACATGCGCGAGGCGAAGATCACCCAGATCTTCGAGGGCACGAATCAGATTCAGCGCCTGGTCATCTCGCGGTCGCTCAGCGGCCGAACGTGAGCTCGTTCGCGAGTTCTCGGCGATTTCTCGCGTACAGCTTCACGTTCGCGGGCCGGACTTCGCGGTCGTAGCCGCCCTGCACACCCGCGCGCTGTCCGGGAGCGCCCGGTAGTCATGCGACATCGGCGCGCGTTGGGGCGTCGACGATGCGCTCGATCGCGGGGACGTCGGCGTCGGTCGCGCGGCGCAGGTCTTGGTGGGTCATCGCCGATGAGGGTATGCCCGCCGGGGGCCTCGACACGTGTCATATCGTGACGGTCATGGACTTCGCGATGTCGGCAAAGGCGCAGGACTACCACCAGCGGCTCACCGATTTCATGACCGAGTACGTCTTCCCCGCCGAAGCGGACTACCACCGCTACCGCGAGGAGGCCGGGCCGAAGGACCACACCGTCCCGCCGGTCGTCGAGGACCTCAAGAAGCTGGCCAAGGAACGCGGGTTGTGGAACCTGTTCCTGCCGTCGGTGTCGGGGCTGTCGAACCTCGAATACGCCGAACTCGCCGAGCTGTCCGGCTGGAGCATGGAGATCGCCCCCGAGGTGATCAACTGCGCTGCCCCCGACACCGGCAACATGGAGACCCTGCATCTCTTCGCGAACGAGGAGCAGCGCGAGCAGTGGCTCGACCCGCTGCTCAACGGTGAGATCCGCAGCGCGTTCGCGATGACCGAACCGGCCGTCGCCTCCTCCGATGCCCGCAACATCGAGACGACGATGCTGCGCGACGGATCCGACTACGTGATCAACGGCCGCAAGTGGTGGATCACCGGCGCCGCCGATCCGCGCTGCAAGATCCTGATCGTCATGGGCCGCACCAATCCCGACGCCGCGAGCCATCAGCAGCAGTCGATGATCCTGGTGCCCGCCGACACCCCGGGCGTCGACATCCAGCGCTCGCTGCCGGTGTTCGGCTGGCAGGACCAGCACGGCCACTGCGAAATCGTGTTCGACAACGTGCGGGTGCCCGTCGAGAACCTGCTCCACGAAGAGGGCTCCGGGTTCGCGATCGCCCAAGCCCGCCTCGGGCCGGGGCGCATCCACCACTGCATGCGGGCGCTCGGTGCGGCCGAGCGGGCGCTGGCGCTGATGGTCGACCGCGTGCAGAAGCGCGTCGCGTTCGGCAAGCCGCTCGCCGAGCAGGGCGTGGTGCGTGAATCGATTGCCAAGTCCCGCAACGAGATCGACCAGGCGCGGCTGCTGTGCCACAAGGCGGCGTGGACCATCGACCAGCAGGGCAACAAGGCCGCCCACGTGCTGGTCTCGCAGATCAAGTCCGTCGCACCGCAGGTGGCGTGCGACGTCATCGACCGGGCCATCCAGGTGCACGGTGGCGCCGGGGTGTCCGACGACTTCCCGCTGGCGCGGCTCTACGCCTGGCACCGGGCGATGCGGTTGTTCGACGGGCCGGACGAGGTGCACATGCGCACGATCGCGCGGGCGGAGCTGGGCCGGGAGAAGTCGCCCTTCGCCGCGGCGGTGACCCGCTAGTGCCGTCTGCCGGCAGCGAGCTGTCCGGGGCCTGGAACTTCCGCGACGTCGCCGAACAGACCGGCGTCGCCCCCGGGGTGTTCTTCCGAGCCAGTGAGCTGTCCCGGCTCGACGACGACGGCCGGGCGGCGCTGACCGGTTACGGGGTCACCGACGTCGCCGACCTGCGGACGCTGCGCGAACTGGAGCGGCACGGGCCCGGGCTGGTACCCGCCGGCGTCGACGTCCACCACCTGCCGTTCATCGAGACCGCGGCCTCCGACGGGGAGGCGCCGCACGAGCACGCCTTCCAGCGGATGATGACCGACAAGCCCGACGACGAGTCCGTCGGCGCGGCGGCCGCCCGGTACATGACCGAGGAGTACGGCCGCATCGCGACCGCTCCGTTGGCGCAGCGCGCGGTGCGCGAGGTGGTGACCCTGCTGGGGTCCGGCCGACGGGTGCTGGCGCACTGCTTCGCGGGCAAGGACCGGACAGGGTTCACGGTCGCGGTGGTGCTCACGGCCGCGGGCGTGGAGCGCGACGCGGTCATGGCGGACTATCTGCGCAGCAACCACGCCGTACCGCAGTTGCGGGAGAGCATCCTGGCGACGATGCGGGCGCGGGCAGCCGATAACCCGGAGATCATGGAGTTGGCGGAAGCCCGGTTGACGGAGTCGGTGCTGGGAGTGCGGGAGGACTACCTCGACGCGGCCTTCCGGATGATCGCCGACGGGTACGGCTCGGTCGACGGGTACCTGACCGCGGCCGGTGTGAGCGCCGACGAGCTGGCGCGGCTGCGGACGACCCTGCGCGGCTGAGCTTTTCGCGTTCTTAACCGTACGGTGGTTTTCGAGCCGCTTTTCCGCCACAGCGTCACGAACGCGGCGGTGTCGGTGCCCTTCGAGACACTCCACCGCATGAACGGCCCGTTCCGCGGCAGCACCGCACTCGCCGCAGGCATGACCCGGCACGCGTTGCGTACGCGATTCGTCGCGGTACACCGGGACGTCTACGTCGCCAAAGACCTCGAGATGACGGCCGCGCTCCGCGCGCGTGCCTGTTGGCTCCGGTCGCGGGGTCATGGCGTCCTCGCCGGCTTCAGTGCATCGGCCCGACACGGCGCGCGCTGGGTCGACGGCTCGCGGCCGGCAACGGTGATCGACGGCAACCGCCGCCGGGAGCCGGGCCTGACGGTATGGGCAGACGTCGTCGAGGCCGACGAGATCTGCCTGATCGACGGCATGCGGGTCACAACACCGCTCCGTACGGCGATCGACCTGGCCCGCCACCATCCCGTCGACGAATCCGTTCCGGCGATCGACGCCCTCGCCCGGGCGACCCGGCTCAGGGTGGAAGACCTGCGCGGCACTGCACCGCTACGCGGGATGGAAGGGGATCAAGCGAGCCCGCAGCGCCATCGACCTGGTGGATCCCGGAGCGGAGTCCCCCAAGGAGACGTGGCTACGGCTGCTGATCGTCCGCGCAGGATTTCCACGGCCTGAGTCGCAGGTACCGGTCTACGACCAGTACGGGGTGCTCATCGGCGAGGTCGACCACGGGTGGCGGGACCGCAAGATCGCCGCCGAGTACGACGGCGGCCACCACCGCACCAACCCGGTGGTGTTCCGTAAGGACATCCGGCGTATCGAGGCCCTGCTCGCGGAGGGCTGGATCGTCGTGCGGGTGACGTCCGCCGATACCGAAGGCGGCATCATCCGTCGACTCCAGACGGCGTTCGCGGCGCGTTCGTGACGCCAGGGCGATTTTCAGGCCGGATTCCCGCCACAGCGTCACGAACGCGGACCGTCACGCCGTCAGGTACACCCCGATCCCCCACGCCACCGTCGCGAGCAGCGCACCGGCCAACTCCACCCCCACCGACAACGCGACCCCCTTGACCGCGTGCACCGTCGACGCCCACGCCACCCGCTGATCGCGGCGCACCCCGAGTTCGGCCACGTACACCCCGCCGACGAACCCGATCACCAACCCCAGCACCGGGATGACGAAGAACCCGACCACGCCCAGCACCGCGCCGGCCACCAGGCTGGCGGTACGGACGTCGGCCGCGCGCATTCGCCGCATCGGCCACAGATACTTGACCAGCAGCGCCGCCCCGAGGATCGCGGTGACCACACCGAGCGTCACCCAGGCGGTCACGGTCTGCTCGACGAACGCCCACACCGCGATCGCCCCGAACACCAGCAGCGTGCCGGGCAGCAGCGGCACCAGGATGCCGACGATCCCGACCGCGATCGCCAGTGCGACGAGCAGGACACCCCCGGTGCTCATCCTTTCCGACCACGCACCCACTGGACGGTGCCCATGGTCTTCGTCCGCACGCCCGCCAGGCCGAATTTCTCGAGCGTGTCGCCCAGCTCGTCGTCGTCGAACACGTGCGCACCGGCGTTGGGCAGCACGTTGATCAGCCGCGCGAGCGGCCCCGCGGTCGGCACCATGACCGCCATCCGCCGACCGGGCCGCAACACCCGCACCATCTCGGCCAGCGCGACCGTCGGGTCGGGGATCAGCTGCAGCATCGCCACCGAGACGACGGCGTCGACGGATTCGTCCTGCAGTGGCAGCCGTTGCGCGTCGGCCCGGATGAACCCGACGTTCGGGCCCGCCTCCGCCCGCACGGCGCGGGTCAGCATCGGCTCGGAGATGTCCACACCGAGGGCCAGCCCACCCGGCCCGGCGGCCCGGCCCAGTGCCGCGGTCACGTTGCCCGGCCCGCAGCCGACGTCGAGCGCCACCCCGCCGACCGGCACGCTGAGCCACTCCAGGGGCAACTGCCACGCCGCAGCCACCCGCCGGATGACGTTCTGCGAGTTGTCGTAGACCAGCGACCCGAGCCGCGAGGCCCACATCGCCTGGATGGTGCCGGTGTTGCGGTCACCCGTCTCGGTCAGCAGGTCGAGGTAGCCCTTGCTGACGACGGGGTCCGCGGGTGGGTCGGTGAGCAGGCGCATCGCCCGCTGCAACGCATCGTTCACACCGTCAACGCTACGCACCGAGTCGGTCGGCGAGGTCGCCGAAGTCCTCGGCGACCACGTCGAACTCCCCATCGCGGATCTCCGGCAGCGGACGGCCGGGCCCGCGCTCCAGCGGCCGCGGCACGTACCCGGTCCGCAGCCCGGCATCGCGCGCGGCCCGCAGATCCGACGGGTGGGCCGCCACCAGCATCAGATCGCCGGGCGCCACACCGAGCAGATCGGCGCAGCCGCGGTACACCTCGGCGTCGGGCTTGTAGCGGCGGAAGAGCTCCGCCGAGATGACCGCGTCCCACGGCAGCCCCGCCCGCTTCGCCATATTGGTCAGCAGCGAGACGTTGCCGTTCGACAGCGGGGTGAGGACGTACCGGCGTTTGAGGCGGGTCAGCCCCGCGACGCTGTCCGGCCACGGATCCAGCCGGTGCCACGCCCTGTTGAGCTCGTCGACCGCGTCGTCGGGTACCGAGATACCCTCGGCGTCAAGCAATTTCACCAGTGTCATCCGGTGCAGGTCGTCGAGTTTCGTCCACGGCAGCTCACCGTTGCGGACCCGGTCCATCGACGGGACGTAACCTGCGCGCCAGTTGTCGGCGAACGCGGCCCAGTCGGCGGACAGCCCGTGCGTGCGCCCGAAGTCCTCGAGTTGCGCTATGACACTCGAGCGCCAGTCCACCACGGTCCCGAAGACGTCGAACGCCAACGCGCGAATCACGGTTCCAGGACCAGCTTCCCCTTGATCTCCCGATCCGCCAACGCCTGCAGCGCCGCCTGCCCGTCGGCGAGCGGATACCGCACCGGCGGCGGCGGACGAAGCCCCGCCTCGACCAGACCGGCCAGTTCCGCACCGACGGCGGTCTGTGCGCGCGGGTTCCGCCGGACGAACTCACCCCAGCCCACCCCGACGACGCTGACGTTGCGCAGCAGCAGTCGGTTCACCTTCACGGTGGGAATGCCTCCGCCGGAAGCGAATCCGATCACCAGCAGTCGGCCCTCGGGTGCCAGCACACGGACGGCGTCGTCGAAGGCCGGGCCGCCGATCGGGTCGACGACGATGTCCACGCCGCAGCCCTCGGTGGCGTCCAGCACCGCCTGTTTCCAGCCATCGGCCAGCGGCAGCACCACGTCGGCGCCGAGACCGGAGACGAAATCCTCGGCACCACTGCGGTGCACCATCGCGATCACTTTCGCGCCCTGTGCCTTCGCGAGCTGGATCGAGGCCGTGCCGATGCCACCCGCCGCGCCGAGCACCAGCACGGTCTCGCCCGCCACCAGGCCGCCGCGGCGGGCCAGCGCGAACTGCATCGTGTAGTAGTTGCCCAGCAGCGCCGCCGCCGAGGCGTCATCGACCCCGTCGGGGGTGGGGATCACGCTGTCGGGCAGCGCCGCGACGCGTTCGGCGAACCCGCCCATCAGCGTGAACGCCGAAACACGTTGCCCCGCAGTGAAACCGGAGCTGTCGGGCGCCGATCGCACGACACCGGCCACCTCCATCCCCGGGATGAACGGCGGCTCGAGCCGCAACTGGTACTCGCCGCGCAGCAACAGCAGGTCCGGGAAGTTGACACCGGCCGCACCGACGTCGATGATCACCGCCGCACCGGGGGCGGGATCGTCGACGTCGGTGTAGACCAGGCCAGACGGACCGGACAGTTCCTGCGCCAGAAGCGCTTTCATCCGGCGTCAGCCGAGCTTGAAGCTGGCCTGCTGCGCCGCCGACAGGTCGGTGATCTCGCCCCACTTCGCGGCGACGTCGTCGAGCGTCGGCACACCGTCGCTGAACGTGACGCCGTCGTTCTGGAACAGCGCGGTGCGCTGCACCTTACCGCCGCCGACGATGAAGATCGAGTCGGTGTCGGTGAGTTCCTCCGTCATCAGGTGCGCGACGATCGGCGCGACGTACTCGGGCGTCAGCTTCTCGAAGACCTCGGGCGGCAGGATGTCCTGGGTCATCCGGGTCGCGGCGATCGGCGCGATCGCGTTGGTCTTGATGTTGTACTTCGCGCCTTCCTGGGCCAGCGTGTTGATCAGCCCGACGAGGCCGAGCTTCGCGGCGCCGTAGTTGGCCTGACCGAAGTTGCCGAACAGCCCACTGGTCGAGGTGGCGACCACGACACGGCCGAAGCTCTGCTCACGGAAGTGCGGCCATGCGGCGCGGATGACGTTGTAGCCGCCGTACAGGTGCACCTTGAGCACGGCGTCCCAGTTCTCGAACGTCATCTTGTGGAAGGTGCCGTCGCGCAGGATGCCGGCGTTGCTCACCACACCGTCGACCTTGCCGAACTCGTCGACCGCGGTCTTGATGATGTTCTCGGCGCCTTCGGGTTCGGCGACGGAGTCGTAGTTGGCCACGGCACGGCCGCCGGCCTCCTTGATCTCGGCGACCACCTGATCGGCCATCGCCGAACCCGCACCGGTGCCGTCGCGCGCACCACCGAGGTCGTTGACCACCACGCTCGCGCCCTCACGGGCCAACGTCAGCGCGTACTCGCGGCCGAGACCTCCACCGGCGCCGGTGACGACGATGACGCGATCCTGCACTCCTGGCATGGGATTCCTTTCTAGTTCCTGTGATTTCGGTGTAGTTGGTTGCGGCCAGCGCAACGAACTACACCGAAATCGCTAAAAGAGACGACGGGCGAGCTTCCAAGCCTTCTCTGTATACGGGGGGTAGATGAACGCGCCGACGTCGGGTCGGGTGGGCTTGGTCATCACGGTCTTCTTGTGGCTGAACGTCTCGAAACCGAAGCGGCCGTGGTAGGCGCCCATCCCGGACGGGCCGACCCCGCCGAACGGCAGCTTGTGCGTGGCGAAGTGGAACAGCAGGTGGTTGACCACCATGCCGCCGGCCGACACGTCCTTGACCACCCGCTCGCGGATCGCCTTGGTCTTCGTGAACAGGTAGGCCGCCAACGGTTTCGGCCGGGAGTTGACGAAAGTGATTGCCTCGTCGAGGGATTTGACGGTGACGATCGGCAGGATGGGGCCGAAGATCTCGTCGGTCATCAGCGGTTCGGCCGGGTCCGGGTCCACGACGACGGTCGGCTGGATGCTGATCTTGGACGCGTCGGACCCGCCGCCGATCACCACGTCGCCCTTGGTGGCGGCCAGCGCGGTGGTCAGGCGGTCGAAGTGCCGCTCGTTGACGATCCGCTTGCCGTCGGGGTTCTGTGATTCGAACGTGGTGACCGCGGCCTTGATCTTGTCGACCAGTGCGTCCTTGATCTTCGCGTCGGCCAGCACGTAATCCGGGGCGATGCAGATCTGACCGGAGTTGATCAGCTTGGTCCAGGCGATGCGCTTGGCCGCGACGTCGATGTCGGCGTCGGCGGTGACGATCACCGGACTCTTGCCGCCGAGCTCGAGGGTGACCGGCGTCAGGTGCGGGGCCGCACCCTCGTAGACCTTGCGGCCGATCTCCGTGCCGCCGGTGTAGAGCAGGTAGTCGAAGCCCTGGGCGATCAGCTCCTGACTGACCGCGCCGTCGCCCTCGATCACGGCGACGGCCTCGTTGTCGAGGTAGCGCGGCACCAGCTCGGCCATCAGCGCCGACGACGCGGGAGCCACTTCCGACGGTTTGAGCAGGACGGTGTTGCCCGCGGCGATCGCGCCGACGGCGGGCCCGAGCGTCAACGCGAACGGGAAGTTCCACGCGCCGATGATCAGCACCGTGCCGAACGGTTCGTACTCGACCCAGCCGAGGCCGGGCAGCTGCGACATCTCGAGCATCCGGTAGCGCCGCCGCGTCCACTTGCGCACGTTCTTGGCGGCGTCCTTGGCCTCACCGGCGACGCTGGCGATGTCGGCCAGCCATGCCTCGAACGGTTTGCGGCCGAGATCCTGCTCGAGGGCGGCGGCGATCGCATCCTCGTTCTCCACCATCAACCGCTCCAGGGCGCGGAGTTGGCGGCGACGCCATTCGATGTCGCGGGTGCGGCCCGTGGCGAAGGTGCGGCGCAGCCGCTCGACGGTCGCGGGGATGTCGCTGGTGAGCTGGGCGGACGGGGTGGCCTGGGTGGTCATGGCTGGTCCTTCCTGACCGAGAATGACCCGATCCTAACCAACCGGTTGGCTCACCCACAGGGGCTCGGTGCGGCCTAGGCCACTTTCTCCGCGGTCACCAGCAGCGCATGCTCGGTGTAGGTCTGCGCGTCGAGGTCGCGGCGGCCTGTGAGCTCGGGCAGGTGGCGGGCCTCGACGACGTCGGTCCACCAGCCCCGCGACGTCAGCCAGCCCGGGGCGTCGGAGCGGCCGGGGGCCATCCCGAGCACGTCGTCGAACGCCAGCGTGCTGCCCGCGGCGCTGAGCTTGTCGATCTCGCTGATCAACGCGTCCTGGGCGGCATCCGGCAGCGGCAGCAGACCCTCCGCGAGCCACGCCGTCGGCTCGTTGTGGTTGAAACCCGCGTCCCACAGGCGGCGGGGCCACGGCACGTCGGCCTCGACGCCGACCGGATGCCACTTGGCGGCGGGCCGGGCGCCGTGCGCGGTCAGCGCGTTCTCCTTGTACCGCAGCACGGTCGGCTGGTCGATCTCGAAGACCGTCATGTCCGCGGGCCACGGCAGCCGGAAGGCACGCGTGTCGAGCCCGGCCGCCAGGATCACACACTGACGGATGCCCGCGCCGGCGGCATCGGCGAGGTAGGCGTCGAAGAACCGGCTGCGCACGGCTTGGTAGTCGGCGATCTGGTGGTGGGCCGCGGCCAGGACAGGCACCTGGTCGATCAGCCCGGCGGAGCGTTCCAGCACCTCGATGACCTTCGGCCGTGCCAGCAGGACCGCGGTCAGCGGATCGTCGCAGCCGGTGGCGCTCGCGACGGCCGCGGCGCTGAGCACCTCGGGCCCGACGCGGGTGGCGACGCTCAACGCGCCGGCGTCCTGCATCCTCACGACAGCTTCTCGGCGGTCACGAACTTCGAGAACGCCCGGTCGTCCGTCAGGTCGGCCGGCAGCGCCCACCGGTCCAGCCTGCGCATCTCCTGCTGCGAGTTGACCGCGGTCGCCTTCCAGCCGTGCGCGTCGAGCCAGTCGGCGACGTCGGCGCGGTCGGGGTCCTCGTAGATGAGCTGGGCGATGTCGAGGCTCGCGGCCATGTCGAACTTCTCGGCGATGCGCTCGAACCGCTCGCGCATCTGCTCCCGCCGGTCCTCGGCCTGCACGCCCGCGGTCTCCGCGGCGACGCGGCTTCCGGGCGCGGACAGTTCGGTGATCTGCGCGAACAGCCGATCCTGGGCGTCGGCGGGCAGGTACATCAGCAGGCCCTCGGCCAGCCACGCCGTGGGCTCGGCGGGGTCGAAGCCGGCATCGCGCAGGGCGGCGGGCCAGTCGTAGCGCAGGTCCATCGGCACCTCGCGGCGGGTGGCGGCGGGTTCGACGCCGTGCCGGGTGAGGGTCTCGGACTTGTACTCGAGCACCTTGGGCTGATCGATCTCGTAGACCGTGGTGCCCGCCGGCCAGGTCAGGCGGTAGGCGCGGGAGTCCAGCCCGGAGGCGAGGATGACGATCTGCCGGATACCGGCATCGGCGGCGGCGGTGAAGAACGCATCGAAGAAGTGCGTGCGCACCGCCTGGTAGCTGTTCATGTGCGCGAAGATCGCGGCGGCCTCGTCGTCGACCTCGGCGACCTTCTCGACGAAGCCCGCGTCGAGGACCGATTCCCAGATGCCGGTGCCCGCGCCGGAGACGAGCAGGCGGGCGTAGGGATCGCAGATCAGCGCGTCATCGCGTTCGGTCTCGGCGGCGCGTGAGGCGGCCACCATCACCGCGGTGGACCCGACGCTCGTCGCGATGTCCCACGTGTCGTCGTCGGTGCGCAGTGAACTCATCGGCATCCTTTCGCCGCACGCGTGCGGCGCTCGGTGAGGAGGGGTTGACCACCGAGTTTACCGATGAAGCTTAGGCAAGCTATTTGATTGTGTCGGATCTCACCGTCAGTCGCTGAGCTGCCAGAGTTTGTTGGCCATCAGCTGTTCGAACTTCTCGACGATGACCTCGAGCTCCTGGCGTCCGCCCACATAACCCGCGTAGAAGCCCATCCCCCACATGACCGCGACGAGCATCTCGACGATCGACGGGATGTCGGTGTCGGTGCTGAGCTCGCCGCGTTCGATCGCGTCGTTGACCGCCCACGACACGAACGAGCGCGACATCCGCAGCGCGTCGTGTTCGTCGCTGCGCAGGTCGGGATGGCGCTGGGACTCGAGGACCGAGGTGACCAGGAACGCCGCCGCCGACCGGTCCTGGGAGTCGGCATGCATGGCGGCCGAGAAGAATGCGGACAACCGCCCGACGAGCGTGCTCTGACCGTGCGCACGCTCCATTCCCGCGCTAATCACCCAGGCATTCGTCTGTTCGACGACCTCGCGGTACAGGACGCGCTTACTCGCGAAATAGTGGTTGATCGCCGGTCGGGTCAGATCGGCGCGAATGGCGATCGCCTGGAAAGTCGCAGCGTCGTAGCCGAGTTCGCTGAAGACCTCTCTCGCAGCACGCAGAATGCGCTCGCGTGTCTCTGCGGCCTTCGCTGCGGGCGGACGTCCCGGCCCCCGGCTGGCAGTATGCGGCACAGTCAAATTGTGCCATAACTAACGTTGGGTCCTCGCACATGGTGTGCGCCGCGCTCTTCCCAGCGAATTTTCAGCAAATCCACTCGCCACGTCGTCATGCGGCATGACTCCGAAAACGGGGCCGAAGAACTACTGTGGCGTCCCATGGGGGCTGTGGTCACTCGGGAGGGCTACTTCGAGACGGGGCTCGCCGTGCTGTCTGACCAGGGCTACGGCGGTCTCAAACTCGCCGAGGTCTGTCACCGGTTGGGGGTGACGACCGGCTCGTTCTACCACTACTTCGCGAACTGGTCGACCTACACCCGAGAGCTCGTGGCCTACTGGCACCAGCAGGCCGTCACCCGGATCGTCGACGCCGTCCGGGCCGTGGACGATCCACACCGCCGCGTCGAGATCCTGATCGAGGAGGCGCTGGCGCTGCCGCACAGCGCCGAGGCCGCCATCCGGGTGTGGAGCTCGATGGACCAGGACGTACACACCGTACAGGCCGCCGTGGATCGCCAGCGGTTCGACATCATGCGCGAGTCGTCCCTGGAGGTCCTGGGCGACGAACGCCAGGCCGAGGTCTTCGCGCGGTGGTGCGTCTACATCCTGGTGGGATACGAACAGGCCGTCCTACCGCCGGACGAGAGCGGGCTGAAGTGGATCGCCGCCGAGATCCTGCACACGCTGGACTCCGGCCGCTTCAGCGCGCTGACCGACCCCACCTGAGTGGTGTGGCGCCGGGCGGCCGACCGGATCGCGCGCCGCGACCCCGAGCGCGACGCGCTGCGCCGGGCGGCGCGGGCGGCGATCGTGCTGCCGCTGGCCGCGGCCGCGAGCTTCACGCTGGCGGGCGGCACCCAGGCGCCGATGTTCACGATCTTCGGTTCGGTGGCACTGCTGATCCTCGCCGACTTCCCCGGTAACCGCGCCTCCCGGGCGCTGGCGTACGCCGGGCTCGGCTTCAACGGCGCGGTGCTGATCACGCTCGGCACGCTGACCGCCCCGTATCCGTGGCTCGGCGTGCTGTTGATGTTCGTGCTCGGGGTGGTGGTGACGTTCTCGGGGGTGCTCAGCGAGGTCGTCGCCGCCGGACAGCGGGCCACGCTGATGACGTTCGTGCTGCCCGCCTGCACCGCACCGGGCCCCATCGACGAGCGGCTCACCGGCTGGTTCATCGCGCTGGCGTGCTGTGTGCCCGCCGCGCTGTTCCTGTTCCCGCCACGCCACCACGACGATCTGCGCCGCCACGCCGCGACGGTGTGCCGGGAGCTGGCCGATTGCCTCGACGGGAACGCGTCGACGCGCGACGTGCAGCGGGCGATGAACGCGCTGTGGGAGAACTTCGTCAACGCCGATTTCCGGCCTGTCGCGCTGACCGCCGGGAGCCGGGCGCTGGTGCGGGTGGTCGACGATCTGGGCTGGCTGTCCGACCGCGTCACCGACCACACGGGCGCGCTGCTCGGCGACATGAAACCGCCGATCGTGCGGGTGCTGCGGGATTCGGCCGCGGTGCTGCAGATGGCCGACCGGCAGGCGCGGGCCGCCCGCAACGCCGACCTCGACGCCGCGCTGGCCGAACTGCGGTCGATCGCCAACGGCCGCTACCGCGAGGACATCGAGCAGATCCTCGCGGTGCCCGACGACGCCACCGCGGTCGAGGTCGCCCGCACCCTGCTGGGCCGTCGCACGTTCTCCGCGGCGACCGGGGTGACGGGCCGGATCATCCGCAACGCAGCGCTGGCCGACGCCCGCCCGGTGTGGGCGCGGGTGCTCGGACGGGGGCTGCCCGAGACCGGCGCCGCGGACTGGGTGATGCCCGAGACCACCGCCGTCGCCGCGATCACCAAGGGCTTCGTCGCCACCCGTGCGGTCGTGCTGCGCAACAGCCTGCGCACGGGCCTCGGCCTGGCGCTGGCGGTGACCGTGACCCACGTGTTCCCCGTCGACCACGGGTTCTGGGTGGTGCTCGGCGCGATGTCGGTGCTGCGCAGCAGCGCCCTGACCACGGGCACCCGGGTGCTGCGCGCGGTGGCGGGCACCGCGCTCGGGTTCCTCTTGGGGGTGGCGGTCATCGAGGTGGTCGGGGTGCAGCCCGCGGTCATGTGGCTGCTGCTGCCGGTGGTGGCGTTCGGTTCGGCCTACGTCCCGGAGATCGCGTCGTTCATCGCGGGGCAGGCCGCGTTCACGATGATGGTGCTGATCATCTTCAACGTCATCCAGCCGACGGGCTGGTCGGTGGGGCTGGTCCGGGTCGAGGACGTCGTACTCGGCGCGTCGGTCGGGGCGGTGGTGTCGCTGCTGCTGTGGCCCCGCGGGGCGTCGGCGACGGTCGAGGCCGCGGTGCGCGAGGCCTGCGATGCAGGTGCGGCGTTGCTGCGGGCGGCGGTGCTGCGCGTCACGCGCGGATCCTTCGAACAGGCCGCCGACCGGGTGACCGCGTTGAGTCACGCCGCGCTGCAGGCCTCACGAACACTCGACGACTCTGTGCGCCAATATCTTTCGGAGAACGGCGGCAAGACCGACGTGCGCGCCCCCGTGGTGCGGGCCGCGAACCGGGCGGTGCGGTTGCGGGCGGCCGCCGAGCTGATCGTCGACGTGGTGCCGCCTCCGCTGGAGGTCTACCAGCGCACCCGCGCGGTGCTCGAGGCCCACGCCGACACGGTCTGCCGTCGGCTGCTCGGACCGGCGCCCGACACGCGCACCCCACCGATCAGCGACGACTTCGCGCTGGCGCTGCGCGCCGAGGCCGGCGACGACGACCTGGCCGTCTCGGCCGCGCTACCGCTGGTCACGGTCGCGGCCCACCTCGGTGAGCTCGAACTGCTCTACCCGCGGCCCGAACCCCTCCTGGCGGTGCGCTGAAGAATCAGCGTCCCGACGTGTGCGGCATCAGCGCGCCCGGCGGGATGGTGCCGAACTTGCCGGCCTCGTAGTCCTCGACGGCCTGGATGAGCTCGGATTTGGAGTTCATCACGAACGGCCCGTAGTGGAAGACCGGCTCGCGGATCGGCCTGCCGCCGAGGATCAGCACCTCGAGCGCAGGGCGGTGCGAGTCCTGGGTGGCTTCCGCGGCCACACTCAGGCGGTCGCCGGGGCCGAGGACCGCGAGCTCACCCTGGTGGATCGGATGGCCGACGGGCCCGACCGCGCCGCGTCCGGACAGCACGTACACCAGCGCGTTGAAGTCCCGGTTCCACGGGATGTTCAGTCGCGCACCGGGTTGCACGGTGGCGTGCGCCATCGTGATCGGCGTGTGCGTCGATCCCGGACCGTGCGCGCCGTCGATATCGCCGGCGATGATCCGGACGAGTGCGCCGCCGTCCTCGGAGGCCAACATCGTGACCTCGCCGCCCTCGATGGCCTGGTAGCGCGGGGTGGCGAACTTGTCCTTGCGGGGCAGGTTGACCCACAGCTGGATACCGTGGAACACCCCGCCGCTCTCGACGAGTTCGGCGGGCGGGGTCTCGATGTGCAGGATGCCTGCACCGGCGGTCATCCACTGGGTGGCGCCGTCGGTGATCAGGCCGCCGCCGCCGTGGGAGTCCTGGTGGGCGAAGCGGCCGTCGATCATGTAGGTGACGGTCTCGAACCCGCGGTGGGGGTGCCAGTCGGTGCCGCGGGGTTCGCCCGGTTCGTACTCCACCTCGCCCATCTGGTCCATGTGGATGAACGGGTCGAGGTCGGCGGCGCTCACACCGGCGAAGGCGCGGACGACGGGGAAGCCCTCGCCTTCGTAACCGCGGGGTCCGGTGGTGATCGAGCGGACGGGGCGTTCGGTGTCGGACGGCGCGGGCGTCGTCACGCGGGGCAGGGTCAGGGTGTCAGCGGTGATGGCAGGCATGTCTTCCTCAACCGGACTACGGTCCGATTCATTCCGGAGCCGAGGTCAGGGTTGTGCCTCGGATACACGGCGAACGCGTGTCGCAACCCTGATCTGGCGCGTCAGGTCAGGACGGACGCGGCCGCGGCGCGCGCCTCGGCGGCGGTCGCTGCGGCCAGCACCGCATCGGCGGCGTCGCGACACTGCTGCAGGGTCACCCGAGCCAGTTTGGCGCCCACCCCCGGAACCGCAGCCGACGCGGCGGACAGTGACGTCACACCGAGACCGGCCAGGACGCAGGCGAGCACCGGGTCGGCCGCGGCCTCACCGCACACGCCGACGGGCTTGCCCGCCGCGGCGCCCGCTCGGACGGTCATCGCGACGAGCGCGAGCACGGCCGGCTGCCACGGGTCGGTGAGCAGTGCCAGATCGGCGGACATCCGGTCAGCGGCCATCGTGTACTGCGCGAGGTCGTTGGTGCCGATCGACAGGAAGTCGACGTGCTCGAGGATGCGGTCGGCGAGCAGGGCGGCGGCGGGCACCTCGATCATCACCCCGGGAGTCAGCCCGTGGCGGCGCGCGGCGGCGGCGAACTCCTTCGCCTCCTCGGCGGTCGCGATCATCGGCGCCATCACCCACGGTTGATTGCCCGTCCGCGTCGCCGCGGCCGCGATACCGGCGAGCTGGCGTTCGAGGATGCCCGGGTTGCCGTGCGCGATACGGATACCCCGGACGCCGAGCGCAGGGTTGGCCTCGTCGGGGTGTCCGGCGAACTTGAGCGGTTTGTCGGAGCCGGCGTCGAGCGTGCGCACCACGACCTTGTGACCGGCGAAGGCGTCGAGCACCTCGGCGTAGATCGCGGCCTGCTCCTCGACGGTCGGCTCGGTGTCGCGGTTGAGGAAACACAGTTCGGTCCGGAACAGACCCACGCCTTCGGCCGGGGTGTCGCGGGCCGTCCGTGCCGCGGCGCCGTCCTGCACGTTGGCCAGAATCGCCACCGCATGGCCGTCGGCGGTCAAGCCCGGCCCCGCCCAGTGCGCGGCCCGCTCCGCCTCGTGCCGCGCCGCGGCGACGGCCTCGGCCGCGGCCACCTCGTCGGGGTCGACGGTCACCGTGCCTGCCGTCCCGTCGACCAGCACCAGCGCGCCGGCTGGCACCGCGTCGAGCCCGTCGACGGCGACCACGCACGGAATGCCGAGCTGACGGGCGATGATCGCGGTGTGGCTGGTCGGGCCGCCCAGCGTGGTCGCCAGCGCGACGATCAGCGTCGGGTCGAGGCCCGCGGTGTCGGCGGGTGCGAGGTCCTCGGCGCACAGGATCGACGGCACCATCGGCAGCGGGATTCCGGGTTCGGGCAGCCCGGACAGTTCGGCCACCACGCGGTCGCGGATGTCCTGCAGGTCGGTGACTCGCTCGGCCATCAGCCCGCCCATCTTCGTGAACAGGTCGACGAACTGGGCGACGGCCCCATGGACCGCGCGGACAGCCGGGGCGCCGCCGGCGATGCGTTTCTCCGCGGCACCCAACCACGCCCGGTCTTGGGCCAGCGTCGCGGTGGCGGCGAGCACCTCGGAGGCCGCACCGGTCGCGTGTGCGGCGCGGTCCCGGAGGCGGGTGGCTACGGCGGTCGCGGCGGCGCTGAACCGGGCCGCCTCGGCCGACCGGTCGGGCTCGGAGATGTCGACGGCGGTGTCATCGACGACCGGCGGCCGGCCCGGCCGGATCACCGGGGCGTACTGGACCCCCGGCACCACCGGGACACCGCGCAGCACAGTGCCCGCCGGTGATTGTGACGTGGTGGCGGATGAAGCACTCATGTGAGCCAGATTACTAGAATCCATTGACAAGTCAACACGAACGGTAGTAAAACCAAACGTAACCAACACACGCCCCACTGTTTCCCACACAATCGGAGCCACATGTACGCCGAAGAACGGCAGCAGGCCATCGCCTCACTGGTGATGCAGAAAGGTCGCGCTTCGGTGGCCGAGCTCGCCGAGACCTACGACGTGACCACCGAGACCGTACGGCGTGACCTGGCGGCGCTCGACCGGGCCGGCCTACTGCGTCGGGTCCACGGCGGTGCGGTGCCCGCGCGGGCGCTGCACCTCGTCGAGGCGGGCGTCGGGGAAAGAGAAGCAACCCGAGCGGGCTACAAGGACGCCATCGCTGCCGCGGCTCTGGACTACCTTCCTGTCAGCGGGGCCAGCGTACTGCTCGACGCCGGCACGACCACCGCACGGATCGCCGGCCGGCTGCCCACCGACCGTGATCTCGTCGTGGTCACGAACTCCGTGCCGATCGCGGCCCGGCTGGCCGGCATGTCAACCGTGACGCTGCAATTGCTCGGCGGCCGGGTGCGCGGCCTGACCCAGGCCGCCGTCGGGGAGCAGGCCCTGCGGGTCCTCGAAACCCTGCGCGTCGACGTCGCGTTCATCGGCACCAACGGCATCAGCGTGCGCCACGGCCTGTCCACCCCTGACAGCGAGGAGGCCGCCGTCAAGCGTGCGATGGTGCAGGCCGCCGGCTACGTGGTGGTGGCGGCCGACTCGTCGAAGGTCGGCCGCGAGGAGTTCGTGAGCTTCGCGCCGATCGACAGCGTCGACACCTTGATCACGGATGGTGAGATCCACGACGACTCCCGCGACGAGTTCGTCGAGCGCGGCGTCGAGGTCGTGATCGCATGATCGTCACCGTCACCCCCAATCCCAGCATCGACCGCACGGTCGCACTGCCCGGTCCGCTGAGTCGCGGTGGCGTGCACCGTGTCTCGTCGGTGACCAGCGAACCCGGCGGTAAGGGCGTCAACGTCGCCCGCGCGCTGACCCTCGCGGACGTGGACGCGGTCGCTCTGCTGCCCGCCGCGGACGACGACCCGATGGTCACCGCACTGCGCGCGGCCGCTGTCCCCTTCCGCTGTGTGCCCATCGCCGAACCGGTCCGGACCAACCTCGCGATCACCGAAGCCGACGGCACCACCACGAAACTCAACGAGCGCGGGGCAACGCTGGACGCCGCCGCCCGAAACGCGCTGATCCGCAGCATCGTCGACGCCGCCGAGACCGCGACGTGGGTGGTGCTGTCGGGCTCACTGCCACCCGGTCTGCCCGACGACTGGTACGCCGAGGTGGTCGCACAGTTGGCCCCGCTGCGCTGTCGCGTCGCCGTCGACACCTCCGAACGCCCGCTCGCTGCATTGGCCGCTGCTTTCGATGAAGCGGCGCCCGACGTCATCAAACCGAACGCCGAGGAACTGGCCGGCCTCGTCGGCGCGTCCGCCCAGTTGATGGAAAACGCTGCAGCGCAGGGTGATCCAGAGCCGGTCGTGGCCGCCGCCCGGCGGCTCGTCGACAGCGGGGTCGGTGCGGTGCTCGCTACGCTCGGCCCCGCCGGCGCCGTCCTCGTCGACCGGAGCGGTGCGTGGATGGCGACGCCCCCGCCCGTCATCCCGCGCAGTACCGTCGGTGCGGGCGACTCGTCACTGGCCGGCTACGTACGCGCGGCCGTGAACGGCGCAGAGCCGCCCCACCGGCTGCGCATGGCCGTCGCCTACGGTAGCGCCGCCGCGGCCCTACCCGGCTCCGCACTGCCTGCGCCCGCCCAGCTCGATCTCGACGGTGTCACCGTCCGCACCGTCGCCCCGACCCCCGCCAGCTCGTAACACCGACCGAAAGAGCCAGTGATGTCCAGTTCCACCGCATCGCCGATCATCACGAACGATCTCGTGCTACTCGACGTCGACGCCGGCGGAGACAAGGAAGCCGTCATCGGCCGACTCGTCGACCGGCTGTCCCACGCCGGGCGCACCAGCGACACCGACGGCCTGGTCTCCGCCGCGATGGCCCGCGAACAGCAGTCCGCCACCGGCCTTCCCGGCGGGATCGCGATCCCCCACTGCCGATCGCCCTACGTCGACACCGCCACCATCGGCTTCGCCCGGCTGAAGCCCGGTGTCGACTTCGGCGCCCCGGACGGACCGGCCGACCTGGCCTTCCTGATCGCCGCGCCGGAGGCCGGTGGGTCCGAGCACATGAAACTGCTCTCCAGCCTTGCCCGCGCGTTGGTCCGCAAGGACTTCGTCGCGTCGCTGCGGGCGGCGTCGTCGGCCGACGAGGTCGTCGCGCTGGTCGATGGTGTGGTCAACCCGCAGGCCGCGGCGCCGAAGCCCGCCGAGGCACCGGTTGCGCCCGAGGCCGCGAAGGAAGAGCCGGCCAGACCGAAGACGCTGGTCGCGATCACCGCCTGCCCCACCGGAATCGCCCACACGTACATGGCCGCGGACTCACTCGTCGCGGCGGCCGAGAACGCCGGAGCCGTCCTGCACGTGGAGACGCAGGGCTCCTCGGGCAGCACCCCGCTGTCGGCGGAGACGATCGCGGAGGCCGACGCCGTCATCTTCGCCACCGACGTCGGGGTGAAAGACCGGCAGCGCTTCGCCGGCAAGCCCGTCATCGCCTCCGGCGTCAAACGTGCAATCAACGAACCCGACAGGATGATCGCCGAAGCGCTTGCCGCCGTGGATGATCCGGGGGCCGCGCGCGTGGAGGGCAGCGCCGACGCGCCGTCGACGGCCGCCGCGTCGGCATCCTCCGGCGTGGGGTGGGGTACCAGGACCCGCCAGATCCTGCTCACCGGTGTGAGCTACATGATTCCGTTCGTCGCGGCAGGCGGTCTGCTGATCGCGCTCGGCTTCCTGTTCGCGGGCTACGACATCGCGAACACTCCAGATGGCGAGACGGATTCGCTCGGCAAGATCATCGCCACGACGAACTCGCTGACCGACCTGCCGTCCGGCGGGCTCATGCAGTACCTCGGTGCGGTGCTGTTCACGCTCGGCGGGTTGGCGTTCTCGTTCCTCGTCCCGGCACTTGCCGGCTACATCGCGTTCGCGATCGCCGACCGGCCCGGCATCGCACCGGGCTTCACCGCGGGTGCGGTCGCGGTTTTCGTCGGCGCCGGGTTCATCGGCGGCATCGTCGGCGGCCTGATCGCCGGTTTCGCCGCACTGTGGATCAACAAGATCGACGTGCCAAGGTGGGCCCGCGGCCTGATGCCGGTGGTGATCATCCCGCTGTTCGCTTCGCTGGCCGTCGGCCTGTTGATGTTCTTGCTGCTGGGCCGCCCGCTGGCGGCGCTCACGTCGGGTCTGACGAACTGGCTGGGCGGGCTGTCCGGTAGTTCGGTCGTCATCCTCGGCGTCATCCTCGGCCTGATGATGTGCTTCGACCTCGGCGGGCCGGTCAACAAGGCGGCGTACGCGTTCGCGACCGCCGGACTCAACGTCGCCGATCCGGCCTCGCTGCGGATCATGGCCGCGGTGATGGCTGCGGGCATGGTGCCCCCGCTGGCGATGGCGCTGGCCTCCACCGTGCGGCCGGGGCTGTTCACCGAACCAGAGCGCGAGAACGGCCGTGCCGCTTGGCTTCTCGGTGCGTCGTTCATCTCCGAAGGTGCGATTCCGTTCGCAGCGGCCGACCCGCTGCGCGTCATCCCGTCGATGATGTTCGGCGGCGCGGTGACCGGCGCTCTGATCATGGCCTTCGACGTCACGCTCAAGGCTCCGCACGGCGGCATCTTCGTGTTCTTCGCGATCGGACACCTGCTCTGGTTCCTCGTCGCGCTGGCCGTCGGCACCGCCGCCGGCGCCTTCGCGGTGGTCGCCGCCAAACAATTCGCCAAACCCAGAGCCGCCGCGGACCGGACGCCCGCACTCGCCAACGCCTGACGACCCCACCCACGCGCCCGAATGAACGATGCGCCAACCCTAGAGAAGGAATCCGCAATGCCCGCACGTACCGTCACCGTCGGCTCGGCCATCGGCCTGCACGCCCGCCCCGCCGCGATCATCGCCGAGGCCGTGGTCAGCGCAGGTGTGCCCGTCACGCTCGCGATGCCCGGAGGCGAACCCGTGGACGCTGGATCGGCGCTGATGATCATGACGCTGGGTGCGGGAAACGGCACCGAGGTCACCGTCGAGTCCGAGGATGCGGCGGTGATGGACACCATCGCCGGACTCGTCGAACAGGACCTCGACGCCTGATCGGACCTCGAAAGTGCTGTGGGCAAATTCCGCAGCTACCCCCCGTCAGCTGCCCTTAAGCTTGCTCCGTGCATTCGACCGGACCGCACGGCATGATGAGACGGGCCGCCCCCAGGGCGGCCCTGGGTTTGCTGTCTACACTGAGGCGCGAATCTCACAGCGGGTCGATCAGGGGGGTGCCGAGCACAGTGCAGAGGGTGGGCGTGATCCTCGCGGCGTTGTTGTTGGCGCTGGTCAGCGCACCGCCGGTGGGGGCCGTCGAACCCCCCGGCATCGACCCCGCCGCGCTGCCGCCGGACCAGACGGGGCCCGATTCGCCGACGGAGCAGCGCCGGGTGTGCTCGGCCCCGACCGTGCTGCCGAACTCGAACTTTGCCGACAAGCCGTGGCCGAACGACTACCTCCAGTTGGCCGAGGCCCAGAAGTTCGCCACCGGCGCGGGCGTGACCGTCGCCGTGATCGACACCGGGGTGAACGGTTCCCCGCGGGTGCCCGCCGAACCGGGCGGTGACTTCGTCGACCAGGCGGGCAACGGCATGTCGGACTGCGATTCGCACGGCACGCTGACCGCGTCCATCATCGCCGGCCGCGGCTCGCCCACCGACGGGTTCATCGGCGTCGCCCCCAACGCCCGCATCCTGTCGCTGCGGCAGACCTCGGAGGCGTTCCAACCGGTGGGCGCCCGCCAGGACCCCAACGACCCCAACACCACCCAGACCGCGGGCTCGCTGCGCAGCCTGGCCCGCGCCGTCGTCCACGCGGCCAACCTCGGCGCGCAGGTGATCAACATCAGCGAGGCCGCCTGCTACAAGATCACCCGCCCCATCGACGAGACCGGCCTGGGTGCGGCGATCAACTACGCCGTCAACGCCAAGAACGCCGTGGTGATCGTGGCCGCGGGCAACACCGGGCAGGACTGTTCGCAAAACCCGCCGCCGGATCCCGCGGTGCCGAGCGATCCGCGCGGGTGGCAGGAAGTGCAGACCATCGTCAGCCCGGCCTGGTACTCGCCGCTGGTGCTGACTGTCGGCAGCATCAACGACAACGGTCAGCCCAGCAACTTCTCGATGTCCGGCCCGTGGGTGGGCGCGGCGGCGCCGGGAGCGAACATCACCGCGCTCGGCTACGACGGCCAACCTGTCAACGCACTGCAGGGTCAGGACGGACCCATCCCGATCGGTGGCACGTCGTTCTCGGCGGCATACGTCTCCGGCCTGGCCGCGCTGCTCAGACAGCGCTTCCCCGACCTGACCCCCGCGCAGATCATGAACCGGATCACCGCCACCGCACGCCATCCCGGCGGCGGCGTCGACAACTACGTCGGCGCGGGCGTGATCGATCCGGTCGCGGCGCTGACGTGGGATGTGCCCGAAGGCCCCGCCGAGATCCCGTACCGCGTCAAGCAATTGCCCCCGCCGGTGTACGTGCCACCACCGGACCGCGGCCCCATCACGCTGGTCGTCGTGATCGGGGCGGGGCTGGCGCTCGCGCTCGGCCTCGGCGCTCTGGCGCGCCGGGCGTTGAGGCGCCGATGAAGTCCCTCGCCGCGCAGTTCGGTCTGCGGATGACGACCGGCCACCTCATGTGGGCGGCGGTGCTGATCCCGGCCTGCTTCGCGATCTTCGTCCCGCTGGGCCTGCTCTGGGTCGGCGTCACGGTGTCGGTGGTCATCGCGCTGATCGCGGTGGTGACCGTGCGTGGCCGCCGGTTGACGGGCTGGATCGCGGCGCTGTTCTCCTGGCGGCGCAGGCACCGCAGCACCCCGCCGGCGCCGTCGGAACCCGCCGTCGGCGCCACGGTCATGCCCGGCGACCACGTCGCGGTGCGATGGCAGGGCGATCACCTGATGTCGGCGATCGAGCTGGTCCCCCGGCCGTTCACCCCGACCGTGGTGGTCAACGGCCAGTCGTTCACCGACGACGTCCTCGACACCGCCCTGGTGGAGAGGCTGATCGCCGCGCACTGCCCCGAACTCGAGGCGGACGTGGTGGCCGCGGGCTACCGGGTCGGCAAGACCGCACCGGCCAGCCTGGTGGCGCTCTACGAACAGGTCGTCGGCCCGTATCCGGCGCCGGCCAGCAGGCGGACGTGGATCGTGCTGCGCGCGGATCCGGAGTCGACGCGCCGCTCGGCGCACCGCCGTGACAGTGGGGTGGCGGGCCTCGCCCGGTACCTCGTCGCGTCGACGACGCGGTTGGCGGATCAGTTGGCCAGCAACGGGATCGACGCCCGGCCGAGCCGCAGTTTCGACGATTTCGACAGCGCCACCGAGGTGAGCTTCGAACGGGAGACGTGGTCGGCGATCAAGGGCCGCAGCACGTTCACCGCCGCCTACAGCGCCCCCGGCGGACCGGACGTGTGGTGGTCGGCGCGCGCGGACCACACGATCACCCGGATGCGGATTCGTCCGGGCGCCGCCCCGACGACGACCGTGCTGCTGACGACGCTGGCGAATCCGTCGACACCGCGGGGTTTTTCGTGCCTGTTCGGCGGTCAGCGCGCCGCACTGCAGGGCATCAGCCCGGTCACCGACAAGCATTACGAACTGCCGGTCGGGTCGGCGGGCATCCTCATCGGCGAGACCGCCGAACGCCACCCGGTGTACATGCCGTTCGACGATGTCGACGTCAGCATCAACCTCGGCGACGCACGGTTGTTCACGCAGTTCGTGGTCCGCTCGGCGGCCGCGGGCGCCGTGGTGACCCTGGGCCCGCAGTTCACCGAATTCGCCGGGTTCGTCAACGGGCGGATCGGCGGTGAGGCCAAACTGACGTGGCCGAACGCCACCACCTACCTGAGCCCACATCCCGGCGTGGGCCGAGTCATCCTGCGCCACAACTTCATCGACACCCCGCGGCACCGGCAACTGCCCATCAGGTTGATCAACCCGCGGGAGGAAAGTCGCTACCAATTGGCTCTCGAGCAGTGAGCTGAGGAGGAGAACATGTCGGGGGACGAAGTACGGGTCGAACCGTCGGACGTGCGTGTGACCGCCAGCAAGATCAACGCGGAATGGTCCGCCGCACCGAGCAACCCCATCCCGCCCTGCGGTCTCCGGCTCGCCGGTCTTGCCATCGCGCAGCTCAATGCCTCCGCAGCGGAGGTGACCGCCCACCTGAAGTCCGGCGAGGCCGAGGCCACCCGGCTCTCACAGTCGTTCATGGAGGCGGCGCGGGTCTATGGAGAAGTCGACGACGCAGCCCGAGCCGCTCTCGAATCCGGAGTGAACCCGTCCATCCCACCGATCCCGATCTCACCGGATCTCTCACCCCCGGTACCGATTCCGGCCGATCTGCCGGCCCGCCCCGACTCCCCAGAGCCGACTTTCCTCGACGTATACGACGCCGCCACACAGATCCAGCAGCCCGATCAGGCGACCTCGCTCGACTCGTTCGAGACCGCCTGGAGCGACTATGCCGCCAGCCTGGACGCCCGCGCCGATTCGCTCACGATGCCGCCCGGCTGGGAAGGCGCCGCCGCCGAGGCGGCGGGCAACTCGCTGAAATCTCACCAGGATTGGCTCCACAAGATGGCCGAGACCTGCCGCAAGCTGTCCGAGCAGGCCGGAGAAGTCGCCGAGGCCCACCGCGCGGCGGTGGCCGAGCATCCCACCGTCGCGGAAGTGCAGGCGGTGCGTGACCGTATCCAGCACGCCATGGACGCGGCGGAGGGCAAGGCGGCGATCGCCGAATACGCTGCGCTGCAAGCGAAAAGCGAGCAGGTGCTGGGTGCGTACGCCGTCAAGGCGTATTCCGCACCGATCAATTCGCCCGACGTCCCGACCGGTGCGCCGAAGATGGGCTCGGTATCGGAAAACGGCGATCCACGGAAGGCCCCGAAATCCGGGCAGGACCCGGCCGGTACCGGTGCCGGTCAGGGCGGCGGCGCCGGCGGTGGTCAGCCCGGTGGCGGCCAACCCGGTGCCTCACCGCTGCGGGAGGAGAGCCCCGGCGGACGGGCCACGCCGCAGCCCGCGGCCGCCTCGTCCGGTGGCGGTTCGCCGTCCGGTGGCGGTGGCGCTCCCAGTGGCGGCGGGGGCGGTGCACCGTCGGGTGGCGGTGCTCCCGGTGGTGGGCTGCCCGCCGGGTTGCCGGGCGGACTGCCCGGCGGCGGTCCCGATGGGCTGCCGCCGATCGACGATCCCGCGCTGAAGCCCGCGGCCGCCTCGGGCGGTGGGGGTGCCGGCGGCGGTGCCGGCGGTGGTGGCGGTGGTGGCGGCGTTCCGCCGTCGCCGCTCCAACCCGCGGTCGGTGCGGATTCCGTCGCACCCGGTCCCGCGGGCGCACGCGGCGGCGCGGTGGCCGGTGCGGGTCCCGCGGGCGCGGCGGGTCCGATGGGCGGTATGGGCGGTATGCCGATGGGCGGCGCGGGCGCCGGCCTCGGCGGCCAGGTCGGCCAGAGGAAGCGCACGCCCGGTCTGTCGCCCGACGAGGAGCTCTACGTCGAGGACCGCCCGTTCACCGAATCGATCATCGGTTACCGGTCCAAGGCGCCGGAACGCAAGGACGAGAAGTGACCGGCGAGATGCACCCGCAGGTCGCGGCGGTGCTCGCCCAGGCGCAGCGGTTGCAGTCGATCATGGACGAGCAACTGCACAAGATGCAGCATCAGACGTTCACGGCATTCGACGACACCGAGACGGTGGCGGTGACGTTGGACGGGCACCTTCAGCTGACGGACATCCACATCGAGGACGGGCTGCTGCGCAACGGTGCGCATGTCGTCGAACACCGGCTCAACGAGGCCCTGCACAATGCGACCGAGGCCGCGGCCGCCTCGATGGACGCCGACCGCGAACGGATCGATGCGCAGGTCGCGGAGCTGACCGAGAGCTGGCAGCCCTGATTCAGCCGCCGGGCAGGTCGACCTTCGCGATCGCCTCCCGGCCGGCGCGGTCACCGGTCTCGTAGTACTACTCCCGGATATCACCGACCGGGTCTTCTCACTAGCATCGGTCACCACCCGGTGCTAGGCCTTGATGTGCGCCGTTTCGTAAAATAGGGTGTTTCTCACTATGCGAAACGCCATGCGAGACGAAACATCCGTCCGCGAGACCGCCGTCGAAGTGCTGCGATCGCGACTGCCTCCAACATGGCGCGTCGAAACGCGGCTGCAGCCCGAGGCGGAACCGCACGCTGACTTCCACGTGACGTTGACCAACCCGGATGGGGCCAACGTCAACTTCGCCGCCGAGGTGAAATCTGCCGTGCCCGCATCGACGAAAGCCATCGCCAGGCATTTGCGTGCGGTGGCGGCCGCGCACGGCGGAGGTGCTCCCTTGATGTACGTCGCCGACTACGTGAGCCCGCCCCTCCGCAAGGAGCTCGACGAGCTCGGCATCAGCTATCTGGACACGACCGGTTGGGTCAGCCTCACCGCGTCGGATCCTCCGGTGCTGATTCGCCTCGAGGGCGCAGCCAGGCCACCGCGACCCCGGCAAACCAAGGCCACCACTCGCCTCAACGGGCCCGCTGCGGCGCGCGCAATCCGGTACCTCCTTGAGGGCCACCCACCTGTCGGAGTCCGCGAGCTAGCGAAGTTGTCCTCGACCAGCGCTGCCGCAGTGTCGAAGTTGATGCCGACACTAGTTGACGCCGGCGCGATCGAGCGGGACGAGGACGGCACAATCGCCCATATCCGCAAGCGAACTCTCCTCGACCGCTGGGTCGCGGACTACAGCTTCACCAACAGCAACAGTGTCGTTCTGGATTACATCGCGACTCGGGGTCTCGAACGGACGCTGGAAAAATGCCGCGGACGGAACGACTTTACTGCTACCGGTTCGATTGCGGCGCGCAGTTATCTGCCCGCCGGCGTTACCTCGGTCGTGCCGCTAACCTTGCTGTGCCTGTATACCGACGACATCACCCGCCTTGCAGACAGCCTCGAACTTCTGCGCGCAGACCGCGCTTCCAGCAACGTAATGATCACGGCACCGCGCGATCGCACACTACTTGGCGGAGGTCATCGCCTCGTATCCGGATTACGGATAGCACCGATCTCCCAAGTGCTGGCTGATCTGCTGACTCTCCCAAGGGGTCGGCTCGCACAGGAGGCCGAGCAGCTCATTGAAATCTTGGCGAGGAGCGACAATGCCTGGACAGAATAAGTACGACTACGCCCCCGAATATGTCGCTGCGCGCTCAGTGCTACTCGACGCTCTCGACGCGCTGCGGGAACACCTGCCGTCGATCATCGTGGTCGGCGCGCAGGCCGTGTATCTGCACACCGGGTCCGGCGACTTCGTCGACGCTCCTATGACCACCGACGGCGACCTTGCGCTCAACGTGTCTTCTCTAGCCACCGAACCCGAGATTACCGCCGCGATGAGGCGCGCGGAATTTACCGAGGGGGCGAATCCAGGGAGCTGGAAAGGTCGCGGCGAGGTGGCTGTCGACATCATGGTTGTGCCGTCGCAATCCGGACGAACAGGACTGAGGGCGCGTGCCGCACATCTCGAGGGGCATGAGAAGTGGGCCGCGCGAATCACCCCGGGGCTGGAAGCTGCCCTCGTCGACCACACGAACCGCGCGCTCGTTGCGTTAGACCCCGCGGACGTTCGCCAGATTGGCGTCAACATTGCGGGCCCAGCCGCGCTGCTGGTTGCCAAGGCCGTCAAATTCGAAGAACGACTGGCCGACACCAGGGCCGCTGGCACGCGCGTGAAGGGCAAAGATGCGCTCGACATGCTTCGGTTACTTCGGGCAGTCGATACTGAAGACCTCATTGCAGGTCTCCGGCGCCATCGCTCTGATGAACGTGCGCAAGGCGTAAGCGCCCGCGCGATGAACTTCCTCAACGAGCACGGCACCACTCCGACTTCAGTTCTGGCGCTGGCTGCCGAAGCTGTCGTTGGATACGACCCGACCATCGCACCGAGTTTCGCGGAACTGGCTCGCGCGCTGACGGCTTCGTACTACGCGTTGGAGTGACCGACGGCTGTTACGACAGACCGTGGCGTCCGGGCGGCGCCGGGAAGTCGGCGTTTGGTGCACCGCGAACGTATCGATGCGCAGGTCGCGGAGCTGACCGAGAGCTGGCAGCCCTGATTCAGCCGCCGGGCTGGTCGACCTTCGCGATCGCCTCCCGGCCGGCGCGGTCACCGGTCTCGTAGTCCGCCGCGGCGCGCTGCAGGTTCGCACCGTAGCCACGCACCGCGGTGGTGACGGCTGACGTCAGCGCCTCGACATCAGCCTCCGCCCGCCGGCACGCTCCGGCCGTCTGCAGCGCCGGGACCGCACCCGCCGCCTCCGCGAGCGGCGCACCCGCCTGCAGTCCGGCGATCCCGGCGGCGGCGTGCTCGAACGCCGTGGCGGCACCGTCGAGTGCAGGCGGATTCACCTCGAGCACGTCACCGCTCACCGGGTCCCCCTCCTAGAAGCGCATGTTGCGCAGCACGTCGTAGACGCTGGCGATCCACAGCAGCAGCGGGATGACCGCCGCGATCGCGGCGCCGTCGACCAGCTCGAGGATCCGCTTGGTCACCGGCGACACGCGCCGCACCCCCTCGGTGGCTCCGATGATCACCAGCGCGACCGCCCCGATCGCGGTGTAGATCGCCAGCACCAGCCAGGCTCGGTCGGGATACCACTGGCAGAGCCGGACCATCACACCCGTCGGGACCACGACGGTGACCGCGAGCAGCGCCCACGCGCACCACCGCTCGGCGTAGAGCCGCGACCGGAATCCGCAGATCGCGCTGACCAGACCGGCGACGATCAGGCTGTGGACGAAGAAGTGGCCCTGCACCACCACCGCGATCGCCCCGACCGCCAGCGTCAGCGCGCCGGCGCTCAGGAATCCGATCAGCAGTTTCTTGGCCAGCACACTGCGTTCCTGCAGCCGCGCGGCCGATTCGGGCACCGACGCGATGATGGCCTGCCAGGTCGGGGACTCCTCGTCGACGCCGTCGCCCGCGGTGATCGGGTCGAGTAGTTCGTCGTTGGTGACGGTCTCACCGGGCGCGGGGATCGGTGGCAGGGCGATGCGGGCCACCGCGACGGTCAGCTTCGCCGCATTGGTCACCACGATGAGACCGAACGCGACCGCACCCGCGGGCACCCAGTACTCCCAGCCGTATCCGAACGCCACCGCGGCCGCCGTCAACGCCGTCGACGCGACCGCCAGAAATGCCGCGATCTCGGCACGCCTGCGGGGTCCGCCCCTGGTCGCCAAGGTCAGCAGCAGCACCACCGCGGCGGCGCCGGCCAGCTGCGGCGCGCCCAACGATCCGAACCCGTAGGGCAGCGGCACCGCAAGCGCCGCACCAGCGGCGAGCGGGGGCAGCGACGCGACGAGCAGGCTCTCGGCCATGCTGAGGTTGGCGTAGCGGTGTTGGGCCAGCACGCTGCCGCCGAGCAGCGCGAACCCGAGCAGGGCCAACGCCAGCGCCCACCACACGCTCTGCCCGGTGCGCTCCCACGACAGCAGGCTCACCAACGTGATCGCCACCGCGACAACGGGAATCGACACCCCGACGAAGCGGTGCAGCGCGGTGCGGTCGAACTCCGGCGATTCGTCGAGGACGGCGATCGCGTCGATCACGTCCTCGACGAGCGGCCGGTAGCGCTCGGTCCGGCTCACCGACACCAGCGTCAGCAGCGACCCGTCGACCACACCGGCGTCGTCGAGCGATTCATCGGCCTTCAACGGCGGGGCGCCCGGGCGCGCGAACGCCCACACCCCCTGCGCGGTGAAGTCGAACCCCGCGAGCACCTCTTTCGGGGTGTCCTCGAGGATCTCCGCGAGCACGGCGACGGTCTCGTCGATGTAGCTCTCGATGGGCGCCGCCGCAGGCAGTACGAGGTCCGTCATGCGCCGGCCGGTCAGGATCGTCACCCGCGTGGTCGACGGTCGTCCGGGGGTGACGCTCGAGGGTGCGGATGCCGCGGCGGTGGTCGTCAACGCCGTTCGAGCCTGTCGAAGTCGTCAGACAAGGCGGCCGCCAGCTCGGTGATCCTGCGCTGGAAGACCTTGTCGAGCAGGTCGAGCTGGATCTCGGTGCCCGCCGCGATGTGCTTGTCCCACGGCAGCACGATGACACGTCCCGGTGCGACATGTCGCTCGAATTGCTGAACAAGATCATCGACGTCGATGTTGGGTTTGCCGGGCACCACGTGGTTGATGATCACGCACGACCGGCCGAGGAGGTCCTGGTAGCCGTTCTGGCGCATCCAGTCCATGGTCACCGCGGCCTGGCGGGCGCCGTCGATGGAGGCGCTGGCGACGATCACCAGACCCGACACCGTCGACAGGACGGCTTGGGCCGCGGGCTGGAACAGCCCGGCACCACAGTCGGCGAGGACGAGGTTGTAGTACCGCGACACGACCTCGGTCGCGCCCTTCCAGTCGTCGTCGTTGAAGGCCCGGCGTGCCTGGCTGTACTCCTCCGACGACAGCACCTCGAGGTTGGCGCCGTTCATGCTGGTGTAGGCGCGGATGTCGTTGTACCGCGCCAACTCCTTGTCCGACAACAGATCCGCGATGGTCGCCGCGGACTGCCTGCCCGCCCGATCGGCGAGGTTGCCGGCGTCGGGGTCGGCGTCGATGGCCAGGATCCGGTCGCCGCGCACCTTGGCCAGCGTCGAACCGAGCGCGACGGTGACGGCCGTCTTGCCGACGCCGCCCTTCAAGCCGAGAACGCCGATCTGATAGGAGTCGCGGGCATTGCGGCGGATCCTGGCGTGCAGATCCATCTCGTAGAGCTCGTCCGGCGACAACCCGAGGTTGATCCGGGTGAGCAGGTGCAGCACGTGCCGCCAGCCGCGCTGCGACGGCATCTTGACCGCCGACTTCACCCCGACGTGCGAGAGTGCGTCGATGGCGCGGTGGTTGCCCATCGCGGCCGCGGAGGTCGGTGCGGGTTGGGCAGGCGGCTGCCCGGGCTGCCAGGTGGTCTCGCCCTGGGGCGCCTCGGCGAAGTGCGCCGACGGCGGCGGTGCGGGGGCGGGTCGCGGCGCGGCGGTGGTGGTCTGAGGCTGCGGGGCCTCGAAGCGGGCGCCGCCGGGCAGATTGGTCTGTGGGGTACGCATCATGCCGTTGGGCGGTCGCTGCGGCGCCGTCTGCTGCGGCGGGGCCTGCGTCGGCGGCATCTGCGTGGTGATCTCGGCGTGCCGTGGCGGCGGCGCCGGGGCGGCCTGCGTGCGCGGCGGCGTGATTGGCAACGGCGGCGTCGCGTTCTCGGTGCGGTTCGACCCGCCCGCCGGGGCGGGTGCCGCGACGTTGCCCTGCATCAGGGCGTCGCGGTCGACGTGCACGGTCGCCTCGTCGGGCGTCTGAGCGGCGTCTGGGGAGTGGAAGAGCCGGTCATAGTCGGCCGACATGGGAAGCCTCTCGGTGGTGGGTTAGCGCCGGAGCGCACGAGGTGGGCGAGTTCGGCCGGTGCCGTGAGACAGCCGGCCTGCCCCGCCCACCTTCATGCAGCTGCGTCTCAGGCGAACATTCCGGTGACGCCGGCTTCGGTCTGAGCCATGGTGGAGCCGGCCTCGCTGATGGTGTGCGCGAGGTTCTGCAGGGCCGCGTTGAGTTCGGCCGAGGTGTTGTCCCAGCGGGCCTGGACGGCCTGGTAGGCCTCCGAACCCGAACCGCCCCAGACCGCGGCGAGCGCGCCGAGCGACGCCTTGCCCTCGTCGAGCAGCCCCTGGGTGGTGCTGACTGCGCCGTTGATCTCACCCGCGCCGCCTTCGATACCCGCGAAGTTCCATACCTGTTCCGACATTGATTTCTCCTTGTGTGTGGTCTGAGTGGGTCAGATGTTCATCGAGGACGCGAGCGTGCCGGCCTGGTCCTCGTCGGTGGAGCCGTACTGGGTGCCCGAGGTGTGGATGTTGGCCGAGATCTCGTTCAGCGTCTGGATCTGCGCCTGGGCGGCCTCCTGGTAGCGGAGCAGCGCGGCCTGTGCGGCCTCGCCGGCCTGGCCGCGCCACTGCGGCAGCAGGCTGTTGGCGGTGGCGTCCACCGACTTCATGACGCCCTGCAGTTCACCGGAGATGCGCTCGAAGTTGCCGGCCTCCTTGGCGAGGACAGCAATATCGGTATTCATTGCCATTGTTGGATACATCCTTCTTTTCCTGTGTCCTCACCACGGGAAATGGCGAGTCTTCCGGTCTGCTGACCGGAAAGTCTGTGTGTCGGCGACCTACCAGTCGTCGCCTTCGTCCTCATCGAGGTCGTGCGCCAGTGGCGCGGGTGCGGTCAGCCCTGGTTTCGAGCCGCCGCTCTTGGAGTTCTGTCCGGCCATGCCCATCGGCCCCATGCCGCCGCCTGCCCCGCCGACCGGTGCCAGTCCCCCGACCGCCGCCCCGGCGGCCGCGCCGGCCCCGACCGCGACCGGTGCGGCCTCGACCTTGTCCCCGATCAGGTTGGCCATCAGCGGGGTACGGGCCCCGGTGCCGCCCGCGCCGGGCAGCGACGCCGCCCGCACCAGACCGGCACCGCTACTCGCACCGGATCCGCCGGCGAGCGGGTGGTTCGAGAACGGTGTCGCACCGATGAGACCGATCTGCGCCTTGTCGCCGCTGAGGTTGCCGCCGAGTTGACCGAAAATCGACGACACCTGCTGCAGCGGCTGGGTGAGCATCTGCATCGGCGTCTGGACCATCTGCCCGAACTGCTGCGGCACCTGCGACACCATGGAGCCGACCTGGCCGGCCATCTGGACGCCCATCTGCACGCCCTGCTGCATCAGCTGGTCCTGCGGCTGGGACTGGGCGGCCTGCTCCCCCTTTTGGACGGCGCCCTGGGCACGCTGGCCGGCCATGTTCCCCTGTGCCATCGCCCGGCCTGCGTTGAGGCCGACCGATTCCATCTTGGCGGTGGAGCTGACCATCGACACCATCCCGTTGCGCAGTGCGCCCATCGGGGCCCGCGCCGAGGCCTGGGCCGTCGCCGCCGCTCCGGTGGCCTCACCGACACCGGGGATGACGATCGGCGTCATCGGCGGGATCGGTTCGAACAGCATGTTCATCTGTGTCTCGGCCTGGTACACGCTCATCGCCCCGGCGGCCTGCTGCCACATCCGCACGAAGTAGTCGAACTCGTTCACCCCGATCGGCACGGTGTTGACGCCGAGGAAGTTCGTGGCCTCGAGCACCGCGTGGGTGATGTGGTTCTGCTCGATCTCCGGGATCGGCGGAGTAGTTGCCATTGCAAGGGTGTACGAGTTTGCCTGGTTGGCGGCCTGCAGCGCCCGCTTCATCGCCTGCGCCGACGTGGTGCGCAACCACACGACCATCGGCATGGTCGCGGCCACCGCACGTTCACTCGCACCGCCCGTCCACACCGACGACAGGTTCGCCAGACTGGCGGCGAGTTCGTCGGCCTGGGCCTCCAGCAGCACGGCGAGCGCCTCCCACCCGGCAGCGGCCTGGAGCATCGGCGCCGCGCCGGCCCCGGCCATCAAACGGCCGGTGTTGACCTCGGGCGGCAGTGCCATCCAGGTCGGTGGAAGAGGGATCCCCGTCAGCATGGTGGGTGCGTCACTCCGTCAGGAGTGCTCAGAAGGTGCTGGCGTTGGCGGCGTCGACGGCGGCGTAGATGCCCGAGATCTCCATGACCGCCGCACCCGCGCGGGACAGCTCCTCCTGCGCGAAAGTGTTCAGGGCGAGGGTCTCGGCGCCCTCGGCGGCGAAGCCGGCGGCGGCCATCGCCGACACCTCGTCGGCCCCAGCGGGGACCAGCGCGGTCACCGCCGCTGTGGCCGCCGTACCACCGGCCAGCCCGCGTGCGCCATTTGCGACGACCTGTCCGCCGATGCCCGCCGCGCCCGGATTGTGTTCGAGAGGTTGCATTTGCGCGTCTCCTTTACTGGTTCCCCTGATCAGGACAAGCGATGGTGAACGGCTCGAGCACAGGTGCCGCGTCGTCTCCGGACTCATCCCCCGACTTATTTGCTGGCGCAGATCCGCCAACGTTGCTGTAAAGCTCTGGCTAGATACTAACCGCCCTGTGGGGGTGGTGCGAACACTTCTTCTTCGGGGGGATCGACGTAGGCGGCCTGGACCACCTCCTTACCGTCCGGCGACACCAGAAGCGCCTGGCCAGGCGGCCGTTTACGCAACTTGATCTCGCTCGACGGGAACTCCGTCTTCTCCCCGGACAGGAACAGCGTGGGGGTCCCCGCCCCGTACGCGGCGCCCACGAACTTGTCCATCGTGGCCCGGTGCGCCTGGCTCATTTGGCAGGTCACGATGATGTGCAGCCCGATATCGGCCGCCGCGGGCAGCAGCGGGGCCAGCGGCGCCATCGGCGGCACCATTCCCGAGGCCGCCACGATCATGTGCCAGTCGTCGACGAGCAGCACCACGTCGGGTCCGCTCCACCACGACCTGGACCGCAGCTGCGCGGTGGTCAGATCCGGCGGAGGCAGCCGCTTCTGCAGGTTGGTCGCCAGCGCCTTGATTGCCGCTTCCAAGGATGCGTGGTTGCGGTTCACCGCGCCCGCGTCGAGCAGGTGACTCTGCGGCACCGCGTCCAGCAACGCCGACCGGTAGTCGGCCAGCATGAACCGGACTTGCTGGGGGCTGTTGCGTTTGCAGATCGCCTGGGCCACCGCGTGCGCGATGGTCGTTTTGCCGGACTTGGGCGCACCGAAGATCAACAGGTGCGGCGTCATGTGCATCTGGTTGTACGCGACACTGAGATCAGACTCCCGCAGCCCCAGCGGGATCTGCCAGCGGGTGCGGTAGTCCGAGTCGGGTCCGGGCGGGGCCGGGTCGAGTTCGTGCAGGTACACCTTCTCCGGCAGCACTCGGACCTGCGGCGCCCGCACGGTGTGTTGGGCCGAGATCTGGGCGACCGCTGCGGAGATCGCCGGGACGAGGTCGTCGGCGCTGTGCCGACCGTCGAGGCGGGGCACTC
The DNA here is from genome assembly GCF_001499965.1 of Mycobacterium sp. GA-2829. Lineage (GTDB taxonomy): Bacteria > Actinomycetota > Actinomycetes > Mycobacteriales > Mycobacteriaceae > Mycobacterium. Next base: position 83,934 of record NZ_LQIT01000011.1, read on the forward strand.
CGATCATCAGGTGGTGCTTCTCCATCGAGATCGCCCGGCCCGGCCTGTTCTGCGGGATCTCGCGGGTGATCCGGTCGATCTGCGTCTCGTTGACGTCGCCGAGGCGAAACTCGATCTTGGTGCCGAGGTAGTCGCGGACGCGCGACTTGAGCTCCGTCCAGCGCGGGGTGGAGATGATGACGTGCACACCGAACGCCAGGCCCTGGCCGGCCAGGTCCTGCACCACCGGTTCCAGGTCGGGGAACTCGGCGACGAACGCCGGCCACCCGTCGATCACCAAGAACACGTCGCCGAACGGATCGGCCGACGCCGGGCTGTTCGGGTCCTCACGCATCTGCCGGTAACCGGCGATGGACCCGACGCGGAGCTCCTTGAACGTGCGCTCCCGTTGCCGCTGAACGGCTTTCACCTCGGCGACCACCCGGTTCACCCGGTCGGGCTCGGCGCGGGTGGCGACACCGCCGACGTGCGGCAGATCCTCGAGGTACATCAGACCGCCACCGCCGAGGTCGACGCAGTAGAACTGCACGTCGCGCGGTGAGTGGGTGGCCGCCGCCGACATGATCAGCGTCTGCAGGAACGTGGATTTCCCGGTCTGCGGGGCGCCTCCGATCGCGATGTTGCCGCCCGCGGCGGATACGTCGACGCCCCAGATATCCTGGCGGTGCCTGCGCGGTTCGTCCATGATGCCCAGCCCGAACCGCAGCGGCCTGCGCTGATGATCGCGTTCGACGAGTTCGTTGACCGGTGTCGGATCGGTCAACGGCGGCAACCACATCCGGTAGGCGCGGATCTCGCCCGTCGTCAACTGGTCGAGGACGACCTCGCGCAGCACCTTCTGCTCAGTGGCGGTCATGACGTCACCGCCGTGTCGAAGATCGGTGTCGCGGTGAACTTGTGGATACGCACCCGGTTGCGGTTGGCCTGGCGGGGTTTGGCCTCCCCGTCCTCCTGGGTGGCCGCCGCGGGCACGTACGGCGTACCGGTGTACACGCTCTGGAACTTCACCGGATCCTCCATTCCGACCCGCAGGAAGCCGACGCCGCTCTCCTTGTTGGTGATGTACTGCGCCTCCGGCGTGCCGATCACCGCCTTGGATTCGGCGGAACTGGTGGTGCGCAACGCGATTCGGTACGTCAGGTTCGGTTCGAGCTTGTCGATGCGCACGCCGCCCGTGTTCAGCGACTGGGTGGCCAGCAGCAGGTGCACCCGCAGCGAGCGGCCGACACGGCAGATCCGGTCGAACAGCGCGATGAAGTCCGGATGGTTCTGCAGCAGCTCGGCGAACTCGTCGACGACAACGAACAGCGTGGGCAGCGGCGGCAGGTCGGCGCCCCGTTCGCGGTGCTTCTCGTACTCGGCCACACCCGACAGCGCACCGGCCGCCCCGACCTGCATACCGGCCTGGCGCAGGATGGACTGGCGGCGGTCGAGTTCACCGGTGAGCACCTCACCCATGCGGCTGACGAGTTCGGCTTCCTCTTCCATGTTGGTGACCACAGCCGCGGTGTGCGGCAGCTTCTCCATGCCGAGGAACGTCGAACCACCCTTGAAGTCGGTGAGCAGCAGGTTCACCTGATCGGGGTGGTGGGTCGCGGCCAGCGAGAGGATCAGCGTGCGAAGGAATTCCGACTTACCCGAGCCGGTGGTGCCGATCAGCATGCCGTGCGGGCCCGCACCGAACTCGGCGCCCTCCTTGATGTCGAGGTACATGATGTCGCCGGTGCGCAGTTCGTGCCCGAACGGGATCTTCAACCGGTCCCGGTCGGTGTCGGCGAACATCCGCCAGCGGGCCGGGGTGACCTCCTCGACGGTCTGCGCGCCGACGAGTTGATGCCACTCGGTGGCCACCTTCTTCTGCACCCGCACGTTCTTGTCGATGATCGCGCCGGTGATCGACCAGCCCGCAAGCTTGCGGGCGATGCGCGCGGCCTGTCCGGGGGTGAGCCGGTCGCTGGAATTGGTGACCAACCGGAACGGTGAGTTGGGCAGCCGGTCGTCGGCGGTGCCGTTGGCGGCCACCCGGATCCGGTAGGTGGAGCCGTTGTGGTTGCCGAGGGTGAGGACCGTGACCCCGGCGCGGCCGTCGGCCGGGAACCCGGCACGCCCCCCGGTGAGATCGATGACGACGACGTACGGGCCGCTGGGCGCCGAATCGGCGGTGTGCGGTCCGCGCGCGGTCAGATCACTGAGTCCGTCGGGCCGGGTGAACACCATGCGGGTCGGGCCGGCGGCGTCGACGTCGCTCTGGTGCTGCACGTGCGGCAACCACTTGAGCCAGTTCCAGTTCGGATCCTCGGGGTTGTCGGTGAGCACCCGCATCTGCAGGAGGTCCGGCGGATGGAACACCGCGAGGTGGCAGATCATCGCGGCCAGCAGCGCCGCCGACCCGTCGGGGTCGCCACCGATCGCGATGGTCGGGAAGCTGCGCAGCTGAACGAGTTTCGGGCAGTCGTGGACGAGGCCGTGGGTGCGCAGGAACTTCGTCACCCACATGTGGCTGACGGGTTCGAGGTGCGCTTGGGGTGCGGCCTGCGGCCCGGCCAGCCCGTTGATGTCACCGCCGACGGACGGCTTGAGCAGCCGGTCGACGGCCGGTTCGGAGCCGAGGCCGATCCGGGTCGCGGCGAAGAACTCGCTGTTGGCCTGCCGGGACCACTGGCGGTTGGTGCCCACGATCGACAGCAGATCCTCGGGATGCGGTGCGTGGTAGTTGAAGAACGTCACCTGCGCCGCCGCCGACGAGGTGACGCGGGTGCGCAGCCCGGCCAGGTACCGCAGGTACTCCTTGCGGTCGGCGTTGATCTCGGGCACCCGTTTGGCGCCGGATCCGCCGCCGGACATGAAACCGACAGTGGCCATGATCATCATCAGCGGCATCATCAGCATGTACGGCGACAGCTGGCGGACGCCGGTGAAGATCATGATCGCGATCATCCCGAGCATGCAACCGCCCATCACCCAGGGCAGTGCCTTCTGCATCCCCGACGGCGGGATCTCGACGCCGAGATCATCCGGGGGCGTCACGGTGATCTCACCGGGGGTCAGGCGCGGGCCCCGTTTGATGATCGGGGTGAACTTCTTCGTCGTCATTCAGCGACTCCAGTCATCCGGGCCTCCAGTCATCCGCCGCCTCCCGGTTGGGCGCCCGCCGCGACACCGTCCTCGCCCACCTTGCGCGGGTTCGGGTTCGCGGGCAGCGTGTCGTGTTCGATCAGAGCCGCCTCCTTGGACAGCACCGGGCCGTCGACGAGCAGGCTGACCACCTGCCACGGCGCCGTTCCCGGGCTCGTGAGGCCGAGGTTCTTGGCGGTGTCCTCGTTCGGGAGGCCGTAGCGCACACCCTGCGGATCGATGTAGTAGAGGCTCTCGCCGTACCGCGGATCCGGGGACTGCAGCCGGATGTACTGTCCGCCGTCGATGTAGACCGTGGAGTCGCCGGTGATTTGCTGGATGCCGGTGTTCAGCGCCGACGCGGCGATCGGCAACCGCCGGCCCGCGATGACGGTGGTGCGCGGCGCCTGGTCGCCCGCGACGCGCTGCCACGACCAGCACAGCGTCGGATCGTCCTGGCGCAGCAGGATGTCGAGCGCCTTGTCCGGCAGCGGCGACACGTAGACCTGTTCGGGGATGCGGGCCACCACACTGGCCTCGACGGGCGGCGGCTGCATCAGACCGTAGGAGTTCGTGGCGCGCAGGGCGGCCGCGGTCGGCTCGTTGACCCGCGCCACACCGTCGGGAAGCACCACGTAGTGCTGCTGTTCGTCGGCGTCGGTGACGGTCGTGAACACCGACCCGATCACCAGATTCGCGGGCAGCCCGAGGGTGTTGGGTTCACCGGCGCGCGGGATCTGCGGCAGCTGCCACGGCCCCGCGTTGGGCAGCGCGTTGAACAGACCCTCGGAAATCGGTGTGGCCCTTGCGGTCACCGGGATGCCGACCGCCGAGGTCACTGCGCGGTCGGCCAGATCGATCGAATGCCTGCCGCCCTCGGTGACCAACCAGTTCGCACCCTTGTATGAGACGAGCATCCCCTGGTCCGGGCGCAGCGGCGCGACGGTGGAGTCCACCACCAGCGGCCGGATCAGCACCGAGGTGCGCACCTGCGGTGTGACACTTTCCGGTTTGGTGACGGTGTCGCACAGCGTCCACATCGATTCGGCCGCACCGGACACCGGCGTCGCGTACGGGGCGCCCGGGATCCCGATCGGCTGCCCCTTCGACATCCGGTTCAGCTCATCGGATTTCACTGCGGACGGGGTGCCGGGGTTGCCGAGGACCAGTCGCGCGGAGGTGAGGTTGTACACCGGGCGCAGCTCACCGCCGCCGGGCATGACGACGTAGAGCTGATTGGTGGTGCGGTCGACGAGCAACTGGTCACCACCGCGCTTGCCCAGGGGTTTGAAGTACGCCATCAGCGCGGCGCCCAGGCAGATCAGAACCGCGATGACGATGCCCGCGGTCACCGCCCGGCTGTAGAACTGCAGCGGATCGTCGAACATCCGGGTGTCGCGCCGCACGATCGCGTGCTCGACGCGCCGCAACAGGAAGCGCCAGCCACTGACCTGGACCTTGGTGGTTAGCCGGAAACTCGCCATCGCCTCACCCGCTGATGTTCAGGCGGGCATGGACGGCGGCGATCGCCGACGCCATGTCTTCGCCGTTGATCTCGCTCAACTGCTCGACACCGAGGCTGTCGAAGTCCAGGGACCGCGCCAACCGCATGTCGCGGTTCTGCTCGCCGGCCTCGACCAGCTGCCGCGCGTAGCGACCGTTGCCCGCGATGTCCAACGCCGGCTTGCCGTTGAGGGTGCGCTGGGCCAGCAGCGTCGCCGCCTCGAGCACCAGCTTGGCGGCGTCCTCGTTGACCGCCGAATCATTGGCCGTGGCAATCACTTTCGCAATCTCGACGATCTCCTCCGGTGCGTAGGAGTCGAATTCGATGCGCGTCGCGAAGCGCGACCGCAGACCGTCGTTGGTCTCCAGCAGCCGGTCGATGTCGGCGCTGTAACCGGCGATGATCACCACGAGCCGGTCGCGGTCGTTCTCCATACGGGCCAGCAGGGTGTCCAGCGCCTCGGTGCCGAACGGGTCGGCGCGGCCATCGCGCTCCTGGACCAGGGTGTAGGCCTCGTCGATGAACAGCACGCCGCCGACCGCGCGGTCGATGGTGCGGGCCGTCTTGACCGCCGACTGCCCTTCGTATTCGGCGACGAAATCCTTGCGCGAGGTCTCGACCAGTTTCGGTTCGGCGATCACCCCGAGGCCGGCGAGGATGTTGGCCACCACCCGGGCGATCGTGGTCTTACCGGTGCCGGGCGGTCCGGCGAAGATCATGTGCTTCGACGTCTGCGCGACCTTCATCCCGCGGGCCGCACGGATCTTGGCCATCTGGGTGGCCGCGCGGTACGCCTCGATCTGCTCCTTGACCCGGCTCAACCCGATCTGGCGGTCGAGTTCGGCCTGCGCCTCGGCGAGCAGGCGCTCCCGCCCGGAGGTGTCGGCGACCGCGCTGGCCGGATCCCACGGATCGGTGCGCGCGGCGATCTTCTCGGCGGTGGTGGTCACCAGCCGGTACGACGGATCACGAAGCGCGGCAGTGACTTTCGGCTGCGGATGGGTGGCCTGCAGCCATTCCAGCAGCGCGCGGGCGCCGTCTTCGTTGCCCTGGCCGCGGTAGGTCATCGCGAGGTACCAGGCGATGGTCTGGGCGCACGCCTGGCCGGCGGGCGAGGTGTTCATCTCCGTCAGCCGCCGTTCGGCCTCGGTGAACAGTCCGAGGTTGGCCGCGGCCACCCCGTGCGCGACGCCGGCGGCGGCGGCGAGGAACTTGTCCGGCCAGGTGTTGGCGCTGCGCACCTGATCGATCACATCGGTCCAGCGTTCGGCCGCCCCGTAGACGACCGCCTTCACCCAGGCGATCAGATGATCGGCGCCGCCGGGCGGGACGTTCTCCAGCGCCTCCATGGCGTCGGTGTAGTTACCCTCCTTGGCCTCGTGGACCGCGAAGCCGAGGGTGATGGCCAGCGGTGAGGTGATCGGATAGGTGATCTCCCCGAACAGTCCGCCGATCGGGATGCGCGCATTGAGGCTGTTCATCGAGATCTCGGCGGCGCCCGCGAGCTGACCGAAATTGCCGCGCGAATACCAGGCGCGGAACAGCGTCACCCGGTCCATGTCGCCGCACCGGATTCGTCCCACCCATGCGTCGCAGGCGGTTTCGTCGTAATTGGTGATGTCGGTGAACATCTCGTACGAACGCGCCGGGGCGTTCGGCAGCATGCCGACCGCACTGCCGAACAGGCTGGCCAGGTGATCACTCATGGCTACCTGCATACCTGGTGGTGAACACTTCGGCGCGGCGCGCCCTGGCCTCGTCGGGGGTGGGCAGTTGAAGGTCGCGCTGCAGGAAGTCGCGGGTCGCGGGGTCGTCGTGGCCCTGTTCGCGCATGCCGTCGAGCATCCGTTGGTACTGGGCCGATTTGGCGTCCTGTGTGGCCAGACCCGCGATCACCATGATCTCCTCAGCGAGTTCCCGTTCGGTCATGTGCGCCACCTGCGGTGACAACTGGATGTACTGGACCCGGCCGTCCAGGTAGGTGGTCACCGTGACGGTGCCGGGCGGGTTGGTGACCGTGAACAGCGGCTCCGGTTCTGCGGCCGGGTCGTGGTCGGTGAAGGCGTCGAGAGCGACGAGTTCGGAGTCTTCTGCCTCGGCGGGGACGGGCTGGTAGAAGTCCAACGCGGACAGATCGTCCTCGGGTTCCTGCGGTGCGAAGTCACCCGCCATGGCAGGTTCCGCTCACTCCGCGTACCCCGCTTCGGCGTCGCTGTGCTCGAACCACGTTTTCGACGGCAGGAACTCGACCAGTCCGTCGAGCGCGCGCTGCAGATTCTCCTGGGTGCCGGGCAGGAAGCTGCCGTACAGCTCGCCGCTGACCCGGCGGGGGATGGACACGATGCGGCCGTGCTGGGAGTCGAGGACACCCGCGGCGACGTCGGTGGTGGTCTGGGTGCCGCCCGGGTGGCGTTCGGTCGCGGTCAGCTCCACCCAGCTCGCCGGATCGCTGATGACCTCGGCGTAGGCCCGCGCCGAGGGCAGCGGTATGCCGTAGGCCTGGAGTTCGTTCGCCGTCCGGCACGCCGCCAGCTTGCTGGCCACTCCGGTGAGCGGTTCGACGTCGGCGGGGGTGGCGGTTCCGAGCACCGCGGTCACCATGCCGGCCAACCCGACCTGCGGGGCGACCCGCTGAATGACCAGCATCTCGTCGTCGCGCGCGGCGACGACGTGGCGATCCCCCTTGCGGCACACGACGAAGCGCACCATCTTGCCGCCGACGTCGCGGCGCCACCAGCGCCCTTCGAGCACCCGGTCGGAGCGGCTGAGCGTGTCCACCATCGCGGCGACCTCCGGATGCGGATCGCCGTAGAGGTTGAGTACACCCTGCTCGGTGAGGTCGCGGGCCACCTGCTCCCAGACGATCTTGCGGAGATCGGGCTGAGGGATGTTGAGCCGGATTCCGAGCGACGGCGGGAAATCGCTGACGCTCATGCGGTCGGCGATCACCAGCATGCCGTCGATGGTGACCTCGACGGCGACGACATCGTCGTAGTGGGTGCCGCCGGCCGCGGCCGGTGCGCTGACCATGATCGGACCCCCAACCCTTTATCCGGTACCGGTTCTGCCGTGGATTGTTCGGACATTTGCCGCATCCCGCAACAGCGTCGGCGAAACAGCGAGTTCAGCAGCGCTTCGCCGGATGTGAGCGTACCAGCGGTCCCGCCTTCCCCCACGCACGAATTTCCAGGTCCCGCGGCGGCGCCGACCACGGGCCTGCGCCAAGATCAGCAATATGCGTGTACGGCGCATGCTCGCGAAACCGAGCTCTCAGCGAACGCTCAGGGGCCGGCACCCGACGCCGCCAGGCTGAACCGGTGCGCCCCCCGCGACGGACGTGCCGCGACCCCGATGCGGCGGCCCGGCGGACGCCTGGCAACGGTGCCGATACCCCCAGCACCGTGCACGTTCACGCTCCATAACTTTGCTGATGTACCCGGCGTGCGAGTAAGCGGGTCGGGTTCGTTGATACTGGACTCGGCCGACGTGACTTCTTGAGGAGACCGTAGTGACCGACCGCGACGATGCCCTGCGGAGAGAGCTCGGCTGGACCGGCCAGGAGCAGGGGGATCCCCCACCGGAAGTGGCTGCGGCCGAGGAGCCGACGCTGGTCACCGATCCGGGTCTGCGCACCAGCTTCCGTGACCCACAGCCGCAGCGTCCGGCCCCGCCCCGTCCGCAACCGACCGGGTGGTCCCAGAACCAGCCCCCGCCGGGGTGGCAACCGGCGCGCGGACCGCGACCCCCGGCGCAGCATGCGCCGCCACCCCCGGGGTGGGGCCACGCACCGGGTGGGCAGCAGCCCCAGCCTCAACCGCAGCCTCACCCGCAGCCGCCCGCTTCGTACGCCGAGGCCATCCGGGTCGAGGAGCTGGTCCGCCCGCGCAAGACCCCGCCGGCGCACGGCTGGCGGCGGTGGGTGTTCAAGGCCAGCTTCGGTCTGATCAACCCCGGTCAGTCACCGGAGGAGCTGCGTCAGATCCACTTGGAGAACCAGATCCGCGGGACGCTGCGCGGACACCTCAAGATCGGCGTGATGGGCAAGGGCGGCGTCGGGAAGACGACGGTCTCGGCCAGCCTGGGCTCCGTGTTCGCCGAACTGCGGCAGAACGACCGCGTGGTCGCCGTCGATGCCGATACCGCGTTCGGCAAATTGGGCAGCCGCATCGACCCGCATGCGCAGGGAAGTTACTGGGAGCTCGCCGCTGATCAGCACCTCGAGACCTTCGCCGATGTGCGAAGCCGCGTCGGCAACAACGCCGCCGGACTGTTCGTCCTCGCCGGCGAAGGGTCCCCCGCCCGTAGGCGGGTGCTCGATCCGGCGATCTACCGGGAGGCGACCTCACGTCTGGACCGGTACTTCTCGATCTCGATCGTCGACTGCAGCTCCACCATGGACTCCCCCGTCACCCAGGAGGTGCTGCGCGATCTCGACGCCCTGGTCGTGGTCTCCTCCCCGTGGGTGGACGGTGCGGCGGCAGCCGGCCAGACACTGGACTGGTTGGCCGCCCGGGGGATGAACAACCTGTTGCAACGAACTGTCGTGGTGCTCAACGACTCTGACGGCCACGCCGACAAACGCACCCGCTCGATCCTGGCGCAGCAGTTCTCCGGACACGGTCAGCGGGTCATCGAGATCCCGTTCGACGGGCACCTGCGGCCGGGCGGCGTGATCAACGGGACGCGGGAGATGTCACCTGCCGCACGGCGCCGTTTCCTCGAACTCGCGGCCGCGCTGGCCGAGCACTTTCCGACCGCCGACGACCGGTCCCGGGAACGCGGCTGAGGCGGCCGACCTGCGGCCTGGGGGTGCCCAGCAACGTCATCATTTGCTAGGTTCGCTAGCGGGACCGCCTCCAGACACGGGGGAGTCGGCCGTAGGACGACTCAGGGAGTGAACCACGTTGAAGATCACCACAGTTCTGGCAGCAACCTTCGCGACAGCGGGTGCGGTCATCGCCGCCCCGGTCGCCGGTGCGGAATCCGAGGCCGCGGCGCCCGCCGGGCCGGCCGTCCACGAGATCGGTCAGCAGGCCGACCTGGTCAACGGGTCCGTCGTGCAAGGCTGGACCGTCACCGACCTGAAGACCAGCACCGACACCATCCCTTACCCCGTGCAGGGCACGCTGTGGGAGGCGACCGCCACCGATGAGGCGCTGGAGGGGGCGGCGACACCGATCGTGTCGAACTTCAACGCCCGCGCCCAGAACGGCGAGACCTACCGGGCGCTGTGGCAGGTGGCCACACCGCAGGGCGTCAATCCGGCAACGCTGAACCCGGGCCAGGAGACCACCGGCAAGATCTACTTCGACGTGACCGGCGCCCAGCCGGACGGCGTCGTCTACAACGACGGCAGCCAGGATCTGCTGCTGTGGGTGCAGCCCGCGCCCAAGAGCACCCCGGGAACCTCGTCGAGCCCGCGCAGCTCCGCCCCGTCGGGCAGCTCCACCTCTGCCGCGCCGCAGGCCGCCGAGGCCACCACCCCGGATGCGGCGAGCGAAGCCGTCGAGCCGGCCGTCCCGGGCGAACCCGCGCCGGCCAGCGCCGAACTCGTGCCCGCTCCCGCGGGCAGCACGGGCACCCCGCTTGCCGAGGGCAGCACCGGCACCCCGCTGCCCGAGACCAGTGCCGGCACCCCGGTACCGGCGGGCAGCACGGGTACGCCGCTGCCCGCCACCAGCGCGGGCACCCCGCTGCCCGCCGGTAGCCAGAGCACCCCGGCCGCCCCAGTGCCTGCTCAGGCTCCCGCGGCTCCGGCGCCTGCCGCCCCCGCCGCTCCGGCGCCCGCCGCGCCCGCCCAGCCGGTGAGCACCGGCGATCAGGCGGTCGCACCGGTTCCGCACGGCCAGGGCGCGCCGATCCCGACGCCCACCCCCGTGCCGGTGCCCTGACGCACCACCCGCTCCAAACGACGGCGGGGCTGCTGCGGCGTGAGCCGCGGGCAGCCCCGCCGTTCGTTTCCGTCTAGGAGTGCGAGCTCCACCAGGTGTAGAGCTGATCGAGCGTCGGCCCCTGCGCCCCGGCCTTCACGACGGCGATCAGGGAGTCGTCGGTGTTGGTCCACGCCACTACCGGCCGGCTGCCCTGCAGCCCGCAGAAGAGCACGCCGCTGACCTTCTGAGGGGTGGCGTTGCGCCGCCAGGGTCCGGGTGACTGGATGTTGCCGGGGCAGGTCACGATGGTGGACGCCTCGACCACGTCGTTGAAGGCGGTGTCCAGGGCGGTGTCGTCGGCGGCGATCGTGTAGGTCGCCGCCGGAGGGCCGCCCGGATCGGTGTTGGCACCGCATGACGCCTCGGCGAGCGCACCCGTCGGCGGCGTCTGCAGTTCGCAGGCATCGGGTGTGTAGCCGCGTGGGAACAGGGCGCGCAGTTCGGCCTCCGCTTCCGGATCGGCGGTGTTGGACGGGGTGGTCGTCGTGGCCGCCGCTCCCCCGTCGTCGTCGCCTCCGGACGGGATGAGTAGCCACGCCGCGATGCCGACGATGATGACGCCCGCGATCGCGGCGGCGATCAGCCACTTCGGCTTCTTCTGCTGCGGCGGCGCCACCTGCGACCGCGGTACGACGGGCGGCGGTGCGCTGGACTCCGGCGCCCATCCGGTCGCCGGCGGCGGTTCGGGGGCGTACTCGGGCTCGACCGGCTGCTCGATGGACTGCTCGACGGGTTGCTCGATGGGCTCGGCGAATTCGTCGGGACCGGAATCGGCGACCGGGTCGGCGAGTGGTTCCCACAGCGGCTCGGCCACCGGCTCGACGGCGGGCTGATCGACGGGCGCACCGTCGGCGTCCGGATCGGGGGCGGGTCCCGTCGCCCAGGGGTCCGACGACGGCGGCGGAGGCGGCCACATCATGTCCCGACCTCCACATCCTTCGTCATCACGTCACGACCCTCACTCAGGTGACCTGCCGAGCGTACCGATGTGAGCGTAGTAGGCCACACCGCACCACGCGCTCCCCGAATCGCGCCCGCATCAATCCAACTCACCGATCAACGCGAGGATCGCGGCGGCCGCATTCGCCGAAATCGGCCGTTCGGCCTCGGCATTGGCGATGTCCTCATCGGACACCCCTGCGGCTTGGGCGGTTTCGTCAATCGTCAGGTTCGCGCGCCGCCGGGCGGCGTACAAGCGTTGTCCGATGGTGGCATTCGGCGCGCTGGCGGCCAGCATCGTCAACTCGTCCATCCGTCGGCGCACGGCGCTGAGCGCCTTGATGAGCGGCGGGGTGACCTTGTTGAGTCGGGCGGCGCTGGCGACGGCGGATTCGAGTTGGCGGACCTCGGCGAGGATGGCCGTCACCCGGGGCGTGAAATCGGGATGGTCGACGGCGGGCAGCGCAGCAGCAGTGGCGCCGATGGTGTTGACCGCGGATTCGACGGCCTGCGCGATCACCGACGAGTCGCCCGGAGGGGCCGGCGGCGGAACCGGTGCGACCGGTGTGCTCGCGACGGTGACGGGTTCGCCCCTGCGAATCTTCGCGATGGTGCCCGTGGGCCAGCGCAACACCTCTTCGAGCTTTGCCCGCGTGCGTTCCCGAGGCCAGCTGCGGCCCTTCTCGAACGCGATCAGCGCGCCGGCGTTGATGATGCCGTCCGCGGCCAGGCTCCGTTGGCTGATGTCGAGTTCACGCCGCCGCGCCGCCGCCGCCGCACCGGCTCGGGCGACCCCGGGATCGAGGACCCCTGTCGCCTCGTCGATCGGCTCCGCGTTGGTCATGGACGGCGCTCATCCTCGTTGGCTCGACGGCGGCTCGGTGTCGTAATACTAACCGCGAGAACCGCCGCCGCTATGACTCGGGTGCGGTTTCCGTTGGCAATTCCGTATCAAAGCTATACCTTTCAAGGCCGTCGCACGCGCAATGCTTCGGTTTTCGTTGCGGAACCGCAGCGGCATGAGATGCCCGTTCGCCTGGTGAAGAGGCGTTCGTCGCGCAGAGTGACGCACTCCACGTACCCGCACCCATCTCAAACCGTTGCATCGCTACGGTTGTTGCTATAGATTTCCCCTCAACGCGGGGCGCTGGCCCGCATGGCTCGTTCGAAGGAGTTACCCATGAGCAACGTGACATTCCTGGAAATCCCGGTCGGCGCTTGTACGCGTGATCCGGAGCGGTGGACCACGACCGCGGACGAGGAGGCCAAGGCCATCTGCCGCGGCTGCCCGCGCCGCTGGATGTGTGCCCGTGACGCGGTTGAACTCCCCCGCGCCGAGGGGCTGTGGGCCGGCATCGTCATCCCGGAGGCCGGGCGGGGCCGCACCTTCGCGCTCAAGCAGCTTCGTTCGCTGGCAGAGCGCAACGGCTACCCGATCCGCGCCATCCGACGGGTGTTCCCGGAATCGGCCTGAACCGTCCGGAATATCCCCGGCGGCACCCCGGTTACATGATGCGACGGTGCCGGGCATAGCCCCGGGCCCCACCCCAACAGTCGCTTCGAGCGACCACTCGCCGAGAGGCGCCATGGCGGCACCGTCCCCACTTCTACCGACTGTCGAGCGCGGCGATCGCCGCCGCTACGGCCTCCAGGTATTCGTCGACCTCGGCCTCGTCGTAACCGCGACGGCCGAGCGGCGGCTTGGGGAATCGGATCCCGCGGACGTCGTCGGCGCACAGATGCCCGCGGCCCTCGAGGCGGCGGGCCGTCAGCGCCAGCAGGTCGTGCACCGATTTCGGTTCGTAGCCGCGCCTGTTCCACGGTGACTTCGTGAATGTGGCGTTGCGTACGGCGTCGGCGGTCAATCCGCCGGAGGGCTCGCTCATCGCCTGCGATCGTAACCGCGCATGACGCTGTCGTTCGCCGTTCGTCGTTCGTTCATCCCCAGCGCGCCATTGCTCCACAGCGCCGCTCACGACCACCGCCTCCTGTCGGCGACCCCGCCTAGCGTCCCAACCATGACGAACTGGATAACCACGGTGAGCCGCGATCACGTCGAACGTGCAGTCCGCGGCCGTTTCACCCAAGCGAATCACGGTAAGCCGCACGCGCTTCGGCGCATGGCGCGCGGGGATTGGCTCATCTTCTACTCGCCTCGCACCACCCATCCCGACGGCCCGCCACTGCAGGCGTTCACCGCGATCGGCCAGGTGGTCGACGACGAGCCGTATGAGGCCGACGTCTCCGAGAATCCCTGGCGGCGCAACGTCGACTTCCTGGACTGCGTCGAGACCCCGATCCGGCCCATGATCGATGACCTCGACTTCGTCGAGAACAAACAGCGCTGGGGATATAAGTTCCGGTTCGGCGTCTTCCGCATCGACGACCACGATTTCGAGGTCATCCGCACCGCGATGACGCGCCCGCCGGAACTGGTGGCCGCGGCGACGGTCAACGAGACCTCTGGCGGGGTATCCGAGAGCGAACAGAACCACCCCGACTGATCGAGGAGACATCGTGACCACCGACAAGACCGGCGCGTCCACCACCGTCAACGCCGAATCCGACCGCTTCACCATCGGCGTCGAGGACAAGACCGTCGGCTTCGCCGCGTTCACCGACCGCGGTGGTCAGCGGGTGTTCACCCACACCGAGGTGGAGGAGGAGTACGAGGGTCGCGGGTTGGCCACCATCCTGGTCGCGGAAGCGCTCGACCGAACCCGCGACGCGGGGCTGCGGATTGTGCCCGCGTGCGCGCTGGTCGCGAACTACGTGGAGAAGCACGACGAGTACAGCGACATCGTCGACCCCGTGGAGGACTGAACCTCCGGCCGTAGGGCCTGCTGCCCACCGTTAGGGTCAGCGCGGTGAGCACTTCCCGACCTTCCGCGCCGGCGTTCTTCCTCCCGGACGGCGACACGCTCTGCCCCACCGCCATCTCTCGAGGACCCTGGGGCGAGACGGTGAGCGGGACGTACGTCGGCGGTCTGCTGGGCCACGTCATCGAGCGCGACACCGCGGCGGACCCGGACATGCAACCGGCGCGGCTCACCGTCGACCTCCTGCGCCCGGTCGGGATGGCGTCGATCACCGCGCGGTCGACGGTGGTGCGCCGCGGGCGGCGACTGTGGCTCGTCGAAGCCGAACTCCTGCAGGCCGACACCGTCGTGGCCCGCGCGAGTGCCCTGCTGCTGCGGCGCGGCACCGCGCCGGCCGACGATGCGTGGACCACTCCGCTGGAAATGCCGCCCCTGCCGCCGGATCCGGTCGAGACCGGCGGGCGCACGACGCTGCTGTGGGTGTTCGGCGGCAGCGACACCACGCATCCCACGCCGGACCTGCGCGGCTGGCAGCAGTCAGGTCCGAAATCGTTGTGGGTCAAGGAGATCACGCCGCTGGTCGAGGGGATCGAGCTGAGCCCGTTCGTGCGGGCGGCCATCGGCGGCGACTATGCGAGTTCGTTGACCAACTTCGGGTCGACGGGTCTGCCGTTCATCAACGCGGACTACACGGTGTCGCTGAGCCGGCTGCCGGTCGGTCCACATCTGGGGCTCGCGGCGCTGACCCACCACAGCTGCGACGGCGTCTCGGTGGGGGTGGCGACGATGTTCGATCGTCTCGGCCCGATCGGCAACGCCACGGTGACGGCGTTGGCGAACCCGGGTTTCACGCCCGGGCTCAGCGGGGCTGCAGGATGACCACCGGGATCTGCCGGTCGGTCCAGCTCTGGTAGTTCTCGAAGTCGGCGTAGAGGTCGACGAGTGGCGGCCACAGCCGGGTGCGCTGGTCCTCGTCGGCGACTACCGCGCGGACCGCGCGGCGCTGCGGACCGATCTGCGCGAACACGTCAGGATGGGCCACCAGGTTGCGGTACCACTGCGGATGTTCGCGGCGCCCGCCCTGTGATGCGACGATCACCACGTCGGCGCCGTCGCGCATGTACAGCAGCGGGGTGACGAACCACTTGCCGGATTTGCGGCCGCGGTGTTCGAGCAGCATGGTCGGCACCGGTTTACGCAGACCCGCGCCGACGCGCCACTTCCCGCCGATGCGACCCCCGGTGCGGCGGTACACCCACACGTGGGCCTTGCCGACGGCCTTGAAGATCTTCGGCAGCAGCGGCGAATCCAGCTGCTTCGGGCGCGGCGCGGTCATTGCTCCCCGAGGTACTGGGCGGTGCTGCCGCTCAGCGGCATATCGGGCATCCCGAGCTTGCGGTGATCCCAACTGCGCGTACGTTCGGGCACCACGCGCACCGCGATCCGGTTGTTCATCATCTGGTCGACGAACGGCTTCATCTCGTCGCTGTAGGGCCCGGTGTAGCGCTCCCACACGCTGATCCCCACGCGCAGAAGCAGATCGGGATCCGAGTCGACGATCTCGGCGCGGCCGTCGATCGAGACCCCGCGCAGGGTGTTGTACGTGAGGCCGTCCTCGAGCATCACCGTCAGTGTGGGGTCGCGACGTAGGTTGACCGCCTTCTGCGATTTGGCTTTGGTCTCGAACCAGATCTCCCCGTCGAGCACCGCGTACCACATGGCGACCAGATGCGGCCGGCCGCTGGGCAACAGCGTTGCCAGCGTCGCGGTCCGACTGTGGTCGATGAACTCGCTGATCTCCGCATCGGACATCACGATCTTGGCCCGTTCGTTCTTGCCCACGGTGTATGCCTATCAGGCCCCCGCCGTTGCCGTCACGGGAGTCCCCGTCTTCAGCGCGCGGTGAGTCGGCGCACCAGGGCTTCGAGCGCGGTCGTGTCGGCGGCGCTGACGGGCCGACCGGCTTCGGCGTCGGTAACGGCGTCGGGGCCCACGCCGGCGGCGTCGGCGGTCTCCTCGACGGTCAGCTCGGCGGCGTGCCGCGCCGCATAGAGCCGCCGGCTCAGCGGCGCGTTCGGTGCCCGGGCCGCCCGCACCACGAGGTTGTTGTAGGTGCGCCGGATGTCGCGCAGCACGACGGCGACGTCGGGTCGATGCGCGCTCTTCCCCGCGTTGCGCGCCATCGTCTCGAGCCCGCGCAGGTCGAACAGCAGCGCGTCGACGTATTCGTCGTACCCGGGGTCGTCCTGTTTGGGGGCGGCGTCGATGCGCGCCTTCACGTTGGCGAGGGCGATCTCCGCGGCGTCGACCATCACCGCCATCTGCACTGTGTCGGAGAGGATCTCGGTGCTCTCGTCCTCCGGAACCGGTCCGCCGGCATGGATCACGGCGATGGTTCCCGGCGGCCAGCGCAAGTGCGCCTCGAGGCGGCCGAGCTCCTCGTCGGACGGCCACTGCACGCCGGCCTCGAAGTCGGCCAGCACCTGCTGGTCGATCACACCGTCCGCGGCCAGGCGGCGCCGGGTGAAGCCGAGTTCCTCACGCCGGTCGGCGACAGCGGCGCCCACGCGGGCGACGTCACCGTCCGCAACGGCGTCCTCCTCGACGGTCAACGTGACCGGGATCCCCTCGGCGTGCCCCAACCGGACCGTCGCCGCGTCGCGGACCTCGACGGTGTCGACCCGCGCGCCCTCCACGAACATCCCGTTCGTGCTGGCGGCATCGCTCACCACCCAGTGGCCGCCGCGCACCTCGATCCGCGCGTGGACCCGCGAGACCCGCGGATCGTCGACACGGATCTGCGCGGGCGACTCCCGGCCGATCAGGATCGGCGCATCGTCGGGCGCGATGGTGTACGGAATCTCGCCACACCGGATCCTCAGCGCGGGAACGCTTTCGTCCGCGACCTGCACCATGGACCTCCCCCGCGAACACTTCGCCCTGCGATGCTAACCAATCGCCGGCTCATTCAGGCCGCATGCGGCGCTCCCGGTGCCGTGCCGTTATCGACGCCGCCGTCACCGACGTCCTGGTCGGATGGCGTACCTCAGAGCACGCCGTAGGGCGCCGTCACCCATCGCACCGGGTCGACCGTCCGGAACGGTGCGATCCCCCGCGAGTGCAACCGGTTACCGCTCGGCGGCGCACCGAGAGCGGACACCGCGAAATAGCGATGACCGAGCCGTCGTCCGGTGGACGGATTCTCCACCGCCGCGACGATCGCCCCGCCGTGCAACCGGGTGAGCAAGCTGCGCACCTCCTCGTGCAGCAGCTGACCGTCGGCCTCGTCGTACTGCGGGGTGTCCGACGGATCCCGCAGGTACGCCGCACCGGCATTCGACATGATCAGGCTCCACTCGGAGCCCTCGACATCGCGCAGCACGCGCAGTGCGTCGAACTTCGAGACGATCACCGCCAGCTTCGGCTGCGCGGGCCCTACCGCGTGCAGCACGTTGTTCAGCACCGCCCGCGGGTCGCCCCCGCTGAAGGCCTGCGCCGGCAACAGATCGTGGAGTTGGTCGCGAATCCCCTTGATGCGCAACGGGTCGAACATGAAGAACACCGCATCGGCGTTGGGGAAGAACCGGAACGTCGGGGTGTTGAGGTCGCCGGATTCCAGGTCCTCCCCCGCCACGTCACGCAGCACGAGATAGCGCCGGACGCCGTGCCACACCCCGATCCCGTAGATCAGCGGTTCGCGTTGATGCGACGACTGCGTCTGCACCGTCGGCGTGGGTGGCACGAGACCGCGTTGGACGTAGAGCGGTGTCTCGTAATTCATCGTGTAGGCCACCGCCGTCGCGCGGGTGGCGGGCTGCATCGACACTCCGAGGTGCTCGCAGAGCAGTTCGAGCTGTTTGATCAGCACCCCGATGTAGAGGCTCTTACCGGTCGCGCGGGCTCCCGCCATCGCGATGCACACGGCGTGGCCGCTGCGCCAGTCGTCGGGCAGCATGAAGTGGCAGACGGGGCAGATCTCCACGGCCGGGCCGGCCAACGCCTGGCTGGCCTCCGACAGCGGCGGCGGCGGACCGGTGTACCCGGGCGGGCGCGTCCAGGTGTAGAGCGGTCCGGAATCGGCGGGCGCGCCGAGATACGACGACGCGAGGTCGTCGCGGTATCGGGTGCCTCCGGCCTGCGGCGGCAGCGTCCACAGATACTGGCTCCCGTCCAGTACGGAGAAGCACCGCGGGCATTTCGACATGTCAACGGCTCCAACGGGTGCGGGCGATCGGGGCGGTGTGCGCATCGGGTCGCAGGGCCAGCAGACGGAGGACCGACCTGCGGTGGCGCCGGACGGCGCTGTCGGGTGGCTCACCGGTGAGCTGTGCGATCGTGGCGGCGATCATGTTGGCGTCCAACGCTTCCGGCCGCCGCGTGGCCACGACGTGCCGCGCCGCCTGCCAGACCACCTCCTCGACGCCGTCCGTGACCGCCACCGGATCATCGCCGTTGCGTGAGAAGTGCAGGGCCGCGACCGCCAACACCGACATCGCGTTCAGCAGGTAACCGTCGAGCAGTGCGGCCAGTTGACCGAATGCATCGTTGGCCACCTGGCTGTCGGCGGCCAGGATGTCCGTCGACGGCGGGTACGGCTGACCGGCGGCGAGGGCCACGGCGGCGAACGTCACCAGCCGGACGGCGAAGTCGTGATGTACCTCGGAAGCGTCGACGGTGTCCAGCGCCTTCTCCCACAGCGGTGTGTACGCGGCCTGGTGGGTGGCGGCGTAACCGCCCTCGATCCAGGCCCGCGCGTCGAAGATCCGCACCGCCGCGCAGGCCACCGCGACGTCGTCGTTGTTGGTGCTCAGCACGGACTGCGCCAACCGGTCGAGTGCCTGCGAGGACACCGCGCCCAGCAACGTCCGTACGGTGGCGCCGCCGGGCAGTGCGGAATCGCCTGCTGCGGCGAGCAGTTCGTCGGGGTGCCACACCGAATCGCCGGCGACCTCGGCGAACCGCGGTGAACCGGTGATCCGCAACCACCACAGGCTCGCCCACCGGTCGGCGTGGTCACTGGCGCCGCGCTGCACCGCATGGACCCCGCGCAGCGCCGCCCGCGTCCACACCGGATCCCACGGCTCGGCCTCGCGCAGATCCTGCGGGGCGGGGGCGGTGAACCCGTCGGCGAGCCAGTCCAACACCTCGCCGCCCACCTCAGGCGTCTCACCACCGTCGCGCAGCAGAACCGCGGCGAGGGTCAGTCGTGTTGAGGCGCAGATGTTTCCACGCAGCTCCTCGAGGAGCTCGGTCAGTCGAGGCGCCACCTCCACACGCAGCGCCGCCGTCACCCGCTCGTCGTCGAATCCCGAACGCAGCAGCAGGTCGGCCACCCGCGCCACCCGGTAGGGGCCGTCGGCGCGGGCGGTGGCCAAGGCGGATTCAGTGGCCTCGCGCAGTTCGCGCGGCGGGGAGTGCCGCTCGAACTCCCGCTCCGGTGCGGGGAGCAGGCCGGGCCGGTCCAACCATTCGGCGTCGCCGACCGCGCGGCTCAAATACGTCACCGTGGCCAGCTCGGCGGCCGGACCGGACGGCATGTCCTGCACGGCTTTCCACGCGTCGGCGGTACTGGTCCCCAACACGTCGCGCATGATGTCGGCGATCGTGCGCGCGACCACCGAATCGGCCGCCGCGCGCGGTGAATGCGCGGCGATCACCGCATGCGCCTCGGTGAGCGCGTCCGCGAACTCGTCGCGATGCGCCACCGCCATCGCCAGCGGCCAGGCGGGGTGCAGACCCGCATCGGCGACCTGGGCCGCGTAGTCGTCGATGTCGTCGAGGACGGACCGCGCCGACGCCGTGTCGAGGAGCACGACCTGCGCCATCGCCGACCATGCGGTGACCGTGATGGTCTGGCCGGCCGCCGTGCGGTGCGGTTCGTGGTCGAGCTCCCCCAGCGACAGCGAGGCGTGCTCGCTGAGCGCGACGACGTCGTCAGGCACGTCCTCGAGGTCCTCCAGGGGTACCGCGGTCAGGTGCTGGACGCTCTGGCGCGCGAGTGCGAGCTGATCGGCCCGGTCGAAGGTCGAGAAGTGCAGGCGTGCAGCGGTTCCCGGGGACATGAGGAAGCTGACCAACCCGATCCACTGCGCAGCGTGATCCTCCGATTCGACGCCGAGCACCACCGGGGGCCCACCGTCGAGGGCGGCGGCGACCGCGTCGAGCAACCCGAAGAGGGTCGCCAACCGCCACGAGCCGGGATCGAGCGCGAACTGCACCACGCTGTCCTTGGTCACCGACGTCCCCGGCGCGGGCGGTTCGCCGGGCAGCGCCGCCCCGGCCACCGCCACCGGACCGTACGGGCACAGCCACCCGTCGGAACGCCACCATTGGATGGGCCGATGGGACCGGTCCCCCGCGGCGCGGTCCAGAAGTGCGTGGGCGAACACGTTCCCGGGACGCCCGGTGCTGTCGGATCCGGCAGGCACGGTGTGCCAGAACCCCGCACGCTGACGGTCCAGCCGTCCGTACGACAGCCGGCGCGGCCCCAGTGCGAGTTGTTCGGCCGTCGGGTACGCCGGCAGCGGCCGCGCGGGCCGGAACACCGTGCGCACCCCCGCGGTCAGGGCCTGCACCTCCTCGGCGGTCAGATCCGCGGAGGTCTCCTTCACCTGCCAGCCACCGGTGTGTTCGCCGGTGTCGAACGAGGTGTAGGTCAGCTGCCCGTACCGCATGGTCATGGCGCCGCCGGGGTCAACCGCAGATGTTCGACCGGCGGGTCGAGCAAGGCGATCAGCCGCAGGCTGGCCGGCGACGAGGTGCTCACGAACAACCGGATCCAGCCCTGCCGGTTGCGGACGTTGGCCGCCCACACTTCGCTGCCGCCGGTGGTGGTGAGCTGCGACCACCGCAGTTCCTTGGCGGGCGGGGCGGCCAGCCTGCCCTGCTCGTCGAGGGGCGCCACGTCGACGAGGTCACCGTCGTGCACGCTCAACGGGATCCGGTGCGGATTGTTGACCAGGACGAACGCCGGCGAGCCGGGCAGGTCGTACTCGGAGCGCACCGCCAGCGTCGCGCTGAACGGGCGGCCGTCGTTGTCGCGTCCCACCCGCACCGCGTACTGCAGCCGCAGCAGCCCCTGGTAGTCGATGCTGGCGATCGCACCCATGACGCGCCTGCCGCCGGTGAACGCGATCGGCGCGAGATGTAGCGAACAGCCTTCCAGGGGAAGCTGATTCGACAGCTGCAGGCCGCCGTACTTCTCGTACTCCTCGAGCGTGATCTCGAAGCTGTGACCGCTCAGCCCGTCGCGCGGATCGTGCCCCCGGGGTGCGAGGTACACGATGACCTCTGCGGCGCCGTCGGGCCAGTCGAATGTGAGCACCTGTTTGTTGCAGTACTCGGCGAGTTCGATGTCGCGGATCACCCCGGTGCGCACGGTGGAGAAGGTCCGGCCCAGCATCGCCCGCCCGCCGATGAGCGTGACAGGGGTGAAGTACGCACGGCTCCACTGGTCGGGCCACGCGACGGCGGGCATGGCGGTGCGGATTCGCCCGTCGTCGTCGCGGGTCTCGGTGATCGGTTGCGCCAGACGGAGTTCCGGTGGCAGACCCACCTGGTCGAGCGCATCCTCAGGCAGCTCGTCGGCCTCGGCGCCGGCGCTCGGCCCGGTCGGGGTTCGGTAGACGACGACGCGCCCGCCGGGCGGCGTGGTCCAGGCGAGGTCGAGCACGGTGGCATCGGCGGTGCTGCCGGTGATCTCGAGGTCGGTGACGGGCGCGAGCACGGCCGATACGTTCACGTCGGCCTGGGCCGCCTCGGACAGTCGCAGCACCCCAGCGACGGGCGCGGCACACCGCACGCGGTAGACGTAGCGGTGGCCGCGTTCGACGTCGATGTCGACGAATCCCGCGAGGTTGTCCTGTCCCGCCAGGATGCGGTATTCCGGCCCGTCGCGATGCGCTTCGCCGGCCGGGATCCGGTACACGTAGACCGCGCCGATGCCGGGCGGCACGGTGTAGCGGCCGATCACCCGCCCGGAGTCCTCCTGCACCGTGAGGTCGGCGATGCGGCTGATCAGCACGCCGCCCGCGTGCAGGACGGGTTGGGCCGCCAGCGCTTCGGCATGGGTTGATCCGGCGTTCGCCCACACCTGGAAGTGGCGCACCGCGGCCACCGGCGGCCGGTCGTCGGTGGCCGACGTCGCGTTGGTCACGTCGAGCAGGTCACCGGTCTCCGGTGACCGGGGCGGCGCGTCCTCCCCGCTGACCACTCGGTACACGACGGCCTCGGCCGCGTCGACGGGCGGCCAGCGCAGTTCGAGCGCGCCGGTGTCACGGCGCCGGTGCAGTGAGACGCTGTGGCTCGGCGCGCCCGGTATCCCACCGGTGTACGGCGCGAATTCGTCTGACTCGGAATGGTTTTCGTTGACGGGTCGGAACGGCGCGTCGTCGGGTTCGACGGTGTCGTCGCCACGGTGCCTGCCCCCGGGGGTTTCCTCGGCATCGCCGGACGGTGTGGGCAGTTGTGCGAGGACGCGCGCCATGTCGTCGGCGTGTTCGGACACCGAGCCGGGCAGCATGGCGCGGATCTCATCGACGTCGGTGCGTCCGGAGCGCAGCACGAGCCGCAGGTGGGCCTCTTTGAAGCTGCGCGCGGACACGGCACCGGAGTCGATGAGTCCCTGCCGCCATTCGAGCAGGGCGCCGAGGCGGGGATCGTCGTCGGCGTGCGGGTGTTCGGTCACCGCAGATCTCCGGTCACCACGTCACCCCCGCGCGTTTCATTGCGTCAGATTCCACCATCAAGGTCAGCAAATTATCCACGGAACCGGGTGAACGTGTCCCGAAGGGGCCGATTCTTGCCCTTAGACTTCCGCAAACGCGGTGCAATGGACGCCACACAGCCGAGGACGCGGTTGTTAGGGTGTGGCCATGCCGTCCATCCGGGTCCGCCAAGCGGCCGAGTTACTGGGTGTCAGCGACGACACCGTCCGTCGGTGGATCGACGACGGCAGCCTCACCGCGACCCCCGACGCCTCCGGGCGCAAGGTCGTCGACGGCGCGGCACTCGCCGAGTTCGCCCGCCGCCACGCCGGCTCCGCGCCGAAGGATCCGCTCGGTGTCGCGAGCTCGGCGCGGAATCGGTTCGCCGGGCTGGTGACCAACGTCGTCACCGACACGGTCATGGCGCAGGTGGAGATGCAGTGCGGGCCGTTCACCGTCGTGTCGCTGATGAGCACCGACGCGGTGCGGGAGCTGGGGCTGGAACCCGGCAGCATCGCCGTCGCCGTTGTGAAGGCGACCACCGTCATCGTCGAGACGCCGGCCGCCCCATCATGAAGCGGATCGCCGGCGCGGTCCTGCTCACAGTCACGCTCAGTGGCTGTGCGACCGAAGAGAATTCGAACGACACCATCACCGTGTTCGCCGCGGCGTCGCTGCGTGCGCCGTTCACGGAGATCGGCGAGCAGTTCGAGCGTGACCATCCGGGCACCTCGGTCGAGTTCTCGTTCGCGGGGTCCTCGGACCTGGTCACCCAGCTCACCCAGGGCGCGCGCGCCGACGTCTTCGCCTCGGCCGACGCCCGCAACATGGGCCGGGCCGCCGAGGCCGGACTCCTCGCCGGTGACCCCGTCGAATTCGCCACCAACACCCTGACTATCGCCGTCGCACCCGGCAACCCGAAAAGCGTCCGCACGCTGCGCGATCTGACGGCGTCCGGCATGAGCGTGGTGGTGTGTGCGCCGCAGGTGCCGTGCGGGGCCGCCACCACCGCCGTGGAACGCGCTGCGGATGTGGAGCTACAGCCGGTGAGCGAGGAGTCGTCGGTGACCGATGTGCTCAACAAGGTGACCAGCGGTCAGGCCGATGCCGGGCTCGTGTACGTCACCGATGCGCGCGGTGCCGGCGACCGCGTGACCGCGGTCGACTTCCCCGAGGCGGCCGGTGCGGTGAACACCTACCCGATCGCGGTCCTCGAGGGATCGTCGGACCGCGCGCGGGACTTCGTGGCTGCGGTCGCCGGTGACGAAGGTCAGACGCTGTTGCGGGACAGCGGGTTCGGCCCGCCCTAGACGCTACTGATTCGCACAGTGGTGAAGCGGCGGGTGGCGATGCGCCAGCCGTCGGGTGTGCGGACCAGTTCGTCGTCGTAGAAGCCGACGGCGTTGACACCGGAAGCGTTGTCCGGCGCGAAGATCACCGCGTCGACGTACGCGCGGGCGCGGGCGGTGTCCCCGTCGAGGTCGACGGCGAAGTTCGTCAGCCGGTGCAGAGTGTGGCCGGCCATGGCGTGCGTCTGATCCATGAACTCGGTGACCGCGTCGACGCCGTCGAAGGTGCCGATGTCGCCGTAGTCGAGGCGGCAGTCGGCGGTGAACACGGTCCGGAACAGCGCCCAGTCGCGCCGGTCGATCCCGGTGGCGTAGCGGACCAGGACGTCGACGATGTCCTGCCGGTCACTCATGAGACGTCCGGTTCGTACCGCAGCATCGTGACGTCGTGGTCGGGTTAGTCGCAGAACACCGGTCGCACCCGCATCCCGACGTGGATGTCCTCGGGTGCCACGTTGACCAGTTCGGTCGAGAACCGCGGGCCCTCATCCCATTCCACGATCGCGGTCAGCAGGGGTACCGCGTCGGTGAAATGTGGTCCGACGGGCCTGCGCGCGACCGTGTACGAGTACAGCGTGCCGAGTCCGGAGATCTCGCGCCATTCCAGGTCGTCGGCCAGGGTGCGGGGCGCACGCACCCGCGGGTAGAACACGTACTCGTCCGACGACGGCGAGTACTGGATGCGGATCTTGTGTTCGGCCAACGCATCCCAGAAGGGTGCGGTCGTCGGGGTCTTGACCGGCATGGGGCGTTCGAAGGTGGTCATCGGGTCAGTCACCTTCCAGGATGAGGGTGGTCTGTTCGGACAGGATGCCGCCGTTGCCGGAGACGAACGCCCGGTTGCAGTCCGCCACCTGGGCGGCACCGGCGCGGCCCATGATCTGCCGGGTGGCGTCGCAGACGTGGTGCATACCGCCCGCAAGCCCGGCCTGTCCGAAGCCCAGCTGTCCGCCCGCGGTGTTGAGTGGGAAGTCACCCCGGAAGGTCAGGTCGTGGTCGCTGACGAACGCCATGCCCTTGCCCTTCTCGCAGAAGCCGGCGTCTTCGAGGCTGAGCAGCACGGTGATCGTGTAGCAGTCGTAGATCGACACCATGTCCATGTCGGTGCGCTCCAGACCCGTCATCCCGAACGCGGTGTCGGCGGCCTTGGTGATCGGCGTCTGCAGCAGGTCTTTGGCGTAGGTGGGGGTCTTGAACGGCACGTGCTCACCGAAGCCCTTGATCCACACCGGCCTTCGCTTGGCCTTACGCGCCATGTCTGCACTGGCCACCACCACCGCCGCACCGCCGACACACGGCATCACGATCTCGAGCATGTGCAACGGGTCGGCGATCACCGGACTGGCCAGCACGTCGTCGATGGTGAGCGGTTTGTCCTTCCAGATCGCACCCTCGGTGTGGTTGGCGTTGACCCGCTGGTCCACCACGATCTTGGCCATCGCCCGCTCGTCGTAGCCGTACACCGCCGCATACCGCTGAGCCACCTGCCCGTACGGGCCGTTCTGCCCCAGGTTGCCGTAGGGGATCTCGAATTCCGCCTGCGGAGAACCGAACTGGTTGCTCGACGAACCGAAGAACATCGCGTCGACGAGTGGGGCCGGCTTCTTCTCCGACGTCGGGGTCAGGTAGCGCGCGGGCAGCGCGCACAGCACCACGTCGCACAGCCCGAGTTCGATCGCCGCCGCGGCCCGCCAGACCATCCCCGCCGCACTCGCCCCGCCGAGGTCGAGAATTTCGGCGAAGTTCGCGTCCACTCCGAGGTACTCCGCCACCGTCGACGGGACGAAGATCTCGGATTCGCCGATGTGGGAGGTGACGATGCCGTTCACCGACTCCCCCGGCAGGCCGGCGTCGGCCAGCGCGGCGGCGCTCAGCTCGGCCCACTGCTCGAGCAGGAACGGTCCCGGTGTGGCCTTGTTCAGCCGTTCCGGGGGCAGTTCGACATAGCCGACGATGGCGGCTTCACCGCGTAAACCCATGTGCGCCTTCCTGTCATCCACGGGGTAGCCCGAGCACCATCTGCGCGATGATGTTCAGCTGGATCTCTCTGGTGCCGCCGCCGACGAGTTCGGCGGGCAGGTGCAGGTACGGCTGCACCACCGGCGGGTCGGTGTCCGCCAGCAGCGCCGTGTCACCGGTCAAGCGGAGCGTCGCGGCGAACGTCCGCCGCAGCATCGCCGCCGTCGCGACCTTGGCGATACTCGACGCAGGCCCGGCGTGCTGCCCGTCGAGCAGCCGCAGCATCTCCCGCACCCCGAGCGCCTTGATCGCCCCCGAGTACGCGTCGATGTCCCCCAGCGCGTGCAACGCCGCGTCCTGTTCAGGACCGGCGGTGTCGGCCAGATGACGCAGCGCGCCGGCCCTGTCGTTGTGCACGTAGTTGCCGATCGCGACGCGCTCCTGGGCCATGGTGGCGATCGCCAACCCCCACCCCGCGGTCGGTTCGCCCAGCAGCATCTCATCGGGCACGAACACGTCGGTGAGGAACACCTCGTTGAAGTGCGCGTCGCCGGTGGCCTGCCGGATCGGTTGCACCTCAATGCCTTCGGCGCTCATGTCGACGATGAAGTAGCCGATGCCGCGGTGCTTGCGGGCGTCGGGATCGGTGCGAGCCAGCAGCGCTCCGTAGTGCGCCTGCTGCGCCGACGACGTCCAGATCTTGTGGCCGTTGATCGTCCAGCCGCCGTCGACCCTGGTGGCCCGGGTGACCAGCGACGCCAGGTCGGAGCCGGCGGACGGTTCGCTGAACAGCTGGCACCACGCCACCTCCCCGCGCAGGGTCGGCGGCACCAGGCGGTCGCGCACCTCGGGACGCGCGGCGCTGATCAGCGACGGCACGATCCACTCCGCGATGCCGACCGACGGCCGTACCAGTTCCGATCGCGCCGCGTACTCCTCGTCGATGATGAGCTGCTGCCGCGGTGTGGCGTCCAGCCCCCACGGGGCGGGATAGTGCGGCGCCACCAGCCCGGCCTCCGCGAGCGCGGTGCGCTGCGGCCCGGTGGCGAACTGGTCGTAGTCGCCCTGCGGGCGGGGCCCGTCATTGGGCAGGCCGGCCGCGTGGTCGAGGGCGGCGCGCACCCGGGCCCGGAAGTCGGGCTCCGCATCGCCGAGGCGCACGGTGACATCACGGGCGGTGGTGCGGGTCAGCTCACCGAGGCGTCGACTCCATCTGGTGGCCGGGCCGAGTGACGCCGCCAGCGCCGTGGCGCGCCGCCAGTAGAGGTGCAGATCGTGCTCCCAGGTGAATCCGATCGCCCCGAACATCGTCAGGGTGTCGAGGACGAGGTCGGGCGCCGGCGTGACGGCCATCAGCACCGCGGTCGCGGCGGCGATGGTGTGTTGTTCGGCGCTTTCCCCGGCTGAGCGCACGGCGTCCCATGCCGCCGCGGTGGCCAGTTCGCTGCTGATGAGCAGCTCCGCCGCGCGGTGCTGCAACGCTTGGAAGGCGCCGATCGGTTTGCCGAATTGTTCACGCGTGCGCAGATGTTCGGTGACGGCGTCGACGCACCACCGCAGGATTCCGGATGCCGCGCAGGCGGTGAGGGCGGCGACCGCGCACCGTGCGGCCTCGAGGTCGATCCCGGGCAGCCGGCGCTCCGGCGCGACGGTGACGCGGTCGAACCGCACCGATGTCGCATCGGTGGTCAGGTCGGTCCCCCGCTGCGAGTCGGTCACCACGTCGTCGGCGTCGACGACGAACCACAGCAGCCCGTCGTCATCGGTGTGCGCGGCGGTCAGGATCCGGCGCGCGGCACCCGTGCCCAGCCCGATCCGCGTCGTCCCGGTGACCTCCCACCCGTTCGACACGGCGACGGCCTGCACCGCACCGTCATTCGGCAGGATGACCGCGGCGGTGACACCGCCCGCGAGGTCGCGCAGGAGGCTGTCCACCGCCGGTGCGGTGTAGGCGAGCAGCGCGACGGCGCCCGCGGCGACGGTGGACAGCAGTGGCCCGGGCAGCAGTGCCTGGGCGGCGGATTCGATGACGCACGCGGTGTCGACGAGGTCGCCGCCCTGTCCCCCGACCCGCTCCGGCAGGTGGACGGCGTGAAACCCGTTGGCCACCAGTTCGTCCCACCAGGCGGGCACCGCACCCGCGGTGAGGTCGTCGAACGCTTCGCGGGTCTTGTCGATCGGCGCGTGGCGAGCGGCGAAGTCGCCGACGGCTTCGGACAGGGCGTGCTGTTCGGGTGTCAGCGCGATGGGCATCAGCGGTGGTCCTCGACGGGTTGGCGGCGGTGGGCGAGGAAGAACTCCGCGGCCTCGGCCAGGGCTTGGGTGGTCGGGGCGGGCCGCCACCCGAGTTCGCGTTCGGCCTTGGCATGGTCCATCGGCGACATGATGTGCATGAGCCGGATGGTCAACGGCGTGAGTTGGGTGTCACGGCGGCGAAGCCGGGCCAGCCAGGCACTCGGCACCGCCGCCGCGGCCATCACACCGATCGGCATCCCGCGTTGCGGGGGCGTGACGCCGACTGCTGCACAGGCGGTCTCATAGATCTCGCGGGCGCTCATGAACCGTTCGGAGACGATGTAGCGCTCCCCCGGGCGGCCACGCTCGGCGGCGAGGATCAGCGCGGCGGCGGCATCTCGCACACCGACGACCTCGGCCCGGGCGCCGTCGATGTAGAACGGCAGCTTGCCGCGCACGGCGGCGCGGACCAGCCCGCCGTGCGGTGTGGGTAACCAGTCCCCCGGCCCGTAGGTGTTCGACACACACATCGCGACCGCGGGCAGTGCGCGCTCGCGGTGGTACCGCAGCACGAGGTCCTCGGCGGCGACGCGGGTTCGCACGTAGTCCCCCGCCTGGTCGAGCCAGTTGTGCGCGGTCTCCTCGGTGGCCAGGCCGGTGCGGGTGCGTCCGATGGTCGCGATCGAACTGGTGAACACGAAGCGCTGCAGGTCGGCGTCGGTGACGATGTCGAGAACGCGTTGCAGGCCTTCGACATTGGTCCGCCAGAGCGGCGTGGGATCGGTCAGCCACGCCCGCGCGTCGACCACGCAGTAGTAGACGACGTCGCAGTCGGCGACCGCCGCGCGCACCGCGGCGTCGTCGAAGACGCCCCCGTAGTGGCGTTCGACGGGCAGGCCGTCGATGCCGCGCGTCGAACTGGTTCGGCGGAGCAGTACGCGCACGTCGTCGCCCCGGTCCACCAACTGGCGCGTGACGTGGGAGCCCAGAAAGCCGCTGGCCCCGATGACGAGCTTCTTCCCCACGCATCTCCCCGTGTCCGAGACGAGACGGTTCGTCTCGTCTGTGGCAGACTACGGGGCGATGACGCAGCCCGCAATGCCCGACGGGGGGACCGCGCCGCCGCGGCGGCGCAGCGAGAAGTCCCGCGTGGCGATCGTCGCCGCGACCCGTGAGCTGCTGCTCGAACGCGGCTTCGACGGGCTGTCCATCGAGGCCGTCGCCGCGCGCGCCGGCGTGGGCAAGCAGACGATCTACCGCTGGTGGCCGAGCCGGCCCGCACTGGTCGCCGACGTGCTGCTCGAGGATGCGCACGAGATCCTGGCGCCGGTCCGCGACACCGGGGATCTCGTCGCGGATGTGGTGACGTGGATCGACAAACTGGCGACCACGCTGACCAGTCGCAGAGGGAACGCGATGCTGCGCATCCTCACGGTCGCGTCACTGGAGCACGAGGACACCGCCGCGCGGCTACGGGCGGGTTTCGGCGATCCGCTGCACGCCTCGGTGCGCGACCGACTCCTGGCCGCGGGTGTCGACGAGCCGACGGCGGAGTCCGCCGCGGAGGCCATCGTCGGGGGAGTGGTGTACGCGATTCAACGAGAGGGCTGTTCGTACTCGCGGGAGCGCGCGCAGCGCACCGCACGCCTGATCGCCGAGCCGCTGGTGAACTAGCAGAGGCCGGGTCATGACGACCCGGCCTCTGTGCATGTCAGGTGTTATCCGATGCAGCCGACACCGGGGATGCAGCCCTGGACCCCGTCGGGGCCGGCAGAACCGCTGGGACCGCCCGGGATCGAACCGCTCACGCCACCGGGACCGGCAGTGCCCTCAGGGCCACCGGGGATGACGCCGCTGGCACCGTCGGGACCTGCCTCACCGGCCGGACCGCCGGGGATGGCGCCCGCCGCGCCGTCGGGACCCGCGACACCGCCCGGACCGCCCGGGATCACGCCGCTGGCACCGTCAGGTCCCGCGACACCGCCGGGACCACCGGGGATGCCGCCCGCTGCGCCGTCAGGACCCGCAACACCGTTCGGGCCGACGAAGCACGCGCTACCGTCGGCGTTGACGCACGGCGGCGGAGGCTGGGTGACGAAACTTCCTGTGCTACCGAACGCCGCCGGCGCGAGCGCGATCGCAGATGCGGCAACGCCTGCGAACAGGCCCGGGGCGACGGCTTTACTCATTTTGTTTCGCATGAATAAGCCATTGCCGCCGACTCTTTCGTTCAAACCACCCCGATTCGTGACGGTTTCATCGATGTGCGGCGGTTTAGGCCGCGGCGCAGCCGGTTATGACGGGCGCAGGAGGTTGGCCCTTGACGACTGGACATCTCGACGCGGATCGGCCGACCGAACCGATTCATGTGCCCGGCGCCATCGTCGGCGGGCGCTATCGACTCGTGGCGGCGCACGGCGCCACGTCGCTGCTCGAATTCTGGCAGGCCGTCGACCTGGCGAGTGGTCAGCACGTGGCGCTCACCGTTGTTGATGCGAGTGCGACGCTGCCCGTGGAGTGGGTGAATGAGATCCTGTCGCAGACGGTGCGGTTGCGCGGCCTCGACACCGCCGGCATCGCCCCCATCCTCGACGTCCTGCACACCGGGCGCTACGGGGTCGTGGTGGGGGAGTGGGTGCCCGGCGGCACCCTGACCGAGGTCGCCGGGACGGGCCCCTCACCGGTCGCCGCGGCGGGAGCACTCGAAACGCTCGCGACGGCCGCCGAGGTCGCCCACCGCGCAAGCCTTCGCCTTGGCGTCGACCATCCGGCGCGAATCCGGGTCAGCACGGCAGGACACGCAGTACTCGCCTTTCCGGCTACCTTGCCCGACACCACGCCGTACGGTGATCTGCGCGGGATCGGATGCTGCCTCTACGCGCTGCTGACCGGTACCTGGCCGGAGGACGAGACACCCGTACCGTTGGCTGAGTTGCGCTCGGACGCACCGTATTTGGTCTCTGCCACCGCGGACGGTCTGGTCCGGCCACAGCCCGGTATCACCAGCGCGGCCACCCTGGTGACGATGCTGCGACAGGCCGCGCACGACGGTGCGGGCGACGGTGCCGACATCCGGGTCCTGCCGCCGCTCGACCCGCCACCGCCGGGCGTCTACGCGACGTTCCGCAACTTCGGACCGGCCGAGGAGAAGCAGGCCGCCCGCAGGAGCGTGCTGCGGGCGACGATCGGTGCGGCGGCCGCCGTCGTGGCCGTGGGTGTGGTGACGTTGGGGTCCAGCCTCAACGGCGTCCTCGAGGCCCCGGATCAGACGGCGGCGATCGACGCCGGTCAGCTTGGCCTACAGGACGATCCGACGCCGGTCGCGCCGCCGCCGCGGGAGACGGTCAAGGCGGGCGCCGCGCAGGCGCCGGTCAAACCCGCGCGGGCCGAAGTGTTCTCGCCGGACGGTCGGCCCGACAACCCCGGTGAGGCGGGCCGGGTCATCGACGGCGACCCGGCGACGGCGTGGACGACGGACCGGTATTACGACACCGAACCGTTCCCGAAGTTCAAGGAGGGGCTCGGCCTGATGCTGGAGCTTCCCGCGCCGACGTCACTCGGGACGGTCACTGTCGAATCACCCAGCGCGGGAACGGTTGTCGAACTCCGGTCGGCGCGCGGCCCGTCCCCGTCCGGCCTGGCGGAGACCAGCGAACTGAGCGCGCCGACACCGCTACAGCCGGGCCTCACCACCATCGCGGTGCGTAGCCGGGAGCCGGTCGACCGGGTGCTGGTGTGGGTACGGACCCTGGGCAGCACCGACGGCCGCAATCAGGCCTCGGTCTCCGAGATCACGGTGCACCCGCCGGCACCGCCGGCGTAGGCCGTTCCCCGGCGCCAATCGCTCGCGTTCGTTACGATCCGGTCGGTCAGGGCATTTCGTGGGAAGAGGCCGTTTCCGATGGATGAGTTTCCGCAAGACTACGAGATCTTCGACCTCGGCGACGTGACGTTGCAGCACGGTGCCACGCTGCGCGACGCCAAGTTGGCGTACAAGACCTACGGCGAACTGAACGCCGACAAGAGCAACGCGATCGTCTATCCGACCTGGTACTCGGGACGCCACTGGGACAACGAGTGGCTGATCGGCGAGGGCATGGCGCTCGACCCGACGAAGTACTTCATCATCGTCCCGAACATGCTCGGCAACGGGTTGTCGTCGTCACCGTCGAACACCCCGCCACCGTACGACGCCGCGCGCTTCCCGCACGTCACCTTCTACGACCAGGTCGAGCAGCAGCACAAGCTGGTCACGTCGTTCGGCATCGAGACTCTGCCGCTGGTGACCGGGTGGTCGATGGGCGCGGGGCAGACCTACCAGTGGGCGGTCAGCTATCCGGACATGGTGCAGCGCGCACTGCCGTTCTGCGGGTCGTCCAAGACCAGTGAGCACAACATCGTGTTCCTCGAGGGCGTCAAGTCAGCGCTCACCGCCGATGCGGCGTTCAAGGAGGGCTGGTACACCGAGAAGCCCACCAAGGGGCTGCGGGCGGCGGCGCGCGTGTACGCCGGATGGGGTTTCTCGCAGGCGTTCTACTGGCGCCAGGAGTACAAGAAGATGGGCTACTCGTCGCTCGAGGACTTCCTCGTCGGATTCTGGGAGGGCTTCTTCCTGGACCGTCGCGATCCTAACAACCTGCTGGCGATGCTGTGGACCTGGCAGAACGGCAACGTCGGGGCGACGCCCGGCCGAGGGTTCGACGGCGACCAGGTCGCGGCGCTGAAGACCATCAAGGCGAAGATGATCGTGGTGCCCGCCGAGAAGGATCTCTACTTCCCGCCCGAGGACGAGGAGTTCGCCGTCAGCCACATCCCGAACGCCGAATTACGTGTGATCCCAGGCGTTTACGGTCACTTCGCCGGCGGCGACGCGAACCCGGACGACAACCGCTTCATCGACGAGGCCATCAAGGATCTGCTCGCGCGGTGATATTCGTGTGCGCCACCCGCGACGGGTGTGACACCGTCGGTACACATGACGTCATCAGGCCCGAGCGGGATCGTCGTCCGCGGTGGTGAGGAATCGGACCGGCCCGGCATCGGGCTGCTGACCTCGACCGGTTTCGGTGAGGAGCCGTCCCCCGAAGCGGACGCCATGTGGGATTCGATCACGCCCGACGACGGCGTGGTGGTGGCCTGCGACGGCCCCGACGTCGTCGGTGTCGCGAAGTACTTCGACCTGAGCCTGACGCTCCCCGGCGGCGGGGTGCTGCCCATGGCGGGGGTGTCCGATGTCGTGGTGGCACCGACCCATCGGCGGCGAGGCGTGCTGCGGGCGATGTTCGCCGAGTTACACGACCGAATCGTGGCGGCGGGGTATCCGGCGGCCGGGCTGACCGCATCGGAGGGCGGAATCTACGGCCGGTTCGGATACGGTCCCGCCACGATCGACCAGTCACTGCGCGTCGAGCGCAAGCGAGCCGCGTTCCATCCCGACGTACCCGACCCCGGCGGGGTGCGCATCGTGCGGCCGGGGGAGCACCGCGCGGAGTTCGAGGAGATCTACGAGCGCTGGCGGCTGCGCACGCCCGGCGGATTGCCGACGCCGAAGGCACTGTGGGACAACGTGTTCGCGGACCGCCCGGAGGGCCGCGGTGGCGGCACGTCGCTGTTCGCGTTGCTCCACGCCGACGGGTTCGCGTTCTACCGCGTGCACGGCGCGCGCCCCGACCGCACCGCGCGGGTGACGAAGTTCGCGGCGCTGACCCCGGACGCGCACACCGCGCTGTGGCGGGCGCTGATGGGTCTCGACTTGATGGACGCGGTCGAGATCAACACCCACCCGGGGGATGCGCTGCCGTACCTGCTCGCCGACGCCCGGGTGGTGCGCACGACGGGGGCGGTGGACGATCTGTGGCTGCGGCTGCTCGATGTGCCGACCACGCTAGCGGCGCGGCACTACGGCGCGGACCTGTCGATCGTGGTCGAGGTGGCGGGCGGCGGACGGTTCGCGCTCGATGTGCGCGACGGACGCGCCGAATGCGCGCCGACCGACCGGCCCGCCGACGTCCACACCGACCTTTCAGTTGTGGGCAGCCTGTTCCTCGGCGCGCATAAGGCGTCGGCGTTCGCGGCCGCGGGCCGGCTGCGGTGCGCCGACGGCGCGCTACTGCCACTCATCGACGCGGCATTCGCCTCCGACGTCCCCGCGCAGCTCGGCTTCGGATTCTGAGGTACCGGGTGGTGGCTAGAAGCCGAACAACTCGTCGAGGCGATCGCGCCGCCGTATGAAGAAGTAGTTGGCGTGGCGGATTCCGTACCGCACAGGGTTCTCAGCCAACCACCGGTCGTAACAGCGGCGCTGCGGGTCAT
The DNA here is from genome assembly GCF_001499965.1 of Mycobacterium sp. GA-2829. Taxonomy (GTDB): domain Bacteria; phylum Actinomycetota; class Actinomycetes; order Mycobacteriales; family Mycobacteriaceae; genus Mycobacterium. Next base: position 118,803 of record NZ_LQIT01000011.1, read on the forward strand.
CCTGCTTCTCAGCGCCGAGAATGTCGCCGGAGCGGCACCACACAAGCTGACCCAGGGTGAACCCGGTGTTGGCGGCGGAGTCGAAGACCGAGCGTCCCGACGGATCTGCGACGAGCAATGCCAACTGATGTCCGACCTTGTTCCGCGCGAACCGCAGGCCCAAGATCACCTGGCCATGGCTGTCGTCGTCACGGTGTTTCTCGTACGCCTTGCCGAAGTGGTGCCGATAATGCTCATCGAGACTGAAAACCCACCACAGTGTTTCGCCGAGCGCCGCGTACCACGCGGCCACGTCGCGACCGGCGAGAGCATGTTGCAATCGCCCGTGAGCGTCGAGGAAGGCGCGGAATGCCAGGTCGGAATCAGTCGGAGTAGCGCTCATTCGGCACCTCGTGAAACAAAGACGGGCACGAGCCCACAAACACAGAAGTCGCGGACCCCGAAGGATCCGCGACCTCTGCGTTCAAGTGTGGGCGAAGGGGGACTTGAACCCCCACGTCCCGAAGGACACTGGCACCTGAAGCCAGCGCGTCTGCCATTCCGCCACTCGCCCTAACGACCGCAGGAGCCTATCACCCACGCCGCGTCGACCCCAAAACGCCAGCAGCGGCGTGATGGACACCGCACTGACCAGCCACGATGTGATTCTCAGAGTTTCGTTGGTCCCCCGGGCAGAACGTGGGTAGATACCATGCAGGAAGATCGCGGACCAGCCGACACGCGGCGGTCCGGCTGCGCGAACAGGCACGACCACAATTGAGACGGGCGGTGACATGGGTCTGGTGGACCGGATCGAGCGCAAGCTCGAATCCACCGTCGGCGACGCATTCGCCCGCGTCTTCGGCGGATCGATCGTCCCGCAGGAGGTGCAGGCCCTGCTGCGGCGCGAAGCCGAGGCCGGGATCCGTCCCGTCGGCCGCGGCCATGTTTTGGCCCCGAATGATTACGTAATTACCCTCAGTGTGCCCGACCACGCGAAGGTGAGCGCAGATCCCGACCTGACCGCGTCCACTTTCGCCAAGCATCTGGAGGGATACATCCGTGAGCAGGGGTGGCAAACGTATGGTGATGTGGTCGTCAAGTTCGAACAGTCACCGAATCTGCACACTGGACAGTTCCGCGCTCGTGGTGCGATCAACCCCGACTCCACCACAGGCGAACCCGCCCCAGCACACCGAGACCATGCGTTCCCCGCAGAATCAGGAGTACCGATGAGTGACAACCCGACGTACCGCGGCGGCGGCCAGGGACAGGGTCGTCCCGGCGACGAGTACTACGACGAGGGCTACGGACGTCCCCAGGACGAGGCGCGCGGCCAGGAGCCCCGCGCCCCCTACCCGCCGGAGCAGGGCGGCTACCCGCCCCGCGGCGGATACCCCGAGCAGGGCGGCTACCCCGACCGCGGCGGATACCCCGACCAGGGTGGCTACGGCGGCGGCTACGGCCAGGGTCAGGGCGGCTACGGCCCGCCCCCCGGCGGCGGCTACGACCAGGGCTACCGTCCCGCGCCGGGCGGCTACCCGCCCCCGCCTGCCGGTGGTCAGCCCGGCTACGGCGCCCCCGGCGCCGATTACGACTACGGCCGCGGCCCCGGTCGTCACGAGGACGGCGGCTACGGCCGGCCGGGGTACCCCGATCAGGGCGGCTATCCCGACCAGGGCGGCTACGGCGGTGGCTACGGCGCCCCGGCAGGCGGCCGCCAGGACTACGGCCAGGACTACGGCCGCGGCTACGGTGAGCCCGCGGGCGGCTACGCCGACCCCGGCTACGGCGAGCCCGCCCAGCGCGACTACGACTACGGCCAGCAGGGTGGCTACGGCGCCGGCTACGGCCAGCCCGACTACCCGGCGGCGGGCGTGGGCACCACGGTGACCCTGCAGCTCGACGACGGCAGCGGACGCACCTACCAGCTGCGTGAGGGCGCCAACGTCATCGGCCGCGGCCAGGACGCGCAGTTCCGACTTCCGGACACCGGCGTCTCCCGCCGCCACCTGGAGATCCGCTGGGACGGTCAGGTCGCGCTGCTGTCGGATCTGAACTCCACCAACGGCACCACGGTGAACAATGCACCCGTCCAGGAATGGCAGCTCGCTGACGGCGACGTGATCCGGCTGGGCCACTCCGAGATCATCGTCCGGGTGCACTGAGCGCACGCGCCGGTCACGTTCAGGTCAAGCTGTCGGCTTCGTCTTCGCCCCGATCGCAACCCCAAGTATCGTGACGTTGCCAGCAGGCGCGGACGACGGTCATACCGACGTGCGGTGAACAGGACGGAGAGGACGTCAGATGCAGGGGTTGGTGCTGCAGCTGACGCGTGTCGGCTTCCTGCTGCTGCTGTGGCTGTTCATCTGGTCGGTGCTGCGAATCCTGCGCACCGATATCTACGCACCCACCGGCGCGGTCATGGTGCGCCGCGGGCTGGCGCTGCGCGGCTCACTGCTGCCCAACCGGCAACGCAACGTGGCCCGGCAGCTCGTCGTCACCGAGGGCGCGCTGACCGGCACCCGGATCACGCTCGGCACCCAGCCGGTGTTGATCGGTCGTGCCGATGACTCCACGCTGGTGCTGACCGACGACTACGCGTCCACCCGGCACGCCCGGCTGTCGCCGCGCGGCTCCGAGTGGTATGTCGAGGACCTAGGATCGACCAACGGCACATACCTTGACAGGGCGAAGGTGACGACTGCGGTAAGGGTTCCGATGGGCACGCCGGTTCGGATCGGCAAGACGGTGATCGAGTTACGCCCGTGACGCTCGTACTGCGGTATGCCGCGCGCAGCGATCGCGGCCTCGTCCGCGCCAACAACGAGGACTCCGTCTACGCCGGTGCCCGCCTGCTCGCGCTCGCCGACGGTATGGGCGGCCACGCCGCGGGTGAGGTCGCCTCGCAGTTGGTGATCGCCGCGCTGGCCCACCTCGACGACGACGAACCCGGCGGCGACCTGCTCAGCAAGCTCGACCAGGCGGTGCGCGAAGGCAACTCGGCGATCGCCGCCCACGTCGAGGCCGACCCCGAACTCGACGGGATGGGCACCACGCTCACCGCGATCCTGTTCGCGGGCAACCGCCTCGGGCTGGTCCACATCGGCGACTCGCGCGGCTACCTGATGCGCGACGGTGAACTCACCCAGATCACCAAGGACGACACCTTCGTCCAGACGCTCGTCGACGAGGGCCGCATCACCGCCGAGGAGGCGCACAGCCACCCACAGCGGTCGCTGATCATGCGGGCGCTCACCGGTCACGAGGTCGAACCGACGCTGATCATGCGGGAGGCCCGCGCCGGCGATCGCTATCTGCTGTGCTCGGACGGCCTGTCGGATCCGGTCAGCCACGAGACCATCGCCGAGGCGCTGCAGATCGCCGACGTCGCCGAAAGCGCCGACCGCCTCATCGAATTGGCGTTGCGCGGCGGCGGCCCCGACAACGTCACCGTGGTCGTGGCCGATGTGGTCGACTACGACTACGGCCAGACCGCCCCCATCCTCGCCGGCGCGGTCTCCGGTGACGACGATCAGCCCCCGCCCAACACCGCCGCCGGCCGCGCCTCGGCGTTCAACCCGAAGCGCAACGCACCGAAACGTGTTGTGGCGCAGCCCGAAGAGCCCGTCAAGAAGCCTCGGTCGAAGCGCCGCATGATCATCGCGGCGACGCTGCTGGTGCTCGTCGTGCTCGCCGGGCTGGCGATCGGCCGGCAGATCGTGCGCAGCAACTACTACGTGACCGCGCACGAGGGCACCGTATCGATCATGCGCGGTGTGGACGGCTCGTTTCTCGGTTACCGGCTGCAGGAGCCGTACCTGCTGGGCTGCCTCAACGCCCGCAACGAACTGTCGTTGATCAGCGCCGGACAGTCCGGTGAGAACCGCGGCTGCCAGCTGCTCGCCGTCCAGGACATGCGCGAATCCGAACGCGCACAGGTGATCGCCGGTCTGCCCGGCGGATCCCTCGACGAGGCCATCGCCCAGATCGAGGAGCTGGCCGGCAGCTCGGTGCTGCCGATCTGCCCGCCGCCCGCGCCTGCGACCACCCGCCGGACTCCGCCGCCCACCCCGGCCAC
>NZ_LQIT01000012.1 GCF_001499965.1 Mycobacterium sp. GA-2829
CGAAGGCCAGGAATCCGGTGGCCAGTCCGCCGGCGATGATGGTGGCGAATCCGAACTTGTTCATTGTTCTGCCTCTTTCGCGTCTTACGGTCTGGAGGGTTTTCCTGGCCGGTCTGACTGCTTCAACCCGCAGGTCAGCGCCATCCATCCCGTTGGCAGTGATTGACCGACACGTGGCAGAAATCCGCCGAGACTGCTGCCAGATCACGAAATCTCGCGAAACGGCGATCTCCCCGCAGTCTCGGCGGCGCCGGAGGCTAGACGACCGTGAGCGGCAGCGACCGTCGCGGCTGGAACACGAACTCCGCGCCGCCGCTGACCCGCGTCACCGCGACCTCGGACATCTCCTTGGCCGCGGTGTCGGTCTCGACCACGCGGACCGTCCAGTCGGTCTCGGTGCCCGACACCTCGGCGCGCAGCCGCGGGTCGACGGCCTGGACCGCGGCCTGCAGCGGTGCGTCGGCCGCCGGGGAGACCAGCGAGATCCAGGCGCCGTCGGCGTGCGCGGGCGAACGCCGCACGTGCAGGAACCCGGGATCGACGTCGGCGTACACGTAGGCGGCGGGATTGAACAGCGGATGCAGTTCCAGCACCCGCAGGGCACCCGTGGCGTCGGCGGGCAGGTCCAACGCCCGCCGGATCCGGTCCGCGGCCACCCCCGCGATCCCGATGAGCTGTTTGGTGCGGATCGAACGCTCCAACGCCGCATCGTCTTTCGTACGCGCCTGGATCGCCAAGTTGAACGACAGCACCAGCAGGTGCATCTGCAGGCAGACCTCGTCGGCGATGCGCACGAGCGCCGAATGCGAGAACGCCCCGAAGTCGACGTCGGACAGCAGCGGACCCGAATAGTCCGACAACCCTTCATCGTCCGGGTCGATCGGTTCGAGCTCGGTGTGGTTCGCGCGGCTGGCGGCAACGATGTCGAGCTGCGGGATGAACGGCACCTCGGGATGGGACTCGTCGATGATGACCGTCCACCGGCAGTGCGGGTGCCGGTCGGCGGGCGTGCGCGGCGGCCGGTGGATCGGCCGCACCTGGCAGCGCCGGTTGGTGGCGAGCGCGGTCGCGTCGAAGGTCGGGTCCTCGATGTCGTGGCACATACCGCGGACGTAGTCCTCGCCCATGGGCTCGACGTCGAGCAGCGCGCCGCAGTGGTCGAGGTGGAACTCCCCGTGCCAGCGGTCGTGCACGGTGTAGCGGAAGTCCATGAACTGCGGCGGTGCGCCGATGTCGAGCTGCAGACCCTTGAAGATCGTGATCACGTCGACGCCCTCGTACTTCAGCGCCTTCTGCATCCGCTTGGTGTAGACGGGGCTGGACCCGGCCCACTCCTCGATCGCGATCTGCAGCATCTCCTCACGGCCGAAACTGCTGATGCACCAGGCCATCCCGGACCGGTCGATCAACTGGCCGATCAACAGCAGTTCCGGGACCAGCGTGGCGAGTTCCTCGCGCGTGAGCGCGGCGTACCTACTCATCATCGAGACTGCTCCCCGAGTGCATGTTCAGTGCGGCGTTGACGTTGCCCTTCTTGTCCTCACCCTTGCCGGCCGCCTTCCTGCGCTGCTTGACCACCTTGGTGACGACACCGTCGAGCTTGGAGCCCAGCGGGAAGCCCAGGTAGTGGGTCAGGAAGATCGCCATCTCCTTGAGCTCCTCCTCGGTGAGCTCCTCGTTCGCCAGCGCGGCGTTGGCTTGGATCTCCGCCAGGTCCGATATCCCGAGGGCGGTCACGACCGTCAGCGTCATGATCCGCTTGTCGCGCATCGACAGGCCCGGCCGGGTCCAGATGGTGCCGAAGAGGTGGTCGGCGGTCAGGGCGAAGTATTCGCCGGGCATGTCCGGCATCTCCCAGCCGTAGACCTCGTTCATCTTCTCGAGGCCCTTGCGGCGCAACTCGTCCATGCTCACTCCTCCGTGCTGGATTCCACGTGCGGCACACCCAGTCCGTCCGCCAGGTTCTGCAGCGCCACCTGCGCCAGGGGCAGATCCACCGACACCTTCTCCCCCAGCGCCAGCGCCAGCGCCAGATCCTTCTCACCCAGCCCGCGGGCGTGCAGGAAGGACTCGTACAGGAAGTTGTCGTGGTCGAGCGGTCTCATGTTGTCCCGCACCATGATCGCTCCGGGCCCGCTGGTCAGCGCGTCGGTGTGCCGGACCACCCGGCCGAGCTGCTGCAGATCGATCCCCGCCTGTTCAGCCAGCCGCATGGCCTCGCAGGCCGCGGCGTACCCGGTGAACGTCAACATGTTGCGCGCCAACTTCATCCGCGTGCCCGCACCCGGTTCGCCGGCGTGGATCACCATCGAGGCGAACTGCTTGAACGCCGGTTTGATCCGCTCGTACACCGGGCGGTCGGCGCCGACCATGACGGCCAGTTCGCCTTTCTCGGCCGCGGCACCGCCGCCGGACACCGGCGCGTCGACGACGTGGATGTCCTTCGGCCGCAGCTCGTCGGCCAGTTCGACGGCGGTGTCCGGGCTGATCGTCGAGTGGATCGCGATGACGGTCCCCGGTTTGACCTGCGGGACGAGGTCTGCGACCACGCTGCGCACCTGCGCGTCGTTGAGCACGGTGATGCTGATGATGTCGGCGGCCGCCACCTCGGCGAGGCTGCCCGCCGTGGCCGCGCCGGCCTCGGCCAGCGGTGCCATCGCCTCGGCGCGCAGGTCGAACACGACGAGCCCGCCCGGCCATCCGGTCAGTCGTCTGGCCATCGGCGCACCCATGTTGCCCAGGCCGATGTAGCCGTACTTGAGTTCCGTACTCATGAGCGGATGATCTGTCCGCCGTCGACGTTGAAGATCTGGCCGGTGACCCACTTGGCCTGATCCGACAGCAGGAACAGGCACATCCCGACGAGGTCCTCGGGCTGGCCCATCCGCGACAGCGGGATGCCCTTGACGATGTCGGCGACCATCTCCTGCGGCGTCGTTGTGCGGTTGGCCTCGGTGTCGATCGGCCCCGGGGCGATCGCGTTGACGCGGATGTTCTGCCCGCCCAACTCGGTGGCCAGCTGCTGGGTCAGCCCGTTGATGCCCACCTTCGCCAGCCCGTAGAAGTTCGAGTACAGCCACGCCGCGGTCGACGACTGGTTGACGATCGCCCCGCCGCCCCGCTTGGCCATCTTTCGGTACACCGCGCGGGTGCACACCAGCGCGCCGTCGAGGTTCACGCTCATGAACTTCTTGTAGTAGTCCCAGTCGACGGTGATGAGGAAGTCGAGCTTCATCCCGCCGAAGATCGCGGCGTTGTTGACCAGGTAGTCGATCCCGCCGAACTCCGAAAGCGTCTGCGCGGCCATCTCTTTCGCCGAGTCCGGATCGGACACGTCGACCCGGACGGCCAGCGCGTTACCGCCTTCGCCCTTGATACCGTCGGCCACCTTCTGGGCGCCCTCGACGTTGATGTCGGCCACGACGACCGCGGCACCCTGACGGGCCAGCGCCTCGGCGTAGGCCTGTCCGATCCCGCCGCCCGCCCCGGTGACGATGGCGACCTTGTCCTTGAAGTCGTCGCCGTAGTTGACCATCGAAAGCTCCTTAATTCGCTGCTGTGGCAATCAATTTGATCTCGGTGTACTCCTCGAACCCGGCGACGCCCATCTCGCGCCCGATCCCCGACTGCTTGTAACCGCCGAACGGTGCGTCAGCCGAGTACCAGATACCGCCGTTGACGTTCACGGTGCCGACCCGCAACCGGGCGGCGACGGCCTGGGCGCGGTCGTCGTCACCGCTGAACACCGTGCCGCTCAGCCCGTAGGGCGAGTCGTTGGCGATGCGCACGGCGTCGTCGTCGCCGTCGTGGGCGATGACCGTCAGCACGGGCCCGAAGATCTCCTCCCGGGCGACGCGGGCGCTGTTGTCCAGACCCGCGATCACCGTCGGCTCGACGAAGAAGCCGGTCTCGCGGTCGGCGGGACGCCCTCCGCCACAGGCGAATCGGCCGCCCTCCTGCAGGGCGAGGTCGAGGTAACCCTGGATCCGGTCCCGCTGCCGCGCGGAGATCACCGGACCGCAGACGGTGCGTTTACTGGTCGGGTCACCCGGGGTGATCGACCCCATGGTGGCGGCCGCCGCCTCGACGGCCTCGTCGTAGCGGGCGCGAGGCACCACCAGGCGGGTGGTGATCGCACATCCCTGACCGGCGTGCATGGCGGCGGTGAACGCCGACATCGCGCAGGCACCGGCCAGGTCGGCGTCGTCGAGCACGAGGAACGCCGACTTGCCGCCGAGTTCCAGGAACACCTTCTTGATGGTCGCGGCGGCGTCGGTCATCACCGCACGGCCGGTCGCGGTCGATCCGGTGAACGACACCATGTCGACCCGCGGATCCTGGGACAGCAGCGCGCCGACGGCATGGTCGTCGGAGGTGACGATGTTGATGACGCCGGCCGGGAAATCGGTGTGCTCGGCGATGATCTCGCCGACTGCGGCCGCGCACCACGGGGTGTCGGGTGCGGGTTTGAGTACCAGCGTGTTGCCCGCGGCCAGGGCAGGACCGACCTTGGCGAGGTTGATCTGATGCGGGAAGTTCCATGGCGTGATGGCGCCGACGACGCCGACGGCCTCGCGTGCGAGCGTCCGGTTGGTCGGAATGCCCTGCGGGGTGGCGTGTCCGAGATCGGTGCGCCACGGATAGGCCTCGGCGGTGTCCGCGCAGAAGCCGAGGTCGTCGATCGGGCCTTCCAGTTGCGCGCCGGAGGTCAGCATCCGCGGTGCGCCCACCTCGGCGATCGTGATGTCGCGCAACTCCTCGACGTGCTCGCGCAGCGCATCCTTGAGCTGACGCAGACAGCGCACCCGCAACTCGGTGTTCGTGGCCCAGTCGGTCTCGTCGAACGCCGTGCGGGCCGCCTCGATGGCGCGGCCCATATCGGCAAAATCCGCGTCCGCCGCGACGCCGAGCACCTCCTCGGTGGCCGGGTTCACGGTGGGGAACGTGCCCCCACTTCCCGCGACCAGTTTTCCGTCGATGAGCAGTCGGCTTTCGCCATCGGCCAGTATCGCCATCCGCACTCCACTCCAGTTCACTGGACAACTGTCCGGCTGTGTTCATTCGCACCTTAGACGGCGATCAACCGAGGTGGCAAGCACTCATGGATTCCGATCGGGCCTTGCTTCCCGCCCGCGGCGTCGGATAACTTGGACATGTGTCCAGCGATGCAGTGGCCGCGCTCCCGGAGTCGCCGCGCAACCGCCGGCAGGAGGAGACCTTCCGCAAGGTGTTGTCCGCCGGCGTCGAGATGTTGCGGGAGTCGTCCTACGCCGACCTCACCGTGCGGGCCGTCGCCGCGCGCGCGAAAGTCGCTCCCGCCACGGCATACACGTACTTCTCGTCGAAGAACCACCTCATCGCCGAGGTGTACCTGGACCTGATCCGTCAGGTGCCGTACTTCACCGACGTCAACGACAGCATGCTCACCCGCGTGGACAAGGCGCTGCGCAGCATGACGCTGATCCTGGCCGACGAACCCGAGGTGGCGGCGGCGTGCACCACCGCACTGCTGAGCAACAGTGACGCCGCCGTCCGCACCGCCCGCGACCGCATCGGCGCCGAGATCCACAAGCGCATCACCTCGGCGATCGGACCGGGCGCCGATCCGCGCAAGGTCTCGGCCCTGGAGATGACGTTCTTCGGCGCGCTGGTCAACGCGGGCAGCGGCGCCTTCACCTACCACCAGATCGCCGACCGGCTGACTTACGTCGTCGGCCTCATCTTGGGAGACGTTCAATGAGCCTGACCACGGATGTGGTGCTCGACCCCTACGACTACGACTTCCACGAGGATCCGTACCCGTATTACAAGCGGTTGCGCGACGCCGCACCGCTGTACCGCAACGAGGAACTGGGGTTCTGGGCGGTCTCCCGGCACGCCGACGTGCTCAAGGGGTTCCGCAACAGCACCACGCTGTCGAACAAGTTCGGGGTGTCCCTGGACCCGGCGTCGCGCGGTCCGCACGCCTCGAAGACCATGTCGTTCCTCGCGATGGACGATCCAGACCACCTGCGGCTGCGCACGCTGGTGTCCAAGGGCTTCACGCCGCGGCGCATCCGCGAACTCGAACCCCGCGTCACCGAGATCGCGGTCCGGCACCTCGACGCGATGCTCGAGGGCGCCGGGGACGGAACCGTCGACTACGTCGACGAATTCGCGGGCAAGCTCCCCATGGACGTCATCTCCGAGTTGATGGGCGTACCCGAGGCGGACCGCGTGCAGGTGCGGGCATGGGCCGATGCGGTGATGCACCGCGAGGAGGGCGTGACCGACGTCCCCGCGTCCGCGGTCGAGGCGTCGCTCAACCTGATCGTCTACTACCAGGAGATGGTCGCCGAACGCCGCAGGAAGCTGACCGACGACCTCACCTCCGCGCTGCTGGAGGCCGAGATCGACGGCGACCGGCTCACCGACGACGAGATCATCGGCTTCATGTTCCTGATGGTCATAGCCGGCAACGAGACCACCACGAAACTGCTTGCCAATGCCGCGTTCTGGGGTCACCGCAATCCCGAGCAGCTCGCACCGGTCTTCGACGATCCGACCCTGGTGCCGCTGTGGGTCGAGGAGACGCTGCGCTACGACACGTCGAGCCAGATCCTGGCCCGCACCGTCGCCGGTGAGCTCACGCTCTATGACACCGTCATCCCCGACGGCGACGTCCTGCTGCTGCTGCCCGGCTCCGCGCACCGCGATGAGCGCGTCTTCGACAACCCCGACGACTACGTCATCGGCCGCGAGATCGGTTCCAAGCTCATGAGTTTCGGCAGCGGCGCCCACTTCTGCCTCGGCGCGCATCTGGCGCGGATGGAGGCGAGGGTGGCGCTGGCCGAGTTGTTCAAGCGAATCCGTGGGTACGAGGTCGACGAGGCCAACGCCGTCCGCGTCCACTCCAGCAACGTCCGCGGATTCGCTCACCTTCCGATACACGTGGAATTGCGCTGAAAGGCCCGTTGCATGCCTCGTTTTGACCCCCTCCCCGACCGTCGGCCCGCACTGGTGGCGGGCGCATCATCCGGAATCGGTGAGGCGACCGCTATTCGCCTCGCCCGCAACGGCTTTCCCGTAGCACTCGGGGCCCGGCGGGTGGAGAAGCTCGAGGAGATCGTCGGCAGGATCCGCGCCGACGGCGGCGAGGCGATCGCCGTACACCTCGACGTCACCGAGCCCGATTCGGTGAAGTCGGCCGTCGAGCAGACCACCTCGCAGCTGGGCGACATCGAGGTCTTGGTGGCCGGCGCCGGTGACACCTACTTCGGCAAGCTCGCCGACATCAGCACCGAGCAGTTCGAGTCGCAGGTCCAGATCCACCTGGTCGGCGCGAACCGGGTCGCCACCGCGGTGTTGCCCGGGATGATCGAGCGCAGGCGCGGCGACCTGATCTTCGTGGGATCCGATGTGGCACTGCGGCAGCGGCCGCACATGGGAGCGTACGGCGCCGCCAAGGCGGCGCTCGTCGCGATGGTCACCAATCTGCAGATGGAACTCGAGGGCACCGGCGTGCGCGCCTCGATCGTGCATCCGGGACCGACCAAGACGTCGATGGGGTGGAGCCTGCCCGCCGAGCTGATCGGGCCCGCCCTCGAGGACTGGGCGAAGTGGGGTCAGGCCCGCCACGACTACTTCCTGCGCGCCGACGATCTGGCGCGGGCAATCACGTTCGTCGCCGAGACCCCGCGCGGGGGCTTCATCGCCAACATGGAGCTGCAGCCCGAGGCGCCGCTGACCGAAGTGAAAGACCGACAGAAACTCGCCCTTGGTGAGGAGGGAATGCCGTCATGACGACTGCGATCGTCCCCCGGGTCTCCGGTGGTGAGGACGAGGAGCACGGACACCTCGAGGAGTTCCGCACTGATCCGATCGGCCTGATGCAGCGGGTCCGCGACGAATGCGGCGATGTGGGCTGGTTCCAGCTGGCCGGCAAGCAGGTGGTGATGCTCTCGGGCTCGGAAGCCAACGAGTTCTTCTTCCGCTCCACCGACAGTGAGCTCAACCAGGCCGAGGCCTACCCGTTCATGACGCCGATCTTCGGCGAAGGTGTGGTGTTCGACGCCGATCCCGAGCGACGCGCGGAGATGCTGCACAACACCGCGCTGCGCGGCGAACAGATGAAGGGTCACGCTGCCACCATCGAGAACGAGGTCAAGAAGATGATCGCCGGGTGGGGCGACGAGGGGGAGATCGAACTGCTCGACTTCTTCTCCGAGCTGACCATCTACACCTCGACCGCCTGCCTGATCGGGCTGAAGTTCCGCGAACAGCTCGACAGCCGTTTCGCCCAGTACTACCACCAGCTGGAGCGCGGCACCGATCCACTCTGCTACGTCGATCCCTACCTCGACATCGAGAGCTTCCGCATCCGCGACGAGTCGCGGGTGAAACTCGTTGCGCTGGTCCAGGACATCATGGACGGGCGGCTCGCGAACCCGCCGAAGGACAAGGCCGACCGCGACCTGCTCGACGTGCTGGTCTCGATCAAGGACGACGATGGCAATCCCCGCTTCACCGCCAACGAGGTCACCGGCATGTTCATCTCACTGATGTTCGCCGGACACCACACCAGCTCGGGCACCTCGTCGTGGACGCTGATCGAACTTCTGCGCCACCCCGAGTTCTACGCGAAAATCCAGCAGGAGCTCGACGATCTCTACGCCGACGGCCAGGAGGTGAGTTTCCATGCGCTGCGCCAGATCCCGAACCTGGACAACGCGCTGAAGGAGACGCTGCGGCTGCACCCGCCACTGATCATCCTGATGCGGGTCGCTCAAGACGAGTTCGAGGTCGCGGGCCATCCCATCCACAAGGGCCAGATGGTGGCGGCCTCCCCGGCCATCTCCAACCGCATTCCCGAGGACTTTCCCGACCCGGATGCCTTCGATCCCAGCCGTTACGAGAAGCCGCGCCAGGAAGATCTGATCAACCGGTGGACGTGGATCCCGTTCGGCGCGGGCAAGCACCGCTGCGTGGGTGCGGCGTTCGCACAGATGCAGATCAAGGCGATCTTCTCGGTGCTGTTGCGCGAGTACGAATTCGAGATGTCGCAGCCGTCGGAGAGCTACCGCAACGACCACTCGAAGATGGTGGTGCAGCTGGCTCAGCCCGCCAAGGTGCGCTACCGCAAGCGCACGAAGGCCTAGTCCGATGGGCTGCTATCGCGTCGAACTCGACGAGGACCTCTGCCAGGGCCACGCGATGTGCGAACTGGAGGCCCCGGAGGTGTTCACAGTGCCCAAACGCGGTGTCGTCGAGATCGCCGACCACGAACCCCCCGATGAACTACGCGACGCCGTCGAACTGGCCGTCGAGATGTGCCCCACCCGTGCTCTATCCATCACAGAAAAGGACTGACAATGGCGTCATCTTCCACACGCGAAGCACTCGAGGACTGGGTCGAGCGCTGGCTCAAGGCCAACAAAGATTCCGAGGCGGCCGGTGACTGGACGAACCTGGCGGAGTTCTACACCGAGGACGCCACCTACGGCTGGAACATCGGGCCGAAGGAAGACGTGATGTGCGTCGGGAAGGACGAGATCCGCGAGATCGCCCTCGGTCTGGAGATGCTGGGCCTGGAGAACTGGTACTACGAGTACCAGCGCACGCTGATCGACGAGAAGCAGAACGAGATCGTCGGCTTCTGGAAGCAGATCGCCAACAAGAGCGATGGCACCACCGCCGAGATCTACGGCATCGGCGGCAGCTGGTTCCGCCTCAACGACTCCCTGCTGATCGAGTGGCAGCGCGACTTCTTCGACTTCGGCCACGTGGCGAAGGGGTACGCGAAGCTGATCGAGTCCGGGGACCTCACCCCCGCCATGCAGAAGCGCATCGAACGGTCGCTGTCCGGAGAGAAACTGCCCGGCTACTACCCGATCGGTCAGGCGCCGGTACCCATCTGGTGACCCGGCCAAACAGTTAGTTGGGGGTGGCTGTGACGCACCTAACTAATGCCTCTAGTCTGTGGGAACCGGCTCTATCGGAAGGCACTTGAGTATGAAGACAAAAGGCGCACTGATCTGGGAGTTCAACCAGCCGTGGTCGATCGAGGAGATCGAGATCGGGGACCCCGTCAAGGACGAGGTCAAGATCCAGATGGAAGCGTCGGGGATGTGCCACTCCGACCACCACCTCGTCACCGGCGACATCCCGATGGCGGGTTTCCCGGTCCTCGGCGGCCACGAAGGCGCGGGCGTCGTGACCGAGGTGGGCCCCGGAGTCGACCACATCAAGCCCGGCGATCACGTCGTGCTGTCGTTCATCCCGTCGTGCGGTGAGTGTCCGGCCTGCCAGGAAGGTCTGCGCAACCTCTGCGACCTCGGCGCCGGCCTGCTCGCGGGCACCGCGGTGTCCGACGGCACCTACCGCATCCACGCGGCCAAGAACGGCCAGCCCGTCATCCCGATGACCCTGCTCGGCACCTTCAGCCCGTACATGGTGGTGCACAAGAGCTCGGTGGTGAAGATCGATCCGTCGATCCCCTTCGAGGTCGCCTGCCTGGTCGGCTGCGGTGTCACCACCGGCTACGGCTCGGCGGTGCGCAGCGGCGACATCCGGCCCGGCCAGGACGTGGTCATCGTCGGCGTCGGCGGCGTGGGCACCGGCGCGCTGCAGGGTGCGCTGAACGCAGGCGCCCGCAACATCTTCGTCGTCGACCCGGTCGACTTCAAACGTGATACGGCGCTGAAGTTCGGTGCCACGCATGCGTATCCGGACATCTACAGCGCGATGGCCGGTGTCGCCGAGGTCACCCAGGGCCGGATGGCGCACAAGACCATCGTCACCGTCGGTGAGCTCAAGGGTGAGGACATCGACGACTACATGAACATCACGGCCAAGGGCGGCACCGTGGTCGCCACTGCCGTGGCGAACATGGCGAGCAACGACGTCAAGCTCAACCTCTCGATGCTGACGCTGCTGCAGAAGAACCTGCAGGGCACCATCTTCGGTGGCGGCAACCCGCACCACGACATCCCGCAGCTGCTGTCGATGTACAAAGCCGGCAGGCTCAACCTCGACGACATGGTCACCCGCCAGTACAAGCTCGAGCAGATCAACGACGGGTACCAGGACATGCTGGAGGGCCGCAACATCCGCGGCGTCATCCGCTACACCGACGCCGACCGGTAGAGCCGTGAGCCAGGAGACCGTCGCGCAGTCACCGGTGGTCGCAGCGTCACGTGCGTCGTGGCGCTGCGTCCAGTCCGGCGACAAAGAGGGTTGGCTGGCCCTGATGGCCGACGACGTCGTCATCGAGGACCCGATCGGCGAGGCGGTCACCAACCCGGACGGCAACGGGGTGCGCGGTAAGGAGGCCGTGGCGGCGTTCTACGACGCCAACATCGGCCCCAACACCCTCACCGTCACGTGTGAGGCGACGTTCCCGTCCAGTTCGCCGACGGAGATCGCCTACGTCCTGGTGTTGCGCACCGAGTTCCCGAACGGCTTCGTGGCCACGGTCCGCGGGGTGTTCACCTACCGGGTCGACGACGCCGGGCTGATCACGAACCTGCGCGGCTACTGGAACATGGACTCGATGACGTTCGAAGAGGCCAAGAGCGATTAGCGCCGAGCGGCCGCTGGCCGGACGTGGGGCGGTCGTCGTCGGCGGCTCCCGGGGTATCGGTCTCGCGGCGGCCGAACTGCTCGCGGCGCAAGGCGCCGGAGTCGTGGTCAGCGGACGCGATCCCGAAGCCGTCAACGCTGCGGCGCAACGGGTTTCGGGCGTCGGGGTGGCGGGTTCACCGGCGGAACCCGAGGTGGCTGACGCGCTCGTCGACCGGTGCGTCCGCGAGTTCGGGTCCATCGACATCCTGATCAACTGCGCCGGTACCGCCGAACCACCCGGATCGTCGATCCTCACAGTGACGTCCGCGCAGTTCCGCGAACTGCTCGACGCGCACCTGGGCACGGTGTTCGAGACCTGCCGTGCCGCCGCGCCCCGCATGGTGGCCCAGGGCGGCGGGGCGATCGTCAACACGAGTTCGTTTGCGTCCCTTGGTGATTACGGAGGCACCGGCTATCCGGCGGGCAAGGGTGCGGTCAACGGGCTGACCTTGGCGATCGCCGCGGAACTGCGGGAACACCGCGTGCGCGCCAACGTCGTGTGCCCGGGCGCGAAGACGCGGTTGTCGACCGGCCCCGACTACGAAGGCCACGTCCGGGAGTTGAACCGGCGCGGCCTGCTCGACGACGTCAGCCTGCAGGGCGCGCTCGACGCGGGCCCGCCGGAGTACGTGGCGCCGACGTACGCCTACCTCGCCGGCGACCTGGCCCGCGACGTCACGGGCCGGATCTTCATCGCCGCGGGCGGGTTCGTCGGCGAGTTCACCCGCCAGTCCCCCACCTTTCTGGGCTACCGCGACCACCACGACTCCCCGCCGTGGACGGTCGAGGAACTGCACGGCATGCTGCACTGAGCCCTCACTATGCTCGGGGCATGGCGACCGTCTTCACGAAGATCATCAACGGAGAACTGCCGGGCCGATTCGTCTACGAGGATGACGAGATCGTCGCATTCCTCACCATCGCCCCGATGACCCAGGGCCATACGCTGGTGGTCCCCCGCGCCGAGATCGACCAGTGGCAGGACGTCGAACCCGCGGTGTTCGCCCGCGTCATGGAAGTGACCCAGCTGATCGGCAAAGCCTGCGTCAAGGCATTCCAAGCCGAGCGCGCCGGTGTCATCATCGCCGGGCTCGAGGTGCCGCATCTGCACGTCCACGTGTTCCCGGCCTACAACCTCACCGATTTCGGCTTCGCGAACGTCGACAACGACCCGTCGCCGGAATCGCTCGACGAAGCACAGGCCAAACTCAAGGCCGCTATCGCCGAATTGACCTGAGCCTCATACCTTTTCGACGGGTACATCGCTGAATCGCGGCAAGTTCACGGTGAAGCGGCAGCCCTTACCGGGCGCCGTCGTCACCCGCACCGTCCCGCCATGGGCCAGCACCAGCGAGTCCACGATCGACAGCCCCAGTCCGGTCCCGCCACTCTCCCGGGCGCGCGAAGAATCCGTGCGGTAGAACCGCTCGAAGACCCGGCGCGCGTCCTCCTCGGTCATCCCCGGCCCCTGGTCGCAGACCTCCAGCAGCGCGTTGCGGTCGTCGGTGCCGACCCGCACCGTGATGCCCGCCGTCTTCGGGGTGTGCTGCAGCGCGTTGGCAACGAGGTTGCCCAACACCTGCCGCAGCCGTGCCTCGTCGCCGAGCACCTCGGGGGTGCCGGGCCCGTCCTGCACCTCCAGCCTGATCGCGCGTTCGGGGGCGATCGACTGGGCGTCGTGGACCGCATCGGTCGCCAGCGCCAGCAGATCGACCTGGCGCCGCTCCAGCGGGCGCTGCGCGTCGAGTCGCGCCAGCAGCAGCAGATCCTCGACAAGCAGCCCCATCCGCCGCGATTCGCTCTCGATGCGGTTCATCAACATCTCGACGTCACGCGCCGCGCCCTGGCGGTACAGCTCGGCGAAACCGCGGATCGTCGTCAGCGGTGTGCGCAACTCATGGCTGGCGTCGGTGATGAACCGGCGCATCCGCTCCTCGGAGGTGCGCGCGGCGTCGGCCGACGACTCCGACGACGCCACCGCCCGCTGGATCTGCGCCAGCATGCCGTTGAGCGCCAACGACAATCGGCCCACCTCGGTGCGCGGATCGCGCTGCGGTACGCGGCGGTCGAGCTGCCCGGCGGCGATCGCCGCGGCCGTCTCCTCCACCTCCGCCAGCGGGCGCAGGCTGCGCTGCACCACCGCGTAGCCCACGACGCCGAGCACCAGCAGCACCGCCGCCCCGATCCCCACCTGCGACCAGACCAGCGCGCGCACCGTCGACTGCACCTCGGACAGGTCGATCGCGACGGTGGTCAGTTCGCCGTCCGGTCCGCGGACGGTCATCGCGCGCCATTCGACGTTGGAATGGTCGACGGAGCCGACGGTGACGGGAACTGGGCCCACATCGTTGTCGGCGGGCAGCACGGGTTCGGCCTCGCGGTCGTTGACCGCGGTCCACATCCGTCCGTCCGGACCGGTGCCGCGCACATAGAAGTTCGACGGCGGGCGGGCCGGGTTGGGTCCGGCCACAGGCGCGGCCGGAAGCTGTCGCGGCGCCTGCGCCCAGCTACGGGAGGCGTCCAACAGGGTCTGATCGACGCGGCTCTCCAGGCTGTGCCGCATGATCGACGTCACCGCGATCCCGGACGCGAGCAGGCCCAGCGCGACGAGCACCAGCGTCGCGGCCACGAGACCCAGCCGCAGAGGCACACCTCCGCGCACTAACCGACCTGTCGGCTCATCGCGGCTCACGAAGCACGTATCCCACGCCCCTCAGCGTATGCAGCAGCCGTTTGTCACCGGTGTCGATCTTGCGCCGCAGGTAAGACACGTAGGACTCCACCACGTTGACGTCGCCACCGAAGTCGTACCGCCACACGTGGTCGAGGATCTTCGGCTTCGACAGCACGGTGCCCGCGTTGATGATGAAGTAGCGCAGCAGCGTGAACTCCGTCGGCGACAGCGAGACCGGTTCGCCGGCCTTCCACACCTCGTGGGTGTCCTCGTCCAGTTCGATGTCGGCGAAGCTCAGCCGCGAGGTCTTGGGTTCCTCGGCACCCCGGCCGGTGCGGCGCAGGATGACCCGCAACCGGGCCACCACCTCCTCGAGGCTGAACGGTTTGGTGACGTAGTCGTCGCCGCCGAGCGTCAGCCCCGCGATCTTGTCCTGCAGCGAGTCGCGCGCGGTGAGGAACAGCGCGGGGGCGTCGATGCCGTCGGCCCGCAGCCTGCGCAGAAGGCCGAACCCGTCCATCCCTGGCATCATGACGTCGAGGATCACCGCGTCGGGACGCACGTCACGGGCCTTGTCGAGCGCCGAGGCGCCGTCAGAGGCGGTGTGCACCTCGAAGCCCTGGAACTTCAGGCTGACGGAGAGCAGTTCGACGATGTTGGCCTCGTCGTCGACAACGAGGACCCGCGCCTCGGGCGTGGATTCGGGGAGCGCAGCCATGGCCATGAGCTCAGCGTCCGCCTCGGCCTTGGACTTAACCTGCAAGTTCGCTGTGAGATCTCTGTGAGTGTCGGCTTGCGCCGTCCCTAGACTGGCGGCATGGACTTCGGCAAGAACCTGATGCAGCTCGCGACCGCGCCGGCGCGCATCGGGCTCGCCGCCGCCGAGACCAGTCTCGGGATCGCCACCTCGGCGATCGGCGTGGCCAAGGCCACGCTCGGGGAAGATCCGGGCGTCGTCGCGAACCCCGGTGCCTTCGCCGGTCTGCTCGGGATCAACGACGCTGTGGAACGGGCCAACCGCCTCGCCCGGCTCATGGACGAGGATCAGCCGCTGGGCCGTGCGCTGGCACCGGACGGACCCGTCGACCGCCTGCTCAAACCGGGTGGCGTGGTGGACCGGCTGACCGCGCCGGGCGGTGTGCTGGACCGGTTGACGCAGGACGACGGCGGGCTGATGCGTGCGATCGAGCCGGGCGGGCTGGTCGACCAGCTGCTCGACGAGGACGGCCTGGTCGAACGCCTGCTCGCCGAGGACGGGATCGCCGATCGGCTGCTGGCCGAGGGCGGACTCGTCGACAAGCTCACCGCACGCAACGGACCGCTCGAGCAGCTCGCCGACGTCGCCGACACCCTCAACCGGTTGACGCCCGGCCTGGAAGCGCTGGCGCCGACGGTGGAGGCGCTGCGGGAAGCCGTGATCGCGCTGAGTCAGGTGGTCAATCCGCTGAGCAACATCGCCGACCGGATCCCGCTGCCGGGCCGCCGGCTGGGCCGACGCACCCCGACGGCCCCCACGACGGCGGTGCGGTCCCAACGGGTGATCGACGTCGAAGAGTGAGTTGTTGGGGATTGACCTGCTGACCGGCAGAAAGCCGAAAGTCAGTAGGACAAGCCGGCTGCGTAGCGCTGGCGCCGGTAATGGCGGCCGTTGCCCCGGTTCCTGGCCTTGTGGGTGGGCAGCTGGCTATCGCAGTTCGGGCAGATAAGCCGCAAATTCTCCCGACGGCTGTTGGTCGAGTCTCCATCGATGTGGTCGATGATCAGCCCTAGTGCCAGCCCGTTCCAGCTGTCGTTGTGGTTGCAGATGGCGCAGCGCCCGCCCTGCTGCTCGTAGAGGTAATCGCGAACGTAATGGCCCTGGTATGAGATGCGGCCGCACGTTCCGGTCTCGAGCCAGGCCTCCAAGAGCAGGCGTCGACGGTGCAACTGTTGGCATGCGTTTGTGCAATACACCTTCGCGCGGCGAGCCGAGACAACGGCTCCGCACCCGAGACAAGTCGTCGACACAATCCGAAGCTAGCGCTGGGCTGTGACAACTCAAGATCGCCTGGATATGGCAGACGCCCACTGCGGATAACCGAGGCCGCGGAGGAGCCGATAAGATATGGCGGTCTCGCAAGACACGCCTCCTTAGCTCAGCGGTAGAGCAACGCTCTTGTAAAGCGTAGGTCGTCAGTTCAATCCTGACAGGGGGCTCCACACGTCGGTGGCGCAATGCCCCTAGGTACTCGCGCGCCGGCTCCCGTCGCATTGCAGTGGCGTACTACTGCACCTCCTCGCGTTCGGTGGATCGACGATGACTCGGAGACGCCCCCACGCGGGAAGGCATGATGCGATGTCTGCGAATCCGGACCGAGACGCGCACTCCTTTGGCCGGCATCCGCCTCGGGGCGGCGCGGACGAGGAGCCGGTGCTGCAACTGAGGAACGTCTCCAAAACCTACCGGCGCGGACGCGAAGAGGTCCGCGTCCTCGTCGACATCGGGTTCGCCTTGACCGCAGGTGAATTCGTGGTCGTTACCGGTCCGTCGGGGGCGGGTAAATCGAGTTTCCTGCACGTCGCCGGTGGGCTGGACGCGCCTGATCACGGCGAGGTGGAGATCGGCGGCCGGGACGTGTGGTCGATGACCACCCGGGCACGCGCCGCGTTCCGGCGCCGCAACCTCGGATTCGTGTTCCAGTTCTTCAACCTCGTACCGAGCCTGACGGCTGTGGAGAACGTGTCGTTGCCGCTGGTGCTCGACGGCGTACCCGCCCGGGCGGCTGATGCGCGCGCCGAGGAGCTCCTACACAGAATCGGGCTGGGGGAACGCGCTCGGCATCGGCCCTCGGAGCTGTCGGGCGGACAGATGCAGCGGGTGGCGGTAGCCCGCGCGCTGGTCGCTCGACCGGCCATCGTCCTGGCCGACGAGCCGACCGGGAACCTCGACAGCCGATCTTCTGCGGAGGTCCTGGAACTGCTACGCGCGCTGTCGGACGAAGAGGGAACGGCAGTGGTCCTCGTGACTCACGACCGGACCGCCGTCGGTTACGGATCCCGTGAGATCCACCTCGTCGACGGGTGTGCCGGTGACGCCACGCCGGTCGCGGTGCGGTGATGCCCTGGTTGCGCTCGCGGTGGCTGTACTTCCGTCGCGTCCACCTCACCGCGCTGGCCGCCGATTGGCAGAGAACGCTGCTCAGCGTGATCGGCGTGGCCATCGGTGTGACGGTCGTACTCGGCACGCTGATCCTCAAGGCCGAACTCGCGCGGCCCTTCGATGCGTACGGCCCGGCGCTCGCTCACGCCGCCGATGCAAACGTCATCGAGGTCCGCCCGAATGTCAGCGGCCGGTTGCCCACCCAGACGGTCGACCGCCTGCGCGCCGAGGTGGGCGGTGCGGCATCGGTGATTCCCGTCGTCGCCGGCCTGACACCGGTCGACACACATCCGACCCGCACCGGGTTCCTCGTACTCGGCGGGTCCTGTCAGATCGAGTCGCTTGTCGGACCGTTCGATTGTCAACGGCGCGCCCGTGACGACGAACCCGCGCACGGCCCCGGCGTGCCGCTGCAGATGCCGGCGGTCGTCGCCGAACGGCACGGTCTGCGGCCGGGCAACGAAGTGCGCATCCCCGGCCTGCCCGCCGGTTCGGCGCACGTGGGGTGGACCTTTGCGGAATTCGACCGCGTCAAGGACATCAACGACGGCTACGTTCTGTTGGCGCCGTCGGTCGACTTCGCCGCATGGTTGTTGTCGAGCCCCGGGTACGTGACGGCCGCGTTCGTGCTGCCGCAGCAGGGCGCGAAGATCACCGCGGACGTCGACCGGGTCATCAGCGGCGTCGCCACGGCAGGGCCGCCGCGTCCGCACCTGCCCGCCATGTTCGAGAACAGCACGCAGAGCTCCAATCTCATTGCGCTGTGCGGAATCATCATCGGAACCCTGATCGCGGTGAACGCCCTTCTCTTGGCGGTCGAGGAGCGCCGCGCCGTGCTGGGCACCATCGGAGCGATCGGCGCGCGACCGGCCGGGACATTGGGCGGCATGCTGTGCGAAGGCGCTCTCGTCGGCGCGATGGGCGGACTCTGCGGAGTGCCGACGGGTTTCCTGCTCGGGACGTACCTGGTGGACCGCTTCGGACAAGCCATGCTGGCGGGTTCCGGCGGCAACATCACCACCCACTTCAGCTGGGTTCTCGTCCCCGTCGGCGCAGCCGCGGGGACCGCCTGCGGGGTCCTCGCGATGGCCGGCCCCGCGGTCAACCTGGTCCGTGCCGGCCCGTTGGCGTCGATGGCCAGCGCAGGTGGGGTCCAACGCATCAGGACCATCCCGACTTGGCCGCTCGTCCTCGGGACCGCCCTGGTGGCCTGCTCGGTCATCGTGTTGCGAATCTTCCGGCGCGGGTCGCTGCCGCTGCAGGTCGGCATCAACGGCATGACGATCGGCCTGTGCGGGCTGGTGTTGGCGACGGTATGGCTCGCGCCCCGTGTCGCGCGGGTGTCGGTCGGACTGCTGACCACCGTCCGGCCCAGCGTCGGGCGCCTCCTCGGCGCCGACATCCACCGATACGCATTGTTGTTCGCCTTCTCCACGGCCTTGCTCGCGGAGGGCACCAGCTTCGCGATCGGATCACACAGCATGCAACTCCTCGGGGCCGATCAGGTTGCCGCGCAGAAGGCCGAGCGGCTACCCACCGCACTGTTGATAACTGCTCAATCTGTGCTCGACCAGCGGGACGGCCGCCTGTCCGACGCCGCCTTCGAGATGGTCTCGAACACCGCGGGCGGGCGCAGCGTGGCCTCGCGCCGACAGGCGACGATCTCGTCAGGCGCGCTGTCCCGCCAAGTGATCGGGGTGACGCCGGGTGATTGGTACAGCTCGGCACTGTACGAGCCGACCGACGCCCCCGACCGGTTCTGGCAGTCCCTGCGAGGCGGCGAGGTCGGCCTGAGCGAGATCGCCGCCGGCCGCCTCGGCGCCGCCGAGGGGGACGTCGTCAGCCTGCCGACCGTCGACGGGCCCAAGCGGTACCTGGTGGCGGGAGTGTTCCGTCCACTGATGGTCAACGACGCCGCCGTCGGGGACATCGTGTTGGTCGACGAGGGTCTGGCACGCGAAGACTGGGCGGCCGCCCGCGACCAGGTCGCGGTGGATTACCCGTCCGCCGCCGACGCGACCGCTCATCGCGACGACTTCCTCGACCTCGACGCCGGGTTGCGGGTGTACGACAACCAGGGGTGGCGCGTGGCCGCCACCGAAGGGATCAACCGCTTCCTCGCACCGTTCACCGTGGCCGGTTACGTGGTGATGGCGGCGGCCGGCCTCAGCCTGATGAACGTCTTCGTGCTCGGTCTGCTGCAACGCGGTCGCGAGCGGGCGGTCCTGCGGGCGATCGGTATCACTGCCGGGCAGGAGCAGGCGGTGATCGTCGCCAACGCCTGCCTGCTCGGCCTCATCGCGGTCGTCGTCGCGGTGTTCGGCGGTGTGGGTCTCACCTACCTGTGGTCACTGGGTTCCCCCGTCTACTACGGCATCGAGATCGAGTGGGGCCTGCTGCGAGAGCCCGTGCAGACCTCGGCGGCGGCGCTGTTCCTGTTGGTCTTCGCCGCTGCGATATACCCGGTACTTCATTCGCGGCGACTCGAGACGGTCGAGATCCTGCGCAGCGCCTGACCGCCGAACTCATCTTTTCCGCGTTCGACACTCGCCGCGCCCGCCGCGATCCTAGGCTGCTTGAGTGTTGCTGTGCTGGCCGCTGACCGGGCGTTCGGCAGAGATGCAGACGATCGAGGCCGTCGTCTCGGCTCCCGACGTCTCCGGGGTGGTCGTCGGCGGGCCTGCCGGAGCGGGGAAGAGTCGAGTCCTTCGCGAGGCGCTGTCAGCCCTGAGCGCACGTGGATGTGTCACTCGCTGGGCGGTCGGCACCTCCGCAGCCCGCCTTGTTCCCCTGGGCGCTCTCGCCGCGTGGACGCAACCCGGGGTCGTCGACACGGTGCAGTTGCTCCACGGCGTGCTCGAGTCGCTGACCGCGGGTGCCCCTGGGTCGGGCTCCACCGTGGTGCTGGGCCTGGACGACGTCCACCTGTTCGACGAACTCTCGCTGTTCATCGTCCACCAGATCGTCCAGAGGAACGCCGCCAAGGTCGTGCTCACGATTCGCGACGGCGAACCGGTTGCTCAGGGCGTGGAGGAGATCTGGCGGATCGGCGAATTCGACCGACTCGACCTCCGGCCGTTGACCCTCGACCAGACCACCACACTGCTCACTGCCGCGTTGGCGGGGTCGGTGGATTCGGAGACCGCCGGGCGGTTGTGGCGTCTGACCGGCGGGAACGCCCTCTATCTACGGAACATCGTCGAGAACGAGATCGCCGAGCAGCGGATCGTGCAACACCACGGGTGGTGGCGGTGGATCGGTGAGCCCGTCCTGCCACCGGGCCTCGTCGAGCTGATCGAATCCCGCATCGGGGTACTTGCCGAACCGGTGAGCGACGTGGTCGACGCGCTCGCGGTCGGCGAGCCGATACCGCTGGAGACGTTGCGACGCATCACGGACCCGGCAGCAGTGGAGGAGGCGGACACCCGCGGCCTGATCATGCTGGAGCAGACAGCGGATGAGGTCCAGGTGCGGTTGGCGCATCCCATCTACGGCGAGGTACGCCGCAGGCGTGCGGCCCCCACCCGGCTTCGACGACTACGCGGACGGGTCGCCAACGAGCTGGTCGCACCCGAGGGCCGCGACGACAACCTCCAACTCGCCGTGCGCCGCGCCGCACTGAGCCTGGAGTCCGACCTCCCACCGGACGGCGACCTCCTCATGCGGGGCGCCAACGGTGCGGTGTGGCTCGCCGACCTGCCCTTGGCCGATCGCCTCGCCGAGGCGGCAGCGCGCGCCGGTGCGGGGCCGAAGGCTATCTTCGTGCGCGCACATGCGTTGTCGTGGATGGGCCGCGGCGAACAGGCGGATACCGTTCTCTCAGACCTCGAGACTCGCGATCTGACCGACCTCGAGCTCGCCAAACTTGCGTTCCTGCGGGCCAGCAACGCGTTGTGGACGCTCGGCGATCCGCCTCGCGCGAAGGCGATCATCGACGATGCACTGCGTACGAGCACGTTGCAGGGCGCCGGCTACATCGACGCATTCCTGAGCGTGTACTGGTTCGCCACGGATCATCCGGACATGGCCAAGGAGGCGGCGAAACATCTTGCATCGGAAGAGCTTCCGCCCGCAGCCGGCGCCGAGATCGCCTGGGCGCTCGCGACCATAGCCGCGGACGAGGGCCGCACCACGGCGGCGGTGACCATCGCAGAGTCGGGATACGGCGCGGTGAAACGGTCGTTCGATGTTCCGCATCTGAGGTTGAACATCGCCGACGCACACGTGAGCGGACTGCTGCTGGCCGGGCGCATCGAGGACGCTGTCGAAGTGGCCGAGCGGTTCCGCCGTGAAGCAGAACAGCTCCCCGGAGCGGCCGAAGCGATCGGTGCTGCGATAGCGGGACGAGCCGCTCTCGGCGCCGGCCGCCTCGAGCCGGCGTGCACATTGCTCGAACAGGCGGTGGAAAAGCTGTCCGCGACCCACGCGTTGGGCTGGGGGTACCGTTACGACGTCTCGCGCGCGACGGCACTTGCCATGCAGGGTTCGACGTGCCAAGCAGACGCCGCGCTCGCCACGCTCGACACGCGACAGCGCGCCTTCCGCGAGCTGGACTACGAACTGAGCCTGGCCAGGGCGTGGAATGCGGCAGGACACGGCGCGGTGAGCGAGGCGATCGCGATCACTACGGCGGCCGCTGAAAGAGCCTCTCTACAGGAACGATTCGCGGGCGAAGTGATCTGTCTGCAAACCGCCACCCAGTTCGGCGACTGCACCAGCATCACCAGACTGCGCGAATTGGGAGGCATCGTCGAAGGCCCCCGCGTCGGCCTCGCCGAGCGGTTCGCGGCAGCTCTACACGACGGTGACGCGCGCGAATTATCCGCCGTGTCAGAAGCTTTCGAGCAGATCGGCGACATCGTCGCCGCCCTGGACGCAGCGGCTCACGCCGCGCTCGTGTATCGGAGCCAGGGTCGCCGGGGATCCGCCTTCGGGTGCGCGACACGGGCCGAGACACTCGCCGAGCGATGTGGCGCCTGCACGCCGGCGCTCCGCCGGGTGAGCGAGCCCCTGCCCTTGACCGACCGGGAAGCAGAGGTCGTGATGCTGCTCGCGGAAGGGCTGACCAACCGCGCCGTCGCCGAACGCCTGACGCTGTCCGTCCGAACGGTCGAGAGCCACATCTACCGGGCCATGATGAAGACCGGTACGAACAGCCGGGACGAGCTGGCCGCGCTTCATCCGCGGCGCCGCGCCCGGGCGCAGTAGTGTGCCCGCGCCGTCAGACGTGGAGTTCACGGTGCAATCGCGGGATCTCGTCGTCCGCACGCTGGAACCGGTGCAGTTCCGCCCGCATCGACGGGGTCGACATAGCCTCGAAATCGCCCGGCGGCAACAACATCTGGAATACCAGTCCCTGACCGTCCGCACCTTCCATCAGCGCTCCGAAGCCGGGAACCGGTACCGTCATCAACAACGTCCAGTAGTACGCGGGGGTGCCACCGAACTCGAGGCGGTGCACCCCGAATCGAGTCAGGTTGGTGATCAGTGGGTTCCACCGCCGCAGGTTGAACGTCCCCGTCACACAGCGAAGGGCGCCCCAGGCCCCGGCGGCGTCCATGAATCGCTGGTTGGCCCGCATATCACAGTCCTCGTCCGTGAAACGGTCGAGGTGGTGGCGGATGTCCTCGGCGATCGATGCCGCGGGCTGCCCCCGCCGTAGGTCGACGTTCGTCGTGGTGACGATGTTGCCGACGAGCATGGGATCGAGGTTGCACCGAGTCCGCACATTGACGACGAGTGCGAGAGTGCGGCGATCCACCTCGGGTTGCGCTCTCATCAGAGCTTCACAGACATGGGCACACACGACCTCATTCGTCGACAGCCATCTCCGCGCCGAATAGGCGTCTCGCATGCGGGCCAGTTCGTCGTCCCCGAAGTACATCCGGACGCTGCGCAACTTCCGCGCATCTCGTACCAGATAGCCTGCCCCGCGCGCGATTTCAGCCAGGCCGAGGCGGCGCACCCCGGGCCGCGCAGCGCCATCGGCCGGAAGATGCTCATCGAGGTAGGCGGCGCGGTCTTCGACGATCAGGGGCACAGCGAACGGTTCGCCGCGGGCGGCGGCAGTCCATGCTCCCATCAGGTACATCAACGTCTGCATGTCGCCGATCGCGTGGTGCCAGGAGATCCCGATCGCCGTCGAGTCGTCCGCGAGATGCGTGATGCGGACTGTGCACAACGGACCCCACCCCCACCGGGCGGCGACACCGTTCACCGGGTCGACGAGCCATCGCCCGCTGTCTTCGGAAGTCGAGGTGATCGCCTCGTGGAGAGTCCGACCGGACGACATCACGGTGAAGGGGACGCCCTGTCCCCCACAGCGAATGCGCATACCGGCACCGCCCATGGCCATGCGGCCCGCGAAGACCGGGACCCCGCCGATCGCGCGCGCGAACGACCGGCGCAGCGCCCGGGCATCGAGATGGCGCTTGAAGAAGAACACCACGTTCATCGCCAGGTTGGCGACGATGGCGTCCGCGGCATCGCAGCGGATCTCCAGCGGATGTGTGCACGTCGGTGCGATCAGTTGGGTCAACACGGCACCTGCCTCCGGCGGGTCAGTATCACTCGCGCCCCGCGTTTGGGTGTGTGAGAGACGCCGCGGAAATGCGACTTCTCGTCGGGGGCGTCGTCGGTTTGCAGGCGGAACATCCGCAGCACCGTGCGCAGCACGACGTCCATCTCGACGATGGCGAAGTCGGCCCCCGGACAGCGTCGTTCACCTCCGCCGAACGCCTGCCAACCTGGCGCGGTTCGCTGGGCGCCGACGAAGCGATAGGGATCGAATCGCTCCGGATCGGGGAAGAGCTCCGGGCTTTCGTGCAGGTCGGCGATGCGTACGAGCACGGTACGACCGCTCGGTATCCGCCATCCGCCGAGTTCGAGATCCGTTGCGTTGACTCGGCGTCCGGCCACGTCGAGGACGGTGCGCGCGCGAAGCGCCTCTGCGATCGTGGCTCGCCGCAGGGCGCTGCCCCGCTCGTCGATCTCGGCGACGAGGTCGGCCAGGAGCGCGGGGTGGCGCCGCAGTCTTTCGAAGGTCCACGCCAGCGCCGACGCGGTCGTTTCGTGGCCGGCGCCGATGAGCGCCAACAACTCGTCGCAGATGTCCGCCCGGGATAGCTGGGTTCGACCTTCCTGACTGCTCCGGACCAGCAACGCCAGGACATCCGTCCGCTTGCCGAGTTCTGGATCCGTCTCGGCCTCGTCGATCAGTGTGAGGACGACTCGGTCGTATGCGCCCCGGAAGCGGTTGAGTGCGCCCCAAGGGCTGTGGCGTCCCCTCCAGAACGACGGCGCGGTCACGAACGCCACCAATGAACCCAACGTCATGAACGGGGGGATGATCGCGCGTAGCTCGTCCGCCCCCGACCCGTCTGCGCCGAAAACCGTTCGAAGTATCACGTTCAGGCTGATCCGGTTCATCGGTTCGAGGATTCGGAACTCTTTCCCCTCGGGCCACCGGGAACTCTCCCGCACCGTCTCTTCCTCGACGACCTTCTCGAGGTCCCTCAGGCTGCGGCCGTGAAACGCCGACGCGAGCAACCGGCGCCGTTGGCGATGCGGCTCTCCGTCGAGTCCAAAGACCGACCCGGGTCCGAACAGATTGCTGAGGTTCGGTTGCACGTTCACCAGTCGTTCCGCGCTCGCGGCGAACACCGCCTTCACTGCCGCCGGATCCGATATCACCGCCGTCCGCCCGAACAGGGGGATGTCGAGCTCGAAGACGCGCCCGTACCGGCGGATCCAGGTCCGCATCGCCGTGCGGCGCCGGACAGCGAATCGAACCGCCTGAATCATCCTCGGCTCCCCCACGACGGGCACGCTGAACTGCTCGGATGTCCCGCGGGCATCGCTGCTCGTCAAGACGGTCATCGGCACTCCAATCCACGGCGCTCCCGATCGTCGCGCGTTCCGGACGCGACGACCGCGGTAGGGCACTACTGCAATCGGCGCCGGATGCAGCGGTGGTACTGAGTCGGTGTGACCCACCACATCTGGATCCCGATTGAATTCCGTCGCTCTGGGTAACCTCCCCCTCGTGCTCAGCGGGGAAACGACAGTGGCCATCGACGAATGTCACGGATGTGGCTACCCACGGTTGGGGCCGGGTCTGTGCGCCCCGTGCCAGTCGTTCTCCACCCTGCCGTTCATGCGGTCAGAGGAACGTTTCACCGGTTAGGAGTCGCGAGTATGCGCACGCAACATCGCCGCATTTCCACCGTCGTAGCGATCGGCGCCGCCGTCCTGTTCACCCCGTTGGCCGTGGCCTGCGGAGGCAGTGAGGAGTCCGGCGACACCTCGACGTCGGAGACCACCTCGTCCACCACCGCCGTCGCGCCGACGCCCACCACCACCGCGCCCGCGACCTCCCCGGCGGTTCCGGCCCCGGGGGACACCGGCGGCACGGAAGGCACCGGCGCACCGGCCGCACCCGCCGCGCCGGGCGACACCGGCGTTCCCGCTCCCCCGGCCGGCTCGCCCGCCGCCGAAAGGGGTCCGTCCACCCAGCCGGAGACCCCGACCATCGCGCCCGGTGAGGGTCCCGCGGTGACCACCACGCCCGAGGACACCCCGCCCGGGATGGGCGACGACGAGGGCAGCGGCGACTAGCGGTACTGACGTTGACGTCAGCGCCTTCAGGGGTATCCCGGGGCGATGACCGTCATCGGCTTCCACTGCTCGCATGAGCAGATCAATCCCGCCCAGATGCTGCGGGACGTCCAGCACGCGGAACAGGCCGGCTTCACCGCCGGCATGTCGTCCGACCACTTCAGCCCGTGGAGCGAGCGGCAGGGCGAATCCGGCTTCGCGTGGGCGTTTCTCGGCTCGGCGCTCGCGACCACCGGACTGCCGTTCGGTGTGGTCAACGCCCCCGGTCAGCGCTACCACCCGGCGATCATCGCCCAGGCCATCGCCACGCTGGCGCAGATGTTCCCCGGCCGGTTCTGGGCTGCGCTGGGTTCGGGCGAGGCGTCCAACGAACGCATCACCGGGCAGGCGTGGCCCCGCAAGGAGGTCCGTGACGCGCGCCTGGTCGAGTGCGTCGACGTCATCCGCCGCCTGCTGCGCGGCGAGGAGGTCAGCCACGAGGGCCTGGTGGAGGTGAACCGGGCCCGGCTGTGGACGCTGCCCGCGGTGGTGCCCGACCTCGTCGGGCCCGCGGTCACTCCGCAGACGGCGGCGCGCCACGCCGCCTGGGCCGACGGGTTGATCACCGTCAACCAGCCGCCGGAGAAGCTCCGCGCGGTCCTCGATGCGTACCGGGAGGCCGGCGGGCGCGGCCCGGCCCGGCTGCAGATCCACCTGAGCTGGGCGCGCACCGACGACGAAGCCATGGCGATCGCGCACGACCAGTGGCGCAACAACGTCTTCGACCCGCCGGTGTCGTGGGATACCGAGACGGTCGAGGCGTTCGACGTCATCGGCAGCGCGGTCTCCACGGAGAAGGTCGGCGGCGCGGTGCGGGTCTCATCGGACCTCGGCCGCCACGCCGAGTGGCTCGCCGAGTATGTCGAGCAGGGCTGGGAGGAGCTCTACCTGCACTTCGTCGGCCAGGAGCAGGCGCCCTTCATCGACGCCTTCGGCGAGCACGTGCTGCCGCAGCTCTCGCCGACGGCACCGGGTTCGAGCGCGGCGATCGCATGAGGAAGATCGAGACCGGCGACCTGTGGTGGAAGAACGCCGTCTTCTACTGCGCCGACATCGAGACGTTCTACGACTGGAACGGCGACGGGACCGGCGACATCCGGGGGATGACCGAGCGCATCGAGTACCTCTTCGATCTCGGCATCACCTGCCTGTGGCTGATGCCGTTCTACCCGACCGCGCGCAAAGACGACGGCTACGACATCGTCGACTTCTTCGGCGTCGACCAGCGCCTCGGCAACCTCGGCGATTTCGTCGAGCTGGTGCGCACCGCCCGCTCCAAGGGCATCCGCGTGATCGTCGACTTCGTCATGAACCACACCTCCGACGCGCACCCGTGGTTCAAGTCCGCGCGACGCAGCACGGACGATCCGTACCGCGACTACTACGTGTGGAGCGAGACCGAGCCCGAGTCGAGCCCGGCCGACGTCGTCTTCCCCGATCAGGAGGACAGCCTCTGGGAGCAGGAGCCCAAGACCGGGGAGTGGTACCTCCATCACTTCTACAAACACCAACCCGACCTGAACATCGCCAATCCGCGCGTGCAGGAAGAGATCTCACGCACATTGGGCTTCTGGCTGCAGCTGGGCGTCTCCGGCTTCCGGGTGGACGCCGTGCCGTTCCTGTTCGCCCGGGACGGCGCGCCGGGCGACCCCGGCGTCTTCGACCCGTACGAATACCTTGGCGACGTCCGCAATTTCGTCACCCGCAGGGTCGGCGACGCGGTGCTGCTCGGTGAGGTGAACGTGCCCTATGCCGACCAGAAGTCGTTCTTCGGCGGCGACGACGGCGACGGGCTCAACATGCAGTTCGACTTCATCGGCATGCAGAACATGTACCTCTCGCTGGCGCGGGGTGACGCCGGACCGCTCGCGGCGGCGCTGCGCGAACGCCCGTCGCTCGACGAGACCAGCCAGTGGGCGAACTTCGTGCGCAACCACGACGAACTCACCCTCGACAAACTCGGCGAAGCGGAACGGCAGGAGATCTTCGACGCGTTCGGTCCGGAACCGGACATGCAGCTCTACGGCCGCGGGCTGCGGCGACGGTTGCCGTCGATGCTCGGCGGGGACGAACGCCGGATGCGCATGGTCTACTCCCTGGCGTTCTCCCTGCCGGGGACCCCGGTGCTGTTCTACGGCGAGGAGATCGGGATGGCCGAGAACCTCGACATCCCAGGGCGATTCGCGGTCCGCGTACCCATGCAATGGACCGACGACGCCAACGGCGGCTTCTCCAGGGCCGCCGCACGGCAGCTCCCCCGACCCCTCACCGACGGCCTCTACGGGCCGGAGCACGTGAACGTCGCCGACCAGCGCCACAATCACCAGTCGTTCTGGTGGTTCATCCGCGATCTGATCTACACCTATCGCCAGCAGCCCGAGATCGGGTGGTCGACCGCCGAGGTGCTCGATCAGCCCAATCCCGCGGTCCTCGCGCACTGCTGCCGGGAGAAGAGCGGGTGGACGATGGTGGCGCTGCACAACTTCGGCGCCGACCGATGCATGGTGCCGATCCAGATCGAGGACGCGCCGGAGGGGTCGACGCTCGTCGACCTCATGGACGGGTTGTCCGTCCACGAACTCGACGCGAAAGGGCGGCTCGAGATTGGCCTCGACGGTTACGGATACCGGTGGTTGCGGCTGCTGCGGCCGGGCGACGACCCCATCATCTGAGACCATCTCACCGTGTGGGAGCTCGCCATCGGTATCGGCGCCGGGTTCGCGCTCACCTGGCTGGCGCTCGTGGTCGCCTTGATATGCGCGCGCCCGCGCGGAAACCTGTTGCGCGAGGCGCTGCGCATCCTGCCCGACACCCTCCGCCTCGTCCGCAGACTCGCCGCCGATGACGCCCTGCCGCGAGGCGTCCGAATCCGATTGGCGCTGCTGCTCGCCTATCTGGCGTCGCCCATCGATCTGATCCCCGATTTCATCCCCGTACTGGGCTACGCCGACGACGCCATCGTCGTCGTCGCGGTGCTGCGCAGCGTGGTGCGGCGATCGGGTCTGGATGTGGTGCGCCGGCACTGGCCCGGAAGCGATGACGGGTTCCAGGCGCTGCGGCGGCTCACCGGGTTGGCTGCGTCATGTCCTGATCCGGCCCAGGAACCACCGGCTGGCGAGGAGGTAACACGCGAGGGCCGCCACCTGCGCGACGGGGACCACGATCAACAGGGCACGGCCGAGCGCGGCGCTGCCGAGGTGGGCGGTCAACGCATCGCTGATGAGTCCCGTGACGAACGGACCGGCCGAGCCGAGGACGGCGCCGAAGAAGAGGAAGACCGCCGAGGCGGTGGCCCGCTGCTCGGGGAGGACCAGCCGCTGGATGGCCGCGATGGACGGCGCCATGTAGGCGGTGCCGATGACGTAGCTCAGCGCGATGAACAGCACACACAGCGCGGGGCTGCCCACCAGGAAGGCGGCCACCGAGCACGGCAGCAGCACCGCGGTCATCGCGGCGACGAGCCAGAGCAGCCACCGCGGGTCGCGGGCGGCCAGGCGGTCGGCCACCCGTCCCACCACGAGGAGGCCGACGATGCCGGCCACCCCGCTGGCGATGCCGTACTGCAGGCCGACGTCGCCGATCGACATCCCGTGGCTGCGGATGAGGAACGCAGGCGCGAACGTCGTCAGCGAATAGCCGGCGATTGAGATGCACGCCGCGCCGGTGACGATGACGACGTAGCTGGGCTCACGCAGCAGATCCCACGGTTTGGCGGTGCGCTGTCGCGGGGCGCGGTCGAGGACGGGCATCGCCTGGCGGCGCCCGATCACCACCAGCACCAGCGGGACGAACGCCACGCTGATCGCCCCCATCACCACGAACGCGGTGCGCCAGCCGAACGACTGGGCCAACAGCCCGCCGCCGATCAGGCTCGCGGCACTGGCCAGTGGGATCGACAGGGTGATGACCGCCAACGGTGCGGCACGTCGTTCCGGTGCGAAGTTGCGGGCGACGTACGCGTGGGCGGCGGGGGTGCTGCCCGCCTCCCCCACCGCGACCCCGACGCGGGTCAGCGCCAACTGCAGACCCGACTGCGCGACCGCGCCGACCATGGTCATCGCGCCCCATAATCCGAGGCACACGGCGACGACCGAGCCGAACGCACCGCGGTCCGCGAAGCGCGCGATGAAGATGCCGAGCACCGCGTAGACGATGAGGAAGCCGAAGCCGTTGATCACACCGATCGCCGTATCCGACAGCGCCAGGTCGTTCTTGATCGGCTCGGCGAGGACGGCGGGCAGGAAGCGGTCGGCGTAGTTGAGCGTGCCGACGACGGCCAACAGCGCGACGGCCGCCCATGCCCGCCGCGGCCCGTGCGTCTGCGCCTCGATCGGGGATGTGCCCTGCGTCGTCAGCGCCACGGTGCGGAAGCCTGGCAGACCGCGGTGCGGTTGTCAGGCGAATCCGACTTCCCGATTCGGGTCCGCGGACGCCGCCGGGCTGGCAGTCTGGGCGCAAGATGCCCGCACCCGACGTCCTCACCTGCGGAAATGACACTCTCTCTTTTGAGCAGATGTCTTATCACTTACGATAACCAGACTCTTGCTTCAGCCCCGGCCCCGCCTACTTACGCGCAGAAGCAATCGACGGAATGGAGCGCTCACCGATGACCGACACCGTCGCCACCCGCTATTCGGGCACCCGCGTCGCGAGGGTCGAGGACAACCGCCTGCTGACCGGTCGCGGCACCTTCGTCGACGACATCCAGCGCCCCGGGATGCTGCACGCGTGCTTCGTCCGCAGCCCCTTCGCCCGCGCGAAGGTCAACGGGATCGATGCCTCCGCGGCGCTGGCCATGCCGGGGGTGCACGCGGTGTTCACCGCCGCCGACCTCAACGGGGACGCGGTCGAGGCGTGGCACGCCGTGGCAGGCAAGGACGTCCCCGACACCCCGCGTCCCCCGCTCGCCGAGGGTGAGGTCAAGTTCGTCGGTGATCCGGTCGCACTCGTCGTCGCCGAATCCCGCTACCTCGCCGAAGACGCCGTTGACGCGGTCGAGGTGGACTACGAACCGCTGCCCGCGGTGGCCGACTTCCGCACCGCCGTGAACTCCGAAGTCGTTGTGCACGAGCAGTATCCGGACAACGTGGCGGGCGGGATGGGCGGTGCGCCACCGGACGAGGAGACGTTCGGCGCGGCGGCGTGTGTGGTCAGCGAGAACATCTACCAGCAGATGTACGTGCCGGTGCCCATCGAGACCCGCGGCCTGGTCGCCGAATGGGGTTCGACCACCGACGAACTGACGCTGTGGGCGTCGACGCAGACACCGCACGAACTGCGCGCCTTCGCCGCCCGGCTACTCGGTATCCCGGCCCAGAAGGTCCGCGTCATCATGCGCGACACCGGCGGCGGTTTCGGCCAGAAGGTCGTGCCGATGCGCGAGGACATGGTGATCATGCTCGCCGCACGCAGAGTGCCCGCGGCACTGAAATGGATCGAGGACCGGCGCGAGAACCTCATGTCGGCGGGGCAGTCGCGCCACGTCGACGGCACCGCGCGCATGGCGTTCGACGAGGACGGGACCATCCTCGCCGTCGACATCGACTTCAACCAGGACGTCGGCGCCTACCCCACGCCGTATCCGGTGCTCACCACCGCGGCGATCGGCATGTTCTTCCCCGGCCCGTACCGGGTGCCCAAGGCCAGCTTCAACTACAAGACGGTGTTCTCCAACACCGCGGGCCTGCACGCCTACCGCGGCCCGTGGCAGTACGAGACCCTCGCCCGCGAGATCATGCTCGACATCGCCGCCCGCAAGCTCGGCATCGATCCGGTCGAGTTGCGCCGCAAGAACATCCTGCGTGGCGACGAGATGCCGTACTTCAACCCCAACGGCATGCCGTATGACCACGTCGCGCCCGCCGACACCTTCGAACAGGCCGTCAAGATCCTCGACCACGAGGGCTTCCGCAAGGAGCAGGCCGAAGCGCTCGCCCAGGGCCGCTACATCGGCCTCGGATTCTCCGCCTACATCGAACCGACCGGCGCGGCCACCGGCCACCTGGCCACCGAGGGCTGCACCATCCGGATGGAGCCGACCGGCAAGGTCAACGTCTACGTCAACGGCGGCTCGAGCGGAAACAGCTTGGAGACCACCGTCGTTCAGCTCACCGCCGATGCGCTGGGCGCCGACATCGACGACGTCTCCACCATCCAGGGCGACACCGCGGTCACCCCGTACGGGGCGGGCACGCAGGGCAGCCGCAGCGCTCCGATGACCGCGGGCGCGGTCAGCGAGGCGGGGGCGGTGCTGCGCAGGCAACTCGTCGCGATGGCCGCCCACCATCTCGGCGCCGAGGCCGGCGACATCGAACTCGGCGGTTCCCGGGCGTACCTGCGCGAGGATCCCGACAAGAGCGTGTCGTTCGCCGACATCGCCTACCGCGCGTACTACGAACCCGCCCAGCTGGCACCGGGCACCTCGGCAAGCCTGGAAGCCACCGCGCGCTTCACCTCACCGCCGGAGGCGATGATCCACTGGGCCAACGCCACTCACGCGTGTACCTGCGAGGTCGACGTGGCGACCGGTCAGGTGACGTTGACCCGCTACATCGTCAGCGAGGACGTCGGCCCGATGATCAACCCGAACATCGTCGAGGGTCAGGTGGCCGGCGGCACGGTCCAGGGCATCGGCGGCGCGCTGCTGGAGAGCCTGGTCTACGACGCCGACGGCAACCCGCTGTCCTCGACGTTCGTCGACTATCTGCTGCCGACCGCGACCGAGGTGCCGCCGATCGAATTCGGCCACGTCGAGATCCCCGGCCCGGGTGTCGGCGGCTACAAGGGCGCGGGCGAGGGCGGCGCCATCGGCTCCACGCCCGCGGTGATCAACGCGATCAACGATGCGCTCGCCCCACTGGGCGTCACCGTCACCCGACTACCGGCCAACCCCGCGACCATCGTCGAACTGCTCGAAAACATTCAGCGAGAGGACCACTGACCGTGGAACTGAACAACGAATTCCGGGTCGCGGTGCCCGCCGCCAAGACCTGGGAGGTGCTCACCGACGTCGAGCGGGTGGCGCCGTGCCTGCCCGGCGCCACGCTGCTGTCGGTCGACGGCGATGAGTTCACCGGTGCGGTGAAGGTCAAGGTCGGTCCGATCACAGTGTCCTACAAGGGTGTTGCCGCCTTCCAGGAGAAGGACCCCGCCGCCCAGCGGGTCGTGCTCCGCGCCTCGGGCAAGGAGACGCGCGGCAACGGCAACGCCGCGGCCGTCGTCACCGCGCAACTCAAAGACGAGGGCGACGCAACCCACGTCGTGATCAACACCGACCTCACGATCTCCGGTAAGGCCGCCCAGTTCGGCCGCGGCGTGCTCGCCGACGTCGCCACCAACCTGATCGGTCAGTTCGCCAAGGCCCTCGAGGCCGACGTGCTGGGCGACGCCCCGAAGGCGACCACCGCCCCCACCACCGAAGCCGCGACCGCCGCCGCCCAACCCGCCGCGGGCGATTCGGTCGACCTGCTCAAGGTCGTCGCGGTGCCGATGGCCAAACGCTTCGCCCCCGTGGTCGCGGGTGTGGCCGCGGGCACCGCGCTGGGCTTGCTGATCGGCCGTCGCCGCAGGCGCGCACATCCGGCCGCCGTGCTGGCCGAGGATCTGCAGGCCGCGTTGGCCAGGCTACTGTCGTCATGAAGGCCGCCCCGTTCGCATACCACCGCCCGGAGACGGTGGCCGAGGCGGCGCAGCTGCTCGCCGAATTCGGCGAAGACGCCAAGATCCTGGCCGGCGGGCAGAGCCTGGTGCCGATGCTGGCCATGCGCCTGACCCATTTCGCGAACCTGGTCGACATCTCGCGGCTCGACGAGCTGACCGGCATCGACCTGATCGACGACCAGATCGTGGTGCGCGCGGCGACCCCGCACGCACTGGTCGGCATGGACGACGAGGTCGCCGATTCGGCGCCGCTGCTCACGCTGGCGACCCCGCACATCGGGCACTTCCAGATCCGTACCCGCGGCACCCTCGGCGGCGCGATCGCCCACGCCGACCCGGCCGCCGAATACGCCGCCGTCGCACTGGCCCTCGACGCGCGGATCGAGGCGGTGTCGACCCGCGGACGCCGCGAGGTCGCCGCCACGGACCTGTTCACCGGTCTGTGGGAGACCTCGCTCACCTCCGACGAGATCCTCACCGCCGTGCGGTTCCCGGTGTGGAGGGGCCGCTGCGGATTCGCGGTCGAGGAATTCGCCCGTAGGCATGGCGATTTCGCGATCGCCGGTGCGGCGGTCGCCCTCGAGGTCGACGGGGACGACCGGGTGACCCGGTGCGGTATCGGCCTGCTGGGTCTGGGATCGACGCCGCTGCGCGGCACCGACGGCGAACGTGCCCTCGTCGGAGCGCGCCTGTCCGAGATTGACGCCGACGAGGTCGGTGCGGTCACGCTGGCCGCGCTGCGCGACATCCCCGCCGACCTGCAGGGTTCGGCGAGCTACCGCCGTCGCGTCGGCACTGCGATGGTCGCCCGTGCCGTCACATCGGCCGCGGCACAGGTGAATTCGGAGGAGTTGAGCCATGCATGAGCTGCCTGTCGAGTTGACGGTCAACGGCCGCGCCCACCGCGGCCTGGTCGAACCGCGGATCACCCTCGCCGACTTCCTGCGCGAGACGTGCGGGCTGACCGGCACGCATCTGGGTTGCGAGCACGGCGCCTGCGGTGCGTGCACGGTGCTGCTCGACGGTCAGGCCGTGCGCTCGTGTCTGGTGTTCGCGGTGCAGGCCGACGGTCAGGACGTCACCACCGTCGAGGGGATCGCCGGTCCCGACGGTGAACTGTCCCCGGTGCAGTCCGCGATGAAGGAGTGCCACGGGCTGCAATGCGGCTTCTGCACACCGGGTTTCGTCACCTCCATCACCGCGCTGCTGGCCGACAACCCCGACCCCAGCGACCAAGAGATCCGCGAGGGCCTCTCGGGCAACTTCTGCCGCTGCACCGGCTACCAGGGCATCGTCGACGCGGTCCGCCTCGCGGCCGAGAAGACGCGCGCCGGGGAAACCGTCAGCCCGTAAAGGAGAAGCGCGAACACGATCCGCCCGGCAGGATTGCGCCATGCGCATCGGATTCATCGGACTCGGCAACATGGGCTCGGCGATGGCGGCCAACCTGCTGGCCGCCGGACACGAGGTCACGGCCTACAACCGGTCCCCCGACAAGGTGGACGCCCTGGCGGCCAAGGGCGCGCACCCGGCGCGCACGGTGGCCGACGCCTGCCGGGGCGACGTGGTGGTGACGATGCTGTCCGACGACACCGCCGTCGAGGCGGTCGGCTTCGGCGACGACGGCATCGTCGCCTCGCTGCCCCCGAACGCGATCCACGTCTCGGCCTCCACGATCAGCCTGGCTCTGGCCCAACGGCTCATCACCGCCCACGCCGAAGCCGGTCAGCGATACGTCTCGGCGCCGGTGTTCGGCAGGCCAGAGGCGGCGGCAGCGGCCAAACTCTTCGTGGTCGCCGCGGGCGCACCCGACACGGTGTCCGAGGTGGCGCCGGTCTTCGACGCGGTCGGCCAGCGCACCTTCGTTGTGGGCACCGAACCGACCGCGGCCAACCTGGTGAAGGTGTCGGGGAACTTCCTCATCGCCTCGGTCATCGAATCGCTCGGCGAGGCCATCGCGCTGGTCACCAAGGGCGGAGTCGACGCGGGCGACTACCTCGACCTGCTGACCTCCACGCTGTTCGACGCACCGGTGTACCGCACCTACGGCGGGCTGGTGGCGCGCCGGCAGTTCGAACCCGCGGGCTTCGCCGCCACCGGCGGCCTCAAGGACATCGGCCTTGCCCTGGAGGCGGGTGCCGGGCTGCAGGTCCCGCTGCCGATCGCGAGCCTGCTACGCGACCGGTTCCTCACCTTGCTGGCGCACGGCGGTGGCCAGCTGGACTGGTCGGCCATCGGCGCGTTGAGCAGCTGGGAGGCGGGCGGGTCTTCCCCAACGGCCTGACCGACACCCACAATGGCCAGATGGGCCCGTCGATC
This sequence comes from Mycobacterium sp. GA-2829, assembly GCF_001499965.1. GTDB lineage: Bacteria > Actinomycetota > Actinomycetes > Mycobacteriales > Mycobacteriaceae > Mycobacterium. The sequence continues at coordinate 36,048 of NZ_LQIT01000012.1, forward strand.
ACCTATCGGCTGCTGCAGATCGCGCTCGCCGTCTTCGGCACGGTGATGGTGCTGCTCTACCCGCTCGCGGTGGTGTGGCCGTCGGGGTGGGCGTGGCATCACGGGCCGCCGCACGAGTCCGACTACTTCATGATGATCGTCGGGCTGTACGCCACCCTCGGCGTCTTCCTGTGGATCGCGGCGCGACGCCCGGAGGCGCACGTCAGCTTGATCTGGTTCACCGTCTGGTCCAGTGTCGTACACGCCGCGATCATGGCGGTGCAGTCGCTGCGCGGCGACCACCTGGGTCATCTCCTGGGTGACGTCCCCGCACTGGTTCTGGTGGCCGTCGTCCTGGCCGTGTTGGTGCAGATCTCCGGCGCGGGGCAGCGCTCAGACGACCCCGCGTAGGCCGTCGGCGCCGAACAACGGCTCGAGCATGCCCGACATATCCGGCCCGCGTCGCAGATTGTGGCCGCCGTCGACGTTGACGATCTGACCGGTGATCCACGACGACGCATCGCTGAGCAGGAACACCGACAGGTTCGCGATGTCCTGCACCTCGCCGAAGCGCGGCAGCGGGGTGCACGCCCGGTAGTCCGCGGACACCTCGGGCGACTCCAGGATTGGGCCGACGAGGTCGGTCTGGATCAGCCCGGGCCGAATCCCGTTGACCCGCACCCACGACGGTCCCAGTTCGTCGGCGGCCAGCTGCATGATGTGATCCAGCGCGGCCTTGCTCGGCCCGTACGCGCCGAACCAGCGGTGCACATTGCTCGACGCGATCGACGAGATGCCGACGAAGGATCCGCCGCCGCCCCGAACCAGTTCGCGCGCAGCGTGTTTCAACACGTACATGGTGCCGTTGACGTTGAGGTCCACGGTGCGCCGCCACGCGTCGGAGTCGATCTGGGTAATCGGGCCGATGGTCTCGGATCCGCCGGCGCTGTGGACGACGCCGTGCAACCGACCGCGCCAGGCGGTGGCGGCCTCGACCAGGCGCGCCGCCTCGTCCTCGTTGGTGACATCGGTCGGTTCGTAGCGAACCTCCCCCGCTCCGTCACCGGTCGCGGCCGACAGTTCCTCGGCCGCGGCGGCGAGCCGGTCGGCGTTGCGGCCGGCCAGCATCACATCACCGCCCGCAGCGAGGATCGCCGCGGCGACCCCCTTGCCGATACCGCTGCCACCGCCGGTGACCAGATAGGTGCGATCCGCCAGTGAAAGCAGCAAGGCCGTCCTCCGATACCTAGGTCGTATAACTGAAACGCGTTCTAGTTATACGTCACGGTTCGTCGCGGCGGGCCAACTTCGGCGCCCCCAGTTCGCGCCAGTCCGGCACATCCGGGGGCAGCCCGACAGCCATCCGGTTCTCGTTGTGCGCCGCCCAGTGCGCATGGCCGAGTTCGTGAATGTGGAAACCGTGCCGCAGCGCCTCGGTGAAGCCCATCGCGTCGGCGGCCGCGTTGACCGAATCCTTGACCAGCAGCGCCGCCATCGTCGGCAGCGCGGCGATCCGGCGCGCGAACTCGACGGTCCGGTCCTCCAGGTCCGCGCGTGGGAACACCTTCGACACCATGCCGAGGCGGTGCGCCTCGTCGGCGTCGATCGAATCCCCGGTCAGCAGGAGTTCTTTGGCCTTCCGCGGCCCGAACTCCCAGGGGTGCGCGTAGTACTCGACGCCCGGCATCCCCAGCCGCACCGCCACCACGTCGCTGAACCTGGCGTCGTCGGCGGCGACGATAAGGTCGCACGCCCAGATCAGCATCAGGCCGGCCGAGATCGCATTGCCCTGCACCTGGGCGATGGTGATCTTGCGCAGATCGCGCCAGCGCCGGGTGTTCTCGAAGAAGTAGTGCCACTCCTGCAGGTAGATCTTCTCGGCGATCGGCGCGCGGGTGCCGCCGTTGACGGTGAAGCTCGGATGCTGGCCGGGCCCCGGCGTCCGCTCGGCGATCGCCTCTTCGGACCCGAGGTCGTGACCGGCCGAGAAGTTCTTGCCGCGGGCGGCCAGGATGACCACCCGGACCTGGTCGTCGGCTTCGGCTCGACCGAACGCCTCGTCGAGAGCCACCAGCAGCGTGCGGTTCTGCGCGTTCTGGGTCTGCGGCCGGTTCAGCCAGATCCGGGCGATCCGGCCGTCGTCGAGGGTCTCGTAGGTCACCTGCTCCTGGGTGGACACTAGTCGCACGATACGGGGCCCGACCAGGCATGTCGCCGCCGGTGTGGTGAGTCGCCTAGAGTTGCGGACATGCCTGCCAAGTCTGATCCCGCCGAAATCGGCGACGTCGAACCGCTCGCCGACAGCACCGCTCGCCAGGCTCGCCGCGTGGTGGCCGCCTACGCCACCGACGCCGACGAGTGTCGCGTCTTCTTGTCCATGCTCGGCATCGGGCCCTCGAAGCTCGAGGCGTAAATGGCCTCGGGGGGCGACGGCCACGCCAGCTCGGGGAATTCCGAATTCGTGGTCGTGGCCAACCGGTTGCCGATCGACATGGAGAAGCTGCCCGACGGCAGCATCTCCTGGAAGCGAAGCCCCGGTGGGCTCGTCACCGCCCTGGAGCCGCTGCTGCGCCGTCGGCGCGGCGCCTGGATCGGGTGGGCCGGCATCCCGGACAGTCCCGAGGATCCCATCGAGGAAGACGGCCTGCAGCTCTACCCGGTGGCCCTGTCGGCCGAGGACGTCGCCGACTACTACGAGGGTTTTTCCAACGCCACCCTGTGGCCGCTCTACCACGATCTGATCGTCAAGCCGATCTACCACCGCAAATGGTGGGACCGCTACGTCGAGGTCAACCGCCGCTTCGCCGAGGCGACGGCGAAGGCTGCCGCACCCGGCGCCACGGTGTGGGTGCAGGACTACCAGCTGCAGCTGGTGCCGAAGATGCTGCGCATGCTGCGGCCCGATCTGACCATCGGTTTCTTCCTGCACATCCCGTTCCCCCCGGTCGAGCTGTTCATGCAGATGCCGTGGCGCACCGAGATCATCGAAGGGTTGCTCGGCGCCGACCTCGTCGGGTTTCACCTGCCCGGTGGGGCACAGAACTTCCTGTTCCTGTCGCGGCGCCTGGTGGGCGCGAACGCCTCACGGGCGACGGTCGGGGTGCGGACCCGCTTCGGGGAGGTCCAGTACGGCTTCCGGACGGTGAAGGTCGGCGCCTTCCCCATCTCCATCGACTCGGCCGATCTCGACGCCAAGTCCCGCAACCGCGCGATCCGGCAGCGGGCCCGCGAGATCCGCAACGATCTCGGTAATCCGCGCAAGATCCTGCTGGGTGTCGACCGGCTGGACTACACCAAGGGCATCAACGTCCGGTTGGAGGCGCTGGCCGAACTGCTCAGCGACGGTCGGGTCAAACGCGAGGAGACCGTGCTCATCCAGCTGGCCACCCCGAGCCGGGAGCGCGTCGAGAGCTACATCGCGATGCGTGAGGACATCGAGCGGCAGGTCGGCCACATCAACGGCGACTTCGGCGAGGTCGGTCACCCGATCGTGCACTACCTGCACCGGCCGGTCCCCCGCGACGAATTGATCGCCTACTTCGTCGCGGCCGACGTCATGCTGGTCACGCCTCTGCGCGACGGGATGAATCTCGTGGCCAAGGAGTACGTGGCCTGCCGCCACGATCTCGGCGGAGCGCTGGTGCTCAGCGAATTCACCGGTGCCGCAGCCGAGTTACGGCAGGCCTACCTGGCCAATCCGCACCACCTCGAAGACGTCAAGGACGCCATCGAGGCCGCGTTGAACCAGACTCCCGAAGAGGGTCGCAGGCGGATGCGTGCGCTGCGCCGCCAGGTGCTCGCCCACGACGTGGACCGGTGGGCCCGCGCCTTCCTCGATGCGCTGGCCGGCACGCGCGACGACGCGAAATCAGTCTGAGCCGGTCTCAGATCGGGGTGATGTAGTTGATCAGCCACTTGCCGTCGAGCTTGGTGTAGTCGACGCGCAGGCGGCTGCCGTCATAGATGGGCTGACCGCCCTTCTCGGTGACGGTCCGGTTGAGGTACACCATCACCTGCGCTGAATCACGTTGCGCCGAGAGGACTCCGACGCCGACGACGTGTGCCTGGCTGACGACCTGCCGCTCCCGGGCCTGCGGGATGATCTCCTTGGTCGCCCGGTCGCTGAACTCCTGCCGGAACCCCGGCGCCAGCAGCGGGTAAGCCTCGGTGAGACTGCGCTCCACCGTTTGGTAGTCATACCCGAACATCCTCGGGATCTGGTCGGCCGCCAGCGGGGCCAGGGTGTCACGCGCCTGCTGGGCGCCGCGGGTCTCGACGCGTTGCCAGTACAGCCAGCCGCCGACACCGGCCAGCGCGACGAACGCGACCGCGCACACCACGCTGAGCAGACCCACGATCCGGGTCGTCCACCGACCCATCAGTTCCCGCCCTCGGGGTACTTCAGGTCATAGCCGGTCATGTGGCCGTTGTCGTCCTCGTGGACGATGATGCGCAGCCGGTAGGGCTGGGACGGCTTGTTCGTCCCGTCGACGTCGGTGACCGTCACCCGTACCGAGACCAGGACGGCGGCATTGCCGGCGATGTTGTCGACGCTCTCGAGCGCAGCACCGTTGATCACCGCTTCCGAGCTGGCCTGGGTGTCGCGGAAGATCGCCTTGAGATTGTCGACGTTGCCGTTCTGGCTGAGCATGTCGCGCAGCGGGCCGCTGGTTCCGTCGACGAACCGGTTGACGCTGTCGTCGATGTTGTCCTGCGTGTAGCTGAACATGTTGACCGCGGTCTGCGATGCGGTGTCGACGAAGCGCTGCTCGCGGGCCTGCTCGGCGTCGGCGGCGCGCTGCTGGACGCCTGCCACCGCCACTGCCGCGGTGAGGGCGGCCAGCGCGACCGCCGTGACGACGAGTGCCACCGCGGCGACGAGCGTGCGGTGTGGCTGGCGACGCGGAGGCGGCCCGGCCGGACGGGATGACCGCACCCGCGCGACGGCCGGGGCGTCGACGCTGACCTTGCCGGGTGCGGCCGCGGCCGCGTCGGTCGACCCGTTCGCCGGGCCGGCCGCGCGCGACGCACGACGACGCGCCGGCTTCGTTTCCGAAGCCGTGTCCTCTGTCATCACACCTGCCTTGGAGCCATCATCAAGTCCGCCCAATTCTCCGCCGGCGCCAGTTTGGCAGCGCCGGGGGCGTATACGCCAGTCCCGCCCGCGGGATCGGCGAACTCACCGGTCCGGGAGTCGTAACTGGTCATGAGCGGATCACTCGGCCCGCTGGCCACGGGCTGCTCGGCCGGCATCGGTGGCTGCGGCCCGGGGATGGGCACCCCGTTGAGGGAGTTGCCCGGCGGTGGCGGCGGCGCCACGGGGACCGCTGGTGGTGGCGGTGCCGCAGGAGCCGGCGGTGCCGCGGGCGGGACGGGCCGGCCGTACGGCGGCGCGACCTGGTCGGGCGGCGCGTAGTACGGCAGCGGTGGCGGCATACCCGGCTGATTCGGCGGCACCGGCAACGGGAACGGCGCATGCGGCGCCGGGCCCGGGCCGGGTGTCGCCCCCGGCGGCAGTTGCACCACCGGCGGTCCCGGATCCGGATCGATCTGCGGCGGGATGAACGGGAACTTGTTCATCGGCAACGACATTCGCGGGTCGGTGACCGGCGTGTCCAGCGGCACCGGCGGACCGCGCCACGGGTTCGTGCCCACCGGGATGTACCCCTTGGGATCGCGGCACAGCTGGATCGTCGGCGCCCGCTTACCGGGGAACTCCTGGCACGGGTAGTTGCGCGCGCCGCGGACCACCGCGGGGTCGTTGTGCGGAGTCTTGCAGTAGAGGTCGTCCGGCAGATCGCGCACCGTGAGGTCGGCCGGCGAGCGGATCGTCGTCGGCGGCAGGAAACCGGTCGAACAGGACGGCGGATCGTTGAGGTGGATCTTGAAGTCGAGCTTGCCGCCCTCGTCGGCCGGCACGCCGCCGGCGACGGTGTTCAGCGCGGCGATCAGGGCCGGGAAGATCACCAGCGCCTGTTCGATCGACTTGTTGTAGATGACGCCGATCCGGCCGAAGTTCGCCAGATTGGCGGCGAGCACCGGGAACGTGGGCCGGATCCCCGCGAACGTCGTGTTGGCAACCTCGGTGGTCCCGGGCACTGTCTGCAGGGTCGTCCGCAGCTGCGGGTCGGCGCCTGCCACGTTGCCGGTCAGCCGGGCCAGCCCGTCGGACAGGGAGCGGATGTCGTCGCCGCTGCGGATCTGGCTGTCCAGGAACGGCCCCACCTGGTCGATCAGCTGGGTGGTCTGGCCGTAGTTGGCGTTGGCCTCGTCGATGAGCAGCCGCGAGGACTGGATGAGCCGCGACAGTTCCGGCCCTGAGCCGTTGAACGCCTTGAACGTCTCGCGCAGCAGATCCTGCAACCGGCTGTTGCCGACGCTGCTGACCAGTTTGTCGGCCTCCTCCAGCATGCCGGCGATGTCCTGGCCGATCGCGGTGCGGTCCACTCCGATGTCGGAACCGTCGTGCAGCATCGACGACGCCGCCTTCTGCGGTGGCACCAGGTCGACGTACTGCTCGCCGACCGCCGACACACTCTTGACCGTCGCGGTGACGTTCTCGGGCACCGGGGTCTTGCTGTTGAGCCGCATGTGCGCGACGACGCCCGAATCGGACAGCCCGACCGATTCCACCCGGCCGATGGTCACGCCGCGATAGGTCACGTTGGCGTTCTCGTAGAGGCCGCCGCCCGCGGTGAAATTCGCGGTGATGTTGTAGGACCCGATACCGACAGCCGCCGGCAGATGCAGATAGAACAGCGAGATCGCGCCGACGGTGAGCACGGTGACGACCGCGAAGATCGACAGCTGCAGACGCGTGAGACGGTTCAGCATCAGGGCGCCTCGTGCTGCGTCGCCGTGCCGGCCGGGATCTTGAACGGATCGGCCGCCTGACCGGAGAGGTTGGCCATCGCACCGGTCAGGAAGTCCGGCGGATTGATGACCTCCCCCATCCTCTTCATGTTCGGGTCCAGTCCGAGCGAGGTGGTGAACACCGACTCGCCCAGGCGCCGCACCGTGAGGTCGAACGTCACGAACACATTCAGGTAGTCACCGCGTACGGCGTTGCGCAGGTACTTGTAGTGGAACGGGAACGTCGGCAGGAATTCGAGGTCTTTGATGAAGTCGTCGGCATTGTCGTTGAGCGACTTGATCACCGGGTAGAGGTCTTTCAGGTCGGCGGCGAAGTCGGTCTTGGTCTCCGACAGCACGCGGGAGGCGATGACGGCGAAGCTTCGCAGCGCGCCGAACGCCTCGACGATGTTGGCCCGGTTGTTGTTGAGGACCTCGAGTGCGGCGGGCAGCGTGTCCAGCGTGCGGCCCAGGCTGTCGCGGCTGCGCGACAGGATTCCGGCGAACCGGTCCAGACCCTCCATGGCGGCGATGATGTCGTTGGTCTGGCGGTCCAGCGAGCTGGTGAGCTCGGCCAGTCGCGGGATGAGGTCGGCGAAGGTGCCCTCCCGGCCGGCCACCGCGGTGTACGCCTCGTCGGTGATGTCCTGCAGCGCACCGAGATTGCCCTTGTTCACCACGACGCCCAGCGATGACAGCACCTCCTCGGTGCTGGGGTACCGACCGGTCCGGTCGAGCGGGATCTGTGATCCGTCCTTCAGCCTGCCCACGGCCGGCTCATCCTTGGGGGCCGCCAACTCGATGTGCTGGGAACCCAGCAGGGAGGTCTGGGCCACCTTGGCCGTCGCGTTCTGCGGGAGGTCCACGTCGCCGTCCAACGACACCTGCACCGCGGCGTAGAACGTGCCGTCGGAACGCTGCACGGCGTCGATGCCCGACACGCTGCCGACGGTGACGTCGTTGACCATCACCGGTGAGTTCTGCGGCAGGGTCGCCACGTCGGGAAGCTGCACGGTGATCTTGTAGGCACCCGCGCCGTGGCCGGCAGTGCCCGGCATGTTCAGTGAGTTGAGTCCGCCGAACTGGCAACCGGCCAGCAGCAGCACCCCGCCACCCAGCGCCATCGAGCGGTAGCTGAGCCGAGTCATGCGGCGCCGCAACATCGTGCGCGTCACGGGGTACCCGCCTCAGCCGGTAGCGCCGGCCCCGCCGGTGCAGGGGCCGGGGCCGCCGCGGGCCCACCACTGCGCGAGGTCGCGGTCGCCGATCCGCCGGGAGCGGGCGGCAGCAGCATCGAGGTCAGGTCCCTGCCCGGTCCGATCTGCGGGGGCGTCACGCCAGGAGCGTTCTGCCACTGCAGATACGGCAGCGGTGTCTGCGCCTTGGCCTGCGTCGCCGGGGTGTCGTAGATGATCTGCCCCTTGTAGGCGGTGATGCTGTTGATCGGGTGGAACAGCAGCGGCGGGAAGTTCATCGCGATCCGCTTGAACACCGGCCCCATCCGCTGCCGGCAGATCTCCGCGCGTTTGAAGTTGTCCGGGTTGGCGCCGACGTCGAACGTGCCGCCGCAAATGAACTGCACGGGATTGGCGAAGTTGGGCAGGGTCAGCAGACCACCGACGGTGCCCTGCGCAGGGTTGTAGATGTTGTAGAAGTTCGCCAACCCGTTGGGGGTGATGTGCAGGATCTGTTCGATGTCGTCGCTGTGGTCGGTGAGGATCTGCGTGAAATCGGCGAGTTTGCCGACCTGGGCGATGAGGGCGTCGTTGTTGTCGCCAAGCAGCTGCCGCACGTCGGTCAGCGCCTGGTTCAGCGTCCCGAGCGTGTTGTCGAGATCGGCGGTGCTGTCGGCCAGCACCTGCGACACCGACGCGACATGGTTGGTGAACTGCACGATCTGCTGATTGCTGTTGGACAGCGCGTTGACCAGCACCTGCAGGTTGCGCACGGTGCCGAACAGATCGGTGCGCGAGTCACCGAGCCGGCCCGCGGTCTGGGACAGCTCCCGCAACGCCTGGCGGAATGAATCGCCATTGCCGTCGAAGGTGTCGGCGGCCTGGTTGACGAATGCGCTCAGCGGACCCTGCATCGCTCCGGCCTGCGGGCCCAACTGGCTCGAGAGCTGCGTGAGCTGCTCTTTGACCTCGTCCCACTCGACGGGCACCGCGGTGCGGTCGAGCCCGATGCTGGCGCCGTCGGCCAGCGCCGGCCCGCCGGTGTAGGCGGGAGCGAGCTGAATGAAGCGCGCCGCCACCAGGTTCGGGGAGACGATGAGCGCTTTGGCGTCGGCGGGCAGCTTGATCCCGTCATCGAGGGTCATGGTGATCTTGACGTCCTGGGCCCGCGGATCGATCGAGTCGATCTTGCCGACCGGCACGCCGACCACGCGCACCTCGTCACCGGGGTAGAGCCCGACCGCGGAGGTGAAGTAGGCCGTCAGCTTCGTCCCCGTGGCCGACGGCCACACCAGGAAAACGCCCACCGCCAAAGTGATCACCAGTACCGCGGCCAGCGCCACCCGCGCCGCGCGGCTGCTCTTCAGCTTCGAACTCGCGTGTGTCATGGCGATTTCGGCCTGATGATCAGTCGCTCGGCGATGAAACCGCGCAGGTAGTCGGCAAGGCTGTCGGGCAGCTTGCCCGGCTGGAAGTAGGTGTCGAGCAGCACCTCGGCCAGCGAGGCCGGGGGCAGACCGTACAGGTTGATCTGGAAACCGGGGCCCGAGCCGACGACCTCGCCGAGCGCCGTGGCGTAGGGCGGCAGCCGTTTGAGCGCCTCACCGATGTGCTCCCGGCGGGCGAGCAGGTTGTCCATGACGAGGTTCAGCTTCTCCAGCGCCGGGCCGAACTCACGGCGGTTGTCGGCGACGAAGCCGGACAGCTGCTGCGAGAGATCGTCGATACCACCGATCAACTGGCTGAGCGCCTGGCGCCGCTCGTCGAGGGCGGCGAACAGCAGGTTGCCGTCGGTGATCAACTGGTTGACCTGACCCGCCCGCGCCGCCAGCATGTCGGACACCCGCTTGGCATGACCGAGCAGTTCCTCGAGCGCCTGATCGCGGGCGTTAATGCTGCGCGACAGGTTCGCCACCCCGTCGAGCGCACCCCGCAGTTGCGGCGTCGCGTCGTGCAGGGACTCGGTCAGCGTGTTGAGCGCCTGCTCGAAGCGCGGCTTGTCGAGTTCGCTGACGTTCTGGCCGAGGTCCTGCAGGGCGGTATTGAGGGTGTACGGAGTCGTGGTGCGGCCCAACGGAATCACCTGCACCGAGCCCGCACCTCGCGGGGTGACGGCCAGCGACTTCTCGCCGAGCACGGTATCGGTCTTGATGGAGACCAGCGACTGATCACCGACGCGCACGTCCCGGTTGACGGTGAACGACACCTTGGCGGTGTCACCGGCGAGCGCGACGCCGGTGACCTTGCCGACGTTGATCCCCGAGACGTTCACGTCGTTGCCCGGCGTGATGCCGCCGGCATCGTTGAAGTACGCCTCGTAGGACTTGCCCTGCGGGAAGAACGGCAGGCTGGAGTAGCCGAACGACACCAGCACAAGGCACACCACCACGACGATGCCGAAGATTCCGGTGCGCAGCGGATTGGAACTGTCTGGCCTAGCCATTCTCCGAACACCTCCCCTTCGACGGGTCCGGCGGTCCGCCGAACGGGATGAGGATGTCGCTGCCGGCCGGCCCGTTGATCTTCATGCGGATCGAGCAGTAGTAGATGTTGAAGAACGAACCGTAGGCGCCCAATGCGTTGAGCCGCAGATAATTCTCCGCCAGCGGTTCGATCACCTTGTTGACGTCGTCCTTGCGCTCGTCGAGTCGCTGGGCGAGCGGCCTGGCGTTCTCGATCAGGCCCTGCAGCGGCCGCCGTGAGGTCTCGAGCATGTCGGTCAGGTCGCTCGACGCCGACGCCAGGGGCGGGATGGCTCCGGCGATGGGGTCGCGTCCCTGAGCGAGCCCGGTCATCAGTTGCTGCAACTGGTCGACGGTCTTGTCGAACTGGGCGCCCTTCTCGTCGACCGTTCCCAGCACCGAGTTGAGGTTGTCGATGACGCTGCCGATGAGTTGGTCGCGCGCGGCAAGGTTCTGGGTGAACGAACTGGTGCTGGCGAGCAGGTTGGCCAGCGCTCCGCCCTGACCCTGCAGCATCTCGATCACCGCGTTGCTCAGCTCGTTGATCTTGGCGCCGTCGAGGCCCTTGAGAACCGGACGCAGACCGCCCAGCAGCGCATCGAGATCCAGTGCGGGCTGGGTGTTCTGCTTGGGGATCGTCGCCCCCGCCGGCAGCTTGCGCAATTCGCCGGGCCCCGAGGTGATCTCGAGATAGCGGTCACCGACCAGGTTCTCGTACCGGACGACCGCGCGGGTCGACGTGTAGAGCTGGTACTTGTCGTTGACGTCGAACTCGACGTCCACCGTGTTGTCCGGGTTGAGACTGACAGCTTTGACGGTGCCGACCGGGACACCCGAGATGCGCACGTCCTGACCGGCTTTCAACCGGGACGCCTCGGTGAAGTTGGCGTGGAACGTGTGTCCCGACGCGAAGCGGAACTCGCCGAACACCACGACCAGCGCCGCGGCCACCAGCAGCATCACCACCGTGAAGATGCTGACGTAGAGGAACGTCCGGTCGCGCCTCATCAGTGCTCTCGGTTCTTCTGCCATGGCTCTTCGCGCGAGCGCTCATCGCGAGGCAACCGGCTCATCAGAAATCGTCCCGTTCTGCGAACGCCCCGTTGAACAGGAACTGAATCGTCGACGGTGCGTCGAACTGCAACTCGGTGTTCGGCTGGTACGGCACGTAGGCGTTGTCGGTGACCAGGAACGGGGTGTGATACCACGATCCGCCGTACTGCTTGCTCGGGACATCTGGCAGGCCACGGCAATTGGGGCCGCCGGTCGCGTTCACGATCGGCAGGCTCTCCGGATAGGTGTACGCGGGCGCGCCGGGCAGGAAGTTCGATGACACGAACAGGCCGGGCCGGATGCCACCGATGATCGGGGCGAACCGGTCGACTGCCTGGGCCGTGCCCTTGAGGATGCAGCCGATCTCCGGCGAGTACTCACCGGCCACCTTCAGCGGCGCCCGCAGTCGCTGGATCGCGGCGATGTAGTTGTCGGCGGCGGGCTGGAACGTCGCGGTTCCGTTGTTGGCCAGACCCGTCGCGGCCAGCAGCGTGGCGTTCAGATTGTCCTGCTGGTCGACGATCGTGTTGCTGATCGTCGGCGCGTTGTCGAGCACGCGCACCAGGTCCGGAGCCGCGTCGGCGTAGATGTTGGCCACCTCGCCGGTCTTGCGGAAGTCCTCCTGCAGGGTCGGCAACTTCGGGTTGAGCTGCTGCAGGTAGTAATTGAGACCCGACAGCGCCGCACCCAGGTCGTCGCCGTTTCCGCGCAGACCCTCGCCGAGTGCACTGAGCGTGGCGTTGAGGTTCACCGGGTCGATCTTGCCCAGCACGTCGGACAACGTCTGGAACAGCGTGTTGACTTCGAGCTGGACGTCGGCAGCCTGCACTTCGGCGCCCGGGCGCAGGGAGGTCTGCTGCGCCTTGGCCGGAGGGACGAATTCAACAGATTTGGCGCCGAACACGGTGGTGCCGGCGATGCGCACAGTGGCGTTCGAGGGGATGTAACGCATGTCGTCGCGTTGGATCGCCAGCGTCAACTTCGCCTGATCGCCCGCGTAATCGATCGATTTGACCTTGCCGACCTGGATGCCCCGGTACTTCACCTTCGCGTCGGTCTCCATCACCAGCCCGGCGCGCGGCGACATGACCGTCACGGTGTCGGTCGGGGTGAACGCCGCGGTGTAGGAGAGGTAGGTGAAGACGGCTGCGGCCACCACGATCGCGGCCAGGATCGCCGCGGCGATGCGTACGTGGCTGCGCTTCTTGTCGATGTCGGCCATCTCGCCCTACCCCGACAGGTTGAAGTTGCCGGACGCGCCGTAGACGGCGAGCGAGATGAACAGGGTGATGGTGACGACCACGATCAGCGAGGTCCGCACGGCCTGACCGACCGCGATGCCCACGCCGACCGGACCGCCGGAGGCGTTGTAGCCGTAGTAGGTGTGCACGAGCATGACCGCGACGGACATGACGATGGCCTGGAGGAACGACCACAACAGATCGCTGGGCACCAGGAACGTGTTGAAGTAGTGGTCGTACAGGCCGCCCGACTGACCGTTGATGAACACCGTCGTGAACCGGGCGGCGAAGAACGCCGCGAGCACCGACAGCGAGTACAGCGGGATGATCGTGATCAGCCCGGCCATCAACCGCGTCGACACCAGGTAGGACACCGAGTGCACGGCCATCGACTCGACGGCGTCGATCTCCTCGGCGACGCGCATGGCGCCCAGCTGGGCGGTGGTGCCCGCGCCGATGGTGGCGGCCAGCGCGATGCCCGCGATGACCGGGGCGACGATGCGGACGTTGAGGAACGCCGACAGGAACCCGGTCAGCGCCTCGATGCCGATGTTGCCCAGCGACGAATAACCCTGGACGGCGATGACGCCACCGGAGGCCAGCGTCAGGAACGCCGCAACACCGACAGTGCCGCCGATCATCACCAGCGCGCCCGCACCCATCGTCATCTCGGCGATGAGCCGGATCGTCTCCTTGCGGTACCGGGTCAGCGCGTTGGGGACGTAGCGCATGGTCTCGCCGTAGAAGAGCGCCTGCTCCCCCACGGTGTCCACCGCGCCGGGCACCCAGCGGAAGGCGCGGCGGAATCGAACTGTGGCGTCGAAACTCATGATGTCGTCTTATTCGCGAGAAGGCCCATGATTGCTACCGCACCAGCACCCGGACGCCGACGGCGGTCATGATCACGTTGATCACGAACAGACAGATGAAGGCGTAAACCACGGTCTCGTTGACCGCGATGCCGACGCCCTTCGGGCCGCCCTGCACGGTCAGCCCGCGGTAGCAACCGACCAGCCCGGCGACCACGCCGAACAGCAGCGCCTTGATCTCGGCGAGCACGAGTTCGCCGAGCCCGGTGAGCACGGTCAGCCCGTTGATGAACGCGCCGGGGTTCACGCCCTGCAGGAAAACCGAGAAGACGTAGCCGCCTGCCAGGCCGATCGCGCAGACCAGGCCGTTGAGCAGCAGCGCCACGAATGTCGAGGCCAGCACGCGCGGGACCACCAGGCGCTGGATCGGGTCGATGCCGAGCACGCGCATCGCGTCGATCTCTTCGCGGATGGTGCGGGCGCCGAGGTCCGCGCAGATCGCGGTCGCACCGGCGCCGGCGACGACGAGCACGGTGACCACCGGGCCGAGCTGGGTGATGGTGCCGAAGGCCGTGCCAGCGCCCGACAGGTCGGCGGCGCCGATCTCACGCAGCAGGATGTTGAGCGTGAAGGCGACGAGCACCGTGAACGGGATCGCGACCAGCAGGGTCGGGATCAGCGAGACCCGCGCGATCATCCACGTCTGGTCGAGGAACTCCCGGAACTGAAAGGGACGTCGGAAGGTCTTGACGAAAGTGTCGATGGACATCTCGACGAAACCGCCGACCGCCCGGGCCGGCGCCGCGAGCTGTTCGATCAACCTCGGCTCCGTTCTGGGGGCGGGGTGTTGCGAACTCCGGTCACGGCGAAGATTCGGTGAATTTTCGCCGGGACGGCTTTCCCACCCCTGGTTCGGACGACTCGCTCAGTGAGCCGGATCATACTAACTAGAACACGTTCGCAGTGTCAAAGACGGACAAATTCCGTCATCACTACCCTATTCGCACTGGTCAGGGCCAGTGTGACCCACGCCATTCTGTAACGTGTTCTACCCCCCATCCGGGCACCGTGGACCGAGACCGTCAGTCTCGGGAGTCCATCAGCGCGGTGGCCGAGAAACCACGCTCTGGGTCACGGTCAGCAAAGTACCCCCGCAGTGTGTCGCTCAGGTCCGCCAGGTCCCACGCCTCGGCGTCCGCCGCGAAGTGGGCCTCCGCGACGGGTGCCGCCACCAACGTCACCTTCGGACCGTAGACGATGAACAGCTGTCCGTTGACGGCTTCGCTCGCGGGGGATGCCAGGAACCTGACCAGCGTGACGACGTGGTCGGTCGACAGCGGGTCGACGTGGCCGTCCGCGACCTCCGGGGCGTCGCCGAAGACGCCCGCGGTCATCGCGGTCCTGGCGCGGGGTGCGATCGCATTGGCGCGCACGCCGAACCGCTCCAGCGCCCGGGCCGCCGAGAGGGTCAGCGCGGTGATGCCCGCCTTGGCGGCCCCGTAGTTGGGTTGGCCCACCGGGCCCGACAGGCCCGCCTCCGACGAGGTGTTGACGATGCGCCCGTAGACCGTCCCGTCGCCGGCCTTCGCCTTGGCGCGCCAGTACGTGGCGGCGTTGCGGGTCAGCAGGAAATGCCCGCGCAGGTGGACCGCGATCACCGCGTCCCACTCCTCGTCGGACATGTTGAACAGGATGCGGTCGCGGGTGATGCCCGCGTTGTTGACGACGACGCTCAGCCCGCCGAGCCCGTCGGCGGTCTGCACGAGCTCGTCGGCGGTCGATCGCGCACTGATGTCACCGGCGACCGCGACTCCCTTCGACCCCGCCGCGGCGATCTCGTCGAGTACGTCGGAGGCGTCCAGCGCGCCGGGCATGTCGTTGACCACCACGGTCGCGCCTGCGGCGGCCAGGCCGATCGCCTCGGCGCGCCCGAGCCCGGCGGCGGCACCCGTGACCACCGCGACGCGGCCGGAGAGATCGGTCAGGTCGTTACTGGGAGTCGTCACTTTATGAATACCTCTAGTCTCTGCGATTCAGCGCGGCGCGCGGGCACTCGGCGATCGACTGCTCGGCCACGCCTTCCATCTCTGCGGGTACCGGGTCGTGTTTGACGACGGCGTAGTCGTCGTCGTCCAGATCGAACAGGTCCGGCGCAATTCCCACGCAGACGGCGTTGCCCTCGCAGCGATCCCGGTCGACTTCCACTCTCATGACAACCTCCTCGAGACAGCTGTGCGGACGGCCCGCCAGAACGTCGGGGTCAGAATACGACCCGTTGTGACGGCGTGTGCACGACATCGGTCTGGACCCCAAGACTAGAACGTGTTACAACCGGGTGGAGCGGGAGGGGCCCATGCGGCCGCCCCGGAAGCGGCACAGTGAGGACGCGGATGCGAATCGGCTACACCCCCGAGCAGGAGGAGCTGCGCCGCGAATTGCGGTCGTACTTCACCAAACTCATGACCCCCGAGCGCGCCGAGGCGCTCGCGAGCAACGACGGTGAGATGGGCCGCGGCAACGTCTACCGCGAGACTGTCGCGCAGATGGGCAAGGACGGCTGGCTGACGCTGTCGTGGCCCAAGGAGTTCGGCGGTCAGGCCCGCCCGCCGATGGACGGCTTGATCTTCAACGACGAGGCCGCCATCGCGAACGTGCCGGTGCCGTTCCTGACCATCAACAGCGTCGCGCCGACGATCATGGCGTTCGGCACCGAGGAGCAGAAGAACTTCTTCCTGCCCAAGATCGCCTCGGGCGATCTGCACTTCTCGATCGGCTACTCCGAACCGGGTGCGGGCACCGACCTTGCGTCGCTGCGCACCACTGCGGTGCGCGACGGCGACGAGTACGTCATCAACGGCCAGAAGATGTGGACGTCGTTGATCGCCTACGCCGACTACGTGTGGCTGGCGGTCCGGACGAATCCCGAAGCCAAGAAGCACCGCGGCATCTCGATGCTGATCGTGCCGACCACCGCCGACGGGTTCTCCTGGACGCCGGTGCACACGATGTCGGGTGTGGATACCAGCGCGACCTACTACCAGGACGTGCGGGTGCCGGTGTCCAACCTCGTCGGCGAGGAGAACGCCGGCTGGAAGCTGGTCACCAACCAGCTCAACCACGAGCGCGTCGCGCTGGTGTCGGCGCAGCCGATCTTCGTCGCCCTCGACGGGGTCCGGGAGTGGGCGCAGCACACCAAGGACGTCCACGGCAGGCGCGTGATCGACTCCGAGTGGGTGCAGCTCAACCTCGCCCGGGTGCACGCCAAGGCCGAGGTGCTCAAGCTGATCAACTGGGAGCTCGCCTCGACCGAGGCCGCCCCGTCGCCGGCCGATGCGTCGGCGGCCAAGGTGTTCGGCACCGAACTGGCGACCGAGGCCTACCGGCTGCTGATGGAGGTGCTGGGCACCGCGGCCACGTTGCGCCCCGGCTCCCCCGGCGCGCTGCTGCGTGGCCGCGTCGAACGTATGCACCGCTCGTGCCTGATCCTGACGTTCGGCGGCGGCACCAACGAGATCCAGCGCGACATCATCGGCATGGTCGCCCTCGGCCTGCCCCGGGTCAACCGGTAAGGAGCACCATGGACTTCAATTCGACCGAAGCCGCGAGCGACCTCGGCGGGCTGGTGCGCACCATCACCGAGTCGGTGTGCACACCCGAACACCAGCGTGAGCTCGACGGATTCGAGCACCGGTTCGACCGCGACCTGTGGCGCAATTTGATCGACGCCGACGTGCTGTCGACGACTGCACCGGAAGCGGTGGGCGGCGGCGGGTTCGGCGTGCTGGAGGAGGTCGCGGTGCTGGTGGCGCTGGGTCGCCAACTGTCCGCGGTGCCGTATCTGGAGTCGGTGGTCCTGGGCGCCGGAGCGCTCGCGGCGTTCGGCGCCGATGCGCTGCAGCGGGATTGGGCAGCGCCCGCGGTTCGCGGCGAGAAGGTGTTGACGATCGCGCTGGACGGCGAGATGGGTCAGGGTCCGGTGCAGGCGTCGTCGTCAGATGCCGGTTACCGATTGACGGGTGCGCGCACGCTCGTTCCGTTCGGCCCGGTGGCCGATGCGTTCCTGGTACCCGCCGAATCCGACGACGGCGTGCAGGTCTTCCTGATCGCCGCCGACGATGCCGGCGTCGCGGTGGACACCCTCGACACCACGGGCCACGGCAGCGTCGGACACCTCGAGCTGTCCGGTGTCGAGGTCGACGCCGCACGGGTGGTGGGCGGCGCGGATGTGCTGGCGTGGTTGATCTCTCGTCATGGGCTGGGTCGGGCGGCGTTCCAACTCGGCGTCCTGGAGCGGGCGTTGGAGTTGACCGCGACGTATGCCCGTGAGCGCGAGCAGTTCGAACGTCCGATCGGCAGCTTCCAAGCGGTCTCGCAGCGGCTGGCCGACGGCTACATCGACATCAAGGGGCTGCGCCTCACGCTCACCCAGGCGGCGTGGCGCATCTCGGAGGGTCTGCTCGCCGACATCGACGTGTCGAGCGCGGCGTTCTGGGCGGCCGAGGCCGGGCACCGTGTCGCCCACACCGCGGTGCACATCCACGGTGGTGTCGGCATCGACACCGATCATCCGATCCACCGGTATTTCCTGGCCGCCAAGCAGACCGAGTTCGCGATCGGGACCGCGACCGGACAGCTGCTGCGCATCGGTCGCGAACTGGCCGACACCCCGGTGTGACCGTGGGCGCAGGACCCACGGTCGCGAATCTGTTGCGGCCGTTGGTCGATGTCGACGACCGCGGGATCCATGCCGACGGGGAGTTCGTCAGCTGGCGTGAGCACATCCGGTCCGCGGCGGCGATCGCGGCGGTTCTGCGCGTGCGGCTGGATCCCGACAAGCCGCCACACGTGGGGGTGCTGCTGGGCAACACCCCGTTCTTCTCCAGCGTGCTGGTGGCCGCGGCGCTCGCCGGTCTGGTGCCGGTCGGCCTGAACCCGACCCGGCGCGGACAGGCGCTGGTCCGCGACATAGAGCGCGCCGACTGCCAGTTGGTGCTCACCGACGACGGCACCCAGTTGCCCGACGGGGTGGAGTTCATCGACGTCGAATCCGCGTCGTGGCGAGCGGAGTTGGCCGCGCACGCCGACACCCCGGTCGAGTTCGGGAGTCCGGCGCCGGACGACCTGTTCATGCTGATCTTCACCTCGGGTACGAGCGGTGAGCCCAAGGCGGTGCGGGTGACCCACGAGAAGGTGGCGGTGCCGGGACGGATGCTGGCCGACCGGTTCGGCCTCGGCCCGTCGGACACCTGTTATCTGTCGATGCCGTTGTTCCACTCCAACGCCGTGATGGCCGGCTGGTCGGTGGGGGTGGCGGCGGGCGCGTCGCTCGCGCTGCGCCGGAAGTTCTCGGCGTCGCAGTTCACTCCGGATGTCCGCCGGTACGGCGCGACGTACGCGAACTACGTCGGCAAACCGTTGTCGTACATCCTCGCGACACCGCCCCGCGACGACGATGCGGACAACCCGCTGAAGATCATGTACGGCAACGAGGGTGCGCCCCGTGACCTCGAGCGGTTCGCGCGGCGGTTCGGCGTGACCGTCGTCGACGGATTCGGATCGACCGAGGGTGGCGTCGCGATCGTCAGGACGCCCGACACCCCGGAGGGTTCTCTGGGGCCGCTGACCGCCGACATCGCGATCGTGGATGTGGAGACCGGCGAGCGGTGCGCACCCGGGCAGGTGGGTGAACTGGTCAACCCCAACGGGCGCGGGCAGTTCCGCGGCTACTACAACGACGCCGCGGCCGAGGCCGAGCGGATGGCCGGCGGTGTCTACCACAGCGGGGACCTCGCCTACAGCGACGAGGACGGCTTCATCTACTTCGCGGGACGCCTCGGCGATTGGATGCGGGTGGACGGGGAGAACCTCGGCACCGCGCCGATCGAGCGAATCCTGCTGCGCCACAACGATGTCGTCGAGGTCGCGGTGTACCCGATCCCGGACCCGGCGGTGGGCGATCGGGTGATGGCGGCGCTGGTGCTGACACCGGGCCGCGAGTTCGACGTCGAGAAGTTCGCGACGTTCCTGGCCGAACAGTCCGATCTCGGCCCCAAACAGTGGCCGTCATTCGTGCGGATCGCCGAGGAGTTGCCGCGCACCGAGACCTTCAAGGTGGTCAAGCGGCACCTGTCCGCCGAAGGCACGTCGTGCGCCGATCCGGTGTTCGAGATCCACCGAGCTCGGTGATCGGACGTCGAATCAGGAGTCGCCCCCAGGCAGTCCGGTCAGCGGCCAACCGGTAGGACCGGTGCCACCCGCCTGGTACTCCTGCAGCGGTACCCGGTTCTCGAGCCACGCCTTGCGCACCGGATCGATGATTCGCCAACACTGCACGGCCATATCGCCGCGCACCGACAGTGGAGGAGAGCCCTCGAGGACGCCCTTGAGCACTTGGCCGTATGCAGGCAGCGCGCCGGGTGGGAAGTCGGCAGCCAAGCTCACCGGGTCGACGGAGAACGGATCACCCGATCCGTTGATGTTCAGATCCGCCCCTAAAACGTTGCGCGTCAAGGAGATTCCGAGATGCAGCCGGTTGGGCTGGACCCAGCCACCCATGCCCGCCGGAACCAGCGGCGGCGCCTTGAAGGTGACCGTGACCTCGGTGCGCGGCGAGCCCAGCGCCTTGCCCGAGCGCACCCGGAACGGGACGCCGGCCCAGCGCCACGTGTCGACGGCCAGCACCAATTCGGCGAACGTCTCGGTGCCGCGAGAACCGTCGACGCCCTCCTCGTCGACGTAGGAGGGCACCCTGCGCCCATCGACCTCGCCCGCGGTGTAACGCGCGCGGCGACTGAAGGCGACCGGATCGTCGTTCCAGATCCGCGTCGCGCGCAGCACCTGCGCCTTGCCCGTGCGGACATCGTCGGCCTGCAGGGTGGCCGGCGGCTCCATCGCGAACAGCGACATCACCTCGAGTAAGTGGCTCTGGATCATGTCGACCATTGCGCCGGTGGCGTCGTAGAAGTCGGCCCGCCCCTCCAGCGCCAGGGATTCGTCGTAGACCACGTCGACACTACTCACGTGCTCGCTGTTGAGCAGGGGCTCGATCATCCGGTTGGCGAACCGCACGCCGATGATGTTGAGGACCGTCGCCATGGCGACGAAGTGGTCGATCCGGTGAACATGGTCCTCCGGCACCAGGTCGGTCAGCAGCTTGTTCAGAGCGGCGGCGCCGGCGACGTCGCTGCCGAACGGCTTCTCGATCGCCAGTTGGATGCCTTCCGGCACTCCGATGCGGGCCAGCACGTGGCACACCTTCTCGGTGATGGCGGGTGGCAGTGCGAAGTAGACGATGATCTGTCCCCGGCAGGAGGCCAGCAGTGCCCGCAGTTCGTCCGCGTCGGTCACATCCGATCTCCGATAACGCGCGGTCGAGACGACGGCTTCGACATGCGGTCCGCTGGCGCTCTCCGTCGCGAAGGACTCGGCGATCCGGGCGCACCAACGATCGTCGTCCCAGTCGTCCAGCCCGCTGCCGATCAGCTGCAGGCCCTCCGCGCCGCCGGCCGACAGCAGCGCCCCCAAGCCGGGCAACAGCAGCCGCGCGGTCAGGTCGCCGCTCGCGCCCAAGATCAAAAGCGTCTGCCGAGGCGCTGCGTGGTCACCGCGCTCGGGCATCATGCGCCGATGTCTACCCCGCCCTCCGTACACCAATCGCAACGTAGGAGCGACATCGATGCGATCACCCGGCGTAGCTCCGCACGGGCTGCCCTGTGACACCCGGGCGGGTACTGAACAGTGACCCGGCAAGTGGGTCCTCACCGGGTTGCAGATTCTCGCGCGTGGTCGTGATGAACAGGGTGCCGAGGTCGTCTCCACCGAAGGTGCATGCGGTGACCTTGGGCGTCGGGAGCGTGATCACCGCGTCGAGACGACCGTCCGGGGTGTAGCGATGCACGGCACCGCCGTCGTACAGCGCCGTCCACACTCCACCTTCGGCGTCGACGGTGAGCCCGTCGGGCTTGCCGTCGTCCGGGATCTCGACGAAGGGTCGTCGATCATGCAGGCCGAGATCAGCACTCCACGAGAAGACGTCGATGCGGTGGGTGTCGGTGTCGTTGTAGTAGGCCAGTGTGCCGTCCGGCGACCAGTCCAGTCCGTTGGACACGGTGACCCCGGGGACGGCGACGCTGACGGTGTGGTCAGGGGCGAGCCGGTAGAGGTTCGCCGCGCCGGTTTGCTGGTCGTAAGCCATCGAGCCGCAGTAGAACGCGCCATCCGGGGCGCACCCGCCTTCGTTCATCCGAACACCCGGATCGTTCCACAGCGGCGGTAACGCTACCGTCGTGCCGTCCGGCTCCTCGAGCAGAAAGCCACGCTCGACGGCGATGACGGCTCCGCCGCCGTGCCGGGGCCGCACCGCTGCGACAATCGTGTCGACATGCGTCCGGGTGACCGAACCGTCGTCAGCGAACGCCAGAATGTCCCCCGCGGTCATGTCGACCCATCGAAGCCCACCCCACGAAGGGGACCACACCGGCCCTTCGCCGTGCGCAGCGATCGAGTCGGTGAGGCGATCGACCGTCATGGTCATACGGTGTCCCCGTGATTCGGTATTGCTAACCATCGTCCGGGTCGGCGATACCGCAGGGGTACGGCGGTAAGCCCGCATCACCGGTACTCGCCCCGTGCACGCTGTGCCCGTGCCCTACACCACGGTTGTGAATCGCGCGGCCACGCCGCGGATCGCAACCCTGGTGTAGGTCCGGCGCGCAAGGACGCATTTGCGGACACGTCTCGACGGCGACGAGCGTCCACACCGGCTCGCTTGAGAAGACGACCTAATGGGTAGGAGGGCTCAGTAATCGTTGCCGAGCAACGAGTCGACCATGAATGGAGAAGTGGCGAATGGCCCAACGTCAGTTTTCACGTCGTGTCCGTGTTGCCGCAGGGATAGCCGCCGGGCTCGCGGTCGCCACGCTGACCGTGGCATGCGGCGGAGACGACAGCGGTTCGGACGAGTCGACCTCGAGTACGACTCCGACGACCAGCGTGACCACGGAGACCACAGCCGCCACCACGCCCGCGGCGCCGCCTGCCGGTACCGGGGCGCCGGGCGCGGGCGCCGGACCGGGCGGCGCCACTGCGGGCGTACCGGGTGCCGGCGCCGAAGCCGGACCGGGCGGCGCCTCCGCCGGTGTGCCAGGTGCCGGTGCCGAAGCCGGGCCCGGTGGGGCCGGCGCCTGCGCCGGTGGCGTCTGCGTCGGCACGGGCGGGTAACCGCTCACGGATCCGAAAAAGTAGCCGTCTTGGGCGGCTGATCAGCCCTCGCGGATGCCGTCCAACCGCTTCGAGGCCTCGTCGAATCCGGACACCAGTTCGGCGATGATGTCGGCAACCGGCCGGATCTCGTTCATCCGTCCGACGATCTGACCCACCGGCATCGACACCGTGTCCGGATTGTCCGATTCGTTCATCCGCTGATGCGCCTCGCTGACGAGGATGTTCTGCAGCGGCATCGGCAGCGGTTCGGGTGCGTCGGGAGCGTCCCACGCCTCAGTCCACTTGGTCTTGAGCAGGCGGGCCGGCTTACCCGTGTAGATCCGCCGCCGCACGGTGTCGCTGGACGTCGCGCGCAGCATCGCCTCCTGGATCGTCGACACCCCGCTCGGTTTGCGGTGTCCCAGATCGTATTCCGCGGACGTCAGGAACGCCGAGCCCATCCAGACCCCGGATGCTCCGAGCGCCAGCGCCGCGGCGACCTGACGTCCGGTGCCGATACCCCCGGCGGCCAGCACCGGCGCCCTGCCGTCGATCGCATCGACGATCTCCGGCCACAGCACCATCGAGCCGATCTCACCTGTGTGCCCACCGGCCTCATGGCCCTGGGCAACGACGATGTCGACGCCGTTGTCGACATGCCGCTGCGCATGTTTGGCGCTTCCGGCCAACGCCGCCACGGGGACGCCCGCCTCGTGCACCTGCTCGATCACGTCCTTCGGCGGGGAGCCCAAGGCGTTCGCGATCAACTTGATCGGGTGCTTGAGCGCCACCTCCACGTGCGAGCGCGCCACCGAGTGCAGCCAGCCCAGCACGCCTTCGTTGCGCGCCTCGTCCTCCGGCAGCGGCGGGACGCCGAGGTCGGCGAGCGTCTTGTCCACGAATTCGCGGTGGCTCTGCGGGATCAGCTTGTTGATGTCGACGGCGGTGCCCTCGGTGGGGATCTTCGCCGGCATCACGACGTCGACGCCGTATGGCTTGCCATCGGTGTTCTCGTCCATCCACTGCAGGACGTTCTCGAGGTCGTCGGCGTCGTTGAACCGCACGCAGCCGAGCACGCCCATCCCGCCGGCGCGGGTGACGGCCGCGGCCACCTTCTCCGACGGTGTGAAGACGAAGATCGGATACTCGATGCCGAAGCGGTCACACAGTTCGGTACGCATTGTCATTTCGCTCCAACGTGATTTGCGTGCGTCTCGTCTGCGGGACGCGATTCGGTCTGTTCCTTGGCCCAGCGGTAGTCGGGCTTACCGGCCGGGGTGCGTTGGATCGCGTCGACCCACCAGATCTTGCGCGGCACTTTGTATCCGGCGATCTCGTTGCGGATGAAGGTGTCGAGTTCGGCCAGCGACGGGGTAGCGCCCTCGCGCCGGGCGATCACGGCCGCGACGCACTGCCCGTACCGCTCGTCGGGGACACCGACCACGAGCGCGTCGAACACATCGTGGTGGCCCTTGAGCGCGCCCTCGACTTCTTCGGGGTAGATCTTCTCGCCACCGCTGTTGATCGACTGCGAACCGCGCCCGAGCATGGTGACGCTGCCGTCCTCCTCGACCGTGGCGTAGTCGCCGGGGATGGCGTAGCGGACGCCGTTGATCGTGCGGAACGTCTCGGCGGTCTTCTTCTCGTCCTTGTAGTAGCCGACGGGGATGTGCCCGGACTTGGCGATCATGCCGCGCACACCGCTGCCGGGTTTGACGAAGTTGCCGTCGTCGTCGATCACGACGACGTTCTTGTCGATCGTCACCCGGGGTCCACCGGTGTGCGTCTGCCCCTTGGCCACCACGCTCGACCCACCGAATCCGGTCTCCGACGAGCCGATCGAGTCGGTGATGATGCGGTTGGGCAGCAGTTCGAGCAGTTGGTCCTTGAGCGCGGGCGAGAACAGCGCGGCGGTGCTGGCCAACAGGAACAGGTTGGACAGGTCGAATTCATCGCCGCTCTCCTGGTGGGCCACCAGTGCGTCGAGCAGGGGGCGCGCCATCGCGTCACCGGTGAAGAACAGCAGGTTCACCTTGTGCTTGGCACAGGTGCGCCACACCTCTTCGGGGTCGAATTCCGGTGCCAGCACGACGGTTTGACCGGCGAACAGCGCCATCCAGGTGGCCGACTGCGTTGCGCCGTGGATCATCGGCGGGATCGGGTAGCGGATCATCGGGGCGTTCTCTTTGGCCTGATTGGCCAGCCCGTACTCGTCGGCGATCGGCTCACCGGTCGCGAAGTCGGTGCCGCCGAACAACACTCGGTAGATGTCCTCGTGGCGCCACATGACGCCCTTCGGGAAGCCGGTGGTGCCGCCGGTGTAGAGCAGATAGATGTCGTCTTCGCTGCGCGGACCGAAGTCGCGCTCCGGCGACCCCTGGTCCAGCGCGGCGTAGAACTCGACGCCGCCGTAGCCGGAGAAGTCCTCGCCGCTGCCGTCCTCGACGACGAGCACCGTCTTCAGGCTCGGGATGTCGGGCAGCACGTTGGCGACGCGGGGGCTGTACTGGCGCTCGTGGATCAGCGCGACCATGTCGGAGTTGCCGAACAGGTAGCGCAGTTCGCCTTCGACGTAGCGGAAGTTCACGTTGACCGCGATGGCGCCGGCTTTGACGATGCCGACCATGCCGATCACGATCTCGATGCGGTTCCGGCAGTAGAGACCGACCTTGTCGTCCTTCTTGACACCTTGGTCGATCAGGTAGTGCGCCAGGCGGTTGGCCCGCTCCTCGAGCTGGCCGTAGGTCAGTGTTTCGTCGCCGCTGATCAGGGCGACACGGTCAGGCACGGCGTCGATGGCGTGCTCGGCAAGATCGGCGATGTTCAGGGCCACGAACCCAAACTAGAACGTGTTACATTTCCTGACAAGTCTGTGGCATCGACGCTGGAAAGAGAACCGTACGTGACCAACACAGAAATCTCTGAAAAGGGCCCGGACGCCCTCATTGAGCAGCGCGGACACACGCTGATCCTGACGCTCAACCGCCCCGAGGCGCGCAATGCGCTGTCGACCGAGATGCTCTCGATCATGGTCGAGGCGTGGGACCGCGTCGACAACGATCCGGAGATCCGCTCGTGCATCCTCACCGGGGCGGGCGGCTACTTCTGCGCCGGGATGGACCTCAAGGCCGCCACCGCCAAACCGCCGGGCGATTCGTTCAAGGACGGCAGCTACGACCCGTCGCGCATCGACGGGCTGCTCAAGGGCCGCCGCCTCACCAAACCGCTGATCGCCGCCGTCGAGGGTCCGGCGATCGCCGGCGGCACCGAGATCCTGCAGGGCACCGATATCCGCATCGCCGGTGAGAGCGCCAAATTCGGTATCTCCGAGGCGAAGTGGAGCCTGTACCCGATGGGCGGCTCGGCGGTCCGCCTGTCCCGGCAGATCCCGTACACGATCGCGTGCGATCTGCTGCTGACCGGACGCCACATCACCGCTGCAGAGGCCAAGGAGTACGGGCTCATCGGCTACGTGGTGCCCGACGGTACGGCGCTGGACAAGGCGCTCGAGATCGCCGAGGTGATCAACAACAACGGCCCGCTGGCCGTGCAGGCGATCCTGCGGTCCATCCGCGAGACCGAGGGCCTGCACGAGAACGACGCCTTCAAGATCGACACCAAGATCGGTATCGAGGTCTTTCTCTCCGACGACGCCAAGGAAGGCCCGCGGGCGTTCAAAGAGAAGCGGTCCCCGAACTTTCAGATGAAGTAGGTCGGCCTGGGCACGCCGAACGTGCGGTGAGTGCGACTTTCCGCCCGGAATTTCGCAGTGAGCGCACATTCGGCGGGATGTCGGACCACATCGGCACACTCCCGACATGGCGAAGCCATTCATCGGCAGTGAGGCCGTCGCGTCGGGGGCGCTGACGCCTTACGCGCTGCGCAGCAGGTTCCGCGCCATCTATCCGGATGTGTATCTGCCACGGGGCGTCGAGCCGACGGCGAGGCAGCGCGCGAAAGCTGCGTGGCTGTGGACTCGACGCCAGGGTGTGGTCGCCGGACAGTCGGCGGCTGCGTTGCACGGCGCAAAATGGGTCGACGCAAAGCAACCGGCCGAGGTCTTGTGGCCGAACCGGCGCCCGCCACCCGGCCTCCGAACGTGGTCGGACCGCGTCGCCGACGACGAACTCCAGATCGTCGACGGCATCAGGGTCACCACGCCGGCACGCACCGCGCTGGACATCGCCTGCCGCTACCCCCTCGGCCCTGCGGTCGCGGCGATCGACGCACTGGCCCGCGCCACGCACCTGAAGATCGCCGACGTCGAACTCCTGGCCGAGCGGTACCGCGGTCGTCGCCGAATCCGCCACGCGTACAGGGTGCTCGGACTCGTCGACGCGGGCGCCGAGTCTCCGAAAGAGACGTGGCTGCGCCTGCTGGTGATCCGCAACGGCTTCCCGCCCCCGCAGACACAGATCCCGGTGTACGACGAGCACGGTGGCCTCGTCGCGGTCGTGGACATGGGTTGGGACGACATCAAGATCGCGCTCGACTATGAGGGCGGCCACCACCGCACCCCGGACAAGTTCAACAAGGACATCCACCGCCATGACGCCGTGACCGGTCTCGGGTGGATCGACATCCGGGTGACCTCCCGCGACACCGAAGGCGGCATCGTTCGCCGGCTACAGGCGGCCTGGGCACGCCGAACGTGCGCTCACTGCGAAAAACTGCCCGGTTCTTCGCAGTGAGCGCACGTTCGGCGTGGACGTCACCGGTAGTAGCCGTGGAACCCGTAGGGCCGTGGGAACAACCACGGGTTGTAGTACGGCCGCGGGAAGAACTCGCGGCCCGGGTGGAACCCGTACCCGTACGCGGGCCGGAACTCGGCGAAACCGGTGTCCACCGCCGTCACATGCGTCTCGGGCACGGCGGACGGAGTCGGCACCGCGGCCTGCGCCGCGCCGCTGCCCAGCCCGACCGTCGCGGCCAGCACACCGCCGCACAGCACCGCACCGCCGACCCACCGGCGCACCTTCTGCGAACCGTTCATCTCTGCCTCCTGTCGATCGCGACAACACGCGATAACAGAAAGCCTTCGCCCGCACTATGTGATGCCGGTGCGCGGCGGGTGGGAGGTTGCTGTCAGTCCAGCACGCGGGCAGTTGGGGTGAACACCACCGGCATCGCCTCCGGTCCGCTGACGAAGTTGGCCGGCCGCAGCGGGACCGCGGCGTCGTCGGCCAGTCGCAGATCGGGTAGCCGCTGGAGCACCTTGGTCAGCATCAGCCGCAGCTCCAACCGCGCCAACTGGTTGCCGAGGCAGAAGTGGGTGCCGAAGCCGAAGGCCAAGTGGCTGTTCGGGTTCCGGTCGATACGGAAGTTCTCGGGGTCGCCGAACACCGACTCGTCGAAGTTCGCCGACTCGAACATCAGCATGAGTTTCTCACCCGATTTGAGCTCGGTGCCGTGGAACTCGGTGTCGGCGGTCAGCGTGCGGCACATGTTCTTCACCGGCGACGTCCAGCGCAGCATTTCCTCGATCGCGCCGGGCAGCAGCCCGGGGTCGGCCACCAGCGACTCCCACTGATCCCGGTGCCGGAGTATCTGTTCGGTGCCGCCGGACAAGGTGTGGCGGGTGGTCTCGTCGCCGCCGATGAGGATCAGCAGCGTCTCGAAGACGATTTCGTCGTCGGCCATCCGCGAGCCCTCGACCTCAGCGTTGACCAGTACCGAGAACAGGTCGTCGGTGGGTTCGGCGCGACGCTTGGCGATCACGTCCATCGTGAACGCGGTGTACGCGGCAAAGGTGTCCATCAGCTTCTTGATGGCCGCCTCGTCGACGTGTGAACTCAACCCGGAGACCAGGTCGTCGGACCAGGTGAGCAGCATCTCGCGTTCTTCTGGCAGCACGCCGAGCATGTCGCCGATGACGGCCATCGGCAGCGGCGCGGCGATGTCGCGGACGAAGTCACACTCACCGCGCTCGCACACCGCGTCGATCAGCGTGTCGCACAGCCGCTCGATCGAGGGCACCTTGTCCATCACCCGTTTGCGGGTGAAGCCGGAGTTGACGAGCTTGCGGCGCAACAGGTGTGCGGGATCGTCCATGTCGATCATGTACGGCATGCCCGGCTGGTCGGGTCGGATACCGCCGGTCGACGAGAACAGCTCCGGGTTGCGTTCGGCGTCGAGCACGGCCGCATACGTCGCGGCCGCGGCCTGCCCGTTGCGGTCGCGGAACACCGGCTCGTTGGCCCGCATCCACCGATACGCCTCGCGTGCGGCGGGCCCGTCGGCGTAGAACGTACCGTCGGTCAGATCGACGTCCGGTTTGATGCTCAACGTCTGGGTCATCGAATCTCCTGTGCGTCACCGAATGTCATCTCGACATTGGCAGATGCCTGGCTGGCGATGGCGCGTTTCGGCAAACCCAGTTCGGCCAGTTCGCGCGCGTAGGGGTGGGCGCCCAGCCGCAGCCGTGCGCCGCCGAGCCGTGCCGACATACCGGTATTGCGCATCTCCCAGGGGATTTCGCGAGTGACGCCGTCCAGACAGCTGTAGGTCCGCAGCACCTGCGGGCGTTTGGTGACCGCAGACGGAATCGGCACCCCGCGACTGAACTCGATGCCGGCGATGAGCGTGCCGTTCTCGCTGACCTCGAAATCGAACTTCGGCGTCTCGCGCACCGTGAAGTCGGCCATGATCTTCGGGAAGCCCCAGATGCTGCGTCCGGCCTCCAGCGTGAAGCCCTGGTCGACGGGCAGGTGGTGGATGAACGCCGCGGCGGAGGCGAGCGCCTGCGGCCCCCTGGCCTGCTGTCCCGGCGGGTTGACCATGACGGCCGTGCCGAACTCGTGATACTGCCCGAGATCGCCGTCGACGTAGCGGACCAGCATCAGCATCACGACCGCCCGCCCCGGCAGGTACTCACACACCGGCAGACCGGAGTAGTCGATCATCCGCTGGGCGGCCGGGGCGGCGACGGAGAACATCGCCACGTGGGTGTTGGCCTTGCGGATGCGCACCGGCATGGTGAGCACCGTGTCCTGGATCGTGTGCTGGGAGACCGAGTCCGTCATCCGGTCAATCTAGAACGCGTTCTAGACACGTCGCAAGAAGTGTTCACTCGCCTCAGACGAGCGCGGCGAGCTCCCGGATCTGCTCGGGCGACCGCGCGCCGACCACCATCATCGTCACGCCCGCCGCTTCCCAGATCTTGATCTGCTCGCGGACGTGGTCGATGTCGCCGACGATCGCGGCGTCGTCGACGAGTTCGTCGGGGATCACCTTCGCGGCCTCGTCCTTTTGTCCACTCCGGAACAGCTTGGTGACGTCCTCGACCACCTCCGCGTATCCCATCCGCCGGTAGACGTCGGCGTGGAAGTTGGTGTCCTCGGCGCCCATTCCGCCCATGTAGAGGGCGAGGAACGGTTTCATCATCTCGTAGGTGGCGGCCCGGTCATCGGTGATGACGACCTGGGCGGTCGCGCATATCTCGAAGTCCTCGCGGCTGCGGCGGGCGCCGGGCCGGGCGAACCCCTCGTCGAGCCACTCGTTGTAGGTGTCGGCCATCCGCGGGGTGTAGAAGATCGGCAGCCAGCCGTCGCAGATCTCCGCGGCCAGTGCGACGTTCTTCGGGCCCTCGGCGCCGAGCATGATCGGGATATCGGCGCGCAGCGGATGGGTGATCGGCTTGAGGGCCTTGCCCAGCCCCGTGGTGCCCTCGCTGCTCAGCGGCAGCGGGTAGTGCGGGCCATCGCTGGTCACCGGCGCCTCGCGCGCCCACACCTGGCGCAGGATGTTCACGTATTCGCGGGTGCGGGCCAGCGGCTTCGGGAACTTCTGCCCGTACCAGCCCTCGACCACCTGCGGTCCGGACACCCCGAGTCCGAGGATGTGGCGGCCACCGGAGAGGTGGTCGAGCGTCAGCGCGGCCATCGCGCAGGCGGTGGGCGTACGCGCCGAGAGCTGGACCACCGAGGTGCCAAGGCGCATCCGCTGCGTCGCCGACCCCAGCCAGGCCAGCGGGGTGTAGGCGTCCGAGCCCCACGCCTCGGCGGTGAAGACGGTGTCGAAGCCGGCCTCCTCGGCCGTGGCGACGAGTTCGGCGTGGTTCGTCGGCGGCTGTGCGCCCCAATAGCCGAGCTGGAGTCCGAGCTTCATCGTGTCGCCTTCCCTAGCCTGTCTAGATGGTCTCTTGAAACCATAGTTAGAACCTGTTCTACTTTGTGCTGTGACCGCCAGCCAAAGCAGCCCGGCGCTGATCGAGACCCACGAACCGCCCCTCTCGGCGCCGCTCAAACTGTCCTTCGACTACACCCGTTCGGTCGGGCCACTGCTCGGCCAGTTCTTCACCGCACTGCGTGACAAACGCATCGTCGGTGTCCGGGGCTCCGACGGACGTGTGCACGTCCCGCCCGCCGAATACGATCCGGTGACCTACGAACGGTTGACGGAGATCGTACCGGTGGCCGGTGTCGGCACGGTGGTGTCGTGGACATGGCAGCCCGAACCGCTCGAGGGCCAACCCCTGGACCGGCCGTTCGCATGGGCGCTGATCAAACTCGACGGCGCCGACACTCCGCTGCTGCACGCGGTCGATGCGGGCGAGCCCGGCAACATCAGCGCCGGCGCGCGGGTGCATGCGCTCTGGGTAGACGAACCCGTCGGCGCGATCACCGACCTCGCCTGGTTCGAACTCGGCGACGAGGCGGAGCCCGAAGCAGAACCGTCGGACAAGGATCCGGTGACCATGCTGGTGGTGCCGAGCGCCATCGAGATCCAGCACACCGCGTCCGCCCCGGAGAGCACGTTCCTGCGCGCGCTGCAGGAGGGCAAGCTGTTGGGCGCCCGCACCGGCACGGACGGCAAGCTGTATTTCCCACCGCGCGAAGCGGATCCGGCCACCGGGCGACCCACCACCGAGTTCGTCGAACTGCCGGACAAGGGCACGGTGACGACGTTCGCGATCATCAACATCCCGTTCGCCGGGCAGCGGATCAAACCGCCTTACGTCGCGGCCTACGTGCTGCTCGACGGCGCCGACATCCCGTTCCTGCATCTGGTCACCGAGATCGAGGCCGATCAGGTGCGGATGGGGATGCGCGTGGAGGCAGTGTGGAAACCCCGCGAGGAGTGGGGCCTCGGCATCGACAACATCAGTCACTTCCGGCCCACGGGTGAGCCCGACGCCGAGTACGACACCTACAAGCACCACCTCTAGAGGGATCAGGCGATGACAGGTTCGAATGATGTAGCAGTGGTGGGCTTCGCGCACGCCCCACATGTGCGCCGCACCGAGGGCACCACCAACGGCGTCGAGATGCTGATGCCGTGTTTCGCCGAACTGTACGAAGAGTTGGGCATCACGAAGGCCGACATCGGCTTCTGGTGCTCGGGGTCGTCGGATTACCTTGCCGGCCGGGCGTTCTCGTTCATCTCGGCGATCGACTCGATCGGCGCCGTGCCCCCGATCAACGAATCGCACGTCGAGATGGACGCCGCGTGGGCGCTGTACGAGGCCTACATCAAGATCCTCACCGGCGAGGTCGAGACCGCACTGGTGTACGGGTTCGGCAAGTCGAGTGCGGGCACGCTGCGCCGCGTGCTGGCGTTGCAGACCGACCCGTACACCGTCGCTCCGCTGTGGCCCGATTCGGTGTCGATCGCCGGCCTGCAGGCCCGGCTGGGGCTGGACGCAGGCAAGTGGACCGCCGAGCAGATGGCCCAGGTCGCGCTGGATTCGTTCGCCGTCAGTGAGCGGACCGACCGCGAGAAACCGGCCACGAGCATCGACGAACTGCTCGACCGCCCCTTCTTCGCCGACCCGTTGCGCCGCCACGACATCGCCCCGATCACCGATGGCGCGTCGGCGATCGTGTTGGCATCCGGGGACCGGGCCCGTGAACTGCGCGAAAACCCGGCCTGGATCACCGGTTTCGAGCACCGCATCGAGACGCCGATCCTGGGCGCCCGCGATCTGACCACCTCCCCGTCGACCGCCGCGTCGGCTCAGGCCGCCACCGGCGGGGACGCCGGGTCGATCGACGTCGCCGAGATCTACGCACCGTTCACCCATCAACACCTGATCCTCAAAGAGGCGATCGGGCTCCCGGATTCCACGAAGATCAACCCGTCCGGCGGTGCGCTGGCCGCCAACCCGATGTTCTCGGCGGGCCTCGAGCGGATCGGGTATGCCGCGCGCCACATCTTCGACGGCTCGGCGCAGCGGGTACTCGCCCATGCGACGAGTGGCCCAGCGCTGCAACAGAACCTGGTCGCCGTGTTGGAGGGAAAGAACTGATGGCCGGTAAGAATCTGGCCGCGGTGCTCGGCACCGGGCAGACCAAGTACGTCGCCAAGCGGCAGGACGTGTCGATGAACGGCCTGGTGCGCGAGGCCATCGACCGCGCGCTCGCCGACTCCGGCATGACGATGGACGACATCGACGCGGTCGTGCTCGGCAAGGCGCCGGACTTCTTCGAGGGCGTCATGATGCCGGAGCTGTTCCTCGCCGACGCCGTCGGCGCGACGAACAAGCCGATGATCCGTGTGCACACCGCAGGATCGGTCGGCGGTTCGACCGCGGTCGTGGCCGCCAGCCTGGTGCAGTCCGGGAAGTACCGCCGGGTGCTGGCGATGGCGTGGGAGAAGCAGTCCGAGTCGAATGCCATGTGGGCGTTGAGCATTCCGGTGCCGTTCACCAAGCCGGTGGGCGCGGGTGCGGGCGGCTACTTCGCACCGCACGTGCGCGCCTACATCCGTCGCTCGGGTGCGCCGACGCACATCGGGGCGATGGTCGCGGTGAAGGACCGGCTCAACGGCGCGAAGAATCCGCTGGCCCATCTGCACCAGCCCGACATCACGTTGGAGAAGGTGCTGGGTTCGCAGATGCTGTGGGATCCGATCCGCTTCGACGAGACCTGCCCGTCGTCCGACGGCGCGTGCGCGCTGGTGATCGGTGACGAGGCGACCGCGGACAGCCGTGCCGCAGAAGGACATCCGGTGGCCTGGATCCACGCCACCGCGCTGCGCACCGAACCGCTGGCCTACGCCGGCCGCGATCAGGTCAACCCGCAGGCCGGCCGGGATGCGGCCAAAGCGCTGTGGGCCGCGGCGGGTATCAGCAGCCCGATCGACGAGATCGACGTCGCCGAGATCTACGTCCCGTTCTCGTGGTTCGAGCCGATGTGGCTGGAGAACCTCGGCTTCGCCGCCGAGGGTGAGGGCTGGAAGCTCACCGAGGCCGGCGAAACCGCAATCGGTGGCCGGTTGCCGGTGAACCCATCCGGCGGTGTGCTGTCGTCGAATCCGATCGGCGCATCCGGCATGATCCGCTTCGCGGAGGCCGCCATCCAGGTCATGGGCAAGGCCGGCGACCACCAGGTCGAAGGCGCCCGCAAGGCGCTCGGCCACGCCTACGGCGGTGGCTCGCAGTACTACTCGATGTGGGTCGTCGCCACCGACAAACCCTGACTCGCCGGCGCTACGGTTGTTGACGCGAAACGGCCGAAATCCGTCAACAACCGTAGGCTCGGCGCACTCGGCGCACTGAAGTCAGCGGGTGAAGCGGTCGGCGGCGCTCATCGCCAGCCCGAACACCATCCGCTTACCGCGCCTGGCGACGTCGGCCAGGGGGCTGCGCCGGTGCGGCCGCAACGCCACCTCGTCGCCCACGGTCACCACGCCCCCGGAGTCCACCCAGCAATAGCTGCCCAGGCAGCGGTCCGCCCGCTGGGCCACCGCCTTGGTGATCCGGCGATCCACGTCGAGGCCCGGTTGCGCCCGGCTGGGGATCACGCAGCGGATCGTCGGCATCGTCACCTCGAGCACCGCGCCGCCGAGGGTCAGGTGGCCGCCGGTCCAGTGCGATTCCGGGAGGCCGTCGGCCGGGTCGTCGACGGCGAGCAGCACGTTGGGCCGGAAGCGTCGGACGTCGACGGCGTCCTCGCCGAGTTCGGCGCCGATGGTCGCCAGGCTCGCGGTGGTCATCACGTGCACGGGCGCGAGGTCGACGAACATCCCGGGCGGGGTCGAGTACCGCGCGAGCAGCGTGAGGTCGGCGATCCGCATCATCGACAGGTCGGGCAGCCGCTCCCCTTCGGCGATTCCGAAGTCCGAGCGCATCGAGGCGATCGGCGAATTGTCCGGATCGCCGCTGTTGAGCTTGTGCAGGCTGGTGTCCGACGCCGGCGGCAACGCGGTCAGCCGCATCTCGCGTCCCACCAGCTCGGACAGCTTCGCGTGCACGGCCGGGTCGTCGGAGCGCAGCACCGTGCCGTCGGGGAAGGTGATCTCGACGTCGGGCACCCGCCCCGGCCCGGCGTCGGGCGGGGGCGGCGCGCAGTAGCGGGCGGTGGCGGTCAGCAGTTTGGGGGTCCGGCGGGCGGTCGCGGTGATGTCGTGTTCGACGTCGCGGACCGCCCACAGCCGGTCGCCGTGGACACCCTGCGGCCCCAGCTCCACCTCGTCGACGGCCTCGCCGCCGAGGGATTTGACCGGATAGCGCCACATCGCGGCGACCTGACCCACTCGCATCCCGCAACCGTACGGCCGGACCGGAGCGGCCGCGCGGGAACCCGTTCAGAACCCCCGCCCACCGGGTATGCGCCAGGTCACGCCCCGATCATTGCGAGACCCACCGGCAAAACTGTAACGTGTTCTAGTTAGAGGCCCCGGGTTCGGGGCCGGGACTTTGGAGGCGCCCAGGTGAGTACCGAGACCGCACACAGCGGCATCCGCGAGATCGACACCGGAACTCTGCCCGACCGCTACGCCAGGGGCTGGCACTGCCTCGGCCCGGTCAAGGACTACGTCGACGGCAAGCCGCATTCGGTGGAGGCGTTCGGCACCAAACTCGTGGTGTTCGCCGACTCCAAGGGCGAGGTCAAGATCCTCGACGGCTACTGCAGGCACATGGGTGGCGATCTCTCGCAGGGCACCGTCAAGGGTGACGAGGTGGCCTGCCCGTTCCACGACTGGCGCTGGGGCGGCGACGGTAAGTGCAAGCTGGTGCCCTACGCCAAGCGCACCCCGCGACTGGCCCGGACGCGCGCCTGGACCACCGACGTGCGCAGCGGTCTGCTGTTCGTGTGGCACGACCACGAGGGCAACCCGCCCCCGCCGGAGGTCCGCATCCCCGAGATCCCCGAGTACGCCAGCGACGAGTGGACCGAGTGGCGGTGGAACTCGATCCTGATCGAGGGCGCCAACTGCCGCGAGATCATCGACAACGTCACCGACATGGCGCACTTCTTCTACATCCACTTCGGCCTGCCGACGTACTTCAAGAACGTCTTCGAGGGACACATCGCCAGCCAGTACCTGCACAACGTGGGCCGGCCCGACGTCAACGACATGGGTACCACCTATGGCGAGGCCCACCTCGATTCGGAGGCCTCGTACTTCGGCCCGTCGTTCATGATCAACTGGCTGCACAACAACTACGGCGGCTACAAGGCCGAATCGATCCTGATCAACTGCCACTACCCGGTGACCCAGGACTCGTTCGTGCTGCAGTGGGGCGTCATCGTCGAGAAGCCCAAGGGCCTCGACGACAAGATGACCGACAAACTCGCCCGCACGTTCACCGACGGCGTCAGCAAGGGCTTCCTGCAGGATGTCGAGATCTGGAAGCACAAGACCCGCATCGACAATCCGCTGCTGGTCGAGGAGGACGGCGCGGTCTACCAGTTGCGGCGTTGGTATCAGCAGTTCTACGTCGACGTCGCCGATGTCACCCCGGAGATGACCGACCGCTTCGAGATCGAGGTCGACACCACCGCGGCCAACGAGTACTGGAACACCGAGGTCGAGGAGAATCTGAAGCGGCGCGAAGCCGAGAAGGCAGAACAGCCGACGTCATGACGTCACCGGAGGAGCAGGACGCAGAGGTCGACCGGCTGGCCCGGTCGATGCTCCTGCTGCACGGCGGCCACGAGGACGACGACCACCACCATCCCGCACCCGCGGCAGGCGGTCGCAAGAGTTGGTCGAAAGCCCCGGCGTACCCGGACGACGATCCGCGCGCGGTCGCGGTGCGCGAGGCCACCCGGCGGGACCGCGACCGCTATCTGAATTCCGGTCTGGTCGAGGTGGACTGCCGGTTCTGCCACGTCGCGGTCAAGGTGAAGAAGCTGGGCCGCGGCCACACCTCGGTGCAGTGGAATTCCGAGGCCACGCAGCGCTGTGCGCACTTCACGGAGATCCGCGAGGCGGGCGGGCAGCCGGCGCGGACCAAGACCTGTCCGCGGTTGGCCGACAGCATCAAACACGCTGTGGCCGAGGGTTGCCTGGAGGAGAACTCCACAGCGCCCTCTCCCGGGGACGGTTAGGGCCCCGGCGACGTCTCACGCGGCGTCACCGCGGCGGACAGCTCGGCGCTGCCAGTCGGCACCGAGTGCGCTCTGCCAACCCTCGACGACCCG
This sequence comes from Mycobacterium sp. GA-2829, assembly GCF_001499965.1. Lineage (GTDB taxonomy): Bacteria > Actinomycetota > Actinomycetes > Mycobacteriales > Mycobacteriaceae > Mycobacterium. Next base: position 73,189 of record NZ_LQIT01000012.1, read on the forward strand.
CATCCAGTGGCCGACCTGAGCCCCGCGATCTGGTAGACCATCGGCACCGGCGCGGCGACCTTCGCTAGCTTTCCCGCACCTTCGCCAACGCGGCCGCCCGCTCGGCCAGAAACTGTCGCAATGTGTCCTTCTGCGCCTTGATCTCCTCGGCGCTGAGGCCATCGGTGACGGGCACCTTCGCGACGACGGTGTCCAGCAGTTCCAGCGCCTGCCCGTCGGCATAGATCCGGTCGTAGAGATCCCAATACGCGGTGTCGTAGACCGCGGCGAAGGCCGGTGACGCCAGGAAGCGCTCCTTGAGCAGGTTGCCGCCGGGCGGCATCCCGCCGGGCGGACCCATGCCGGTCGGGGGTGTGAAACCCGGCGGCGTCTTGAGCTCCAGCCGATCATGCGGCCGGAGCTTCGGATCGCCCATCATGGTCGCGAGGTTCAGATCCCAGGAGACGACCGTGAACTTCCTGGTCCCCAGGTCGTACCACAGGAAGTAGTTCTGACCCGGTCCCGCCATGTCGTCGGAGTTGACCAGCAAATTCTGCGTCGCGGCGTAACGCGCGAACGATTCCACGTCGACCCAATCGCCCAGCGACCGCGCGAACTCGTCGTCGTCGGCGCTGTCCAACCACTTCAGGAAATTGATGAGCGGCTGCAGATTTCCGGTGTCGACGGTGTTGATCTGCTTGAACTGATCGGCGTAGGACGACTGGTCCGGGCCCTTGTACTCGAGCCGAGAGTTGGCGCGTGCCTTGTACAGATAGCCGGCCGAGTCGAACAGTGTGTTCGCGTAGTTCTCGTCGGGGTGCTCGAGCACCAGGCGGGTCGTGGTCGCGCCGTTCACCGAGTACGTGACGTAGGCGTAGCGCTGCGACGGCTGACCCGTCATCGCTGTCAGCGAGAGTGCCAAGGCCTCGTTGAGCACGGGCGCACCGGGGCGCACCGAGAGTTCGGTCAACCCCTGGTATCCGCGACCGTCGGCATTCCCGTTGAAGCTGATCAGCAGCGGCATCGACAGCGGATCGTCCTCGGTGACGCTGTCCATGGGGCCCATCGGGGGCGGGCCCCCCGGGCCCGGCGGCGGACCCCCCTCCCCCGGCGCACCGGGCGGTGGGCCGAAATGCACGCCGCGCAGGCCCATCAATGTCGAATTGCCTTTGAGCCGTACGGCGACGTCGTTGATCGTGGTCCCGTCGATCGTGATATCGGCCGTGACCCACTTCTTGTCGCCGTCGGCCTTGAACTGCTCGACCATGTCACGGTATTCGGCATCGGTCAGTCGGATCGCCAGCGAGTGCGGCACGGAGTCGTCGAACAGATCAACGGTGCCCGTGATGTTCTCGGTGATCTCCGAGGCGATGATCGTCGGATCGCCCGTGATGTACGGGCGGACGCGGATGTCACCGAACGCCAGTGCCACGGCGGCTACGAAGACGATGAACGCACTCAACAGCTTCCAGTGCTGACGCAGCGGTTTCGGGATCCGGTGCACGAACCGGCGCCGCCGCGAACTGGCAGGCGCCGTCATCAGATGTCGGTCTGGTCGTAGCCGGTCAGGACGGTGACGCGCTGGCCGGTGTTCACCGCGCTGAGCGCCGCGATGAGATCGCTGCTCTTCTTGTTCTTCTTCAGCTGCGCGGTGTAATACAGCTCCATGAGTGCACCGGCACGCACCGATTCGGTTGAGACGAGCTCGAATTCACTGCAGTATTCGATGAGGGTGTCGTCGACGCGGGCGGTGTACTCGGGCTCCGGCGGCACCTGCACCTTCACGACCTGGCGCTTGACGTCGAGCTTGAACATGTTGAACTTGTTCATGATCACGAGCACCAGGCAGATCGCGATGGTTGCGGCGATGGCCAGTGTGTAGAACCGGGTCCCGGTCGTCATACCGATCGCCATCACCAGGAAGACGAACCCGACGTCACGGGTTTCCTTGATGGCGTTGCGGAATCGGATCACCGACAGCGCGCCGACCAACGCGAACGCCCGGGCGATGTTCGACCCGACGACCAGCATGATGACCGAGACCACCATGCAGACCAGCACGAGCGTCTGCACGTAGGACTGGCTGTAGGACACGTTCTTGTGGGTGTAGCGGTAGACCCAGCCGATGATGACGGACAGGACCAGCGACAGCGCCAGCGACGCGACGACGTCGAACGTCGTGAAGGTGCCGCTGAGGTCCTGCAGGTTGATGTTCACGAATACTCCTGATCGAACGAAATGGTGAAGCTATGGGACGCAGCGGGATTCACGCCGAGGGCGCGGATTCCAGCAGGTCGTCCGGAACGGTGTCGCCTGCCCCGGCAGGCATGACGAGTTCGGGGGCGCCGAGCGCCGAGCGCGGCGCGAGGCCGAATGCCTGGACGGACTGGCAGTACTTCGACACCCGGATCACCGACATGTCGACGCGGGCCAGCAAGTCGGTGATCCAGTAGGGCACGCGTTCGTTGGCCTTGACCTCGACGATGGCCAGCTTGGGCGGGATGATGAAGCGGTTCTGTGCGCCCGAGGCGAAATGGAAGTCGCGGTCGCGGCCGTGCACTCTGTGGTCGATCGTGACGCGCAGGCCCAGATCGGCGTCCCGGCCGACGAAGGCCTCGCGCAGGTAGCCGGTCGTGACGATCGGCCGCAGGTCGAGGTTCTCCACGAGCGTCGACACTTCGTTGACGAACGGCTTCTGCGACGCGTCGCAGTCGATCTCCCTGCGGTGGTCGAGCCACTGCACGGCGGTCGCGTACGGCAGTTCGGTGCGCCGCTTCTGGGTAACGCGGTTGACGCGCTGCTTGATCTCGACCTGCACCGGGGTGTCGTCGGTGCACGCCGACGGCGCCCCGTAGAGGCGCATCCGCACCTTGCGGCGGAACCGCAGGCCCTCGATCTTCTCCCAGTAGAAGCGCAGGTCAGGCGTGTCGTAATAGAGCGAGGTCACCGGGTAGCCGCCGTGCGGCGAGTACGGGTCGGTGTCCATGTGCCCGGCGAGTTCGTCGCGCAGTTCCGGCACGCGTATCTCGTCGACGAAGTACTTGATCTCGTAGCGGTTGAACGCATGCATCTTGCTGGCGGTCTGCTGATAACCGCGCGGCAGCGTGGGCACGTCCTCGTACACGGGTGACTGTGTGGCCGACGGTTCCTCACGGGGCCTACGGAACCGGCCGAACACACGCACCGCCTTTCGGAGTCCTCGGCACCACCTTGCCGCTGCCTGCGCTCAGCTAATCGCTCGAAGCTATGCGTCCGCTGTGCAGAAGATGGTTAACAGCTGTCAAACTATAGGTAACTCCTTGAAGTGACCTTCGCCACGCATCGAACTGCAGGCTCAGAGTCCACGACGGCCGAGCCGTCTAGAGACCTCTAAACCGCTCCTTGACCTGCTCGGCGGTCAGGCCGTAGTCCGCCAGCGAATAGGTGTGCTTCGGGGCACGGGGACCCTTCTGGCTGTCAGCGTGGCTGGTCTCCATCGCCTGCCGGGCCGCGTCGGTGAACGGCAGTCCGAAATGCCGGTAGATCCGCTCCACTTCGGCCACCGGATCGGCGATGAAGTCGAAGTAGTCCATGTCGTAGAACTGGGCCGGGTTCTGCTTGGCCCGTTCGGTGGTGAACCGCTCGAGTCCCCGCGACCACGTCTCCATCGAGTCGGCGCCGATGACGTCACCGACGAAGGTGTTCGACCAGCCCGCGGTGGTGTGCTGGGCCAGCGAGCACATCGACGCCATGATGGTCTCGGCGGGCCGGTGGCACTGCACCACCAGCGCATCCGGGTAGGTGGCGAACAACGCGTCGAGCGCGAACAGGTGGCTGGGGTTCTTGAGCACCCAACGCTTGTCGGCGTCGTTGAGGCCGATCAGCTGCAGGTTTCTGCGGTGCCGCGCATACGGTTTCGTCCAGTCCTGCCTCGCGAGCCACTGCGAGTACGTCGGCACGTGGGCCAGCGTCTCGTAGGACACCGAGTGCAGCGACTGCCGCAGCAGCTGCCAGCACTCCTCGACCTCGTCGGCGGTCATGTAGTGGAGGCCGGTGTAGTCGGGGTTCTCCTCGTGCGCCTGCTTGAACCGGGAATCCAATTCGACGAAAACCGGGTTCTGCGACCAGGTCTCGCGCGGCGGGCGGGGTTGCGGGAATTCGGCCAGCCACAACTCGAGGCCCTGATGTGCGGGATCGGCCGACAGCAGACGGTGCAGCGCGGTGGTGCCGGTTCGTGGCAGCCCGGTGACGAACAGCGGCCGCTCGATCGCGACGTCGGCGTGTTCGGGATGCTGCTTCCACGCCGCCTCCGACAGCAGCCGTGCGACCAGCGCGTTGCGCAGGAAGAACCGCGACATCTTGCTGCCGATCTCGGTGAGGTCGGCGTCGCGCGCGTACGAGTCGAGCAGCACCCCCAGCGCTTCTCGGTAGTTGTCGTCGTCGGAGCCGAAATCGTCGAGCCCGCACGCCTTGGTCGCCGAGGCGTGGAGATCCTCGACGGTACCCACATCGGTGCGCGTCACGCCTTGTACTCCCCGCAGTTGACGTCGAGGGTCTGCCCGGTGATGCCGCTGGACAGATCGCTGGCCATGAACAGGATCGCCGAGGCGACCTCGTCCTCGGTGGGCAACCGCTTGAGGTCCGACGCCGCGGCGGTCGCCTCGTAGATCTCCTCGACCGTGGTTCCGTACTTGCCAGCCTGGTGGTTGAAGTAGCTCTTCAGCGTGTCGCCCCAGATGTAGCCGGGCGCAACGGAATTGACTCTAATGCCCTGCTCTCCGAGCTCGGTGGCCAGCGACTGCGACATCGCGAGCAGCGCCGACTTGGCCATCTTGTAGGCGCCGTACTTGGCCTGCGAGTGCCGGATGACCATCGAGTTGACGTTGACCACCGCACCGTTGGCGTCGGCGAGTGCGGGCGTGAAGCCCTGGGTGAGCCGCAGTGCACCGAGCACGGTGAGCTCGATGGCCTCGCGGATGTGCTCGAAGGTGGTATTCGCCAACGGTTTCATCGATGGCACCCGGAACGCGTTGTTGATCAGCACGTCGGCTCTGCCGTAGGCCTCCAGCGTCCGCTCGACGAGGTTGGCGACCTGTCCGTCGTCGGTGATGTCGGTGCCGACGGCGAGTGCGCGCCTACCGAGTCCGGTGACCTCCTTGGCGACGTCGTCGAGTCGTTCGACCGTCCGCGCCGCCAGCACCAGATCCGCGCCGGCCTCGGCGCACCGCCGTGCGAGCGTGGTCCCCAGCGCCGGACCCACGCCGCTGATGACGACGACCTTCCCGTCGAGCAGCCCGGACATCAGCCCACCATCCTGTTCTGAATCTGCAGTTGACGCAGGGCGATACGCGCGCGCCAGTCCTCGTCGGAGATCTTGTTCGACTCGTAATGCGGCAGTGCCGAGGCGACCTGGTCGATGTCGACGACCTCGGCGGTCGGACCGTCGGCCTCGGTGAGCTCCCGCGACAACCGCTGCCACCGGAACTGCAGATAGCCCTTGCGGTGGTCCAGCGTCTCGCACCAATTGGTCACGCCGGGATTCTCGTTCGAGACCACGATGCGGATCTTGCCGTCCGGATCGGCTTGGGCCTGCGTGCCGTTGAGCGAAGTCTGATGGTTGACGTAGTCCAGCGAGATGTACCAGAGGCTGCCCAGCTGGAATCCCATGTACGGCGCCTCGCTGACCGGCACGGTGATGATCATCGCCTGGTCCGGCGCCAGCTCGAAGTGCCCCACCGAGGAGTACTGGGTGGCGAGCCCACCCGGGGTGAGCCGCGGCGCGGTCAACGTGTTGACCGGCAGGGTGTCGTAGAACCACTGCGGGAACTGCAGCCACGTCTTCACCCGTTGCACGAGTTGTTTCCCGGCCACCGCGTAGCGCTTCTCGATGAGTTCGCGGGTCAGCGGTGGTGGCGCGGTGCCGGCAGTGTCGGTGCGCGCGATCGCGATGTGGCCGCGCTGCGCCGACCAGTCGTTGTAGACCTCACGGACCACCAGTTGCGACGGGCTGGTCGGGGTGACCCGCCATTCATAGGTCCCGTCGGCCGCGATGTCGAGTTCACGGTCGTCGAAGGCGGCCTGGCTGGCGGGCACGTTGTCGTCGGTGTACTCACCGCCGAGCATCTGGAATGCGAGATCAGTGGTGGTGCCGCGCTTGCCGGTGACGACGTACTCGTGGCCGGGGAGCACGCGGGTGCCGAAGTACAGCGCGTCGGGATTGTCCAGGCCCATCTTGGTGAACGGGCCGGTGCCCGACTGCATGAACGGATGGTCGCGGTCGTAGTCGAAGGCCAGGTGCTGACATGCCGCGATACCGCCCGCGAGGTACTGCAGACCCTCCAGGAGATCGGCTTCGGACTCGACGAACGGCGCTTCGGTGACGAGGCGTTCGGCCTCGGCGATCGCCTCGGCGAAAGGTGTGGAGAACACCACCCGAAACTAGAACCTGTTCTATCTCGACGTCAACGGTCGCGCCGGAACTAGTGTTTCATATTTGTACCGCAGAGGTACATTTCTGACGTGACCACTGATCGGGCCGGCCGCCGGTCGCCGCCCACCCAGCGCGTCGTGGCGGTCCTCGAGTTCCTCGCTCGTTACCCGCATGAGCGCTTCACTCTGTCCGATCTGGCCCGACGCCTGGAGCTGAGCAAGCCGACCTGCCTCGGCATTCTGACCACACTCGCCGATGCCGGATACCTGGTGCGAGACCCCCAGGACAAGTCCTACCGGTTGGGACCCGCCCTGATCGCGCTCGGTCACATCGCGCAGGAGGCGATGCGCGTCAGTCCCGCGGCGCGGGAGGAACTACGCCGCCTCTGCGCGGTTTCGGCCACGACCGCGGCGCTCTCCGCGGTGGTCGACGACCGCATCACCGTGCTCGACCTGGTGGCGCCGCCCGGCGTGCCACCGCCCGTTCAGGTGGGGCAGAGCTACCCGTTCGCACCGCCCGTGGGGTTGATGTTCGTGTTATGGGACGACGCCGCGGTGACGGCGTGGCTGGCCAAGCAACCGACCATCCCGCTGCGCACCGACGACGACCGCCTCGACCGGGTGATCGCCGAATGCCGCACGGACGGGTACCTGGTGGAACGCCAGACACCGGCCGGGCAGCGGCTGTACGCGTTGATGGCGGGGATGTCGAGCACACTGCCGCACGAGTTGCGGGCGCTGCTCGGGGAGATGGTGTCCGACATCGGCGAACGGGTGTACCTGCGCAGTGAGAACTCCGTAGCCGACGCCCGTCACCGGCACGACATCAGCGTGATCTCCGCACCGGTCTTCGATCAGCACCGCCGTCAGGCGATGGTGTTGTCCCTGCATGTCGGTCGTGCGCTCAGCGCCACCGAGATCACGCGGCGCGCCCGGCGGGTGGTGGCCGCCGCGGACGCCGTCACTCGCCAGCTCGGCGGCGCGAAACCCGCCTGGTAGACGCCCGTTGCTGTACGGGGTTGTTTCACACCGCAAGGTGTCGGGTATCTGGATCGGCGTCAGGGGGGTCTTCGAGACGAACCGCCGAATAACGGCGGTCGGACGTGAACAACAAGTCGGTGCGTGCCGCCTCGTGCGGCGCCGCCACTGGACAAGGAGTTCATCGATGAAGATCAAGACACTCGCGGTAACCTCCGCGATGGCCGGTGCGCTGGGGTTCGCGGCGTTGGGTATCGGCAGCGGTGTGGCACAAGCCGATCCGTATGGACCCAATCCGCATCCGCCGGTACCTGGTGACGACGTGTGGGTTCCGGGCGATCCGCCCGGGCACAACCCGTTCGGGCCGCCGGGGCAGGTCAAGAAGGATCCGTCCCTGGGCGTCGCGCCGAACCCGCTCTATGGGGTGCCACCGGGGCATTGGGACGATCCGGCGTACTTCGGCATCCCGACGGTGTGGCTGCCACCGGGCATCCCGGGTGTGACGGAGCCGCTGCGGGTCGTGTTCAACCCGGCCGCGACGGCATGGGGTGTGTGGGTCAACGACGGTCTGTTCGTCCCCCTCCCCCGGTAGACGGTTCGCGCGGCAGCCGCCCTGCGTTCGCGCAGGGCGGCTGTCTGCTGTCGCTCAGCTGACCGCGGCCAGCGCGAACGGCAGCACCTCGGATGCGCCGCCCGCCCGCACCACCCGCGCGGCCATGGTCAGCGTCCACCCGGTGTCGGCGAGGTCGTCGACGAGGAGCACGGGACCGTCCACGTCGACCGTCGGCGTCTCCCATGAATCAGCAAGTCCCGCAACGCGATACGCGGAGTTCGCCGCGGTCACCGGCCGCCGGCCCGGCCGGTACCGGAGCGTGCCGAGATCGGTGAGCCGCCCCAGTTCGGCGAGCCTGCGCGCCAGCGAGCCGATCAGCACCGGGTGGGTGTCGGAGTCCATCGCGAGCACCGCCACCGGCCGGGTCTGCCAATCCCACGCCGCCAGTACGTCGATGGCCGCGCGGACCACGTCGTCGGTGACCTCGCCGTCGGGTTCGTCGAGCACCCTGCGGAGCCGGGCGCCCCAGCCGAGGTCGGTCAGCCGGCCGATCACCCGGCCGGGCGCGGGGCCGTCGTTGATGCGTCCGCTCAGGTCGAGACCCAATTTGGCCAGCCCGGACGGCCACTGCTTACGCGGGCTGAGTTCGACGCCGGGCCGCATGAGCCTGCGGCGGGTGTCCTCGGCGGCGGCGGTGTCGACGTCGGCGGGCCATCGGTTGCCGGTGCAGTTGTCGCAGCGCCCGCAGCGATCGCCCTCGCGCAGCTCCGGATCGTCGAGTTGGCGCCGCAGGAACGCCATCCGGCAGCCGTCGGTGCGCTGATAGTCGAGCATCGCCTGCTGTTCGCGGCGGCGCGCCTCGTCGAGTTTGCGGTAGCGCGGTTCGTCGTAGGTCCACGGCACGCCGGTGCCGACCCACCCGCCCTTCACCCGGCGCACGGCCCCGTCGACATCGAGGACCTTGAGCACCATCTCCAGCCTGCTGCGGTTGAGGTCCACCAGCGGTTCCAACGCCGGCGTGGACTGCGGGCGGTCGGTCTCGAGCGCATCGATCACGTTGCGCACCATGGGTTCCGACGGGAACGCCACCGAGGCGAAGTACCGCCACACCTCCTGGTCCTCCCGGCCGGGCAGCAGGATCACCTCGGCGCTGGAGGTGGCGCGGCCGGCGCGGCCCACCTGCTGGTAGTAGGCGATCGGCGACGAGGGCGCCCCAAGGTGGATCACGAAGCCGAGGTCGGGTTTGTCGAAGCCCATACCCAGCGCCGAGGTCGCGACCAGTGCCTTGACCCGGTTGCCCAGCAGGTCGGCCTCGAGCTGTTCGCGTTCGGTGGGATCGGTCGATCCGGTGTAGGCGGCGACGGTGTGGCCGTGTTCGCGCAGTAGGGCGGCGATGTCGTGGGCCTGGGCGACGGTGAGGGTGTAGACGATGCCCGAGCCGGGCAGCTCGCCGAGGTGGGCGGCGATCCACGCCGCGCGCTGCGCGGGATTTCCGGCCTCGACGACGGACAGCCGCAGCGATTCGCGGTCGAGCCCGCCGCGCAGGACGAGGGTGTCCCGGCCGCCCACCCCGAGCTGGGCGGCCACGTCGTCGACGACGCGGTCGTTGGCGGTCGCGGTGGTGGCGAGCACCGGGATGTCTTGTCCGAGTTCGCTGATCAGCGTGCGGATGCGCCGGTAGTCCGGGCGGAAGTCGTGCCCCCAGTCCGATACGCAGTGCGCCTCGTCGACGACGACGAGCCCGGCGTCGGCCGCCAGCGCGGGCAGCACGTTGTCACGGAAGTCGGGGTTGTTGAGCCGCTCGGGGCTGACCAGCAGGACGTCGAGGTCGCCGGCCTGCACCCGCGCGTGGATGTCGTCCCATTCGGCGACGTTGCCGGAGTTGATGGTGGCCGCCCGCACGCCGGCCCGTTCGGCGGCGGCGACCTGGTTGCGCATCAGCGCGAGCAGCGGGGACACGATCACCGTCGGTCCGCGACCCGCGGAGCGCAGCAGCTTGGCGGAGATGAAGTACACCGCGGACTTACCCCACCCCGTGCGCTGCACGACCAGTGCCTGGCGGCGGTGGATGACCAGCGCCTCGATCGCGGTCCACTGGTCGTCGCGCAGGAGTGCCCGTGGGCCTGCGAGTTGTTCGAGGAGCGCCTGGGCGTCGTCACGAGTCGGCATGGCACCCATCGTGCCGGGTGGGTCCGACTACGGGATGACCAGCCAGATGGCGGCGAAGTGGCAGATCGCCGCGGCGGCGGTGAACGCGTGGAAGAACTCGTGGTGAGCGAAGGTGGCGGGCCACGGGTTGGGCCAGCGCGCCCCGTAGAAGACCGCGCCCAGGTTGTAGAGGACCGCGCCGGCGATCAGCAGGGCGACGACGGTGAGGCCGGCGCCGATCAGCAGCGTCTCGGCGAACAGCACCGCCACATACCCGAGCAGCAGATACAGCGGTACCCCGACCCAGCGGGGCGCGGACGGCCAGCACATCTTGAGCGTCACCCCGGCCACGGCGCCCGTCCACACGATCACCAGCATCGTGGTGCCGGCATCGGGCGGCATGGCCAACACCGCGAACGGGGTGTACGTGGCAGCGATGAACACGAAGATCACCGAGTGGTCGACGCGCATCATCCACTTCTGGGCGGCCACCGACGTCCAGTGCACGCGGTGATAGGTCGCGCTCACCGTGAACATCGTGACGATCGCGACCACATAGACCAGCGCCGCCCAACCGGCCCTGGCCGAGCCGGTGCCGCTCCACGCCGCCGAGACCAACACCGCCCCGGCCACGACCGCGACCACCGCGGAGACGAGATGGATCAACCCGCGTGCTCGCGGGCGGGCGATCACCTGCACTCGCGTCGTCACGACATCTCCGATATCGCGGTGAGGCCGTCGCTGAGGCGACGGCGCACCGCACAGACTACCGGCACGCGGCCGTGGTCATACGCCGAATCGCCGAACGACGGCGGACTACCCCGAGGTTTGCTGACCAGCCGTTTCCCTATTGTCGAGGGTATGGACGTCGCCGCCGCCCCGGAGATCGGAGGGATCGCCGGGTGGGCGGTCCAGTTGATGGAGAAGCTGGGCGGCATCGGGGCGGGCATCGCGATCGCCGCGGAGAACGTCTTCCCTCCCCTGCCCAGCGAGGTCATCCTGCCGCTGGCCGGGTTCGCGGCTGCGCGCGGCGACATCACGGTCGCCGAGGCGATCGCCGGCAGCACCGCGGGTTCGGTCGTCGGCGCGCTGCTGCTCTACCTCGTCGGCGTGGCTTTCGGCCGCGACCGGCTCTACCGACTGGCCGACCGCATCCCGTTGTTTTCTGCCGAAGACCTGGGCAAGAGCGAGGACTGGTTCCAGCGGCACGGCTCCAAGGCGGTGCTGTTCGGGCGCATGATCCCGGTGGTGCGCAGCCTCGTCTCGGTGCCCGCCGGGCTCGAACGCATGCCGATCCTGCGCTTCATCGCGCTGACCGCGGTCGGCAGCGCCATCTGGAACACCGCGCTCATCGTGGCGGGCTACCACCTCGGCGACCGCTGGGAGGCGGTGTCCGGTTGGGCGTCGCGCTATCAGCTCGTCGTGTTCGCCGCGGTCGGTGTCGCGGTCGCGTTCTGGCTCTTCCGACGGGTCCGCGCCCGCTCCGCCTAAGCCGTTGCGCCGGCGTCCTGTTCGCGCTTGATCTCCAGCGCGATGTCGATCAGCTGGTCCTCCTGGCCGCCGATCAGCTTGCGCTGCCCGGCCCGGTGCAGCAGCTGGTGCGCGGGCACCCCGTACCGCTCTGACTGCCGGATCGCGTGCTTGAGGAAGCTGGAGTACACGCCCGAGTAGCCCATGATGAGCGCGTTGCGGTCGAGCAGGCATTCGGCGGGCATCGCGGGGGCGACGACCTCTTCGGCCGCGTCGGCGATGTCGAAGAAGTCGATACCGGTCTTGACGCCGATCTTGTCGAACACCCCGATGAGCGCCTCGACCGGCGCATTGCCTGCACCGGCGCCGAAGCGGCGGCACGAACCGTCGATCTGCTTGGCGCCGGCACGCACCGCCTCGACCGAATTCGCCACGCCCAGACCGAGATTCTCGTGGCCGTGGAAACCGACCTGGGCGTCGTCGCCCAGCTCGGCGACCAACGCGGCCACCCGGTCGCGCACGCCCTCGAGTACCAGCGCGCCCGCGGAGTCGACGACGTAGACGCACTGGCAGCCGGCGTCGGCCATGATGCGCGCCTGCTTGGCGAGCTTCTCCGGCGGGATGGTGTGGCTCATCATCAGGAAGCCGACGGTCTCCAGGCCGAGTTCGCGGGCCAACCCGAAGTGCTGGATCGACACGTCGGCCTCGGTGCAGTGGGTCGCGATCCGGCAGATGGATCCGCCGTTGTTCTGCGCCTCCTTGATGTCCTCCTTGGTGCCCACCCCGGGCAGCATGAGAAAGGCGATCTTGGCTTCCTTGGCGGTCTCGGCCGCGAGCTTGATCAGTTCCTGCTCAGGGGTTTTCGAGAATCCGTAGTTGAAGCTCGAACCGCCGAGGCCGTCGCCGTGGGTCACCTCGATCACCGGCACACCCGCGGTGTCGAGTGCGGCGACGATGGCCCCCACCTCGTCCTTGGTGAACTGGTGCCGTTTGTGGTGGGACCCGTCGCGCAGCGACGTGTCCGTCATGCGAACGTCCCAGATCGGGTCGAAGAAGATGTCTTTGGTGCTCATGCCTGTGCACCTCCTGCCAGAGAGAGGGATTCCTTCGCGATCTCCTCGCCGACCTTGGCCGCGGCCGCGGTCATGATGTCGAGGTTGCCCGCGTACGGCGGCAGGTAGTCGCCTGCGCCTTCGACCTCCACGAACGTCGTCACGACGGCCTGTCCGCCGGAGTTGATCGAGGGGTCGTCGAACTGGGGGTCGTTGAGCAGCCGGTAACCGGGCACGTACGTCTGCACCTCGGCGACGACGTCGCGGATCGACTGGGCGATCGCGTCCCGGTCGGCGTCCTCGGGGATGGCGCAGAAGATGGTGTCGCGCATGATCATCGGCGGATCGGCGGGGTTGAGGATGATGATCGCCTTACCGCGCTGCGCGCCGCCGATCGTCTCCACGCCCTTGCTGGTGGTCTTGGTGAACTCGTCGATGTTGGCCCGGGTGCCGGGGCCCGCCGAACTCGACGACACGCTGGCGACGATCTCCGCGTACGGCACCGCCGAACCCTGCTCGGCGACGGCCCGCGACACCGCGTAGACGATCGGGATGGTGGCCTGGCCACCGCAGGTGATCATGTTGACGTTCGGCGCGTTGAGATGCTCACGCAGGTTGGCGGGCGGGATCACCGCCGGGCCCACCGCCGCGGGGGTGAGGTCGATGGCGCGGATGCCCGCCTCCTCGTAGCGGGGCGCAGCCGCCTTGTGCACGTAGGCACTGGTCGCCTCGAAGACGAGATCGGGCTTTTCGTCCTGGGCGAGCAGCCAGTCCACGCCTTCATGCGACGTCTCCAGGCCGAGTTTGCGCGCCCGGGCCAGACCCTCGGATTCGGGGTCGATGCCGATCATCCAGCGCGGTTCGAGGTAGTCGGACCGCTGGAGCTTGTACAGCAGGTCGGTGCTGATGTTGCCGGACCCGACGATCGCGACTTGAAGCTTCTCCGGCATATGCCTCTCCCTGGACTCGAAAAGCTCACTCGAAAGTGAGTTGGACTGAACCTAACCCGGCGAAGTCGGCGACGAAATGGCTCCCGGGAGGTGCATCTATCGCACGCGTGCAGGAGCCCGGCAGCACGATGTCGCCTGCCTTGAGCCGGACCCCGAAACTCTCGACCTTGCGGGCCAACCACGCCACGGCGGTGACCGGATTGCCCAGCACCGCATCGCTGCGGCCCTCGGCGACGGTCTCACCGTTGTTGGTCAGCACGGCGTCGATGGACTTGATGTCGATGTCCTTCGGCGACACTCGGGCCTCGCCGAGCACCCACCCCGCCGACGAGGCGTTGTCGGCGATCGTGTCGCACAGCTTGATCTTCCAGTCGGTGATCCGGGTGTCGATGAGCTCGATCGCCGGGGCGAACGCGGCGGTGGCCGCGAGCACGTCCTCCTCGGTGCACCCGGCGCCGGGCAGATCGTCGGCGAGGATGAAACCCACCTCGACCTCGACGCGCGGGTAGAGGTAGTTGGCGCTCTTGACCGGCTTGTCCTCGTAGACCTGCATGCCGTCGAGCAGGTGGCCGTAGTCGGGTTCGTCGACGCCCATCATCTTCTGCATCGCCTCCGAGGAGAGGCCGACCTTGTGGCCGATCACCCGGGCGCCCTCGGCGACTTTCTGGCGGATGTTGATCAGCTGGATCTCGTAAGCGTCCACCACGTCGATGTCGGGGTGGCCGTCGGTGAGAGGTTTCATCGGCACCCGGCTGCGCTCGGCCTGGGCAAGGTCTGCGGCGAGCTGCTCACGGAGATCGGAACTGAGCATCTAGGTGAAGTCCCCTCGTTTCGTCGACCGGCACAGTTGTGGGTCGGCCGGGCAATTCTATAACGTGTTCTACATGACGGAGCAGGAGTATGACGTCGTTGTGGTGGGTAGCGGTGCCGCCGGCATGGTCGCCGCCCTCACCGCAGCTCACCAGGGTCTCTCGACGATAGTCGTGGAGAAGGCTCCGCACTATGGGGGTTCCACTGCGCGGTCAGGTGGCGGCGTCTGGATCCCGAACAACGAAGTCCTCAAGCGCGACGGGGTGAAGGACACCCCGGAGGCGGCCCGCCAGTACCTGCACGCGATCGTCGGCGACGTCGTCCCGGCCGAGCGGATCGACACCTATCTCGAGCGTGGGCCCGAGATGCTGTCGTTCGTGCTGAAGCACTCGCCGCTGAAGCTGTGCTGGGTGCCGGGCTACTCGGACTACTACCCGGAGACCCCGGGCGGGAAGCCGAGCGGACGCTCGGTGGAGCCCAAACCGTTCGACGCCAAGAAGCTCGGCGAGGATCTGCCGGGGCTGGAACCGCCGTACGGCAAGGTGCCGCTGAACATGGTGGTGATGCAGCAGGACTACGTGCGGCTCAACCAACTCAAACGGCATCCGCGCGGCATGCTGCGCAGCCTCAAGGTCGGTATCCGGTCGGTGTGGGCCAACGCCACCGGCAAGAACCTCGTCGGGATGGGACGTGCGCTCATCGCCCCGCTGCGGATCGCATTGCGCGAAGCCGGGGTGCCGGTGCTGCTCAACACCGCGCTGACCGACCTCTACATCGAGGACGGTGTGGTTCGCGGAATCTACGTGCGGGATATGACGGCTCCCGAGGCGGCCGAGCCGCGGCTGATCCGCGCGCGGCGCGGGGTGATCCTGGGTTCCGGCGGGTTCGAGCACAACGAGCAGATGCGGGTGAAGTACCAGCGCGCCCCGATCACCACCGAGTGGACCGTCGGCGCGAAGGCCAACACCGGCGACGGCATCGTGGCCGCCGAGAAACTCGGCGCCGCACTGGATGTCATGGAGGACGCGTGGTGGGGGCCGACGGTCCCGCTGGTGGACGCGCCGTGGTTCGCGCTCTCGGAGCGCAACTCCCCCGGGTCGATCATCGTCAACATGTCCGGCAAGCGGTTCATGAACGAGTCGATGCCGTATGTCGAGGCGTGCCACCACATGTACGGCGGCCAGTACGGGCAGGGTCCGGGGCCCGGGGAGAACATCCCGGCCTGGCTGATCTTCGATCAGCAGTACCGCGACCGCTACATCTTCGCCGGACTGCAGCCGGGGCAACGGATTCCGCGTAAGTGGCTGGAGTCGGGCGTGATCGTGAAGGCGGATACGCTCGCGGAACTGGCCGAGAAGGCGGGGCTGCCCGCCGAAGCGCTGGCCGCGACGGTCGACCGGTTCAACGGGTTCGCCAGGACCGGCGTCGACGCCGACTTCCACCGCGGTGAGAGCGCCTATGACCGCTACTACGGGGATCCGACCAACAAGCCCAATCCCAACCTCGGCGAGATCAGCCACGGACCGTTCTACGCCGCGAAGATGGTGCCCGGCGACCTCGGCACCAAGGGCGGCATCGTCACCGATGTGCACGGCCGCGCCCTGCGCGACGACGGTTCGGTGATCGAAGGGCTCTATGCGGCAGGCAATGCCAGCGCGCCGGTGATGGGTCATACGTATCCCGGTCCGGGCGGCACGATCGGACCCGCGATGACGTTCGGGTACCTGGCGGCGCTGCACCTGGCTGGTAGGAAGTAGAGCCATGCCGATCAATCTCGATGAGGCGCTGGGCGCCGAACTGCCGCCGGCCGAATTCTCCTGGACGAGCAGCGATGTGCAGCTCTACCACCTCGGGCTGGGCGCGGGTGTCGACCCGATGGACAAGCGCGAGCTGCGGTACCTGGTGGACAGCACCCCGCAGGTGCTGCCGACGTTCGGCAATGTCGCGCAGAGCTTCCACATGACCGAACCGCCGTCGGTGAAGTTCCCCGGCATCGACATCGAACTGTCGAAGGTGTTGCACGCCAGTGAGGCTGTGACGGTGCCCGGGCCGATCCCGGCGTCGGGAACGGCGACGGCGGTCACCCGGTTCACCGACATCTGGGACAAGGGCAAGGCGGCGGTGATCTGGTCGGAGACCACGGTCACCGCTCCGGACGGCACGCTGCTGTGGACGCAGAAGCGATCGATCTTCGCCCGCGGTGAGGGCGGTTTCGGCGGCGAACGGGGTCCGTCGACGTCGGTGGAACCGCCCGAGCGTGCCCCCGACGCGGAGATCGATCTGCCGATCCTGCCGCAGCAGGCGCTGCTGTACCGGCTGTGCGGCGACCGCAACCCGCTGCACTCGGATCCGGATTTCGCTGCGGCCGCGGGCTTTCCACGGCCCATCCTGCACGGGCTGTGCACCTACGGCATCGCGTGCAAAGCGATCGTCGACGAGTTCCTCGACGGGGACGTAGCGCGGGTGAAATCGTACGGCGCCCGGTTCGCGGGGGTGGTGTTCCCGGGTGAGACACTGCGGGCCAACGTGTGGAAAGAGAACGACACGCTGGTCGCGACCATCACCGCGCCGAGCCGTGACAACGCGGTGGCGCTCTCCGGTGTGGAACTGGTTCCGGCCTAGATTTCGCTGACTAACAGGCGTTTCCGGTAGGACGAGCGGTTGCCATTGTGAATGGGCCCCGGCCCCATGCTCCTCGACAGAGCCGCCGCCTGCGCTCTGGTCCTGACACCGAGCTTGTTCAGCAGGCTGTGCACGTGGTTCTTCACCGTGTGGACCGCGATACACAGTTCCGTGGCGATATCGCGGTTGGATAACCCCAACTCGAGCAGATTGAGGATTTCGGCTTCGCGCGCCGTCAGGAGCCATTCGGCCGGGTCGTGCCGTTGAGCCGCCAGATCGGACAACCGCCGCAGGAGAATTGCGGAGATCTCCCGCGAGCACACCGCCTCACCGGCGGCGACGCTCGTGATCAAGGAGAGTAGATCGTCGAGGGAATCCATCCGCATGTGGTAGCCGGCCACACCCGCCTCCGCACACGCGATCACCTGTGCCTCATCGTCTTCGGAGATCCCCACGACGATGACCCTCGCTTCGGGACACTCGCGTCTCAAGAAATCGAGAAGTGCGAGGCTTTCTCGGCTCCCCATGTTGAGTACGACCATCTCGGGCGCTACCTGGCTCACCGCGGAGCGCAGGGTGGTGAGGTTCTGGGCGACCGCGAGCTGCGACGCACCTAGATCGAGGAGAACGGATGCGAGATTGTCTCTGTAGAGCATGCAGTCGTCGACGAGCAGGAAGTGGACGTCAGGCAGCTGCGTCCCGGCGGATGTGCCCGCGACGACGGGCGCCAGCGGCCGGTGTCCGGACAGCGCTCGTACCGCGGCAACTTCCCCACGCGAGACTTTGCGGGAATTTTCGTGGAAGGGATTCGCGAACGCAGCGGCCGAGCGATGATGCCGGCCGGTGCTGTTCGACGGTGACTGAGCCATTGTCTTGACTCCTGGTTGTGTTCGACGCGATAGGTGATGGCTGTCGAGGTCGCGACTTGGACGCACGTGCATGAGCTTGGTGGCCGATCTGCACGGCGGGGTGACGAGAACCGGCCAGGGTGCTCGCGCACCAAGCCGGGATGGAGTCCTGCACGAACTCCGCACCGTGGGCGACCTCGAGCCGTCTGGCATCGGTCGTCCCCTTGCGGTGACCCCCTTGTTCGGTTGTGCCCCTCTGGGGTGGACCCATGGTAGGCATTTGCCAGCAACGCGGTCAACCGACGAATACGCACGAACACCGCAAATATTTCAACCGGAACTAGGTCGGCCTAGCCCATGGGAACCTCATATTGACTTAAGCGCTGATGAGAGTTCATGTCAGATCCTGCCACTTTCTGCGTAGGCAAGAAACAGTAGATGAAGACTGGCATTCAGGCGATGGCCGTGCGCCCGGCGTTATCCTCGATCCCGCAAAGTGAGGATTTCTTAGCCTAACCTGCCTTCGTTGACGCGACCCTGAACTCGGACCAAGCCATATCCGCGCCATGCCGTGAGAACCGATGACTTGTGCGCGGAACTTTGCTGGATTGTTCCGGGCCCCGCTCGACGTGATCGGCGATTGCCGGCGCTCTGACGAACTACCATCAGCTGGCAACGTGTCATCGCGAACAGGGACAGACACACTGTGAACAATCGCAGGCGGCGTTGTCGCACCGCGGTAGGACTGATCGGATCGTCTGCGGTCCTCTGCGCCCTGGCCGCACGACAGCTGCCGATCACCGATCACGGGCGCTTGATCACGGCGGCATTCTTCCCGTATCTCACGGTCTTCGGACTTCTGTCGGTCGTCTGTCTCCTCACGGCGAGGCATCTTGTTCTCGCCCTTGTCGCTGTCGGCCTGACGACCTCGGCGGTGGCGACGCAGGTTCCGCTGTACGTCAGCTCGGAGTCCACCCACCCGTCGAGCGCTTCGTTGCGGGTTGTCTCCGCGAACATGCGGGAAGGACAGGGCGACGCGCGCGAAGTCGTGAACTCGACCCGTGATCACGCCGACGTGGTGGCCATCCAGGAACTCACCCCCGACGCCGTGGACCGACTGGTCTCAGCGGGAATGGACACGGCCTTCCCCTACCGTTGGCTGGACGCGCGGGACTCCAGCCACGGAGTGGGGCTGTGGAGCCGCTACCCGCTCGAGACGCCACAACGGATCCAGGGCTACACCTTTGCGATGGTCAGCGCGCAGATTCCGCTCATGGACGTCGCGACGGCCCCCATCGTCGTGGTCCTGCACGTGGCCGGTCCATGGCCGAATACCGTCGACGACTGGCGGCGGGACTTCGAGCGCTTGCCCGCTACGCTGCACGATGCCGCCGAGCGAGGAGGCGATGGTTGCGTCATCGTCGCCGGGGACTTCAACGCGACGACGGATATGCGACAGCTCCGGGATCTGTTCACAGACGGATACCGCGATGCGGCGGAGCAGTCGGGAGCGGGCATCATGCCCACCTTCCCCGCCGATTCACGGCTACCGCCGCTGTTGGCCATCGACCGGGTCCTCACTCGGCAGTGTGACGCGACATCGATGAGAACCCTTCCTGTTCCCGGGTCCGACCACCGGGGCGTCGCCGCGACGATCCTGATCGCGCGGAAGGCGGAGCCCCCCGGTCCGGGACGATCGGGTGGTCGGCGCCCAATTCGATCACCCGGGTGAGTGCATCCTCGACCTTGCCGGCGTCGAACACGCTCGGGAAGAACGTCGCCGTCATCTGCAACTCGCCCTCGGATGGCGAACACAGCAGCACCGAGATGTGGGAACGGCTGGCCGGCGGCAACGCCGCCGCAAAAAGCGGTGCGCTGCCTTGTTTCCACCTGATGTGCGCCATCTCGGGCAACCTGCTGATGTCGGACAAGGTCACCGATGCCGCCGCTTCGGGGAAGGCCACGTCCGGTGGCTGCTCCTCACGACCTCGACCGGCCGTGAGCAGTCCCGACAGGCGCGATCTGGCGACGTATCCCACCGCCTCCACCAGGGGCCGCGCCGAGGCGAGGGCTGCTACAAGGTCTGCACCGAATGCCTCGGGTGTGGTGCCCGGGTGGTATCCGACCCGCGAAAGTGATTGGAAATTCGACCAGGTGGAGCACCCGGCGGACAGGTACCTTCGCAGATCGACCAGTACCTCCACGGGGGACAACACGCGAATCCCCGTATCGCTCAGCGACTGGCAGAGGGCGTGCATGACCAATGCGGAAGCGGAGATGTCCAGGTGGTAGGCGGCGCGGTAGCGGCGCAGACCTTCGAAGAAATACCGCGTACTTCTCACGAAGACTGCACAGTACGGTTCGGCCTCGGCGGCGTGTACCACTTGCTCGCCACGACGCCCAGACCCACGACGGGAGGCGGTGATCAGATCCCCCGCCCTGCTCCGCAATACCGACCAGCCCGCCTCGGTGAAGGCCGCCGGGGCCGTTCTCACGGTGTGCACCACGGCCCGCGTCATCGGATGAAGGACGTTCGGTAGGTCAGGTTCCGGCGGCAGTCCGTCAGTCCCGAAGCGGGAATGCGAAACCCTGCAGACCATCTTCATCAACGCGTGCGCATCAGCGACACCGTGGTCGAAGCGGAACACCACGTAGTCCCCGTCGGGGATCACGATGACGGGAGAACGGATCTCGGGGCAGGCCGACAAGATCGAATTCAAGCTGGCCGTCACGCCCACGGCGGACCCCACCACCGGAAGCATCGACTCGGGCGCTCGAACAGTGGCGCCGTCGAGTGATCCCATGTCGAACGTCCACTTGCGAGAATGCCTGCTCGGAATCAAGCCCACACGGCGGAGCGGATCGCCTTCGGAGAGCGATTTGAGGCTGGTCGCAATGGCGTCGGCTCCACCCGGTTCCATCGGCCCGGCAACCACCCAGATGGGCAATCCGCTCATGAGGACGTCCAGCTGTCCAGCTGACACCGTGTGCCTTCTCATCGCGGTACCGGACACTTCGATGCCGCTGGTGCGCCGGCGAAACGATCTGCGATCCAGGTGATCACCATACGAGTGACGTCCTCGGTCAATTCCGCGTGGTCAGCGTGCGGGACCTCCACGTATTCGATCTGGCCACCCAGATCACAACTCCGGATCGTCGCGTCTTCGACCCACTCAGGAAGCACGATCTTGTCCTGCATGGTGTTGACCACCAACATGGGCCGGTCCAGAGGCCGCTGCGGCAGCGCGATTCCGCGCAATGCACCGCGCAGTCTGTTGCGGTCCTCGAGGGTGCGCGGAATGAAACGGCGTGGGAGTAGGGGTATTCCGCGCAGGCTTTCGGGTGGGACATATGCCCCGCAGTCGGCGAAAGCGTTGTCGTAGTCCGCGGTTCGCCGATGCAGTAGTCCGCTGAGCTCGGCGTTGTATCGCTCCAAGCCGGCGATGACCATCGGGTAGTACTCCTGTTGGTCCCTGGTCATCGCACCGCTCGACGCCAGATCGACCAACCCACTGACATTCGCCGCCGGGGAGACCGCGACACTGCCGACAAGCTCGAGACCGTCGCCGTAGAAGGCGTTCAATTCGTCGGCCGCCCACGCCGCCTGTCCACCCTGTGAAGCGCCGTACGCGGCCCACCGAGGCGACACCGCCGGGGAGATCTCGCGCAATGCGCGTACCGCGTCGGTGATGTTGAACGCTTCGGTGCGCGGCTCGAGATAGGGATGCAATCCGGTTCCCCCCAACCCTTCGTAGTCGGTGAAGGCAACCGCGTAGCCTTGCGCCAAGAACATCCGGATGTCGGGCCAGTAACCCCTCAGATTCGGATCCGTCGACGGACCACAGCCGTTCGCGATACCCGTGGTTCCGTGCGCGAGCGAGACGACCGGCCATCCGTCCTGTGGCGGTACGCCGCTGGGAGTGAAGAACGTGCCCGCAACCTGTCGGACGCCACCGTCAGTACCCGACACCGAGGTGTACACGGCGCGCCAAGACTCGCCGACGACCGGGTCGTCGCGATCGTCGAGCGGTGGCAGCATGGGGTGCCGCTCGACCACATGACCGCGGCTCGCCCACACATCAGGCGCCACATCGGGCAGCTGGACCACGATCGGAGGTCCTGGAAGCGCGGAATGTGCTCTGCCGCAACCGCTCATCAGGCAGACGAGGGCCACTGCGGTGATCACCGCAAGGCAGGTGGTCGAGCCGCGCTTCACCATGTCCCCCGCGACTCACGCCGATTGCCGGAGATCTGAGCGCCGCCGGACTCCTGCTGACGAGGCCTTGCCATAGAGGCGGTCGACGAGACGCACGGCGAAGGCCACGATCATGAAGGTCGGATTCGCCTGTCCGGAGGTCACGAACACCGAACTGCTCACGACGTGCAGATTCGGCACCCCGTGCACAGCCAGATTCTCGTCGACCACACCGTCCGCCGGGTCCTTCGACATCCTCGTGGTTCCGACCTGGTGGAAGCCACCACCCGTGCGTCCGCGCACAGCCGCGGCCAGATCGCCCGAGCGGTACTCGAGCCTCCCCACGCCGGCCGCGCGCAGATACCGATCCCAGTGTCGGTGCGCTTCGAGCACTCCCTCGATGTCGGAGTCGTCGAATCGGATGTCGATCTCGAGCCGGGCCATGTCGAGATCGTCGACCTCGTCGCTGAGTCTCACGCGGCTCTCGTAGCGCGGTAGATGCTCGGCGTGATACTGGAGCGGGAATCTGTTCGCGGCGTTCGCTACGAAGAATCCGGGTGGTTTCCTCCCGCGAGCGAAGGCGCGGCGGATGCCGAAGCCCGCGATCATCCGCAGCGTGTCGACAGGATCACGCACGATGTTGAGAAGATGTTGCCACACAGACGATCTGACGGCCCGGCCGTACGGGGTTCCCGGAATCTCGGTACCCGTCAGTGAGAGTCGCTGCGCCGGTGGGGCGAAGAGGGATCCGACCGGAGAGATGAGGACGAGGTAGATGAAGGACAGCCGGGCATTACCGTGCGATGCGTCAGACAGTTCCGGATTCGTCATCCATCCGGAGATGTTGGGTAGGTTGTGCTGGAGCAAGTACTCGTCGTCGAAGGTGAATCGGCGCCGGACATACGAGCCGTCGAGGTCACGCTCATAGTCGTAGATCGTGCGATCAACCGGTGTGGACAACACCAGGTCGGCGATCACCCCCTCCAGGTGAGCCATGTACCAATGGCCCAGGTGCCCCGAGTGGTCACCGATGCTCCTACTGTCTCGGCCTGGTGAGCACATCAACAACCGCGTGGCTTCCAGCCCACCCGTGGCCAGGACCATGTCATCGGCGGACACCGTGAAGGAACCGCCGGACAGCGTCCGGCAGTCGAGGTGGGACGCCCGCGTCTGTTCGTCGTTCAAGTTGATCCGCACGCAGGTCGTGTCCGTGATCACGATGAGGTCAGTCGCGTCGCGGAGTTCCTTGTAGTAAACCTTGCCGAAGTCCGTCGGAAGCGACCACCGCTCGAGTGCCGATGTGCGCACCGATCCGTCGTGCAGTCCGGGCACCATCTGCGCCGGCAGATGTCCGAGCTGATGCACATCGAAAGCGGCACGCCCACAGAACATCCAGTCACACGCCCGGCCGAAGTAGCCGGACAGTTCTTCATACGTCACCGGCCACACGGAGCCCGGCGCCACCTCACGTTCGACGAAGTCCACGCGATCGTAGGGGACGCACCGCCCGCCCCACATCGTGGAAGTGCCACCGAGTCGTCGACCGACAGCCATTTCGACGGGCGCGTGCATGTCTGGGTCACGTCTCCGGGCAACCGACAGGTTCTGGCATCTCGCACTGTGTTTGGCGTTTCCCGTCTCGATCAAGATGACGTGAACGCCGCGCCGGGAGGCCTCCAACGCCGACGTGATGCCCGCGGGACCGGCGCCCACGACGACGAGATCCGCGTGTAGGCGCGTACCCGATTCGATATCATGCCCAGAAGTGATCATTTCTCATCCGATGTGTCTCTGCATGTGCGTCGGATCAGGTCCGCGACTTCTGCCTCATGCGGCAACGCAGCGCGTGCAGCGGAGCACAGGAGCTCGAGATGCCGTGGCTTCGTCGATGAGATGAGGACCGTTCCCCCGGTGCGCTGTCCCGACATGTTCTGCCTCACCGCGTCACGGATGAGCAGCCTCACGAGGGTGCTCCCGTCGGCGAGGTCCGCATCGAGCAGCTCGTTGCACTGCCGTTCGAGCTGTGGATGCTGGGTGAGCGCGTCCCTGACGCGCTGTAGCGCCCCCGCGACCACGCCGTAGACGACGGTGGCTTGGCCCGCTGCAGGACACGGTCCGCAGTGGCCGGATATCAGGTCGTAAGGCATCTGCAGCAGCGGAGCTCGACGGCTTAACAACGCGAGCGCGGCATCCATTCGCGAAAGGTTCCCGGCCAGACCCCAACTGCCGATCCTGCCGCCGTCACGTTCGCGTTCCAGGAATTCGACGAGTTCGTTCCGATCTTCCAGCGACGCCCCGGCGGGTTCATGGAGCATGAAATGGCTCAGGCGGTCGGTTCGAAGTGCCCGCAGGCTGGTGTCGAGTCGGTGCCGGGCGTACCGGACGGTGTAGTTGCGGGGCCGATACAGTAGGCGTCCGATCGCACCGCTTCCGGGTCCGCCGCCCGCCCGCTTGACGCGTTGTCTCAATGACGTCGACCTCTGCAGTACTCGCCGAACAGGTGGCTGGACGTGGCCCGCGAGATACCCCAGTCGTGTCGGCTCGATACCGAACTTCGTGGCAATGCGGACGTCGGGATGTGCGACGGCGAAATCCCCCAATTCCGATTCGGCGATGCCGAGTCCGTACATGGGTGCGACATCGAAATGCCTGATGCCCAGGTCGTACGCTGTCTCGACTACTGCTCGCCGGTCCCGACGCGACGGGAGACCATACAAGGTCGCGCAGCCGAATCCGAGTACACAGTCCGCGGCTGCGGCCCGCTCCGTCGAGGCTTCGGTTGCCTCGATGAGCTCGGCTCCGTTCCGCTGCACAGGGACGACGTTGTGGGACACGGTCATTCCCCCTCTGACCCAGACGTCGTTGGGCGCATTTGCCGAACGGCGGACCGGGTTCGCCGCGCGACCGCCCACCCGGCGGTGAGCGTGCGGGCCGGCGCGTACTGGACCGCCACCCTCTTCAACCGCACCGTGCGGGCGAACGCGCTCATCGACGTCGAGCGACGCACAGTGAGGCGGGGGACGCGAAACGCGTCGACGTGATCGCTGGACACCCGGTTCGCGACGGCGGCGGCTTGTAGATACCCGACTTCGCGGCAGACTTCTCGGACGTGCCTGTTCGAGTAACCGTACGGGTAGGCGAGACTTCGGATCGTCTGCCCCATACGGTCTTCCAAGATGCGTCTCGGTTCACCGAGCTCGGCCCGCAATCGCCGCTCCGAGATCTGGTCGAGCTCCGGGTGATTGTCGCTGTGCGCCCCGATCTCGATTCCGGCCGCAGCCGCCTCCGCGACCTGTGTCCAGCACAGCATGCGGTCCGGTGGGGCGGTGAGAGGGTCGCGGCCCGCGCCACGCAGCCATCCCGTGGTGACGAAGACAGTTGCCGGAAATCCCCACGCGCACAAGACCGGAAGTGCTTCTTCCACGAAGTCGGCGTAACCATCATCGAAGGTCAGGACGATCGGCCGCGACGGAAGCGGGACACCTTCCCGGCGTCGTTCGCAGAGGTCACCGAAGGTGATACCGGTGAACCCTTCACGACGCAGGTATGCGAGCTGCTGCGCGAAGGCCGCTGGGTGAACGGATAGGGCCCGTGTCGCAGAGCGAGGTACCTCGTTGACGGAGTGATACATCAAAATCGGCACCGACACTGCCCGGGCCGAAGCCGCGCCCGTCTCGTACTCAGAATCGGTCGACATCTGCGCCCCGTCTCGGTATCCGCGACACGCCGTCCAGCTCCGAGGCGGAAGGCACCCGTATCGGTGCGGGATTCATCAAATCATCCCCTCTCGCATCCTGCATTCAGCAAACATAGGACGCTTGCCGCAAATACGCTTTCAGGCTCGGCCCGGCGTTGATTTTCCGAAGCTATCATTCGCCCCACCTATCGACAATCAAATCTGAGCAACCATTTTTACAAACTTGACTATTCACGTACGAGCCCTGGCACGGTGGACGCCGCAAGCGCCCTTGCGAAGGTATAACTGCACGTTAACAGGGCTATATCGCCGGTCAGGCGGGAACGGGCACCTGCGCCGACCTCGCCGCGGGGCCGCGCACTCTCGCAAATATGAAGATCCAACCCTCCGTCGACTGATGGGCCACTCAATGAACACGCTGCCCAGCTGGCACAGCACGCTTCCAGTTAACCGCTCACGCGGTATCGCAGCTCCCCCCGAGTTGCGCTCATCGAACATCAGGGCGTGTACCGGAACCAATCGACCAGCATGGTCGCCGGAAACGGTGTCGAGTCGTCGGGGGCACCCGGCCAGTCCCCGCCGACTGCCACATTCAGCACCGCGAACATGGGCTGCTCGAACACCCACTCGGCGTACGAGGGCAGCGACGCCGGGGTGAAGACGGCAAGCGTGGTTTCGTCCACGCCGATGGTGATACGGTTCGGCCGCCGGTCCACCCAGTACTCGTGGAAATCGGTGGTCAGATCTGCGATCTGGCCCTTCGCGGTCACCGCGTCCCGATGGGAGAAATCCGAGTTCGGCGGTGGCCCCTGCAGCGACACGTGGTACGTGGTACCCGTGTTGACCAATTCCATGATGTCGACTTCACCGCACTCGGGCCAGCCGACCGTGCCGAAGTTGGACCCCAGCAACCAGAAGGCCGGCCAGATGCCCTTCCCGGACGGGAACTTGATCCGAGCGGCTGTGGTGCCGTACGGCATGTCGACCTTGCCCCGAGTGTTGAGACGGCCGGAGGTATATCCGTTCGCGGTTCTCTGCGCCTGGATCACCAGGTTGCCTGCTCCGTCGAGCCGGATGTTCTCCGATGAGTCGGTGTAGGTCTGCATCTCGTTGTTGGCGGCGCCCGGGTGGCCGGACTCGTAGTTCCAATAGTGGCTGTTCGGCCGAGAGCCGGCGGCACCGTCGAAACCGTCGAAAACCGGGCTGGTGGTCTGCACGTCGCCAGCCGGTTCGCCATTCCCGACACCACCGCATGCCAGCAGCGCCGTCACGACGACGACCGACAGCAGCGACGATCTCTTCAGTACGTTGCGGGCGGTCACGCGGTTCACTTTGCCGACCCCTCACCGCGGGTCTCGCGGCGTTGCTCCACCACACCACGGATGTAGGAGAAGAATCCCTTACTCATGCCCATCATCTCGGTGCGCAGAAGGTGATCGGGAAAGTCGCGCATGGTGGCCGTCCGAACCGAGTCCTTCCCGGTCAGATCTCGTATCGCGGTGGGGACCAGTCGCATCAGGGGAAGGAGAAGCAACGGCTCGTAGAGTAGCAATGCGGCGTAGAAGGCCGTGAGCCCCGTACCGTACCCGTACAGCTGCTTCTCGAGACCGGCCATCGTGTCGCGGTGGTAGTGCCACGCCAGGGCCGTCGGCTGGTAGACCATGGTGTGTCCGGCGAGAAGCGCTCGCGTGAAGGCGAATTGGTCCTCAGCTCCCATGGCCCGCGTGCCCGGCCCCAGTGCGACATCGAACCCGTTGATATCCATCAGGGCTTCTCGGCGGAAGGCCATGTTGGCGCCCGCGCCGAACGGCGGGAGCGGGTATAGAGGACTCTGCGGGTGTCCCGGCGCGAAGATCTCCCGATCGAACCCGCGCCCCTTGTTCATCCCGCCGAACTCTTCGAACCACAGCTGGCACTGAGTCCTCAGCTCGGCCGGAAGCACCGCCCCCGTCACACATCCCACCGCAGGCCGGGCGGAGAATCCCCGCACGATCTCGGCCAACCAGTGACGGTCGGGGATCGCGTCGTCGTCGACGAAGGCGATCAGGTCGGCATGCGCCGTCCGCCACCCTGCGTTGCGGGCGCGCGACACACCCGGTCGGCTCTCCAGCACATATCGAACGGGCACCCGTGCGTCGAGCGACTCCAGCGCCGCCGGGACCGCGCTGGGATCGAACGGGGTGTTGTCCACCACGATGATCTCGTAGCTGGGGTACTCCTGCCGCGCCAGGTGACGCACACAGTCCGCCAGGCGCTCCGGCCGATCGTGCGTACACACCACAACCGACACCTGAGGCGGATCCTGCAGTAGCCGTTCGCGTTCCGCGACGAACGGGAGCACGCGGGCATCGATCGGCACACCGCCCTCGGGGATGTCACTGACCAGCGGTAGCTCACCCGCCGCGAGTCGGGCGTTGATCCGACTCAGGAAATCCTCGGTCACCGCGGCGGCGGCGATGCCCGCAAGTGAAGCAGAATCGTCGAATTCGAAGTCCGTGAATCCGAGCGGTTCGGTGCCCAGCAGCACGAGCAGGTGCACCGCGCCGTCTCGTTGCCCGTCGAAGTCGTCGACAGGGAAGGGCTCCAACACATCCCACCGATGAACTCGTACCGGCCGGAATCGGTCCGCGACGGGCACCGGTGTGTCCGCAGGAGGTGTCGACGACCGCGCGGCCCTGCCGGTGCCTGCGAGCATCTCCGTCAGCATCCCAGCGGCGGCGAACAGCAGGCCCAGTGCGATCGCACTACCACGTTGGAGTCTCGCGACGTCGCTGCGCACGAGTCCGAGGACGAGCTCCCTGACGAACGCGCGCGGGAGTATCCGCGTCGCGTAGCGCCGCTCGGAGACGGTGCTGGTGTTGATACCGACCAAGCGGGCCAAGGCGGCCTTGCCTCTCCCCTCGTTCCAGCACCGCTTGAGGAAGAACGCCGGCGTACTCCTGTCCACCGGCACCTTGTGGGCCACCAGCGCCGAGGGCTCGTACATCCAACAGCCCGACGGGAGTGCGCGTTGCACCCGAAGGCACAGGTCCGTGTCTTCGGGCCGGGACACGCTGCCGGATTTGCCGAAGCCGGGGCGGAAGCCGTGCACGGAATCGAATGCCGTGCGACGGATCGCCATGTTGCCCGACCAGACGTTCCTCACCGGCGCCCCCTCTTCCGGCATCCCGGTGTACGAACCGCCGACGACCCAGTCGAACTCCTGCGGAAACCACGGGGGCCGCTCCTTCGGCCACGCCGGCGTGAGGCCTCCGCCGACACCGACCACCTCGGCAGCGCGGAACGGCCGACACAGCCGGCTCAACCAGTCCGGTGTCGCCACCGCGTCGTCATCGAGGAAGACGACGATTTCGCCGTGGCTGTTGACCACCCCGGTGTTGCGCGCTCCGGAGGCCCCTTTGAGACCCGTGTTCTCGAGCACCGTGACACCGCTGAGTTCAGCCCGGGCGCGTTCGGCCAGGTGCGGATTGTGGTCGATCACCAACAGCACTTCCTGGGCGGGCTGGGACTGGCGCAGCACCGATGTCACTGCCTCCACCGTGTCGCCCCAACGATCCTCCGTATAGGCGGCGATGATGACCGAGACCGACGGTGCCGTCGGCGGTTCACCGCCGTGAGCCGAACGCTGGTCCTCCGCCGCGGGGCGGGCTGTTTCCGATAGATCGGTGAATATGGTCATTGCTGTCCCTCGAATTCGGGCTGAAGTGGTGCTTGGCGGGCGCACGACTCCTCCGCGTCGGCGACCCGGGAGTTGCGGTGCGTCCGTTCGTCATCGGGCAGTTGGTTCTGCACTCTGCGGATGCTCGGCCAGAACACGGCCGCTTCGAGCATCAACGCGATGCCGACGCCTATCCCGACTCCGGTGACGCCCCAGAGCGTCAGTCCGATCTCGGCTGCTCCGAGCTCGATGCCGGCACCGAAAAGTGCTGCCATCGCGGCCTTTCCCAACATCCCCTGGGCTCTGCCGACCGCGATGTAGATCGACTTCATCGCGCTGCCGATCGTGCATATCCCCAGTGCCATGAGGCAGTACGAGGCGCGCACATACTCGGGTCCGAAGATTGCCAACAGTGGCCGCGCCAACACCGGTGTTCCGACGGCCGCGAGTAGCGACACCCCGGCCGACAACCGAACAGCGGTACTGAGACCACGCCGGAAATGGTCAGGATCGTCACTTTGGATGGCGAACATGCCGGTAGCCAGATGGTGGGGCACCACCCATACGAAACTGATCAGCAGGAGCGCCGCGTAGAACCCCGCGTTGGCTTCGTTGCCCAGCTGGGCGGCGACCAGTATGGGCAGGGCGAACCGCGGTGTCTCGGTGGCCACGTTCACCCAATGATGACCCGCAGCCGTCCGCCAGATCGGATAGAACCCACGTGGGGACGGCAGGGTCGTCAACCACTCGCGCCGGGTCTCGGTCCGCAATGCCACGATCAGGAGAGAGACGAAGTTACCGAGCAGCCAGACCGAGAAGATCGCGTGCGGTGACAACCCGATGGCGAATGCCGCGATGGGCAGGGCGACCAACTTCACGACGGAGAAGATCAGATTTCGCGACACTTGGCGGCTGCCTTGCCGGACCCCGATCAGCGCGCCGTCCAAGACGATCGTTACCGTGGTCAGCGCTGTGCCCGCGCCGAACAGCACCACCCCGAGCGGAGTGGTGTAGATCCATTCGCTCGTTCTCCCCGTCAGCTGACTGACCAATGCGTATGCCGCGGCGACCGAGAATGCGACGACGCCTGCGATCGTCATCCCGGTGACGACGAGGCGCCGGACACTCGGGCCGTTGCGACGCGGGAGCTCTGCGATGAGCAGTGTGTGCATTCCCAGAGTGCCGAAGGCGCCGATGAGTTGCATCGCGGCGATGACGGCGGATGCGCGGCCGACCACCTCGGTGGTGGTGACACGCGCGGCCACGGCCCAGAAGACGAAACCGAGGCCGGCGGTGACGACGGTCGTACTCATCAGCGAGAGCGCGATCCTGATGACCAGAGATCCACCCGTCGGAGCTTGGGTGTCGTTGTGCCTCAGCGCGATCCGTCGGCGATGCGACGTCTCGGGCGGCTGGCAGCGCGTGAGCGCACTATCGTGTGACAAACCACACCGTCCTGTACGGGTCATCTGCGTCGCCGTCTCGGTACACGGTGGCCAGCGCCTTGTCGCCGTGGACGGATACCGCATGTGTCCAGATCTGCCCGGGTGCGAGGGTGATCCGTTTCCGCTCCATCTGTCTGCCGGTTTCCACGACGACCGTGAAGGCCTGCGTCGTCGACTCGTGGCTCTTCATCCCCAGTACCGCACTGGATGCACCCAGGGGGTCGTGTTCCGGCCCGTCCGGCAGGAGCCATACTTCGGTGAAGGCTTCCTCTCCCGCCCGGCTGGCCATCGACAGTGCGATCGCCGTGATCAGCATGAGTGCCGAGATCATCGCTTTGGCAACGGTATTCGCGGACGGGCGCCTTGATGTGGCACGTTTCGGATGCCAGGGTCGGTCCCCGCCGCGCGCCCACGCAGCCGTGTACGCGACGAGCACTGTCACAAGACCGAGCTGCAACCAATTCGGCCTGGTGACGCCTGATTCGTAGTGGTTGAGCACCTCTCCACCGACCACGCCCACGGCGAGCACGCCTGCGGCCACGGCGACGAAGCGCGCCACCAAACCTGACCCTCCCGGGAGGAGGGCGGCGGCCACGGCGACACCCGCGAGACCGAAGCAGAGAAGCGTGCCCGCCGCTATCGACAGCAGCCGAGGAACCGAGGGCACGACCGCCGCCACGTAACACACGATTGCGGCAAGAGCGACGCAATCGGCTTTGCCGACGTCAACCATAGTGCGTCCTCCGCAGAGTCCGGAGATCGTAGAGGCGGTCGTAGCCGGAGTCGTAGATCCGGGATGCGCCGGGAAGGACGTCGAACTTGTCCAGGAACTCCCGATCCATGGGCTTGTCGCGGTAACCGTCGTAGAGGTCGACCGGGAAATACCGACCGGTGATAGGCGGCTGCTGTGACATCCGAAGGTCGACGTCCAGGTACACGGCTTGCTGGTTGTCGATGAGTGCCGAGTCCTCCGGCGTCAGACGATCGCTGTAGTACAGGGTGCCTGGGTCGAGGATGGGGTCCAGCCGCGCCAGCGTCGAGAGCAGGGTGACCGACGTGAAGTCACCGAAGTAGCGCGTGCCCGGCTGCAGATTGGCGGCCGCCCATTCGGCCCTGCTCACACCGACGGCGTCGATTCCGCTGGCGTGGCCGGCTACCCGGAAGGTTCCCGGAAGTCGCTCCCACCATTCCGGCATACCGGTGGTGATGGCTCCCATGAGCAGCAGGACCGCCATCGCCGTCGCAGTACAGACACCAGTCCGAGCGCACGCCACGATCCGTTGGAGGACGATGGCCGCTGCCAATGCCGTGATCAGCGATACGAACGTGAGCAGTCGTGTCGACAGCTCCGCCCCGTTGCCCACGAACAGTCGGACTGCCAGGACGAGTCCGTAGGATCCGAGCGCCAACCAGGCGAACGTGCGCTCCAGCGCCGACAGCGACCGCGCGATCCACACAGACGTCAGGAGAAGGCCGAGCATGAGAGCGACGGCCAGCGGTGGAAAGACGCGATCCACCAGTGGGGTAAGCGGATTCGACAGCGCGACCTTTCCCTCGACCTGCCCGAACGTGCCCAGCCCGTTCATGAGTTGTTCGACAGCGTCACTGAAGTAATCGCCGGTCATCGGCGCGACGTAGTAGACCCACATCGCCACGATCAGCGCCGACGACACCGCACAGGTCAGGAGCCGAGGCGCCATGTGCCGGCTGCCGCGAAAGACGAGGACGGCCAGCGAAAGGCCGCCCAGTAGCACCACCGTGGCGAATGCCGACAGATGATGCGTCATCGCGACGACCCTGGCGCAGATCAGAACACCGAGGAAATACAGGTAACGCGCGCGGACATCGGATGCGAAACGGATCGCGAAGAAGATGCACAGGACCACGAACGGCAGTGCGACAGTTCCGTAGGAGAAGGACGTGGTGAAGTACTGTGCACTCGGATCCAACAGGTAGATCAGGACCCCGATGCACGCGGTCCAGGACGACCGGGTCAATTCCCGATACAGGAGCAGAAGGCATCCCGCGAGCAACACATGGGCGATGCCGGCGATGAGCACACCCGCCGCGAAGCTGCCCATCGAGGACACCTGCACGAGTTCGGCGGTGACATTCTCCGTTCCCGGGTATCTGGGACTGGCGGGCAGGCTGTAGTTCGCCTCGTTCGGGTGGTGGGTCGCGAGCAGGTTGGCCAGCGACCGCCAGTGCTGCAACTCGTCGACGAAGGTGAACATCTGCGGGCTGTACGCCCACCGGATCATCGACTGTGCCCCGGCATACGCCAGTACGAGGAACTCGCGCTCCCGAGCAGGCGTACCCGGACGCAGCACGCGGTAGGACACGAAGGCGAAGAGTCCGAGCTGCCCGCTCCAATACAACGGAGCGGCCATGCTCAGACCAGCCCTCGAGCACACGTACGCCAGGGTCACGACGAAGATCCCGGTCGAAACGACCAGGAGAGCATCAGAGATGCCCGCACGCGGATCTTTCACCGGTGCACGGGAAGCGCCCCCCTCCGAGCGACGAGCGAGGTCATCGACTCGGTGCGTGGACGGGCTCACCTCGGTGCTCACCATCCACCCGTGGCCTTCCGCGGGCCACGCCCACTCCTGCAGTCAGTCACCGGAATCCCCCGTAGAATCGCCGCCCTGGCCGCCCCCGGACTCGCCGCCTGACCCGTTCCCGGAGCTGCCGGCCGAATCGTTGCCGGAGTGGTCGGTGGGTTCCGATCCGGAGTCCTTACTCGATGCGTCCTCGGAATCTTCGCTCGGCTCCGACTTCGAACCCACGGTCGACTGTTCCTCGGAGCTCGTGACCGATGGTTCTTCGGAAGTCTTGGTCGACACGCCACCAGGCGCCTCGCCGTCGAACCCCACCGTGGGACTGGGACCGACGTCGACCGTTGCGGTCGGCGACGCGGGCGGCGTCACGGAAGGCTGCACCACAGCGGACGCGGTCGGCGTGGTGGAGAAGGTCGCCGCGGTGGGTACCGGAACATCGCTTGTGGGTTGCGCCGAGGGTGTCACCGTAGGCGGTGTCGAGACCGCTGCCGGAGCCGGCGCCACCTGCCGGGGTGGCTCAGGGACGGGCGCGACGGGAGGTGTCTGAGTCGTCATGACGGGGAAACCCGCTGGTATTCGTGCGCTCAGGGGGGCCGTGGCCGGATCGAGCAGAACCGCCACGGACGGGGTTGCGTTCAGCGGAGTAGGAACCCCTTCCGGGAGCAAGCCCGGCAGCGAAACCTGGACGAGCTGAATCACGTTCAGCAGCAACGACTGTCCGTTCGCAGCTGCGGCCCCGAACAGCTGGAGCAGTGTCCTTTGAAGGAAGGCGACCAACTCGGCCATGATCGGCGACCCGCCGGGCATGACCGCCGACCACCCGCCGCCACCGCCGCCCGAATAGGCCGCGAACTGAGGCTCCAGGAGCGCGATGAGATTCCAGAGAGTCGGCATCTCCTGCACAGGCGTACCGGCCGAACCACCTCCCGGCACAACGAACGGTCCGTGACTCAACACGTCGAACAACTGCACCTGGGCTCGCGTTTCGGGGCTGCCCGGCAGCGGCCGGATGTCCTTGTCCGGTGCCAGTTCGGTGAGGAAGCGGATGGACAACGACGGCCACGGGAGGACTACGCGGGTCGGCGATCCGGGTCCGGGCTGAGGCGCTTCGGCGATCAGCGAGGGACCCGGCAGTGGATACAGCGCCGCACTGAACGCGAAGCCGGCCGCGACGATGGCAGCACCGAGCGCTCGATACGAAGAGTGTTCCGTCGCAGCGTGTTTTGCCGCCGGCCGAACCGTGGGGAGAACGGGGTGCGAGCGCTCGATGAAGTCGAAAGTCGTCACTTCGAATTCCCTTCAATCGATCGAAAGCGACCGCTCGTCGGCGTGAGACTGGGAACGGCGGCGGTGACCCGAAGCGCCGGAGCTCCCAACGCGCGTCAGCGAGTGGCTGGTAGGTGGGTCTCGTTGGACATGGCGTGCGCGAGGAATTCGCAAGGCCCGGACCCGTGACCGTCTAAGACGGTGCGCAGCACCCTGAAGCCGTCCCGGATGGCATGCAGGTTTGACTTACCCGATCTCCTCGGCATCTCCAGACTCGGGACCTCGGCAATCCGCAACCCGGCGCGAGTCGCCCGCACGACCATCTCCGCCTCGATCTCGAACCCGGTGGCGGAGAGCGCCAGGAGATCCAGATACCGGCGGTGGAACGCGCAGAACCCGTAACACAGGTCGGTGAGGTCGGAGTCGTAGAGGGAGTTGAACACCGCGAGCAGCATGCGGTTGCCCAACCGCCGGAACGCAGTGATGTCCAGCGACCCCCCACCTCCGACGAACCGCGAGCCCTTGACGAAGTCGTAACCGTTGGTGAGGAAGTGGACGTAGTGGCGGATCTCCTGGGGAGCCATGCTGCCGTCGGCGTCCATCATCACGATGATGTCGCCCGTCGCGGCCGCGAAGCCGGTCCGCAGCGCGCTCCCTTTACCCATGCCCTCTTGCGCGACGACCTTGACGTCGGGTCGGTAACTGCGGGCGGTGATCAACGTTGCATCGGTGGAGTTCCCGTCGACGAGGATGATTTCGTCGATGTCATCGGCGATCTGCTCGAGCACCCAGGCGATGTTCCTGGCCTCGTTGCGCACCGGAATGACCAGACTGACGGTGCCACCGCGGATGGCGAGCGGTGTTCCGGACCGCTTTCTCCGCTGATTGCGGGCGAGCGGTGCAGGGTCGGCGGCGCGGACCGCGACGCCCGTGCCCACGAACTGCGTCAATGAGGAACCACCCCCATGTCCGTTGGTGGTTGACAGATCCGTCATGACGATCTCCAATCTTCCTTCAACTTCATCTCGAAAAGCGTTTGGCCACAGCCGCACAGCGCGCATTCGGGCATCACGCCACCACCGATACAGGCGCAGCGCTGCGGTCGAGGGCGCGCGGCCACTGAGCGGTTCGCCGGATGCCCTCGGCGAGATCGACGTCCGGTGTCCACCCGAGTTCGATCTCGGCCTTGGTCCGGTTCATCGCCACGCCCCGTATCCGACCCGCAGTGCCGTACACGTGCGAGGAGGAACCGCCGAGCGCCGCGCAGATCAGTTTGCGCACCTCGGTCGCGGTTGTCAGTTGCCCGGATCCGATGTTGTACGTCCCAGTCACGGTGACGGGCGCACGCCCGGCCAGGAGGAAGGCGTCGACCACGTCGTCGACGTAGACGAGGTCATACGCCTCGGCTGCGTCCGGACACACGGTGCAGCTGTTTCCGGTCATCGCGGCGTCGAAGAGGGCTGCCACCACACCACCACTTCGCGGCATCTGACGGGGGCCGTAGACGGTGCCCAGTGCCAGGCTCGTGGGGGCCAGGCCATACCTTGCTGCGTACGCACGCAGGTACCCCTCCACGGCGACCTTCCCCGCCGCGTGCGGTGATCGCGGGTCCGTCGGCGCGTTCTCGTCGACCAGCGGTAGGTCAGAGCTCCCGTACCGTGTGTCCCCGGAGGCGGCATAGACGATCCTGCGTACGCCACTGAGCCGCATGGCTTCGCAGAGGTTGATGGTGCCCAATACGTTGCTGCGGGCGTCGAATACCGGATCGAGGAGTGAGGTATCGAACTGCGCCTGCCCGGCGAGATGAAAGACGATGTCGGGGTTGGCGCCCGCGACGATGCCGATCAGTTCGGGTGCTTGCAGGTCGACCTCGATGAGGGTGAACCGTCGTCGGCAGGCCTCGTTGACGCGTTGGGCGTCGTCGAGATTGTCGATCACACCGGAACTGCCGTTGTCGACCCCGATCACCTGGTGTCCGTCGGCCAGTAGACGGTCGACCAGCGTCGAACCGATGAAGCCGGCAGCGCCGGTGA
This sequence comes from Mycobacterium sp. GA-2829, assembly GCF_001499965.1. Classification (GTDB taxonomy): domain Bacteria; phylum Actinomycetota; class Actinomycetes; order Mycobacteriales; family Mycobacteriaceae; genus Mycobacterium. The sequence goes on from NZ_LQIT01000012.1 coordinate 109,862, forward strand.
CCAACGACCGCATCATCTTTCGCCCCCCGGATGGCACATCGGTTCACTCCACCGTGACCGATTTGGCGAGATTGCGCGGCTTGTCGACATCAAGGTCCAAGGCGAGAGCCATTGTGCGTGCCAGGATTTGCAACGGGACCGTCGCTTCGATGGGCCCCCAGGGAGCCGACGGATCGCTCACGACATCGACTGTGCTGCCCGCGGTCCCGAGAGTGACGACGCGCCCGCCACGGGCCTCGACTTCGGCGACGTTGCTGGCCAGCTTGGTACTGCCGTTGTCGATGACCACGACGGGCGTTCCCCTGGTGACCAATGCCAGCGGCCCGTGTTTGAGCTCTCCGGCGGGGTAGTGCTCAGCCCATCGGTACGTAAGTTCCTTGAGCTTCAACGCGCCCTCGGCCGCGTACGGGAGGCCGGACCCTCTCGCGATGAAGATGAATCCGCCACAGTCCTTGAGTTGATCGACAAGCGGTGGGATGTCGCACTTTGCGACTCGGATCGCCGCGGCGATCCGTTCGGGCAACCGGCGGAGGTCGTCGACGACTCGTACGGCGGTCCGCGCGTCGATACGCCCGGTCGCAGTCAGCGCCGACACGATGAATGCGGTACCGGCGATGATTTGGCAGAGGAAAGTCTTGGTTGCCGCGACACCAATCTCGGGGCCGGCATCACAGCTGAGAACCGCATCCGCCCGACGCGCCAACGACGAGTGGAGGTTGTTGGTCAGGGCGAGAAGCGGAGCACCGACCACCGCTTTGGTTGCCACCGCGTGCAGGACGTCCGCGGTCTCACCGGATTGACTGACCGCCAGGCACAGCTCATGGGTATCCGGTACTTCCTCGCCCGCCTCGCTCGCCGTGGTGAACATGACCGGGATGCCGCCGAGCCGGCGAGCCAGATTGCCGATCACCTGGCCGGCGTTCAGCGAACTGCCACAACCGATCACGCGTAGCCGGTCGAAAGATGCAAGCCCGGTGTCTGACCACAGCGCTCCGGATGCAACCGAACCAGCGAGCGCATCGATCACCCTGCTCGCGGCAGCGGGCTGTTCGTCGATCTCCTTGGCCATGTGGTCGCTGTATCCGTCGAGGTCGGTTCCTCGCCCGAACCAGACGCACCTGCTGGTCGCCACCGGCGCGAACTCGCGTCCGCCGCGGGCCCACCGACCACCGTCACCGAGCTCGACGACGTCTCCGTCGTCGAGGATCCGATACTCGTCGGTCCAGTCTGCGATCGCCGCGATGTCGCTGGCAGCGAAGTCACCCTGGGGTGTATGGGCGACCAGGAGTGGGGAGCGCCTCGCCGCCACTATGATTCGGCCGCTCCCCCCTTCCAGCGCGGCCAGGGCCCATGATCCTTCCACCTTCGACAGGGCGCCTTGCACCGCGTCGAAGAAGTCACCGCACCGGTTGCGTTGTTCCTCGATGAGATGGCAGAGCACCTCGCTGTCGACGGACGAGGTGAATCGGTGACCTGTCGCCGATAGCTCGTCTGTGAGTGCTGCGGCGTTCTCGATGATCCCGTTGTGCACCAGACTGATCTGCGCGGTGCAGTCGGTGTGCGGATGCGCGTTCGCTTCATTGGCTAAACCGTGTGTGGCCCAACGGGTGTGCCCGAGGCCGACGCCGTCGAATTGCGGCCCGGTCCACGCGTCGATCATGCGGTCGAGCGCTTGAATCCCACCTGTCGTCCGCAACCGGGTGACCTCGCCGGTCGAGGTGCGCAGCGCCACACCGACGGAGTCGTACCCGCGATACTCCAGATGGCGCAGCGCTACTCGGAGATACTGGAGCGCCGGCGTGCTGGTCCGGCATGCGATTACTCCACACATCAGCCCACGGCCCATTTCGAGTACCGCAACGGTGTGCCGGCCGCGACCTGGTCAGGTAGCTCGGCACCGACAGATCCGGCCGGTGGATTCTCCACCCGGCGGTGCCGGGGCAAGTCTTCGAGCGACCCGCTGAACGTGCGCCGAGTTAACCAAACGAGCATGTTTTCACTATGGTGACATTCGCCACTGTCGTACATGGGCCGTCGGATCGATCTTTCCCTGGGCCCATGGACTAGTTCCCGCGATCGCCGTCACCACGCGGCGACACCAGAGTCGACCGATGCGCGGGGAACGGTCCGAGCGATGTACTGCGCACTTCAAATCCGGCGCATCGGAACGTTTTACATAACCGGTCGGTACGGTGGTACCCATACGGGTCTAGTTCGGGGGATCCCGAAGATCCAAGCCTCCCGATCCCTCGGGACTAGTTCGCTCCGGACCGCTTGGCTACAAGCGAGCCGAGCCCGGCAGCCGGAAACAAGAGAACCGGGACGAATCCCGGCGAACACATCGGTGCTCCCTCAGCAATCCTTCCGCCGAGGAGAGCAACCTTCAATGTGCCTGCGCCGCCGCGACCGCCCGCACCGACCGCCCGTACGCAGCTGCCTGCGCACGGGTCCTGACGCCCAGCTTCCCGAGCACCGCGTGCACATGGTTTTTCACCGTATGCACGGCGATGCACAAGTCATCGGCGATCTCACGATTCGACAGGCCGAGTTCGAGCAGCTTGAGAATCTCGAATTCTCTTGCCGTGAGCACTAACTGGCGAGGCTCCGGTGCCCGTTGGGAGGCGATGACCGAGAAGCGCTTGAGCAGAATCGCCGAAACCTTCGGTGAGCACGAGTATTCGTCGACTGCCACTCTGGCGATGAGCCTACGTAGGTCGTCGAGCGATTCGGTCCTCAGGTGATAGCCGCAGACTCCGGCTCCCGCACACGCCAGGATCTCGGCCTCGTCATCCTCGGCCAGTCCCACGGCGACCACCTTCGCGGCCGGGCACATCTGCCTGACCACCCGCACAAGACTAACGCTGTTTCGGGTGCCCATGTTCACCAGGACTATCTCTGGAACGGTCGAGCCCAGAGTCGCGCACAGCGACGACAGATCCCACGCGACGGCCGGACCGGACTCCGCGAATACCGCCGCGAGACTCTCACGGTGCAGCGTGCAGTCGTCGATGATGAGGAATCGAGCACGAGGACTCGACCCCGCGCAGGTCTGATGTTTGACGGCCGAGCTGATCGCTTCCTCCGCGAGTGCGCTGCTGAGATTCCCGCCTTCGTGGACGACCGGATAGCCGGCGTGCGGACGACCGTTGCCCCAGGCCCGCCACGATTCGTGTCCCTCTCGCAGCACTCCCCAGCCGGCCTCCGCGCGATCCCCGGCGACGAGTCCGTATGGCCCGCCTTCGGCCGGATCTGCGTAGTGAGCCATTTCTCGACTCCTTCTTCCGCAATCTGCGTGTGGTCTCGTCGGGCACCCGTCACATGCGGGGAACCGCCCGCCGATCGCGGCGCCCTGTCCGAGGCCACTCCCATGAGTGCTCATGTTATGGGTTTGCCAGGATTACGGTCACCGAACGAGTAAGCAAGTTGTCGCAAATTTTGCGATCGAAACCGGTTCGCTCCAGCCAGCGGCCACAGCCCCGCCGCGAACAGCCTGCTAGAGGGCAGATTCCACACTATCGCCGACATGGGGCGGTGAAGTGAAATGTGCGGTAAATCGAAGAAGCTGCGGACGCCGAGAGGAGAACGCACATGGTTGTTCGGTTCTCGCAACGTAATGACATCGTCCGACACAACTTCGGAATATTTGCTGCCGCCCCGGCCGCAGTGGCGGTATCCGGCAGCCTTCCCGCTACAGCATGCGCCGCGCGAGGTCCTCGATCTCGGCGTCGGTCGCAGGGGTATGCGGCGGCACCGGCACCGCGCCGGTGTGCGGCCGATCCTGGTCGGGTCCGGCGCCTTCGGCGTGCTGCAGCGGGGTCTTCCGCTCGTCTTCGCGTTCCTGCTCTTCGTCGCGTTCGGGTTCACCCTCGCGGGCTTGCGGCACCTGAGGAGGCGCCGCAGGTGCCTGACTGGCCGCGGGCGCCTGACCGCCCGGTGCCTGCTGCCCCGCACCACCTGCGGTCTGCGCCCCGCCGCCCTGACCACCGAACTGCTGAGCCATCCCCATTGCCTGCTGCATCATCTGGCCGAACATGCCCCCGCCCTGACCACCACCGCCGGCCTGCCCGGCCTGGCTCGCCGCCTGACCGCCCATCTGCCCGAGTTGGCCCAGCATGCTGGTGAGCTGGCCGACCGCCTGCCCGCCCGAGTCGTCGGCGTTCTGGTACGCCGACTGCGCGGCGGTCAACTTGCCCGAGAACATGCCCTCTTTCGCCTGCAGCGCAGCCACATTCGCCATCAACGGCGCCGCCAGCGTGGGCAGCACCGCGGAGATCGTCGCGCTCATCGCGTCCTGCCCCGGCGGCACCATCGGCATCTCCGGCAGCTCCACCGTCGCGGCGTCCCATGAGATGCCCTCGGGCTTCTTCAGCGGATCCATCAGCGACCCTCCCCTCCCGCGACCGTGTCACCACTCATCGTCGACGTCCTCGTCGAGGTCGTAATCCAGCGCCTCCGGTGCGGCCAGTCCGGCGGTCGTGCCTCCACTGCCGCCCGAACCGCGGTTGCCCATCATGCCCATCGGCGCGCCCATACCGCCGCCCATTCCCATCCCGCCCGCCGGGACCGGCGCGGCGCCACCCACGGCGGCGCCCGCGATCGCCACCTCGGGGGCCGGTGCCACCGACACCGCGTTGGTGCCGACCAGACCCGCCATCAGCGGCGTCTGCGCGGAGAGTCCTCCTGAGCCCGGCAACGACGCGGCGCGCATCATGCCGCTGCCGCCGCCGGCTCCGGACCCGCCGGCGAGTGGATGGTTGGAGAACGAGGAGAACGGCAGGCCGGCCGCACCGAGCGAGTCGGACTTCCCGCCCTTGCCGAACATCGACGTCATCTGCTGCAGTGGTTGGGACAGCTGCTGCAGCGGCTGCATCATCTGCTGCGGCACCTGGCTGACCATCTGCCCCAGCTGTTGCGGCAGTTGCCCAGCCATCGACATCATCTGGCCCATCATCTGCATGCCCTGGTCCGAGCCCTGCCCGCCCGCCTGGCCCGCCTGTTTGGCGGCATCCTGCGCGAGCTGCTGACCGGGCACGGTCGGTGGGGCGCCGGGGGTGGGGATGCTCGGCGGCACCCCGAACGAGTTGGCCAGTTCCGTCGAGCTGGCCGTGACCTGCGCGATGTTCTGCGACAGCCCCATCTTGACGCGGGCCTGCACGAGCTCCTGGGTGTTGCTGAACGGCAACGCCTGGATCGCCTCGCATTCGTGCTGAGTCTCCTGCGCCATGGTGTTCACCATCGTCTTGGTCCGGACGACGGCGACCTCCATCTCGCGCAATTTGGCCGCGATCGCGGCGGCGTGGGCGGCGTTCGCCTCGTGCCCGCCGATGATCGTGCTGGCCTCACCCGCCGCGGCGAGTGCGCCGCCGCCCTCCCAGGCGTCGGAGAGCTTCATCAACTGGCCCTGCTGTTGCGGGACGACGGACCCGCTGAGTTTCGCCGCCAGCTGCTCATAGGACGCGGCGGCGGCGGCCAGGGTCTCCTCGTCGACGTTCGGCCACCCGGGACCCGTCACGGTCTGTCCACCGTACGGGCTGGTGTCGGGCATGATCCCCACGAGCACGGACCCCCTGTTCTCCGCGGTCACGACATTCGTCAGCAAACTTTACCGCGTAGCTGGAAGGTGTACCGGCGGGAATTTCAGCCGAGGATCAACCCCGAGGTCGGAACGCCCGTGCCCGCGGTGACGAGCACGTGTTCGACGCCGTCGACCTGGTTTACCGACGTCCCACGCAGCTGGCGCACCCCCTCGGCGATGCCGTTCATCCCGTGGATGTAGGCCTCCCCCAGCTGACCGCCGTGGGTGTTGATCGGCAGCTTCCCGCCGACCTCGATGGCACCACCGGCGATGAAGTCCTTCGCCTCACCCCGGCCGCAGAAGCCCAACTCCTCGAGCTGGATCAGCGTGTACGGCGTGAAGTGGTCGTAGAGCACCGCGGTCTGGATGTCGGCGGGCGACAGGCCGCTCTGCGCCCACAGCTGGCGGCCCACCAGACCCATCTCGGGCAGGCCGAGCTCCTCGCGGTAGTACGAGTACATCGTGAACTGGTCGGCGCCGGCGGCCTGCGCGGCCGCCTCGATGATCGCCGGCCGGTGCTTGAGATCCTTGGCCCGCTCGGGTGTGGTCACCACGATCGCGACGCCGCCGTCGGTCTCCTGGCAGCAGTCGAGCAGCCGCAGCGGTTCGGCGATCCACCGCGAGTTCTGGTGGTCCTCGATCGTGATGGGCTTCCCGTAGAAATGCGCCTTGGGGTTGTTCGCGGCGTGTTTGCGATCGGCCACCGAGACGACGCCGAAATCAGCACTGGTGGCGCCGAATTCGTGCATGTAGCGCTGGGCGATCATCGCGACCGACGCCGCCGGCGTGCTCAACCCGTGCGGATAGGACCAGCTGTACTCGACCCCACGCGAATCGGCGTTGACGGTCAGGCCGGTCATGACCTGGCCGAACCGGTGTTCGGAACGTTCGTTGAAGGCACGGTAGGCCACCACGACCTCAGCCACACCGGTCGCCACGGCCAGCGCCGCCTGCTGCACGGTGGCGGCCGCCGCGCCGCCGCCGTAGCCGATCTGGCTGAAGAACTTCAGGTCACCGATTCCGGTGGACCGCGCGACCGCGGTCTCCAGGTTCGAGTCCATCGTGAACGTCACCAGGCCGTCCACGTCCGACGGCGCCAGCCCGGCGTCGTCGAGCGCATCCAGCACCGCCTCGGCCGCCAGCCGCAATTCACTGCGGCCGGAGTTCTTGGAGAAGTCGGTGGCGCCGATACCGGCGATCGCGGCTTTCCCGGAGAGCATCAGTGGTCCCCCAAAGAGAGTGTCGCCGTGGCGATGACGTGGTTGCCGAGACTGTTGGCGCCCACCACCTTCACGGTGGCCACCCCGTCCTCGACAGCGGTGACCTCACCGGTGAACGTGATCGTGTCGTACGCGTACCACGGCACGCCCAGGCGCAACCCGATCGATTTGATGCGCGCCGTCGGGCCAGCCCAGTCGGTGAGATAGCGCTGCACCAGACCGGTGTCGGTCAGGATGTTGACGAAGATGTCCTTGGATCCCTTGGCCTGCGCCTTGTCCCGATCGTGGTGCACGTCCTGGTAGTCGCGGGTGGCGATGGCTGTGGACACGATGAACGTCGGGTCGCCGTGGATCTTGAGTTCGGGCAGGGTATGACCCACCTCCAGGGCCGGAGCCGCCCCGGCGGCGACATTGGACTCAGGCGCGCTCATCGGGCCGGCTCCCAGGCGTAGAGCGTCCACGCGGGACTGATCTCACTGTCGGGGAAGTCGATATACGTTGCGCGCACGGGCAATCCGATCTGCACTTCGCTGGGGTCGATGCCGCGCAGCTCGCCGAGCATGCGGACGCCTTCCTCCAGCTCGACGAGGGCGATCACGAACGGCAGGCTGCGACCGGGCACCTTCGGTGCGTGGTGGACGACGTAGCTGTAGACCGTGCCGTTCCCAGAGGCCACGACGTAGTCGATCGGAGCGTCTTTGTCCTGCCATACCGCGGGCACCGGCGGATGCTGCAGGCTGCCGTCGGGGCGGCGCTGGATGCGCAGCTCGTGGGCGTTGACGCCGTCCCAGAAGAACTGCGTGTCCTTTGACGACGCCGGCCGCATCAACTTGTCCGGGTCCAGGTCTTCCGGCACCGCCGGTTTGTCCCCGGCGCGCGGCTTGAACTTCATGATGCGCCAATTCATCTCGGCGACAGCCTCGTCGCCGTCGGCACCGTTGGCCACCGTCCACGTGATGAGCTGGTTGATGAAGTAGCCCTCGCCGAGCGCGGTCTGCTTGGGTCCCACGACGTCGGTGATCTCGGCGTGGATGGTGACCTCTTCGCCGGGCTGCAGGTACCGGTGATAGGTCTGCTCGCAGTTGGTCGCGACCACCCCGACGTAGCCGGCGTCGTCGAAGAGCTTCATCATCTTCGACAGCGGGTCGTCGTCCGAGCGGCCTGCTCCGAGCCCGCCCATCGTCCACACCTGGATCATCGCCGGCGGGGCGACGATGCCGGGATGGCCGGCGGCCTTGGCCGCCTCCTCGTCGACGTAGATCGGGTTCTTGTCCCCGATCGCGTCCACCCAGTGGTGAATCATGGCCTGATTCACCGGATCCCGGCCGGCGCGCGGTTCGCTCTTGCCGTCTGCCTTGGTCTTCTCGATGTCGGGCTGCAGGTCTGCGCTCACCTGGGAACCCTCGGCACCTTGAGGCCGGACGCGGCGATCATCTCCCGCATCACCTCGTTGACCCCACCACCGAACGTGATGACGAGGTTGCGCTTGGTCTGGCTGTCCAGCCACCGCAGCAGTTCGGCGGTGTCGGGCTCGGCGGGGTTGCCGTAGGCGCCGACGATCTCCTCGGCGAGCCGGCCGATGCGCTGAATTCGTTCTGTGGAGAACACTTTCGTGGCGGCGGCGTCAGCGACCGCGATGGTCTCCCCCGCCGCGGCGACCTGCCAGTTGAGCAGTTCGTTGATCCGCCACACCGCCCGGATCTCCCCCAGAGCGCGCCGCACATTGTCGTTCTCCAACGGGGTTACGCCGTCGGCGCCCGGCTTCGACGCCCACGCGTGCACGCGGTCGTAGATGCCGGCGACCTTGCCGGCCGGGCCGAGCATGACGCGCTCGTGGTTGAGCTGGGTGGTGATCAGCTTCCAGCCCGCGTTCTCCTCACCGACGAGCATGTCGGCGGGGACGCGGACGTCGTTGTAGTAGCTCGCGTTGGTGTGGTGCGCGCCGTCGGACAGAATGATAGGCGTCCACGAGTACCCCGGATCCTTGGTGTCGACGATCAGGATCGAGATGCCCTTGTGCTTGGCCGCTTCCGGATCGGTCCGCACTGCCAGCCAGATGTAGTCGGCGTCGTGGGCACCGGTGGTCCAGATCTTCTGGCCGTTGACGATCCACTCGTCGCCGTGCCGCACCGCCGAGGTCCGCAGCGACGCCAGGTCGGTGCCCGCCTCCGGTTCCGAGTAACCGATCGCGAAGTGCACCTCCCCGGCGAGGATCGCGGGCAGGAACTTCTTCTTCTGCTCTTCGGTGCCGTACACCTGCAGGGTCGGGCCCACCGTCTGCAGTGTCACCGCGGGCAACGGGACGTCGGCGCGGGCGGCCTCGTTGACGAAGATCGACTGCTCGACTGGACCGAAGCCCAGCCCGCCGAACTCCTTGGGCCAGCCGACACCGAGCTTGCCGTCCGAACCCATCCGCTTGATCACCGCGCGGTAGGCCTCGTTGTGCCGGTCGGTCTCCATCGCGTCACGCTCTTCGGGTGAGATGAGCGTCGAGAAGTACTGTCGCAGTTCGGCTTGCAGTTGCCGCTGCTCGGGCGTCAGGTCAATCAACACGTCAGACTCCCACCAGATCCAGGCGATGAGACGGCCCACCCAGCAACCGGGACAGGTCCTTAATCGTCGAGTAGTAGCGGTTCATCGGGTAGGTGATGTCCATACCCATACCGCCGTGCAGGTGATGGCAGGTCTGCATGACCGGCGGCGCCTGCGAGGTCAGCCAGTAACCCAGCACCTCGAGGTCCTCATCGGCATCCTTGCCCTCGGCGAGCCGCCACACCACCGATGTGGCCGCCAAATCCAGTGTCCGCGAGGCGATATAGACCTCGGCGAGCTGCGCCGCGACTGTCTGGAACGTCGACAGCGGCCGCCCGAACTGATGGCGGTTGGCGACGTAGTCCGCGGTCAGCCGCAGCGCGCCGGCCACCAGACCGGCCGCGAACGCGCCGGTGGCCGCCAGCGCCAACTCGTTGACCCGGTGGGCGGTCGCGCCGGCCAGCACGTCGACGTCCTCGACCGCGACGTCGGAGAACGTCACGGCGTACTCGTCGCCGCCGTTGGACGTCGGCGTCTCGGTCACCTGCACGCCGTCGGCCGTCGCGGAGACCACCACGACGCCGGAGTCCGCAGTGACCAGGATCCACTCCGCCGCTGCGGCATACGGGACGCCGACCTTCGTGCCGTTGAGCCGGCCACCGGACAGCGTGGTCGCGGGGCGGTCCGGCAGCGCCGCCCCCGGCTCGTTGAGCGCGGCCGTCAGGATCGCGCCCTTGGCCACACCCGCGAGGTAACGGTCCTGCTGCTCGTCGGACGCCAGGTCGAGCAGCGGGACGAGACCGAGGCCGAGGGTCGCGAGCGCCGGGCTGATGGTGCCGTGCCTGCCGATCTCGGTCAGCGCCGTGGCGAGTTCGGCCAGCCCGACCCCGTCACCGCCGAGACGCTCCGGTACGCCCAGCGCGGTCACACCACCGGAAACCAGCGCGTCCCAACTGTTGTCACGCTCGAGCACCGACGTCACCACATCGGCGACAGCCTGCTGCCCCTCGTCCGGACTGAAATCCACCCGAATCCTCCTTGATTCCAGCGAGATCCTAGTGAGCGACGGGGCATTTGCCCGTGTAATCGACCTGCCAGTGCTTGATGCCGTTGAGCCAGCCGGACTTCAGCCGCTCCGGCTCACCGATCGGCTTGAGGTCGGGCATGTTGTCGGCGACGGCGTTGAAGATCAGGTTGATCGTCATCTTGGCCAGGTTGGCGCCGATGCAGTAGTGCGCCCCGGTGCCGCCGAACCCGACGTGCGGGTTGGGGTTACGCATGATGTCGAACTGGTGCGGGTTCTCGAAGACCTCGTCGTCGAAGTTGGCCGAGCGGTAGGACATCACCACCCGCTGCCCCTTCTTGATCTGCACGCCGTTCAGTTCGGTGTCCTCGAGCGCGGTGCGCTGGAACGCCGACACCGGCGTCGCCCAGCGGACGATCTCGTCGGCGGCGGTCTCCGGCCGTTCCTTCTTGTAGAGCTCCCACTGTTCGGGGTTGTTCGAGAACGCGATCATGCCGTGGGTGATCGAGTTGCGGGTGGTCTCGTTCCCCGCCACCGCCAGCATGATCACGAAGAATCCGAACTCGTCGTCGGAGAGCTTCTCGCCGTCGATGTCGGCCTCGATCAGCTTGGTGACGATGTCGTCAGTCGGGTTCTTGGCCCGCTCCTCGGCCATCTTCATCGCGTAGCTGATGAGCTCGAACGACGACATGGCCGGATCGATGTCAGCGTATTCGGGATCCTCACCGGCGGTCATCTCGTTGGACCAGCGGAAGATCTTGTCGCGGTCGTCCTGCGGCACGCCGAGCAGTTCGGCGATGGCCTGCAGGGGCAGTTCGGCCGAGACCTGTTCGACGAAGTCGCCGGTGCCCTGGGCGGCGGCGGTCTCGGCGATCTTCTGGGCGCGGGACCGCAGTTCGTCTTCGAGCCGTCCGACGGCACGGGGCGTGAAACCGCGCGAGATGATCTTGCGCAGACGCGTGTGCTGCGGTGCGTCCATGTTCAGCAGCACGGCCTTCTGCAGGTCGATCGCATCGCGCGTCATGTCCTGCGGCCACACCGGGATGGCGCCGTCCGGGGAGCTGCCGAAGACGTCGTTGCGCTTCGACACCTCTTTGACGTCGGCGTGTTTGGTGACCAGCCAATAGCCTTTGTCACCGAAACCGCCGGTTCCGCCCGGCACGTCCACCCAGTGGATAGGCTCGGACTTGCGCAGCTCGGCCAGTTCGGCCACCGGCAGGCGCTCGAGGTTCAGAGACGCGTCGAGGAAGTCGAAGTCAGGGGCGACAGGGCACGAATTAGGGCCTGGCATAGGAAAGCACTCCTCAATTGGAACGTGTTCTAGTGTCAGTAAAACATGCCTCCACCGCAGATGAAAGGCACGGTGGCATCGCTGCTTGTCAGACGAATGAAACGTGTTCTAGCCTGACGCAATGGGCAACCCTGTCATCGTCGAAGCCACCCGCAGTCCGATCGGAAAGCGCAACGGATGGCTGTCCGGTCTCCACGCCACCGAGCTGTTGGGGGCCGTCCAGAAGGCGCTCGTCGACAGAGCCGGCGTGGACGCGAACGAGGTCGAACAGATCATCGGCGGCTGCGTCACCCAGTACGGCGAGCAGTCCAACAACATCACCCGCGTGGCGTGGCTGACGGCCGGACTGCCCGACCACGTCGGCGCCACCACCGTCGACTGCCAGTGCGGCAGCGGTCAGCAGGCCAACCACCTGATCGCCGGGCTCATCGCCGCGGGCGCCATCGACATGGGTATCGCCTGCGGCGTCGAGGCGATGAGCCGCGTCGGCCTCGGCGCCAACGCCGGGCCCGACCGGTCGAAGATCCGCGCGGAGTCGTGGGACATCGACATGCCCAACCAGTTCGAGGCCGCCGAGCGCATCGCCAAGCGCCGCGGCATCACCCGCGAGGACATCGACCAGTTCGGGTTCGCCTCGCAGGCCAAGGCCAAGCAGGCGTGGGCCGAGAACCGCTTCGAACGGGAGATCTCGCCGATCGATGCCCCGGTGCTCGACGAGAACAAGCAGCCGACCGCCGACCGCGCGCCGGTCTCCAAGGACCAGGGCCTGCGCGACACCACGCTCGAGGGGCTGTCGCAGCTCAAACCGGTGATGGAGGGCGGTATCCACACCGCGGGGACGTCGTCGCAGATCTCCGACGGGGCCGCGGCAGTGCTGTGGATGGATGAAGATGTGGCCAAGGCCCACGGACTGAAGCCGCGGGCGCGCATCGTCAGCCAGGCGCTGGTCGGGGCGGAGCCGTACTACCACCTCGACGGGCCCGTGCAGTCCACGGCCAAGGTGCTGGAGAAGGCCGGGATGAAGATCGGCGACATCGACCTCGTCGAGATCAACGAGGCGTTCGCCTCGGTCGTGCTGTCCTGGGCGCGCGTGCACGAGCCCGATATGGACCGGGTCAACGTCAACGGCGGCGCGATCGCCCTGGGCCACCCGGTCGGCAGCACCGGCAGCCGGTTGATCACCACCGCCCTGCACGAGCTCGAGCGGACCGACAAGTCGACCGCGCTGATCACGATGTGCGCGGGTGGCGCCCTGTCGACGGGGACGATCATCGAGCGGATCTGAGGTGGCCATCCGGGACGAGGACCGCATCGCAGCCGCGCAGGCGTACATCTCCGCGCTCGCCACGCACCGCGCCGACGCGGTGCCGTTCGCACCGGGCTGTACCCGTGTCGAGGTCGGCGTGAAGACCGGTTTCTCCGGAGATCATCTGCGCCGCAGCCTGAATCGCGGCCTGCAGTACCGCGTCATCAAGGCCGTCTCGACTCCGGAGTTCACCGTCGACGGGGACACTGTGCGCGCCCGGTTCGAATTGTCCACGAAGCCGACCGTGGCCGGCCGCCGTGTCGGCGCCCGCGTCGACGAGACCTTCCTGATCCCGGCCGACGATCCGTCCGGCCGGGCACAGATCCACCACATCAAGGCCGACATCCGCCCGTTCCTCACCCGGTGAAGGTGCACACATGGTCCAGACTCCACGCCCGCTGACCCCCAAGCAGGTCGAGAACCTCAACTCGAACGCCGTCGGGGTCGGTATCAAATGGATGTCGAAACTCAACACGCTCGCCTACAAGGCCACCGGCGGCCGGGTCGGCTACAACTGGCGCGTCGGTGCGAACCGGTTCTCCGCACCGCCCCCGATCGGGATCCTGACGACGATCGGCCGGAAGACCGGACAGCCGAGGGAATCTCCGCTGCTGTTCCTCCGCGAGGGCGACCGCATCGTGCTGGTGGCATCGCAAGGCGGGCGTGCCACGAATCCGATGTGGTACCTGAACCTGAAGGCCAACCCGCTGGTGACGTTCCAGATCAAGACCGAGAAGCTGCGACTGGTCGCTCGCGAGGCGACCGACGCCGAGCGCGACGAGTACTGGCCCAAACTCGACGCGATGTACCCGGATTACGTGAACTACCGGTCCTACACCGACCGCAAGATCCCGATCCTGATCTGCGACCCCGCCTGAGCGCTCAGGCGCCGTAGACGGGCACCGGCGGCCGTGCCTTCGCGAGCAGATCCTTGACCACCGGACCCAGTTCGGCCGGATCCCACCGGGCGCCCTTGTCCACCTGCGGTCCGTGCGCCCAGCCCTCGGCCACCCGGATCTTGCCACCCTCGACCTCGAACACCTTGCCGGTGACGTCACGGGATTCGACGCTGCCCAGCCAGACCACCAGCGGCGAGACATTCTCCGGGGCCATCGCGTCGAAATCCTGCCCCTGGGTGGACATCATCTCGGCGAACACCGTCTCGGTCATCCGGGTGCGGGCCGACGGCGCGATCGCATTCACGGTGACGCCGTAGCGGCCCATCTCGGCGGCGGCCACCAGCGTCATCGCGGCGATGCCGGCCTTGGCCGCACTGTAATTCGCCTGGCCGACGCTGCCCTGCAGGCCGGCGCCGGAACTGGTGTTGACGATGCGGGCGTCGACGGTGTTGCCCGCCTTGGACTGTGCGCGCCAGTACGCGGCCGCGTGCTTCATCGTGGCGAAGTGGCCCTTGAGGTGGACGGCGATGACCGCGTCGAACTCCTCTTCGCTGGTGTTGGCGAACATCCGATCGCGCACGATGCCCGCGTTGTTGACCAGAACGTCGAGGCCGCCGAAGGAGTCGACGGCGGTCTGGATCAGCCCCTCGGCCTGCGCCCAGTCGGCGACGTTGGCGCCACTGGTGACGGCTTCGCCACCGGCGGCGGTGATCTCGTCGACCACGCTCTGCGCGGCGCTGCCGCCACCGGCAGGTGAGCCGTCCAGACCCACGCCGATGTCGTTGACCACCACGCGCGCGCCTTCAGCGGCGAACGCCAGTGCGTGGGCGCGGCCGATGCCGCCACCCGCGCCCGTCACGATGACCACACGGCCGTCGAGCAGTCCCATATGTGTTGTCTCCTCTTATCTCTTGATGTCGGCGGTGGTGGTCGACAGATAGTGCGGGGGTTCGCCACCGCCGTGCACCTCCAGCGACGCGCCACTGATGTAGGAGGCGGCGTCGGAAGCGAGAAATGCTGTGGCCCAGCCGATGTCGGCGGGTTTGGCGAGCCGGCCCAACGGGACGTTGCGGGAGATCGCGGCGATCGAGTCGGCGTCGCCGTAGAAGAGTTCGGACTGTTCGGTCTCGACCATGCCGACGACGACGGCGTTGACCCGCACCTTGGGCGCCCACTCGACGGCGAGCGTGGTGGTCAGGTTCTCCATACCGGCCTTGGCCGCACCGTATGCCGCGGTGCCCGGGGTGGGCCGCCTGCCGCTGACACTGCTGATGTTGACGATCGATCCGCCCGAATCCTGTTGCTGCATGACGGCATTGGCGTGCGTGGACACCGAGAGCGCGCCGAGGAGGTTCAACTCGACGATCTTGCGCGTGAACTTCGCCGACGCCTCGGCCGCGAGCACGTACGGCGAACCGCCGGCGTTGTTGACCACCACGTCGAGGCGGCCGTGCGCAGCGACGATGCCGTCGACGAGCGCCTTGACCGAATCGTCGTCGCGGATGTCGCAGGAATGAAACTCATACGGGCTGCCCTCGACCGGCCGCCGTGCACACGTCACCACGGTGGCGCCCTGAGCTGCGAAGACGTCGCTGATTCCGGCGCCGACACCGCGCACACCGCCGGTCACCAGCACCACGCGCCCGTCGAGTCCGAGTTTGATTCCAGCGGCGTCGGTCACTGTGCTAGCGTACCAAGCAAGTGCTTGCTTAGGTAGTCACCCCCAGGAGCCAGGAATGCCGATCACGTCCAAGACCGTGGAACCGGGCATCGTCTCGGTCACCGTCGACTACCCACCCGTCAACGCGATCCCGTCGCGCGGCTGGTTCGAACTCGGCGACGCGATCACCGCCGCGGGCCGCGACCGCAGCACCCACGTGGTGATCCTGCGGGCCGAGGGCCGCGGCTTCAACGCCGGCGTCGACATCAAGGAGATGCAGAACACCGAGGGCTTCACCGCGCTCATCGACGCCAATCGCGGCTGCTTCCACGCCTTCCGCGCGGTCTACGAGTGCGAAGTCCCCGTGGTCGCCGCGGTCAACGGCTTCTGCGTGGGCGGCGGCATCGGCCTGGTCGGCAACGCCGACGTCATCGTCGCCTCCGACGACGCCAAATTCGGCCTGCCCGAGGTGGAAAGGGGTGCGCTCGGCGCGGCCACGCACCTGTCGCGGCTGGTGCCCCAGCACATGATGCGGCGGCTGTTCTTCACCGCGGCCACGGTCAGCGCCGACACCCTGCACCACTTCGGATCAGTGCACGAGGTGGTGCCGCGCGCCGAACTCGACGAGTCCGCACTGCGGGTGGCCCGCGACATCGCCGCCAAGGACACCCGGGTGATCCGTGCCGCCAAGGAGGCTCTCAACCTGATCGACGTCCAGCACGTCAACTCGAGTTACCGCATGGAACAGGGCTTCACGTTCGAGCTGAACCTCGCGGGTGTGTCGGATGAGCACCGGGACGCGTTCGCCGGGACATCGAAGGGTGACCAGAAATGAGCGACAAGACAACGAGTCTCGACGAGGCCGTCGCGTCGATCGAGAGCGGGATGACGATCGGTCTCGGCGGGTGGGGTTCGCGCCGCAAACCGATGGCGTTCATCAGGGCGCTGCTGCGCACCGATGTCACCGACCTGACCGTGGTCACCTACGGCGGACCGGACCTCGGCCTGCTGTGCTCGGCGAACAAGGTCAAGCGGGTGTACTACGGATTCGTCTCGCTGGACTCGCCGCCGTTCTACGACCCGTGGTTCGCCAAGGCGCGCACCAGCGGTGCGATCGAGGCCCGCGAGATGGACGAGGGCATGCTCCGGTGCGGTCTGCAGGCCGCCGCGCAACGGTTGCCGTTCCTGCCGACCCGCGCCGGCCTCGGCAGCGACGTCCGCCGGTTCTGGGGCGACGAGCTCAAGACCGTGACGTCGCCGTATCCGACCGACGGCGGCCACGAGGAACTGATCGCGATGCCCGCGCTGAACCTCGACGTCGCACTGGTGCACCTCAATCTCGGTGACGCGCAGGGCAATGCGGCCTACACCGGTATCGACCCCTACTTCGACGACCTGTTCCTGATGTCGGCGCAGCAGCGGCTGCTCAGCGTCGAAAAGGTGGTCTCCACCGAGGAACTCGTCAAATCCGTTCCGCCGCAGGCGCTGCTGATCAACCGGATGATGGTCGACGCCGTGGTCGAGGCGCCGGGTGGTGCGCACTTCACCACCGCCGAACCGGATTACCGCCGCGACGAGAAGTTCCAGCGGCATTACGCAGAGGCCGCGGGTTCGGAGGAGTCGTGGGCCGAGTTCGTCGCCACCTACCTGTCCGGCAGCGAGGACGACTACCAGGCCGCCGTGCGCAAGTTCAAGGAGCAGAACGCATGACCGAACCGACCCGTGCCGAGGTATGCGCCGTCGCCTGCGCCGAACTGTTCCGCGACGCCGGCGAGATCATGGTCAGCCCGATGGCGAACATGGTGTCGGTGGGTGCGCGCCTGGCCCGGCTGACCTTCTCCCCCGACATCCTGCTGACCGACGGCGAAGCCCGGCTGCTGGCCGACACCCCCGCACTCGGCGCGACCGGCGCGATCGAGGGCTGGATGCCGTTCGGACGCGTCTTCGAGACGCTCTCCTGGGGTAGGCGCCATGTCGTGATGGGCGCCAACCAGATCGACCGGTACGGCAACCAGAACCTCTCGGCGTTCGGCCCGATCCAGCACCCGAAACGGCAGATGTTCGGGGTGCGCGGCGCCCCGGGCAACACGATCAACCACGCGACCAGCTATTGGGTCGGCGGGCACAGCAAGCGCGTGTTCGGCGAATCCGTCGACATCGTCTCCGGGATCGGCTGGGACAAGGTCGACGCCGACAACCCCGCCTACCGGTTCGTCAACGTGTTCCGCGTCGTGAGCAACCTCGGCGTCTTCGACTTCAACGGCCCCGACCACCAGATGCGCGCGGTGTCACTGCATCCGGGTGTCGAGGGCGCCGAGGTCGCCGAGAACACCTCGTTCGAGGTGCACGGGCTGGACTCCGCCGAGCAGACCCGGCTGCCGTCCGACGAGGAACTGCGGCTCATCCGCGAGGTCATCGATCCGAAGTCCCTGCGGGACAAAGAGATACGAGCATGACGTCGCGCCTGCGCACCGCGCTGACGGAACTGGTCGGCATCGAACATCCCGTGGTGCAGACCGGGATGGGCTGGGTGGCCGGGGCGCGGCTGGTGTCGGCGACCTCCAATGCGGGCGGGCTGGGCATCCTGGCGTCGGCCACCATGACGCTCGAGGAACTGCGGACCGCGGTGGCCAAGGTCAAGGCCGCCACCGACAAACCGTTCGGCATCAACATCCGCGCCGACGCCGGCGACGCCGATGAACGGGTCGACCTGCTCATCCGCGAGGGCGTCAAGGTCGCGTCGTTCGCGCTGGCACCCAAACCCGATCTCATCGCCAGACTCAAGGATGCGGGCGTCGTCGTCATCCCGTCGGTCGGCCTGGCCAAACACGCCAAGAAGGTCGCCGGCTGGGGTGCGGACGCGGTGATCGTCCAGGGCGGTGAGGGCGGCGGGCACACCGGCCCGATCGCGACGACACTGCTGTTGCCGTCGGTGCTCGACGCGGTGGCCGACACCGGGATGCCGGTGATCGCCGCGGGCGGCTTCTTCGACGGGCGCGGGCTCGCGGCGGCCCTGTCGTACGGCGCCGCGGGCGTCGCCATGGGCACCCGGTTCCTGCTGACCTCGGATTCGACCGTGCCCGACGCGGTCAAACAGCGCTACCTGCAGGCCGCCCTCGACGGCACCGTCGTCTCGACCCGCGTCGACGGTATGCCGCACCGTGTGCTGCGGACCGGCCTGGTCGAGAAGCTCGAGAGCGGTTCACCGGTCCGAGGTTTCGCCGCGGCCGTCGGGAACGCCCAGAAGTTCAAGAAGATGTCCGGGATGACCTGGCGTTCGATGGTCAAGGACGGGTTGGCGATGCGGCACGGCAAAGACCTGACGTGGTCCCAGGTGCTGATGGCGGCCAACACCCCGATGCTGTTGAAGGCCGGCCTGGTCGAGGGCAACACCGATGCCGGTGTGCTGGCGTCGGGTCAGGTCGCCGGCATCCTCGACGATCTGCCGTCATGCGCGGAACTGGTCCCGTCGATCGTGGCGGACGCCGTCACCCATCTCAGGGCGGCAGCGGCACAGGTCACCTGACCGGGAGTGAAGTACATAGCTGAATTCCTCCTTGATTAAGCTATCGTCTTCATATGGCGGTAGTTAAGCCGGGGACTTCAGTGGTTGCGACGGTGATCGGTGACGTGGTCGCCTCCCGGCGCGCGCCCGACCGGCGCGCCCTGCACCGTGTTCTCGGCGATGCGCTGACCGCCGGCGGATTCGCGTTCACGGTCGGCGACGAATTCCAGGGCACCCACCCGCACGTCGGCGCCGCGATCGACGCCGCGCTGGCCGTGCGCCTCGCCGTCGCACCCGAGATCGACATCCGCTTCGGCATCGGCTGGGGAGCCGTCGACGTCCTCGACGCCGACACCGGGATCCAGGACGGTCCCGGCTGGTGGGCCGCGCGGGAGGCCATCGAGTGGACCGCATCCGCCCAGCGCCAGCCGGGTCTGGCCGCGGTGCGCACGTCGTTCCGCCGGGCCGCAGACATCCCCGGTCCCGATGTCGACGCCGTCAACGCCGCCCTGTTGTGTCGGGACCACCTGCTTGGATCGCTGGATGACCGATCCCTGCGAATCCTGAAGGGCCTGTTGAACCAGCACACGAAGAAAGACATCGCGGTTGCCGAGCAGATCAGCGCCTCGGCGGTGTCCCAGCGCGCGGGCCGCGACGGTCTCGACGTGCTCGTGTTGACGTCGACCTACCTGCGGGGTGTCCGATGAGCGCGCTGGCCGTGCTGCTCATCGCAGTCGGCGTGGCCGACGTGTGCCGGCGAATCGCGCAGCGCCCGTGGCTGCCGGTCGCCGTCGTGATCGCCACCGTGGTCGGGTGTGCGCTGCTGGCCGGGCTGTGGCACCGCGGGGACCTCCCGCTGCTGGTGATCGCGCTCGTCGCCGGAGTCGCCTGGGAAGTGCTCGGCGCCCGGGCCGAACGCACCGGGGACAGGCCGTGGGCGCCGCTGTTCGCGCTGGCCGGCGCCGCGCTCGCGCTGTCCATGCTGTCCGGGTGGGCGTCGACGGTCGGTGGACTGGTCGGCCGATGGGTGGAGTGGACGCAACTACCCGCCGTCGGCGCGGTCAGCCCCGACCGGCTGCTGATGGTCGTCGCCGTCGTGCTGCTGCAGTTGGTCACCGGTAACCAGTTGGTGCGGCTGGTGCTGGCCTCGGTCGGGGCGGTCAAACCCGCCGGGCAGCCGCAACCGTCCGACCGGCTCAAGGGCGGTCGGCTCCCGGCCCGATGGAGCGGTTGCTGATCCTCGGGCTCGGACTGGCCGGACAGCTGGCGGCCGCCACCGCGGTCGTCGCCGCCAAGAGCATCATCCGGTTCCCGGAGATCAACGCGCAGAAGGCGAATGGCAACGGCGACTTGGGGATCGGCATCGACGAGGTGACCGAGTACTTCCTGGTCGGCAGCTTCGCCAGCTGGATCATCGCGCTCGGCGGGCTGGCCTTGGCGCAATAACGGCAATCGGCCTCGTCCGCTGCGCGTCCGTTCTTACACTCCCGGCATGAAGACCAATGCGGCGATTCTGTGGGAGTTCGGCGGCGACTGGAGCATCGAGGAGATCGACCTCGACCCGCCCGGAGACGGTGAGGTCCTGGTGTCGTGGGAGGCCACCGGTCTGTGCCATTCCGACGAGCACGTCCGCACCGGCGACCTGCCCGCCCCGCTCCCGCTGATCGGCGGTCACGAGGGTGCGGGCATCGTGCGGGAGGTCGGCCCCGGCGTCGTCGGTCTGGCACCCGGCGACCACGTCGTCGCGTCGTTCCTACCCGCGTGCGGTCGGTGCCGGTTCTGCTCGACGGGCCACCAGAACCTCTGCGACCTCGGCGCGATGATCATGACCGGCACGCAACTCGACGGCAGTTACCGTCGCCGCGTCCGCGGACAGGACGTCGGCGTCATGTCACTCGTCGGCACGTTCTCCCAGTACGGGACCGTGCCCGAGGCGTCCGTCGTCAAGATCGACGACGACCTCCCGCTGTCGCGGGCATGTCTGCTCGGCTGCGGTGTCACCACCGGATGGGGTTCGGCCGTCAACACCGCCGACGTGCAGCCCGGCGACACCGTCGTCGTGATCGGTCTCGGCGGTATCGGCAGCGGTGCGGTGCAGGGTGCGCGGCTGGCCGGTGCGGAGAAGATCGTCGTCGTCGACATCGTGGAGTCCAAGCGGGACATGGCTTTCCGGTTCGGCGCCACGCACTTCGCGACCTCGCTGGCCGAGGCCACCGCGCTGGTCGGCGAGATCACCCGCGGCGTCATGGCGGATTCGGCGATCCTGACCGTCGGCCTGCTGGAGGGGTCGATGATCGAGGATGCGCTCAACATCATTCGCAAGGGCGGGTCGGTGGTGGCCACCGCGATCGCGTCGATGACCGACACCACCGCCACCCTCGGCCTGATGATGTTCACGCTGTTCCAGAAGCGGCTGCTCGGCAGTCTCTACGGTGAGGCCAATCCGCGCGCCGACATCCCCCGGCTGCTGTCGCTCTACCGCGAGGGCAAGCTACTGCTCGATGAGACCGTCACCCACGAATACAAACTCGCCGAGGTGAACGAGGGCTACGCGGATATGCGGGCGGGCCGCAACATCCGCGGCGTCATCCTGCACGACCACTGACCGAAGGCCGCGCGAGCAGACACAGATTCGCGTTGAATCAGGCGAATTCGATGCGAATCTGTGTCTGCTCGGCGAAACGTCAGAGGCGTTCGATGATCGTGACGTTGGCGGTGCCGCCACCCTCGCACATCGTCTGCAGACCGTAGCGCCCACCGGTGCGCTCGAGCTCGTTGAGCATCGTGGCGAACAGCTTGGCGCCGGTCGCTCCGAGCGGATGCCCGAGCGCGATCGCCCCACCGTTGGGGTTGACCTTCTCCGGATCGGCCTTGGTCTCCTTGAGCCACGCGATCACCACGGGCGCGAACGCCTCGTTGATCTCCACGACGTCGATGTCGTCGATCGACAGCCCGGTCTTGTCGAGTGCGTACCGGGTCGCGGGGATCGGGCCGGTCAGCATGAACACCGGGTCGGCGCCGCGGGCGCTGATGTGGTGGATGCGGGCGCGCGGCTTGAGGCCGTGGGTCTTGACGGCGTCCTCGGAGGCCAACAGCACCGCACTCGAACCGTCCGAGATCTGGCTCGCCACAGCGGCGGTCAGCCGGCCACCGTCGGACAGCGGCTTGAGCGAGGCGAGCTTCTCGAGCGTCGACTCGCGCGGACCCTCGTCCACGCCGAAGTCGCCGACGGGGATGATCTCGTTGTCGAAGTGGCCGCCGCGGATCGCGCCGAACGCCCGCTGGTGGCTGGTGTAGGCGAACCGCTCCATCTCCTCGCGGGAGATGTCCCACTTCTCGGCGATCATCTCCGCACCACGGAACTGGGAGATCTCCTGGTCGCCGTAGCGGTGGCGCCAGTTCTCCGATTCGCCGGTCGGCGAGGTGAACCCGAACTCCTTGCCGACCACCATCGCCGAGGCGATCGGGATCTGGCTCATGTTCTGCATCCCGCCGGCCAGGATGATGTCCGCGGTGCCCGACATGATCGCCTGCGCGCCGAAAGAGATCGCCTGCTGGCTGGAACCGCACTGCCGGTCGACGGTGACCCCGGGCACCTCTTCGGGGTAGCCGGCGGCCAGCCACGCATTGCGGCCGATGTTGCCCGCCTGCCCGCCGAGCGCGTCGACACAGCCGACGATCACGTCGTCGACGGCGCCGGGATCAACGTCGACGCGGTCGAAGATCCCACGGAAGGCGTGCACACCCAGATCGATGGGGTGCACGTGGGCGAGCGACCCGCCGCGCTTGCCGACCGGGGTGCGCACAGCGTCGATGACATACGCCTCAGGCATTATTCGTCTCCTTCGAGAGGCCGGCGGTGATTCCGCCGAGGACTATGGAAAGGTATTGGCGGCCAACCTCTTCGGCCGTCAGGGGTCCACCTGGCTGATACCAGCGGACCGAGACCCAGGTGGTGTCTCGGATGAAGCGGTAGATCAGGTCGACGTCGATGTCGGGTCGGAAGTACCCCTCGGCGATGCCCTGGCTGAGCACCTCGATCCACATCTGGCGTTGTTCACGGTTGCGGTCCTCGACGTAGGAGAAGCGCGGCTGCGACGACAGTCGTTTGGCCTCATCCTGATAGATGACGACCTGCGCGTGCCGCGTCGCGATCGCCTCGAACGACGCCATGAACAGACCCTTGAGCCGTTCGAGCGGATTCGGTTCGGTCGCGACGATCTGGTGGTACCGCTCGAAGAGCCAGTCGAGGAACCCGCGCAGGAGCTCGTCGATCATCTCCTCCTTGGAGGAGAAGTGGTGATACAGGCTGCCGGAGAGGATGCCCGCCGAATCGGCGATGTCGCGCACCGTGGTGGCCCGCAGCCCGCGCTCGGCGAACATCGTCGCGGCGAGCTCGAGGAGTTCGTCGCGACGGGTCGGCGGCTGGCCGGCTGCGGGGCTGCTCATGGGTGCTGGCTCGAAACGGAGATGACCTCTCCGGTCAGGTAGCTGGAGTAGTCGCTGGCGAGGAACGCGATGGTGGCCGCGACCTCCCACGGTTCGGCGGCACGGCCGAAGGCCTCGCCCTGGGAGAGCTGGTCCAGCAGCTCGGAGCTGCTGGTCTTCTCGAGGAACTTGTGCCGGGCGATGCTCGGCGAGACCGCGTTGATCCGCACGCCGTACTCGACGGCCTCGATCGCACTGCACCGGGTCAACGCCATGACGCCGGCCTTGGCGGCCGCGTAATGCGACTGGGAATGCTGTGCGCGCCAACCCAATACGCTGGCATTGTTGACGAT
Organism: Mycobacterium sp. GA-2829; assembly: GCF_001499965.1. GTDB lineage: Bacteria > Actinomycetota > Actinomycetes > Mycobacteriales > Mycobacteriaceae > Mycobacterium. The sequence goes on from NZ_LQIT01000012.1 coordinate 133,655, forward strand.
CACGCCGCCGTGCGGCGCGTCGCGGAAGTAGCGCAGTGCGGCCCGCGTCGCACGCATCACCGAGGTCAGCGTCACGTTGAGGACGCGGTCCCATTCGTCGTCGGTCATGTCGATGACCGGCGTCTGCCCGCCGAGGCCGGCGTTGTTGACCAGCACATCGAGCCGGCCGGCCTTCTCGACGGTTTGGGTGATCAGCGCGTCGACGGCCTCGGTGGAGGTGACATCGCAGACCACCGCGTCGACCTTGCCCAGACCCAGCGCGCCCAGCTCGTCGCGGGTCTCGCCCAGCCGGCGCTCGTGGTAGTCGGAGATCACCACGTCGGCGCCTTCGAGCAGCGCCCGCCGCGCGGTCGTGGACCCGATCCCGGTACCGGCTGCGGCCGTCACCAGCACGACCTTGCCGGTCAGCAGACCGTGGCCCTCGATCTCCTTCGGCGCTTCCCTGAGGTTCACTTGCCTTTGACCTCTCGAGGTAGGCCGAGCACCCGCTCGGCGATGATGTTGCGCTGCACCTCGTTCGACCCGCCGTAGATCGTGTCCGCGCGGGAGAACAGGTACAACCGCTGCCATTCGTCGAAGTCACCCTCGGTCAACGTCAACCCGGCCATACCGGCGACGTCCATGGCGATCTCGCCGAGTTCGCGATGCCAGTTGGCCCACAACAACTTCGACACGTTGTCTTGGCCCGGCTGCTCGACGTCCATCGTCGCGAGCGCATATGACCGCATCGTCCGCAGCCCGGCCCACGAGCGGGTGAGCCGTTCGCGGATCAACGGATCGTCGGCGGCGCCGGTCTTCTTCGCCAGCTCCGCGACACCGGACAGTTCGCGGGCGTACTCGATCTGCTGGCCGAGCGTAGAGACACCGCGTTCGAAGGTCAGCGTGCCCATCGCGACGCGCCAGCCGTCCCCGGGCTCCCCCACGACCAGCGACGCATCGGTGCGGGCGTCGTCGAAGAAGACCTCGTTGAACTCCGAGTCACCGGTGAGCTGGATGATCGGCCGGATCTCGACGCCGGGCTGGTCCAACCGCACCAGCAGATAGGAGAGCCCAGCGTGCCGCTTGGAGCCCTTCTCGGTGCGGGCGACGACGAAGCACCACTGCGCCCAGTGCGCCAGCGAGGTCCAGACCTTCTGGCCGTTGATAAGCCACTCGTCGCCGTCGAGCACCGCGGTGGTCGCGACGTTCGCGAGGTCGCTGCCCGCACCGGGTTCGGAATAGCCCTGGCACCACAACTCGGTGACGTCGACGATCTTCGGCAGGAACCGCTGCTGCTGTTCGGGGGTGCCGTACGCGATCAGCGTGGGACCCAGCAGCTCCTCACCGAAGTGGTTGACCTTCGCCGGGGCGTTGGCGATCGCGTACTCCTCGTAGAACGCGACGCGGTGGGCGACCGACAGACCACGTCCGCCGTGTTCGACCGGCCAGCCCAGACACGTCAGACCCGCCGCGGCGAGATGGCGGTTCCACGCCAGCCGCTCCTCGAACGCCTCGTGCTCACGGCCGGGCCCGCCCAACCCCTTGAGCGCGGCGTATTCGCCGACGAGATTGTCGGCGAGCCACTGCCGGACCTCGGCCCGGAACTCCTGGACCTCTATCACCCCTGTAGGCTAACCTACCAAGCACTTGCTTTGTTGCCCGGTCGACGATGACCGCCGTGGAGCCTGCGGAACGGCGGTAGGAGGAGCCGGGCCAATGAATCCAGAGGGAGCATCGATGACGACCGCCCCGAGGACGATCCCGGCCGTTCTCGACCGAACCGCCGAGCAGTACGGCGACCACGAGGCGGTCGTGACCGACGACCGGCGCCTCACCTACACGCAGTTGCGCGAGGAAGTCCGACGCGCCGCCGCGGCCATGATCGATCTCGGTATCGGCGCGGGTGACCGGGTCGCGATCTGGTCGCCGAACACCTGGCACTGGGTCGTCGCCGCACTGGCCACCACCTACGCCGGCGGTGTCGTCGTCCCGCTCAACACGCGCTACACCGCCAGCGAGGCGACCGACATCCTCGCCCGGACCGCGGCGCCACTGCTGATCACCGCCGGGAAGTTTCTCGGCGCGGACCGGGCCGGCGACCTCGACCGGTCGGCGCTAGCCGCGTTGCGCGAGATCGTGCGCATCCCGATCGATGCAGGGGACGGCACGTGGGACGAATTCGTCGCGCGTGGAACAGATCTGGAGGCGGCCGACGCACGCGCGGCGGCCGTGCAACCCGACGACGTGTCCGACATCCTGTTCACCTCGGGCACCACCGGCCGCAGCAAGGGTGTGCTGTGCGCCCACCGCCAGTCCCTGGACGCCCCCGCGGCGTGGGCGGAATGCGGGCAGCTCACCAGTGCCGACCGCTACCTGTGCATCAACCCGTTCTTCCACAACTTCGGGTACAAGGCAGGCATCCTGACGTGCCTGCAGACCGGTGCGACCCTGATCCCCCAGCTCACCTTCGACGCCGAGAAGGCCATGGCCGCGGTCGCCGAACAGCGGATCACCGTGCTGCCCGGACCGCCGACGATCTACCAGACCCTCCTCGACCATCCGAAACGCGCCGACTACGACCTGGGCTCGTTGCGCTTCGCGGTCACCGGCGCCGCCGTCGTCCCCGTCGTGCTGATCGAGCGCATGCAGTCCGAACTCGACATCGACATCGTGCTGACCGCCTACGGGCTGACCGAGGCCAGCGGCTTCGGGACGATGTGCCGCGCCGATGACGACGCGGTCACCGTCGCGACCACCTGTGGACGGCCGATCGCCGATTTCGAACTGCGCCTTGGTGATTCGGGTGAGGTGCTGCTGCGCGGACCGAACGTGATGCTCGGGTACCTCGACGATCCGGAGGCCACCGCGGCCACGATCGACCCCGACGGGTGGCTGCACACCGGCGACGTCGGCACCGTCGACGAACGCGGCAACCTGACGATCACCGACCGGCTCAAGGACATGTACATCTGCGGCGGATTCAACGTCTACCCCGCCGAGATCGAGCAGGTGTTGGCCCGCCTCGACGGCGTCGCCGAATCGGCGGTGATCGGGGTGCCCGACGAACGCCTCGGCGAGGTCGGGAAGGCCTTCGTCGTCGCCAAACCGGGCGCGCAGCTCGACGAGCAGACCGTGATCGCCTATGCGCGTGAGCATCTCGCGAACTTCAAGACTCCGCGTTCGGTGGAGTTCCTCGACGTGTTGCCCCGCAATCCGGGCGGCAAGGTCGTCAAACCGCTCCTGAGGAAGAGAGCCTGAATGGACCTGACGTTCGACGACGCGAGCGAGGACTTCCGTGCCGAGGTGCGCGAATTCCTGGCCGCGCACCGCGACGACTTCCCGACGAAGTCCTACGACTGCGCCGAGGGTTTCGAACAGCACCGGCGGTGGGACAAGGTGCTGTTCGACGCCGGCCTCTCGGTGATCGCGTGGCCCGAGCGCTACGGCGGCAGGGACGCGACGCTGCTGCAGTGGATCGTGTTCGAGGAGGAGTACTTCCGCGCGGGCGCGCCGGGACGGGCCAGCGCCAACGGCACCTCCATGCTGGCGCCGACCCTGTTCGCCCACGGCACCGAGGAGCAGCTCGACCGTGTGCTGCCGAAGATGGCCAGCGGTGAGGAGATCTGGGCGCAAGCCTGGTCGGAGCCCGAGTCGGGCAGTGATCTGGCGTCGCTGCGCTCGACGGCCACCCGCACCGACGGCGGCTGGCTGCTCAACGGGCAGAAGATCTGGAGTTCGCGGGCGGTCTTCGGGGACCGGGCGTTCGGGCTGTTCCGGTCGGATCCGGAAGCGCAGCGGCACAAGGGTTTGACGTACGTCATGTTCGATCTGAAGGCCGACGGCGTGACGGTCCGCCCCATCGCCCAGCTCGGTGGTGACACCGGATTCGGGGAGATCTTCCTCGACGACGTGTTCGTCGCCGACGCCGACGTGATCGGTGAGGTCAACGACGGCTGGCGCGCGGCGATGAGCACGTCGAGCAACGAGCGCGGGATGTCGCTGCGCAGCCCGGCACGGTTCCTCGCCCCGGCCGAACGGCTTGTGGCCGAATGGAAGAAGGACCGCAGCCCGGCCTACGCCGAGCGGGTCGCCGATGCCTGGATCAAGGCGCAGGCCTACCGGCTGCACACGTTCGGCACGGTCACCCGGGTGGCCGCCGGCGGTGAACTCGGCGCGGAATCGTCGGTGACGAAGGTGTTCTGGTCCGACCTCGACGTCGCGCTGCACCAGACCGCACTCGACCTGCGCGGTGCGGACAGCGAGCTCGTCGACTCCTGGACCGACGGTCTGCTGTTCGCGCTCGGGGGCCCGATCTACGCGGGCACCAACGAGATCCAGCGCAACATCATCGCCGAGCGGCTGTTGGGCCTGCCTCGCGAGCCGAAGGGGCAGGCGAAGTGAACTTCGAACTCGACGAACAGCAGCGGGATTTCGCGGCCAGCATCGACGCCGCGCTGACCGCCGCCGACGTACCCGCCGCGGTGCGGGCGTGGGCGGACGGCGATCAGGCACCGGGCCGCAAGGTGTGGGCCACGCTGGCCGATCTCGGGGTGACTGCGCTGATGGTGGCCGAGGAACACGACGGTATCGACGCCACCCCGGTCGATCTCGTGGTGGCCGCCGAACGGCTGGGCCGGTGGTGTGTGCCGGGGCCGACGGTGGAATCGGTTGCGGTGGCGCCGGTTCTGCTGCGCGGCGACGAACGCAGCGCCGCCCTCGCCGCAGGCGAGCTCGTCGTGACCGTCGCGCTGCCTCCGCATGTGCCGCGCGCCGTGGACGCCGACACCGCGGGTCTGGTGCTGCTGGCGCAGGACGGGACGGTCAGCGAAGCGTCGGCGACGACCCCGCACGAATCGGTCGACCCCAGCCGAAAGCTGTTCGAGGTGACCGCATCCGGCGCAGGCCGCGACGCCGACGTGGACCGCGCCTTCGAATTCGGCGTGCTGGCCGCGGCGGCGCAACTGGTCGGGGCCGCCCAGGCGATGCTCGACCAGTCCGTCGACTACGCCAAACAGCGCCAGCAGTTCGGTCGCACGATCGGCAGCTACCAGGCGATCAAACACAAACTGGCCGATGTGCACATCGCGATCGAGTTGGCGCGCCCGCTGGTGTACGGCGCCGCCTTGTCGCTCGGCGACCGCTCCCCCGACACAGCCCGCGATGTGAGCGCGGCTAAGGTCGCCGCTTCCGATGCCGCGCTGCTAGCCGCGCGGTCGGCGTTGCAGACGCACGGGGCGATCGGTTTCACCCACGAACACGACCTGTCGCTGTGGCTGCTGCGCGTGCAGGCGCTGCGCTCGGCGTGGGGCGATCCCACCTGGCACCGCGGACGGGTTCTGGAGGCCTTCTGATGAGCGAAGAACGCGAACTGCTGCGCGAAACCGTTGCCGCACTGGTCGAGAAGCACGCCTCGCCCGCGGCGGTGCGGGAGGCGATGACCTCCGAACGCGGCTACGACGAATCGCTGTGGCGGCTGCTGTGTGAACAGGTCGGCGCGGCCGCGCTGGTGGTGCCCGAGGAACTCGGCGGCGCCGGTGGTGAACTGGGCGACGCCGCGGTGGTGCTGGCCGAACTGGCCCGCAACCTCGTGCCGACCCCGCTGCTCGGCACGACTCTCGCCGAGTTGGCGCTGCTGGCGGCCGACGAACCCGATGGCGAAACCCTCGAAGGGCTGGCCGAGGGCGCCCGGATCGGCGCGGTGGCCTTCGACCCCGGCTACGTCGTCAACGGCGACATCGCCGACGTGGTGATCGGAGCGGCCGACGGCCGGCTGACGCGCTGGACGTCGTTCGAGGCGCACACACTCGACGCAATGGATCTGACCCGGCGGCTCGCGCGGGTCGACGCCGGCGAGACCAGCGACATCGGGGCCGACCCCGGGCTGGCGGACTCCGCGGCGCTGCTGGTGGCCGCCGAACAGATCGGCGCCGCCACCCGCTGCCTCGAACTCACCGTCGAGTACACCAAGGACCGCGTGCAGTTCGGCCGGCCGATCGGCAGCTTCCAGGCGCTCAAGCACCGCATGGCCGACCTCTACGTGAAGGTGCAGTCCGCCAAGGCCGTCGTCGACGAAGCGCTCGCCGACCCCTCGCCGACCGGGGCGGCACTGGCCCGGTTCTCGGCCAGCGAGGCGTTCACCGCCGTCGCCGCGGAGGCGGTGCAGATGCACGGCGGGATCGCGATCACCTGGGAGCACGACATCCAGCTGTACTTCAAGCGGGCGCACGGCAGCGCACAACTCCTCGGGCCTCCCCGCGAACACCTCCGCAGGCTCGAAGCTCAAGTGCTCTGAGCCGCTTTCGCGTTGATTCTGCGGTGACGGCGGAAAAGTACGAGTGAGATGCTGCGTGGGCGCAAAGTCAACGTCAAGGACAGGTGCCGCTAGCCTCGAAACCGTGAGCGGAGCGCACGCGAAGACCCCAGAGCACCGGGAGGTGGCGCTGCGCGCTGGCATTCCGCCGTTCTACGTGATGGACGTGTGGCTGGCGGCCGCCGAGCGTCAGCGCAGCCACGGCGATCTGGTGAACCTCTCCGCGGGCCAGCCGAGCGCCGGCGCGCCGACGGCCGTCCGGGAAGCCGCCGTCGCCGCCCTGCACGACAACCAGCTGGGCTACACCGTCGCGCTCGGGATCCCCGAACTGCGCGCGGCCATCGCCGCGCGGTACGCCGACCAGTTCGGGCTGACGGTCGGGGTCGACGACGTGGTGCTCACCACCGGATCGTCCGGCGGGTTCCTGCTCGCCTTCCTCGCGTGCTTCGACCCCGGCGACCGCGTGGCGATCGCCAGCCCCGGCTACCCCTGCTACCGCAACATCCTCACCGCACTCGGCTGCGAGGTCGTCGAGATCCCCTGCGGTGCGGACACCCGGTTCCAGCCGACCGTCGGGATGCTCGCCGAACTGGATCCGCCCGTGCAGGGGGTGATCGTGGCGAGCCCGGCCAACCCGACCGGGACGGTGATCCCGCCCGAGGAACTGGCCGCGATCGCCACATGGTGCGACGACACCGGCGTCCGGTTGATCAGCGACGAGGTCTATCACGGCCTCGTCTACGAGGGCGCCCCGGCGACCAGCTGCGCATGGCAGACATCGCGAAACGCCGTGGTGGTCAACAGCTTCTCGAAGTACTTCGCGATGACGGGCTGGCGGCTGGGCTGGCTGCTGGTGCCCGAGCCGCTACTCCGTGCCGTGGACAGACTGACCGGCAACTTCACCATCTGCCCGCCCGCGCTGCCCCAGCACGCCGCGATCGCCGCGTTCACGCCCGAGTCGATCGCCGAGGCCGACGGACTGCTCGCCCACTACGCCGACAACCGCCGCCTACTGCTCGACGGGCTGCGCCGTCTCGGCATCGACCGCCTCGCCCCCACCGACGGCGCGTTCTACGTCTACGCCGACGTCTCCCACCTGACCGACGACTCGTTGTCGTTCTGCGAGCGGCTGCTCGCCGACACCGGTGTGGCCATCGCGCCGGGTATCGACTTCGACACCGTGCACGGCGACCGGTTCGTGCGGCTGTCCTTCGCCGGCCCGACCTCCGACATCACCGAGGCACTGACCCGGATCGGGGCCTGGCTGGACTGAACTTGTCGGTGGCGCAAGGTAGCGTCAGCGATATGTTCGAAACTCTGTTCGATATCGATCCCGATGCGGGTGAGGGCGAACTACGTGCGCAGGTCGAACGACTCGAGCGGGTGAAGTCGGCGGCGGCCGCGGCGCAGGCGCGTGCAACGGCGGTGTGGGCCTCGAAACGGGAGGCAGCCGAGGCGGCCGCCGGGGTGCCGAAGAAGAAGCGGGGCCGCGGTCTCACGACGGAGATCGCCCTGGCCCGCCGGGACGCGCCGGTGTGCGGTAACACCCATCTCGGGATGGCCCGGGCACTGGTCGAGGAGATGCCGCACACGCTCACCGCGTTGGCGTGCGGAGCCCTGTCGGAGTACCGCGCCACGCTGATCGTCAAGCAGTCAGCCTGCCTGTCGGTGGAACACCGCCGCGAACTCGATGCGGAGATGTGCGCCGACGTCTCTCGGCTCGACGGTTGGGGCAACAACCGGATCGACGCCGAGGCCAAGAGAATCACTACGCGCCTCGACGCGGCCGCGGTCGTCGCGAGGTCGGCCAAGGCCGCCGCGGATCGCTGCGTGACAATCCGCCCGGCGCCGGACACCATGGCGTACGTCACCGCCCTGCTCCCCGTAGCGCAGGGAGTGGCGGTCTATGCCGCCTTGAAGCGCGAGGCCGACACCACCTTCGACGACCGCTCGCGCGGCCAGGTCATGGCTGACACGTTGGTCGAACGGGTGACTGGGCGGCCGGCCGCAAAGCCGGTGCCGGTGTCGTTGAACCTCGCGCTGGCCGATACCACTTTGGTCGGTGACGACGACGAGCCCGGCTGGTGCGAGGGATACGGGCCGGTGCCGGCCGCCGTGGTGCGCGCACTGGTCAGTGACGCGGTCGCCGACGACGCGGCCAAGGCGACGTTGCGGCGCCTGTACCGCCATCCCGCCAGTGGTCAGCTGGTCGCGATGGAGTCGAAAGCTCGCGCTTTCCCCAAGGGGCTGGCGGCGTTCATCGACATCCGCGACCGCACCTGTCGAACGCCCTACTGCAACGCGCCGATTCGTCATCACGATCACGCACGGCCACACCGCGATCACGGGCCGACCAGCGCCATCAACGGCCTCGGTGAATGCGAAGCCTGCAACTACGCCAAGGAGGCCCCGGGCTGGGTGGTGACCGCCGAAGTGGTCGACGGTGAACATCGGGCCGAATTCCGGACCCCGACGGGCGCGACCTACTGGTCGACCGCACCGCCGCTCCCGGGTCCGCCGATTCTCACGCGCAGCGTGATGGAGGACGGGCTCAGCATCGACATCGTCAGGTTCGACGCTGCGTGACGTACCAGTCCAGCAGCGTCGGATCGTCGACGGCGGTGGGTTCCACCACGCGCGCCGGGTCACCGCCCTGGAGCAGCTTCTTGATCGGCACCTCGAGCTTCTTGCCGGTGCGGGTGTGCGGGATGCCCGGTGCGAGCACGATCTCGTCGGGCACGTGACGTGGCGACACCTCGGTCCGGATCGTCTGGCAGATCCGGTCTCTGAGCTCGTCGGTCAGTTCGGCGCCATCGGCCAGCGTGACGAACAGCGGCATCCAGTAGCCGCCGTCGGGTTGTTCGGCGCCGATGACCAGAGCCTCGGCGACCTCCGGCATCCGTTCGACGGCCTGGTAGATGTCCGCGCTGCCCATGCGGATACCGTGCCGGTTCAGCGTCGAATCCGACCGCCCGTGCACGATGACGCTGCCGTGGTCGGTGATCGTGATCCAGTCGCCGTGCCGCCACACCCCGGGATAGGTCTCGAAATAGGCGTCGCGATAACGGCTTCCGTCGGGGTCGTTCCAGAACTTGACCGGCATCGACGGCAGCGGCTTGGTGATGACCAGTTCGCCGACCTCGCCGTGCACGGGGTCACCGGAGGTGTCCCACGCCTCGACGGCCGCGCCGAGGTAGGGCGCCGACAACTCACCGGGCCACACCGGCACGGTCCGGACGCCACCGATGAACGCCGACACCACGTCGGTGCCGCCGCTGATCGAGGCGACCTGCACACCGACGTTGTCGCGCAACCACAGTGCCGACGCCGGCGGCAGCGACGATCCGGTGATGCCGACAGTGCGCAGGGCGGACAGGTCGTGGTCCTTGCGCGGGACGGCGCCGGCCTTCTCGCAGGCCAGCACGTAACCAGGGCTGGTGCCGAGGACCGTCGCCCCCACATCGGCCGCGATCGCCCACAGGGTGTCGGCGGCGGGATAGGTCGGGCTGCCGTCGTAGCAGACGATCGTCGCGCCGACCAGCAGACCGGCCACCTGGAAGTTCCACATCATCCAGCTCGGACTGGTGAACCAGAAGAAGGTGTCGTCGGGGCCGATGTCGGCTTGCAGCGCAACGGCTTTGAGGTGTTCGACCACCACACCGCCGTGGCCGTGCACGATGCCCTTGGGCAGCCCCGTCGTGCCCGAGGAGTACAGCACCCACAGGGGGTGGTCGAAGTCGACGGCGACCGGTTCCAGCCGTCCACCGTCGGCGGTGGCCGTCGCCCAGTCCAGCCAGTCCGAACCGGGGACGTCCGCGCCGATCCGGGACACCAGCACCGCACCGCGCACCGTGGGCAACCCGGCCCGCAGCGCGGCGACGTCGGCGGTCTTGTCGTGGGTCTTCCCGCCGAAGCGGTACCCGTCGGCGGCGATGAGCACCACCGGCTCCAACTGGCCGAGCCGGTCGAGTGCGGCCTTGGCGGTGTAGTCCTGGCCGCAGGCACTCCAGATCGCGCCGAGGCTGACCGTGGCGAGGAACGCGATGACGGCTTCGGGCACATTGGGCAGGTAGCCGACGACCCGGTCGCCGGACCCGACCCCGAGCGAGCGCAGGGTGTTCGCCAATCCCGCTGCCCGCGAGAGCATCTCGTCCCACGCCATCTCGGTGACGGCACCGCCCTCGGCGACGTACAGGATCGCGGGCCGGTCGCTGCGGGCGTGCCGGACCACCTGGTCGACGTAGTTCAGGCGCGTGCCCGGGAACCAGCGCGCACCGGGCATTGCCTCCTCGGCGAGCACCTCGGCAGGCGCGTCGCCGAGTTCGAAGTACTCCCAGAGCGCACCCCAGAAGCCGGCCAGGTCGTCGACCGACCACTGCCACAGCGCGTGATAGTCGGGCATCTCGATGCCGGTGCGCTGCTGCACGAACCGCGCGAAGTCAGTCACCCGGGCACCGGCGACGTCGGCCTCGGTGGGCACCCACTGCGGTTCGGTCACCGCGCGCTCCATCCGCCGTCCATCGTGTACGACGCCCCGGTCACCATCCCGGACTGCGGCGAGGCCAGCCAGCCCACGAGCGAACCCACCTCGGCCGGTTCGACGAGTCGTTTGACCGCGCTCTCCTTGAGCAGGATCTGAGTCACCACGTCATCTTCACCGATGCCGTGGACCTTGGCCTGATCGGCTATCTGTTTGGTCACCAACGGCGTGCGCACGTAGCCGGGATTGACGCAGTTGCTGGTGACCTGATGAGGTCCGCCTTCCAGCGCGGTCACCTTCGACAGCCCCTCGAGCGCGTGCTTGGCGGTGACGTACCCGACCTTGTACTCCGACGCGCGCAGCCCGTGCACCGACGAGATGTTGATGACGCGGCCGAACTCCTGCGCGTACATGTGCGGCAGGGCAGCGCGGACCAACAGGAACGGCGCCTCGACCATCAGCGTCATGAGCATCCGAAAGTTCTCGGGCGCGAAGTCGACGATCGGGTCGATGCGCTGGACACCGGCGTTGTTGACCAGGATGTCGGTGTCCAGGGTCAGGTCCTCGAGCGCCGCCACATCCAGCAGGTCCACCACCCAGGCGGTGCCGCCGATCTCGTCGGCCAGGGCCTTGGCGGCAGCCTCGTCGCGGTCGGCCACGGTGACGGTGGCGCCGCGGGCGGCGAGTTCACGCGCACACGCCTCACCGATCCCGCTGGCGCCGCCCGTCACCAGCGCGGTACGTCCGGCCAGATCGGTCATGCGCCACCGGTTTTCGCGGCCCTGGCTAGGTCCTCCCGGTCGGCGATGTCGAGGTCGGCGAGGTCGATGCCTTTGGTCTCACGAGTGAAGAAGACCGCGACCAACGTGATCGCACACGCGACGGCCAGATAGAGGGCGATCGGCACCGACGAGCCGTAGATGTCGAGCAGCTTCACCGCGATGAGCGGTGCCAGCGATCCGGCCACGATCGAGGTGACCTGATAGCCCAGCGACACACCGGAATACCGCATCCGCGTGGGGAACATCTCCGCCATGATCGCCGGCTGCGGGGCGTACATCAGCGCATGGATCACCAGACCGATACTCACCGCGGCCGTCACGACGACATAGCTGCCGCTGTTCATCATCGGGAACGCGAAGAAACCCCACGTCGCGCCGAGGACCGCACCGACCATGTACACCGGCCTGCGGCCGAAGCGGTCGGACAACCACCCCACGATCGGCACGACCGCGAAGTGGATCAGGTGCGCCACCAGCAGATACCAGAGGATGTCGCTGGTGTCGGCGCCGACCTGGACCTTCAGGTACGTGATCGAGAACGTGACCACCAGGTAGTACATGATGTTCTCGCCGAACCGCAGACCCATCGCGGTGAAGACGCCGCGCGGGTAGCGCTTGAGCACCTCGACGACGCCGTAGGAGGTGGCCTTGGCGCGCTCGACCTCCTGCTGGGCGGCGACGAAGATCGGGGCGTCGGTGACCTTGGTGCGGATGTAGTACCCGATCAGCACCACCACGGCCGACAGCCAGAACGCCACGCGCCAGCCCCACGACAGGAACGACGTCTCGGGCAGCGTGGTCGTCAGGACGAGCAGCACAATCGTCGCGAGCAGGTTGCCGACGGGCACACCGGCCTGCGGCCAACTGGCCCAGAAGCCGCGCTCCCGGTTGGGACTGTGCTCGGCGACCAACAGCACCGCACCACCCCACTCGCCGCCGACGGCGAAGCCCTGGATGAACCGCAGCGCCACCAGCAGCGCCGGCGCCCAGTATCCGATCTGCCCGTAGGTCGGCAGACAGCCCATCAGGAAGGTGGCGGCGCCGACGAGCACCAGGCTGAACTGCAGCAGCTTCTTACGGCCGTACTTGTCGCCGAAATGCCCGAAGACGACGCCACCGAGCGGGCGGGCGACGAAGCCGACCGCGTACGTCGCGAAGGCCAGGAAGATCGCGTTGAGCTCGCTGGTCGTCTCGGAGAAGAAGATCTTGTTGAACACCAGCGTGGCGGCGGTGCCGTAGAGGAAGAACTCGTACCACTCGACGACGGTGCCCGCCATCGAGGCGACGACGACCCGCTTGAGTCCGGTCGAGATGCTGCCCGGCGGGCTGGTGTCGGGCTGGCTGGGAACTTGTGCGCTCATCGCGGGCTCCATTCATGACGACGGACATAACGGCCGCCTCGATGTGACTGGCCACACATGACCGTGAGTATTCATGCACGGAGGCCGCCCGGCAATGGTCAACTTCGCAGCCCCGATCTGCAAAACTGCAGACGTGACCGCCATGTCGCCCCGCCGGCCGAGCGCCGACGATCTGCTCGTGCTGCTCGCGGTCGGCCGCACCGGCCGCTACACCACCGCAGCTGAGGAGTTGGGGCTCAACCACACCACGATCTCGCGGCGCATCGCCGCCCTCGAACAGTCCGTCGGAGGCAGGCTGGTGGCGCGGGTGGCCGGTGGCTGGGAGCTGACCGACCTCGGCCGCGAGGCGCTCGCGGCGGCGGAGGCCGTCGAATCGGCCGTGCGGTCACTGACCGTCGACCCGGCCGGGCGGCGGGCGCTCGAGGGCGTCGTGCGGATCTCCGCCACCGACGGCTTCAGCGCCTACATCGTCGCGCCCGCGGCGGCGAAGGTGCAGCGAGACCATCCCGGCGTCGCAGTCGAGATCGTCGCGACCACCCGCCGGGCGTCGCAACAACGGTCCGGGCTCGACATCGAGGTGGTGGTGGGCGAACCGCAGGTGCACCGCGCCGAGGCGATCCGGCTGGGCGACTACTGCCTCGGGCTGTACGGGGCCCGGGACTATCTCGCCCGGCACGGCACGCCCGCCGACGTGCGCGAGCTGACCCGGTATCCGCTCGTCTACTTCATCGACTCGATGCTGCAGGTGGACGACCTCGACTCGGCCACGGCGTTCGCGCCGGCGACGATGCGGGAGTCGGTGACGTCGACCAACGTGTTCGTCCATGTCGAGGCGACGCGCGCCGCAGCCGGGCTGGGACTGCTGCCGTGTTTCATGGCCGACCGGCACGACGATCTGGTGCGCGTGCTGCCGCGCGCGGTGTCGGTGCGGTTGACGTACTGGTTGGTGACGCGGGCGGAGACGTTGCGCAGGCCCGAGGTCGCCGCGGTCGTGGAGGCGATCCGAGACCGGGTGGAGGATCAGCGCGAGGTGTTGCTCGGGACGCCGTGACGGTTATTTCTTGAAGGCGTCCTTCACCTTCTCGCCGGCGTCCTTCAGGCTGGACTTCGACTGGTCGGCCTTGCCCTCGTTGACCGTGCTGTCGTCGCCGGTGGCCTTACCCACCGCCTCCTTGGCCTTCCCGCCGAGATCCTCGATCTTGTTGCTGGCCTTGTCGGTACCGCTCACGATGTCTTCTCCTTCAATCGGGGTCTACTTCGCATACCCCGGTGGCTGCGACACCGAAACTGCCGATCGCCTGTCAGTCGGTACGCAGATGCGGGTCGAGCATGTCCCACCAGGCCCGCGACATCCGGTCGAACTCGCCCTCACAGGAATCAGCCCGATCCTCGGGCACCAGACCCTCGTCGACGATGAACGCGTTGCCCAGCGGATCGGCGCCGTAGATCCAGCACTGGAAGTTGTACATGCGGGCGAGGTCGTATTCGTGCACATCCCAGAACGGGAAGTCCTCGGCCGCGCCGCCGTCCTGTTCGCTGTTGGCCTCGAACATGCGGGCGTACGCCACCGCGGCCCGGACGTCGTCCCGGTCGATCGTGCCGTTGTCGTCGGGTTCGAGGAGCAGCACCGCGGCCAGCTGATCGGCGACATCCTCCTCGCGTCCGGTGAACGGCAGGTCGTACAGGTCCAGCGTCGCGTGCCCGAGCTCGTGGTAGAACGTCGCCCGCTCCGCACCGAGCGTGGCGGCCAACGGATCCGGGTCACCGGCCTGCCCGAACGTGGTCATGCCGGCATCGGCGTCCTCGTAACAGATCGTCACCGACCGCTCACTGGACGTCCAGAACGCGTTGGCCTCATCGCACTGCGCCCCGATCAGTCGGACATCCTCCGGCAGCACGAGCGATTCGTTGACATCGTCGGCCAGCGCTTCGAGGAGTTCGTTGTCGCGCAGGATCTCGCGGCCGTGGACCGCCTCCGGCGACGTCGCGTCCTCGTAGACCACTGTCATCTGGCCCGCCGGTTCGGCCGCAGGGGTCGACTCTTCGGTCGGCGCGGTCTCGTCGGCACACGCCGAGCAGAACAACAGCGCGGAGACGGCGGTGGACAGCCGGAGCACGGTCGCGGTTTGCACGACCGTCAATATGTCACGAACTACAGCCAGGTGTCCGGTGTTGTGGCGGTGAGGAAGGCCTCGAGATCGTCACGCCAGTGCGCGGGCGAGTTCTTGTCGGGTTCGATGCCGGTGTACTCACCCCGGTAGAACAGCAGCGGCCGCGGTTTCTTCTTCGGCACGTCCGACAGCGAATGCACGGCCCCGAACACCACGAGGTGATCACCGCCGTCGTGCACCGAGTGCACGGTGCAGTCAATGTGCGCCAGCGTCCCGTCGATGACCGGCGACCCCAGCTTCGACGGCGTCCAGTCGATCTCGGCGAACTTGTCCGGCTCCCGGGAACCGAACCGCGCCGAGACGTCTTTCTGGTTCTCGTGCAACACATTCACGCAGAACCGACCGCTGGACTCGATCGCCTTCCAGGACCGCGACACCTTGGTCGGGCAGAACAGCACCAGCGGGGGTTCGAGTGACAGAGCGGCGAACGACTGACAGGCGAACCCGACCGGCGTGTCCTCGTGCACGGTGGTGATCACCGTGATGCCGGTGCAGAACTGGCCGAGCACATTACGGAACGTACGCGGGTCGATCGTCGATTCAGCCACCGGTGCCTTTCGGTTACTTGAAGCCGACGCTGAAGTCGTGGCCCCACAGGCTCACCGCGGTGCTCTCCCGCGCGATCCAGTTCTCGTCCTCGACTTCGAGCCCCTCGCAACCGAATTCGACGTCGAACCCGCCGGGGGTCTTCATGTAGAAGGACAGCATCTTGTCGTTGACGTGCCGGCCCAGGGTCGCCGACATCGGCACCTTGCGCCGCAAGGCCCGGTCCAGGCACAACCCGACGTCGTCGGCGTTCTCGACCTCGACCATGAGATGCACGATGCCGCTGGGGGTCTCCCCCGGCATGAACGCCAGGCTGTGGTGGCGCGGGTTGCAGCCGAGGAACCGCAACCACGCCGGCGCACCGTCGGCGGGCCGCCCGACGAGCTGCGGGGGCAGCCGCATCGAGTCCCGCAGGTGGAATCCGAGGACGTCGCGGTAGAAGTGCAGCGTCTCGGTGTCGTCACGGGTGGTGAGCACCACGTGTCCGAGACCCTGTTCCTCGGTGACGAACTTGTGGCCGTACGGGCTGACCACCCGGCGGTGTTCGAGCGCGACACCGTGGAACACCTCGAGGGTGTTGCCCGACGGATCATCGAAGGTGATCATCCCGTCGACGCGGCGGTCGGCCAGTTCGGCGGCGGTGGCCTCCTTGTAGGGCACACCCTGCACGTCGAGGCGGTTGCGGATCTCCTGCAGCCCTTCGGCGTTGGCGGTCTCCCAGCCAGACTGCATGAGGCGGTCCCGCTCACCCGGCACGATCACCAGGCGGGCGGGGAACTCATCCATCCGCAGGTACAGGGCGCCCTGGGTGGGGCCCTTACCCTCGACCATGCCGAGTACCTTGAGCCCGTACTCGCGCCATGCGGCGACGTCAGTGGACTCGATGCGCAGATAGCCCAGCGACCGGATGCTCATCGTGTGCCTCCGAGGAAGTCAATGGTCAGTTTGTTGAATTCGTCGAACTTCTCGAGCTGCGCCCAGTGTCCGCACTGGCCGAAGACGTGCAACTGCACGCGTGGAATCTGCTTGAGCGCCACCAGCGCACCGTCGAGCGGGTTCACCCGGTCCTCGCGGCCCCAGATGAGCAGCACGCGCTGGCGCAGCTTGTATACCTCGCGCCACATCATGCCGAGTTCGAAGTCGGGCCCCGCGAACGACTTCCCCATCGCCTTGGCGGCGGCCAGCGACTCGGGCTGGCTGGCGATCGCGAACCGCTCCTCGACGAGCTCCGGGGTCACCAGCTTCTGGTCGAAGACCATGATTCGCAGGAACTTCTCCATGTTCTCGCGCGTGGGTTCGGCGGTGAACTTGCCGAGCAGCTTCACACCCTCGGTGGGATCCGGTGCGAACAGGTTGACACTCAACCCGCCGGGGCCCATCAGCACCAGCCGGCCCGCACGGCCGGGATTGTCGAGCGCGAACCGCACCGCGGTCCCGCCGCCGAGCGAATTACCGACCAGATCCGCGCGTTCGATGCCGAGATGGTCGAGCAGCGCCACCAGCGCGTTGGCGCTGTAGCGGTTGTACTGCTCGTGTTCGGTGTGCTTGTCGGAGTGGCCGTAGCCGGGCTGATCCAGTGCGATGACGCGGAAGTGCTGCGCCAGCACCGCAATGTTCTTCGAGAAGTTCGACCAGCTCGAGGCACCTGGGCCACCGCCGTGCAGCAGCACCACGGTCTTGTCGTGGCTGACGCCGGCCTCGTGGTAGTGCAGCCGCATATCCCGTTCGCCGGCGCGCACGTCGGCATAGCGGCTGGTCGCCTCGAAGGTGACCTCGACCTGCGTCTCGACCTGTGCGATGTAGGAGGTCATACCTAGACCATCGTGTCCTGGGGTGGGAGCCCGAAGGCGTCGTTGCCGAAGATCAGGTAGGCCCGCTCCGGCTCGTTGGCCGCGTGCACCCGGCCGGCGTGCGCGTCGCGCCAGAACCGTTGCACGGGTTGGTCGATGCCGAGCGCCGTTGCGCCGGACGCCTCGAAGAGCAGGTCGATCGAGGCGATCGCGCGGGCGGTGGCGCGCACCTGGTCGCGGCGGGCCCGGGCGCGCAGCTCGAACGGGATCTCCTTGCCCGCGGCCAGCAGTTCGTACTCCTCGCCGACGTTACCGATCAGCTGACGCCAGCCGGCGTCGATGTCGCTGGCGGCCTCGGCGATGCGGATCTTGGCGAACGGGTCGTCCTTGGACTTCTCACCGGCGAACGCCGCGCGCACCCGCTTGCCCTGGTGTTCGACGTGGGCCTCGTAGGCGCCGTAGGCCATGCCCATGATCGGCGCGCTGATGGTCGTCGGATGCATTGTGCCCCAGGGCATCTTGTACACCGGGGCGGTGTTGTTCTCGAATCCGCCCGCGGTGCCGTCGTTCATCGCCTTGTAGGACAGGAACCGGTGCCGCGGTACGAAGACGTCCTCGACGACGACGGTGTTGCTGCCGGTTCCCTTGAGCCCGACAACATTCCACACATCGTCGATGCGGTACTCGCTGCGCGGGATCAGGAAGCTGCCGAAGTCGACGGGCTTGCCGTCCTTGATCACCGGACCGCCCAGGAACGCCCACGTGGCGTGGTCGCAGCCCGAGGACCACTGCCAGGCGCCGCTGACCCGGTAGCCGCCGTCGACGACGGTGCCGGCACCCATCGGCGCGTACGAGGACGACACCCGCACGGTCGGGTCCTCCCCCCACACCTCGTCCTGGGCCTTCTGGTCGAACAGGGCGAGGTGCCAGTTGTGCACACCGATGATGGAGGCCACCCAGCCGGTCGACCCGCACGCGCTGCCGAGGCGGCGCACGGCCTCGTAGAACAGCGTCGGATCGCACTGCATACCGCCCCACTGCGCGGGCTGCAGCAGCTTGAAGAAGCCGATCTGATCGAGGTCCTTCACCGTCTCGTCGGGCAGGCGGCGCAGTTCTTCGGCCTCCTGTGCACGCTGACGCAGAGTCGGCAGCAGGTCGTCGATACCGCTGAGGACCGCCTGCGCGTCGCGCTGTTCAATGGACGTCACTGCTCGCCTCCAAGATGCGGGACTGAAACGGGGCTGTTGAAAGATTAGAACACGTTACGATTTGTGTCGAGCAGCCCGACGCTGCAGCGGCTGGACCTGCGAAGGTGCATTTCTGTAACCTGTTCTAGTTCTGCCAGCCCGGACCGGACAGAAAGGTGCGCGTCGTGACGGACGAGCCACTCGGTGCCCACGTGCTCGAACTGGAGGTGGCCGACGTCGTCGACGAGACCGCCGACGCGCGGTCACTGGTCTTCAAGGCCGGCGCCGACGTGCCTGCCGAACGGCTGCGCTACTCGCCCGGCCAGTTCCTCACCCTGCGGGTGCCCAGCGACCGGACCGGTTCGGTGGCGCGGTGCTACTCGCTGTGCAGTTCGCCGTTCACCGACGATCCGCTGACCGTCACCGTGAAGCGCACCGTCGACGGGTACGCGTCGAACTGGCTGTGCGACAACGCGCACCCGGGCATGAAGCTGCATGTGCTGGCGCCCTCGGGCACGTTCGTGCCGACCTCGCTCGACACCGACTTCCTGCTGCTCGCCGCCGGCAGCGGCATCACCCCGATGCTGGCCATCCTCAAGTCGGCGCTCGTCGAGGGCAGCGGCAAGGTGGTGCTGGTCTACGCCAACCGCGACGAGGCCAACGTCATCTTCGCCTCGACGCTGCGGGACCTGGCCGCCAAGTACCCCGACCGGCTGACCGTCGTGCACTGGCTGGAGTCGGTCCAGGGTCTGCCCACCGCATCCGCGCTGGCCGGGCTGACCACGCCTTACACCGGCCACGATGCCTACATCTGCGGCCCCGGACCGTTCATGGCCGCCGCACAAGAGGCGCTGACCAGCGCGGGCACCGCCGCGGAGAAGATCCACATCGAGGTGTTCAAATCGCTGGAGTCGGACCCCTTCGCCGCGGTCGTCATCGAAGAGGACGACAGCGACGAGGGGCCGGCCACCGCGGTGGTCACCCTCGACGGTGAGACCCACGAGGTGCGTTGGCCACGCAACGCCAAACTGCTCGATGTGCTGCTCGACAAGGGCCTCGATGCGCCGTTCTCCTGCCGGGAGGGCCACTGCGGCGCCTGCGCGGTGCTCAAGAAGAGCGGTGAGGTCGAGATGGACATCAACGACGTCCTCGAGCAGTCCGACCTCGACGAGGGCCTGATCCTGGGATGCCAGGCCGTGCCGCGCTCGGATTCGGTCGAAGTCACCTACGACGAATAGCGAAGGGCTAACTTCAACACGATGAACCGGCTCGCAGCGGCAAGTGCGGCGGCACTGCTGACGGCACTGCTCACCCAGCCCGCGACGGCGGCGGCCGCGGCCAACTCGGCGATGAGCTCCATCCCCGTCGATCCGGCCACCAGCATCGAGATGCACGTCAACGCGAACTGCGTGGGCGACAGATGCACCTTCGACACGACCGCGAACCTGTTGACGCCTGGCGGCCCGACCGGCTTCCCCGGCGACGCCTGGTCGCGGCAGACGATCACGCTGCGGAGCAACGACCGCAACGTCTGGCAGGAGGCGTCCTACAGCGCCCCGGCCGGGATGCCGCGAGAAGTCAAGGGCGCCAACCACGGCAACGTGCTGTCGAAGATGTACAAGTCGCTGCGCGACGTCGAGATCTCGGTGACCTCGTTCGGCGGCGGCCCCATCGAGCGCTACCGCGTCGACGGCGACTCCATGCCGACCGAGTGGACCACCGGACGGCCCGCCACCCGTGCGGTGTTCATCGTGTGCAGCCACATCCAGGTGGTCTACGCCCGCGTGAACCTGACCACCCCGGATGCCTGCGCGCAGACCACCTTCGGCTGAGCTACCGGGGCAGCCCCAGCAGCCGCTCCCCGGCCAGGGTGAGCAGGATCTGCTCGGTGCCGCCCGCGATCGTCAGGCATCGGGTGTTGAGGAAGTCGTGCACCTGCTGGTTGGTCACCGCCCCCGCGCCGTCGGACAGGTCCATCCGGAACTCCGCGAGTCCCTGCCGGTAGCGCACACCGATCAGCTTGCGGGCGCTGGACTCCGCGCCCGGATCCTGTCCGCCGACGGCCTTCTGCGCGATCCGCTGGTCCAGCAGTGAGCCCACCTGGGCGGTGAGGATCAGCTGGCCCAGGCGGTCCTGCTCGGCGGCGTCGAGGCCGCGTTCGGCCACCGTGCGCAGCAGTTCCTCCATCGGGTTGCCGAGCGCGGTGCCGCCCGCCATCGCGACCCGCTCGTTGGCGAGCGTGGTGCGGGCCAGCCGCCAACCGTCGTTCACCTGTCCGACCACCATCTCGTCGGGGACGAAGACGTCGTCGAAGAACACCTCGTTGAACAACTCGTCACCGGTGATCTCGCGCAGCGGACGGATCACGATGCCCGGGCTCTTCATGTCGATGAGGAAGTAGGTGATGCCCTTGTGCTTCGGGGCGTCCGGATCGGTACGCGCCAGGCAGATCCCCCACTGCGCCTTGTGCGCGGCCGACGTCCACACCTTCTGTCCGGTCAGACGCCAACCACCATCGGCGCGTACGGCTTTCGTGCGCAGCGCCGCGAGATCCGAACCCGCGCCGGGTTCGCTGAACAGCTGACACCAGAACAGCTCACCGCGCAGGGTGGCGGGCACGAAGCGCTCGATCTGTTCGGGGCTGCCGTGTTCGAGGATCGTCGGCGCCGCCCACCAACCGATCACCAGATCGGGGCGAGCCACCTCGGCGGCGGCCAGCTCCTGATCGATCAGCAACTGCTCGGCCGCCGACGCCGCCCGGCCGAACGGTTTCGGCCAGTGCGGGGCGAGCAGCCCCGCCTCCGCGAGCGCGGGCTGCCGCTGATCGGCGGGCAGCTCCGCGACATCGGCCACGGCCGAACGGATCTCGGGCCGCAGATCCTCCACGGCGTCGAGGTCGATGCGCAAGTCGCGGCGCACCCCCTGCTGGGTGAGCTCGGCGATGCGGCGCAGCCACCGCGGCCGGCCGCCCAACGCCTGCGAAGTGCCGTATGCGCGGCGCAGATACAAGTGCGCATCGTGCTCCCAGGTGATGCCGATCCCGCCGAGCACCTGGATGCAGTCCTTGGCGTTGGCCTTCGCGGCGTCGATACCCGCGGCCGCGGCGACCGCGGCGGCGATGCTGAGCTGACGGGCGTCGCCCTCGGTGACGGCGCGCGCCGCGTCGGCCGCGGCCACCGAGATCTGTTCGGCGCGCAGCAGCATCTCGGCGCACATGTGCTTGATGGCCTGGAAGCTGCCGATCGGCTTGCCGAACTGCTCACGCACCTTGGCGTATTCGGTCGCCGTGACAAGCTGCCAGCGGGCCAGCCCGGCGGCCTCGGCCGCGAGCAGCGTCGCGGTCAAATCCGCCAGCCGCTCGGCGGTGACGTCGAGCCGCACCACCGGCGCGCCGTCGAGGACGACGCGGGCCAGCGGGCGGGAGAAGTCGGTGGGGGTCAGCGGTTCGACCGTCACTCCGTCGGCGGTGGCGTCGACGAGCACCACCGCGTCGTCGGCGGGCAGCAGCAGCACGCCCCTCGGATCGGCGCCGAGCACATGGGGCGCCACCCCGGATGCGGTGTCGCCGTCGAGCGTCAGCTCCGCGGAAAGGGTGAGGCCCGCAGTGCGCTCGCCGGACGCCAGCGCCTCGAGCAGTGCCTCGTCGGTGACGACCAGCGTGGCGACCGCCGTCGTCGCGACCGGTCCGGGCACCATGGCGGCGGCCGCCTCGTCGACGATCGCGCAGAGGTCCTCGACGGTGCCGCCGGCGCCGCCCTGCTCCTCGGGGATCGCGACACCGAAGATGCCGAGTTCGGCGAACCCGGCGTACGCCCGGCGCCAGGCGTCGACGTCGCCCTGCTCGACCTCGCGCGCGGCCTCCGACGCCCGCGACGCCGCGGCCCAGTCACGCACCATCTCCCGGGCAGCAAACTGCTCGTCGGTACCGGGGCCGGACCCCGACAGCACTGACTGGGTCATTTCCGGACTCCTCGCCTTGGGTGAGAAGGCCATACTCCTCACTAGAACGTGTTCTAATGGTGACAGTGTTCGACCGTCAAGTCGACCCGCATCGCAGCAGACCACGTCGGTGTGCCACCACTGCTGAGGTGAGAAAACGGAGACC
Source organism: Mycobacterium sp. GA-2829 (assembly GCF_001499965.1). Lineage (GTDB taxonomy): Bacteria > Actinomycetota > Actinomycetes > Mycobacteriales > Mycobacteriaceae > Mycobacterium. Next base: position 156,366 of record NZ_LQIT01000012.1, read on the forward strand.
GACATGCGTATCGTTTCGGGGGGATACGCAAGATGAAGGAGCGTCGCACGGCATGTCTGGGGCTTCGATGCCAGCACACAGTTCGGGATCTCGACCGCGTGAGGTGATGAACGTGGCGGTGCTCTCCGAGTCCGAACTCGGATCCGAGGCGCAGCGGGAGCGGCGCAAGCGGATCCTCGACGCGACCCTCGCGATCGCCTCCAAGGGCGGATACGAGGCCGTGCAGATGCGCGCGGTGGCCGAACGCGCCGATGTCGCCGTCGGCACCTTGTACCGCTACTTCCCGTCCAAGGTGCACCTGCTGGTGTCGGCGCTGGGCCGTGAGTTCGAGCGGATCGACGCCAAGACCGACCGCGCCGCACTGTCGGGCGGCACACCGTATCAGCGGCTCAACTTCATGGTCGGCAAGCTCAACCGGGCGATGCAGCGCAATCCGCTGCTGACCGAGGCCATGACGCGGGCATTCGTGTTCGCCGACGCCTCGGCCGCCGGTGAGGTCGATCACGTCGGCAAGTTGATGGACTCGATGTTCGCGCGCGCCATGAGCGACGGCGAACCGACCGAGGATCAGTACCACATCGCGCGCGTCATCTCCGACGTCTGGCTGTCGAACCTGTTGGCCTGGCTGACCCGCCGCGCCTCGGCGACCGACGTGAGCAAACGGCTCGATCTCGCGGTGCGGCTACTCATCGGCGACGGCGACCGCCCTAAGATCTGACGGGTGCCCGACGGCTTACCGACCGACCTCCGCGAGGCGCTCGACCGCGCCGCGCGGCTGCCCCGCCTGCTGATCGCCTGCGACTACGACGGCACACTGGCGCCGATCGTGTCCAATCCCGCCGACGCGCGGCCGTTACCCACCGCGTCGGCCGCCGTCGAAGAGCTCGCCACCCTGCCCGGCGTCACGGTCGCGCTGATCTCCGGCCGCGCGCTGGGCGTGCTCAAGGAACTGTCCGGGGTGTCCGACCGGGTCCACCTCGTCGGCAGCCACGGCGCGGAGTTCGACACCGGGTTCCTGTCCCCCGTCGATGCCCGCGCCAAGGACCTGCTGACCGAGATCAAACGGACCCTCGACGCCATCGCCGGCGAATATCCCGGTGTGACAACCGAACTCAAACCGGCGAGCGTGGCGCTGCACGTGCGCAACGCCGCCGCCGACGACGGTGCCGCCGCGCTGCGCCGGGCGGACGAGGCGGCCGCCTTGTGGGATGCGCAGATCACCGACGGCAAGGCGGTCAAGGAGTTCGCGGTGATCCACACCGACAAGGGCCAGGCCGTCGACATCCTGCGCGAGGAGCACGACGCGTCGGCGGCGGTGTTCCTCGGCGACGACGTCACCGACGAGAAGGCGTTCCGGCGGATGCGCGACGGCGACATCGGCGTGAAGGTCGGCCCCGGCGACACCGCCGCGGCCTACCGAATTGCCGATCCGCAGCAGGTGGCCGAGGCGCTGGAGTACCTCCTCGCCGCCCGGCGGTAAGGATGTCGCGGACCGCCCGCGCTGTACGGGCCGCGACCGCCGCCGGTCGCGAACTCGGACTGCACGTCGACGACCCTCGGGTGCTCCACGACGTCTTCTCCGTCATCGTCCATCTGGCGCCCGCCCCGGTGGTGGTTCGGGTGCCGACGGTGCTGCCGCCCTCGCTGCGGTCAGTGCCCCAGCGGCAGACCGCGCAGCAGCGCGCGGAGCTGGCGGTCCCGGGCTGGTTGGCCGACCGGGGGCTGCCGGTGGTGGCACCCAGTCCGCTGATCCCGCGGAAACCCGTTGTCCGCGAGGGGTTCTCGATGACGTTCTGGGAATTCGTCGATGCGGTCGATGACGCCGAGCCGGACTGGGCGCGGCGGTGCGCGTCGACGGCGCGGCTGCACGCCGCGCTACGTGAGTACGACGGCGGCCGGCTGGAATTCTTCACCCAATTCCAGAACTACATCCCCGACGCGCTGACCGAGTTGGAAGGCCACCCCGACCTGCTGCCTCCCGCCGATGTGGTTCGCGCGCAACGGGAATGGCAACAGCTGGCGCCCGTGCTCACGTCCAGGGCGGAATTCGAGGCGCGGTTCCCGGGGGTGGCGGTCCAGCCGATCCACGGCGACGCGCCCTACTACAACGTGATCGCCACCGCCGACGGGGAACGCTGGTCGGATTTCGAGCTCGTCACACTCGGCGTCGCGGAGTCCGACCTCGCCCTCGTCGGCCCCGAGGGCCGCGCCGCCTACGACGCGACCGCCGCCGAGCTCGGTCTGCGCACCCTCGACGACCGGGTGCTCGAAATCACCGAATCGGCGGCCATGCTCGCCGCGGTCGCCGCACTGGCGATGGCGCCGCAACTGCCGATGCTCGTGGACGCGCTGGCTCCGACGATCGCGCAGTGGCGGGCCCGCTGAGCTACGCCGGCGCCCCAGCGGTACGCCCACGCAACATCTGGGTGTCGAGGATGTCGACGACCGGCAGACCGTCGCGCGGCGGCTGGTGCAGCAGGCGGCCCGCGCGGCGGCCCTTCTCCACGCTGGGCTGCACCACCGTGGTCAACCCGCGACCCACCGCCGCGGGGATGCCGTCGAAGCCGGTGACCGTCATCTGCCCCGGCACGTAGATACCCCGCGACCGCAGGTGGTCCATCGCCGAGAGCGCGAGCACATCGGCGGTGCACATCAGCGCGGTCAGGCGCGGGTTGGTGGCCAGCGCGACCTCTGCGGCGGCACCGCCGGAGGTGGGTCCGTGCTCGTAGCTCTCGACCACCGTGACCGCACGCCGGTCGAGTCCTGCCGCTTCGACCGCGTCGAACACGCCGCCGATGCGCTCGCGCTGCACGTGGAAGTGCGGTGACTGCAGGCGTTCCGGGTCGGCGACCGCCGGGCGCGGATATCCGGAGGGCTTCTCCAGGCCGAGCCGCATCGTGAGCAGCCCGATCTCGCGGTGTCCCAGGCCCAGGATGTATTCGGCCAGGCCGCGCATCGCACCGCGGTCGTCGATGCCCACCCGCGACGTACCGGGCACGTCCTTGGGCTGGTCGACCACCACGACGGGCAGATGACGCTGCTGCACCACCGGCAGGTACGGATCGTCGTCGCTGGCTGAGTAGATGACGAAACCGTCGACCCCGGCGGCAAGCACGGCCGCCGAACCGTCGGCCACGCTGCGATTCGGCCCGATCGCCACCAGGAGCAGCCCCTGCCCCACCTCTTCGCACGATTCGGCAAGTCCGGCAACGAAATCCAGGGCGGCCGGATCGCTGAACGAGTAGTGGAGCGGTTCGGTGATCATCAACCCGACGGCACCGGCGCGGCGGGTCCGCAACGACCGCGCCACCGGATCGGGTCCCGGGTAGCCGAGTCGCTTGGCGGCGGTGAAGATCCGCTCACGCAGTTCGGCCGACAACTGGTCGGGCCGGTTGTACGCATTCGAGATGGTGGTGCGGCTGACCTTCAGCTCCGCGGCGAGCGAAGCCAGGGTCGCGTGACGGCGCGGCTCCGGACTGCTCGACATGCTCCGTCACGTTAGCCGATACCGCGGCGCTCAGGTCACCAGCACACGGTCGGTCGACGACCGCAGTCCGCGTTCGACGCCCCACACCACCGCCCACACCCCGCAGGCGATCGTGACGATGATGAAACTCGGTGGGGCGTTGAACATCGCCGACAGCGCCAGGCCCAGCCACACGGCGGCCAGGTTGATCGCCGTCGACAGGGCGATCGCCCGCGCCGGCCGTGCCGTCAGCATGATCGCCGCCGCGGCAGGCGTCACCACCAACGCGAACAACAGCAGCGTGCCCACCGCCTGCACGGCCATCGTCACCGCGAGCCCGAGCAGCACCATGAACGCCACCGAGAGTCCCCGCACGGGAACGCCCTTCGCGTTCGCCACCTGCGCATTGACCGATGTGAACAGCAGCGGGCGATAGATCGCGCCGATGCTGACCGCGAGCACGCCGAGCAGCACCGTGAACGAGACGATCTGCTCGTCGGTGATCGCCAGCAGATTGCCGAACAGCACGTTGGTCATCGTGCTGGAACTGCGCGTCGCCAGGGAGTTGAACAGCAGCCCGAGGCCCGTCGCCATCGCCAGCACCGTGCCCGTGGCCACCTCCCGATCGGCGGCGCGTCGGCCCAGCGCCCCGATCACCAGTGCGCCGCCGACGCAGAACACCCCGAGGCCCAACGCGACCGGCAGCCCCAACAGCACCGCACCGGTGGCGCCGGGCAGGCCGATGTGCGCCAGGGCGTGCGCGGCGAACGAGGTGTTCCGCACGACGACGAAATACCCGATCAGCCCCGCCGCGAGCGCGACGATGGTGCCGCCGGTCAACGCGTTGCGCATGAACGACGACGTCAGGATCTGCCACCAGTTGTCCTGGTAGGCCAACGCGAGCACCGAGGTGGTCACCGCATCCTCCGCACGTAGAGATCGCCCTGCGGGGTGTGCACCACTTCGACCGCGGCGCCGTACAGGTGGGTGAGCAGTTTCTCGTCGACCACCCCGTCGAGCGTGTCGTAGTGCGGATGCCCGTCGAGCAGGTAGATCGCCCCGGTGAGGATGGGCAGCAGCGGGTTCAGGTCGTGGGCGACGACCAGCACGGTGACACCGAACTCGGTGTTGACCCGTTTCACGAGCGCGACGAGTTCCTGCTGGCTGCGCATGTCGAGGGCGGCGAGCGGTTCGTCGAGGATGAGCATCCTGGGCCGGCCGACCAGCGCCTCGGCGAACGCGACGCGCTGCCGCTGACCACCCGACAGCTGCGACAGCCGACGGTCGGCGAACGCGGTCGCGTCGACGGCGGTCAACACCCGCTCGACCCGCTCGCGCTCCTCCTTCGACGCGCGGCCCAACCCCCACCGGTGCCCGGTGAGTCCCAGCATGACCGCATCCCGCGCGCGGACGGCCTCACCGGCGTTCGCGCCGTAATCCTGTGGCACGTAACCGATCTGGGCATTGAGCGCACCCGGGGGACTGCCGAACACCTCGACGTTGCCGGTCGATGGCGGCAGCAGCCCCAGCACCACCTGCAGCAGGGTCGTCTTCCCCGCCCCGTTGCTGCCGATGACCGCGACCACGCCGCCCGCGGGTACCTCGAAATCGGCCTGCGACCAGATTGTCTGGCGACCCCGCGCGACACTGGCGTCACTGAACCTCAGGGCCGGTTCAGTTGCTGACACCGAGCGCCTCGGCCAGCTTCGACAGTTGGTCGACCTGCCAGGCCTCGAACGAGGCGGCGCCGGGCGGCACGGACTCGCTCACCTGGACGACCGGGACCCCGCCCCGCTCGGCGGCGGCCCGGATCTGTTGTGGCACAGACCCTTCGGTCTGCACGTTGTAGATCAGCACGTCGACGCCGCGTTCGTCGAGCAGGCGCAGGAACGCGTCGAGGTCGGCGGGCGACGGTTCGCTCTCATTGGCGGCGGCCACCCGGAAACCCTGCGGGGTGCGGTCGGTCAGCCCGATCGCGGCGGCCATCTCGTCGAACACGTTCTCCGTGGCCGCGTACGTCTTGCCGGCGGCGGTGGCGCGCAGCGATCCGACGATCTGGTGGTACGGCGCGAGCGCGTCGCCGAATTCGGCGTGCCGTTCGGCGAAGTAGTCGGCGGCGTCGGGCGACAGGTCGCTCAACTGCTCGGTGACGGTGTCGGCGACCGCCGTCACCGCGGCGGGGTTGTACCAGACGTGCGGGTTGGCGGCGTCGGCGTTCACGGCCCCGCTGCCGACCGCGACGGCGTCGATCACCGGCGCGTCGGGCGCGGAGCTCTCGGCCAGTTTGGTCGCCCACTCGTCGTAGTGACCGCCGTTGACGACGATCAGCTGAGCCCCTTCGAACAGCGCGGCGTCCCTGGGCGCGGGTTCGAAGTCGTGCGGGTCGACCGCCGAGCTCGCGACCACCGTCGACACCTCGGCGCACTGGCCCGCGAGCTGGGAGACGATGCCGCCCCACTGATCGACGCTGACCACCACCGACAGCGGATCCGCCGGGCAGTCCCCGCCGGCCTGCGCGTTCCGGGACTGCTCGTCTCCGCCCGAGCACGCCACCGCGGCGAAGGACAACACGGCCGCGAAGCCCGCGGCGAGTAGCGATCGGGGAGTCGAATTCACGCGTTAATGATAACGGTTTGCATTTCCAGAAGCGATTCGAGCTAGTCGCCGGTCGCCACCGGCCGCGCCGGATCGGCACTCCACTCCGACCACGATCCCGGGAACAGCCTGGTCGACAGGCCCGCCGCGCGCCTGGCGGCCACCACGACCGCGGCGGTGACCCCCGAACCGCAGTACGCGCCGACCTCGCCGTCGATCGGTTCGACGTCGGTGCGGATCGTGCCGTCATCGTCGAGCAGGCCGGTGCTCGGCGCGTTCCTCGCGCCGGGGATGTGACCGGCCACCGGATCGACCGGTTCCACCTCGCCCCGGAACCGTTCGGGCGCCCTGGCGTCGAGGAGCACACCCCCGAAGGCGGCCACTTCGTCGGCCGTCAGGGTCGGCAGCGCACCGCGGTACAGGTCCTCGTGCGCGACCGTGACGTCACCGGGCGGCGGGGTCACCGGACCCGTCTCCAGTGCACCGCCCGCGGCGACCCACGCCGCCAGGCCGCCGTCCAGGATCCGGACCCCTTCGATCCCCGCGGCGGTCAGCACCCACCACGCGCGCGCCGAGCCGGCGCGGTTCCAGTCGTCGTAGACGACGGTGGGCACACCGTCGCGCATCCCCCACCGTCGCGCGGCCGCCTGCAGTGCCGCGCCCGGCGGCAGCGGGTGTCTGCCGCGGCCGCACACGGTGTGGTCGGACAACTCGTCCTCGAGGGGGACGTACACCGCACCGGGTACGTGACCGTCGGCGTGGGCGTCGCGCCCGTCGGGTCGGCCCAACTGCCAGCGGACGTCGAGCACGGTGACGGGCTGGCCGGAAGCGAGGTGTGCGGCCAACTCGGCCGCGGTGATCAGAACGTCGGCGCGTGTCACGACCCGATGGTCGCATCCCTACCCTGAGCGGTGTGACCGACCACGCGTTCCCCGACGCCGAACGCCGCGCCGTGTACCGCGCCATCGCCGAACGCCGCGACATGCGCCGCTTCGTCCCCGGGGAGAAGGTGCCCGACGACGTGCTCGCGCGTCTGCTGGCGGCCGCCCACGCCGCCCCCAACGTCGGGCTGATGCAGCCCTGGCGGTTCATCCGCATCACCGCACCCGAACTCCGGCGCGACATCCACGCCCTGGTCGACGAGGAACGCCACCGCACCGCCGCCGCGCTCGGTCCGCGGGGTGAGGAGTTCCTCGCGCTGAAGGTCGAGGGTGTGCTCGACTGCGCCGAACTGCTCGTGGTGGCGCTGCGCGACGGACGCGAACAGCACGTGTTCGGCCGCCGGACCCTGCCGCACATGGATCTCGCGTCGGTGTCGTGCGCGATCCAGAACATGTGGCTGGCCGCGCGCACCGAAGGCCTCGGCATGGGCTGGGTGTCGATCTTCGACCCGCGCAGGCTCGCCGACCTCCTCGGCATGCCCGACGGCGCCGAACCCGTCGCCGTGCTGTGCCTCGGGCCGGTCCCCGAGTTCCCGGACCGCCCGGTCCTCGAACTCGACCGGTGGGCGCTGGGCCGCCCGCTCGCCGAGTTCGTCGCCGAGAACCGCTGGCAGTGACGGTGCTCAGTGTTCGTGGCCGATCGGGCCGCTCAACTCGTTCGGCGCCTGTTCGAGTGTCGCGGAGGCGGTGACGGCGCCGCCCTGCAGATCGACGAGGTGAATCCGCTTGGTCGCCGGATCCGTGACGTAGACCGCGTCCCCGCGGGTGAACACCGTGGGCGCGGAATCCTGCCAGTCATCGGGCTCGGCCCACGGCTGCGTCACCTGAACGGCTTTGCGCATGTCTCCGGTCGCCGCGTCGAACACGTAGAGCTTCCCGTCCGTGCCCATGATCAACGCCTCGGCCTGCGGGCCCCGGCCCAGCGATCGGAACCAGTAACTCACCGACGGCGGCATCTGCACGAGTGTGAGCTGATCGGTCCTCGTGTCGATCAGCGAGAACTGTTGCGGGCGCTCCAGTTCGGCGTCCGGATCGACCTTCATGTCACCGAGTACCACCGGTGAGTCCGCATGGCCGCGGGTGTTGCCGATGCGCCCGTACGGCGTCGGACTCGGGATCTTGGTGAACTGTCCGTTCGCGTACTCCAGCACGCCGTCCTCACACCCGAGGATGACCACTTCTTCCGCGGCGACCGACTCGCCGTGGATGCCGGGACACTCCTCGCTGCGCGCGATCTCCCGATCACCCTGCAGGGCAACGGCGCCCGTGCGGTTCTCCGGGTCGCCGATGCTATGCACCAGTGTGCCGTCGGACAGGATCACCGCCACCCCGTGGTGGGCCTGAGGTGTCTTGAACGTCTCGGTCTCCGGCAGCCCGCCTTTCTCGAAACCGTGCGGGTCGAATGCGGTGATCTCACCCGATCCGTCGGCGAACAGCACGGTGTGTTCGCCGTGGTTGACGACGTGGCCGGCGTCTGCGGCGGGAAACGTGTCGTTGGTGAGTTGCCCACCGGCCGCGTCGAGGATGCGGAACCCTTCGTCGGTGGTGACCAGGACGTGTGATTCGTCGCCGGCGGGGTTGACCCGCAGAAACCCGTCGAGCGGGATGTCCCGTCTGACTTCCAGCGTTCTGCCGTCCAGCACGTAGAGCCCGCCGTCATATGTCGCCACCAAGGGTTCGTCGACGGCTTCGGCGTGGGTCTCCGGCGCGGGAGAACCGCCGCCCGAGCACGCCGTCAATGCCGCCACTGTGGCGGTCGCCGCGCCGATGCGGTACATCCACCGCTGATCTGTCATATCGCTCCCTTCCGAGCATTCACGGGTGGCCGGCGTTCAGCGCAGGCCGTTGACGATGGCGTCGGTGTCGGCGCGCATCATGTCGAGGTACGTGGCGCCGGGGGTGCCGGGCGCGCTGAGGGATTCGGTGTAGAGGGCGACGATCCGCACCTGTACCCCGGCCTGTTCGGCCAGCACCCGCGCCAGCCGCTCGGGTTGCGACGAATCGACGAACACCGCGGGCGCCCCGGCGGATCGGATGGCGGACACCAGCGATTGCAGATCCGACGAACTCGGTGCGGCTAGTGTCGTCCCGCTCGGCACGATTGCGCCGACGACCTCGAACTGAAACCGGTCGGCGAGGTAGCCCAGTACATGGTGATTGGTGACGAGCTTGCGACGCTCGGGCCGAATCCCGCTGAAGTGGCGCGACATCCAGGCATCGAGTGTGCGCAGCTCCTCGCGGTAACGTTCGGCGTTACGGGCCACGGCCGCGGTGTCGATGCGGTCGACCTCGCGGTTGACGGTCTCCTCCACGGCGTCGACCGCAGCGATCATGCGCCGCGGATCCATCCAGAAGTGCGGATCCGGCGTGCCCACGCTCTCCCCTTGCCGATAGCGGAGCGGATCGACGCGGTCGCCGACCGCCAACGTCGGCACCCCGTCGTCGGCGGCGGCCAGCACGTGGCGGGCGACGCCCTCCTCGAGGCCGAGGCCGTTGGAGACGATCAGGCTCGCGGCGGACAACGCGGCCGCGTCCCGTGCGGAGAGCGCGAACGAGTGCGGGTCCGCATTCGGTTGCATCAGCACCCGCACTGTTGCGGCGTCACCGACCACGTTGCGTACGACGTCGCCGATGATGTTGGTGGTGACGATGATCTCGCCGCTGGATCTCGTTGCGCCACAGGCGGTCAGCGCGGAGGCGACGAGTACCAAGAGCCAAGCCAGGCAGCGGCGGGTCACCGGCCGGCCTCCACCATCAGGCCCGGCGCCACCAGGGTGTGCAGGGTGCGGGCGACGCGCAGCCCGTCGGCGTAGTCGACCTCGTAGATCTCCCGGGCGGCGGCGTTGTTCACATACGCTCGGTCGGAGTCGATCTCGATGACCGGTGCCGGGCCGTCGGCACTGACGCCGTCGAGCAACGGGATGCGCGCGACCTCGGCGCGGGTGGTGACGTCCACGGCGGCCAGGGTGCCGTCGCGGTACAGGACCAGCACCGTGCCGTCACCGGCGGTGTTGGTCGCGACCGCGTCGGGCGCCGGGACGAGCACCCAGGTTCGCTGCCTGCTGTCGAGCACCCACACATATCCGGCGGCGAGGCCGGCGAAGACGTCGGCGCGGTCGCGGTGCGTCACGACGTCAGGCCGCTGCGCGGGCGCGTCGAGCGGGTACGGCACCAGCGTCGCGGTCGGATCGCCATCGCTGCCCGTCACGCGCAACGCCCCTGTCTCGCAACCGAACACCGCCGCGCGCCGCGACGCCATCGCCCAGGTGGGGTCCGGGCAGCGGGCTTCGACGTCGATCGTCTCGCCGTCGGCGGTGGCGCGCACCCGGCCCGCGGGGTCCACCGTGACGAGGCGGCCGCCCAGAGGCGCCGCCGCGGCGACATCGCCGTCGATTTCGGCTGCCTCCACCGCGCGTTTCCCGAGGCGTTCGCGATCGAGTACCGCGACCGCCCCGCCGGTGGCCTCGACCGCCACGGCCGAGTTGTTCGCGGCGACCGAGGCCGCGGGCACCTCGAGAGTTCCTGCGATGGCCGGGTCGGCGGCGAAGTAGTGGTAGTGGTCGCCGTGGTCGAACGTCCATGCCCCGGCGTCCACGATCGTGGTGCGCTCACCCGTCTGCAGGTATGCGAACCGGCCGTCGCCGGCGATCGATGCGACCGGGCCGAATTCGCCGATCGCCGTTTCAGTTTCGTCGACGGCGTCGTATACCGCGGTCGCTCCCGACGCCGGGTCGACGAGCACCAGGCGGGTGAGCGGTCCGTCGAGTTCGTGCGCTCCCTCGACCACCACCTCGTCGACGCCGGCTTCGGCGGGCTGTTCGGTCGGCACGATCGGACCGGCGGCGCACCCCGCCACCAGCCACGCCGACGCCGCGGTAGCGGCCATCGGCTTCCATGCCCCGACGAACCGCTTGGCTGCCGTCGCTGCGAAGAACACGAGCACCGCGACACCCGCGATCGTCGCGCCGCCAGCGGTACCGGCGTGCCAGGAGATCAACAGCCCGAGATACACAGCGGCAGATCCGATCGTGGCGGCCAGCACCATCACCCGTGGAATGGAGCGCGCCCATAACAGGGCCGTCGCCGGCGGAGCGATGAGCAGCCCTAGCACCAACAGCGTGCCGACGACGTGGAACGACGCCACCATCGCGATGGCCACCAGCACCGTGAGCGCGGGTAGCGCGAGGTCCGGACGTAGACGCAACGTGATGGCCTTGCGCGGATCGAAACTGACCGCCACGAACGCGCGGTGACCGACCAGGACAGCCACGAGCGTCACCGCCAACGCCACACCCAGCGTGACCAGATCCACGGCGCGGACGGCAAGCACGTCGCCGAACAGAAAACCGGTGAGGTCGACGGCGAAGCCCTGCGAGCGCGAGGCGATCACGACTCCGAGGGCGAGCATGCCGACCAGCAGCAGCCCGATACTCGTGTCGGACGACAGTCTCGACGAACGGCTCACCGCGGCCACCCCGACCGCCATCGCCACGGCCGCGACGAAGCCGCCCACGAGGACGTTCGCTCCCAACAGGGCCGCCACGGCGACCCCGGGCAGCATGCCGTGCGCCATCGCGTCGCCGAGAAAGACGCTGCCGCGCAACACCACCCAACAGCCGACGGGAGCACACAGGCAGGCGGCGAGGACGCCGGCCCCCAGTGCCCGCACGACGACGTCGGCCTCGAACGGTGCGATCAGCCAGTAGGTCATGCCGTAGAGTTTTAACAGTAATGAAAACCATTTTCAACAGAGCGTCACGATTGACGCCGCCCGACAACGCCGTCGCCCTGCGCGGAATCGGCTTCCGCTATCCGGGCACCGAGGTGTTCAGGGACCTCGATGTGTCGATCGAGCGGAGTGCGCTGACCGTGGCCACCGGATCCAACGGCTCGGGGAAGTCCACCCTGCTCGGTCTGCTGGCCGGGGTGCTGCGCCCGACCCGCGGTGAAGTCCACGTGGACACCACGGACGTCGCGCTCGCCGTCCAGCGCAGTCACGTCACCGATACGTTCCCGATCACCGCCCGCGAGGCGGTGATGATGGGCCGATGGCGGCGACTGGGCCTGTTGCGCCGGCCGACGACCGCCGATCACGATGTGGTCGACCGATGGCTCGACGAGTTGGCGCTGGGCACGCTGAGACACCGCCGCCTGGGCGAACTGTCCGGAGGGCAGCGCCAGCGTGTACTGCTGGCGCAGGCCTTCGCCCAGGAGGCGCCGCTGTTACTGCTCGACGAGCCGACCACCGGACTCGACGCCGCGACCTGCGCCGCGGTGATCGAGCATCTACGCAGCTTCGCTTCGGTCGGGACGACCGTGGTGGTCGCCACCCATGACGGCGCGGTGATCGATGCGGCCGATCACAGACTCGACCTGAACGCGTTCATCCCCCACTAGGGTGGACACCGTGTCCGAACCCGCCGTGGACCTCAACGCCGACCTGGGCGAGGGGTTCGGGGTGTGGACGCTCGGCGACGACGACGCGATGCTCGAGATCGTCACCTCGGCCAACGTGGCCTGCGGCTTCCACGCCGGGGACCCGGCAAGCCTGGCCCGGGTGTGCCGGGCGGCGGCCGAACGCGGTGTGCGCATCGGTGCGCAGGTCAGCTACCGCGACCTCGCCGGTTTCGGACGACGGTTCATCGACGCCACCCCCGAGGACCTGACCGCCGACGTGATGTACCAGATCGGTGCGCTCTCGGCGCTGGCCGCCGCCGCGGGCACGGCCGTCAGCTACGTCAAACCCCATGGCGCGCTCTACAACACGATCGTCACCCACCGCGAACAGGCGGACGCGGTGGCCGCCGCCGTACACGCGGTCGACCCGCGGCTGCCGGTGCTCGGGCTCGCGGGTTCGGCGTTCTTCGACGAGGCCGCGCGGCTCGGATTGCGGACCGTGCCGGAGGCGTTCGCCGACCGGGCCTACCGACCCGACGGGCAGCTCGTCTCCCGCCGCGAACCGGGTGCGGTGCTGCACGACGTCGACGAGATCGCCGACCGCGTGATCTCGATGGTGACCGCGGGGCGGGTCACCGCCGTCGACGGGTCGACGATCGACATCTCGGTGAAATCGGTTTGCGTGCATGGGGATTCGCCGGGCGCGGTGCGGATCGCGACCGCCGTGCGGGAACGGTTGACCGCCGAGGGCGTCACGCTCGCGCCATTCACCTAGAGTGAACCCCATGCGCCTGCGCCCGGGACGACCCGATCTGCAGGCCTACGCGGCCCGTTTCGACACCCCCGCCGCCACCCCGCAGTCCCCGCTGACGGTCACCTGGGCCGGGGTCACCACGCTGCTCGTCGACGACGGGTCCTCGGCTCTGATGACCGACGGTTTCTTCTCCCGCCCCGGCCTGGCGAAGGTTGGCCTCGGCCGCATCGCCCCGTCCGCGCCCAGGGTCGACGGGTGCCTGGCGCGGTTGCGCGTCGAGAAGCTCGACGCGGTGCTGCCCGTCCACACCCACTACGACCACGCGCTCGACACCGCACTGGTCGCCGAACGCACCGGAGCGGCGCTGATCGGCGGAGCCTCGGCGGCACAGCTGGCCCGCGGCCACGGCCTGCCCGAAACCCTCATCCGCACAGTAGGATCCGGCGACACCGTCGACGTCGGCGGCTACCAGGTCACCCTCATCGAATCCGGACACTGCCCACCGGACCGCTTTCCCGGCGCCATCACACGGCCCGTCACCCCACCGGCGAAGACGTCGGCCTACCGGTGCGGTGAGGCCTGGTCGGTGCTGGTCCGACACCGCGCGACCGGGCGCACGCTGCTGATCGTCGGCAGCGCCGGATTCGTCCCCGACGCGCTGCGCGGCAGCTCCGCCGACGTCGCCTACCTCGGCGTCGGACAGCTCGGCAGACAACCGGAGCGCTATCTGCACGACTACTGGGATCAGACCGTCCGCACCGTCGGCGCCCGGCGGGTGGTGCTGATCCATTGGGACGACTTCTTCCGACCGCTGCACCGTCCGCTGCGCGCACTGCCGTACGCGGCCGACGATCTCGACGTCTCGATGCGGGTGCTGTCCCGCCTGGCCGACCGCGACGGCGTGCCGCTGCATCTGCCGCTGCTGTGGCAGCGCGCGGACCCCTGGGCCTGACGGGGGCCGGGTTTGTTCCTCGCTGTGCTGATGCTCGCCGCCGTCCTGGCGTTCGCGCTGGCGCGTCCGCGCGGCTGGCCGGAGGCGGTGGCCGCGGTGCCGGCCGCCGGACTGCTCATCACGACCGGGGTGATCTCCCTCGGCGAGGCCGCCGCCGAGGTGGCGCGTCTGGCGCCCGTCGTCGGATTCCTCGCCGCCATCCTGGTGCTCGCGCACCTGTGCGACGACGCCGGACTGTTCCACGCGGCGGGGGTGTGGATGGCCCGCAGCGGTGCGGGCGACCCACACCGCCTGCTCGGTGTGGTGTTCGTGATCGCCACCGGCACCACCGCGATCCTCAGCCTCGACGCGACCGTCGTCCTGCTCACCCCGGTCGTGCTCGCGACGTGCCGCACGCTGTACATCCCCGCCGCCCCGCACGCCTACGCCACCGCACACCTATCCAACAGCGCGTCGCTGCTGCTGCCGGTGTCGAACCTGACCAACCTGTTGGCGTTCACCGCCGCCGGGCTGTCGTTCACCCACTTCGCCGCGCTCATGTTGCTGCCGTGGCTGGCCGCGGTCGCCGTCGAGTACGGCGCACTGCGCATGCTGTTCGCCCGCGACCTGGCGGTGCCGCCGCGGAGCGCCGCTCCGGTGCCGGACGTCGAGATGCCGAAGTTCGTACTCGCCGTCCTCGCACTCACCCTGGCGGGCTTCGCGGTGTGCTCGATGCTCGACATCGCACCCGCCTGGGCCGCGCTGGTCGGTGCGGTGGTGCTCGCCGTGCGCGGGCTGACACGGGGCCGCAGCACCGTGCGCAGTATCGCCGCGGCGGTCGACGTCCCGTTCCTGACGTTCGTGCTGTGCCTGGGGGTCGTGGTCGAGGCGGTGACGACGCACGGCCTTGAATCGGCGATGCAGTCGGTGCTACCCGACGGCGACGGCTTCGTCGCACTGCTCGGCATCGCGGTGGTGGCCGCCGTGCTGTCGAATCTGGTCAACAACCTGCCCGCGGTGCTGGTGCTGCTGCCGCTGGTGGAGGTCGCGGGCCCGGCGGCCGTGCTGGCGGTGCTGATCGGCGTCAACGTCGGACCCAACCTCACCTACGTCGGGTCGCTGGCGAACCTGTTGTGGCGCAACGTCGTTCACCGTGCCGACGTGCCCACCGGCGTGCTCCGGTTCAGCGCGGTGGGACTGGCGACCGTACCGCTCACGCTGGTGGCCGCGGTGGCAGGCCTGTGGGTGGGGCTGCGGCTGATCGGGGTCTGACGCTCCCGGTCGCGTGTTTCGGCGGAAGAAAGGGGTCAGCGTCGGCGCTGGCGGGCGATCTCGGCGAGCACCACACCGGCGGCGACCGAGGCATTCAACGATTCGGTGGGTCCGGCCATCGGGATCGACACCACCGCATCGCAGTGTTCGCGCACCAGCCGGGACAACCCCTTGCCCTCGGACCCGACCACCAGCACCGTCGGACCGGATCCGTCGAGTTCGTCGAGCGTGGTGTCCCCGCCCGCGTCGAGGCCGACCACCTGCAGCCCACCGTCGGCCCAGCTCTTGAGCGTGCGGTTGAGGTTGGTGGCCCGCGCGACCGGAAGGCGCGCCGCCGCACCGGCACTCGTGCGCCACGCCACCGCGGTGACCGACGCCGAGCGACGCTGAGGGATCAGCACCCCGTGGCCGCCGAACGCCGCCGCCGACCGGACGATCGCGCCGAGGTTGCGCGGGTCGGAGATGTTGTCGAGCGCGACGAGCAGCGCGGGCGCGCCGTCGGCCTTGGCCATGGCGAGCAGATCGTCGGGATGGGCGTAGTCGTACGGCGGCACCTGCAGCCCGAGGCCCTGGTGCAGCGCGTTGTTACTCATCCGGTCCAGGTCAGACCGCGGCACCTCGAGGATCGGGATGCCGTTGTCGGCGGCGATCTGCACGGCCTCGGTCACCCGTTCGTCGGCCTCGGTGCCCATCGCGACGTACAGCGCGCTGGCCGGGACGTCGGCGCGCAGACACTCCACGACGGGGTTGCGGCCGAGGACGAGTTCGGTCTCGTCGGTCTTGCGCACCGGGCGGCGCTGCTGCTGCTTGGCGGCCTTCGCGGCGCGTTTCGCCGCGGGGTGATTCGGCCGCTGATGCGCCGGTGGCGTCGCGCCGCGGCCCTCGAGCCCGCGGCGCCGCACGCCGCCCGAACCGACGGTCGGGCCCTTCTTGGTCCCCGCTTTGCGCACCGCGCCACGACGTTTCGAGTTACCCGCCATGTCTAGACATCCTTGCTGTCGCCGTCGAGCAGCGACCACTGCGGACCGTCGGCGGTGTCGGTCACTTCGATGCCGGCTTCCTTGAGCCGGTCGCGGATCTGGTCGGCCGTCGCCCAGTCCCGGCGGGCCCGCGCCTCGGCGCGCCCCTCGAGCGCCCACCGGACCAGCACGTCGACCGCGGCCAGCGCCGCCGACGTCTCGTCGCGCGATTCCCAGCGCTCGTCGAGCGGATCGCAGCCGAGGATACCCATCATGGCGCGAATCGAGCGGGCCTGCGTCATCGCTGTCTCGTGGTCACCGGAGTCCAGCGCCCGGTTCCCCACGGCGCGGGCGGCGTGGATCTCGGCCAGCGCAATCGGGACCGCCAGGTCGTCGTCGAGGGCGGCAGCGAACTTCTCCGTCCACTCCCCCGGGACCACGGTGCCCACCCGGGTGCGCACGCGGTGCAGGAACTCCTCGACGCCGGTGTAGGCCTTCACGGCGTCCTGCAGTGCGGTCTCGGAGAACTCGAGCATCGACCGGTAATGCGCGCTGCCCAGGTAGTAGCGCAGTTCGGCGGCCCGAACCCGTTGCAGCACAGCGGGAATGGACAAGACGTTGCCGAGCGACTTGCTCATCTTCTCGCCGCCCATGGTCACCCAGCCGTTGTGCAACCAGAAGTTGGCGAAACCGTCGCCCGCGGCCTCGGCCTGGGCGATCTCGTTCTCGTGGTGCGGGAACACCAGATCCATCCCGCCGGCGTGGATGTCGAACTCCGCACCGAGGTACGCCTCGCACATGGCGACGCATTCGGTGTGCCAGCCGGGGCGGCCTCGGCCCCACGGGGTCGGCCAGGACGGTTCGCCCGGTTTGGCGCCCTTCCACAGCGTGAAGTCGCGTTGGTCGCGCTTCCCGGTCGCCACCCCTTCGCCCTGGTGGACGTCGTCGATGCGGTGTCCGGAGAGCTTGCCGTAGTCGGGCAGCGTCGAGACGTCGAAGTACACGTCCCCGTCTCCGGCGTAGGCGTGTCCGCGCTCGATCAGCCGCTCGATCAACTCGACCATCTGGGTGATGTGCCCGGTCGCGCGCGGTTCGGCCGACGGCGGCAGCACGCCCAGCGCGTCGTAGGCGGCGGAGAAGGCGCGCTCGTAGGTCGCGGCCCACTCCCACCACGGCCTGCCCGCGTCGGCGGCCTTGTTGAGGATCTTGTCGTCGATGTCGGTGACGTTGCGGATGAACGCGACGTCGAACCCCTTGGCGGTCAGCCAGCGGCGCAGCACGTCGAACGCGACGCCGCTGCGGACGTGGCCGATGTGCGGCAGGCCCTGCACGGTGGCGCCGCAGAGGTAGATGGACACATGGCCGGCGCGCAACGGCGCGAACTCACGCACGGCACCCGTCATGGTGTCGTAGAGCCGCAGACCCGTCGGCGATGTCGCCGGCCGGTCGGCATCAGCGCGATCGGTCACGACGTGCCAGCTTACCGGCCGATATGCCGTTATCCCTCATCGACCACGAGAGCGGTGGCGATCGCGGCCAGCCCCTCGCCCCGGCCGGTCAGCCCGAGCCCGTCGGTCGTCGTCGCCGAGACCGACACCGGCGCGCCGATCAGCTCGGACAGCAATGCCTGCGCCTCGGCCCGCCGCGGCCCCACCTTGGGCCGGTTACCGATCACCTGAACGGCCGCATTGCCGACTAGCAGACCGGCTTCGGTGAGCAGGCCGCGGACGTGGCGCAGCATGTCGGCGCCGCTGACGCCCGCCCACTCGGGCCGTCCGGTGCCGAAGACCTCGCCGAGGTCGCCGAGCCCGGCCGCGGACAGCAGCGCATCGCAGAGCGCGTGGGCGGCGACGTCCCCGTCGGAGTGGCCGGCGCAGCCGTCGGCGCCGTCGAAGTGCAGGCCGAGCAGCCAGCACGGCCTGCCTGCCTCGATCGGGTGGACGTCGGTGCCCAGCCCGATCCGCGGCAGTCCCATCAGGCCGCACCGGCCAGGATGGCCTCGGCCAGTACCAGGTCCAGCGGCGTGGTGATCTTGAAGGCGAGTGGGTCGCCGTCGACGACCTGCACCTGACCGCCGAACTGTTCGACCATCGACGCGTCGTCGGTGAAACCGCCCGTGCCTGCGCGTTCGTACGCGCGGCGCAACACGTCGGCGTGGAACCCCTGCGGGGTCTGCACGGCGCGCAGCCCGGAGCGTTCGGGGGTGCCGAGCACCGCGCCGTTGGCGTCGACGGCCTTGATGGTGTCCGCGACGGGCAGCGCGGGTACGACGGCGCTGTGGCCCTCTTCGAGGGCGCGCACCACCCGGACCACCAGCGACGGCGGGGTGAGGGCGCGTGCGGCGTCGTGGACCAGCACGAAATCGGCGTCACCGATGGCGGTGAGCGCGAGACTCACGGATTCGGTGCGGTCGGCACCGCCCGCGACGATGACCGCCTCACCGCCGAAGACCAGCTTGGCCTCGTCGGTACGGGCGGGTGGGACGGCCACCACGATGCTGTCCACGACGCCGGACTCCCTGAGTCCTGCGATCGCGCGTTCGAGCATCGGGCGGCCGGCCAGATTCACGAAGGCCTTCGGCGCTCCGGCCGCGAGCCGTTGACCGGATCCCGCGGCCGAAACTACGGCCACTGTGGTCATGCGGCGTCAGGACGCGGCGGCAAGAGCCTCGTCGAGGATGATCGTCGCCTTCTCGTCTTCGACGTTCTCGGCGAGCGCGAGCTCGCCCACCAGGATCTGCCGGGCCTTGGCCAGCATCCGCTTCTCGCCCGCCGACAGCCCGCGCTCCTGGTCGCGACGCCACAGGTCACGAACGACCTCGGCGACCTTGTTCACATCACCCGAGGCCAGCTTCTCCAGGTTCGCCTTGTACCGGCGGGACCAGTTGGTCGGCTCCTCGGTGTGGGGGGCGCGCAGCACCTGGAAGACCTTGTCGAGGCCCTCCTGTCCGACCACGTCGCGAACACCGACATACTCCGCATTGTCAGCGGGTACTCGAACAGTGAGATCGCCCTGGGCGACCTTGAGGACGAGGTACTCCTTCTGCTCGCCCTTGATGGTTCGGGTTTCGATCGCTTCGATCAACGCAGCACCGTGGTGTGGATAAACAACGGTGTCTCCGACCTTGAAAATCATCAGTTTCGAGCCCCTTTCACGTGTCCATCCTAACACGGCGCCCGGACACCTGCGGAACAACTGTGCAGGTCAGGGGCACTGCGGATGAAGATCAGGGGTTGACACGGTCTTGATTTCGTGCAACGGGCTAACAAATGGAAACGCCGTTGCCGGGCTGAACCGGGCTGCGGTCCGCCCTCGGTTGAGCGTGGCGCACAACACCGTTCGGGCGTCCGGGCAGCCCGCCGTGGTCACTGCGGGCGACCACCTACTACTCTGCATAGTCGAACTGTGATCGACAGCTGGGCGACCCCTCTGCAGGAGGCTTGAGTGAACCGCATCCATCCGCGCGCTTCCGCCGTCACCGCCGGGTTGGCGGCCGCCGGGCTGGCACTCGGCCTCACCGCCTGCGGCGCCGGGCAGATCTCGCAGACCGCGACCCAGGCCGCGGCCGTCAACGGCGTCAACGCCGGCGTCGGCGACGTCGCGCTGCGCAACGTCCACCTGCGCGCCCCCCAGACCTCGGACTACGTCCGCCCCGGCACCGACGTCGAGCTGCTGTTCGTGGCGGCCAACCAGTCGCCCGACCAGCCCGACAAGCTGGTGTCGATCCGCTCCGACGTGGGCTCGGTCCCGGTACGCGGCGACGCGACGGTGCCGCCGAGCGGGGTCCTGGTCGCCGGTGAGCCCGACGGTCAGACCGCCGCGCTGGAGTCCGCCGAACCGGCCGAAGCGCTCAAGACCAACGTCAAGCTGACCAAGCCGATCACCAACGGGCTGACCTATCCGTTCACGTTCACCTTCGAACGCAGCGGTGAGGTCACCGTGCAGGTGCCGATCTCGGCGGGTGAGGAACCGCGCCGCGACGACTCCGGCGGCGGGCACTCCGGCGGTCACTGACCGCGACGCGCGCCGGGCGCGTTCTGTCGGCGACGACCGATAACGTCGTCCTGTGGCCAAGGCACGTACTCAATACCGCTGTTCGGAGTGCCGGCATCTGACCGCCAAATGGGTCGGCCGCTGCCCGGACTGCGGCACCTGGGGCACCGTGGAAGAGGTCGCGACGGTGGCCTCGATCACGGGTTCGCCCGTCCGGCACGCCGTCGCCCCCAACTCCCCCGCGGTGCCGATCAGCAGCATCGACCCCGGCCGCACCCGGCACGACGCAACCGGTATCAGCGAACTCGACCGGGTGCTCGGCGGCGGGCTGGTCCCCGGTTCGGTCACGCTGCTCGCCGGTGATCCGGGCGTCGGAAAGTCCACGCTGCTGCTCGAGGTCGCCCACCGCTGGGCGGTGTCCGGGCGCCGGGCGCTCTACCTGACCGGGGAGGAGTCCGCGGGGCAGGTGCGGTTGCGCGCCGAACGCACCGGCTGCACCCACGACGAGCTCTACCTCGCCGCCGAATCGGATCTGCCCACCGCGCTCGGCCACATCGACGCCGTGGCGCCCACCCTCGTCGTCGTCGACTCGGTGCAGACGATGTCCTCCGGGGAGACCGACGGTGTCCCCGGAGGCGTCACCCAGGTGCGCGCCGTCACCACCGCGCTGACGCAGTACGCCAAGGGCGCGGCCGGTCCGGGCGGCATCGCGATGGTGCTGGTCGGCCACGTCACCAAGGACGGCGCGATCGCCGGGCCGCGCTCACTGGAACACCTCGTCGACGTGGTCCTGCACTTCGAGGGCGACCGCGCCACCACGCTGCGGATGGTCCGCGGGGTGAAGAACCGGTTCGGCGCCGCCGACGAGGTCGGCTGTTTCCAGTTGCACGACAACGGCATCGAGTGTGTGGCCGATCCGTCGGGCCTGTTCCGCGATCAGCGCGACACCCCGGTCCCGGGGACGGCAGTGACGGTCACGCTCGACGGGAAGCGCCCGCTCATCGGTGAGGTGCAGGCACTCGTCGTACCGCCCACCGGACCGCATCCACGCCGCGCGGTCAGCGGGATCGACTCCGCCCGCGCCGCGATGATCGCCGCGGTGCTCGACAAGCACGCCCGCCTCGCGGTGGGCCCGTGCGACATCTACCTGTCGACGGTCGGCGGGATGCGGCTGACCGATCCGTCGTCCGACCTCGCCGTCGCGATGGCGATGGCCTCGGCCCGCACCAACCGGGCCATGCCCGCGCATTCGGTGGTCATCGGCGAGCTCGGGCTCGCGGGCGATCTGCGGAGGGTGACCGGTATGGACCGCAGGCTCGCCGAGGCCGCCCGGCTCGGGTTCACCACCGCCGTCGTACCGCCCGGCACGTTGTCGGTGCCCGCCGGTCTGAAGCTGCTGCCTGCGCAGAACATCAGCTCGGCGTTGCGGGCGCTGGACCGCATCGCCGACAATGGCGGCCGATGATCCAGGAGGAACAATGGCCGTGAAGACCGCCAGGACGGGCGGCAACGTCGTCCAGTTGGCCCGTCCGACGCTGCGGGAGACACTCGGCCGGCTCGCACCGGGGACGCCGTTGCGCGACGGCCTGGAGCGCATCCTGCGCGGCCGCACCGGCGCGCTCATCGTGCTCGGCTACGACGACAGCGTCGAGGCGATCTGCGACGGCGGGTTCGAACTCGACGTGCGCTACGCACCCACCCGGCTGCGGGAGTTGTCGAAGATGGACGGCGCGGTGGTGCTCTCCAGCGACGGCACCCGCATCCTGCGGGCCAACGTCCAGCTGGTGCCCGATCCGTCGATCCCGACCGACGAATCCGGCACCCGGCACCGCTCCGCCGAACGCACCGCCATCCAGACCGGCTATCCGGTGATCTCGGTCAGCCACTCGATGAGCATCGTCACCGTGTACGTGGCGGGCGAACGGCACGTCGTGCCCGACACCCCGACCATCCTGTCGCGGGCCAACCAGACCATCGCCACCCTGGAGCGCTACAAGTCGCGCCTCGACGAGGTCAGCAGGCAGCTGTCGACCGCGGAGATCGAGGACTTCGTGACCCTGCGCGACGTGATGACCGTCGTACAGCGGCTGGAGATGGTGCGCCGGATCAGCCTCGAGATCGACGCCGACGTGGTCGAACTCGGCACCGACGGCCGCCAGCTGAAACTGCAGCTCGAGGAACTGGTCGGCGACAACGACAACGCGCGCGAGCTGATCGTGCGCGACTACCACGCCAACCCGGACCCGCCGACGCCCGCGCAGGTCAGCGCGACGCTGGAGGAGCTCGATTCGCTGTCGGACAACGAACTGCTCGACTTCACCACGCTGGCAAGGGTCTTCGGCTATCCGTCCACGCTCGAGGCGCAGGATTCCGCGATGAGCTCGCGCGGCTACCGGGCGATGGCGGGCATCCCCCGCCTGCAGTTCGCCCATGTGGACCTGCTGGTGCGCAACTTCGGCTCACTGCAGGGGCTGCTCGCCGCCAGCGCCGACGATCTGCAGTCGGTGGACGGCATCGGTTCGATGTGGGCCCGCCACATCAGGGAAGGGCTCTCGCTGCTCGCCGAGTCGACGATCGCCGACCGGCTGGGCTGACGCTCGCTCAGCCGTTGCCCGCGGGCGCACCCGGTGCGGGCGCCTGACCCGGCGGTGTCGACGGGGCGAGGATGAACGGCACCGGCGCGGATCGCAGGTTGCCCAACTGCACGATGAGGTTGTAGGTCCCGGCCCCGATCGGCTGACGCGGCAGCGGGCACTGCGGGGCGGAACCCATACCCGTCCATGTCACCTCGGTGGTGACCTGCTCACCCGGTGCGAACGTCTTGACCAGCGTCTCGTTCGACGGTGCGCAGTCGAGGTTCGACCACAGGCGGGTGTTGTCCAGCGAGTAGACGTACGCGGCGAGGACCGCGGCGCCGACGTCGCGCTTGCACGCGACGAGGCCGATGTTGGTGACGACCATCGTGAACTTCGGCTGATCGCCGACGACGTACTCGGGCTGGCTGGTGATGCCCTTGACCGCGAGCGTGGAGTCCGGGCAGTCGTCGCCCTCCTGGAGCACCGGCGGCGGGGCGACGGCAGCGGTGGGCGTCGGGGCCGGCGGCGGCGCCTGCTGCGGCGGCGGCACGATCGGGGTCTTCTCCCCCGGCGCCTCACCCGGAAGCGGGGGCGGCGCGGCCTTTTCCGCATTGGCGGCGGACTGCTGCTGGTCGGCGTTCTTCGTCTCCGCGCCGGAACCGCCCGACACCACCATCACCACCACCGCGGCGACGATCCCGATGATGACCACCGCGACGCCCAGCGCCAGCGCCCGACGGCGCCAATAGATCTGCGTCGGTAGCGGGCCTTGCGGTTCCAGATCCAGCACACGATTACGGTAAGGCCCGGTCAGGCGCAATCGTCCGAGGTGACCCGGCGTGTCGTGCGATGAGCGCTCGCGCAAAGAGCCGACGGACCTGTCAGGCCTCGCCGATGTCGCCCAGGTGCTCGCGCAGTTGGGCCCGGCCGTCGGCCAGGTGGTAGGTGACACCGGCGATCGCGACCTTGCCCGCATCGATGCGGGAGGCGATCGCGCTGGACCGGTCGCGCAGCTGTTTGGCGGTCTCGTTGACGTGCCGTTCCTCGAACTCGTCGACCCGGCTCAGCCCGTCGCGGCGTCCGACCAGAATCGACGGGGTGACGCGTTCGACGATGTCGCGCACGTAACCGCCGGGCACCACACCGTCGTCGAGTGCGGTCAGCGTCGCCTTCACCGCACCACAGCTGTCGTGACCCAACACCACGATCAGCGGCACCTCCAGCACCGTCACCGCGAACTCGATCGAGCCGAGCACCGCGGAGTCGATGACATGGCCCGCGGTACGCACCACGAACATATCGCCGAGGCCCTGGTCGAAGATGATCTCGGCGGCCACCCGGCTGTCACCGCAGCCGAACACCACCGCGGTGGGTCGCTGTCCCTCGGCGAGACTGGCGCGATAATCGACACTCTGACTGGGATGTTGGGGGCGGCCCGCGACGAAGCGCTCGTTACCCTCCTTGAGTGCCTTCCACGCGGTCACCGGGCTGGTATGCGGCATGGCGCTTATTGTGCATGAGGGGTTGACGAATGATTCATCCACCCGACTTGCTGGCGTGGTACGACCGCGAACAACGGGATCTGCCGTGGCGCCGTCCCGGGGTGACGCCGTGGCAGATCCTGGTCAGTGAATTCATGTTGCAGCAGACACCGGTGGCGCGCGTCGAACCGATCTGGCTCAGCTGGATCGAGCGATGGCCCACACCGTCGGCGACCGCGGCCGCCAGTGCCGCCGACGTGCTGCGCGCATGGGGCAAGCTCGGCTATCCGCGCCGCGCCAAGCGGCTGCACGAATGCGCGACCGTGATCGCGACCGAACACGGTGACGAGGTCCCCGACGACGTCGAGGTGTTGCTGACACTGCCCGGAATCGGCGCATACACCGCACGGGCGGTGGCCTGCTTCGCCTACGGGCAACGGGTTCCGGTGGTCGACACCAACGTCCGGCGGGTCGTCGCGCGTGCCGTGCACGGCCGGGCCGACAGCCCGGCCAGCACACGGGATCTCGCCGACGTCGCCGCCCTGCTCCCCGACGGGCCCGAGGCGCCGCGGTTCTCGGTCGCGGTGATGGAACTGGGTGCGACGGTGTGCACGGCGCGCGCCCCGCGGTGCGGCATCTGCCCGTTGCAGACGTGCACATGGCGTTCACTCGGCCATCCCGCGGCGCCCGCACCGGTCAGGAAACCGCAGCGCTACGCCGGTACCGACCGGCAGGTCCGTGGCCGGTTGCTCGACGTGCTGCGCGGCAGCGCGACTCCGGTGTCGCGGGCCCAACTCGACGTCGTCTGGCTGACCGACACCGCACAACGCGACCGCGCATTGGATTCGCTGCTGGTCGACGGTCTGGTCGAGCAGACCGCCGACGGACGATTTGCCCTTGCGGGCGAAGGTCTGTGAATACGCGGGCGTACCAGCATGGCCGCTCACCCTGCGCACCATAAGCGGGATAACGTTAGCGGATGACGCGGAGTCTGGATCAGGTCGTCACCGCGGCGGCCGCGGAGTTGATGGCGGCCACCGCCACCAACGTGACCGAGAGCTGCACCCGTGTCCTGGCCGACGTGGTGTCCCACCTCGGCGTGGATTTCAGCTTCCTGCGGCACAACGACCACACGATCAAGGCGACCAAACTCGTCGCCGAATGGCCGCTGCGCGACTACATCCCGGATCCGGACCCCATCGGGGTGATCTACTTCGCCGAGGCCGACCCGGTGTTCCGGCAGGCCGAGTACCTCAAGACACCACTGATCCTGCGCCCGGAACCGGACAACGACGACTACCAGCGCCGGATCGAGGAGGGCACCGGGGTGCCATCGGTGTCCATGGCATGCGTACCGCTGCTGTCCGGCGAGATCACCTCGGGCATCCTCGGCTTCATCAAGATCGGCGACCGCGAGTGGACCGTCGAGGAGCAGAACGCGCTGCAGGCGATCGCGACGCTGTTCGCGCAGCTGCAGGCCCGTATCGCGGCCGAGGAACAGCTGCAGTACCTCGCCGAACACGACGACCTCTCCGGACTGCTCAACCGGCGGGCGCTGATGGCCCACCTCGACCAGCGCCTCGCCGAGGGCCAGCCGGGTCCGGTTTCGGTGCTGTTTCTCGATCTCGACCGGCTCAAGACGGTCAACGACTACCTCGGGCACAGCGCCGGCGACCAGTTCATCAAGATGTTCGCCGACCGGTTGCGTGCGGGCACCGAGCGGCCCGCGGTGATCGCCCGTGTCGGCGGTGACGAGTTCGTCGTGGTCCCCGACGAGGCGATGGACGTCGCGACCGTCGAGGCCTTCGCACGCAGACTGCAGATCTGGCTGCAGCGCCGGGTGGTGATCGACGGTGAGATGCTCGCGCGCACAGTCAGTATCGGCGTGGCCGTCGGCACACCCGGTGACGACACCACATCGGATCTGCTGCGCCGCGCCGACCAGGCCGCGCTCTCGGCGAAGAGCGCAGGCGGTAGCAAGACCGCGGTGTTCACCGCCGAGATGGCATCCCAGCACGCCATCCGCAACGACATCGAGTTGCACCTCGAGGGCGTGATCGACGAGGCCAGCAGCGCTCTGGTCCTGCACTACCTGCCCGAGATCGACATGCGCACCGGCAAGGTGCTCGGCACCGAGGCGCTGGTGCGGTGGCGCCATCCCACCCGCGGCCTGCTGCTGCCCGACTCGTTCATCGGGGTGGCCGAATCCATCAACCTCGCAGGCAAACTCGGTCGCCTGGTGATGCGTTCGGCGTGCGCCGACTTCGCCCGCTGGCGCTCGCGGCGCACCGCCACCGACGCGATACTGCGCATCAATGTCTCACCCGTGCAACTGGTTTCCGACGGTTTCGCGGCGACCGTCGCGGGCACGCTCGACGAGTTCGGGCTCGACGGTTCCGCGGTGTGCCTGGAGATCACCGAGAGCGTGGTGGTCCAGGACATCGAGGCCACCCGCCACACGCTGGCCGCGCTCAAACAGGTCGGGGTGCGCATCGCGATCGACGACTTCGGCACGGGCTACAGCGTTCTCACGCATCTGAAGTCGCTGCCGGTGGACACCGTGAAGATCGACCGCGGCTTCGTGCGCGATCTCGGCGAGAACCCCGGCGACCTGGCGATCGTGCGGGCCATCCTGGCGCTGGCCGACGCGTTCGAACTCGAGGTGGTCGCCGAGGGCGTCGAGACCGTGGCGGCGGCCCGGACCCTGCTCGAACTGGGCTGTCCGCGCGCGCAGGGCTTCATGCTGTCCCGCCCCGTCGACGGTGCGGCGATGGAGGCGCTGTTCCGCGCGGGGCACATTCCGGTCGACGCGCTGCACGACAACGCCCCCGCCGGTCCGCTGTCCACTTAGCGCAATGGCTCGACAGGGCCTACCGCGTGCAGTAAGAAGAACTCGTTCGTCAGCCTCACGAAGGAGTCGACAAGTGGCAGTGGCGCCGTTCAACCACATCACCGCGACGTACTCGTCTGCGCACGCGCTGATGTACGAGGCGGTCGTCGCGCCGTCGGTGTACCGCTCGCGCGCCATCATCGACGAGAAGTTCCTCAACCTCCTGCCGCAGAACGCGCACATCCTCGACGTCGGCTCGGGTGGGGGTCTGTTCACCCAGTACCTGGCCGATCAGCGCCCGGACCTGACGATCATCGGGATCGACCTGGCCGAACCCCAGCTCAAACGGTCGCGTAAGCGCCTGCGCGACTACAGCGACCGGGTCACCTTCCAGCACGGCGACGCCACCAACCTCGCCTTCGCCGACCGCACGTTCGACGGCGTCATCAGCTACGGCTCGGTCAAACACTGGACGTCACGCGAGACCGGGATGGCCGAGTGCGTCCGTGTGCTCAAACCGGGCGGCCCACTGCTGGTCACCGACGCCGATCGCAGCGCGACGTTCGAGGATTCGTCGAACTTCATCAAGCACTACAAGTTCCCGCGCATCTTCGACGGTCCCAACCTCGCGGTGTTCCGCACGTGGATCGCCGGCCGGTCGATCGACCTCGACGACGCCCGCGCGCTGGCCGAGGGTGTGGCCGACCTCGTCGACGTGGAGGTGGGCCGCATCCCCGATTCGCCGCTGGTGATGATCGCCGGACGCCGCACGCCCGAGTGAGCGGCGCTCAGGCGCTCTGCTCGGCCTCGCTGACCCCGCAGCAGAACCGCCTGCGGTAGTCGGTGGGGGTCACTCCGATGATCCGGCGGAAGTGGTGCCGCAGCAGCGTGGCCGTGCCGAACCCGGACCGCTCGGCGATGCGGTCGACGTCCAGATCGCTCTCCTCGAGCATCCGGCGGGCGTAGAGCACCCGCTGATCGGTCACCCACTGCATCGGGGTGGTGCCGGTCTCCTCGACGAAGCGGCGGGCGAAGGTCCGCGCCGACATGTTCGCGCGGCGCGCCAGCGTGCTCACCGTGTGCGGCTTCTCGAGGTTGGCGAGTATCCAATCCAGATGCGGCGCAAAGCGTTCCGAGCCCCTGACCGGAATCGGCTGTTCGATGTACTGACGCTGCCCGCCGTCGCGCTGCGGGGGCACGACCATGCGGCGGGCGATCCGGTTGGTCACCTCGCTGCCGAGTTCGCGCCGCACCAGGTGCAGGCAGGCGTCGATACCGGCGGCGGTGCCCGCGCTGGTGATCAGATTCCCGTCGTCGACGAACAGCACGTTGCGGTCGACGCGGGCGGTGGGATACGTCTTCGCGAGCAGGTCGGCGTACATCCAGTGCGTCGTACAGGGCCGCCCGTCGAGCAACCCCGCCGCGCCGACGACGAAGGCACCCGAGCAGACCGTGAGGATGATCGAGCCGCGGTCGGCGGCCTCGCGCAGCACCTCGAGCGCCTCGGGCGGGTAGCCCTTCTTCCCCGACGCGATCGCGGGTACGGCCACCAGATCCGCGCCGAGCAGGTCGTCGAAGCCGTGCGCCGGGGTCAGGTGGGCGCCGATCGTGGTGCGCACCGATTCACCGGCCACCGGTCCGCACACCTTGAAGTCGAAGTTCGGCACGCCGTCGGCGGAGCGGTCGATGCCGAACACCTCGCAGATGACCCCGAACTCGAAAACCGCTAGACCGTCGAGGACCAGGGTCGATACGCTTTTCAACGCCATGGCAGCATATTAGCGCAAGAAGGCAGTGCTGCCACTGTTGGCGGAATGTGTCCGATCGGAAGATAACTGCCATGAGTACTGCACTGATCACCCTCGCCGTGTCGAGTCCCTTTGTCCTGGCCGCGATCCTGGCCTGGATCGCGCACCGCACCGGGGTGCTGCGCTGGGATCTCGACCAGTTCCGCGTGTGGGCGCCCATGGCGGGCCGCTTCGACGGTCAGCGCGACCTCGATCGCGACGCCCACCGGATCCAGCACGACATCGACGCGATCCGCACCCGCTTCGAGGAGCACCCGGTGTGGCCGGGCTCAGGTGCGGTCGGCGAGCGTCGTTAGAAAGCCCTCGACCGCGCCGCGGTAGACCTCCGGCTGTTCGTCGTGGATCAGATGGCCGGCGTCGGGAACCTGTAGATACGTTGTCCGGCAACCGGTTTCGGCCATCCGCAGCATCTGCCCCTGCGGGGTGACCGAGTTGCCCGCCTCCAGCAGCAGCGTCGGGACCCGCACCTGCTCCCACTGCCCCCAGTAGTCGCGCAGACCCCACTCGGCGGCGATGTCGATCCAGTGGCGGCGGCGGCCGTGCAGCCGCCAGCCGGTCGGTGTGCGGTCGAACGCCTCGAGGAAGTAGCGCCCGGCCACCGGCCCGAACTCGGCGAGCACCTGCTCCTCGGTCTCGAACTCGACCGGCAGCGCGTGCAGCCACGGCTCCCACGGCCCGGTGGTGCGGCCGCGGAAATCCGGCGCCATGTCCTCCACCACCAGCGCGCTCACCAACTCCGGCCGCTGCGCGGCCAGACACCAGGAGTGCAGCCCACCCATCGAATGCCCGATCAGCGTCGCGGGCCTGCCCAGGGCCGCCACGGCGGCGCCGAGTTCGGCGACGAAGTGTTCGGTGCTGATCGGATGCGCCTCCACCACATCCCGGCCGCGGTGCCAGGGCGCGTCGTAGGTGAACACCGCGCCCAGAGCCGCGAGCCACGGCAGTTGGCGGCCCCACGTGCTGCCGCGGCCCATCAGTCCGTGCACCAGCACCAGCGGGGCGCCGTCACCGCCCCTGGCGGTCAACAGTGGGGAGTCCATCTGCTCATCTTGCCCAGCCCAACCGGTAACCTGACCCCATGTCCAGCCAGACCCCTGTGGTGAAGATCAACGCAATCGAGGTCCCGCCGAACGCCGGACCGGAGCTGGAGAAGCGGTTCGCCCACCGCGCGCACGCCGTGGACAACCAGCCCGGCTTCCTCGGCTTCCAGCTGCTACGCCCCATCAAGGGCGAGAACCGCTACTTCGTCGTCACCCAGTGGGAGACCGAGGAGGCGTTCCAGGCGTGGGCGACCGGTCCGGCCATCGAGGCGCACAAGGGGCAGGCCGCCAACCCGGTCGCCACCGGCGCCTCGCTGCTGGAGTTCGAGGTCGTGCTCGACGTTGCAGGGCCCGGCGACAAGGGCTGACGCGACGCGGCCGGTTCGCCGGGTGGCCACCCTGCTGACCGCTGCCGCGCTCGTCGTCTCATCAGCAGCCGGATGCGGTCACACCTCGACCGCCCCGGCCGACGCCGCCTACGGCGCGCACATCGGCACCAGTACGCCGCAGGGACTGCGCGCCAAGCAGACCATGGACATGGTCAACTCCGACTGGCCGATCGGCGACGTCAACGTCCGCACGATGGCCGTCGAGGATCAGGTCGACCACATCATCGATGCGATGGGCAACCTGTGGTGGGACCGCCCGATCACGGTCACCGGCGTGGACATCCGTGCGGGTACCGCGACGTTGCACACGCGCACCCCCTACGGCGCCGCGCAGGACGTCGAACTGCGCACCAACGACGAAGGGCTGGTCGACCGGTTCGACGTCACGCTGCTCCCGCCGGTGATCGAGAAGTGGGCCGACATCGACGCGGTGCTCGGCAACTCGGGCGCGCGCTACTCCTACCAGGTGTCACGGGTGACCGACGGCGGCTCCTGCCAGCAGGTGGCGGGCACCAACACCGAGACCTCGCTACCGCTGGCGTCGATCTTCAAGCTCTACGTGCTGCTCGCGGTCGCGGACGCGGTCAAGACCGGCAAGGCCGGCTGGGACGACCAGCTGACGATCACCGAACGGGTCAAAGCCCTTGGCGCCGCGGGCCTCGAGGAGATGCCGCCCGGGTCGACCGTGTCGGTCCGGGAAGCCGCCCAGCAGATGATCTCCGCGAGCGACAACGCCGCCACCGACCTGCTGATCGCCCACCTCGGCCCCGGCGCCGTCGAGCGGGCGCTGGTGGCAGGCGGACACCACGATCCGGCGAGCATGACGCCGTTCCCGACCATGCACGAGATGTTCTCGGTCGGCTGGGGTCAGCCGGACCTGCGCGAGCAGTTCAAACAGGCCGACCACCAGGGCCGGATCGCGCTGCTGAAGCAGACCGACGCACGCCCGTACGAACCCGATCCGACCCGCACCCACACCCCCGCCTCGGACTACGGCGCCGAGTGGTACGGCAGCGCCGCCGATATCTGCCGCGTGCACGCCGCGCTGCAGGCCTCCGCCACCGGCGCCGCCGCACCCGTGCGGGACATCCTGTCGGCGGTGCCGGGTGTGGAGCTGGACCGCGGGAAGTGGCCCTACATCGGCGCCAAGGGCGGCAACCTGCCGGGCGATCTGACGTTCTCCTGGTACGCCGTCGACCACACCGGTCAGCCGTGGGTGGTGAGCTTCCAACTCAACTGGCCCGAGTACCGCAGCCGCACCGCGGCGGCCTGGTTGCTGTCGATCGTGCACCAGACCTTCGCGATGGTGCCCGTCGCCGATTAGTGGGTGGACCCCTGGTGCGTCGACCGAAGCGTCCAGGCGTGCCCACGGAAGTGCAGCACGGTCCGGCTGGCCGGGGCCACGTCGATGCGCCAGAACGACCGCGCGGGAGCGTCGAGCGCGACCAGGATCGCCGCGCGGACCACGGCCGGGTGGGTGACCGCGACGATCCTGCCGCGGCGGTCGGACAGCGTGTCCATCCAGCGGCGCACCCGCTCGATCACCGCGACCACGGACTCCCCGCCGTGCGGCGCCTGGGTCGGGTCGGTGAGCCAGATCGCCAGATCCGCGGGCTGCACCCCGCCCAACACGTCACCGCGCCACCGGCCGCAGTCCAGATCGGCCAGGAGTGGGTCGACGACAGCCTGCAGGCCCAGCAGATCGGCCGTCTGCCTGGTGCGCTTCTCCGGGCCGCAGTAGGCGGCGTCGGTGGGGCCGAGTTCGACGCTGGCGTCGACCTGGCGGTGTCCCTGCGCGTTGAGCGGTTCGTCGGTGGGGAATCGTCCGGCCGACACGGCGTCGGTCATCGCGTGCGACACCAGCGTCAGCCGGACGACCTCACTCACGTCCGCAGGGCTTCGCGGCGACCCTCGAGCAACCGGGATGCCAGCGGCGCGAACACCAGCGCGATCGTCGCCCACATGACGACCTGCGTCCCCAGCGAGTACAGCCGGAAGTCGTAGAGGACGTCGGCGGGGAAGCCCTCGTAGACGATCGTGCCCGCGTCGTCGACGAGCGGGCCGGGTGTCTCGGCGATGGTCGGCAGCACCAGCATCAGCACCGCCATCGCCAGCACGTAGGCGCCCGCGCCGGCCAGCGTGGCATTCCAGGTGCCCAACCGGTCGCGCAGCCTCCGACCGAGGTAAACCGCGCCGACGAACAGCGCCGCCGACAGGACGACCAGCAGCAGGTAGAGCAGGGTGCGCTGCCGCAGGGTCTCGTCGAGGCTCAGGGCCGGTGGGCTGGCCGGGTACTTCAGCGACGGCACCACGTACAGGCTCAGCAGCATGCCGCCCGCGATGTACAGCGACAGCAGCCGCGCCGACACATTGCCCACGCGGCCGTAGGCGACCGCGAAGACGATCGCGAACAGCGCGCCCATGGCCACGCTGAACGCGAGCATGCCGAAGCCGAGGCCGACGTTGGCCTGTACGGCGCGGGAGAACCCGCCGCCGTCCTCGTGGCTGTGGCTGTGACCGCCCGCGGCGTGGGCGATCGCCTCACGCGCGGCGCCGATGCCCTCCTCGTAACCGATGGCCTTCTCGACGGCCGGTTCGACGAAGATGCGCGCGAACACGAACGCCACGACGGCACCGCAGACGCCGGCCAACAGGCCGCGTCCGATGATGTGTTTCTCCATGTTGACTTGTCTTCTCCCCGCCGCGCGTCAGTGGCAGGGGAAGCCGAGGAGATGGCGTGCGTCGTGGATGAACTCGTGCACGGCGGTGTTGTCGCCGAAGACCGACGTCGCGCCCTGATCGAAGCCGAGGAAGTAGAGCACCAGCAGCGCGAGGAATGCGGTGGCGGACAGCCACACCGCGGCACGCGTGGCCGACAGGTCGATGGCCGGTACCCGGGTCTTCTGAGCTTGCGGTGACGTCATTGGGGGGTCCTTTCCGGGATTGCGCGTCCCGAGTGGGGTGAAGCAGGCGTCGGGTCTGACTCTCACAGTGGCGCGACCGTTCTGGATTCTCACCAGATTCCTTCGCCTGCCGATTACATCGCACATCCTAAGCACGGCGCGCGGGAATCGCGCCCCCACCCTGGCCGGGGAACGCGAACGGGCGGCCACCGTGAGGTGACCGCCCGTTCGCGATTCGGCGTTACTCGGCTGCGCTCGGCGCACCGGCGGCGCCGGCCTGCGCCAGATCCGGCACCGCGGGCTGCGACGGCTTCGGTCCACCGCTGAAGGTGAACTTGGCGTCCTCGCCCTGACCTTCGCCGTCCCAGTTCTCCACGTCGACCGTGATGTGCTGGCCGGGGCCGATCTCCTCGAAGAGGATCTTCTCCGACAGCTGATCCTCGATCTCGCGCTGGATGGTGCGACGCAGCGGTCGCGCACCGAGCACGGGATCGAAGCCACGCTTGGCCAGCAGCGCCTTCGCCTTCGGCGTCAGCTCCATCGTCATGTCCTTGGCCCGCAGCTGGTTGCCGACCCGGCCGATCATCAGGTCGACCATCTTGATGATCTCGTCCTGCGTGAGCTGGTGGAACACGATGATGTCGTCGATGCGGTTGAGGAACTCCGGGCGGAAGTGCTTCTTCAGCTCGTCGTTGACCTTCTGCTTCATCCGCTCGTAGTTGTTCTCCCCGCCGCCCTGGCTGAAGCCCAGGCCGACGGCCTTGCTGATGTCGCTCGTACCGAGGTTCGAGGTGAAGATCAGCACGGTGTTCTTGAAGTCGACCGTGCGGCCCTGACCGTCGGTGAGGCGGCCGTCCTCGAGGACCTGCAGGAGGCTGTTGTAGATCTCCTGGTGGGCCTTCTCGATCTCGTCGAACAGCACGACGCTGAACGGCTTGCGGCGCACCTTCTCGGTGAGCTGGCCGCCCTCTTCGTAGCCGACGTACCCCGGAGGGGCACCGAACAGCCGCGACGCGGTGAAGCGGTCGTGGAACTCACCCATGTCGATCTGGATGAGCGCGTCGTCGTCGCCGAACAGGAAGTTGGCCAGCGCCTTGGACAGCTCGGTCTTACCGACACCGGACGGGCCGGCGAAGATGAACGAACCCGACGGGCGCTTGGGGTCCTTCAGACCGGCGCGGGTGCGGCGGATCGCCTTCGAGACGGCCTTGACGGCGTCCTCCTGGCCGATGATCCGCTTGTGCAGCTCGTCCTCCATGCGCAGCAGCCGAGTCGTCTCCTCCTCGGTCAGCTTGAACACGGGGATACCGGTCCAGTTGCCCAGCACCTCGGCGATCTGCTCGTCGTCGACCTCGGCCACGACGTCGAGATCACCTGAACGCCACTGCTTCTCGCGCTCGGCGCGCTGCGCGACCAGCTGCTTCTCCTTGTCGCGCAGATTGGCGGCCTTCTCGAAGTCCTGCGCGTCGATCGCGGACTCCTTCTCCCGGCGGGCGTCGGCGATCTTCTCGTCGAATTCGCGCAGGTCTGGCGGAGCGGTCATCCGGCGGATCCGCATCCGGGCGCCGGCCTCGTCGATCAGGTCGATGGCCTTGTCCGGCAGGAACCGGTCGTTGATGTAGCGGTCGGCCAGCGTCGCGGCGGCCACCATCGCGCTGTCGGTGATCGAGACCCGGTGGTGCGCCTCGTACCGGTCGCGCAGACCCTTGAGGATCTCGATGGTGTGCTCGACGGTCGGCTCGCCCACCTGCACCGGCTGGAAGCGGCGCTCCAGGGCGGCGTCCTTCTCGATGTACTTGCGGTACTCGTCGAGGGTGGTCGCGCCGATGGTCTGCAGCTCACCGCGGGCCAGCTTCGGCTTGAGGATGCTCGCGGCGTCGATCGCGCCCTCGGCGGCACCCGCGCCGACGAGCGTGTGCAGCTCGTCGATGAACAGGATGATGTCGCCGCGGGTGTTGATCTCCTTGAGCACCTTCTTGAGGCGTTCCTCGAAGTCACCGCGGTAGCGGCTGCCCGCGACCAGCGAACCCAGGTCGAGGGTGTAGAGCTGCTTGTCCTTCAGTGTCTCCGGCACCTCACCGTGCACGATCGCCTGCGCGAGGCCCTCGACGACGGCGGTCTTGCCGACGCCGGGCTCGCCGATCAGCACCGGGTTGTTCTTGGTGCGGCGGCTCAGCACCTGCATGACCCGCTCGATTTCCTTCTCGCGGCCGATGACCGGATCGAGCTTGCCCTCCATCGCGGCCGCGGTCAGGTTGCGGCCGAACTGGTCGAGGACCAGCGAGGTCGAGGGGTTGCCGGACTCGCCGCCGCGGCCACCGGTGCCGGCTTCCGCGGACTCCTTGCCCTGGTAGCCGCTCAGCAGCTGGATGACCTGCTGGCGCACCCGCGTCAGCTCGGCGCCGAGCTTCACGAGGACCTGGGCGGCGACACCCTCACCTTCGCGGATCAGGCCGAGCAGGATGTGCTCGGTGCCGATGTAGTTGTGGCCGAGCTGCAGCGCCTCGCGCAGGGACAGCTCGAGCACCTTCTTGGCGCGCGGGGTGAAGGGGATGTGGCCCGACGGCGCCTGCTGGCCCTGGCCGATGATCTCCTCGACCTGGCTGCGCACACCTTCCAGGGAGATGCCGAGCGACTCGAGCGACTTGGCCGCTACACCCTCGCCCTCGTGAATGAGTCCCAGCAGGATGTGCTCGGTGCCGATGTAATTGTGGTTGAGCATCCGGGCTTCTTCCTGAGCCAGGACGACAACCCGACGCGCACGGTCGGTGAATCTTTCGAACATCCGTGGTTACCTGCTCTCCATCGCATAGGTGGCGTACGCGGTCCTGAGCACTTCACCGAACTGCGGTACACCTGCCGTCCACTCTATCGGGCGGCTGCAGCGAGCGTCGTGGTTGGCGGTCCGTACCGCCCTGCTCTGCGCTGCTGACCATCCCAACGCCGCAGCTGGGCGATTCGTTTCCGGCCGAGGCCGCCGATCGGTTCGCCACCAGCGAAAGTCTCACCCACCTGCGATGGAGACACGAACGGGCAACGCGCGAACGCGTTGCCCGGGTACCAGCCGGTGAAGCCTAGGTGGCGGCGTGGAAAGCGTCGATGACGTCGGCGGGGATGCGGCCGCGCGTCGAGACGTTGTGGCCGTTGCGCCTGGCCCATTCCCGGATGGCCGCGCTCTGTTCGCGATCGATCACGCCGCGGCCCTTGGTCGGACCCGTGGCCCGGCCCCGCCGGCGACCGCCGACACGCCGTCCGGCGTCGACCCACTGCTTGAGGTCTTCGCGTAGTTTCTTGGCGTTCTTGCTGGACAGGTCGATCTCGTAGCTGACTCCGTCGAGACCGAATTCAACCGTTTCGTCGGCGGTACCCTCACCGTCGAAATCATCGACCAACGTGACGGTGACTTTTTTCGCCATCAGTTCACACGGACCCTTCTACCTGCGCTTGGTGGATAGTTTCGGCTACCGAATCTCGGCTTCCAATGTGCCATATGAACCTACACCATTCAACAACGCGCCAATCACAGAAGTTCAGTTGCCGTGACGCCGAACAATCGGGAAGAGAATTGTCTCTCTAATTGACAGGCCGGTCAGGGCCATCAACAACCGGTCAATGCCCATTCCGGTCCCCGTGGTCGGCGGCATCCCGTACTCCAAAGCCGTCAGGAAATCGTCGTCGAGAACCATTGCCTCGTCGTCCCCGGCGGCCGCGGCGCGCGCTTGTGCCTCGAATCGCTCCCGTTGGATTATCGGATCGATCAGTTCGGAATAGCCGGTCGCCAACTCGAACTTGCGGACATAGAGATCCCACTTCTCGGTCACCCCGGGAATGCTGCGGTGCGAGCGGGTCAGCGGCGTCGTCTCCACCGGGAAGTCACGAACGAAGGTCGGCGCCCACAGGCCCTCACCCACGGTGTGTTCCCAAAGTTCTTCGACCAATTTCCCGTGGCCGTAGCCGCGGTCCCGCGGCAATTCCAGGCCGAGCCGGTCGGCGATGCGCCAGAGTTCGTCGGCGGGCGTCTCCGGGGTGATCTCCTCGCCCAACGCCGCCGACAGCGAGGGATACATTTCCACCGTGTCCCACTCGCCGTCGAGGTCATAGACGGTGCCATCCGCCAATGGCACCTGGCGGGTGCCGATCGCCTCGTCGGCGACTTCCTGAATTACTTCGCGCGTCGTGACCGCGGAATCGTTGTAGTCGCCGTAAGCCTGATATGTCTCCAGCATCGCGAATTCCGGTGAATGTGTGGAATCGATACCTTCGTTACGGAAGTTGCGATTGAGCTCGAAGACCCTCTCGAATCCGCCCACCAACGCGCGCTTGAGGAACAGCTCCGGGGCGATACGCAGATACAGGTCCACGTCGAGGGCATTCGAGTGCGTGACGAACGGGCGCGCCGCGGCACCGCCGGCCAGCGTCTGCAGCATCGGGGTCTCGATCTCGAGGAAGCCGCGCCGTTCCAGCGCATTGCGCAACGCCCGCACCACGGCCACCCGCTGACGCGCGATGGTGCGCGCCTCCGGTCGGACGATCAGGTCGACGTAGCGCTGCCGCACCCGCGCCTCCTCGCTCATCTCCTTGTGCGCGACCGGCAGCGGGCGCAGCGCCTTGGAGATGATTTGCCAGAAATCGGCGAGCACAGAGAGCTCCCCGCGGCGCGAACTGATGACCTGTCCGCGCACGAAAACGATGTCACCCAGGTCGATGTCGGCTTTCCACTTGTCCAGCGAATCCTGCCCCACCTCCGCCAGGCTGATCATCGCCTGTAACTGGGTGCCGTCCCCCTCCTGGAGGGTGGCGAAACAGAGCTTGCCGGAGTTGCGCGCGAACACCACCCGGCCCGCGATGCCGACGATGTCGCCGGTCTGGGTGTCGACCGGCAGGTCGGGGTAGGCGGCCCGGATCTCGGCGAGGGTGTGGGTGCGGTCCACGGCGACCGGGTAGGGGTCGCGGCCCTCGGCCAGCAGACGCTCCCGCTTGGCCTGACGAATACGGAACTGTTCGGGAATGTCAGGGTCGTTGTCGGGCGCGTTTACTGGGGCATTCACGGGATGCCAGCCTATCGCGGTATCGATGGCCGCCCGCACGCCGTGACCACGCGCGTACCGCCGACGCCTTTAATGAACCAATGCGCACCCCGATCGACCACGACGCCGTCGCCGCACTGGCCGACCAGCCACTCGACTGGCGCTACAAGGGGTTGCCCGCGCAATGGTCGGATAGGACGCCCGCACAGATCTGTGCCGGCTCCCCGGAATTGTTCGGGGCGGGGGTGCTCGGACCGGTGTGCGTGCTGCGGGCCTCGGCGCTGACGCACAACCTGATCACGATGGCCCGGTGGTGCCGTCGCCGCGGCGTGGACCTGGCCCCCCACGCGAAGACGCACATGGCGCCGCAGCTGCTGGCCCGCCAGTTCGACGCGGGGGCGGTGGCGGCGACCGCGGCCACGGTCGGTCAGGTGCGGGTGCTGCGCGCGTTCGGCGTGCGCGAGGTACTGCTGGCCAACGAGGTCGTCGACCCGGCGGGATTGGGGTGGCTGGCCCGCGAGATGGCGGCCGATCCGGACTTCCGGGTGGTGTGCTGGGTGGATTCGGTGCACGGCGTCGAATTGATGTCGGCGGCGCTGGCCGGGGCGCAGCGACCCCTCGACGTCTGCGTCGAGATCGGCTTCGCCGGCGGACGCACCGGCTGCCGCACCACCGCCGTGGCCGATGCGGTGGCGCGTGCCGCCGTCGCGTCGCCGCGGCTGCGTCTGGTCGGTGTCGCGGGGTACGAGGCGGCCCGCGGGCATGAGGTGAGCGCCGACGCGTTGGCCGAGGTGACCGGATACCTGGCGACGGTGCGCGCCGCCGTCGAACGGTGGGCCGGACTGTTCGAGACCGACGAGGTGCTGGTCACCGCGGGTGGGAGCACGTACTTCGACCGGGTGGCCGACGTGCTGACCGGTGGGTGGCCGGGTGGGCTGACGGTGCGGACCGTGCTGCGCAGCGGGTGCTACCTCACCCATGACGACGGGCTCTACGCGCGCACGTCGCCGCTGGGCCGCGGCGAGTCAGGTGGCCTCACCCCGGCGATGAGCGTGTGGGCGCAGGTCCTATCGCGTCCGGAGGACGGTCTGGCCCTGGTCGGGATGGGCCGCCGCGACGTCTCCTTCGATCAGGGACTGCCCGTGCCGAAGGCCTTGCGCGACAGTCAGATCGAGCGGCTCAACGATCAGCACGCCTACCTGCGCGTCGGCGCCGACGAGGTCGCGGTCGGCGACTGGCTGGAGTTCGGGGTGTCGCACCCGTGTACGACCTTCGACAAGTGGCAGCTGATCCCGGTGCTCGACGACGACAACCGCGTCGTCGACCTGATCCGCACGTTCTTCTAGCGACGGCGCTGGTTCTCGCGGTTGCGTTCGTACACCAGCCGCAGACCGTCGAGGGTCAGGTGCGGGTCGTAGTGCTCGACGGTGTGCACGTCCGGCAGCACCAGCGGCGCGGTGTGGCCGGTGGCGACCACGGCGACGTCGTTACCGGAGAACCCGTCGACGTCCTCGCGGATGCGCGTCACCAGACCGTCGACCAGACCGGCGAATCCGAACAGCGCACCGGACTGCATGCACTCGACGGTGTTTTTGCCGATCACCGAACGCGGCCGCGTCAGCTCCACCCGGCGCAGCGCCGCCGATCTGGCCGCCGCGGCGTCCGACGACACCTGCACCCCCGGCGCGATCGCCCCGCCGAGGAACTCGCCCTTGGCCGAGACGACGTCGACACAGATCGAGGAGCCGAAGTCGACGACGATCGCGGCGCTGCCGAACCGGTGGTAGGCGGCCAGGCAATTGACGATCCGGTCCGCCCCGACCTCCTTCGGATTGTCGACGAGCAGCGGGATACCGGTCCGCACACCGGGTTCGATCAGCACGTGCGGCACCTTCGGCCAGTACTGCTCGAGCATCAGCCGGACCTCGTGCAGCACCGACGGCACCGTCGACAGGCCGGCCGCGCCGGTGAGGCGTTCGGAGTCGTCGCCGATGAGACCGTCGATGGTCAGGGCGAGTTCGTCCGCGGTGGCTTCGGCCTCGGTGCGGATCCGGAACTGCTGCACCACTTTCGCGTGGTCCCCGGATCCGGAGATCAGCCCGACGGTGGTATGGGTGTTGCGGACGTCGATGGTGAGCAGCACTGCGTTACCGCGGCGCCGTCGAGAACGTGCGGAACATCAATTCCTCCAAGGCAATTGGTGGTCTGGCGATCCGACGCGCGGATGGCCGTCGATACCGCCGGACGCGCCGATGTCGACGGCGATGTTGTCCAGCAGCCTGGTTCGCCCGAGCCGGGCGGCCACCAGCAGCCGGGCCGGGCCCTCGTGCGGCGCAGGCCCCAGCATCGGATCGCGAACCTGCAGATAGTCGACGTCGATGGTGGGGACCTCGTCGAGCACCGCGCGTGCGGCGTCCAGGGTGGCGGCCGCTCCGTTGGACGCGGCGTACATCCCGGCCAGCAGCGCGGCCGACAGTGCGCCCGCGTGTTCGCGTTCGACCTCGTCGAGGTAGCGGTTGCGCGAGGACAGCGCAAGGCCGTCGGCCTCCCGGACCGTGGGCACCCCGACGATCTGGGTGTCGAAGTTCAGGTCGGTGGCCATCTGCCGGATCAGCACCAGCTGCTGGTAGTCCTTCTCGCCGAAGAACGCGCGGTCGGGCCGCACGATCTGCAGGAGCTTGCACACCACCGTCAGAACGCCGGCGAAATGGCCTGGGCGCGAAGCACCTTCGAGGTCATCACCCAGCGGTCCCGGATGCACGGCGGTCCGGGTGCCGTTGGGGTACATGTCGGTGACGGTCGGGGTGAACGCGATCTCGACGCCTTCACCGCGCAGCGCGGCGAGGTCGTCGTCGAGGGTCCGCGGATACGCGTCGAGGTCCTCCCCCGCCCCGAACTGCAGCGGGTTGACGAAGATCGACACCACGGCGGCGGCACCCTGCACCCGTTTGGCCTGCCTGATCAGCGACAGATGGCCCTCGTGCAGCGCCCCCATCGTCGGGACGAGCATGACCCGCCGCCCGGTGGCGCGCAGCGCGCGGGTGACGTCGGCGACGTCGCGGGGTGCGGTGTAGACGTTGAGCTCACCCTTGGTGAACTGCGCCGGGCGCCGGATGGTCATCGCTGCACCGCCAGCGCCGCGAGCACGTCGTCGGAGGCGTGCGCCCGCTGGGCGGTGCGCAGCGAGTTCGTCCGGTACGCCTCGGCCAGTTCGGGATTCACTTCGGCGAGCGCGCGCAGATGCGTGCTGACCGCCGGTGCGTCGCCGCGCGCCACCGGACCGGTCAGCGCGGCCTGACCGCGCTGCAGCGCGTTCTCGAGCGACGCCCGCGCCAACGGCGCGACCACCCGCTCGGCGATCCCACCCGGTGCGTCCCCGACGGTTTCCTGACCCAAGAGTTCCTGCCCCCACAGTGCGGACCGCAATGCCTCGACCGCGTCGAGGATGACGGTGGTGACGTGATTACCCGCGTGCGCCAGCGCCGCGTGATACAGCGGACGCGCATCCTCCCTGACCCGGAACGGCTCACCGCCGATCTCGAGCACCAGCGACTGCGCGATCGCGTACCCGACGTCGTCGGCGGCGGTGACGCCGAAGCACGCATCCGACAGCCGGGCGATGTCCTCGTCGGCGCCGGTGAACGTCATGGCCGGGTGGATGGCCAGCGGGACGCAGCCCGCCTCGGCCAGCGGCGCGAGGATGCCGACGCCGTTGGCGCCGGAGGTGTGGGCGACGATCGCGCCCTGGGGCACCGCCCCGGTGGCCGCCAGGCCGGAGACCACGGCGGCGAGTTCGGCGTCGGGTACGGCCAACAGCAGCAGTTCGGCGCGGGCGGCCACGTCGTGGACCGGGAGGACGGCGCTGTCGGGCAGTCGGTGTTCGGCGCGCTGCCGCGACGCCTTGGAGATCGCGTTACAGGCGACGACGACGTGCCCCGCGCGTTCGAGTGCGACACCCAGCGCGGTGCCGACGCGGCCGGCGGAGATGATGCCGACCGACAGCCGGGCCGGGCGCAGTCCGTCGGGCTGCTCCATTGCAGGCGACCTCGCAAGTCTCGAGTTCAACGTTTCCGTTCCGGTCCCCGATGGGGTACCGGACGGTCGCTAGAAGGTTAACTCACCGGGTTCGGGTCACGGTTCGCGGCGGCGACGGCCGCCCCCGCCGGTGGGATGGGCCTCCAGCCGGGCGAGCAGTTCGGCGACGGACTGGCCGCCGGTGTCCTCGAGGCTGCGGCGGCGCCGCGCCCTGACCTCCTCGGCGGTCTCCTGCGGGCCCTGCATCGGAGCCTCCGGGGTCTCCGGGGCGGCGGTCTCGTCGGCCGGTGCGTAATGCCGTCCGCGCCGCGGCTCCTCGGCCGACTCGGCCGGCTCCTCCGCGCGGCGCCGCCCGACGTACTCGGTCGCCGGTTCCTCGGCCACCGGCGCCACCCAGTGACTGCCGGGTGCGCCCGGCGGGATCCACTGCCCCTCGGCGGGCACCGGCTGCCAGCCGCCCGGTTCGGGTCGAGGCTCGGGCTCGGGCTGTGGTTCCGGCTCTGGTTGTGGTTCCGGTACGGGCTCGGGCGGTGGCGCGGGCCGCTCCCACGCTTCCGCTTCGTGCAGCGGGGTGATGCGGGGGTCGGTGTCCGGTTCGTCTTCGTGCTCGTGTTCGGGCTGCGGCGGCGGGTTCCAGGCCGCCTGCGCGGCGGGTTCCGGTTCCTCGGCGCGACGGCGTCTGCGGCGCGGCTCCGGCTCGTGCGGTTCGGGTTCCGACGGCCTGCGGTGCGCCCCGCCGAACACCGGCTCCGGCTCCGGTACCGAATCCGGTTCCGGCGGTTGCGGTTCGGCGGGCACGTCGAT
The DNA here is from genome assembly GCF_001499965.1 of Mycobacterium sp. GA-2829. Classification (GTDB taxonomy): domain Bacteria; phylum Actinomycetota; class Actinomycetes; order Mycobacteriales; family Mycobacteriaceae; genus Mycobacterium. The sequence continues at coordinate 199,567 of NZ_LQIT01000012.1, forward strand.
GATCGGGCTTTCCTCGGTGCGGGATTCGCTCTCGTCGACGTCGGCGTCGCGCAGCATCTCGTCGAGCCTGCTGCTGCTCACCCGTCCGGTGGTCTCCGAATCCGGCGCCCAGTCACTGTATGCGCGCACGGTGGTGCGTTCGTTCTCGATCGCAGGCCGGTGCGCCAGGTCGGTGTCGAACAGGATCTCGAGGTTGGTGCGCAGGGCGGCGAGTTCGGCGCGCAGCGCGGCCACCTCGTCGGCCGCCTGGGCCTGCAGCTCGTTGGCGATCTCGCGGCGCAGCTGGGACTCGACGGTCAGCTCGTACTCGCGGCGCGCGGAGATCTCCCGATCCAGCTGCAGGTCGTAGACGAGTTTGAGATCGCGGGCCTTGGCCTGGTCGTGATCGCTTTGCCGACGGTAGATCACCGAGACGAATGCGGCGGCCACCGCGGCCCACAACGCCAGGATGACAGCCAGTTTCAGCAATTCGACGCGGTTGGTGAACACCAGCGCAGAACTTGCCACGATGGCCAGCACCAGCAAGACTGTCAGCAGCATCCAGCCCGGTCTGCGGTTGCCGCGCCGGGCGCGCGGTCCGCGGGGCAGGACAGTCATGGGCCGACTGTACCCGCGAGAGGTCGCCAAGCGTGTCGACCCACGCGGCGATTCGAGCGACGGGTCAGTCCGAGGGGTCGTCGGGGTCTTCCGGCGGCTCGGGCGGCGACATGCAGCAATGCTGCAGCCACAGACCCGCGATCACGAGCGCCAGTGCGCTGATCGCCGCGACCGCCACTCCGGGGGTGTCCTCACCGGCTGCGCGCAGGGCGCCGCGCTGCGGCAGGATCTGCAGCAGCACTCCCGTCCACCAGCCCAGGACCGGCGCCCCCACCCAGGCCGAGGCCTTGGCGATCACCACCGAACGGGCCACCGCGAGCGGATGCAGCCGACCGGGACCGTCGCCGATCTCCCCGTCGCGAATCTTGTTGCGTACGTTGACACCCCACACCGCCACCGCGGCGGCCACGCCGAGCAGCGACAGTCCGGTCCACACCGTGATCGGCGGGAACAGCCGGGGATAGGCCATCAGCGCGGCGAGGAATCCGACGACGCCCGCGAGGAGCGCCGCGGCCGCCAGGTCGCGTTTGCGGGTCGGGCCCATCAGTCGGCCGCGATCTCCGTACGCAGCACCAGGTCGGTGAGCCGCACACCGGCGCGTTCGACCGGTTCGAGGTCCTCCAGCCACAGCGAGATCGGCCGGGTGATGTCCCCGACGGTCAGCGATGCGTCCGGATCGACCGCCAGCCACGGCACCAGCACGAACGCCCGCAGGTGCGCGTAGGGGTGTGGCAGCGTGAGCTCGGCTGTGCCCGAACGCACTTCGGTGTCGCCGTCATGGCAGGTGACGATGTCGACGTCGAGGGTGCGCGGCCCCCACCGCTGCCCGCGCACGCGGTCGGCGGCCTGCTCGAGTTCCTGACCGCAGCGCAGCCAACCGTGGCAGTCGAGGGTCGGGTCGTCGGCGATCACCACCGCATTGAGGAACGCGCCCTGTTCGACGCCGCCCCACGCCTCGGTCTCGTACACCGGCGACACCGCGCGCACAGCGTCGCCCAGCGCGTCGACCACCGACTGCAACCGGGTCAGGCGGTCGCCCACATTCGATCCGACGGACAGCACGACTCTGGTCATCTGCGCTCCTCCCGGGTCCTTCGGGCCACCACCGCGACGTCGGCGAAGGTCAGCGGTATCGGCGCTTCGGGTTTGTGGACGACGACCTCGACCGCGTCGATGCGGTCGTCGGTCATCACGTCGTCGGCGATCTCGGCGGCCACGGTCTCGATGAGGTCTCGGGGCGGACCCGCGACGATGTCGGCCGCGCGCTGCGCCAGACCGCCGTAGTCGACGGTGTCGGCGAGGTCGTCACTCGCGGCGGCCGCGCGCAGATCCAGCCACAGCGTCACGTCCACCACGAAGTCCTGCCCGTCGCGGCGTTCGTGCTCGAACACCCCGTGGTTGCCGCGCACGGTCAACCCCCGCAGTTCGATCCGGTCAGACACCCGCACCCCTCCACGCCTGCAGCACCTTCAGGGCGTCCACGGTGGCACGCACGTCGTGCACCCGCACACCCCACACCCCGTGCATCGCGGCCAGCAGCGACACCGCCGCGGTCGCGGTCTCGCGGCCGTCGGGCGGGCGGACCGCGCCGTAGGCGTCGGAGAGCAGCGCACCGAGGAACCGTTTACGGGACGCCCCCACCAGCACCGGGACGTCGGTGGCCACCAGTTCGGGCAGCGCGTTGAGCAGCGCCCAGTTGTGCTGGCCGGTCTTGGCGAACCCCAGTCCCGGGTCGATGATCAAATTCCTGGGCTCCACCCCGGCTGCGACCGCGGCGTCCACGCTGGCGAGCAGTTCGGCGCGGACGTCGGCGACCACGTCACCGTAGACGGGCACCTGGTGGGGCCGCTCGGCGCCGACCGACCGCCAGTGCATGAGGATCCAGGGCACGCCTGCGTCGGCGACCACCCGCGCCATATCGGGGTCGGCGCGACCGCCGGAGACGTCGTTGACGATCGCGGCGCCGTGGTCGAGGGCGGCCTCGGCGACCCGGGCGTGCATGGTGTCGATGCTGACCGTGATGCCCGCGGCGGCGAGCGCCTCGACCACCGGAACGATGCGGGCGGTCTCGACCTGCGGGTCGACCCTGGTGGCGCCGGGACGGGTCGACTCCCCGCCGACGTCGATGATCGCGGCGCCCTCGGCCGACAGCGCCATCCCGTGGGCGACCGCGCGGCCGGCGTCGAGGAACTGGCCCCCGTCGGAGAACGAGTCGTCGGTGACGTTGACGACTCCCATCACCTGCACCCCGGTGACGCTCACTTGCGCAAGATCAGGTCCAGCGCCTCGGCCCGCGAAGCCTTGTCGGTCTTGAACTGTCCGCGGACCGCAGACGTGGTGGTCGTGGCGCCTGGTTTGCGGATGCCCCGCATGGCCATGCACAGGTGCTCGGCCTCCATCACCACGATCACCCCGCGCGGGTCGAGCTTCCGCATGAGCGCGTCGGCGACCTGGGCGGTCAACCGCTCCTGCACCTGCGGCCGCTTGGCGTAGAGGTCCACCACCCGCGCCAGCTTCGACAGCCCGGTCACCCGGCCGTCGACCCCGGGGATGTACCCCACGTGGGCGACGCCGTGGAACGCCACCAGGTGGTGTTCGCACGTGGAGTACATCGGGATGTCCTTGACCAGCACCATCTCGTCGTGTTGTTCGTCGAAGGTGGTGTTGAGGACGTCGTCGGGGTCGGTGTATAGGCCCGCGAACATCTCCCGGTAGGCCCGCGCCACCCGCGCCGGGGTATCGACCAGCCCGTGCCGGTCCGGATCCTCCCCGACCGCGATCAGCAGTTCGCGCACCGCTGCCTCGGCGCGCGGTTGGTCGAAATCAGCGATCTTGACCGTGGCCGAATTGTTCGACCGCGTCATCGAGGCCTCCTTGTGAAGTTGTCAGTTCTGCGCAGGCGGATTGGGACGGTCACCGTCGCGGCCGCGTTCCTGCTGCGGCCCGCGCTGCTGACCACCCTGCGGTCCGTGACCGGGCTGCGGATAGTGCTGGTAGGGCGGATACGGCTGCTGCTGACGCGGCGGCTCACCCCAGCCGGGGTTCGGCCCAGGCGGCGGATACCAGTAGCCACCCTGCTGACCCGACGGCTGCTGCGGCGGCGGCCAGCCCGGCGCGTGCCAGCCGGCGGGGGCGCCGTAGTCGGGCTGGGTCGACCCGTTGGGGGCACCGTTCGGCGATCCGTTGGACCCGTTCGACCCGTTCTTGCGGGCGGCCTCCTCGGCGGCCTTGCTGGCCGCGGCGATGGCCGCCTTGAAGGCGGGCTCGGGCTGCGGTTTGGGCCATTCCTCACCGCGTTCGATGGCCAGCTCACCCGGCGTCTTGATCGGCGGCTTGTCCGACGGCACCCGGCCGCCGAAGTCGTCGAACATGGTCAGCCGCGGCCGCTTCTTGACCTCGCCGAAGATCGCCTCGAGTTCGACGCGGTGCAGCGTCTCCTTCTCCAGCAGCTCCCCGGCGAGCGTGTCGAGCACGTCGCGGTACTCGGTGAGGATCTCCCACGCCTCGGTGTGGGCGGCCTCGATGAGCTTGCGGACCTCGTCGTCGATGATCTGGGCGACCTCGTGGCTGTAGTCCGACGAGGTGCCCATGGTGCGGCCGAGGAACGGATCGCCGTGCTCGGTGCCGTACCGCACGGCGCCGAGCTTGCTGCTCATGCCGTACTCGGTGACCATCGCGCGGGCGATCTTGGTGGCCTGCTGGATGTCGGACACCGCGCCGGTGGTGGGCTCGCGGAACACGAGCTCCTCGGCGGCACGGCCACCCATCGCGAACACCAGCCGCGAGATCATCTCCGAGCGGGTCATCAGACCCTTGTCGTCCTCGGGGACGGCGACGGCGTGGCCGCCGGTGCGGCCGCGCGCCAGGATCGTCACCTTGTAGATCGGCTCGATGTCGGGCATCGCCCAGGCGGCCAGGGTGTGGCCGCCCTCGTGGTAGGCGGTGATCTTCTTCTCGTGCTCGCTGATGATGCGGCTCTTGCGGCGGGGCCCGCCGACGACGCGGTCGACGGCCTCCTCGAGCGCGAGCCCGGTGATGACGGTGCCGTTCTCGCGAGCGGTGAGCAGCGCGGCCTCGTTGATGACGTTGGCCAAGTCGGCGCCGGACATGCCGACGGTGCGCTTGGCCAGCCCCTCGAGGTCGGCGTCACCGGCCATCGGCTTGCCCTGCGAGTGCACCTTGAGCACGGCGCGCCGGCCCGCGAGATCGGGGCTGGTGACCGGGATCTGGCGGTCGAACCGGCCCGGCCGCAGCAGGGCGGGGTCGAGGATGTCGGGGCGGTTGGTCGCCGCGATCAGGATGACGCCCTGGCGGTCGCCGAAACCGTCCATCTCGACGAGCAACTGGTTGAGCGTCTGCTCGCGTTCGTCGTGACCGCCGCCGAGGCCGGCGCCGCGCTGGCGGCCGACCGCGTCGATCTCGTCGACGAAGATGATGCAGGGGCTGTTCTGCTTGGCCTGTTCGAACAGGTCACGCACCCGGGAGGCACCGACACCGACGAACATCTCGACGAAGTCCGAACCGGAGATCGTGAAGAACGGCACCCCGGCCTCACCGGCGACGGCGCGGGCGAGGAGCGTCTTACCGGTACCGGGCGGGCCGTAGAGCAGCACACCCCTGGGGATCTTCGCGCCGAGCGCCTGGTAGCGGCTCGGGTTCTGCAGGAAGTCCTTGATCTCGTAGAGCTCCTCGACCGCCTCGTCCACGCCCGCGACATCGGCGAACGTGGTCTTGGGCATGTCCTTGGAGAGCTGCTTGGCCTTCGATTTACCGAAGCCGAAGCCCATCCGGCCGCCGGTCTGCATCCGGGAGAAGAAGACGAACAGCGCGACCAGCAGCAGCAGCGGCAACATGTAGATCAGCAGCGATCCCAGCACGCTGCCCTGGTTGACGACGGTGTTGATCTTCGCGTTCTTGTCCTGCAGCGACTCGAAGAGCTGGACCGCGTAGCCGGTCGGGTACTTCGTGAGGATCTTGTCGCTGTCCTCGGTGTCGCCGTTGCCGCTCTTGAGTTCCAGCCGCAGTTGCTGTTCGCGGTCGTCGATCTGGGCGCTCTTGACGTTGTCGCCGTTGATCTGCGCGATCGCCACGGAGGTGTCGACGGGCTTGTATCCGCGGGTGTCGTCGCTGAAATAAAAGAACGACCAGCCCAGCAACAACACGACCGCGATCACGATCAGCGTGCGGATCACATTTTTACGGTTCATCTTCTCCTAGGCCGGCGCAGGTGGCTGCCGGCCGTGTCCTTCCGATACGTGCAGCTGGGATCAGTTCAGGCTACCGCTAGACCAACGTGCGGTTGTTCCCGACGGCTTGCCGGAGGGAACCATGGATGAAGTCCGACGGCTTGCCGGAGGGAACCATGGATGAAGTCCGACGGCTCGGGCGCCGAGTCCTTCCCACGCGCGGCAGATGTGGACACGCCCGTGTCCAAACCGCTTCACGGCCGACGACGCGTGTGCTTGGGTGAGACGGTGATCACATCGACAGAACGGTTCGTCGAGACCAACGGCGTGCGGTTGCGGATCGTCGAGGCCGGTGACCGCGGCGCGCCCGTGGTGGTCCTCGCCCACGGCTTTCCCGAACTCGCCTACTCCTGGCGGCACCAGATCCCGGCGCTCGCGGCGGCCGGCTACCACGTCATCGCCCCCGATCAGCGCGGCTACGGCGAGTCGAGCCGACCCGAGGCCATCACCGACTACGACATCGTCGCGCTGACCGGAGACCTCGCCGGCCTGCTCGACGACGTCGGCGCGCAGCGGGCCGTGGTGGTGGGCCACGACTGGGGCTCCCCCGTCGTCACCAACTTCGCGCTGCTGCACCCCGACCGGGTGGCGGGCATGGTGAACCTCAGCGTCCCGCCGGTGCCGCGGGCATCGGACCCGCCGACCCGAATCTGGCGCAAGACCTTCGGCGACCACTTCTTCTACATCCTCTACTTCCAAGAACCGGGCGTCGCCGATGCGCACCTCGGCCAGGACCCACGGCAGTCGCTGCAACGCATGCTGGCGCTCGAGGGGTTCAGCGCCCCGGCCCCCGACCTCGCCGACAATCCGCTGCCCCCGCTGCCGGAGTGGATCAGCCAGGAGGAGTTCGACCACTACGCCGACGTGTTCACCCGGACCGGGTTCACCGGCGGCCTGAACTGGTACCGCAACTTCGACCGTAACTGGGAGCTGACCGAGACGACCCCGGCCGCGACCGTCACCGTGCCGACGTTGTTCATCGCGGGCAGCGCCGACCCGGTGCTCAGCTTCACCCCGCGCCACCGCGTCACCGATCTGATCACCGGCGAATACCGCGAGGTGCTGCTCGACGGCGCAGGCCACTGGCTACAGCAGGAGCGGCCCGAGGAGGTCAACGCCCTGCTCCTCGACCACCTCTCCGGATTGGATCTGACATGAAACCGCTGAACTTCGGGGTGTTCATCACCCCGTTCCACCCTGTCGGCCAATCCCCTACTGTCGCACTGGAATACGACCTCGAGCGGGTGGTGCGGCTGGACCGCCTCGGCTACGACGAGGCGTGGTTCGGCGAACATCATTCGGGCGGTTACGAACTCATCGCCTGCCCCGAGGTGTTCATCGCCACCGCCGCCGAGCGCACCAGGAACATCCGCCTGGGCACCGCGGTGGTGTCGCTGCCCTACCACCACCCGCTCATGGTCGCCGACCGCTGGGTGCTGCTCGACCACCTCACCCGCGGCCGGGTCATGTTCGGCACCGGTCCGGGCGCGCTGCCGTCGGACGCCTACATGATGGGCATCGACCCGGTCGATCAGCGTCCGATGATGCAGGAGTCGCTGGAGGCGATCCTCGCGCTGTTCCGCGCCGAACCCGACGAACGCATCACCCGTGAGACCGACTGGTTCACCCTGCGCGACGCCCAACTGCACATCCGGCCCTACACCTGGCCGTACCCGGAGATCTCCACCGCGGCGATGATCTCCCCGTCCGGCCCGCGCCTGGCCGGGGCGCTGGGCACGTCGCTGCTGTCGCTGTCGATGTCGGTGCCCGGCGGGTTCGCCGCGCTGGAGTCGACGTGGCAGATCGTCACCGACCAGGCCGCGAAATCCGGCCGCCCGGAACCGGATCGGGACGATTGGCGGGTGCTGGCCATCATGCATCTGGCCAACACCCGCGACCAGGCCATCGACGACTGCACCTACGGACTGCAGGATTTCGCCAACTACTTCGGCGCGGCCGGGTTCGTCCCGCTGTCCAACAGCGTCGAAGGCGAACGCTCACCGCGCGAGTTCGTCGCCGAGTACGCCGCGCAGGGTGGCTGCTGTATCGGAACCCCCGACGATGCGATCGCCTACATCGACGGGTTGCTCGAGAAGTCCGGTGGGTTCGGGACGCTGCTGCTGCTCGGACACGACTGGGCCTCTCCCGAGGCGACGTACCACTCCTACGACCTGTTCGCCCGAAAGGTCATGCCGCACTTCAAGGGTCAGCTCACCGCGCCGCGCGCCTCGCACGACTGGGCCAAGGGTATGCGGGACCAACTGCTCGGCCGTGCCGGCGACGCGATCGTCAAGGCCATCACCGAGCACACCGACGAGCAGAAGCAGGAGCCGCACTGATGCGCGCCTCGGTGCTGCGCGACGGCCGGATGGTGCTGCGCGACGATGTGCCCGAACCGGTTCCCGGCCCCGGGCAGGTACTGGTGGCGGTGAAGGCGTGCGGAATCTGCGGATCCGATCTGCACTTCGCCAAGCATGGCGCCGACGCGCTGGCCGCAGGCGCGCAGATGGAGGGTATGCCGAATCTGGGTGACAGCGTCGACCTGTCCGCCGATGTGTTCATGGGCCACGAGATCGCCGCCGAGGTGGTCGAATCCGGACCGGACACCGACGCACCCAAGCCCGGCACCGTGGTGACGTCGATCCCGGTGCTGCTCTCGGCGACCGGCGTCGCGCCGATCGTGTACTCCAACAGCGTGATCGGGGGCTACGCCGAACGCATGCTGCTGTCGGCGCCGCTGCTGATGCCGGTGCCCGACGGGACGGATCCCCGGCACGCCGCGCTGACCGAACCGATGGCGGTGGGTCTGCACGCGGTGAACAAGTCCGCGATCACCCCCGGTGAGACCGCGCTGGTGATCGGGTGCGGCCCGATCGGGATGGCGATCATCGCCGCGCTGCGGCTGCGCGGTGTGGAACACGTTGTCGCGTCGGACTTCTCGCCCGTACGTCGCAGGTTGGCGCAGACCATGGGCGCCCATGAGACCGTCGACCCCGCGCAGCGGTCCCCGTTCGAGGCCGCCACCCCGGCGGTGGTGTTCGAGGCGGTCGGCGCCCCGGGCGTCCTCAACGACGTCATGCGCCGCGCCCCCGCGCGCACCCGCATCGTGGTGGCCGGGGTGTGCATGGAATCCGACACCGTGGTGCCGTTCTACGGCGCCCCGAAGGAATTGAGCATCCAGTTCGTGTTCGCCTACGACCCCGCGGAGTTCGCGGAGACGCTGCGCGCCATCGCCGAGGGATCCATCGACGTGGCGCCGCTGGTCACCGGCGAGGTCGGACTCGACGGCATCGGCGACGCGTTCACCGCGCTGTCGCGGCCCGACGAGCAATGCAAGATCTTGGTCACTCCCTGACGTAGGGTGCCTGGCATGCCGATCTCTGCGCGCGCGAAGACCCGGTTGATCACCTTCGTCGCAGCGGGTGCGGCGGTGCTGGGGCTGGCCGGATGCGACGCCACCTCGGGGCCCGCCGGGGGCGCGCCCGCGGATGCCCGCCAGGTCACCGTCGTCGGATCCGGTGAGGTGCAGGGCGCCCCGGACACACTGACCGCCAGCGTCGCGATGGAGGCGATCGCTCCCGACGTCACCGGGGCGATGAACCAGTCGGGGCAGCGCCAGCAGGCGGTCATCGACGCACTGGTCGACGCGGGCATCGCCCGCGAGGACATCAACACCACCCAGGTCAGCCTGCAGCCACAGTTCGGCAACGACGGCAACAACATCGTCGGCTACCGGGCCAGCAACGCGATCGACGTGAAGATCCGCGACCTCAGCGCGGCATCGCAGGCGCTGGCGCTGATCGTCAGCACCGGCGGCGACGCCACCCGGATCAACTCGGTCAACTATTCGATCGAGGACGATTCGCAGTTGATCCGCGACGCGCGGGCGCGGGCGTTCGCCGACGCCAAGACCCGCGCCGAGCAGTACGCCCAACTGTCAGAGCTCGACCTCGGCAAGGTCATCTCGATCTCGGAGTCACCGGGTGGCGCCCCGCCGCCCACCCCGATGCCGCGCGGTGAGGCGGCGATGGCGGTGCCGCTGGAGCCGGGCAGGCAGACCGTGGGTTTCAGCGTGACCGTGGTGTGGGAGCTGGACTGATCGCCGCCGCCCCGCTCACTCGCCGCTGTAGACCCTGGGCTCCAGCGTGCCGATGTAGGGCAGATCCCGGTAGCGCTCGGCGTAGTCCAGGCCGTACCCGACGACGAACTCGTTGGGGATGTCGAATCCGACGTATTCCACGTCGAGTTCGGCGCGCACCGCATCGGGTTTACGCAGCAGGGTGCAGACCCGCAGCGAGCGCGGGTTCCGCGTCGCCAGGTTGCGCAGCAGCCACGACAGCGTCAACCCGGAGTCGATGATGTCCTCGACGATCAGCACGTCGCGGTCGTTGATGTCGCGGTCGAGGTCCTTGAGGATGCGCACCACACCCGACGACGAGGTCGACGAGCCGTAGGAGCTGACCGCCATGAACTCGAGCTGGGTCGGCAGCGGGATGGACCGGGCCAGATCGGTGACGAACATGACCGCACCCTTGAGCACCGTCACGAGCAGCAGATCCTCACCGCTCTCGCCGATCGCCGCACCGTAGGTCTCGGCGATCTGCGCCGCCAATTCGGCGGTGCGGGTCTGTATCTGTTCCTCCGAGAGCAGTACCGATTTGATGTCGCCCTCGTACAGCTCAGATGAATGCTCAGGCACGTTCACAGGGTGCCATGCCGCCCGGCCGGGAACCAACGCGGCTGTTCTACACCGGCTCGCGGTGCAGGGTGAGCCACCCGTCGCGGCGTCCGGCGATCAGTCGCTCGCGCACCGCATCGGAGCCGACCGCCACGCCGCCCTGCCCGCGCCACGCGCTCACCAGCGCGTCCACCCCGCGGATCTGGGTGTCGGTCAGCCCGCGCGCCCCGCCGGCGAGCAGCCACAGCCGGATGGCCCGGCGCCGGATCGCGGCGGGCTGCTGCGCCAGCCGCTTGGCGTCCACCCCGGCGTCGGTGGTGACCTCGGTCAGGGCGCGCTCGGCCTGGGCGTCGAGCGTGTCGTTGTCGTCCTGCAGCGCGGCCGCGGTGCGGGCCAGCGCCCTGGCCACTCCCCCGGCGAGCACATCCTCGAGAAGCGGCAGCACCTCGGCGCGCAGCCGGCTGCGGACGTAGCGGGGGTCGGCGTTGTGCGGGTCCACCCACGGCCGCAGCCCGAGTTCCTCGCACGCCGCGGCGGTCTGCGCGCGACGCACCCCCAGCAGCGGCCGGTACCACGGCGGGTCACAGACCCGCATCCCCGCGATCGACCGCGGCCCCGAACCCCGGCCGAGTCCGAGCAGCACCGTCTCGGCCTGGTCGTCGAGGGTGTGGCCGAGCAGCACCGGTGCGTCCCCGCACGCGTTGCGCAGCGCGTCGTACCGGGCGGTGCGCGCGGCGGCCTCCGGACCGCCCGCGGTGCCGACCGCGACGTGCAGCACCCGCGCGTCGACGCAGCCGAGCGCAAGCGCATGCGCGCGGGCGTCCTCGGCGACGGCGGCCGACCCGTCCTGCAGCCCGTGGTCGACGATCAGCGCGGTGGTCGGCAGCAGCCGGGCGGCGACCGCGGTCAACGCCAGCGAGTCGGCGCCTCCGGACAGCGCCACACACCAGCGCGGCGTGCCCGCCAGGTGCCGGCGCGCGAACCGGGCCACCTCGGCGCGCACCGCGGCTACAGCACGCGGTCGATCCATCGCTGCGGCTCGTCGACTTCTTCTGGTAGCGGCAGGGTTTCGGGTCCGGACCAGACGGTGTTGAAGCGCTCCATCCCGACCGTCGCCACGACATGGTCGACGAACGCCTTACCGCGGGTGTACTGGCTCATCTTGGCGTCGACGCCGAGCAGGGCCCGCAGGACGCGCTGCACCGGCGGTTGCTTGCGCTGGCGCCGCTGGTTGAAGCGTCCGCGGATGGTCGCGACCGTCGGCACGACGGCCGGCCCGACGGCGTCCATCACGTGGTCGGCGTGGCCCTCGAGCAGGGTGCCGAGCACCAGCAGCTGGTCGAGCGCGCGGCGCTGCGGTTCGGCCTGCACCGCGCGCATCAGCCCGATCACGCCGGTCGAGTTCGGTTCGGTGTGCGCGTTGCGGTTGCGCACGTAGTCGGCGAGCCGCGCGACCACCTCGGTGACGTCGTCGCTCGCATCCTTGGTGAGCACCGCCAGCGCCGAGGACATGTGGTCGGCCAGCCACGGGTTGGCGCGGAACTGCACGCGGTGGGTGACCTCGTGCAGGCACACCCACAGCCGGAAGTCGGTGGGCGAGACCCGCAGTTGCCGTTCGACCGCGATGACGTTGGGCCACACCAGCAGCAGCTCCCCGCCGCCGTCGGCGAACGGGTCGTACTGGCCGAGGATGCCCGAGGAGACGAAGGCCAGCACCGCACCGGTCTGGGCGCCGGTGACACGGCCGGTGATGAAGCCACTGGGTTTGTCGGTGCCGCCGGTCATCGTGCGCATCGAGTGGGCGGCCGCGCGGATCCAGCCGGGCCGGTCGACGATGCGGGCCTCGGTGACGGCGTTGCCCTCGTTGAGCCCGGTGACCTCGCGCACCGGCAGTTCGGCCTCCCGCGCCGAGGACGCGAGCTGGTCGATGACCTGGTCGCGGGTGTAGTCGGTGGCGGGTGGGCCGGGCCGGGTCAGTTTGGCGCCGACGGCCGCGGCGAACCGCCAGTCCACCGCGCGGCCGACGGTCAGGTCGTTCGATCTGCTCACGAGCCACATCCACAGGCGCGCAGGGTGGCGGCCAAGGCGTCGAGCGCCGTCCGCCCGGTCGGTCCGGCGTTGTTCGACAACAGCGCGAAGGTCAGCACCCGTCCGCGGGCGTCGGTGACGATGCCTGCCAGCGCGTTGGTGCCGGTCAGCGATCCGGTCTTGGCGCGCAACCACCCTGCGGCGTCGCGGCCCGCGGCGGTGTCGAGGTAGCGGTTGGACAGGGTGCCGCTGCCGCCGGCGATGGGCAGCAGGTCGACCAACGGACGCAGTTCGGGATGGTCGTCGCCGGTGGCGGCGGTGACCACCTCGTCGAGGGTCAGCGCGGTCAACCGGTCGTCGATCGAGAGGCCGCTGGAGTCGAACAGCCGGGCACCGGTGGTGTCGATCCCGGCCTTGCGGAGTTCACCCAGCACGGCCTGCGTGGCACCGTCGAAGCTCTGCGGGCGGCCGAGCTGGTCGGCCACCTCTCTGCCGATCGCCTCGGCCATCACGTTGTCGGAGAGGTTCATCATCACCCGCAACCGTTCCATGAGCGGCGGTGACTGCACGGCCGCGATCTGCTTGCCGCCGCGGTACGGGCCGTCGAGCACCGTGACGTTCGCGGGGTCGATGCGCAGTGCGGCGGCCAGCGCCCGCCCGGCGTCCAGGGCCGGGGTGGGCGAGCGTCGGGACTCCTCGCTGACGGGTTGGGTGCGGCCGCCGTCGAGCATGACCGGGACCATCGGGGCGATGTCGCCGCCGGGGATGTCGAGCGGATCCCAACCCACCGCCATCTCCGGACCCGTGTAGGCGCTGGTGTCGACGGCCACGGCGGTGGGTTCGATACCGCTGCGCCGTACCTGATCGGCGAGATCGCCGATGCGGGCGGCGTCGCGGTACCAGGTGTCGGTGCCCTTGGGCGCCGCGGACAGGGTCGGGTCGCCGCCGCCCTTGAGCACCACCAGCCCGGGGTCGCGTTTCTGGTCGCCCGCCACGACCGTGGTGGTCAGCCGGGCCTCGCGGTCGAGGGTCAGCAGTGCGGCGGCGGCGGTGAGCACCTTGTTCGTCGACGCCGGTTGCATCGGGACCTCAGCGCGCTGATCCCACAGCCGTTCCCCGGTGATGGCGTCGGTGACGCGGCCGGCGAGGTCGCCCAGGTTCGGGTCGGCCAGCGCGGGGGCCAGCGCGGCGGCGAGGCCGGCGTTGGTGGGCGCGGGCACCGAGTCCTCGACCGGTACGACGGCAGGGTCGGCGGTCGCGGGGGCGGGAACCGGTTTGGCGGCCTGCGCATCGGTGTTGCGGCCGGTGGTCAGCACCGCGGCGACCGCGACGACGACCGCGACCAGCACCAGGACCGCGAGGCTGACCAGCACATGGGTCGAACGCCGCCACCGGGTGGGCCGCATAACACTCCTGCTGTCGAAATGAGGTGACCGAACCACCCCGCCAACAGCAGGGTATCGCTCGTTTAGGGTGGACCCGCGTCGTCGGCACCCGGCGACCCCGATGCGTACACAGATGAAGGAGCCGACTGCGGTGGAGTTCGAGGTCGTCATCGAGATCCCCAAGGGGTCACGCAACAAGTACGAGGTGGACCACGAGAGCGGGCGGGTCAAGCTCGACCGTTACCTCTACACGTCGATGGCCTACCCGACCGACTACGGCTTCATCGAAGACACCCTGGGTGAGGACGGCGATCCACTCGACGCGCTGGTGCTGCTACCGGAGTCGGTGTTCCCCGGCTGCATCGTCGATGCCCGCCCGGTGGCGATGTTCCAGATGACCGACGAGGCAGGCGGCGACGACAAGGTGTTGTGCGTGCCGGCCGGCGACAAGCGCTGGGACCACATCCAGGACCTCGCCGATGTGCCGGAACAGATCCTCGAAGAGGTCAAGCACTTCTTCGTGCACTACAAGGACCTCGAGCCGAACAAGTTCGTCAAGGCCGCCGACTGGACCGGCCGGGAAGCGGCCGAGGCCGAGGTGCAGCGGTCGATCGAACGGTTCAAGTCTTCCGGTCACTGACCCGGAACTCGCTGCGTCAGCAAAGACCGCGGCACAAATTATCGCGCCCGTAACACGGCGTAACGCGGTTGTGGCTTGACGCTTCGATCATTGCCCCATGCTGATGCACCAGGGCATTGGCCTCGCGGCCTTCAACGCCATGCCGATCCGCCGGGCGGTCCACGCGGTGTACGAATGCTGCTACAGCGTCCCACTGGCCGCCGACCTCGCGCGCGCACGCCCCTACGCGAACCACGACGCGCTGTTCCGGCAGGCCGACGAACTGCTCTTCGATCTGTCCGAACAGTCCATCGACTCGATCCTGCAGGCCTATCCGTGTGTGGGCCGTCGGCCGGGCAGTGAGAAGTCGGCCGCCGAACAGTGCGCGGTGTTCTCCGAGCGGCCCGAGGTGATGGAGCAACTGAGCGCGGCCACCCGCGATTACCTGGACCATTTCGGGTTCGGCTTCGTCATGTACATCAACGGCTACGGCGCCGAGCAGGTGCTGACAACCCTTCTCGACCGCCTGCACAACGACGCCGAGACCGAGCGCAAACTGGTGCGCAACGAGCTCGCCCGGATCAATCGGGTCCGGCTCGAGCGGATGCTCGGGCCCGAAGGCGGTTACCACAACTGGTGATCGCCTCGCCTACGCTTCGCAGGTGAGCATCCCGCATTCACACTTCCTGTCGCTGCCGGATCTGGCGTCGCGCGCGGCCGGCGGCGCCGTCGTATGGGCCAATGACGAGCTGTTCGCCGAGAAGGAGAATCTGATCGTCCCGGCCGCCGCCGAACACCGGCCGGCGACGTTCGGCCACAAGGGTCAGATCTACGACGGCTGGGAGACGCGGCGGGGCCGCGGCGCCGGCCGGGAGTCACCGGACGCGGCGATCGTGCGACTGGGCGTGCCCGGCGTGGTGCGCGGCGTGGTGGTCGACACCGCATGGTTCACCGGCAACTACCCGCCCGAGGTGTCGGTGGAGGCGGCGTATGTGCCCGGTCATCCGTCGGTGGCCGAACTGCTCGACCGGCACTGGACGACGATCGTCGAGCGCAGCCCCGTCGACGGCGACACCCGCAACCCGTTCGAGGTGGCGTCCGGGCGGCGATGGTCCCACGTTCGGCTGTCCATCTATCCCGACGGCGGCGTGGCACGACTGCGGGTGCACGGCGAGGGATTGCTCGACCCCCAATTCGCGGAGCTGCCACTCGATCTGGCCGCGCTCGAGAACGGCGGCCGAATCGCGGGTTGTTCCAACATGTTCTACAGTTCGCCGAACAATCTGCTGCTCCCCGGCACCGCCCGCACCATGGGCGACGGATGGGAGACGTCGCGGCGGCGTGACGACGGCAACGACTGGGTGCAGGTGCAGTTGGCCGCCCACGGGGTGTTGAGCTTCGCCGAACTCGACACCTCGTACTTCATCGGCAACGCCCCCGGCGCCGCACGGCTGCGTGGCCGTGACGGCGACGGGGAGTGGTTCGACCTCCTGGAACACGTTGTGTTGCAACCGGATACGCGGCACCGATTCGTCATCGACACGCAGCGGCCGGTGACCGAGGCGCGGCTCGACGTCTTCCCCGACGGCGGGATGGCGCGGCTGCGGTTGTTCGGCAGGCTCACCGACGACGGTCTGCGCGCGGTTGCCGAGAAGTGGAGCCTGTCGGGCTGACATGTTCATCGTCATCCTGCTCGCCATCCTCGCGCTCATCCACCTCTACCTGTGGAAGCGGCTGGTCAAGGACACCACCGCCCCAGGGCGCACCCGGGCGATCCTCACCGCCGCACTACTCGCTCTGCTGGCCCTGCTGTGCGCGGCGCTGATCCTGCCGCGGGCGATCGGCCCGCAACAGTCCTCCTGGGTCGCCTGGCCGGGGTACCTGTGGTTCGGCGTGGCCGCCTACCTGCTGCTCACGCTGCTGGCGCTCGAACCCGTGCGGCTGGCGCTGCGCGGCTGGGTGCGGCGCCAGCCGGACGAACCGGCCGCCCCGCCTGCGGCGGCCGCGGTCAACCGGCGGGTGTTCCTCGCCCGCGCCAGCGCGACGGCGGCGGGTGCGGCGTCGGTGGGGCTGGTCGGATTCGGGGCGGCCACCGCGCTCGGCCCGCCGCAGGTGCTGACCGTCCCGGTCCGGTTGCGCCGACTCGACCCCGCGTTCACCGGCTTCCGGGTCGCCGTGGTGTCGGACATCCACCTCGGCCCGCTCGCCGGATGGGCCCACACCGAACGCATCGTGCGGATGATCAACGAGACAGAACCGGACCTGGTCGCGATCGTCGGCGATCTGGTCGACGGAACGGTCGCCGAACTCGGCTCCGCCGCAGCACCGTTGCGCGACATCGCCGCCCCTGAGGGGGCGTTCTTCGTCACCGGCAACCACGAGTACTTCACCGATGACCCCACCGAGTGGCTGTGGGAACTCGAACGCCTCGGGGTCAACCCGCTGCGCAACGAACACACCGCGATCCGTCGCGGGGGTGCGGCCTTCGACCTCGCAGGCGTCAACGACCTCGCCGGGGAACGGCATTCGGACGGGCCCGACTTCGACCGCGCGCTCAACGGCCGCGGCGGCGACAGGCCGACGGTGCTGTTGGCCCACCAACCGGTCCAGGTGGCCGAGGCCGCCGCGCGCGGGGTGGATCTGCAAGTGTCCGGGCACACCCACGGCGGGCAGATGTGGCCGTTCCACTACGCCGTCCGCTCCGCCCAGCCCGCGCTGGCCGGACTGTCCACCGTGGAAAGCACCCAGCTGTATGTCACCCGAGGCGCCGGCTTCTGGGGGCCACCGGTGCGCATCGGGGCGCCGCCGGACATCACCGTGCTGTCGTTGAGCCCCGAATCATGATGTCCGACAACGCAGGAGGTCGCATGCCGGAGGCAGCCGAACTTGCGGTGGTGGCCCGCGACCTCGCGGTGTCCGGCCCGCAGGGGCCGGTCTACGGACCCGTCGACCTCGACGTCCACGCCGGCGGGGTGACGGTGCTGGTCGCCGCGGCGGGCACCGGGCGCACCGCACTGCTGATGACGCTGGCGGGCCGGATGCGCCAGGACCGCGGCACCCTGTCCGTCTTCGGCGCCACCGAACCACGCAAGATCTTCGCGACGGCCGCGATCGCGGGGGTCGACGAACTCGACACTCTCGCCGACGCGGTGACCGTACGCGACGCCGTGACCGAGCAGATGCGGTGGAACGCACCGTGGTACCGGAGAATCCGCCCGGCCGACACCGCCGACCTGCAGCGCATCTGCGCACCGGTGTTCGGTGAGCTGCCGCTGCCGCCGCTGGGCTCCACCGTCGAGGAGCTCAGCGAACTCGACCGGCTGCTGCTGCGAATCGCGCTGGCCGACACCGCGCGACCGCCGCTGCTGATCGTCGGCGGCCTCGACCTGCTGACCAGCGACCGCAACCGCGAACTGCTGCTGCAGCGGCTGATCGACCTGGGCGGTACGCGGACCGTCATCACCGCGACCGTCAACGGCGTCACCGCCGAGGCGGTGCGCGCGCAGATCATCCTCGACGAGGAAGGCGTATGAGCATGGCCGGACTGGCCGCATTCTCTCTGGGCACCGACGTCAAGCGGTATTTCCGCGGCACGCTGCCCCGCATCGCGCTGGTGACGATCGTGCTGATGCCGCTGCTGTACGGCGCGATGTACCTGTGGGCGTTCTGGAATCCGTTCGGTGAAGTGAACAAGCTGCCGGTGGCGCTGGTCAACGCCGACCGCGGCGCAGAAGCCTCGGGCCGCCACCTCAACGCGGGCGATCAGGTGGCCGGCGCGCTGCTGGCGTCCGGGCAACTCGACCTGCACCCGACCTCGGCCGAGGACGCCGCCAAGGGTGTCGAGGACGGCCGGTACTACTTCAGCATCACGATTCCGGCGGACTTCAGCGCCGCCGTCGCCTCCCCCGGCGGCGACCAACCGCGAAAAGCACAGCTGCAGTTCACCTACAACAACACCAACAACTACCTGTCCTCGATCATCGGCCAGAACGCCGCGCGCGAGGTGGCCAACCAGGTCGACGCCGCGATCGGCCAGCAGACCGTCGGTCAGGTGCTCGACGGGGTCGTCGATGCCGGTGCGGGTCTGCGGCGGGCGGCCGACGGTGCCGACCAGTTGCGTGACGGCCTGGTGGCTGCCGACGACGGTGCTCACCGGCTGGCATCGGGATCGGCTGAGCTGCAACGGGGTCTGGTGACCGCACGCGACGGGTCCGCGACGCTGGCGGCCGGGGCCGCCGAACTGTCCGACGGCATCGACACCGCGACCGATCCGCTGCTGACGGTGCTGGACCGTGTCGGTGAGCTCGAGCTGGACCCCGACGAGATCGGCGCGCTGGCAGCGGATGTGAGCGGCCTGGTGCGTTCGGCCAGCGACCGCATCGCCTCGCTGCACATCGATCAGGCGCAGGCCGCTGTCGTCGTCGACCAGGTGGTGGGGCTGTTGCGCGCCAACCCGGACCCGACGGTGCGCGCGCTCGGTGACACCCTGGCGGGTACCCAGCGGCTGCTGCGGGCGCAGAACGCCGACCCGACCACCGACCAGGGCCTGATCAGCCTGCGCGACAAGGCCACACAGCTGGAGGCCGAACTCGGTGACCCGAACAGCTCGCTGCGGGTGTTCCTGACCCGGGCGCTCACCGGCGGATTGCGCGGCGACGTCGAACGCCTGCGCGATGGCGCGGCCCAATTGAGCAGTGGCGCAAGCCGAATCAACGGCGGTCTGGTCGCGCTGGCCGACGGTGGCAGTCAGCTGTCCCAGGGTGCGGCCACGCTGGCCGACGGCACCACGCGGTTGCGCGACGGCAGTGAACAGCTGGCCACCGGTCTGCGTGACGGTGCGGCGCAGGTGCCGCAGTGGACGAACAAGCAGCGCACCGAGGTGGCGCAGACGCTGGCCCAGCCGGTCGCCATCGACCAGGTGACCGAGCACCCGGCGCCGACCTTCGGTACGGGTTTCGCCCCGTTCTTCCTCCCGCTGGCGTTGTTCATCGGCGCGCTGATCATCTGGATGTTGTTGACGCCGTTGCAGTCCCGGCCCATCGTGAACGGCCTCGGCGCGCTGCGCGTGGTGCTGGCCTCGTACTGGCCGGGCCTGCTCATCGCGTTCTGCCAGGTGGTCGTGATGTACGTGGTGGTGCATTTCGGGGTGGGGTTGAAGGCCGCCCACGCCCTCGGCACCGTCGCGTTCCTCATGCTCGTCGCGGGGACGTTCCTCGCGATGATCCAGGCGTTCAACGCGACGCTCGGGGTCGCGGTGGGCCGCGTGGTCACGCTGGCGTTCCTGATGTTCCAGCTGGTCTCCGCGGGCGGTATCTATCCGGTGGAGACGACACCGAAACCGTTCCAGGTGTTGCACGTGGTGGATCCGATGACCTACGCGGTCAACGGTCTACGACAGTTGACGGTCGGCGGGGTCGACGAACGGCTGTGGGTGGCCGTGCTGGTGCTGTCGGGCATCCTCGCGGCCTCGCTGGCCGCGAGTTCCTGGGCGGCGCGACGCAACCGGCAGTACACGCTGGACCGGCTCAAACCGCCGATCGAGGTGTGAGCGCTAGCTGGCCTTCGGCTGACCCCGCAGCGCCAGGCGGGCCAGCACGTCGCGGCCCAGCGCCCGCACATCCTGCCGCGGCCCCGCCGCGAGCAGGGTGACGCCGTCGGCGACGTCGGCCGACTCGATGTCGGCGATCAGCCCGGCCAACCCGTCGAGGGTGCCCGCGTAACGGACGGTGCCGTCGCCGGCGGCATCCGACAGGAAAGCCGCGCGCGCCGATCGGAAGTCGGGCCCCACTGCGACCGTGACATCGAGGATCACCGCGACGTCGTCCTCGGCCCTGGCGCGGATCCTGGCCCGGGCCCGGCGAGCCTGTTGCAGGTCGGGTGCGCTGAGCCGGACCGCATGCCGGTCACCGTCGGTCAGCTCGTCCCACTCGCCATCACGATTCGCCACGAATAGCCGCACGTAAGTCACGCTATGCCGGGGCGGGTGCGGTGTCGACCGTTGCGATCAGTGCGAGTCGAACGACCGCTTGTCGTCGTCCTCGCTGGCGGCCGTCGACTCGGTGCCGCGACCACGGGTCTTCATCAGGCTCAGCACCGTCGTGACGGCGAGCGTGACGATGATGACGCCCAGGCTCAGCAGCGTCGGGATCTCCGGCACCGACACGTGCTCACCGCCGTTGATGAACGGCAGTTCGTTTTCGTGCAGGGCGTGCAGGAACAGCTTCACGCCGATGAACAGCAGGATGAACGCCAGGCCCTGCGACAGGTACACCAGCCGCTTGAGCAGGCCACCGAGCAGGAAGAACAGCTGCCGCAGCCCCATCAGCGCGAACACGTTGGCGGTGAACACCAGATACGGTTCCTGCGTCAGGCCGAAGATCGCCGGGATCGAGTCCAGCGCGAAGATCAGGTCGGTGGTCCCCAGCGCGACGATCACGAGGAACATCGGCGTCATCAGTCGCTTGCCGTCCTGCTTGATCCACAGCTTCAGGCCGTCCCACTTGTCGGTCAGCGTGAGATGGTTGCGCGCGAACTTGACCACCGCGTTGTCGCCGTCGTCGTCGTGTTCGGAGTCGCGGGCCAGGTTCCACGCGGTGTACACGAGGAACAGTCCGAAGATGTAGAAGACCCACGAGAACTGGTTGATCGCGACCGCGCCCAACGCGATGAAGATGCCGCGGAAGATCAGGGCCAGGATGATGCCGACCATCAGCGCTTCCTGCTGGTACTTCTTCGGCACGTTGAAGCTGGCCATGATGATGATGAAGATGAACAGGTTGTCCACCGACAGGCTGTACTCGGTCAGCCAGCCTGCGAAGAACTCCAGGCCGTAGTCACCGCCGTGGAAGATCCACACCCAGACGCCGAACGCCACCGCCAGTGACACGTAGACCGACAGCGCGATCGAGCACTCCTTCATCGAGGGCTCGTGCGGGCGCCTGGCGATCGCCACCACGTCGAACAGCAGCACGGCCACTGTGACGGCGATGGTGATGCCCCACTCCAGGGCGGAAACGTTCACGCGATATACCTCCGGTCGTCGAACACGCCGGAGGTCTCTTCCGCCGACACACGACGTGTCGGCCCGCAGCACCGGTCGACCGTTGACGGACGACGTAGTGACGACACCGCGGCGAAGGAATACTCCCCTCCGGAGCCGATTGTGCCCGGCCATCCTCGACCGGGCCAATCGGGGTCCGATTTGGCCAATCCTCGGCTGGATACCCGCCTTGATCCAATTGTCACCACCCGGGCCGCGCCGTGGGGCTCTGACGGCCACACCGCTTAGTACTTTGGGATCGTGACAGCAGCGGTTCCCGGCGCCGGCCTCCCCCATCAGTACCTGCAGTCCACCTTCGCCGCGGCGCCACGCACCCTCGTCGACATCCTGTACGACACCGCCGCCCGGTTCCCCGATGCGCCCGCCCTCGACGACGGCGCCGTCCAACTCACCTACGCCGAACTGGTCGCCGACATCGAGGACAGCGTCGAGTGGCTGGCCGCCCGCGGGATCGGCCGCGGCGATCGCATCGGCATCCGGATGCCGTCGGGCAGCTACGCGCTGTACGTCGCGATCCTGTCGGTCCTGGCCGCGGGCGCCGCGTACGTACCCGTCGACGCCGACGATCCCGACGAACGCGCCCACCTCGTGTTCACCGAGGCCAACGTCGTCGCCGTCATCACCGAACGCGGTCTGGTGCGCGGGCCCGGTTCGTCGCGCGGATGGCGCGCGGTCGCCCCGCTCAGCCGCGACGACGCATGGATCATCTTCACCTCCGGCTCCACCGGCGTCCCGAAGGGCGTCGCGGTCACCCATCGCAGTGCCGCCGCGTTCGTCGACGCCGAGGCCAAACTGTTTCTCGCCGACAACCCGCTGGGCCCCGGCGACCGGGTGCTCGCCGGGTTGTCGGTGGCGTTCGACGCGTCCTGCGAGGAGATGTGGCTGGCGTGGCGGCACGGCGCCTGCCTGGTCCCGGCACCGCGGTCGCTGGTGCGCAGCGGGATGGATCTGGGCCCGTGGCTGGTGTCGCGGGACATCACGGTCGTCTCGACGGTGCCGACGCTGGCCGCGCTGTGGCCGGCCGAGGCGCTCGAGGCGGTGCGGCTGCTGATCTTCGGCGGCGAGGCCTGCCCGCCGGAACTCGCCGAGCGCCTCGCGGTCGACGGGCGCGAGGTGTGGAACACCTACGGCCCGACCGAGGCCACCGTGGTGGCGTGCGCGGCCCGGCTGGACGGGCGCGGCCCGGTCAGCATCGGGTTGCCGCTGCCCGGCTGGGATCTGGCGGTGGTCGACAAGGACGGGCTCCCGGTCGCCGACGGCGAGGTCGGCGAATTGGTCATCGGCGGGGTCGGGCTGGCCCGCTACCTCGATCCGGAGAAGGATGCCGAGAAGTACGCCCCCATGCCGACGCTGGGCTGGGACCGCGCCTACCGCAGCGGCGACCTGGTGCGGTTGGCCCCGGAGGGGCTGTACTTCATCGGCCGCGCCGACGACCAGGTCAAGGTCGGTGGCCGGCGCATCGAGCTGGGAGAGGTGGACTCGGCGCTGGTGCACCTGCCCGGGGTGAGCGGCGGCGCCGCCGCGGTCCGCCGCACTGCCAGCGGCACCCCGCTGTTGGTCGGCTACATCGCGAGCGCCGACCCCGCGTTCGACCTCAACGCCGCACGCGCGGCACTGACCGAGGCGCTGCCCGCGGCGCTGGTGCCGCGGCTGGTGCTGGTCGACGCGCTGCCCACCCGCACGTCGGGCAAGGTCGACCGTGACGCGCTGCCCTGGCCGGTCGCGGGCGCCGAGGAGGAGGCGCCCGCGCTGAGCGGGACGATGGGCTGGCTGGCGGAGCTGTGGCGTGACGTGCTGGCCGCCCCGGTCGACGGACCCGAGGCGGACTTCTTCGCCTGCGGCGGCGGCAGCCTGTCGGCGGCGCAACTGGTGGTGGCGCTGCGGCGGCGGTATCCGATGGTCACGGTCGCCGACCTGTACGACCATCCGCGGCTGGGTTCCCTGGCCGGCTACCTCGACGAACTGGATCCGCCGTCGGAGGTGATCCCCCGCGAGGTGGCGCCGACGCCGCGGTGGACGCAGGCCGCGCAGCTGGCGTTGTCACTGCCGTTGGCGACGCTGACCGCACTGCAGTGGGTGGTGTGGCTCGCGCTGCTCAACAACGTCGCCGCCGAGTTCTCGCTGCTCTCATGGGCGGTCCCGCTGAACTGGTGGGTGGTGCTGGCCGGGTTCATGCTGTTCGTGTCGCCGGTCGGCCGGATGGGCATCGCGGTGCTGTTCGCGCGCATGCTGCTGGGCAACCTGCAACCGGGCACCTACCGGCGGGGCGGGGCCGTTCACCTGCGGGTGTGGCTAGCCGAGCGGCTCGCCGCGGCCAGCGGCGCGGAGAACCTCGCCGGCGCGCCGTGGATGGTGTATTACGCACGCGCGCTTGGCAATTCGGTGGGCCGCGAGGTCGACCTGCACTCGCTGCCGCCGGTCACCGGCATGCTCAAGATCGGGCACCGCTGCTCGGTGGAACCCGAGGTGGACCTCGCCGGCCACTGGATCGACGGCGATCAGTTCCACGTCGGGCACATCACGATCGGCAACGACGCGACGATCGGCGCGCGCAGCACCCTGCTACCAGGTGCGGTGGTGGGCAAGAACGCCGACATCGCACCCGGCTCAGCGGTGCTGGGCAAGGTCAAGAACGGTCAGTACTGGACCGGATCCCCCGCGGCGAAATCCGGGAAGGCGCGCCATCCGTGGCCGGCTCAGCGGCCGCAGCGCGCACCGCTGTGGGTCGCGGCCTACGGGTTGACCTCGCTGCTGCTCGGGGGCATGCCGCTGGTGGCGTTGGCGGCCGGGCTGGCCGTGATCGGCTGGGGCGTCCGCAACACCACGTCGGTGCTCGACGCGGTGCTGCCCGCGCTGCTGTGGACGCCGGTCGCCACGATCGTCGCGGTGGTCGTCTACGCGGCGCTGACCGTGGCGGGGGTGCGGTTGCTGTCGCTGGGCCTCGCAGAGGGCTACCACCCGGTGCGCAGCCGGATCGGATGGCAGGTGTGGGCCACCGAACGCCTGCTCGACGCCGCCCGCACCTACCTGTTCCCGCTGTACGCGAGCCTGCTGACGCCGGGGTGGCTGCGGGTGCTCGGCGCGACCGTCGGCAGCGGCACCGAGATCTCGACGGCGCTGTTCACCCCGAAGTTCACCGTCGTCGAGGACGGCGCATTCCTCGCCGACGACACCATGGTCGCGTCCTACGAACTCGGCGGCGGCTGGATCCACGTCGCCAAGGCCACCATCGGCAGGCGGGCCTTCCTCGGCAACTCGGGGATCACCCAGCCCGGCCGCAAGGTCCCCGACGACGGTCTGGTCGCGGTCCTGTCGGCCACGCCGCGCAAGGCCAAGGCCGGATCGTCGTGGCTGGGCAGCCCGCCGGTTCGGTTGCGCCGCAACCCCACTGCCGCCGACGTGTTGCGCACCTTCCAGCCCACGCCGCGGTTGAAGGCAATGCGCGGCGCCGTGGAGACATGCCGGCTCATCCCGGTGATCGTGACGTTCGCGATCGGCGTCGGGGTGCTGCTGGGGTTGCAGGCGTTGATCGTCGAGCTGGGCTACCTGTGGACGGCGCTGCTCGGCGGGGTGGTCCTGCTGGTGGCCGGCGCCGTCGCGGGCACGGTCGCGGTGATCGCCAAACGTCTGGTCATCGGGCGCATCGCGGCGATCGAACATCCGCTGTGGTCGTCGTTCGTGTGGCGCAACGAGGTGTCGGACACGTTCGTCGAGACCGTCGCCGCACCGTGGTTCGCCCGCGCCGCGAGCGGCACCCCGGTGATGAACCTCTGGCTGCGCGGCCTCGGCGCCACGATCGGCCGCGGCGTGTGGTGCGAGACGTACTGGTTGCCGGAGGCGGATCTGGTGACACTCGGTGCGGGCGCGACGGTCAACCGCGGCTGCGTCGTCCAGACCCACCTGTTCCACGACCGCATCATGCGGATGGACACCGTCGTCCTCGAGGACGGCGCCACCCTCGGCCCGCACTGCGTGGCGCTGCCCGCCGCCCGGGTGGGTGCGGGTGCGACGGTGGGGCCGGGTTCGCTGGTGATGCGCGGTGACGAGGTGCCCGCCTCGACCCGCTGGCAGGGCAACCCGATCGCGCCGTGGAACCCGTTGCGCAAGAAGCGCGGTGACGCGTCGGCGAAGAAGAGGAAAGCCGCACGCGCCACCGAGGGCTCCGCCGCGTGACCCGGGCCAAGAAGGCCAAGGGCGGCCCCGCCGTGATCGACCCCTACCTGCCCGAGACCGGCAACTTCGGCTACCGGGTGTCGCGCTACGAACTCGACCTCGAGTACAAGGTCGCGATCAACCGGCTGACGGGTTCGGCGTCGATCACCGCCGTCACCCTGGCCGCGCTGCGCACGTTCACCCTCGACCTGGCCGACACCTTGCGGGTGACGAAGGTGTCGGTCAACGGCCGCAGACCCGCGCGATACTCCGCCTCACACAACAAGTTACGCATCGAGTTGTCCTCCGCGCTGCCCGCGGGCGTGGCACTGGTCGTCGACGTCCGCTACGGCGGCACCCCCGAGCCCATCGAAACGCTGTGGGGTGACGTCGGATTCGAGGAGCTGACCAACGGAGCGCTGGTCGCCGGGCAACCCAACGGCGCGTCGTCGTGGTTCCCGTGCGACGACCACCCCGCCGCCAAGGCCAGCTACCGCATCCAGATCAGCACCGACAGCCCCTACCGCGCGATCGCCAACGGCGAGTTGGTGTCCCGCCGCGCGCGGGCGGGCCACACGGTGTGGACCTACGAACAGGCCGAACCGACCTCGACGTACCTGATCACGCTGCAGATCGGCATGTACGACATGCACAAGCTGGCCAAGACACCGGTGCCCATCCAGGCCGCGCTGCCCGCCCGGTTACGGCAGAACTTCGACCACGACTTCGGCCGCCAACCGCAGATGATGAAGCTGTTCGTCAAACTGTTCGGCCCCTATCCGCTCGCCAGCGGCTACACCGTCGTCGTCACCGACGACGACCTCGAGATCCCCCTCGAGGCGCAGGGCATCTCGATCTTCGGCGCCAATCACTGCAACGGCACCCGGCGCGCCGAACGGTTGATCGCCCACGAACTCGCACACCAGTGGTTCGGCAACTCGGTGACCGTGCGGCGCTGGCGCGACATCTGGCTGCACGAGGGTTTCGCCTGCTACGCGGAGTGGCTGTGGTCGGAGAACTCCGGCGGCCGCAGCGCCGACGAGTGGGCGAAGCACTATCACTCGCGCCTGGCCGATCAGCCGCAGGACCTCGTCCTCGCCGATCCCGGTCCGAAGGACATGTTCGACGACCGCGTGTACAAGCGGGGCGCGCTGACCCTGCACGTACTGCGCACCCGCATCGGCGACGAGAAGTTCTTCGCACTGCTGCAGGAGTGGACCGCGCGCCACCGGCACAGCACCGCGTTCACCGACGACTTCACCGGCCTGGCCGCCAACTACGCCGACGAGTCGCTGCGCCCGCTGTGGGACGCGTGGCTCTACGCCGAGGATCTGCCGGAGCTGTGACCGACGCGGCGCCGTCGACCGGCCCCGTCACGCGAAGCAGCGTGGCACGGGTCGGTGTGGCGACCGCGGTGACCGCGCTGTGCGGGTACGCGGTGCTCTACCTGGCCGCCCGCGACCTGGAACCGGCCGGCTTCTCGGTGTTCGGGGTGTTCTGGGGGGCGTTCGGTCTGGTCAGCGGCGCGGCGTTCGGGCTGCTGCAGGAGGCCACCCGCGAGGTCCGGGACGCCCGCGCCGAGAAGTCGCCGGAGGGTCCGCACACCCATCCCACGCGGGTCGGGGCGATGGTCGCCGTCGTCGCGGCCGTGCTGATCGCGGCCACCGCGCCGCTGTGGTCGAGCCGGGTGTTCGTCGAGCAGCAGTGGTTGTCGGTGGCGCTGCTCAGCGCCGGCCTGGCCGGGTTCTGCGTGCACGCGACGCTGCTGGGCATGCTGGCCGGGGTCGACCTGTGGTCCCAGTACGGGGCGCTGATGGTGGCCGACGCGGTGACGCGGGTCCTGGTGGCGCTCGCCGCGTTCGCGGTCGGCTGGGGACTCGGCGGCTACCTGTGGGCGACGGTCGGCGGTGCGCTGGCGTGGCTGCTGCTGCTCGTCTGCTCCCCCGCCACCCGCGCGGCTGCCCGGCTGCGCACGCCCGGCAGCACCACGACGTTCCTACGCGGGGCCGCGCACTCGATCGCCGCCGCCGGCGCCAGCGCCGTGCTGGTGATGGGTTTCCCGGTGCTGCTGCAGGCCACCTCCGAGGATCTGGGCGCCGCGGGCGGTGTGGTGATCCTGGCCGTGACGCTGACCCGGGCGCCGCTGCTGGTGCCGTTGACCGCCATGCAGGGCAACCTGATCGCCCACTTCGTCGATCAGCGCACCGCGCGGGTGCGCGCGCTGCTCGCGCCCGCCGCGCTGGTCGTCGGGCTCGGCGCGGTCGGGGTCGCCGCCGCGGGGCTGGTGGGACCGTGGCTGCTGCGGGCCGGGTTCGGCGAGCAGTACCGCGCCGACGGGGCGCTGCTGGCGTGGTTGACCGCGGCGGCGGTGGCGATCGCGCTGCTGACGCTGACCGGGGCGGCGACCGTCGCGGCGGCCATGCACCGCACCTATGCGACCGGGTGGGTCAGCGCGACGGCGGCCGCCGTGCTGCTGTTGCTGCTGCCGCTGGACCTGGAGACCAGGACGGTGGTCGCGTTGCTGTGCGGCCCGCTGGTCGGGATCACCGTGCATCTGATCGCGCTATCCTGGCCGGGTTTGCGGTAGGAGGCGACATGACCTGGCTGGTGACGGGCGGGGCCGGTTACATCGGCTCGCACGTGGTGCGCGCGCTGCTCGACGCAGAGATGCCCGTGGTGGTCATCGACGACCTGTCGACCGGCTTCGAGGAGTTCGTGCCCGACGGAGTGCCGTTCGTGCGGGGCACTCTGCTCGACGAGGCCCTGGTGCTCGACACGCTGCGCGACCACAGGGTCACCGGGGTCATCCACATCGCCGGCTACAAGTACGCCGGGGTGTCGGTGTCGCGGCCGCTGCACACCTACGAGCAGAACGTCACGGCGATGGTCGCGCTGCTGCGCGCGATGGGCGACGCCGGCGTCGACAAGGTGGTGTTCTCCTCGAGCGCGGCGACGTTCGGCACCCCCGACGTCGACCTCGTCGACGAGCAGACCGCCACGCGGCCCGAGTCTCCGTACGGGGAGACCAAGCTGATCGGCGAATGGCTGCTGCGCGACGTCGCCCGCGCGACCGGGCTGCGGCACACCAGCCTGCGGTACTTCAACGTGGTGGGGTCGGGATCGGAGACGCTGTACGACGCCAGCCCGCACAACCTGTTCCCGTTGGTGTTCGAGATGCTGCACGACGGCCGCGTCCCCCGCATCAACGGCGACGACTACCCCACCCCCGACGGCACCTGCGTGCGCGACTACATCCACGTCACCGATCTGGCCCTGGCGCACGTCGCCGCGGCGCGGCGGCTGGCCGACGGGCAACCCGTCGAACCGGTGTACAACCTGGGCAGCGGCGACGGTACGTCCGTGCGGGAGATCATGACCGCGATCCGGGAGGTCACCGGTATCGAGTTCGAGCCGGAGATCATGCCGCGCCGTCCCGGTGACCCGGCCCGCATCGTCGCCTCAGGCGAGCTGGCCCGGCGCGACCTGGATTGGCAGATGCGGCATTCCGTGCAGGACATGGTCGCCTCGGCGTGGCGGGCCAGCCTGGTGGCGCGGGCGGCGGCGCCGGGTGCGGAGTGGGCCGGCTGAACCGGGTCAGCGCCGCCGCCGTCGGGCTGATCGCGGTGCACCTGGCCGTGCGCGCGGTGCTGGCGTTCGGCGGCTACTTCTACTGGGACGACCTGATCCTCATCGGTCGGGCCGGGACGCAGGGGCTGCTGTCGCCGTCGTTCCTGTTCGACGACCACGACGGCCACGTGATGCCCGCGGCGTTCCTGGTGTCGGGCGCGATCACCCGGGCCGCGCCGTGGTCGTGGGCGCTGCCCGCGCTGAGTCTGGTGGTGTTGCAGCTGTTGGCGTCGCTGGCGTTGTTGCGGGCGCTGCACGTCATCCTGGGGTGGCGTCCGGTGTTGTTGCTGCCGTTGACGTTTGCGATGTTCACCCCGTTGGCGGTGCCGGGCTTCGCGTGGTGGGCCGCAGCATTGAACTCGCTGCCGATGCTGGCGGCGCTGGCATGGGTGTGCGCCGACGCGATCCTGTTGGTGCGCACCGGGAGACAGCGCTACGCGGTGACGGCCGTTGCGGTGTACGTCGGCGGGTTGCTGTTCTTCGAGAAGGCGGCGGTGATCCCGTTCGTCGCGTTCGCGGTCGCGGCACTGCTGGCCTACGTCACGGGGACATCCTCGGCTTTGGTTGCGGTGTGGCGGCGCGGTTTTCGGCTGTGGGTCGCGGCGTTGGCGGTCACGGCCGCGTGGATCGGGGTGTACCTGCTCGTCGTCGACCAGAAGCGGTGGAGCTTCGATCTCGCGATGACGTGGGATCTACTGGCCCGGTCGTTCACGCATGGCATCGTGCCGGGGTTGGTTGGCGGGCCGTGGGATTGGCAGCGGTGGGCGCCGGCCTCCCCCTGGGCCACACCGCATCTGGCGGTGATGGTGCTGGGGTGGGTGGCGTTGGCCGCCGTAATCGCGGTGTCGTTCGCGCGGAAGCGGCGGATCGGACCGGTGTGGGCGGTGGCGGTCGGATATGCGGTGGCCTGCCAGGTGCCGATCTACCTGATGCGCTCATCGCGGTTCACCGCACTCGAGTTGGCGCAGACGCTGCGGTATCTGCCGGATCTGGTGGTGGTGCTGGCGCTGCTGATGGCGGTCGGCTTCTGCGCGCCGAATCGGGAGGGTGTGCGGTGGCTGGACGCCTCGCGGGCGCGGGCCGCGGTGGTGGCCGGGCTGACCGTGGTGTTCGTGGCGAGCAGCCTGTATTCGACGGTGACGTTCTCCCGCATCTGGCGCGACAGTCCGGTGCCGGAGTATCTCGCCAACGCGCGGGCGGGTCTGGCCACGGTGGCCGAGCCGATGCTGGACCAGGAGGTCGATCCGCTGATCATGCAGCGGGTGGCGGCGCCGGAGAACCTGGCCAGCCATATGTTCGCGTTGTTCGATGAGCGGCCGGAGTTCGCGGAGAGCACGACGTCGCTGCGGATGCTGGACCGGTCCGGGCATGTGGTCGATGCGTTGGTGACGTGGGTGCGGGCGATCCGGCCGGGGCCCGAACCGAACTGCGGGTATCTGGTGCAGCCGGACTTCCCGGTGCGGATGGAGTTGGACGGGCCGCTGCTGCCCGCGGACTGGACGGCGGAGATCAACTACCTGGCGAACAGCGACGGGTCGCTGATGATGGCGCTGTCGGAGGGTCCGGAGGTCAAGGTGCCGGTGCGGCCGGGCCTGAACCGGGTTTTCGTGCGGTTGCCGGGCGCCGGGGACGCAATCAATGTCAGCGCGAGCACCGCCGCGCTGTCGGTGTGCATATCGCCCGGTCCCGTCGGATTCGTGGCACCGAGGTAGTACGGGGTACGGGATACTGGGCAAATGACGTTGCGACGCGGAGAGGTTGCGCGCCGGTGAGCGCCCTCGACGGTTTCTACACGACCTGGAACAACGCCAGGCAGACGTTCGGGCAGGGCACCCCGCAAAGCGGTTCGGACTTCGACAAGAGCCCGCAACTGACCACCCTCGGATCGGGTCTGGACGCCGCCGCGCCCGGGTCGCAGTGGTCGGGGGCCGCTGCGACGAACTACGGCAAGGCCAACACCGACCACCAGGTCGTGTTCACGAAGCTGGCCGAGCTGGACCGCAAGATCGCCCAGCAGGTCGACCAGTCCGCGCAGGTGGTCGCGACCGGGCGGCAGAACCTCGACCAGCTGCGGCAGTGGGTGACCGACGCGGCGAACAGCGTGCCGCCGGGCAAGCAGCGCGACGCGATCCTGATGCAGATCGCCAACCGCGGGCTCGGGCAGTTGACCGAGGTGGTGCAGAAGACCAATGCCGAGTCGAATGTCGTCGCGCAGAATCTCGCCAAGCTCGGGCCGGAGTTCGAGGCGGTCTCGCGCGAGCAGAAGTTCGGGAACGGGGACAAGGACGACAAGAAGGACGACGTCCAAACGCTCGGAAATGAGGAGATGCACGCGGTTCCCGAGAATGAGCGAGCCGAGCGAGACGTGCAGGCCGCGCTGGCCGGCGATCAGGGTGCTGCCGCGCGGGTCGATGCTGTACTGAGCAAGATCGACCTGGAAAAGGGACTATCTCCCGAGCAAGGGTCCTACCTGAGCCAAATGCAGGCCCAACAGAACGGCATGAGCGTCGATGATCTCCATAAGGCCGAAGAACGGCTCGGGGACCACAAGAACATCATCGGCGACTCATGGCAGCTCATGAGCAACGAAGACGTGTGGATGCCGCACACCGAACTCGAAGAAGGCGCTCTCGACGACCCCAGTTGGCGGGTCAAAGGTGGCTTCGACCAACTCCCGGTAAGCGTTCAAGAAACGCTGCGGGAGGCAGACAAATTGACTCCCCTTGGTGAGGGCGTTGCCGGCCTCACCCATGACCAAGAGTTGCAGCGCATCTCCGAAATCGTCCGCGACGGCAATGATTCATTCCAAACCGGCACAGCGATTGATCGCGAGATGATCAACGCCGCCGACAAGATCATGGACACAAACCTCGGACCGTTGCAGCCCATGGGCGATCCCGAAGTGGTCCAAGGCTTATTCGACGCTGTCAACACCGATCATCAGGTGATCCATGACCACCTCATCGGCTCTGGCGGCGACGATTTCCTCCATGACGTCAACGCAGTCGAATGGAAGGACGACGGCAAGTCCGCCGCATCGCTGTTCAGCTGGACTCATGACGCCGCCGGGGGGCCCGAGCAAGTCATCGCAGGGGAAACAGCGGAGAAGTACGCGGCCTACGTCGGGTCACATAAGGATCTGATGAACATCGATGGTGAAACCCTGGGTCAGGTCAATCCCGAGTTGGTCAAAGGCTACGCGCACGGCTTGACGCCATACATCGCTGACATCGCCGGTTTGTCGACTGCGGACGCCCATAATGGTTTCGACTCAATCGATCTCGAGAGCCCGGCGGAACGGCCCGTCGCGAAAGGCTTGTTCTCGGTGCTGAGCACTCAATCTGACGCGTATACAGAGTTCCAGGGCGCAACTAATTCACACATCTTGGCTGAGAGCAAGTCATGGGCGGACGAGGTCAAGCAGGGTCACCCGATGAGCGCGCACGACGCGCGCCTAACCGATTGCGCGACTCTCAAGGCACTGGGAATGACTGGTACTACCGAGGCCGCTCGAGCGCTGGGCCTCAACGCGGAGCAGGTCTACAACCAGCAGAAAGCAGCTTACGACTTCGGCCTCGCAGCGTTGAGCG
This sequence comes from Mycobacterium sp. GA-2829, assembly GCF_001499965.1. GTDB lineage: Bacteria > Actinomycetota > Actinomycetes > Mycobacteriales > Mycobacteriaceae > Mycobacterium. The sequence continues at coordinate 232,549 of NZ_LQIT01000012.1, forward strand.
GTGGCGGAAGTGTCGTGCCCGGCGTTGGTCCGGCTCTCGGCCCCGGGTTGGACGTCTTCGGCACCGCCATGGCCAGCTCGATCCTCGGGCCGCCACCCGACACGAATTCACCCACCATCGCGAACATGTACGACGAGGAGGGGGCACGGTTCGTGGTCAACGCTCTGATCGCAAACGGAGTCGATGTTCCCGGGATAGATGCTCAATGGATGGCGAACCTGCCAGTCAACCCGAGCGACCCGAATGGCCCCACCGGGCAGCAGGTACTTCCCTTCGAGGAGCTCGCAAAGTTAGGAGTGACGCAGGCACAGATGAGTCAGGGTTTGAATGATCTACTCACAAACCAGCTCGGCGCTAGCAATCCAGCCGCGGCCTTCATCAGCCAGTACAACAACGTCATCAAGAATCCTTCGCCTCACGGGTCCGGCACATGACGGATTCCCCGAAGAGACTGCTGGCAGTACTAATGGCCTGCGGCACGTTGGGTGCGTGCGGGTCGGATGACACTTCGACGGAAACCGACCGTTGGAGTGGAAATCTCGATGGTTTGACTGTGCAGTGGAGCGCGGCTCCCGGCATCGAATTGGAAGGGGGCGTGTCGGTTCCGGTCCGGGCTTATTTCGAATCCCGCCTGCTAGCGCAATACAAAGGAACGTTAGATGCCGCGTACCCGGGTTTCACTGAAGCCGTTCCGCCGAACGAACCCGATGACAGTCCCACTATCAGCGCACGGGACCGCAGACCGCCGCTCAACGTCCCAGTGACATCTCCGGTGGTCGGAACCAACCGGTTCCTGATCCAATCGGCCGCCGAGCAGAACGGGCGCTACACCGTCACGGTTTGCAACTTCCTCTACGCCGCCGCGGAGCGTCAACCGGGCGGGGCCTACCGAACGCTCACCCGAGGCGGCGCACCAGCGACTCGCGGGATCGTCGCTATGCAGCTGCAGCTCACCGCCCCTTCGGAAGCCTCGTCATCCGCTCTTCCTCCACAGTCTGGGCCCTCTCCCGAACCCGGGCAGAACGTGTTCGGGGACTGGCGCATTACCGGATTTCTGGCTGCCACTACGGATTATGTTCGACCAGAGTGGGATGACTATTCCGAAGCCGCAAAACGATGTGTCGACGAAGCCCCGGATCCACTCGAGCGCCGAGCCTTCCTCACATCCGGTGAACATCCCCGCGAAGACTTTCCGTCGCTTCCACCCGAACCAGGCTGGCCCGACGCTTTATCCCAATAGCCGTGCCACTCTGTAGCCCATGACAGACACGCGCGAACAGGGTCAGCAAGTCCTCCGTGAACTCCTCGCCGGCTCCATTCCCGAGGACACGGAGTTCGCCAAGGACGGCCGCTTCGGGGATGACCTGTTGGAGATCGGCATCGAGAACATCTTCGGCCGCCTCTGGACGCGCGAGGGCCTCAGCCGCCGCGACCGCAGCCTCGTCACCATGGGCATCCTCATCGCGATGCGCGCCACCGACGAGTTCAAGGCGCACGTCAAAATCGGCCTCAACAACGGCCTCACCGAGGACGAGATCGCCGAGGTCATCTACCACGCCAGCGGCTACGCCGGATTTCCCAACGCCAACTCGGCATTGACTGCCGCCCGCGAGGTGTTGGAAGGGGCGTGAGCCCCGTCACCCACCACCGCACCACCGTCGCCGGCGTCGACACCTTCTACCGCGCCGCCGGACCCGCCGACGCGCCCGTCGTGCTGCTCCCCCACGGCTACCCGGCGTCGTCGTACGTCTACCGCAACCTCATGGCCGCCCTCGGCGATCGCTGGCGCCTCATTGCACCCGACCTTCCCGGATTCGGTTACAGCGCAACACCTTCCGCCGACGACTTCGCCTACACCTTCGCCGGCTACGCGCACTTCCTGCAAGCCTTCGTCGACGCCATGCACCTCGACCGCTACGTCATCTGGCTGCACGACTACGGCTCCCAGTTCGGCTTCCAACTCGCCCTGGCCCACCCCGAACGCGCCGCCGGCCTCGTCATCCAGAACGGCGACATCTACGAAGACGCGTTCGGCCCCAAGTACGACTTCCTCAAGGAATCCTGGAACAACCCCGGCCCCGACGCCCGCCGCCGCATCGCCCAACACGTCAGCCCGCACGGCTTCGAGACCGAGTTCCGCGGCGAACTGCCCGCCGACATCGCCGACCGCATCAGCCCCGACCTGTGGACCCTGCACTGGTCTCTGATGAACACCCCCGAGCGGATCGCCAACCTCGTCCGGCTCCTCGAGGACCAGCCCACCACCTTGGGATGGTTCGCAGACGAACAGGCCTACCTACGCGAGCACCGGCCACCCACGCTCATCGTCTGGGGCCGCCACGACGGATACATGCCCGAGCAATCCGCCCGCGCCTACCACCGCGACCTGCCCGACGCGCCGCTGCATGTATTCGACGGCGGCCATTGGCTGCTGGAGACCCACCTCGACGAGGTCGTACCTCTGCTCGACGAGTTTCTTCGCCGAGCCTACGGTTGTTGACCGGAAATGCGAGTAACGGCGTCAACAACCGTAGTCTCGCGCTCCACACACAAAAGAGAGCCGCCTAGGAGAATCGAACTCCTGACCTATTCATTACGAGTGAATCGCTCTACCGACTGAGCTAAGGCGGCGTGCCCGGCACACCGGGCGGCACGAGTCTACGGCAGCCCCCGCCCACGACCAAAGTCAGTCCCGCAGCGCCTGCCCGACGGTGGCCACCATCGCGTCGACCGCGAACTTCGGCTTGACGTTGACGGCCAGCGCCTCGCGGCACTCCAGCACCGCCTCGATGCAGCGCAGCAGCTTGTCAGCCGACGCGTGCGCGGCCAGCGCCGCCACCTTGTCCGCCATGTCCGGATGGTTGGCCTGCACGTGGCCCGCCCCCGACGACACCAGCAGCGCATCCCGGAAGTACGTCGCCAGGTCGATCAGCGCTCGGTCCAACGCATCGCGCGACGCCCGCGTCTGCCGCGACTTCTGCCGCTTCTCCAGCTCCTTGAGTGCGCCGGCCGACCCGCGCATGGTGCCCGCGGTGCCCTTGCCCGTACCGCCCGCACCGAGGGCGGTACGCAGCTCCTCGGCCTCGGTCTCGTTGCGGTCCACCGTCAGTGCCTTGGCCTCGGCCTCCGCCGACGCCACGAGCTCCTCGGCCGCGGCGTAGGCCCGCGACGGGGTGGCCGCATCGCGCGCCAGGCTCAGCGCCCGCTTGCGCCGGTCCCTCGCCTGCTCGTCGACCACCAGCCGCCGCGCGCGCCCGACGTGCCCCCCGCTCACCGACGCCGCCCAGCGCGCGTCCTCGATCGACAGCCCGTCGCCCTCGATGAGCACCTGGGTGATCGCCTCGACCGATGGCGTCACCAGCGCCACGTGCCGGCACCGCGACCGCAGCGTGATCGCGATGTCCTCGGGGTCCACCGAGGGCGCGCACAGCAGGAACACCGTCGACGGCGGCGGCTCCTCCACCACCTTCAGCAACGCGTTGGCGGCGCCCTCGGTGAGCCGGTCGGCGTCCTCGATCACCACGATCTGCCAGCGCCCGGTACCCGGCCGCCGCGACGCGATCTGCACGATCGAGCGCATTTCGTCGACGCCGATCGACAACCCCTCCGGGATGATGCGCCGCACGTCGGCGTGGGTGCCCGCCATCGTCGTGGTGCAGGCGCGGCAGTCACCGCAACCGGGCGTCCCCTCGGAGGTGCACTGCAGCGCGGCGGCGAAACACAGCGCCGCGATCGACCGTCCAGACCCCGGCGGACCCGTGATCAGCCACGCATGTGTCATGGTCCCCGTGGTCGACGCACTGTGAGCGGCGTCACCGCGGGCGGCCTGTGCGGCGCCCACGAGCTCTGCTTCCACTGCGTGTTGTCCCACCAAACGGGAAAAAACTCCGGCCATCACGGCCAACAGTAATGGTCAGCCCGACACAAACAGCTGACAGGAGCGCTGAAGGTCGGCTCGGCCCGATACGGTTAACAGGTGGCCTCGGAAGCGATACCGATCGGGCGGATCAGCGCATTCGTCCGCTGGGTCGCGCGTACGCCCTGGCCGGTCTTCACCCTCGGCATGCTGCAGGCCGACATCATCGGCGCGCTGTTCGTGCTCGGCTTCCTGCGCTTCGGCCTGCCGCCCGAGGACCGCGTGCAGCTGCAGGACCTGCCGGCGTTCAACCTGGCGATCTTCCTCGGCTACCTGTTCGTGTCGTTCACCGTCGGCGCCTACCTGAGCCTACGGCTGCTCATCCCGGTCATCCGCTGGCAGCGCCGCGACACCCTGCTCGCCGACGGCGACCCCAATACCACCGATCTGGCGCGGGCGCGGGCCCTGCGGATGCCGTTTTACCGGACGATCATCAGCGTCGCGAACTGGTGCCTGGGGTCGGTCGTCTTCATCGTCGCGAGTTGGCCGGTCGCCAGTAAGTCCGCCCCCGTCGTGGCCGTGGCCACCGCGCTGGGCGCGACGGCCACCGCGATCATCGGCTACCTGCAGTCCGAACGCGTGCTGCGCCCGGTCGCCGTGGCCGCCCTGCGCGGCGGCGTCCCGGAGAATTTCCGGGCCCCGGGCGTCATCCTGCGGCAGGTGCTCACCTGGGTGTTGTCGACCGGTGTTCCGGTGCTGGCCATCGTGCTGGCCCTGGTGGCCAGCCAGTTCGACATCCTGGAGGCCCCCGCCGACCGGCTCACCATGCCGATCCTGCTGCTGGCGATCGCCGCGCTGGTCATCGGCCTGGCCGGCACCGTCCTGGTGGCCATGTCGATCGCCGATCCGCTGCGCCAGCTGCGCTGGGCCCTCGGTGAGGTGCAGCGCGGCAACTACAACGCCCACATGCAGATCTACGACGCCAGTGAGCTGGGCCTGCTGCAGGCCGGCTTCAACGACATGGTGCGCGACCTGGCCGAGCGGCAGCGGCTGCGCGACCTGTTCGGCCGCTACGTCGGCGAGGACGTCGCCCGCCGGGCCCTGGAGCGCGGCACCGAGCTCGGCGGCCAGGAACGCGATGTGGCGGTGCTGTTCGTCGACCTGGTCGGTTCCACCCACCTCGCCGCGACCATCCCGGCCGCCGAGGTGGTCAACCTGCTCAACGACTTCTTCCGCGTCGTCGTCGACACCGTCAACCGTCACGGCGGGTTCGTCAACAAGTTCCAGGGTGACGCGGCGCTGTGCATCTTCGGCGCCCCGATCGAGCACCCGGACGCCTGCGGCGCCGCACTGGCCGCGTCCCGGGAACTGCACGACGATCTCATCGAGGTCCTCGGCGAGACCGAATTCGGCATCGGGGTGTCGGCAGGCCGCGCGATCGCCGGGCACATCGGCGCCCAGGCGCGCTTCGAGTACACGGTCATCGGCGACCCGGTCAACGAGGCCGCGCGGCTGACCGAGCTCGCCAAACTGGAGCCGGGCCACGTGCTGGCGTCGGCGATCGCCGTGAGCGGGGCCCTCGACGCCGAGGCGCTGTGCTGGAACGTCGGCGAGACCGTCGAACTGCGCGGGCGCATCGCACCCACCCAACTGGCCCGTCCGGTGAACCTGCTGTCACCGCGCGAGATCAGCGACGTCTCCAGCTAGCGGATCACGCCTTCTTCGCGGCGGCCTTCTTGGCCGCGGTCTTCTTGGCCGGTGCCTTCTTGGCCGTCTTCTTGGCGGCCTTCTTCTTCACCGGACCCCGGGCGCGCCGGTCGGCGAGCAGTTCGGAGGCCCGCGCATCGGTGATCGACATGACGTCGTCGCCCTTGCGGAGGCTGGCGTTGGTCTCACCGTCGGTGACGTACGGGCCGAAGCGTCCGTCCTTGATCACCATCGGCTTCTCGGAGACCGGGTCGACGCCGAGTTCGCGCAGCGGCGGCGTCGCGGCGCCTTGGCGGCCACGGCGTTTCGGCTCGGCGTAGATCTTCAGCGCCTCGTCGAGCGTGATGGTGAACATCTGCTCTTCGGTCGCCAGCGAGCGAGAGTCGGTGCCGCGCTTGAGGTATGGGCCGTAGCGGCCGTTCTGCGCGGTGATCTCCTCGTTCGTGTCGGGGTCGACACCCACCACTCGGGGCAACGACAGCAGCTTGAGTGCGTCCTCGAGCGTCACCGTCTCGAGATCCATTGTGCGCAACAGCGATCCGGTACGCGGCTTCGGACCGGTGGGTTTCTTGCCCTTCTTCGCCGTCGTCCCCGCATCGGGATCCTCCGGCGGCTCGGGCAGCACCTCGGTCACGTACGGTCCGTACCGCCCGTCCTTGGCGACGATCTCGTGCCCGGTTTCCGGGTCGATGCCCAGCGAGCGGCCCTCTTGCGGTGTGGAGAACAGCTTCTCGGCCAGTTCGAGGGTCAGCTCGTCCGGCGTCAACTCGTCTTTGAGGTTGGCGCGCTGCGGTTTCAGCTCACCCGGGTTGTCGTCGTCGGCGATCATCCGCTCCAGGTACGGGCCGTTCTTGCCGACGCGCACATAGATCGGACGCCCCTCGGCGTCGTCGAAGAGCTTGATGGAGTTGACTTCTCGCGCGTCGATCTCTTCGAGGTTGACGCCGACCAGTCGCTTCAGGCCACCGGCACGAGCGATCGAATCACCTTCACCGTGCTCGCCGCCGAAGTAGAAGTTCTTGAGCCAGTTGGTCCGCCGTTCGGCCCCGGCGGCGATCTCGTCGAGCTCGTCCTCCATGGTGGCGGTGAACTGGTAGTCCACCAACCGGCCGAAGTGCTGTTCGAGCAGCCCGATCACCGCGAACGCCACCCACGACGGGACGAGCGCGCTGCCCTTCTTGTGGACGTAGCCGCGGTCCTGAATGGTCTTGATGATCGACGAGTACGTCGACGGCCGCCCGATGCCGAGGTCCTCGAGCGCCTTGATCAGCGAGGCCTCGGTGTAGCGCGCGGGCGGGCTGGTCTGGTGCCCGGCCGGGGTGAGGTCCTTGGCGTCGACACGCTGACCCTGAGTCAGGTTCGGCAGCCGGCTCTCGGCGTCGTCGGCCTCGCCGCCGGCCTGGTCATCGATGCTCTCGACGTAGGCCTTGAGGAAGCCGGCGAAGGTGATGGTGCGACCGCTGGCGGAGAACACCACCGACTGACCGTCCCGCGACTCCCCGGCGATGCGCAGGCTCAGCGTGGTGCCGCGGGCGTCGGCCATCTGCGAGGCGACGGTGCGCTGCCAGATCAGCTCGTAGAGCCGGAACTCGTCGGTGTCGAGCTGGGCGTGTAGCTGGCCCGGGGTCTGGAACACGTCGCCGGCCGGGCGGATCGCCTCGTGCGCCTCCTGCGCGTTCTTCACCTTGCGCGTGTACTGACGCGGCGTCGGGTGTACGTACTCCTCGCCGTAGAGCTGGCGGGCCTGGGCGCGTGCCGCATCAACAGCGCTCGCCGACAGCGTGGTCGAGTCGGTACGCATGTAGGTGATGTAGCCGTTCTCGTAGAGCCGCTGCGCGATGCTCATCGTGCGCTCGGACGAGAACCGCAGCTTGCGGCCCGCCTCCTGCTGCAGCGTCGAGGTCATGAACGGCGCATACGGCTTACGGGTGTAGGGCTTCTGCTCCACCGACGAGACCGACAGCTGCGCGCCGCGCAACCCCGTGGCCAGCGCACCGGCGGCCGCCTCGTCGAGGACGAGCACCTCGTCGGGCTTCTTGACCGCACCGAGGGAGTCGAAATCGCGGCCGGTGGCGACGCGGCGCCCGTCGACCGTGGTGAGTTTGGCGGTGAACGTCGGCGGCGTGGCCTGCGCATCGGACACGCTGGCGTCGAGTTCGGCGCTGACGTCCCAGTAGCCGGCCGTGCGGAACGCCATCCGCTCGCGTTCGCGCTGGACGATGATGCGGGTGGCCACCGACTGCACCCGGCCCGCCGACAGCTTCGGCGCGACCTTCTTCCACAGCACCGGGCTGACCTCGTAGCCGTAGAGGCGGTCGAGGATGCGGCGGGTCTCCTGCGCGTCGACCAGGTCGTTGTCGAGGTCGCGCGGGCTTTCGGCGGCGGCGCGGATCGCGGGTTCGGTGATCTCGTGGAACACCATCCGCTTGACCGGGATGCGCGGCTTCAGCGTCTCCAGCAGGTGCCAGGCGATCGCCTCGCCCTCGCGGTCACCGTCCGTCGCGAGGTAGAGCTCGTCAACCCCCTTGAGGAGGTCCTTGAGTTCCGAAACGGTGCCCTTCTTGTCCGGGCTGATGATGTAGAGCGGTTCGAAGTCGTGTTCGACATCGACGCCGAGGCGGGCCCACGGCTCCGATTTGTACTTCGCGGGCACGTCAGCGGCGGCTCGGGGCAGGTCACGGATGTGTCCGCGCGACGATTCGACGATGTAATTCGAGCCAAGATACCCGGCGATCTTGCGTGCCTTCGTCGGCGACTCGACAATGACGAGTCGCCGCACGCTCCCGTTTCCGCTTCTGCGGCTACCGTCAGCCAACTGGATCCTGCTCCAATTCTTCATTTGCCATTCGGCGCCGGATGCCTGCGTCGGCGCCTGTCGGCACCTGACAATTTCGCACCCTACGCTGGCCGACGCAAACTGACCCCTTCGTCACCGGTCAGGGCACACCGGGCCAATGGGTCAACGCCGCGGCCTGCTCCGGAGGTTCCCCCACCGTCTCTACCAGGCGTGTCAGCCGCCGACGGCCACTGATCCGCAGCGCCGGACGCGACCCTCTGGTGCCGATCAAAGTCGGGGCGATCCCGACGCGCATCATCGCCGACGCCAGCGGCGAATGGGTGTCGGGAGCGTGCGGATCGAGCCCGAGTAGATAGCCGTTCGGTTCCCGGGTACCGGCCGCCAGCACCCAGGCCCGGAGTTCACGGGGGCCGGGCAACCACTGCGGCGGCACCGTCTTGACCGCACCACGCGTCCATTCGGCGGCGATCGCCACCAGACGCGGCTCGACGGCGGTGCGCACCAGCGGGTTGTTCTCGTCGGTGCGGGCGATTTCCGGGTGCAGCCCGGCGTCGGTGATCATCTCCGCCAGCGCCTCGGCCCGCCACAGGTCGTCGACGACCACCGACAGGCGCGCACCCTGCTCACGGCCAGCACCGACCAACACCACCTGCCCGGGCGCGGCGAGCAACCCGGTCAGGTCGGCGACGGCGGGGGGTACCGCCTCGGCCGAGAAGAAGGACAGCTGGCTCACGAGACCGACAGTAAGCCAGCCAGGCGTCCGCCGTGAGGTGCCCCGCGCACGGGAGGCGGACGTCACGTCAAAACGAGAACACCCCCGCGGCTCCGTTCACACGGATCAGCGGGGGTGTGTCTTCAGGCTCGCTGTACTAGATGGTGCGCACACCCGTAGCTTGCGGCCCCTTGGGGCTCTGGCCGACCTCGAACTCGACCTTCTGGTTCTCCTCCAGGGTGCGGAAGCCGCTGCCCTGAATTTCCGTGTAGTGGACAAACACGTCCGCGGAACCGTCTTCAGGGGCGATGAAACCGAACCCCTTCTCCGCGTTGAACCACTTCACAGTTCCCTGTGGCATTTCCAGTTGTTTCCTTTTCTTCTTCACCGGGTGCGGTCCACCGTTTCGGTACACCGGGCCCGTTCCGACCGCCATCCTTCGTGGAGTCGCCGGAACTCACCCGACCTACAACCCTCGCAGGAACCGCGATCGCAACGTCGATCCTGCGAGTGCGAGTACACGAACACAGAAGCTGCGACCGCGATAAGTCAACCACGTTCAGGGCTGGTGCGACAGTCTCAAGTCGGTTCCTTGGGGAACAATTCACCTGTGCATGGGCGTTGACGGCCGACGCACTGTTACAGGCGTGTTTCGAAAGGGTGGATGGTGTCGGATTTCGGCCGGGAACTGCTGTCGTGCGCGGTGGCCGGGGTCGGCGCCGACGAGCAGCCGCTGCGCCATGTCGCCGACCTGCCGCCGCGCACCGGGCGACCGGAATCCTGGCCGGAGTGGGCGCACCCAGATGTGGTGCAGGCGTTCATTGATCGGGGCGTCCGGACACCGTGGTCGCATCAGCGCGCTGCGGCCGATCTCGCCCACGCCGGTAGGCACGTGGTGATCAGCACCGGCACCGCATCAGGCAAGTCACTGGCCTACCAGCTGCCGATCCTGTCGGCGATGGCGTCGGAGCGCCGTACGCGCGCACTGTATCTGTCGCCGACCAAGGCGCTGGGCCACGATCAGTTGCGCACTGCCCAGACGCTCACCGACGCCGTCCCCGCCCTGCACGACGTGGCGCCGTCGTCCTATGACGGCGACTCGCCCGCAGACGTCCGGCGTTTCGCGCGGGAGCGCTCCCGCTGGATCTTCTCCAACCCGGACATGATCCATCTGTCGCTGCTGCGCAACCACGCCCGCTGGGCGGTTTTCCTGCGCCACCTCAAGTACATCGTGGTCGACGAATGCCATTACTACCGCGGCATATTCGGGTCCAACGTGGCGTTGGTGCTGCGCCGGCTGCTGCGGCTGTGCGCGCGCTACTCGGCCGAACCCGGCGGTCCGACGGTGATCTTCGCCAGCGCGACGACGGCCTCCCCCGCCGAGACCGCGGCCGAGCTGATCGGGCAGACGGTCAGCGAGGTCACCGCGGACGGCTCACCGCAGGGCGCCCGCACCGTCGCACTGTGGGAGCCGGCGCTGCTGACCGAGCTGATCGGTGAGAACGGCGCTCCGGTACGGCGTTCGGCGGGTGCGGAGGCCGCGCGGGTGATGGCCGATCTGATCGCCGAGGGCGCCCGCACGCTGACGTTCGTGCGGTCGCGACGCGGCGCGGAACTCACCGCGCTGGGCGCGCGGGCCCGCCTCGAGGATGTCGCCCCCGAGTTGGTCGAGCAGGTCGCCTCCTACCGCGCCGGGTACCTCGCCGAGGACCGCCGTGAACTCGAACGGGCACTGGCCGACGGGCGGTTGCGCGGTCTGGCGACGACGAACGCACTGGAACTCGGCGTCGACATCGCGGGACTGGATGCGGTGGTGCTGGCCGGCTTTCCCGGTACGGTGACGTCGTTCTGGCAGCAGGCGGGTCGCTCTGGCCGGCGCGGTCAGGGGGCGCTGATCGTGCTCGTCGCCCGTGACGATCCGCTCGACACCTACCTGGTGCACCACCCGCACGCGCTGCTCGACCGCCCGATCGAGCGGGTGGTGATCGACCCGTCGAACCCGTATGTGCTTGGTCCGCAACTGCTGTGCGCCGCCACCGAGTTGCCGCTGACCGATGCCGAGGTGCGGATGTGGGATGCCGAAGCGGTGGCCGACTCGCTGGTCGACGACGGGCTGCTGCGCCGCAGGCCGCACGGGTACTTTCCCGTACCGGGGCTGGATCCCCATCCGGCGGTGGACATCCGGGGGTCGATCGGCGGGCAGATCGCCATCCTCGAGGCGGACACCGGACGCATGCTCGGCAACGCCAACGCCGGGCAGGCCGCGTCGTCGGTGCATCCCGGCGCGGTGTATCTGCACCAGGGTGAGAGCTACGTCGTCGACTCGCTGTCGTTCGAGGACGGGGTCGCCTTCGTGCACGCCGAGGACCCGGGCTACACCACATTCGCCCGGGAGATCACCGATATCGCGGTCACCGGACGGGGTGAACGGGAGACGTTCGGCCCGGTGACCGTCGGGCTGGTCCCGGTGTCGGTGTCCAACACCGTCATCGGTTATCTGCGCCGCCAACTGACCGGTGAGGTCATCGATTTCGTTGAACTCGACATGCCGACCCGCACCCTGGACACCATGGCGGCCATGTGCACGATCACTCCGGAAGCATTGCTGGACAACGGGATCGACCCATTGCGTTTCCCAGGGGCGCTGCACGCCGCCGAACACGCCGCGATCGGTCTGCTCCCACTGGTGGCCAGCTGCGACCGCGGTGACATCGGTGGGGTGTCCACCGCGGTGGGGCCGGAGGACGGACTGCCGACGATCTTCGTCTACGACGGCCACCCCGGCGGGGCGGGGTTCGCCGACCGCGGGTTCCGGCAGCTGCGCACCTGGTGGTCGGCGACCGCGGATGCGATCGAGGCGTGCGAATGTCCGAGCGGGTGTCCGTCATGTGTGCAGTCACCGAAGTGCGGTAACGGCAACGACCCGTTGGACAAGGCCGGCGCGGTGACGGTGCTGCGCCTCGTGTTGCGGGCGCTGGCGGATCGTCGCGATCGCTGAGGGCGGACACGGGGAACCGACCGACCCCTCGACGGTCGACTCCTCCCACGTGATCACCGCGCGCCCAGACTCGGGCGTGGAAGCAAAATACCCCGTTGTGGCAGAGGCCGCCACTAAAACCGCGCTACCAGCGCAATCATGATCAACAGGGCGGCCGCGGCGCGACACGTAAAATCGACGGAATGAGCCACGACTGGCTGCTGGTGGAGACACTCGGTAGCGAGCCCGTCGTCGTCGCGCGGGGCGCCCATACCGAGCATATGGTCCCCATCAGGGCATTCCTGCGGCGCAACCCTCATCTGATGGCGGTGCAGACCGCGATCGCCGAGACCGTGCGCGCCGGTCAGGGGCTGTCGAGCATCACCCCCAAGAACGACCGCGTCATCCGCACCGAGGTGGTGCAGATGTCCGACGGGCGCATCCACGGTGTCCACGTGTGGATCGGGCCGCCGGACCTGGAGCCACCCGTGCGGCCGTTGCCCGGCCCCCTCAAATGGGACCTCGCGACGGGTATCGCGACGGCCACCCCGGAGTCGCTGGCGAACAGCGGGCGCGATCCGGAGGCCGAGGACACTCATGGCCGGGCGCTCGCCGAGGACCTGCCGATCCTCGACCTCAATCCGAGCGAGACCAAGGTGCTGTCGATGGCGATCCGGCCGGAGCCGGGTCAGACCTACTGCAGCACGTGGGACGTCACCGATCATCGGGGCGAGCAGATCGCGGTCGGGTTCACCGCGCGGGCCCTGCTCGAGCCCGACGAACGCGGGGGTGAACGGCTGGTGTGCCGCGCGATGAACTGGCGTGCCGAACACGACGGGCCGGCCCAGCCGCCACCCGATCAACTGGCGCGCCGGATCCTCGACGGGCTGGCCCAGAACGGAATCCATCGCGCGCTGGTCGACCTGGACACCTGGAAGCTGCTCAAGTGGCTCGATCCGCCCGCCCCGTTCTACGACTGGCGCGCCAACGAGGTCCACCCCGACGACAGCGACCGTCTCACCCGCATGTTCGTCGAGCTCGCCCAGGCGGGGACGACGACGGTGCTCAGGTTGCGCACCGCCGACGGCGACTGGACGCCGGTGCACGTGGCGATCAACCGCATCGAACTCGAACCCGACACCTTCGCCGGGCTGGCGTCGCTGCGGCGGGCCACCGACGAGGAGGTCCGCGAGGCGGGCCTGTCGGTGGGCGTGGCGCAACAGGCGTCACCGGACTGACACCGGTCCGGCGCGGGCGCCCGCACGCGCGTACCCGAACCGCCAGGCGCCGAGCCCCGGTGCGGCCTCGACGGTGACGACCGCCTCCAAACCCTCGACCGTGCAGTCGGCGACCGCGGTACGCATCGCCCGCGCCACCGAAGCAGCCTGCGCACAGGCGGATTCGGCGCCGTCGGCGACCCGGTTCGCCGCGGCCAGTGCGGCGAGGTCGGCGGCGGCCTGCGCCCGGTGGCGCGCGACGACCACCGCGCCCACCTGCACCATGCCACCGGTGACGACGAGCAGCACCGCGATGGCGGCGACCGCAGTGAGTGTGGCCGCGCCGTGGTCATCGGACACCGGGTTCGGTCGCGGCGACTGCCTGCGCGGTGATCGTGACGCCGAACAGCAGTGCCGGTCTGCTGCTGACGCGCGCGACCACCACTCCCCCGTCGCGGGTGAGGTCGACCCGCGCGCCGTCGGGCGCGATCCGGGCGGCCACCCGTGTCGCGGACCCGTCGTCGCCGCGGGCGGCGAGCCGGGCCGCCTCCCGCGCGGCGTCGATGCAGCGCACCTGCGCACCGACCGCCGACACGCCTGACACACACATGGCCAGAACGACCACCACCGCGGCGATCGCGAACGCGGCCTCGACCGTGGCGCCACCGGCATCGTCACTCAGACACTGGTGTTGAGCGCGCGGCTGATGATGTTGGTCAGTGCGCTGACGATGGAGTCGCCGGTGACCACGGTGTAGAGGATGGCGCCGAACGCCGCCGCGGCGATGGTGCCGATCGCGTATTCGACCGTCGACATCCCCGTCTCGTCGACCGCCAGCAGCGTCAGACGCGCCTTGATCTCGGCCAGCATCGGTTCCAGTGCCATCGTGCCCTCCCTTACTCCCGTCCGCGGACCGTCCGCGCACGCGTGTTCTCACCACAACCCCGCCTGCAGGACGTCACCGGCGAGCCCCGCGACCACCGGCACGATGCCCAGACACAGGAATGCCGGCAGATAGCAGACCCCCAGCGGCGCGGCGATCAGCACACCCGCCCGTTCGGCGGTGCTGCGCGCGGCATCGGCTGCATCGCTTCGGGATTCGTTCGCCAGTTCCGCGACGCCGTGCGCCAACGCGGTTCCCGACTCCGCCGACCGGCGGGCCAGGCGCAGCAGGGCGCGGGCGTGTTCGTCGAGCGGCGGACCGGGGTCCGACCAGGCCGTGGCAGCGTCGGCGCCGAGGGCCAGCATGTCGGCCGCCCTGGCGAGAACGCGGGCGAGGCCTGCCGGTGCGGATCCCGCCGCGGCGGCCGCCGCAGCCGACACCGCCATTCCCGACGACAGACATGCCGCGAACACGTCGAACGTCGACGCCGCCGCCAGCGGATCGGCCGAGGACCGCTCGACCGCACCGGTGCTGCTACTCCCCGGCCGCATCGTCCGTAGGCGGACGCCGCCGTCGCGTCCCGCGAGCAGCATCGCCACCGCGAGCAGCACCGCCGCCGCGCTCACGTGGTCACCCCCGCCGTGATGCGGTCCGACCACAGCAGCCCGGCGCAGGACAGGGTCACCCCGACCAGAAGCAGCCATTCGCCCGCGCCTGTGCCGCACAGGAACCGCACCGGATCCGCACCGATGAGTTGCCCGAGCCCGATACCCAGCACCGGCAGACCCGCCAGCACGGCGGCGGTGGCCCGCGCCCCCGCCATCCCCGCGTGCACCCGCGACGAAAATCGTTGCCGCTCTGCGATATCGCGCTGCGCGGTCTGCATCAGCGTCGCGATCGACAGCCCGTGGGTCTGAGCCAGCTGCCAACACACCGCGATGCGGTCCCAGTGCGGCGCGAGCGGCGACGTGGGCGCGGTGTCGCGCAGACCGGCCGCGACATCGGCGCCCAATCGCGCGCGGGCGGCCACCGCGTGCAGCGCACCGGCGACCGGCTCGTCGGTCTCCGCGGCCGCGGCCTCGAACGCGGTGACCGGGTGCGCGCCCACCCGCAGTTCGCCGACCAACACCTCCAACGCCGACTGCAGGGCGTCGGCCTCCCGGTCGCGCTGCCGCACCGCACGCCGGTGCCGCCACCGCAGCGCGGCGGTGCCCCCTGCCACGCATGCCGCCAGCACCACACCGGCCGTCGCCACCGACCACAGCGCCACCGCCGACACCGCGATGAGAACCACCAAGGCTCGCTTCGTCCCACCGCCCGCGGTGCGGGCAATCGGTGGCCGCAGCCGCCGGCCGACGTCGACGGGGTCGAGCAGCACCGCCAGCGCGAGGGCGAGCGCGGCGGCGCTCATGTCGCCCGCCGGGAGCTGACGAGGCGTTCCAGATCCGCGGCGCCGTCGGCCATCCCGCTGCCGTACCGCCACACCGGAACCACGCGGACCCGACCGTCGTCGTGCGGACGGAGCACCGCGATCTCGGTGAGCCGGCGCACCCCGGCGCTGTCCCGCGCGACGTGCAGCAGCACCTGCACCGCGGCCGCGAGCTGGCTGTGCAGCGCCGGGCCGGTGAGCCCGCCGACCGCGCCCAGCGCCTCCATCCGCGCGGGCACCTCGGCGGGATTGTTCGCGTGCACGGTGCCCGCTCCGCCGTCGTGGCCGGTGTTGAGCGCGGCCAGCAGGTCGACGACCTCCGCGCCGCGGACCTCCCCGACGACGATCCGGTCCGGCCGCATCCGCAGCGCTTGACGCACCAGATCGCGAACGGTCACCTCACCGGCGCCCTCGACGTTCGCGGCGCGGGCGATGAGTTTGACGACGTGGGGATGCTGCGGCGCCAGTTCGGCGGCGTCCTCGACGCAGATGATCCGCTCGTGGGCGGGCACCGCGCCCAACGCCGCGGCCAGCAGCGTCGTCTTACCCGCACCGGTGCCACCGCTGACCAGGAACGCCAACCGTGCCGCGATGATGTCGCGCAGCAGCGGATCGGCCTCGGCCACGATCGTCCCCGCGGCGGTGAGCGCGGCCAGATCCTGACGCGCCGGGCGCAACACGCGCAGGGACAGGCAGGTGCCGCCGGCCGCGACGGGCGGGAGCACGGCGTGCAGCCGGACGGTGAACTCTCCGGTGCCCAGCCCGTGCAGATGCCCGTCGACCCAGGGTTGGGCCTCGTCGAGACGCCGCCCGGCGGCCAGCGCCAACCGCTGCGCCAACCGGCGCACGGCCGACTCGTCGGCGAACCGGACCTCGGTGCGGCGCAGACCGCCACCGTCGTCGACCCACACCGCATCCGGCGCGGTGACCAGCACGTCAGTGGTTCCGTCCGCGCACAGCAGCAGGTCGAGTGGTCCGGCGCCGGTCAGCTCCGTCTGCAGGGCCCGCAGGTTGGTGAGCACCTCGGTGTCGCCGAGCACGCCGCCCGATTCGGCGCGGATGGCCGCCGCGACGACCGCGGGCTGCAGGGGCGCGGCCTCGGCGGCCAGGCGTTCCCGAACGCGGTCGATCAACGACGCGGTCATGCCGCCACCTCCGCGGGGTGGCGCTGCAGCACCGTCAACACGCGGTGCGCGGCGGCGGCCAACGGCGACCGCCGCGGAAGTTTCAACCCGCCCCGTTCGAGCGCCTCGGCGAGCCCGGGTTGCGGGCGCATCGCGGCCAGCAGTGGCAGCCCGACCGCGGCCGCGACTTCGGACGCGCGCAAACCGCCCGGCGCCGGCCCGCGAACAACCAGACCGACGTTCGGGTTGACCGCCGAGACCCAGGACGCCATCGCGCTCGCCGCCGCACAGGCGCGGACCTCGGCGGTGACGACGACGACCACCAGATCGGCCGCGTCGAGTGCGGACTCCGCCGCCGGCGTTGATCGGCGCGGCATGTCGCACACCACCGTCGCGCCCCCGCGGCTGCCCGCGGCCACCACCGATGTCAGGGCGGCCGGGTCGATCTCCCCGCCGCCGCGACCGTTGGCCAGCAGCGTCACCCCGGCGCGGCTGGGCAGCGACTTTTGCAGCGCCTGATAGCCGATCCGCCCACCGCCGAGCGCGAGATCCGGCCAGCGCAACCCGGGCGTGGTCTCGGCGCCGACCAGCAGGTCGAGGCCGCCGCTCCATGGATCGACATCGACGAGTAGCGGTTCGGTGGCGCTCAACGCGAGGGCGGCGGCGAAGACCGATGCACCCGCACCCCCACGACCGGCGACGACGGCGGCGACCGGCCCCCGGTGGGCGTTGTCGCGCACGGTGTCGGCCGCCTCGGAGAGCAGGACCACCAACTCGCCCTCCTGCTCCGGCAGGGTGAGGACGTGTTGCGCGCCGAGCGCGATCGCCGCGTGCCAGTGGTCGTCGGTGAGCGGCGCGTGTCCGATGAGGACGACCCGGTCCCGTCTCGGCAGCTCCCGTGCGGCGCACTTCCGCGCGGAGTCGACATCGAGGAGGACGACGGCCGCGGCGCTCCATGCCTTGCGGCTCGATGGCTCAGCGGTGTGCACGACCGTCACCGCGGCCGCCGCGGCGACCCGGTCGACGTCGTCGCGCAGCTGCGGACTGCTCGACATCACGAGCACGCCAGGGGTGGTCATGGCGCCCACTGTGCCGCGCGGTCGCGACGGTTCAGCGCCGTCCGGCGCCCGTTCCGCTACCTACTGTGGATGAATCAGCAACTGTGGACAACTCGTCGCCATACGCCCCGAGAGTCTCGTTCGGGCAACGTTTCCGCATCGGTTGAGTTATCCGGATTGCGAATGAAAGACCCCAGAAAAAGGGACGACCCCCGCCAGGGGGGGAGGAGGCGGAGGTCGTCGTGTATCAGCCCCGGGGGGTCGGGCTGATGCACACCCGGCATAACCCGGGTAACGCCCACTATACACACGGTACGTCTACGGAATGCAAGTCCCAGACGGGTTTGTCATCACTGATTCTTGCGAAAAGTGCGCATTCTGACACGTGTCTTGATCTGCCAATTTGTACATTCGGCACCCCGGATGTCACGAGAATCCCGTTTATGCTGGCCGCGTGAGCGCATCTGAGCCGCACGCCGCCCCGTCGGATGGTCCCCCAGCGGCATCCGAGCCCGACCGCCCCGTGCGGACCGCGGCATTCTTCGATCTTGACAAGACCGTGATCGCCAAGTCGAGCACGTTGGCTTTTAGCAAACCTTTCTTCGATCAGGGCCTGCTCAACCGGCGGGCGGTGCTCAAGTCGACCTACGCACAGTTCCTGTTCCTGATGTCGGGCGCCGACCACGAACAGATGGATCGCATGCGGTCCTACGTGACGAACATGTGCACCGGGTGGGACGTCGAACAGATCAAATCGATCGTCGGCGAGACGCTGCACGACATCGTCGACCCGCTCGTCTTCGCCGAGGCCGCCGACCTGATCGCCGACCACAAACTCTGCGGGCGTGACGTGGTGGTGGTGTCGGCCTCCGGCGAGGAGATCGTCGCGCCGATCGCCCGCGCACTCGGCGCCACCCACGCCATGGCGACCCGGATGGTCGTCGAGGACGGCCGCTACACCGGGGAGATCGCCTTCTACTGCTACGGCGAGGGCAAGGTCGAGGCCATCCGCGCGCTGGCCGCACGCGAGGGGTACGCGCTCGAGCACTGCTACGCCTACTCCGATTCGATCACCGACCTGCCAATGCTCGAGGCGGTCGGTCACCCCACGGTCGTGAACCCGGACCGTGCCCTGCGCAAGGAGGCGGTGGCCCGCGGCTGGCCGGTGCAGACCTTCACCAAGCCGGTGTCGCTGCGCGACCGGATTCCGGCCCCGTCGGGCGCGGCGGTCGCCACCACCGCGGCGGTGGGGATGAGCGCGCTCGCGGCCGGCGCGCTGACATACTCCCTGCTGCGTCGCTTCGCGCTCTGAGCGATTGCTGGATGGATCCGCCGTAACGATCCGGAATCGGGTGCGAGCCCCACTTGATGTGACAGTCGTCACGTAGTACAAAGGAAGGCAAGGAAGCCCGGGGAGGCCAAGATCTCACCGGAGGAGAAGGTGACATCTCCCGAACCAGGCGACCCAGCACGGAACCCCGGCACCCACGCGGAGCACATGCCGCGGAATAGGCAAAAGTGTTGCGGGCCTGCGTAATTGCGAAAAGCGAACGACATGGCGACTCCTTGGGCGGAGAAGTCGGTCGAGGCGCATCGCAACGACGCCGAGGCCGCCCCACGCAACCCCATCAGCACGCATGGTAACCGGGGCCCGTGCTAGCGGGCGGCGAGCCGAACTCGGATCGGGTCGTCGCCCGCTTTTGCGTTTGCTGGGCGGTCAGCCCGCCGCGATCTGCAGCGCCTCGCGCGCACCGGCGTGCAACGCCCGGCAGCTCAGCAGCAGCCACGCCGTGAGGCCGTCCGGCGTGCCGGAGGAGAAACCCCGCGCGGCGGCCTGGTAATCCCCGGACTGACGCATCCAGTAGACCTCGGGAACGCCGAGCCCGTGCGGGTCCAGGCCGCTGGTGATCGTCACCAACCGAGACACTCCCCTGGCCACCACCCCGTCGCCCGTCCCGAACGGCGCCAGCGTCAGCAGCTCGCCGTGGGCGACCGCCGCGCGCACCGGGGCCGGCACCCGCGACCCGCCGGTGAGGATCTCCACCAGCAGCTCCAGCCGCCTACCCACCCCGGGGTCGGCCCGCGGCCGGCCCAGGTGTTCGTCGTCGGTGAGGTCGGCCGCGGCCAGCGCGTGCAGCCGGGCCAGCGCCTGCAGCGGGGCGCGCTGCCAGACGTCGACGAGCGCGGTGGCGCCACCCTCGAGTGCCTGGGAGACCCGCAGCGCACCGGCGAGCACCGGATCGGGTTCACCGGCGTCGTCCAGTTGCAGCGAGCCACCGTCGAGCACCGATGACGCCCGTGCGGCCCGCAGCGCGGCCTCGGCCGCGGTGGCCGGCCAGCCCCGCAGGTTGGTCTTGTGCCGGTGTGCGCGTCCGAGCGCCTCGCGCGCCTCCTCGCTGGCCTCCCGCACTCCGGGCAGGTCGACGAGCGGGGCCAGCGGATCGGTCATGGCAGCCCACGGTAGTCGACCGCTGGGCCGCCGATTTTCCACGCTCGTCGCGTCACACCGGCCGTCTGCCAGGTATGCACCGGCGCATTGCATCGGGTGACTACGCTCACATACATGTCCGAGGCGCAAACCGAAGTCCAGTCCAGCTACCCGCCGGCCCCCGAGTTCGCCGAGCAGGCCAATGCGACCGCGGAGTTGTACCGCGAAGCCGAGAACGACCGACTCGCCTTCTGGGGCAAGCAGGCCGAGCGGCTGTCCTGGGACACCCCGTTCACCGAGGTGCTGGACTGGTCGGACGCCCCGTTCGCCAAGTGGTTCGTCGGCGGCAAGATCAACGTCGCCTACAACTGCGTCGACCGCCACGTCGAGGCGGGCAACGGCGACCGCGTCGCGATCCACTGGGAGGGTGAGCCCGTCGGCGACTCCCGCACGCTGACCTACGCCGAGCTCAAGGACGAGGTCTGCAAGGCCGCCAACGCGCTGACCGATCTCGGCCTGACCGCGGGCGACCGCGTGGCCATCTACATGCCGATGGTGCCCGAGGCGATCGTGGCGATGCTGGCGTGCGCACGCCTGGGCGTCATGCACTCGGTGGTGTTCGCGGGTTTCTCGTCCTCGGCGCTGCGGGCCCGCATCGAGGACGCCGAGGCGAAACTCGTCATCACCACCGACGGGCAGTACCGCCGCGGGAAGGCCGCCTCACTGAAGAACGCCGTCGACGAGGCGGTCGAGGGGCAGGATTCAATCGAGCACGTTCTGGTGGTGCGCCGCACCGGGATCGACGTCGACTGGACCGACGGACGCGACCTGTGGTGGCACGAGACCGTCGACGGCGCATCGACCGAGCACACCCCCGAGGCGTTCGACGCCGAACACCCGCTGTTCCTGCTCTACACCTCCGGCACGACCGGTAAGCCCAAGGGCATCATGCACACCACCGGCGGCTACCTCGTGCAGTCGTCGTACACGCATTACAACGTCTTCGACGTCAAACCCGAGACCGACGTGTATTGGTGCACCGCCGACATCGGCTGGGTCACCGGGCACACCTACATCGTCTACGGCCCACTCTCCAACGGCGTGACCCAGGTGGTCTACGAGGGCACCCCGACCTCGCCGAGCGAGCACCGGCACTTCGAGGTCATCGAGAAGTACGGCGTCACCATCTATTACACCGCGCCGACTCTGATCCGCACGTTCATGAAGCTGGGCCGCGCGATCCCCGATGCGCACGACCTGTCGAGTCTGCGGCTGCTCGGCTCGGTGGGTGAGCCGATCAACCCCGAGGCGTGGCGGTGGTACCGGGACGCCTTCGGCGACAAGAAGACTCCGATCGTCGACACCTGGTGGCAGACGGAGACCGGCGCCATCATGATCTCCCCGCTGCCCGGTGTGACCGCGGCCAAGCCGGGTTCGGCGATGGCCCCGCTGCCCGGCATCAGCGCCAAGATCGTCGACGACGACGGCAATCAGCTCGCCCCCGGCAGCGACCACGGCGAACAGGCCAACGGCTACCTCGTCCTCGACCAGCCGTGGCCGGCAATGCTGCGCGGTATCTGGGGTGACCCGCAGCGGTTCAAGGACACCTACTGGTCGCGGTTCGCCGAGCAGGGCTGGTACTTCGCCGGGGACGGCGCGCGCTACGACGCCGACGGCAACATCTGGGTGCTCGGCCGCATCGACGACGTGATGAACGTGTCCGGCCACCGCATCTCCACCGCGGAGGTGGAGTCCGCATTGGTCGGGCACTCGCACGTGGCCGAAGCCGCGGTCGTCGGCGCCACCGATGACCAGACCGGACAGGCGATCTGTGCGTTCGTCATCCTCGAATCGTCGGCAGCCGACAAACCGCACGAGCACATGGTCGAGGAGCTACGCGCCGAGGTGGCCAAGGAGATCTCCCCGATCGCCCGCCCCCGTGAGATCCATGTCGTGCCCGAGTTGCCCAAGACCCGTAGCGGCAAGATCATGCGCCGCCTGTTGCGCGACGTCGCCGAAGGCCGTGAACTCGGCGACACCTCCACCCTCCTCGATCCGGGCGTCTTCGAGGCGATCCGCGCCAGCAAGTAGGGCTCAGCCGACCGGGACGAACCCCGCTCCCGGTCGGTTCTTGGCGACGATGTCGGCCAACTGCGCGTTGAACGACATCGTCACCGCGGGGGTGTGCAGCGGGATGTACTTCACCACGCACGTCGGCAGACCCTCGGTGTAGGCGCCGTGGAGCATGCCGACCAGCCGGTTGTCGACGGTCACCGGGGCGCCCGAGTCCCCGGGCTGACCGCAAACCTGGTTGACGATCGTGCCCGGCGCCTCCCCCGGCCCCCACGTCACGCCGCAGGAGTAGCCGGTGGTGCGGCCGAGCTTGCAGGCGACCTGACCGAACGCGGGATCGGCGCCGAGCCCGTCGATCTGGAAGCCGTTGACGTTCTTGGTCGGCGTCACCTTCTGCGGATCGAACTGGATCACCGCGTAGTCGAGCGCCTCGTTACCCGCGACCATGGTGCCGAGCACACCGGCGTCCGGCACGCCCTCGGCCGACACCGTCGCGCCCGGGCCGCCGCAGTGCGCGGAGGTGAAGCCGATGAGGTTGCCGCGATTGTCGTTGCCGATCGTGGTCAGCGTGCAGAACGATTCGCCGTTGACGACGATGCCCGACCCGCCGCCGAGGACCACGGGTCCGGCCGCACCGGCCGTCGGCGCGACCGCCAGCAGGTAGACGGCCGGCCAAACAGCGAAGGCCGCGACGATCAACGCCAGTCGGCGGTGTCCGGTCCGCAATGTGCTCCCCCATCGATGTGCCCGACCCGCCTGATGATCAACAAGTCTATCGTCGGGCGGAATCGTTTAGCCGATTCCCACATGGCAACATGAACCGCGACTGTCATCACAGCGGGAGGAAGCGTCAGTGAGCCGAGGCGATCGCAAGACCGGCGTGCCCACCACCGTCACGTCGATCCCGCTGGTGGATCCACATGCGCCCAAACCGGACCCATCGATCGGCGATCTGGTCAAGGACGCCACCTCGCAGGTGTCGACGCTGGTGCGCGCCGAGGTGGAACTGGCCAAGGCGGAGATCACCCGCGACGTCAAGAAGGGGCTGACCGGCAGCGTCTTCTTCATCGCCGCGCTGGTGGTGCTGTTCTACTCGACGTTCTTCTTCTTTTTCTTCGTCGCCGAACTGCTCGACACCTGGCTGTGGCGGTGGGCGTCGTTCCTGATCGTGTTCGGTGTGATGGTGGTCGTCACCGCGTTCCTCGCGCTGCTCGGCTATCTGAAGGTGCGGCGCATCCGCGGTCCGCGGCAGACGATCGAATCGGTCAAGGAGACGCGCGAGGCGCTGACCCCCGGCCATGACAAGGCACCGAAGGCCGTCGCGATCACCGACGGTCAGAAGACCGGCGACCCGTCCGGCTGGTAATGCCGCCACCCGATCCGTCGGTCGTCCGGATCGACGGTCCCTGGCGTCATCTCGAGGTGCACGCCAACGGCATTCGTTTCCACGTCGTCGAGGCGGATTCTCCTGATGCGGCCACCGTCCCGGTGACCGAACGTCCGCTGGTCATCCTGCTGCACGGGTTCGCATCGTTCTGGTGGTCGTGGCGCCATCAACTCGAGGGCCTGACCGGCGCGCGGGTGGTGGCCGTGGACCTGCGCGGCTACGGCGGCAGCGACAAACCGCCCCGCGGATACGACGGTTGGACGCTGGCCGGCGACACGGCCGGGCTGGTGCGCGCGCTGGGCCATCAGACCGCGACGCTGATCGGACACGCCGACGGCGGGCTGGTGTGCTGGGCGACGTCGGTGCTGCATCCCCGGGTCGTGAAGGCGATCGCGGTGGTCAGTTCTCCGCATCCGGTCGCACTGCGGTCGTCGGTGACCCGGCGCCGCGATCAGGGCCGGGCGCTGCTGCCGTCGCTGCTGCGCTACCAGACCCCCATGCGGCCCGAACGCGTACTCACCCGGCACGACGGCGCCGAGGTCGAGAACCTGGTCCGCGCCAGGTCCAGCGTGGAATGGCAAGCGACGGACGATTTCTCGGAGACCATCCGACATCTCCGCAGGGCGATCCAGATCCCGGCGGCCGCGCACTCCGCGCTGGAGTACCAGCGGTGGGCGGTCCGCAGCCAGCTGCGCGCCGAGGGCCGCCGCTTCATGCGGTTGATGAACCGGCCGCTGGTCGTTCCGATGCTGCACCTGCGCGGCGAGGACGACCCTTACGTCCTGGCCGACCCGGTGTACCGCACCCAGCGCTTCACCCCGCACGGACGCTACGTATCGCTGCGCGGTGCAGGCCATTACGGCCACGAGGAGGCCCCGGGCGAGGTCAACGACCAGCTCGGCCGGTTCCTCGACCAGGTGTACCGCCGCTAGGTCAGCTGACGCAGACGCCGGTGGCCACCCGCGCGGTGTTGCCCACCTTGGTCAGCTGACGGCCCACCTCGTCGGAGGTCAGCACGAACCCGGTGTCGGCGTCGTCGACCGCGGCGCCGAACACCACGCCGAGCACCTTGCCGCCGCGGTTGATCATCGGCCCGCCCGAATTACCCTGGCGCACAGTCCCTCTGATCGTGTACACCTCACGGGTGACCGTGGTCTTGCGGTAGATGTCGGGCCCGTTGAGTTCGATGGTCTCGCGCACGCGGGCCGGTGTGGCGGTGAAGTCGCCGCCGCCGGGATACCCCATGACGATCGCATCGGTGCCGGGGGGCGCCAACTCGTCGACGAACTGCAACGGCGTCGCGGGCAGATCCGGGACGTCGAGGATCGAGATGTCGGCATTGGGGTCGTAGGAGACCACGAACGCGTCGTAGGTCTGCCCGTCGACGTCGACGGTGACGCTCTCGGATCCGGCGACCACGTGCGCGTTGGACATCACCCGGTTGGGCGCCACCACGAAACCGGTGCCCTCGAGCACCTTCTGGCAGCCGGGCGCCACCCCGCGGATCTTCACCACGCTGCCGCGGGTTGCGCCGACCACCGCGTCGGTGGCCAGGGCGGCGTCCGGGGCGTCGACGGTCGCGATCGGGGTGCGGCCGAACGGTTCGAGGACCTCGGGCAGACCGGAGGTGTCGAGCAGACTCGACAGCCGGGTGGGCACCGTCTTCAGCCACGGCGGCGCGACCTCGTCCACCTCGGCCAGCACCCGGGAACCCTTGACCGCGGCCACCAGGTTGGGTTGGTCCGACGACGTCAGCGGGGTCGCCAACAACCACGACGCCAGCAGCACCGCGACGATCTGCAGGCCGACGCCGATGACGGAGTCGAACAGGCGCAGCGTGCGGTTGCGGATCGCGCCGCGGACGGCGCGGCCGAGCACGACGCCTGCGATCTCCCCGATCACCACCAGCGCCAGGATCAGGAACAGTGCGGCGAACAGTTTCGTGCGGGGACCGCTGATGTGGGTGACCACGTGCGGTGCGAGCAGCACCCCGGCGACGGCGCCGCGCACCACGCCGATGAACGACATGAGGGACCCCAACGCGCCCGACCGCCAGCCGGAGACGGCGGCGACGAAGGCGACGGCGAGGACGAGGAGGTCGAGCCACTGAGACGGTGTCATTGTTGGGACTCACCGTATCGGTCATCGTGCCCGACGAGCGCCATTGCCTCGTCGAGTTCTCGAACGTCGTCGGTGTCCCACGGCACCGCCCACCCGGCGACGTCGAGGATCGCAGAGATGACCTGACCGGTGAAACCCCACACCAGCATCTCGTTGAGCAGGAACGCCGGACCCGCCCACCTGCGGGAATTGGCGTCGCGGTAGACCATCAGCCGGTTCTCCGGGTTGACGAACGCGCGCACCGGCACCCGCGCGACGATCGCGGTCTCGGATTCGTCGACCACCCCGACCGGACCCGGGTCGGGTGAGTAGGCCAGCACCGGCACCACGTGAAACCCCGACGGCGGGATGAACATCCGCTGCAGGGTCGCCAGCGGGCGGATGCGGCCGGTGTCGAGGCCGGTCTCCTCGGTGGCCTCGCGCAGCGCGGTGTGCACCGGACCGTCGTCGCCGGGATCGGTCGCGCCGCCCGGGAAGGCCGCCTGACCGGCGTGGTGGCGCAGGGTCGACGCCCGGACCGTCACCAACAGGTCGGCGTCGTCGGGCAGCCCGTCCCCGGACTCGGGTCCGGAGAACAGCACCAGCACGGCGGCGTCCCGCTTGGCGCGGGTGACGGTGGCGGTCGCGTTGGCCGCGGTGATGGCGGCGAGCACGTCCGGCGGGACGCGGCGGCGGTAGGCGCGGGGCACGCCGTCGGTGTTGTCGACCAGCGGGGTGAGCCACGGCGGGGCGGCGTCGGGCGTCAGGCGGTAGCCGTCGCGTGTGGCGCTCACCCCAGCTCTCCCATCGTCTGGTCCACCGCAACCTCGATCTCGTCGGCGGTGGCGAAGGAGCGCGGCAGAATCCCGGCAACGCTACCGTCCGAGCGCACGACCACCGTCGCAGGCATGACGTTCGGCGATCTGACCGCGGCGGCGATCAGGCGGCGGCCGTCCTGCAGGGTCGGCAGCCGGACGCCGAGTTCGGCCAGCCGCAGCAGCCCCGCCGCCTCGTTCTCGTCCTGGTGGACGGTCACCACGGTCACCGCGTCACCGACCCGGCGCTGATACTCCGCCATGGCGGGCAGTTCGTCGGCGCACGGTCCACACCAGTAGGCCCACAGGTTGAGCACCACGGTGCGGCCCGCCAGTGCACGGGCCACGTCGACCGGTAGGCCGTCACCCGCGCATTCGAGGGTGATCCCGCGCAGCGATTCGGGGCCGTCCCCGGTGCCGGGGCCAGGGCACGGCGGCAGATCGGCCTTCGCGCGCGGGCCGGCCAGCGCCTCGGGGGTGTCGGCGTCGCGGTGGTCACGCGCCTGCGCGGGCCCGTCGCGCCGGGTGGGCGCCGGGTCATCGGCCAGCTGCAGCGACAGCGCGACGATCAGGGCGAGCGCCACGGCGAGTGCGGCGACAGTCCACCGGGCCGTGGCGCTCATAGCGCGGGGGTCACAGGCCGGCGAGGGCGAGCAGGTGTTCGGTCTCGGGCCCCTTGACCAGCGCCGCGGCGGCCTCGCGATCGGTCGGGCCGATGCCGTAGGACGGGCAGTCCTTGGCGAGCACGCAGACACCGCACGCCGGCTTACGGGCGTGGCAGACGCGACGGCCGTGGAAGATCACCCGGTGGCTCAGCAGGGTCCACTCCCGGCGCTCGATGAGCTTGCCGATCGCGTGCTCGACCTTGACGGGGTCCTCCTCGGCGGTCCACCGCCAGCGGCGCACCAACCGGCCGAAGTGGGTGTCGACGGTGATCCCGGGGATGTCGAACGCGTTACCGAGGATGACGTTGGCGGTCTTGCGGCCCACCCCCGGCAGCGTCACCAGATCCTCGATGTTCCCGGGCACCTCACCGTCGAAGCGTTCGACGAGTTCCTGGCCCAGGCGGATCAGCGAGTTGGCCTTGTTGCGGTAGAACCCGGTCGGCCGGATGAGCTCCTCGAGTTCGGTGCGGTCGGCCTGCGCGTACTCCAGCGCGGTGCGGTACTTGGCGAACAGCGCCGGGGTGGTGAGGTTGACCCGTTTGTCGGTGCTCTGCGCCGACAGGATGGTGGCCACCGCCAGTTCGAGCGGATTGGTGAAGTCGAGTTCGCAGTACACATGCGGAAACGCCTCGGCCAGAGCGCGATTCATCCGGCGCGCACGACGCGTCAGTCCTATCGGGGTCTCCCCCTCCCATTTCTTGGCCGCCCGCCCCTTTGCGGCAGCACGCCGAGCCGGTTTCGGATCGGCCTTCGGGTCGGCGGGGGACGCACCTGCGGTCACGGAAGCCAGCGTAGGCCAGGGCCCGGACATCGATCGCGGTCAAGGTGCTCGATACCGGTGACGATTCGTGATCCCGCTGAGACCTTGAGCCGGTTTACTTCTGCGTTGTGTCCTGGTTGCTCGTGGCTTTCATCCCCTGGTTGCTGATGGTGGCAACATTCGGGCTCGAGCGCCTGGAGTCCGGTCTCACCCGCGACGCGGCGTCGACCGCGGATGTGGACGCCTTCCTCCAGCACGCCGAGGCGGAACGCCAGCAACGTCGACTGGATCCGGTGGAGACCCTTCCGACCCGCTCGACGACGGCCGGGGAGCCCGCGCGGGTCTACATCCCGCACCGGGCGAATACACAGTTTCAGCAGACCCGCCAAGCCAATCGTGTGTAGCGTTGGCACGTTGCGAAACGGCATACCTCTAGACTGGGCACGCTAACCAGTAAGACGGTCGGCTTCGTAGGTCATTCAAACCCAACAGCTAAGAGGGGCAACGTGGACGAGATCCTGGCGAGGGCCGGAATCTTCCAGGGAGTCGAACCCAGCGCCGTTTCAGCGCTCACCAAGCAATTGCAGCCTGTGGACTTCCCGCGCGGGCACACCGTGTTCGCCGAGGGCGAGCCCGGCGATCGGCTCTACATCATCATCAACGGCAAGGTGAAGATCGGCCGCCGCTCTCCGGACGGCCGCGAGAACCTGCTGACGATCATGGGGCCGAGCGACATGTTCGGTGAGCTCTCGATCTTCGACCCGGGTCCGCGTACGTCGAGCGCCACCACGATCACCGAGGTGCGCGCCGTGTCGATGGATCGCGAAGCGCTGCGCGCCTGGATCGCGGACCGCCCCGAGATCGCCGAGCAGCTGTTGCGCGTGCTGGCCCGCCGGCTGCGCCGCACCAACAACAACCTCGCCGACCTGATCTTCACCGACGTCCCCGGCCGCGTCGCCAAGCAGCTGCTGCAGCTCGCGCAGCGGTTCGGCACCCAGGAGGGCGGCGCGCTGCGCGTCACCCACGACCTGACGCAGGAAGAGATCGCCCAGCTCGTCGGCGCCTCCCGCGAGACCGTGAACAAGGCGCTCGCCGACTTCGCGCACCGCGGGTGGATCCGCCTCGAGGGCAAGAGTGTGCTGATCAGCGACTCCGAGCGGCTGGCCCGCCGAGCCCGCTAGTTTCCCGTGATTTCGGTGTAGTTCGTTGCGGTGAGCGCAACCAACTACACCGAAATCGCTCAGGGGCGCAGGTAGTCGAGCTGCGCCTGCACCGATTTCTCGGCGGCGTCCCACAGCTTCTGGTCGACGTCGGTGTACACGTGCTCGACGACCTGACGTGCCGACGCGTCGTCGCCGAGCTCCCGTAACGCGTCCCGCACCTGGTTCAGGCGCTCCTCGCGGTGCGCCAGGTACATCGCGGTGACGGCTTCGAGGTCGGGCAGGTCGGGTCCGTGGCCGGGCAGCACCGTCCGGCCGCCCAGGCCCTGCAGCCGGTGCAGCGATTCGAGGTAGTCGCGCAGGCTGCCGTCCTCGGTGTCGATGACGGTGGTGCCGCGCCCGAGCACGGTGTCGGCGGTCAGCACCGCGTCGTCGAGCACGAACGACAGCGAGTCGACGGTGTGGCCGGGGGTGGCCATCACGGTGATGCGCAGGCCCGCGGCGTCGATGACCTCACCGTCGGTGAGCGGACCGCCGAGGCCGCGCAGGAACCCGCTGCCGACCGCGCGGACGACGGCGCCGGTGCGTTCGACGATCTTGTCGATACCGCCGGTGTGGTCCTCGTGTTTGTGGCTGATCAGCACGAGTGCGATGCGCCCGAGCTCGGCGACCTTGGCGATGTGTTCGTCGTCGTCGGGTCCGGGGTCGACGATCACGATCTCGTCGCTGCCCGGGCCGCGCAGCACCCAGGTGTTGGTCCCGTCCAGCGTCATCAGGCCGGGGTTGTGGCACAGCAGGACCGAGGCGGTCTCGGTCACCGGGCGTAACAGCCCGTATGCCGGATGCTCGGGTGCGCTCACCGGACTACGCGACCTCGACGATGATTTCCACTTCCACGGCGGTGTTGCGCGGCAACTCCGACACTCCGACCGCCGAGCGGGCGTGCGCACCGGCGTCGCCGAAGATCTCCCCGAACAGTTCCGAGGCGCCGTTGATGACGCCGGGCTGGCCGTCGAAGCCGGGCGCCGAGGCAACGAAGCCGACGACCTTGACCACTCGCGTGACCGCGTCGATGCCCACCAGTGCGTGCACGGCGGCCAGCGCGTTGAGCCCGCACACCCGCGCCAGCGCTTTGGCGTCCTCGGGAGTGACGTCGGCGCCGACCTTGCCGGTCCCGGTCAGCTCACCGGCGACGATCGGCAGCTGACCGGAGGTGTAGACCAGATTTCCGGTCCGCACCGCGGGGACGTACGCCGCCAGCGGCGCCACCACCTCGGGCAGCTCGATCCCGAGCTCCGCGAGGCGTTCCGACCAGGCGCTCACTTCGGCCGCTTCAGGTAGGCGACGTGCTGCTCACCGGTCGGGCCGGGCAGCACCGCGACCAGCTCCCAGCCGTCGGCGCCCCACTGATCGAGGATCTGTTTGGTGGCGTGCGTCAGCAACGGCACGGTGGCGTATTCCCACTGGGTCGGTTCGCTCATGGGGCTGAGCTTATCGGTCCTCGATGGGCTCACAGCTAGCATGCAGTGGTGGCAACAACTACCAATGGCGGTAGAGCCGTCGGCTGGCCCTCGCGTCTGACCAAGGCGAAACTGCATTTCGTCACCGGGAAGGGCGGAACGGGCAAGTCGACGATCGCCGCGGCGCTGGCCCTGGCGCTCGCCGCAGGCGGCCGCAAGGTGCTGCTCGTCGAGGTCGAGGGCCGTCAGGGCATCGCCCAGCTCTTCGATGTGCCACCGCTGCCCTACAAAGAGGTGAAGATCGCGACCGCCGACGGCGGCGGCCAGGTCAACGCGCTGGCCGTGGACACCGAGGCGGCGTTCCTCGAGTACCTCGACATGTTCTACAACCTCGGGCTGGCCGGCCGGGCGATGCGCCGCATCGGCGCCGTGGAGTTCGCGACGACGATCGCCCCTGGCCTGCGCGACGTGCTGCTCACCGGCAAGATCCGCGAGGTCGTCACCCGCGCCGAGAAGGGCAAGCAGCCGGTCTACGACGCGGTGGTGGTGGACTCGCCGCCGACCGGCCGCATCGCGCGGTTCCTCGACGTCACCAAGGCGGTGTCGGACCTCGCCAAGGGCGGTCCGGTGCACTCGCAGGCCGAGAGCGTGGTCAAGGTGCTGCACTCCGACATCACCGCGATCCACCTGGTCACCCTGCTCGAGGCGCTGCCGATGCAGGAGACGCTGGAGGCCATCGACGAGCTGCGCGAACTGGGCCTGCCCATCGGCAGCGTCATCGTCAACCGCAACATCCCCGCCTACCTGTCGCCCAGCGATCTGGCCAAGGCGGCCGAGGCGGACATCGACGCCGACGCGATGCGCGCGGACCTCAAGGCGGCCGGCGTCGAGTTGTCCGACGCCGACTTCGCCGGTCTGCTCACCGAGACCATCCAGCACGCCACCCGGATCACCGCCCGCGCCGAGACCGCCGAACAACTCGAGCAGCTCGACGTGCCCCGGCTGGAACTGCCCGCCCTGCCCGAGGGGGTCGACCTGGGCAGCCTGTACGAACTCGCGGAAGTGCTTGCCCACCAAGGAGTCAGATGAGTACGACGCCACCCGCCCTGGACATGGGCGAGATCCTGCGCGACACCTCCAACCGCGTGGTGGTCTGCTGCGGCGCCGGCGGCGTCGGCAAGACGACCACCGCCGCGGCGATGGCACTGCGGGCCGCCGAATACGGCCGCACCGTGGTGGTGCTGACCATCGACCCGGCCAAACGCCTCGCGCAGGCGCTGGGGATCAAGGATCTGGGCAACACCCCGCAGCGGGTGCCGCTGGCACCCGAGGTGACCGGTGAACTGCACGCGATGATGCTCGACATGCGTCGCACGTTCGACGAGATGGTGATCCAGTACTCGGGCCCCGACCGGGCCGATGCCATCCTGGACAACCAGTTCTACCAAACGGTGGCCACGTCGTTGGCGGGCACGCAGGAGTACATGGCGATGGAGAAGCTGGGACAGCTTCTCGCCCAAGACAAGTGGGATCTGATCGTGGTGGACACGCCGCCGTCGCGCAACGCACTGGACTTCCTCGACGCGCCGAAACGGCTCGGCAGTTTCATGGACAGCCGGTTGTGGCGGATGCTGCTGGCGCCCGGCCGCGGCATCGGCAAGCTGGTCACCGGCGCGGTGGGGCTGGCGATGAAGGCGATGTCCACCATCCTCGGCTCTCAAATGCTCTCGGACGCAGCCGGTTTCGTGCAGTCACTGGACGCGACGTTCGGCGGATTCCGGGAGAAGGCCGACCGCACCTACGATCTGCTCAAGCGGCGCGGCACCCAGTTCGTCGTGGTGTCGGCGGCCGAACCGGATGCACTGCGCGAGGCGGCGTTCTTCGTCGACCGACTGTCCTCGGAGCGGATGCCGTTGGCGGGCTTGATCTTGAACCGTACGCACCCGACGCTGTGCGCGCTGCAGGCGGAGAAGGCGACCGAGGTCTCGTCGGCGCTCGCGGACCAGGACCCGGAGTCGTTGACGGCCGCGGCGCTGCGGATCCACGCCGACCGGACGCAGACGGCCAAGCGTGAGGTGCGGTTGCTCTCCCGGTTCACGGGGGCCAACCCGCATGTGGCGATCGTCGGCGTTCCTTCGCTGCCGTTCGACGTCTCAGACCTCGACGCGTTGCGCGTGATCGCCGATCAGATCACGGGAACGGCCGACGCCGCCTGACGGCGCAGGCCGGAAAGAGGAGACTCAGACCGCGCTGCGGTGTTTGCGCTGCGCGGAGAAGAACTCGGCCCAGGAAACGACTTCGGGGTGTTGCTTGAGCAACGCCCGACGCTGACGTTCGGTCATCCCACCCCACACGCCGAACTCCACCCGGTTGTCGAGCGCGTCCGCACCGCATTCGAGGATGACGGGGCAGTGGCGACAGATGACGGCGGCCTTACGCTGCGCGGCGCCGCGGACGAACAATTCGTCCGGGTCGGCCTGTCGGCAACGGGCCTGGGACACCCAGGCGATCCGTGCTTCGGCCTCTGCACCGTGAACGGGGGTCGAGGTGGGGACGGTTGAGGTGGTAGTGCGCACCGCGGGCCGGATACTTGACACCAGCGATCCCTTCGTTCCTGCCGCCGCAACGACGGCGAGCCCCTCGGCGCAGATTGCTGCTGCGACCTGCGCCACATTGCGCCAGAAAGTGTGTCCTGGATCGCACT
Source organism: Mycobacterium sp. GA-2829 (assembly GCF_001499965.1). GTDB lineage: Bacteria > Actinomycetota > Actinomycetes > Mycobacteriales > Mycobacteriaceae > Mycobacterium. Next base: position 265,861 of record NZ_LQIT01000012.1, read on the forward strand.
GTGTGTCCAAGCTAGGTGGTCAGGACGCATTTACGCAACTGTTTGTGGTCCCCTTTTTTGGGACGACCGTGCCGTCTGGCCAACTTCTTGAAGATCACCTGTTCCGCACGGGCCGGTGAAAAGACCGCAAACCGGTCCAATCGTGCTGCTCCGGCGATCCCGTCGGGCGGCGTCGTTACTCTGTACACATGCCGGAGCGCCCGCCAACAGCCGTCACGGTCGTCAAGCTCGCGTGGTGCTGCTTGCTGGCCAGCGTGCTGACGGCCGCATTCATGTTCCCCGTGGTCGGCGGTATCGGGCTGATGTCCAACCGAGCCTCCGACGTCGTCGCCAACGGTTCGGCCGCCCTCGTCGAGGGCGAGATCCCGCAGGTGTCGACGATGGTCGATGCCAAGGGCAACACGATCGCGTGGCTGTACTCCCAGCGACGTTTCGAGGTCCCCAGCGAGCAGATCGCCAACACGATGAAGCTGGCGATCGTCTCCATCGAGGACAAGCGGTTTGCCGAACACAACGGCGTCGACTGGCAGGGCACGCTCACCGGCCTGGCCGGGTATCTGCGCGGCGATGCCGACACCCGCGGCGGGTCGACGCTCGAGCAGCAGTACGTCAAGAACTATCAGTTGCTGGTGGTGGCCCAGACCGACGCCGAGAAGCGGGCCGCCATCGAGACCACCCCGGCGCGCAAGCTGCGCGAGATCCGGATGGCGCTGACGCTGGACAAGACGTTCACCAAACCCGAGATCCTCACCCGGTATCTCAACCTCGTGTCGTTCGGCAACGGTGCGTTCGGCATCCAGGACGCCGCCCAGACGTACTTCGGGGTGAACGCCTCGGAGCTCAACTGGCAGCAGTCCGCGCTGCTGGCCGGTCTGGTGCAGTCGACCAGCACACTGAACCCCTACACCAACCCCGACGGCGCGCTGGCCCGCCGCAACCTCGTGCTCGACACGATGATCGAGAACTTGCCCAACGAAGCCGAGGCGCTTCGCGCGGCCAAGAACGAGCCGCTGGGCGTCCTGCCGGTGCCCAACGAACTGCCGCGCGGCTGCATCGCCGCCGGTGACCGCGCATTCTTCTGCGATTACGCGTTGGAGTACCTGGCCCGCGCCGGCATCAGCAAGGAGCAGGTGGCCAAGGGCGGTTACCTGATCAAGACCACGCTCGAACCCGATGTGCAGGCCTCCGTCAAGTCCGCGGTCGACCAGTTCGCCGATCCGACCACACCCGGTGTGGCCAGCGTGATGAGCGTGATCCGGCCCGGTAAGGGTTCGCATCCGGTGCTGGCGATGGCCTCCAACCGTGCCTACGGCCTCAACCTCGACAACTACGAGACCATGCAGCCGCAGCCGTTCACACTCGCCGGTAACGGCGCCGGGTCGGTGTTCAAGATCTTCACCACGGCCGCGGCCATGGAGATGGGCATGGGCATCAACACCCAGCTGCAGGTCCCGGGTTCGTTCCAGGCCAAGGGTCTCGGCAGCAGTGACCGCCCGGGCTGCCCTGCCGCGACGTGGTGTGTGAGCAACGCAGGCGGCTACCGGGGTTCGATGAACGTCACCGATGCGCTCGCGACCTCGCCCAACACCGCCTTCGCGAAGCTGATCTCGCAGGTCGGCGTTCCGCGTGCGGTCGACATGGCGGTCCGCCTGGGGTTGCGTTCCTACGCGCTGCCCGGCACCGCCCGCGACTACGACCCGGAGAGCAACGAGAGCCTTGCCGACTTCGTGAAGCGGCAGAACATCGGCTCGTTCACCCTCGGGCCGATCGAGGTCAACGCGCTGGAGCTGTCCAACGTCGCGGCCACGCTGGCCTCCGGCGGCACGTGGTGCCCGCCCAACCCCATCGCCCAGGTGGTGGACCGCAACGGCGAAGAGGTGTCGGTGACCACCGAGACCTGTGAGCAGGCCGTGCCCGAGGGTCTGGCGAACACGCTGGCCAACGCGTTGAGCAAGGACGACAAGGGTGCGGGCACCGCGGCGGGTGCGGCCGGGTCCGTCGGCTGGGATCTGCCGATGTCCGGTAAGACGGGCACCACGGAGTCCAACCGGTCCTCGGCGTTCCTCGGCTTCACCAACCAGCTGGCCGCGGCGAACTACATCTACGACGATTCGCCCAGTCCCGGTGAGCTCTGCTCGTTCCCGCTGCGTCAGTGCGGGTCGGGCAACCTGTTCGGCGGTAACGAGCCGGCGCGGACGTGGTTCGCGGCGATGAAGCCGATCGCGACGAACTTCGGCCCGGTCACGCTGCCGCCCACCGATCCCCGCTACGTCGACGGCGGTCCGGGCTCGCAGGTGCCGAGCGTGTCGGGCCTGACCGTGGACGCGGCCCGCCAGCGCCTGCGGGACTCCGGCTTCCAGGTCGCCGACGGCACCGCCTCGGTGAACAGCACGTCGCGGGCCGGGACGGTCGTCGGCACCAATCCCAGCGGCCAGACCATTCCGGGTTCGATCGTCACGATCCAGGTGAGCAACGGCATTGCGCCCGCGCCGCCGCCGCCGACGTTCAACCTGCCGAATCTGCCGGGTGGCGGACCCCCGCCGCCGATCGGCCAGACCGTCGTGGAGATCCCGGGCCTGCCGCCGATCACTGTCCCGGTGCTCGGTCCGCCGCCTCCTCCGCCGCCGCCGTGACCAAGGTGACCGGGCGGGAGGCGGTCAGCGACGCGATCTGGCAGTAGGCTGCAGCCATGGCTGCTGCTCTGCCAACGCTGCTCAAGAACACCGCCGCGGTGACGGCCGGCTCGCTGGTCGCGGGTGTCGGCTACGCGTCCCTCATCGAGCGCAACGCGTTCACGCTGCGTGAGGTGACGATGCCGGTGCTCACGCCCGGGTCGACGCCGCTGCGCGTACTGCACCTCAGCGATCTGCACATGCGCCCCAACCAGCGTCGTAAGCAGGCCTGGCTGCGGGATCTGGCGCGGCTGGAACCCGACCTCGTCGTCAACACCGGCGACAACCTCGCGCACCCGCGGGCGGTGCCCGCCGTGGTCCAGTCGCTCTCGGAGCTGCTGTCGGTGCCCGGCGTATTCGTCTTCGGCAGCAACGACTACTTCGCGCCGCGGATGAAGAACCCGCTGAACTACGTCACCAAGCCCACCCACCGCATCCACGGTCAGCCGCTGCCCTGGCAGGACCTGCGGGCGGCGTTCACCGAACGCGGGTGGCTCGACATGACTCACACCCGCCGCGAACTCGACGTCGCTGGGCTGCGCATCGCGCTGGCCGGGGTGGACGATCCGCACCTCAAGCGCGACCGGTACGACACCATCGCCGGTGCGGCCACGCCGACCGCGAACCTGTCGCTGGGGCTCACCCACTCCCCCGAGCCGCGCGTGCTCGACCGCTTCGCCGCCGACGGGTACGACCTCGTGATGGCCGGCCACACCCACGGTGGCCAGCTGTGCCTGCCGTTCTACGGTGCGCTCGTCACCAACTGCGAACTGGACCGGTCGCGGGCCAAGGGCGCATCGCAGTGGGGTGCCGACATGGCGCTGCACGTCTCGGCGGGGATCGGCACGTCGCCGTTCGCGCCGGTGCGGTTCTGCTGCCGTCCGGAGGCGACGCTGCTGACGTTGGTGGCCGCACCGACCGGCGGCCGTGACGCCGACGCCCAGGTGGGACAGTCGCCGTCGACCGTCTCGGCGCGGTGACCGGGCGGTCCTCGATCGCCACCCACAGTCAACCCCGTGCGTGGGTCGACAATGCCGTTCGTCTGATCGAGGCCGACGCCCGGCGCAGCGCCGACACCCATCTGCTGCGGTATCCCCTGCCGTCGGCGTGGGGTGAGGGCTGCGGTGTCGCGCTGTACCTGAAGGACGAGTCGACGCACATCACCGGCAGCCTCAAGCACCGGCTGGCGCGTTCGCTGTTCCTCTACGGGCTGTGCAACGGTTGGATCGACGAACACACGACGGTCATCGAGGCCTCGAGCGGGTCGACCGCGGTGTCGGAGGCGTACTTCGCGGCGCTGCTCGGGTTGCCGTTCATCGCGGTGATGACGGCCTCGACCAGCCCCAGCAAGATCGCGCTGATCGAATCACAGGGTGGCCGTTGCCATTTCGTGGACGAGTCGTCGCAGGTGTACGCGGAGGCCGAGCGCCTTGCGGAGGAGACCGGCGGGCACTACCTCGACCAGTTCACCAACGCCGAGCGGGCGACGGACTGGCGCGGCAACAACAACATCGCCGATTCGATCTACCAGCAGATGGCCGCCGAGGAGCATCCGATCCCGGAGTGGATCGTGGTGGGGGCGGGCACCGGCGGGACGAGCGCGACGATCGGCCGCTACATCCGGTACCGGCGCTACGCCACCAAGTTGTGCGTCGTGGACCCGGAGGAGTCGGCGTTCTACCCCTCCTACGCCCAGCACGACCCGACCGTCGTCACCGGTGCCTCGTCACGGATCGAGGGGATCGGCCGCCCGCGGGTGGAGCCGTCGTTCCTGCCCGGGGTGGTGGACCGGATGGTCGCGGTGCCCGACGGCGGTTCGGTGGCGGCGGCCCGGCACGCGAGCAGGGTCCTCGGACGACGGGTCGGCCCGTCGACCGGGACGAACCTGTGGGGTGCGTTCGGACTGCTCGCGGAGATGAAGGCGCAGGGGCGTTGCGGTTCGGTGGTGACGTTGATCGCCGACAGTGGCGACCGCTACAGCGACACCTACTTCTGCGACGAGTGGCTGACCAGCCAGGGCATCGACCCGTCGGAATCGGCGGAACTCCTCGTCGACTTCGAGCGGTCCGGCGCCTGGCGCTGATTGTCGGACCCGCCGGAGAGCGGACCGTCGGCGGTCAGGAAGAGCCAGATCGCCGCCAGAGCGAAGAACCCCAGGTAGATGGAAGCTCCCAACCCGGTCATGTCTGCCTCGTTTCACCAGTTGTGCGGCGCTCTGCCGTCATTGTGGACAACGCCACCGACAAGCCCCGGCATTCCATGCTGGGGCGTGACTCGTGTCGGGAGGCCGTTTGGCTTTCCGAGGCACAGGTGCGATACCCTTTCAAAGCTTCACGCGGGGTGTGGCGCAGCTTGGTAGCGCGCTTCGTTCGGGACGAAGAGGTCGTGGGTTCGAATCCCGCCACCCCGACTCGCGTCAAGTCAGAGGCCCCGATCCGGTTCGTCCGGTCGGGGCCTCTTGCGTGGCCGCGTCAGGTGCGGGCGCGCAGTGTGATCGGCAGTTCGTCGGCCGGCGTCGGTCCGGTGCCCCACGTCAGTGGAATCCGGTAGCCGTCGGCCACACTCCACTCGAAGCGCCGCAGCATCTGGTGCATGGTGGCCTTGACCGTCATGTCCGCAAACTGCTGGCCGATGCACTTGTGCGCACCGCCGCCGAACGGCGCGAACACGTACCGGCTCACCGCGGCCTGGCGCTGGGGTTCGTCGACGAAGCGCGCCGGGTCGAAGGTGTCGGGGTCGGGCCACCAGTCGGCCAACCGCATCGACGCGTGGACGTTGATCGCGACCTGTGTCTTGGCGGGGACGTAATGGCCGAGGATGTCGGTGTCGCGCGTCGTCTGCCGGAACAGCGTGCCCGCGGGGGCGTACATGCGCAGGATCTCCTTGAACGCCGCATCGAGCAGCGGATAGGCGTCCGGATCGGCGAGGCCGGGCGCGTCCACGGGTCTGTCGAGCGCCTCCTCCCGGAGCATGTTCTGCCACAGAGGATTTCGGCCCAACTCGTAGACGAGCATGGAGATCGCGATCGCGGTGGTGTCGTGGGCGGCCATCAACAGGAAGATCATGTGGTTGACGATGTCGGCCGCGCTGAACCGAGCGCCGTCGTCGTCCTCGCTGCGGCACAGCATGGAGAACAGGTCGGTGCCCGCACCACGCTGCCGGTCCGGGATCTGCGCGCCGAAGTACCGTTCGAGCCTGCGCCTGGCGCGCAGCCCCCTCGCCCACACTCCCCCGGGCACCTCCGCCCGCACCAGCGCCTGTCCGCCGCGCACGGTATCCCGGAAATCGGCCGACAGCTGATCGGACTCCGGCCCCAGGTGCGTACCGACGAACACCTCGGCGGCCTGTTCGAGCAGCAGGTGCTTGATCGACGGATAGAACGGGAATCGGTCGCCGGCCGACCAGTCGCCGAGGGTCCGGTCGATGCTGGGCCGCATGAGTTCGAGGTAGCCCTCGAGCGCGCTGCGGGTGAACGCCTGCTGCATGATCCGGCGGTGGTCGCGGTGTTCCTCGAAGTCCAGCAGCATGATCCCGCGGTGGAAGAACGGCCCGATGACGGGCGCCCAGCCACGGGTGCTGGAGAACACCTTGTCCCGGTTGATCCACGCGGTCTCCAGCGCGTCGGGCCCCATCAGCGCGACGACGCGGAATCCCACACCGCCCGCCCATGAGACCGGGCCGTACATCTCGTACCGGCGACGCGCGAACTCGAGCGGTTCGGCCAGCGCGCTGAGCGTGTGGCCGAGGAACGGGAACCCGTAGTTGCCCAGCACCGGTTTGAGGTTCGACCCGGGCGGCGGCGGGGCCAGCGGCTCCTCGCGGCTCGGGAAGCGGGAGGTCAGCGCGGCGCCGGCGACGTGCAGGCGGTGGGTGTTCGTCGGTGCCGTGAGCTGCGCGGTCAGTGCCGTCATCCGCCGTTCCCCTCGTCGGGTGCATCTGGTACCGAACCGTGCCAGAATGCGGAGGTGGTGTCAACGGGTGAACGGGCCTACGGCGGGCAGTCCGCCGACGCGCGCCGCCGGCAGCGCAGGGCACGCCTCCTCGACGTCGCGATGGACGCCATGGCCCGCAACGAATGGCGCGGCACGACCGTCGGCGGACTGTGCGCCGCGGCGGGCCTCAACAAGCGGTACTTCTACGAGAGCTTCGCCGACCTCGACGCGCTGTCGGCCGCCGTCGTCGACGACATCGCCGAAACCGTCCGCACTGCAACGGTTCTCGCCGCGAACGCACACGACGGACTGGAGGCGCAGGCGTACGCCGCCGTCGCCGCGGCGGTGCACGCCCTGGTCGACGACCCCCGCCGCGCCCGGGTGCTGTTGGGCGGCGTGGCCGCATCCCCGGAACTGCACGACCACCGGGCCGCGGTCATGCGCCGGCTGACCACGGTGATGATCGACAACGGCCGCCGCGTGCACGGCGTCGAACTCGACGCCGATCCGCTGGCCAGGGTGGCCCCGGCGTTCATCGTCGGCGGCACCGCCGACGCCATCCTCGGCTACGTCGACGGCCGCGTCGGCCTGCCCTTCGACGAGTTCGTCGCCCAGCTCGCGACGCTGTGGCTGATCACCGGGAACGGCGCCGCGGAGGTCGCGCGCGCCCGGATGCCGTCGTCAGCCGTCGGTTCCACCACCCCGGGTCGCGCTGCGCCTGAGCCGTGAGGCGGCCGAATTCGATCCGCTGCGCACGAAGCAGGACGGGCACCAGGACCACCGGGACCACAGCGCCCCGCCGCCCCGCCCTGCCGTTCTCGACCAGACCGGCCGCCGCGGCGAGCGCCGAGGTGTAGAGAATCCCGTTGTAAGGCACCACCACCCAGCCACGCATTCCCTCGCACTCGACCAGCCAGGGCACGCCGGCGCCCCGGCGGGTGGGCCAATACGTGAAATGCGCGGCGACCGCAGCCAGAAAGACCCCGTTCATCAGCGCGAAGAACGCGTCGGACCGGTGATCCCGCCGACCGGCGGCGGTATACGACAACGCCGTGCCGGTCGCCCACACCGCCGCCGCAGGCGCGGGGCCCGCGACCGACGCGAACGGCATCGCGACCCCGGCGGCCAGTTCGTAAAAGACGTGCGCGCCCATCGTCACCACTCCGAGACGCGTCCACGGCCGACGGGTGTTCATCACGACTCCGGCTTCCCCGAGTGCGCCCCCGCAAACTGCTCCCAACCAGTTGGTCGATAGGCTGTCGAACGATGACCGCCCTTCCCGACACCTCCGAGCCGCAGAGCTGGATCGCGCGTCTGCTCGAGTTCGACCGCGACGGCGACACGTTCATCGCACCGCAGGTCACCAGTGGTCCGGCGCACCGTCTGTTCGGTGGGCTGATCGCCGCGCAGGCGCTCGGCGCCGCGGGCGCGACCGTCGACCCGGACAAGCGGGCGCAGTCGTTGCACGCCTACTTCGTCCGCGGCGGAAAGTACGGGGTCGACGTCGAACTGCAGGTCGAGCGCACCCGCGACGGCCGCTCGTTCGACACCCGCCGCGTCACCGCGATCCAGGAGGGCAAGGTGATCCTGGAGATGATCACCTCGTTCCACCGGCCCGAGGACAGCGCCGACTGGCACCCGCAGCGGCCCGCGACGCTGCCGTTCGACGCCGCGCGGCCCAAGTCCCCCGACCTCGAGGCGGTGGACCGGTTCGACGTCCGCACCGATCCCGCCGATACGTCGCCGTTCGCGATCCCGCCGTTCTGGATCCGCTCCCTCGAGCCGATCGAGGAGGATCCACTGGTCCGGGCGTGTCTGCTGGTGTACATGTCCGACCTGGGCCCGGTGCCCGCCGCGCGTCCGGCGGGCGCCCCCGACGAACCCGGCGCCGGAATGGCGGCGTCGCTGGACCACTCGGTGTGGTTCCACCGGCCGTTCGATCCGCACCGCTGGCATCGCTATGAGGTCAACGGCGTCAACAACAGCGACGCGCGCGGTCTGGCGGTCGGTTCGTTGTACGACGACGACGGGGTGCTGATCGCCAGCACCACCCAGGAAGCTCTCTGGCGATTCTGATCTTCGAAGCGATTGGACAGACCAAGTAGCGGGTAGTTCAGCGGCGTGACTTTTGCGCCCATCCTGGTTGAACCGACGTTGCCGGACGCACGTGGCCCGCTTTCGCTGGCCGTGGTGAACACTCTCACCGAACGTGCCCCCCGCAACCACCTGTCCCGCATCGAGGCGTCGCTCGCCGACACCGACCCCTACGGACTCGATCTGCATCTGGCGCTCTACGTCTGCTACGAGCTCCACTACCGCGGCTTCGCCGGCGTGGACCCGCACTGGGAGTGGAACGCCGGGCTGCTTCACCTGCGCGGTCAGATGGAGCAGACCTTCCTGGGCGCGGTGCGGCGCGACGTCGGTGAGATCGATCCCGCGCACACCGCGGCCGCCGAGATGGCGGCTCTGGCGGTCGAACCGGTCGACGGTGAGGGCCCGTCGTACTACCTGCGCGACAAGGGCACCTGGGAGCAGATGCGCGAGTACTTCGTGCACCGCTCGCTCTACCACCTCAAAGAGGGCGATCCGCACGCGTTCGCCATCCCCCGGCTCACCGGCCAGGCCAAGGCGTCGTTCGTCGCGGTCGAGTTCGACGAGTTCGGGGGCGGCCGCGGCCCGCAGCTGCACCAGCAGCTGTTCGCCGATCTGATGGCGGCCGCGGACCTGGACAACACCTACCTGGGCTACATCAACGAGGTGCCCGCCGAGGCGCTGGCCGCGGTGAACCTGATGTCGATGTTCGGGCTGCACCGCTCGCTGCGGGGCGCCGCGGTCGGCCATTTCGCCTCCACCGAGATCACCTCGTCGCCGGGGTCGCGGCGGCTGGTCGAGGCGTTGGAACGGATGGGCGCACCGGACACCTGCGCGGCGTTCTACCGCGAGCACGTGGAGGCCGACGCCGTGCACGAGCAGGTGGTCCGCACCGACGTGGTGGGGGACCTGGTGGCCCGTGAGCCGCATCTGGACGCCGACGTGGTGTTCGGGATCCGCGCGCACGCGCTGGTCGAGGACCGGCTGGCCGATCACCTGATGGAGCGCTGGACGGCGGGCGAGAGCTCGCTACGCCGGCCGCTGGCCTGACGACGCAGCCGCGTCGGCGTCGCCACGGCGGCGCCGACGGTGGCTGGTGTCGCACAGCGGATAGGTCTTACTGCGCTTGCACGCGCAGATCGCGACCATGAACCGGTCGGACTCCACGACGCTGCCGTCGGGCATCTCGATCCGGACCGGCCCCTCCACCATGATAGGGCCGTTCTTGACGACGCGGACGGTGCGCCGTTCACTCACGGCTTGTCCGCGCGGATCACGAGGAGTTCCTCTTCCCGCCTGCCCGGATCCAGGCGGCCGGTCTCCTCGAGCCACTCGGCCCGGGCGTTCATCACTGGCCCGAACGGAATCCACTGCCAGGCAATGACTTCCGCGTCGAGGCCGGCGCTCGACAAAGCGGCCAGGGTGGCGCGCGGATCGGCGAACTCGGACTGCACGAGCAGCAGGCTGCCGCCCTCGGCGAGCAGGTGCGGCACGGCCTCGCAGAGCGGGTCGAGCACCATGCGGCCGTCGTAGCCGGCATCCCACGCCCGGGCCGGACCCACGGTCGACGGTACCGGCTCGCGGTCGGCCTCCGGTGCGTGCGGCACGTACGGCGGATTGCAGGTCACCAGATCGAACGGCGCGAATTCGACTGCGCGCGCCCATGATCCGAGATGGACGTCGAGTTCGGCCCCGACGGATGCGGCATTGCCGCGCGCGCACCGCACCGCCTTCGGGCAGATGTCGAAGGCACTCACCGACGAGGCGCCCTGCAGGGCGGCGTTGACGGCCACCACTCCGCTGCCGGTGCACAGATCGGCGACGCGGCGATCGACGGCAAGCCCGGTCTTCTCCATGATGTCGATCAGCAGCTGCGAATCTTCTTGCGGGGCGTACACGCCGTCGACGGCGACAACGGTGTCGCGCTCGTCGGAATATGCAGTGGTCACTGGGGCCTCTCGACTTCAGGGGGCATTGCTCGATCACTAATGCCCTGTCTCGGGATTGTTAAACCAGCACATGCCGTTTGCGCTGCTGCTATGGCGGGCACCCGAATCCGCGTGAAAGTCTCAGATCTCCTCGCCCTGCCGGTGGAAGTCGGAGCGGCGGTACGCCAGGGCAGGCTGTTCCACCCCGACGGAGTCCTCGCACGCGGTCGCATCGAACGGGTCGCACCGCCGGGACAGGGTCTGCCGATCGAGGACGGTGACGTCATCGGCCGGGTCTCCAAGGCCGTCGGGCTGCCGGGATCGGTGCCCGACATCGCGGGGCTGGCGTTCCGGATGACCAAGGACTCCGGCCCGTGGGACGTGCTGCTGGCCACCACCGCGCTCAACCGTTTCCTGCTGCTGCCCACCCTGTCGTGGGACAACACCACCTATTCGAGCCTGATGCCGCTGCGCTACGAGGGCGGGGTGTGGTGGGTGCGCGCCCACCTGACCACCAAACTGGACAACCCGGGGCTGTCACTGGACACCATCACCGATCAGCTGGGGCGGGGTGAGCTGGTGTTCAGCATCGATCATGCCGCGGGCACAGGGGAATTCGGCCCGCTGGCCCGGTTGACGCTGTCCGAGGTCATCCCCCCGGACCGCGACATGTCCTTCGATCCGACGCTCAACACCGCCCCGGGGGTGTCACTGGCGCCCGGCTGGTTGACCGATTTCCGCCGGGCCGCCTACCGCCGCAGCCGCGAGGGCCGCGACGCCGACTAATCCGGCGACTCCTCGGTGTCGTCGGATGTGGTGATCTCCGGGGCGACCTCGCGGGACGCCATACCGCCCTCGCGCCCTTCGTCCTTGGGTCCGGGCCTGCCGCCCTTGGGTTCCTCGGAGTGTTCCTCGTCGTAGATGCCTTCTCCACGGGGCACGGCGGCCCTCCTTCCCGTCAGCGCGCGGACTACCCGCACGACCATCGGTCTAACCGGCGGCGCTGCGCAACTTCTCGAGCAGCGGGGCCGCCGCCTCGGCCAGGAAGCGGTCCTGGCCCTCGTCGCCCACCTGCACCAGCGCGATGTCGGTGAACCCGGCCTTCCAGTACTCGCTGACGGATTCCACGATCTCGTCGAGGTCGGGTCCGCACGGGATCGAGTCGGCGGTGTCCTCGGGCCGGACGAACTGCGTCGCACCGGCGAACCCGGCCGTGGTCGGCAGGTCGGCGTTGACGGCCCAACCGCCGGCGAACCACCGGAACTGGTCGTGGGCGCGGGCGATCGCCGCGTCCTTGTCGGGGTCCCAGCAGATCGGGATCTGACCGATGACCCGCACGTGCCCGGGCAGGCCGGTGGCGCGGCGCGCGTCATGCCATGCGTCGACGAGCTCCTTGTCCGGTTGGACGGCGATCAGGTGGTCGGCCAGTTGGGCGAACGCGTCGACCGACCGCTCGCCGGACACCGCGGCCGCGATCGCGACGGGCGTCTCGGGCAGATCCCACAGGCGGGCCGAGTCGATCTCGAAGTACTCGCCGCGCCAGTCCACCACCTCGCCGGTGAACAGTTCGCGGATGATCTGGATGGCCTCGCGCAGCATGTCCTGCCGCCGGGCGATGGTCGGCCAGCCCTTGCCGACGACGTGTTCGTTGAGGTTCTCCCCCGTGCCGAGGCCGAGGGTGAAGCGGCCGTCGGCGAGGATCTGCAGCGTCGCGGCCTGCTGGGCGACGATCGCGGGGTGGTACCGCATCGTCGGGCACGTCACGTAGGTGAACAGTTCGACCCGTTCGGTGACATGGGCGACGGCGCCCAGGGTGGTCCAGGCGTTGGGTGCGTGCCCCTGGGCGGCGAGCCACGGCGAGTAGTGGTCGCTGGAGACCTCGAAGTCGAAACCCGCGCTCTCCGCCGCGGCGGCGTAGCGAACCAGATCCTTGGGTCCGCTCTGCTCGGTCATCAGGGTGTAGCCAAAGCGCGTCATGGCGTCCGGATAGCCGGTGACGGAGGGGTGCAAACGACGGCGACCAGATGGGCTGTGCCGCAGCCGTTCTAGAGGCGCGCCTTGACCGCGGCGGACAGCCGGGCACCGTCGGCCTTGCCCGCGGCGATCGCGGTGGCGGCCTTCATCACCTGGCCCATCTGCTTCATCGAGGGACGCTCCCCGAGTTCCTCGGCGACCTGGGCCATCGCGGTGTCGACGACGTCGGCGAGTTCGGCCTCGGTCAGCGGTGTCGGCAGGTATTCGTCGATGATGCGCGCCTCGGCGTGTTCGTTGGCGGCCAGTTCGCCGCGCCCGTTCTGGGTGTAGACCTCGGCCGCCTCACCGCGCTTACGGGATTCGCGCGCGAGGACTTTGAGCACCTCGTCGTCGCTGAGATCGCGGGCCTGCTTACCGGAGACCTCTTCGGTCTGGATGGCCGCCAGCAGTAACCGCAGGGTGGCCGTGCGGAGTTTGTCCTGAGCCTTCATCGCCGCCGTGAGGTCCGCGCGCAGCCGAGCTTTGAGTTCCGCCATGACACCGAACGTACCCCCGCCACCCTGCGCGGCACGTTGCCGATCGGCGCGGTGATCGACAGGATGGTGGCCATGAGCAACGACGCCGGTTGGCCCGGTCCGGGCTACCCGACGCCCGGCTACCCGCAGGGCTATCCCCCACCCGGTTATCCACCGCCGGGTTATCCGCCACCCGGCTACGGCCCACCCGGGTACGCTCCGCCGGGATACCCGCCACCGGGATTCCAGCCGGGATTCCAACCCGGCTTCCAGCACGGGGGTGGCGTACTCAAGCCGGGGGTCATCCCGCTACGGCCGCTGGCACTTTCGGACATCTTCAATGGTGCGGTCAACTACATCAGGCGCAACCCCAAGGCCACCCTCGGGCTGACCGCCATCGTGGTGGTCGTCGCCCAGGTGATCTCGCTGATCCTGCAGATCTTCGGACCGTTGATCGCCACCGGCGAGATCGATCCCACTTTGCAGGGTGAGTCGGCGAGCGTCGGTGACATCGCGGTGCTTTCCGGATCGTCGCTGGCCGGCTCGATCACCACCGCGGTGGCGTCGGTGGTGCTCAGCGGTATGTTGACCGTCATCGTCGGCCGTGCGGTGTTCGGCGCGGACATCACCATCGGTGAGGCGTGGCAGCGGGTGAAGAGCAGGGTGCTCGCGCTGCTCGGCTTCACCCTCCTGGAGACGCTCGCGGTCATCCTCGTCATCGCGATCGTGGTGGTGGCCATCGTGGCGGTCAACGCGATCGGCGGCGGTGTCGCGGCGTTCCTGGTCGGGGCGCCGCTGGTCATCGGGGCGGTCGCGCTGGTCTCCTTCGTCGCGACGTCGCTGCTGTTCGCGCCCGCGCTGATCGTGCTGGAACGCCTCGGCATCGTGGACGCGGCGCGTCGGTCGTTCACGCTGGTCAAGAAGGACTTCTGGCGGGTGTTGGGCATCTGGCTCCTGGCCGCGCTCGCCGCAGCGGTCATCGCGGGTGCGGTCGGCGTGCCGTTCAGCTTCGGCGGCGGACTGCTTTCCTCGGCGGCGAATTCCGGGGGCGCCGCGGTGGCAGGCCTCGTACTCATCGCCGTCGGCGGGGCGATCGGCCAGATCCTCACCGCGCCGTTCAGCGCGGGCGTGGTCGTCCTGCTCTACACCGACCGCAGGATCAGGGCCGAGGCGTTCGATCTGGTGCTGCGCACCGGCGCCGCGGCGGGCCCCGGCGTCCCCGCTCACTCCACCGACCACCTGTGGCTGATCCGCCACCCGTGACGTGCCGACGGTAGACATCGATCGGGACGCCGCCCACGAGGCCGCCCAGCGCGAACTCGACAAGCCGATCTACCCGAAAGCCTCACTGACCGACCGGCTCTCGGAATGGCTCGACGACCTGGTCTACCGGATCGCGCAGGGCGGGGCCGGTGTGCCGGGCGGTTGGTTGACGATCGCCGTGCTGACCCTGCTCGTGGTGATCGCGGTGGTGGTGGCCGTGCGCATCGCCCGCAGGACCATGCGCACCGACCGGAGTGCACAGTCGCTCTACGGCGGGCACGACCTGCGGGCGGCCGAGCACCGCGGTACCGCCGAGCAGTACGCCGCGGCCGGACAGTGGGCGCTGGCGATCCGGCACCGGTTACGCGCGGTGGCACGCCAATTGGAGGAGAACGCGGTCCTGCCGGTGGTGCCCGGCCGCACCGCCACCGAGTTGGCCGCCGACGCCGGACGCGAGCTCCCCGAGTTGACCGGCGAATTCCGCACGGCGGCAACGACGTTCAATGACGTCACCTACGGTGACCTGCCGGGCACCGAAGCCGAATACCGCGCCGTCGCCGCACTCGACGACCACGTCCGCAGGGCGGGCCCCGGCGCGGGTCGACCGGCCGCAGCGGCGTACGGCGAAAGCGGTTGGGCGGAGGTGCGATGAGCGCGCCGACGACCGCGGTCGGGCCGACCCTGCGCCAACGCTGGCGCACCGGCCGCTGGGTGTTCCTCACGCTGTTCGTCGTCGTCGCCGTCGCCACGATCGGCACCGTGCTCACCGCACCCCGGCCGGGCACCCCGATGGACCCGCAGTCCACGTCCCCCGACGGGGCGCGCGCACTGGTCACCCTGCTGCGCGATCACGGTGTCGAGGTCGTGGAGGCGGGCAGCAGCGCCGAGGTCGAACGGGCCGCCCGCGACGACACCCTGATCGTGTACACCGACACCCGCCGCCTGACCGACGAGGACCAGTTGCGTCGCCTGGCCGACCTCCCCGGCGACCGCCTGCTGGTGGAACCCGTGTCACGGGCGCGCGAAGCACTGGCGCCCGGGGTGCGCACCGACGGGGTCAGTTCGTTCACCGTCACCCCGGATTGCGATCTGCCGGAGGCGAACCGCGCCGGCGACGCGCAACTGGGGCTCGTCGAGAGCTTCCGCGCCGCCTCCCCGGACGTCCGCCTGACCCGCTGCTACGACGGCGCACTCGTCCGCTATACCGACGCCGGGCGCACGGTCACCGTCGTCGGCGCCGCCGGTTTCATGACCAACGGCCAATTACTCGAGTACGGCAACGCCGCGCTCGCGATGAACCTGGCGGGTAGCGCCCCACGCGTGGTGTGGTTCCTGCCCCGGGAACGGGAAGGCGAAGGCGGCGACGCGAGTCTGGGCAGCCTCATCCCCGATCAGGTCGCCTGGATCGTCCTGCAACTCGCCCTCGCGGTGGTCCTCCTCGCGGTCTGGCAGGGCCGCAGGTTGGGACCGCTTGTCGCCGAACAACTTCCGGTGGTCATCCGGGCATCCGAGACGGTCGAGGGCCGCGGCAGGCTGTACCGGTCGCGCCGGGCCCGCGACCGCGCGGCCGACGCGCTGCGCACGAGCACCCGGGCCCGCCTGCTGCCCCGGCTCGGTCTCGGCGTCGACGCACGGGAGGCCGCGGTGGTGCACGCCGTCGCCCAGCGGACCGGCACCCACGCCGACACCGTCGCGCAGATCCTCTTCGGACCTCCCCCGGCGACCGACGCCGACCTGGTCACCATCGCCCATCAACTCGACGACATCGAAAGGCAGGTCACCCACTCGTGACACAGCCATCAACGCAGGCCGATTCCGCGCGCCAGGCTCTGCTGGACCTGCGGCAGGAGATCGGCAAGGCGGTCGTCGGCCAGGACGCCGTGGTCAGCGGGCTGGTGATCGCGCTGCTGTGCCGCGGGCACGTGCTGCTCGAAGGTGTTCCCGGCGTGGCGAAGACGCTGCTGGTCCGCACGCTGGCCGCCACTCTGCAGCTGGAGTTCAAGCGGGTGCAGTTCACCCCCGACCTGATGCCCGGCGACGTCACGGGTTCGCTGGTGTACGACGCACGCACCGCCGAGTTCGAGTTCCGCGCCGGGCCGGTGTTCACGAACCTGCTGCTGGCCGACGAGATCAACCGCACCCCGCCGAAGACGCAGGCAGCGCTGCTCGAGGCGATGGAGGAACGGCAGGTCAGCGTCGAGGGCGACGCCCGCGCACTACCCGACCCGTTCATCGTCGCCGCCACCCAGAACCCGATCGAGTACGAGGGCACCTACCAGCTCCCCGAAGCGCAGCTGGACCGGTTCCTGCTGAAACTCAACGTGCCGCTGCCGCCGCGCGATCAGGAGATCGCGATCCTCGACCGGCACGCCCGCGGATTCGATCCCCGCGACCTGTCGGCGGTGCGCCCGGTGGCCGGTCCGGCCGATCTGGCCGCGGGCCGCGAAGCGGTCCGGCAGGTGCACGTCGCCGACGAAGTGCTCGGCTACATCGTCGACATCGCGGGGGCCACCCGGCAGTCGCCGTCGCTGCAGCTGGGCGTCTCCCCGCGCGGGGCGACCGCACTGCTGGCCACGTCGAGATCGTGGGCGTGGCTGTCCGGGCGCAACTACGTCACCCCCGACGACGTCAAGGCGATGGCCCGGCCCACCCTGCGGCACCGCATCGCGCTGCGTCCGGAGGCCGAGCTGGAGGGCGCCACCCCCGACGGTGTGCTCGACGGCATCCTCGCGGCGGTGGCGGTGCCCCGCTAGTGGTCCTCACCGGGCGGGCGGCGCTGATCGCGCTGTTGTGCGTGGTGCCGATCGCGCTGGCGCCCGCACCTGCGGTGGCGTTCGCGGTGCTGGCCGCGGTGCTCGCGGTCGCCGTCGTCGTCGACGTCGCGCTGGCGGCCGGACCCCGCGGGCTGGCGGTGACGCGCGGCGGGGACACCGCCGCCCGGCTCGGGCAGGCGGTGGAATCGGCGCTGACCGTGCACAATCCGGGGCGACGACGGTTCCGCGGTGCGGTCCGCGACGCCTGGCCGCCCAGCGCGCACGGCCTGCCACGCCACCACGACGTGAATCTGCCCGCCGGACAACGCATCACGCTGCGCACCACGCTGCGCCCGACGCGGCGCGGCGATCTACGGTCGGCCCTGGTCACCGCGCGCTCGATCGGCCCCCTCGGCCTGGCGGGTAGACAGGCGTCGCACCGAATCGACGGCACGATCCGGGTGCTGCCACCGTTCCTGTCCCGCAAGCACTTACCGTCGCGGCTGGCCCGGTTGCGCGAACTCGACGGGTCCACCCCCGCGCTGATCCGCGGTCAGGGCACCGAATTCGACTCCCTGCGGGAGTACGTCGTCGGCGACGACGTCCGCTCGATCGACTGGCGCGCCACCGCCCGCCGCTCGGACGTCGTGGTGCGCACCTGGCGTCCCGAGCGCGATCAGCGCATCGTGATCGTCCTCGACACCGGCCGCACCTCGGCCGGACGTGTCGGGGTCGACCCCACCGCTTCGGATCCCGGCGGGTGGCCCCGGCTGGACTGGTCGATGGACGCCGCGCTGCTGCTGGCCGCACTCGCCGCCCGCGCCGGCGACCACGTCGACTTCCTCGCCCACGACCGGGTGACCCGCACCGGGGTGTTCAACGCCTCGCGCACCGAACTGCTGGCCCAGTTGGTCTCCGCGATGGCGCCGCTGCAACCCGCGCTCGTCGAATCCGATCCCGCCGCGATGGTGTCGGCGGTCCAGCGGCGGGTGCGGCGCCGCGCGCTCGTGGTGTTGCTGACCGACCTCAACGCCTCTGCGCTGGAAGAGGGGTTGATGGAGGTGCTGCCCCGCCTGGCCGCCCGCCACCACGTCCTGATCGCCGCGGTCGCCGATCCCCGGGTGGACACGCTCGCGGCCGGTCGCGACGACGCCGCCGCCGTATACGACGCCGCGGCCGCCGAACGCTCCCGCGGCGACCGGCACCGCATCGCCGCGGCACTGCGCCAGGCCGGTGTCGATGTGGTCGACGCACCACCCGAGGAGTTGGCTCCGGCGTTGGCCGACCGCTATCTGCAGCTCAAGGCCACCGGCCGGATGTGATCAGCCGGTCGGCACCACGTCCGGCGCGTCCTCGATGTCGCCGGACTCGTCGGCCCGCTCGGCTCTGCGCCCGAAGTACACGATGTAGCCGAGGAACGCGACCTCGGCGAGAACGCCGATCCCTATCCGGGCGAATGTCGGCAGCGGGGACGGCGTCACCAACCCCTCGATCAGCCCGGACACCAGCAGCATCACCACCAGCCCGGCGGCGACGGCCACCACCGCTCTGCCCTGTTCGGCGAGCACCTGGCTCCGCGGCCGGTGGCCGGGGGCGATGACCATCCAGCCCAGCCGCATGCCGGCCGCCGCGGCAAGGAACACCGCGGTCAGCTCGAGCAGCCCGTGCGGGGTCAGCAGGCCCAGGAAGATGTCGCCCTTGCCCGCGTCGAACATCAGGCCGCCGACGAGGCCGAGGTTGGCGGCGTTCTGGAACAAGATGTACGGGATCGGCAGGCCGAGCAGGATCGAGAACCCGATGCACTGCGCGGCCACCCAGGCGTTGTTCACCCACACTCGCAGCGCGAACGAGCCCGCGGGGTTCTCGCTGTAGTAGGAGGCGAAGTCGTTGTTGACGAGTTGGTCGATGTCGCTGGGCGTGCCGACCGCCGACTGCACCTCGGGGCTGCCCGCCACCCAGAACCCGATGAGCGCGGCGACGGCGAAGAACGCCACGGCCGAGCCGAGCCACCACCGCCACGCGCGGTAGGCGACGACCGGGAACGACACGGTCCAGAACCGCAGGAACTCCCGCCACAGCGGCGCGTGCGCGCCGGTCACCGCGGCCCTGGCCCGCGCCACCAGGGAGGAGAGCCGTCCGACGAGCACCGAATCGGTGGACGCCGACCGCACCATCGACAGGTGCGTCGACACCCGCTGATAGAGGTCGACGAGTTCGTCGACCTCCGCTCCGGTCAGTCGGCGGCGCCGCTTGACGAGGTCCTCCAAACGCTCCCAGGTGGGACGGTGGGCCAGCACGAACGCGTCGACATCCACGCCGGCCAGCCTAGTAGCGTGGCCGTATGGTCTCCCAGCCCGAACCGGTGGTGACCGGCGATGCCGTGGTACTCGACGTGCAGATCGCCCAGCTGCCGATCCGCGCGCTGTCGGCGATGATCGACATCCTGGTCATCCTGATCCTGTACGTGCTGGGCGTCGTGCTGTGGGCGCTCACGCTGGCCGACTTCGACACCGCGCTGTCGGCCGCGGTGCTGATCATCTTCACCGTGCTCACGCTGGTCGGGTATCCGCTGGTGTTCGAGACCGCGACCAGGGGCCGGACGCTGGGCAAGATGGCGCTGGGACTGCGGGTGGTCAGCGAGGACGGTGGCCCGGAACGGTTCCGCCAGGCCCTGTTTCGCGCGCTCGCCGGTTTCATCGAATTGTGGATGCTGGCGGGCGGGCCCGCCGCGGTGTGCAGCCTGCTGTCTGCGAAGGGCAAGCGGATCGGCGACATCTTCGCGGGCACGGTGGTGATCAGCGAACGCGCGCCGCGGCTCAGCGCACCGCCGATCATGCCGCCGCCGTTGGCGTGGTGGGCGGCGTCGCTGGAACTGTCGGCGCTCAACGCCGAGCAGGCCGAACTCGCCCGCCAATTCCTCGCGCGCGCAGACCAACTCGACCCGCGGCTGCGCGACCAGATGGGCTACCGCATCGCCGGTGAGGTGGTCTCGCGCATCTCGCCGCCCCCGCCGCCCGGCACACCGCCGCAGTACGTGCTGGCCGCGGTGCTGGCCGAACGCCACCGGCGCGAACTGGCGCGGCTGGTGCCCACCCACACACCCGGCCCGCCGCCGGCGACGCCGTCGTATGCGGCGGCGCCGCCGCGGGATTCGGGTTTCACCCCGCCGGGCTGAGGCCCTACCCCTCGATCCAGTTGCCGTGGAAGCCGTACGGAACCCGTTGCGGCATCGCGATCTTCGCGACCGGCGGCGCGGTGAAGTCGGCGGCGTCGAGGATCACCAGATCGCTGCCGTCACGTTCGGCGTCGTAGACGTAGGCCAGATACCAGCCGTTGCGCTCGTCGGCCGGACCCGATGCTGCGGGGACGAACACCGCCTCTCCCGGTCCGCCCGGCGCGTCGGCGGTACCGAACGGGTGTTCCTCGGCGGCGCCGGTGCTCAGGTCGTACCGGACCAGCTTGTGGTCGCCCACCGACACCGCGTACCGCGCAGGCAGCCCCGCCAGCCGGTCGTCGATGCGGGGGAACTCCACCGGTCGGTCGTCGAGCGGCCCTTCGCGCACCACCCCCGTCGTCAGGTCGACCGACCAGCTCCACAGCACACCGTCGGTGTCGAATCCGCCTGTGCCGCGCCAGAGTTCGGGGTACCGGACAGCTTGAACCACCAGCGTGGTGCCGGTTTCGTAGGCATTGGCGACGTGGAAGATGTAGCACGGGTCGATCTCGAACCACCGCACCTCGCCGAACGGGTCGTCGCGGCGCAGCACCCCGAGGCGGGCGCCGTAGGTGTCGTCCCATCGGTAGGGCATATCGCCCTTGCCCTGCAGCGCGATGTCCATGTTGAACACGATCGGCAGGTCGAGGAACACGACGTGCCCGCTGGTCATCGCGAAGTCGTGCATCATCGTCAGCGCCTTGACGTCGAGTGGTCGGTTGACGGTCAGGTTCCCGTCGGCGTCGGCGCGGTGGTAGGTGACGTGCGGTTCGAAGATGTTGCCGTAGCCGAAGAAGTGCAGCTCCCCGGTGGTGGGGCAGATCTTCGGGTGGGCGGTCATCGAATCGTTGAGCAGCCCGCCGAAGTCGTAGACCCCGACAGTCTCCAGTTCGTTGGTGATCTCGTACGGCAGCGAGGATTCGACGAGGGCCAGCGTCCTACCGGCGTGGCTGACGACGTGTGTGTTGGCGACGCTCGCGCGCAGGTCGCGCGTGCCGTCATTGCGGTAGAGCGGGAACGGTTCGATGAAGCTCTCCGTGCGCACCCACCGGTTGCGGTACCAGGCGGCGCGACCGTTCTCGATGCGCACGCCGTGGATCATCCCGTCGCCGGTGAACCAGTGTGCGGTCTCCGCGCGCGGGTTGGGGCCGTTGCGCAGGTACCAGCCCTGCAGATCCGCCGGGATCTGCCCTTCGACGGGCAGGTCGAAGGCGGTGAGTTCGTCGGCGACGGGTGCGTAGTTGCCGCGTTTGAAGAACTGCTCCTCGCCGAACAGCGTGGACGTGTCGGTGGTGTCGGTCATGTCGGACTCCTCGAGGTCGCGGGGAAAGTCTGCCACCAGACTGACACTCCTAATATGACATGTCAATAGTGGAATGTGTTCGAGGCGGCGCCCGGCGGCCTGGCGGAGGAAGATGTCCACCATGCCCGGTCGTCGACGCTCCGCCCTGTTGACGAACCTGGCGGCCAATCGATCCCCGGAGTCGCGTCGCGCCGTGGTCGACGAGTTGCGCCGCGTCATCCTCGACGGGGGCGCACCACCCGGATCGCCCATCCCGGTCAACGAGGTCGCCGAGGTGCTCGGCGTCAGCGCCATCCCGGTGCGCGAGAGCCTCAAGACGCTCGTCGCCGAGGGCCTCGTCGCGCACCAACCCAACGTCGGCTACAGCGTCGCGCTGCTGACCGCCACCGAACTCGCCGAGATGTACATCGTCCGCGAGACGCTCGAGTCGGCGGCGCTCGCCGCGGCCGTCGCCAACGCCTCGGAGACAGATCGCACCGCGGTGGCCGCAGCGCACCGCCTGCTGCAGCGCGCCGTTCTGGAGGACGACCGGCACGCCTACCACCGCCAGAGCCGGCATTTCCACATCGGCATGGCGCGTCCGTCGGGGATGCTGCGACTGGTGCACATGCTGGAATCCGCTTGGAACGTCACCGAACCCGTGCAACTGATGGTGCACGTCGAACCCGCCGAACGGGCAGCGCTGCACACCGACCACGGCCACATGCTCGAAGCCTTTCTCGACCGCGACGTCGATGCGCTGCTCGACACGAGCCGGGAACACCACCGACGGCTCAACTCCGTGGTCGCGACCCTTCCGCCCGACACCGGATTGGTGTCGCGCGGCTGACCGCACGCCAATGAGTCGGCCATGTTGCCGAAGGCGCCCAAATATATTTGCGGCGCAACGACGGTGAAACACATCGACGCTACGTTCCGTTCATCCCGATGGACAGGAACGCACCATGACAGAAACTCGTGACCTCCCGCCGAGCGCCGTCGTCGGCGCGGGCGACATCGTCGAAGCCGCAGGGCATCCCGTCGGCAGCGGGGTGATCAAGGAGCACTACGACCCGCGGCTGACCAACGAGGACCTCGCGCCGCTGGGCAAGCAGACGTGGTCGTCGTACAACATCTTCGCGTTCTGGATGTCCGACGTGCACAGCGTCGGCGGTTACGTCACCGCGGGCAGCCTGTTCGCGCTCGGTCTGGCCAGTTGGCAGGTGCTGATCGCGCTGCTCGTCGGCATCGTGATCGTCAACGTGTTCTGCAACCTGGTCGCCAAACCCAGCCAGCAGGCCGGGGTTCCGTATCCGGTGGTGTGCCGCAGCTCCTTCGGCGTCCTGGGCGCCAACATCCCGGCCATCATCCGCGGTCTCATCGCCGTGGCCTGGTACGGCATCCAGACCTACCTGGCCTCGGCAGCGCTCGACATCGTGCTGCTCAAGCTGTTCCCGGGGCTCGCGCCGTACGCCGACGTCGACCAGTTCGGCTTCACCGGCCTGTCCCTGCTCGGCTGGTGCAGCTTCATGCTGCTGTGGGTGTTGCAGGCCTGCGTGTTCTGGCGCGGAATGGAGTCGATCCGCAAGTTCATCGACTTCTGCGGCCCCGCCGTCTATGTCGTGATGTTCATCCTCTGCGGCTACCTGCTGTGGAAGTCGGGCTGGCACGTGAGCCTGACCCTCGGCGGGGAGAAGCAGGGCAACACCCTGGTGGTCATGCTCGGCGCGATCGCGTTGGTGGTGTCGTACTTCTCCGGGCCCATGCTGAACTTCGGTGACTTCGCCCGCTACGGCCGCAGCTTCGAGGCGGTCAAGAAGGGCAACTTCCTCGGCCTGCCGGTCAACTTCCTGATGTTCTCACTCCTCGTCGTCATCACCGCTGCGGCGACGGTGCCGGTGTTCGGCGAACTGCTGACCGATCCGGTCGAGACCGTCGCCCGCATCGACAACGTGACCGCGATCATCTTCGGCGCCCTGACGTTCACGATCGCCACCATCGGGATCAACATCGTCGCCAACTTCATCAGCCCCGCATTCGACTTCTCCAACGTCAGCCCGCAGCGCATCAGCTGGCGGATGGGCGGCATGATCGCCGCGGTCGGTTCGGTGCTGCTCACTCCGTGGAACCTCTACAGCAACCCGGAGGTCATCCACTACACGCTCGAGACGCTCGGCGCGTTCATCGGCCCGCTGTTCGGTGTGCTGATCGCCGACTTCTATCTCGTGCGCAAGCAGAAGATCGTCGTCGACGACCTGTTCACCATGACCGATACCGGGAACTACTGGTACAAGAAGGGTTACAACCCGGCCGCCGTGACCGCCACGTTGGTGGGCGCGGTTCTGGCCATGGCCCCGGTGCTGCTCGGCGGCGTCGTCTTCGGCATGGCCGGCGCTGCGCAGTACAGCTGGTTCATCGGTTGCGGGGTGGCGTTCGCCATCTACTACGGGCTGGCGACCCGCGGCCCGTGGCGGATGACGGCCCTGCGCGTCGCCGAGGGAGCCACGCTGGTGTCCAACTAGACGACGCGACACACGTGCGGTCCGACATTCCACCCATGGAATGTCGGACCGTACGCTTTCGTGGTGAGCCTCCGATTCGCCACCCTCGGCCTTCTCGCCCAGCATCCCGGCAGCGGGTACGACCTGCTCAAGCGCTTCGAGAAGTCGATGGCCAACGTATGGCCGGCCACCCAGAGCCAGCTCTACGGCGAACTGAACCGGCTGGCCGACGCCGGGCTGATCGAGGTCACCGACGTCGGTCCCCGTGGCCGCAAGGAGTACCGGGTGACCCCCGAGGGCCGCGCCGAACTCAGGCGTTGGATCACCGACTCCACTGACGACCCGCCGTTACGCAGGCCCGATCTGTTGCGGGTGTTCCTACTCGGTGAACTCTCTCCGGCGGCAGCCCGCAAGTACGCAACGGGGTTCGCCGAGCATGCCCGGACAGAACTCGCACGGCTCGAGGCGCTGCGCGATTCACTGCGCTGGGACGACGATGCTGCCGCCTTCTACGGCCGCGCCGCACTGGAATACGGGCTCCGACTCGCCGCGATGGAGGCGGAGTGGGCCGACGGACTGACTGCCGCAATCGACTCACAGCGCGATTGACCGTTGCATCGCGATAGCTTCCGATATATCGTCAACGTATCGGAAGCGCAGTCCGTGCTTCCCGCACACCAAAGGACTTCCCTCATGAGCAACCCCTTCCCCCCACCCGGTCCCTTCGGATTCGGTTTCGGCCCGCACGATCGCCGGCAGGCCCGTCGCGCCTTCCGCGACCACGTCCGAGCCCACGTCGGCGAGCACGGCGTCGAGGTCGGTCCCGGCTTCGGCCGCCACCCCGGCCGCGGCCCCGGTTTCGAGTTCGGCTTCGATCCACGCGGCGGATTCGGCTTCGGCCCCGGCCCGCGCGGACCCCGCGGCGGTGGCCGTGGACGCGGCCGCCGCGGCGACGTACGTGTCGCGATCCTCGCCCTGCTCGCCGTACGGCCCATGCACGGCTACGAGATGATCCAGCAGATCGCCGAACGCAGCAACGGCCTCTGGAAACCCAGCCCCGGCTCGGTCTACCCGACCCTGCAGCTGCTCGTCGACGAGGGCCTGATCGTCGGCACCGAGACCGAAGGCAGCAAGAAGCTCTTCGAGCTCACTGACGACGGCCGGGCGGCCGCGGACAAGGTCGAGACCCCACCGTGGGAACAGATCACCGACGACGCCGGCCCCGACCACGCCAACCTGCGCACCGCGGTCGGCCAGCTGATGGGCGCCGTCGCGCAGTCGGCGTACGCGGCGAACGACGAGCAGCGCGCACGCATCCTCGACATCGTCAACAACGCCCGCCGCGAGATCTACGGCGTCCTCGGCGAGGAATAGCCGCGATTTCGGTGTCGTTGGTTGCGCTGGACGCCACGAACGACACCGAAATCGACAGAAGAAGAGAGTATGCAGACCTTCCCGCTCGGATCCCACACCGTCCATCGCATCGGTTTCGGTGCGATGCAACTGCCCGGACCCGGGGTGTTCGGCCCGCCCCGCGACCACGATCAGGCACTCGCGGTGCTGCGCCGGGCGGTCGAACTCGGCGTCGACCACATCGACACCGCGGAGATCTACGGGCCCACGGTGGCCAATCAGCTGATTCGGGAGGCGCTGCACCCCTATCCCGAGAACCTCGCGCTGGTCTCGAAAGTCGGTGGCAGGCGCGGTGAACGGGGCGAGTGGCTGCCCGCCCAGGAGCCCGACGGCCTCCGCAGGCAGATCGAGCAGAACCTCGAAACCCTCGGCACCGACCGGTTGGCCGCGGTCAATCTGCGGCTGTTCGCCCGCGACGGCGGCGACGCACCGACCCACATCGAGGACCGCGAGCTGTTCGACCGTCAGCTCACCGTGATGACCAAGGCCCGCGACGAGGGTTTGATCGACGGGATCGGGCTGTCGAATGTCTCGCTCGAGCATCTGCGAGTCGCGTTGCAGCACACCGAGATCGTGTGCGTGCAGAACGCCTACAACCTGCTGGACCGCACCGCAGAGCCCCTGCTCGACGCGACCACCGAACACGGCATCGCGTTCGTGCCGTTCTTCCCGCTCGGTTCGGGCTTCTCGGCTGACAACCCGGTGCTCGGCCATCCCGTCGTCACCCGGGAGGCGCACCGGCAGGGCCGCACCCCGGCGCAGATCGTGTCGGCGTGGACCCTGACCGTCGCCCCCAACGTGCTGCTGATCCCGGGCACGTCCTCGGTCGCCCACCTCGAGGAGAACCTCGCGGTGCGCGACATCACGCTGCCCGCCGACGTCGTCACCGAATTGAACTCGGCCGCTTAGCGGTTCACTCCACGTCGACCCAGTCGAGGGTGCGTTGGACGGCCTTCTGCCATCCGGCGTACCCCTCGGCGCGCTGGTCGTCGTTCCATGCCGGGCTCCAGCGCTTGTCCTCCTGCCAGTTGCTGCGCAGATCGTCGGCGCCGTCCCAGAACCCGACCGCCAACCCGGCCGCGTAACCCGCTCCGAGCGCAGTGGTTTCGGCGACCACGGGACGCACGACGTCGACACCGAGCACGTCGGCCTGGATCTGCATGCACAGGTCGTTGGCGGTGATGCCGCCGTCGACCTTGAGCACCTCGAGGTGCACACCGGAGTCGGCCTCCATCGCGTCGACGACATCGCGGCTCTGGTAGCAGATCGCCTCCAGCGTCGCGCGGGCGACGTGGGCGTTGGTGTTGTACCGGGACAGCCCGACGATCGCGCCGCGGGCATCCGAACGCCAGTACGGCGCAAAGAGACCGGAGAACGCGGGCACGAAGTACACCCCGCCGTTGTCGTCGACCTGCCGCGCCAGCGCCTCACTCTGGGAGGCGCCGCTGATGATGCCGAGCTGATCGCGCAGCCACTGCACGGCCGACCCGGTCACCGCGATCGAACCCTCCAGGGCGTACACGGGTTTCGCATCACCGAACTGGTAGCAGACCGTGGTGAGCAGCCCGTTGTCCGAGCGGACGATCTTCTCGCCGGTGTTGAGCAGCAGGAAATTGCCTGTGCCGTAAGTGTTCTTGGCCTCGCCCGCCGACAGGCACACCTGTCCGACCATCGCGGCCTGCTGGTCCCCGAGGATGCCCGTGATCGGCACTTCGCCGCCGAGTGGGCCGTCCTCGCGGGTGACGCCGTGGCAGTCCGGACACGACGACGGTTTGATCTCGGGCAGCATCTGACGGGGAATCCCGAAGAACGACAACAACTCGTCGTCCCAGTCGAGGGTCTCCAGATCCATCAGCATCGTGCGGCTGGCGTTGGTGACGTCGGTGACGTGTACTCCACCGCGCGGCCCGCCGGTCAGATTCCACAGCACCCAGCTGTCAGCGGTGCCGAAGATCGCGTCACCCTTCTCGGCGGCCTCGCGCACCCCGTCGACGTTGTCGAGGATCCACTGCACTTTGCCCGCGGAGAAATACGTCGCGGGCGGCAGGCCGGCCTTGCGCCGGATCACGTCACCGCGGCCGTCGCGATCCAGGGCGGTGGCGATGCGGTCGGTGCGGGTGTCCTGCCACACGATGGCGTTGTAATACGGGCGCCCGGTGCGGCGGTTCCACACCAGCGCGGTCTCCCGCTGATTGGTGATGCCCAGCGCGCACAGATCGCTCGCCGACAGATTGGTCCGGTTGAGCGCCGACTGGATCACCGATGCGGTGCGCTCCCAGATCTCGACGGGGTTGTGCTCGACCCACCCGGCGCGCGGCATGATCTGCTCGTGTTCGAGCTGATGGCGGCCGACCTCGGCGCCGTCGTGGTCGAAGATCATGCACCGGGTGCTGGTGGTGCCCTGATCGATGGCGGCGACGAACTGGCGGGACTCGGCCACACTTCTCCTTCGTGTCCTTCACGCGTGTCAGTCGTCCATCATGGACCACATGGCAACGCAGATCGCCGACATCGACCGGATGCCCCGCGGCGGACCGCGCGCCTCGTGTCTGGACCGGCTGCTGGAGACGGACCGGCTCGAATACCTCGACCGCGATGACGTCGACGATCGGGTGAAGCGCAGCGTGGTGCGCGCCCTCGAGCGCACCGGCGAGCTGTTCGGCAACCACGACAAGTACGCCGAGATCGCGCTCGCCGAGATCGCCGACGTGCCCGACCCGAAGGTCCTCGAACTCGGCGCAGGCCACGGCGGGCTGTCGCGCCGGCTCCTCGATCAGCACCCCACCGTGGAAGTGACCGTCACCGACCTCGACCCGACGTCGGTGGCCGCGATGGCGGCCACGGACCTGGGCAGCCATCCGCGGGCCCGTGTGCAGGTGATGGACGCGACCGCGATCGACGCCCCGGACCGGGCCTTCGCGCTCGCGGTGTTCGCGCTGTCGTTTCACCACCTGTCCCCCGCGCAGGCCGCCGGCGCGATCGCCGAAGGCGTCCGCGTCGCCGACAAATTGCTCATCATCGACCTGCCCCGGCCGCCCGCGCCGCTGCATCTGGTCCGCCTGCTGACGATGCTGCCGCTCGCGCCGTTCGTCCCGTTCGTGCACGACGGGGTGATCAGCTCGCTACGCTGCTACAGCCCGTCGGCGCTGCGCGCACTCGCCCGCCACGCCGACCCGGCGATCGAGGTGGAGCTGCGGGGCGGTCTGGTCAGCGAGCAGATCCTGATCGCACGGAAACCCGACTAATAATCACGGCGCGCACAACTCTTGCGCGGACGCGCGAAGCCCGGGCTAATGGTCCAGCGTGACTATCGCCGACCTGCCCATCGCCGACGACACAGGCACCGACGACCGTCGGGTACGCACCGCCCTGCTGTCGAGCCTGGTCGGCACCACGATCGAGTGGTACGACTTCTTCCTCTACGCGACCGCCGCGAGCCTGGTGTTCAACCAGGCGTTCTTCCCCGACCAGAGCTCGTTCGTCGGGACCATGCTGTCGTTCGCGACCTTCGCGGTCGGCTTCGTGGTGCGCCCGATCGGCGGATTCGTCTTCGGGCACATCGGCGACCGGATCGGCCGCAAGCGCACGCTGGCGCTGACCATGTTCCTGATGGGCGGTGCGACCGCGCTGATGGGTGTGCTGCCGACGGCCGCGCAGATCGGCGTGCTCGCCCCGGTCCTGCTGCTGTTGCTGCGGGTGGCGCAGGGCTTCGCGCTGGGCGGTGAATGGGCCGGCGCGGTGCTGCTGGCCGTCGAGCACAGCTCACCCAAGCGGCGCGGCTTCTCCGGCAGCGTCCCGCAGATCGGGCTCGCGCTGGGCCTGGCGCTGGGCACCGGTGTGTTCGCGCTGCTGCAGGTGGTGCTGCCCGACGACGCGTTCCTGTCCTACGGATGGCGCATCGCGTTCCTGGTCAGCGTGATCCTGGTGATCTTCGGCGTGGTGGTGCGGCTGAAGGCGGAGGAGACGCCGGCCTTCGAGAAGGTCCGCGACGACGACAACCGTGCCGCGGTGCCGGTCAAGGAGATCTTCAAACCGCCGGTGCTAAAGACGACGGTGCTGGGCATGCTGTCACGCTGGGGCGAGGGTGCGGCGTTCAACACCTGGGGCGTGTTTGCGATCTCGTATGCCACGGCGACGCTGCACTTCGAGAAGGTGCCGGTGCTGATCGTGGTGACGGCCTCAGCGTTGCTGATGGCGGTGTTGCTGCCCGTCTCGGGCATGCTGGTCGACCGGTACGGCGCCAAGGTGGTCTACGGCTCCGGTATCGCCGCCTACGCGGTCGCGGTGTTCCCGGTCTTCGCGCTGTTCAACACCGGCAGCATGGTGGCCTACACGATCGGCATGATCATCGTGTTCGGCGTCATCCACGCCTGGTTCTACGGCGCCCAGGGCACGCTGTACGCGTCGCTGTTCCCGACGCCGATCCGCTACACCGGGCTGTCGACGGTGTACCAACTCTCGGGTGTGTATTCGTCGGGGCTCACCCCGCTGATCCTCACCGCGCTGATCGCCGCAGCGGGCAACACACCGTGGCTGGCGTGCGCATACCTGGTGGCCACCGCGCTGATCAGCATCGTCGCCACCGCGCTGCTGCGACCCCGGCCCATCGCCGAGCTCTGAGCGCTACCCGGCGACGACCACGCGCTCGTTCGGCACGCAGTGCGTCATCTTCAGGCCGTCGACGTCGCGGGGTCCGTTCTTACCCAGCTTCGCGCGACGCTGCTCCTCCTCGTCGGAGAGGGTCTGTGACTTCAGCGGTTCCAGCTCCCGCACGTCATCCGGTGAGATTCCGAGGCCCTCGCCGACCCGCAGGCCCAGTTCGTCGTCGCACATCAGGAAGTGCCACACCATCCGCTCCTGCACCTCGCGGGTCGCCTCGGAGATGTTCGTGACGAAGTTCTCGACCAGGTCGTCCTTCTCCCACTGCTCCATCAGCTGGTATCGCTGTCCGGCCTGCTCGTAGTCGTTGGTGCGCGGTATCCGTTTGCGGGTGATGCGCCCGCTGAACTCCGGCCCGTACTCGTCGACGGTCGGGGCGGCGGCCTCCCGCAGGCCACCGGTGATCGACGGCTCGTAGTTGACGTGCGGGTTGGCGCCGTTGTTGTCGACGCCGTACTGCATCTGGCCGCCCTGCTGGTTCGTCGAGACCTTAGCGTTCTTCGGCTGGTTGACCGGCAACTGCAGATAGTTCGGCCCCACCCGGTAGCGCTGGGTGTCCGAGTAGGAGAAGGTGCGGCCGATCAGCATCTTGTCCTCGGAGAAGTCCAGCCCGTCGACCAGCACACCGGTGCCCAGAGCCAGTTGCTCGTTGTCGTTGAAGAAGTTGTCGACGTTGCGGTTCAACACCATTCGTCCGACCAGCTTGGGCGGAAACTCGTTCTCCGGCCACACCTTGGTGTCGTCGAGCGGATCCCAGTTGAGTTCGGGATGTTCGTCATCGCTCATGATCTGCACGAGCAGTTCCCATTCGGGGTAATCGCCGCGTTCGATGGCCTCGTAGAGATCCTTGGTGGCGCTGCCGAGTTCGGTGGCCTGGATCGCGGCGGCGTCCTCCTCGGTCAAGCTCTTCACGCCGACCTTCGGCATCCAGTGGTACTTCACGAGGTGGGTCTGGCCGTCGGCGTTCACCCAGCGGTAGGTGTTGACGCCGAAGCCCTGCATGGTGCGGTAGTTGGCCGGGATGCCGCGCGGCGAGAACAGGTTGACGAGCATGTGCATCGCCTCGGGAGTCTGCGACATGAAGTCGAAGATGCGCGCGGGCTCCTGATGAAACGTGACCGGGTCCGGTTTGAGCGAGTGGATGACGTCGGGGAACTTGATGGCGTCGCGGATGAAGAAGACGGCCAGGTTGTTGCCGACCAGATCCCAGTTGCCGTCCTCGGTGTAGAACTTCACCGCGAACCCGCGCGGGTCGCGGGCGACCTCGGACGAATCGCGCCCGCCGATCACCGTCGACAACCGGATCGCCAGATCCGTCCGCTTGCCCGCGGTGTTGAACAGCTTGGCGCGGGTGTACCGCTCGATCGGCTCGTCACCCCATTTACCGGTGGCTTCGAAGTAGCCGAACGCCACCGCGCCGCGGGCGTGCACCACCCGCTCCGGGATGCGTTCCCGGTCGAAATGGCTCATCTTCTCCAGGAAGTGGTAGTTCTCCATCGTCGCCGGGCCACGCGCCCCGACGCTGCGCTGGTTCTGGTTGTCGAAGATCGGATGGCCCTGCCGGTCGGTCAGCACATCGCGATCGTCACCGGGGTCGGGCGGCTGGGAGGACACATCGGTCATATCGGACTCCTTTGTCGGCGATGCGGGCGCCGTACCCACCGCCGAAGCCCTCAAACGGTGACCGAGGCGCCGCGGTCGAGTTCGATGACGCGCTCGGCCAGTCCGCGCTTGCGCATCTCGGTGACGAAGTCCGACAGCGGGGAGGCGAAGACCCCGTAGTCGTTGAAGTGCACGGGGATGATCTTCGGCAGGTTCAGCAGTTCTGCCACCCCCGCGCCCTGGCGGCCGTCCATGGTGACGGTCAACCCGATTGGTAGATGCCTGCCGAACGGCAACCGGGTGCCGCCGAGGTGCAGCACACCCGCGTCGATGTCGGGGAACCGGCGCGGGATCTCGTCGAGCTCCTCGATCAGCAGCGTGTCACCGGAGATGTAGAGCCGACGGACCGAACCGTCGGCGCCGGACACCTCGACCATGGACCCCATCACCGGCGGCAGGAACCGGTTGATCGGGGTGGGGGCGTGCCTGCCGGGCAGCGCGGTGACCGTGACGGTGGTGCCGCCCTTACTGATCGTGTGCTGCTGCCAGGTCTCCAGGGCGACGGAGTGGGAGAACCCGCGGTGCTTGAGCCGTTTGGCGGCGTGCGGGGTGGTCAGCACCGGCAGCGAACGGTCGAGGTTGTCCTGCGCCACCCGGTCCCAGTGGTCGCCGTGCATGTGCGAGAGCAGCACCGCGTCAAGCGGGGGTAGCTGGTCGATGCCGAGCGCCGGATCGTGCAGCCGCTTCGAGAGCAACCCGTAGCCCAGGTAGGCGTGCTGACCGGCGTGCAGGAAGTTCGGATCCGTCAGCAGGGTGATCCCATCGGCGGTGATCAGAGTCGTGGCGTTGCCGATGAACGTGACGGTGATGTCCATGACGCTCAGCTACCCGCGTTACCGCCGGATATGCATGCACTCGTCACTAGCATCAGCGGAGTGGGCGAAGAAGTGAAGCAGGCGGACTTCAGCCGGGAACACCGACGCGAGTACCGCCGCAAGGTGCAGCTGTGCCTCGACGTGTTCGAGACGATGTTGGCGCAGTCGAGTTTCGAGTTCGAGCGTCCACTCACCGGCATGGAGATCGAGTGCAACCTCGTCGACGCCGACTACCAGCCGGCGATGAACAACTCCGAGGTCCTCGCCTCGATCGCCGATCCGGCGTATCAGACCGAATTGGGCGCCTACAACATCGAATTCAACGTGCCGCCGCGGCCGCTGCCCGGCCGGGCAGCGCTGGAGCTGGAATCCGAGGTGCGCGCGAGCCTCAACGCGGCCGAGGGCAAGGCCGACTCCGACGGCGCTCACATCGTGATGATCGGCATCCTGCCGACGCTGATGCCCGAACACCTCGCCAGCGACTGGATGAGCGCGTCCACGCGATATCAGGCGCTCAACGATTCGATCTTCACCGCGCGCGGTGAGGACATCCTGATCGACATCGCCGGCCCCGAACGGCTGAGCATGCAGGCGGCGACGATCGCCCCCGAGTCGGCGTGTACGAGCATGCAGCTGCACCTGCAGGTCTCCCCCGCCGAGTTCGCGCGCAACTGGAACGCCGCGCAGGTCATCGCCGGACCGCAGCTGGCGCTGGGCGCGAACTCGCCGTACTTCTTCGGCCACCAACTGTGGGCCGAGACCCGGATCGAACTGTTCACCCAGGCCACCGACACCCGGCCCGACGAACTCAAGACCCAGGGGGTGCGCCCGCGGGTGTGGTTCGGCGAACGGTGGATCACCTCGATCTTCGACCTGTTCGAGGAGAACGTCCGCTACTTCCCGTCGCTGTTGCCGGAGGTCTCCGACGAGGATCCCGTCGCCGAACTCGCCGCGGGCCGCACCCCGAAACTGTCGGAGCTGAGGCTGCACAACGGCACCATCTACCGCTGGAACCGGCCGGTCTACGACGTGGTGAAGGGTAAACCGCACCTACGGGTGGAGAACCGGGTGCTGCCCGCGGGCCCGACGGTGATCGACATGCTGGCCAATTCGGCGTTCTACTACGGCGTGCTGCGCACGATGTCCGAGGAGGACCGGCCGCTGTGGACGAAGCTGAGCTTCGCCGCGGCCGAGCACAACTTCCGCGACGCCGCCCAGCACGGAATGGACGCGCGGCTGTACTGGCCGGGGCTCGGCGAGGTCACACCCGACGAGTTGGTGTTGCGCCAGCTACTGCCGATGGCCCACGAGGGACTGCGCCGGTGGGGGGTCGCCGTCGAGGTGCGCGACCGCTATCTCGGGGTGATCGAGGGCCGCGCCAAGACCGGCCGCAACGGCGCGACCTGGCAGGTCGATACCGTGCACGCGCTACAGGAACGCGGGATGGCGCGGCCCGCCGCGCTGGCCGAGATGCTGCGGTTGTACTGCCAGCGCATGCACAGCAACGAGCCCGTGCACTCGTGGGACGGTCCCGCGTAGTTTGGCTGTATGACGTCTGACGTGATGGATTGGGACAGCGCATACCGAGGTGACGGCGTCTTCGACGGGCCGCCCCCGTGGTGCATCGGTGAGCCCCAGCCTGAACTGGCGGCGTTGCATCGCGCCGGCCGGTTCCGCAGCGACGTGCTCGACGCCGGGTGCGGACACGCCGAGTTGGCGCTGGCGCTCGCCGACGACGGCCTGACCGTGGTCGGCCTCGACATCAGCCCCAGCGCGATCGCCGAGGCCAACAAGGCCGCACAATTGCGGGGGCTGGCGAACGCGAGTTTCGCCCAGGCCGACATCACCTCGTTCACCGGTTACGACGGCCGGTTCAGCACCGTGGTCGACAGCACGCTGTTTCACTCCCTGCCGATCGAGGGCCGTGACGGCTACCTGCGCTCGATCCACCGGGCCGCCGCGCCGGGTGCGCACCTGTTCATCCTCGCCTTCGCCGAGGGCGCCTTCCCGGCCGAGCTCGAGACAAGACCGAACGAGGTCTCCGAAGCCGAACTGCGCGAAGCGGTTTCGCGGCACTGGACCGTCGACGACATCCGGCCCGCGTTCATCCACGCCAACCCGGTGGCCGTTCCGGACGCACCCGTCGAGATGCCCCACGACCTCGATGAGAAGGGCCGGCTGAAGTTCCCGGCGTTCCTGCTCACCGCGCACAAGGACGGTTAGGGACTCTTCGTCGCCGCTCGGCTCACACGTCGATGTCGGCGAGCGCCGCGGCGACGTCCGCCAGTTCGTCGTCGGTGACGTCGACGTGCGGCGACAGCCGCAGCACCGGCACCGTCAGCTCACCCGGTGCGCGCCGCGCGTCGCACGCGGTGGTGACGATCCGGCGTTCGGCGATCAGCCAGGCCCGCACCCGGTGCGGATCGACGCCGTCCGGCGGGACCAGGGTGGTGATCGCAGTCGGTTCGTCGACGGGTTCGACGACCCGCCAGCCCGCGACGCCGGCCATCGCCGTCCTGGTGGTGCGGCCCACCTCGGCCAGCCGGGCCCGCATCTCGCCGCCACCGAACGTGGCGTACTCGCCGACGGTCACCGAAAACCCCACGTGTGAGGCGACATTCGCCTCCCCGTGGGCGAGTTGCTGCAGTACGGTCATCGGCGCGTCCGGGGTGGACGGTGGGTATCGCGGTCGCAGCGTCGCGGCGAAATCGGGTCGCAGCGCGAGGATCCCGACACCGCGCGGGCCGGCCAGCCATTTGCGCGACGACGAGTAGATCGCGGCCGGTGCGACCGCACAGTCGAGGTGGCCGAGCGCCTGGGCGGCATCGACCGCCAGCGGCAGGTCCAGGTCGCGGCAGATCTCGGCGAGCGCGTGCAACGGTTGGGCGATGCCCCGGTGGCTGGCCAGCGGCGTCAGGTGCACCAGCGCGGGCCGGTCCCGGCGCAGCACCTCGGCGACCGCGTCGACGCGCAGCCGTCCGGCTTCGTCGGTGGGCAGGGTCGAGACCCGAAAACCGTTGGCCGCGAACAAGGCGAGGTTCGGCCCGTACTCCCCCGGCACACATGCCACGGATCGGTCCCCGTCCCAGCTGCGCAGCACCAGGTCCAGCGCGTGGTTCGACCCGGTGGTGAACACGACGTCGGTGGGCGCCAACCCGACCAGCGCCGCGACGGCGGCGCGTCCGGCGTCGAGCACCGGGGCGGCCGCCTCCACCGCCACGTAACCACCCATTTCCGCCTCGTGCCGGGCGTATTCGGCGGCGGCGTCGATGGCCGCGAAACCCTGCCGCGAGCACGCCCCGCTGTCGAGGTGGATACCTGCGACCGCCGGTCGGGCGGCACGCCAGCGCTCCGCCAGGGTCGCGGTCACTTCACCGCCAGCGACAGCCCGAAGTCCCCGGCGGCGTCGGTCCACCAATGGGTGCGGCGCAGACCCGCGGCGGCCAGTTCGGCGGCGACGTCGTCGGGCCGGAACTTGCACGACACCTCGGTGAGCATCTCCTCGCCGTCGGCGAACTCGACGGTGAGGTCGAGCTGTCCGATCCGCACCCGCTGCGGACCCGTCGCGCGCAGCCACATCTCGATACGTTGTTCGTCGGCGTTCCAGCGGGCGACGTGCGCGAACTTCTCGACATCGAAGTCGGCGTCGAGCTCGCGGTTAACCACCGCGAGGACGTTGCGGTTGAACCGCGCCGTCACGCCCTGGCTGTCGTCGTAGGCGCGGACCAGACGGTCGGTGTCCTTGACCAGGTCGGTGCCGAGCAGCAGCGCGTCGCCGGGCGCCATGACGTCGGCGAGGGTGGCGAGGAACTCCGCGCGCGGGCCCGTCGTGAGGTTGCCGATCGTCGAGCCCAGGAACGCGATCACCCGGCGGCCGCCCTGCGGGATCTTGCCCAGATGCTCCTCGAAGTCACCGCACACCGCGTCGATGTCGAGGCCGGCGTATTCGGTCTCGAGTGCCGTTGCAGCACTGCGTAATACGCTCTGGTCGACGTCGAACGGGATGAACCGTTGCAGGGTCCCGTGCTCGCGCAGCGCCGACAGCAGCATCCGGGTCTTCTCCGACGTACCGCTGCCCAGCTCGACCAGGGTGTCCGCACCGGTGACGGTCGCGATCTCGGCGGAGCGCTCCCGCAGGATCTCCGCCTCGGCGCGGGTGGGGTAGTACTCGGGCAGCCGGGTGATCTGATCGAACAGGTCGCTCCCGGTCGCATCGTAGAACCACTTGGGCGGCAATGACTTCGGTGTGGCGGTCAACCCCTCGCGCACGTCGCGACGCAGCGCATGGGCGGCCGAGTCCGCCGCGAGGTAGGTGGCGATGGTGAACGTCATACCGGTCCTTTCAGCGGGGTCGACTCGACCGTCGACCCGTCGGTGCGGATCAGGTGCCGGTCCGGGATATCCCGCCAGCCGGGGTCGTCGTCGTAGGGTTCGCTGGCCAGGACCACACCGTCGGCGGTCTGCAGCACCGACAGCGTGTCACCCCATGTGGTGGCGACCAGTTCGGATCCGTTAGCGGCGAGGATGTTCAGTCGGGCGGCGGAGTCACGCGCGGCGACGTCGACGACGGTGTCGCCGAGGTCGCCCATCCCGCGGTCGAAGATCAGCGCGGCGAGCAACGCACTGTCGACGGTCGATTCGGCGTTCTCCGACAGCGGCAGCACGGCGCGGTCGACGAGCCCGTTGTGCGACAGCAGCCACGTCCCGTCGGTGAACGGCGCCGATGCGGTGGGTTCGATCGGCATCCCGATGCTCGCCGAGCGGACCGCCCCGAGCACGCAGGTACTCCGCAGTGCCGGCGCGACCGACGCGAATGAGGCGTCACCCCACAGCGGGGCGGCGCTGCGCCACCGCCGGGGCACCCCGTTGTCGTAGAAGCCCACACCCCACCCGTCGGCGTTCATCAGCCCGTGTTTCTGCCTGCGCGGTGCGTAGGACTGCACCAGTAGCCCGTACGGCGGGTCGAGCAGCAGTTCGCCGACGCTGCGCAAGGCCCCCACCCAGCCGAGGTGGCGGCACATCAGGCGTCTTCCGACCAGGCGAGCCGGACCCCGGAGAAGATCTGCCTGCGGATCGGGTGGTCCCAGTTGCGGAAGCTGGGCCGCAGGATGCCCGGCGCCACCGCCCACGACCCGCCGCGCAGCACCCGATAGTCGCCGTTGCCGGCGCCTTCGAAGAACGGCTGCGAATAGCGGTCGTAGATCATCGGGGTGAACCCGGGCCACGGGCGCAGCGGCGAAGTGGTCCACTCCCACACGTCGCCGAGCATCTGTTCGACCCCGTACGCCGACGCCCCGTCCGGATACGCGCCGACCGATGCCGGTCGCAGCGCGTCACCGCCGAGGTTGGCGACCTGTGTCGTCGGCGCCGCCGAGCCCCACGGGTAGCGGCGGCGCTGTCCGGTCGCCGGATCCCACGCGCAGGCCTTCTCCCATTCGACCTCGGTGGGCAGCCGCGCACCCGCCCACGTCGCGTACGCCTCGGCCTCGTAGAACGTGACGTGCTGGACCGGTTCGTCAGCGCGGATCTCCTCGACGTGGCCGAACCGGGTGCGGGTGCCGTCACCGTTCCAGAACTGCGGTGCGGTGAGCCCGGCGTCCTGGCGGTGCGCCCACCCGGCGTCGGACCACCACTGCCGCCGGTGGTAACCGCCGTCGTCGATGAACTGCTGCCATTCGCCGTTGGTGACCGGCACCCGGCCGATCCGGAACCCGGGTACGTCGACGACGTGCGCGGGCCGCTCGTTGTCCAGGGAGTGCGGTTCGGTGGCGGCGTCGACGCCGAGTACGAACGGGCCACCTGGAACGGCCACCGACGTGCCCGCGACGCCGGCCCGCCCCGCAGGGAGCGGCGTGCCCGCGGACAGCAGCGGTGCTCCGGTGCGCAGGTTGAGCGCAGCCAGCATGGTCTCGTCGTGCTGGTGTTCGTGGCTGATCACCAGGGCGAAGCGGAAGTCGGCCTGGTCGTCGGGCAGCGCGTCGAGCGTGTCGAGCACCTTGCCGCGCACCGTCGCGCAGTACGAGCGGGCGTCCGTCGGCGGCAGCAGCGGGAGGTTCACCCGGCTCGCGCGGGAGTTGACGAATGCGTCGTAGAGCCGTTCGACGCCGGGGGCCAGCATGCCCGGCCGGTCCGGGTTGCCGTCGCGCAGCAGCCACAGCTCCTCCTGCTGGCCGATGTGCGCGAGGTCCCAGACCAGCGGGCTCATCAACGGGCTGTACTGGCGCCACAGTTCGGCGTCGTCGAAGTCGACGAGGCGCAGCGTGCGGTCACGCGCCCGGGTCAGTTCGTCGGCCAGGAGGTCACGTGAGGTCAAGACTCACCTTTCGCGAGTTGGCGTACGGCCGGAGCGATCCCGTACGCGACGGCCCGGTCGGCGAAGTCGTCGGCCGGGGACCTGCCCTCTTCGACCGAACGCGCGAGCAGCTGCATCGATTCCATGATCGGCGCGGGCGCCCGCTCCGCGGCGGCGGCCACGCAGCGCACCGCCGCGGCGTGCAGCCGCCTGTCGCCGAGACCGGCACGCGCCGCACGGTCCCATGCGGTGGCCACGGGTTCGGTGGCCTCGGCGGCGATATCGGCGGCTGTCGGATCGTCGAGCAGGGTGGTCACGGTGTACGCAACAGCAGGCCACAGCGCATCGGAAACCGCGTCGAGATAACGGATCTCGAGCCACCGCCGCGGCCGGACCGGCGGGAACAGGGTGGTGAGGTGGTACTCGAGGTCGGCGCGGGTGGGGCGTCGGCCGCCGAGGATCGCGCGCCCGTCGGCCCAGTCGGCGAACGGCACCCAGTTCGTCACCGCGACCGGTTCGGGACTGTGCACCAGCATCACCGGCGCCCGCAACGCGTAACGGGCCCAGTCGCTGGCCGGGTCGTCACCGCTGGCGCCGAGGATCGGACCGCACCTGGCCTCGTCGAGTTCGCCCCACACCCACTGCCTGCTGCTGCGCCACCCGGAGAACCGGCCGGCCAGCAGCGGGGAGTTGGCGGTGACGGCGATCATCGTCGGACCGAGCGCATGTGCCAACCGGACCCGGTCGGCCCAGCCGTGGCGGGGGCCGGCGTCGAGGTTGACCTGGATCGACGCCGTCGCCGTCATCATGAACGCGCCCGCCGCACCGGTGCCGCTCGCGCTGAAGAACGCCTCCATCGCCGAATACCTGGCTCCGGGGTTGACGCGGCGCGGGCGGCGCAGCGGGTCCGCGCCGAGCAGCACGAGCCCGAGTCCCCGTTGTGCGAACGCGGCACGCAGCACCGAGCGGTCGACGGTCATCGCGGTGATGGCGTCGAGCGGTCCGTCGGCCGGCGGGCCGGACAGTTCCACCGCGCCACCGGGTTCGACGGTGATCCGGCTGCCACCCGGCAGCGCGGGCACGCCGGCGATCGCGTCGGACACCTCGGCCCAGGTCAGCCGCCGGTGGGGGTCGGCCAGGTCGTAGGAGTGCGCCTCGATCTCGAGGCCCACCTTTCCGACGGGGCCGTCGTACAGGCAGTGCGCGGTGATGTACTCGGCGACCTGGGCCGCCGAGGTGAATTCGTCGGGTGCTGCATCGCACCCCGGGTCGCACGTGATGGGAAGGGTCACGTCAACCATCCCTCCGGGTCCGGGCCGCGGGATCGGATGATCACCGCATCCGTCCTCATTGTCCAGAGCGGACCGACAGATTCACCTCATTTACCGGTGACGGCTGGGTGACATCTGCGCGTACCCGCGGGCCGTCATTGCCCCAGGGTGTTCTGCATGGCCCCGGCCAGCACGTTGACAGCCGGTCCACCGTTGCCCGATTGGCATACCTTCGCTTGCAGGAGCACGTTCTCGCGCTTACGGGTGGTGGTGAAACAGCGCCGGTCGGTGCCGGCCTCCTGTTTGACCCAGTCGGCGTCGGCCGGCCCGGCGGGACCACCGGTGAACGTCCACACCTGTGTGGCGAAGTTGTCCAGATGCATCGCGGTGGTCTGCCCCGCACACCCCGTGGTGCGGTCGACGACGCGGCGGTAGGCGCGTTCGGCGGCGTCGGTGGTGGCGTACACACCGACGGCCTGCTTGACCAGGTGGGTGGCGTCGGTGGCCGATTCCTGCGCGACCGCGCCGTTGAACGACGCGAGGTCGGGATCGTTGTAGACGTCGGGCAGACCGACGTCGGCCCAGTTGTTGCACGCGGGATTGTCGACGTAGAACGCCTGCACGGGGTTGGTGAAGAACGACTCCCAGCGCATCGCGGCGCCGACGATGTTGCCCACCGAACCCTTGCCGAGCACGGCGTAATTGACCACGCCGGGATCCGACGGGCGGGCCTGCGCGGGCGCCGCCGCGGCCAGTACCAGACCGGCCGCGGCGACGCCTGCGAGCAAGCGCATGGGCGCTAGACCTTCGCCGACAACTTCACGTCGATGTTGCCGCGGGTGGCCTTCGAGTAGGGGCAAAAGGCGTGGGCCTTCTCCATCAGATCGTCGGCGACGGACTGCTCGAGTCCGGGCAGGTAGCCGATCAAGTGCGCGGTCAAACCGAAGCCGCCCTCGGAGTCGGGACCGAAGCCGACCTGGGCGGTGATGGACGACGCCTCGTCGATCTCGATGTCGTTGTTCTTGGCCTGCAGGCGCAGTGCGCCGAGGAAGCAGGCGGAGTAGCCGGCCGAGAACAGCAGCTCCGGGTTGACGCCTTCACCGCTGCCGCCCATCTCCTTCGGGGGCCGGGTGTCGAAGTCGATCTTGTCGTCGCTGGACTTCACGTGGCCGTTGCGTCCGCCGCCACTGGCCGTCGACTCTGCGGTGTACTTCACTTCGATGCTCATGGTCACCGATCATGCCAGCCTGGCCGCAGAGTTCAACAGCCGCGCTCAGGCCTGCGCGCCGACCTCGATCTTCGGTTCGGCGCTGTCACCGGCCACCGCGCTCTGACCCTCCTGCGGGGGCTGCTGCGCGG
The DNA here is from genome assembly GCF_001499965.1 of Mycobacterium sp. GA-2829. Taxonomy (GTDB): domain Bacteria; phylum Actinomycetota; class Actinomycetes; order Mycobacteriales; family Mycobacteriaceae; genus Mycobacterium. The sequence goes on from NZ_LQIT01000012.1 coordinate 307,457, forward strand.
TGCCGATCTTGGCCTTCACCCCGGCCTCGACCTTGGCGCCCAGGTCGGCGTCGACGTTGCGCCAGTACTGGTACACCCGCTCGAGCACCTCGGGGGTGACGCCGTTGGAGGCGTGCCCGATGATGTTGTGCGCCAATCGCTCCCGCTCGTCGTCGGTCATGACCTCGCGCACCAGCGTGCCGGCCTGGCCGAAGTCGTCGTCCTCGGCGTGCTGGATGTAGCCGGCGCGCACCGCGGTGCCGTCGAACTCCCACTGCCCGGTGTCACCGGCGCGCTGGGGATCGGCGTGCGGACCGCCGAAGGAGTTCGGCGCGTACACCGGAACCTCGGGGCCATTGAACGTGTGCCGCATGGCGCCCTCCTTGGAGTAGGAGTTCACCTCCGCGGCGCGGGCCCGGTTCGGCGGCAGTTCGGCGTAGTTGGTGCCGATGCGGTACCGCTGCGCGTCGGCATAGGAGAACACCCGGCCCAGCAGCATCTTGTCCGGCGAGAAGCCAATGCCTGCAACGATGTTCGACGGTGCGAACGCGGCCTGCTCGATTTCGACGAAGTAGTTCTGCGGGTTGCGGTTGAGCGTCCACGTGCCGACCTCGATCAGCGGGTAGTCCTTGTGCGACCACACCTTGGTCAGGTCGAACGGGTTGAACCGGTAGGACTCCGCCTCGTCGACGGGCATGATCTGGACCTTCAGCGTCCAGCTCGGGTGGTCGCCACGCTCGATGGCGTCCCACAGGTCGGCACGGTGGAAGTCCGGATCGGTGCCTGCGAGCCGGTCGGCCTCCTCCTGGGTGAGGTAGTCGATGCCCTGGTTGGTCTTGAAGTGGTACTTCACCCAGAACCGTTCCCCCTCGGCGTTGACCCACTGGTAGGTGTGGCTGCCGTAGCCGTTCATGTGGCGGTAGGTCTTCGGCAGACCACGGTCACCCATCAGCCACGTCACCTGGTGGGCGGTCTCCGGACGCAGCGTCCAGAAGTCCCACTGCATGTTGTGGTCGCGAAGTCCGTTGCCGGGCAGACGCTTCTGGCTACGGATGAAGTCGGGGAACTTGATGGCGTCGCGGATGAAGAACACCGGCGTGTTGTTGCCGACGATGTCGTAGTTGCCGTCTTCGGTGTAGAACTTCACCGCGAAACCGCGCGGGTCACGCCAGGTGTCGGGGCTGCCCTGTTCGCCGGCCACCGTCGAGAACCGCACCAGGGACTCGGTCCTGACGCCGGGCTGGAACAGTTTGGCCTTGGTGTAGTTCGCGATCTCGGGGTTGGTGACGACGAGCTCGCCGTAGGCGCCTGCACCCTTGGCGTGCACGATGCGCTCGGGCACGCGCTCGCGGTTGAACTGGGCGAGCTTCTCGATCAGATACCAGTCGTGAAGCAGGACCGGACCCTGTGGGCCCGCGGTCAGCGATTCGTTGTCGCTCTCGACGGGGACACCGGTGTTGCTGGTGGTGGGTTTGGTCATTCGGCGAACTCCTCTTGCTGATGGAATGAAATCTGTTGCCGCGCCCGGCAATCGGAGCAGGTGCCCCAGAAGACGACTTCAGCCTCGTCGACGGTGAAACCGTCGTCGACGCCGACGGGGTGCAGACATGGCGCGGCGCCGACGACACAGTCGACGTCGGTCACCCGGCCGCAACCGCGGCACACCAGGTGGTGGTGGTTGTCGTCGATGCGGGTTTCGTAGCGCGCCGACGAACCCGCGGGTTCGATGCGGCGGACGAGGCCGGCGGTCACGCAGGCGCGCAGGACGTCGTAGATCGCCTGGGTGGACACGGAGCCGAGCGCCTCGCGCACGCGGGCGGCGATGTCGTCGGCGGTCGAGTGGGGCGCCCCATCGAGGGCGGTCAGCACTGCGAGCCGGGGTGCGGTGACGCGAAGCCCCGCCGCCCGTAACCGGGCTGCGGGGTCGACGTCGTGGCTGGGACTCATACCATCGAGTATGCAACTTTTCTGGATTCAGTCAAGATTAGATCTGGAATGATTCCAATCACGGTCGCGGCGGCGCGGGGGTGGCGGGGCTGCCCGTCTGGGTCTGCTGCGGCGGCTGCATACCCGACTGACCAGGCATCATCGGGCGTTCGAACTGGCCGCGGGGTCCCATCATCGGCGGCGGGCCATCGCGGTGGAACATCATCTGGCCGTGGCCCGGACCGTCGCCGCGGTGGTGGTAGCCACCGCCGCCGGAGCTCTTGCCGAGGATGAAACCGGAGAAGAAGACGACGGCGACGATGAAGACGACGCCGGCGACGATGCCGACCCAGGCCGCGACGGTGGTGACGCGGCCGGGGCGGCGGCGCTCGGTGGTGACGGGGGTGACGACGGGCTCGGTCTTGGGGTCGGGGGTGGCTGGGGTTTCGGTCATGTGCCTGATGATGGCGGCGCTGCTGATGTGGCGGTTCGGTATGCGCTATGAATCCGCTATGAGCGTCGTGGGGGACGGACCTGCCGCCGGGCCACTTACGTAACGCTGTGGCGGAAATCGGCCCCGAAAACCGCCATGGCGTTACGGAAACGGATAGGGGCCATCCGCTTCACCGCGGCACCCACGGCAGCAGGTCCCCGGGCTCATACGGGTTCACCGCGAACTGGATCACCCGATAGGGCGCATTGTCGCCCATCGGCGTCGTGTTCCACTGGCTCACGAACACCCGTACCTCGTCCAGCGTCGATCCCGGCGAGATGTAACCGCCGTACGGCTGCGCCAACCGGTTGACCTCCGGCGGCGGCAGGAAGTCCGCCTGATCGGGCCAGTCCCCCGCCACCACGACCGTCGTCACCGGCGCGCTGCCCAGCCCGATCGGACTGTCCGCCACCCGGATCTCCATGTTGCCCGTGCTCGCATTGAAATACGACAGCACCGTCTTGCCGTCGATCTGCCGCACGCTCATCTCGCCGACCCGGTCCGGCCACAGCGGCGTCGGCTGAGCGCCCCACCCGGACTCCGCCGACCATCCCTGCCACGCATCGCGGTCCGTGAACACCTCCGGCGCAACACGATACAACACCACCGGGCCGCTGCGGTCGAAGTTGTTGGCCACCATGTACACCCACCCACTGGGCGAGTCCGCGGTCGGAATCGGGTCGTAGTAACCGCTGATCTGCGACTGCCGCCCCTCGGCGTATTCCGCGGCCCGCGAAGAGCCCGGCACCGTCTGCCAACCCGACTGTCCCGCTTCGGCTTTCACCAACCGCGACGCCTGAGGGCGCAGATCTTTCGTCGTGGTCACCAGCATGTAGTTCTCGCGGTTGATCTGCACCACCCCGGCCGGCAGTTGCGACGACCCCGGCGGCGTCGGCTCCGCCAGCAGCGGTGCGCTCACCCCCGTGACCCCGTCGTAGCGCACGCCGCCCGGATCGAGGATCGACTCGGTCTTCACGTGCAGAGCGATCGGCGAATACCACCCGCCGAAGCCCACGCCCTGCCCGGCGAAGCTGTCCCCGCACACCTGAAGGATGCCGCTCGGGAACTCCATGAACTCACACAGGTCGGTCGCACCGATCCCGTAATCCCGTGTCGGCGTACCGGTTCCGGCTGTCGGGCCGATCCGTACCACCTGGCCCGGCGCCAGCGGCGGCAGCACCGGGCCCGGTACCGGGGCGGGCGGCTGCGCATGCGCCGTAGGCGTGCACAACGCGGCAGCCAGCACCGCGACGGCGGTCAGACGGCCCCCGTACACCCGCCCGTCAGAGCTGGGCGGCCAGCAGTTCGGCGATCTGAATCGTGTTGAGCGCCGCGCCCTTACGCAGGTTGTCCCCCGAGATGAACAGCGCGAGCCCGCGGCCCTCCGGAACGCCCGGGTCCTGCCGAACGCGGCCCACCAGCGATTCGTCCACACCCGCGGCGGCCAGCGGCGTCGGCACGTCCACCAGCTTCACCCCCGGCGCATCTGCCAGCAGCTCCTGCGCGCGCTGCACCGAAAGAGGTTGCGCAAACTCGACATTGATGGACAGCGAATGCCCGGTATACACGGGCACGCGCACGCACGTCCCGCTGACCGCCAGCTCTGGGATGCCGAGGATCTTGCGGCTCTCGTTGCGCAGCTTCTGGTCTTCGTCGGTCTCACCGGAGTCGTCGTCGACCAGCGATCCGGCCAGTGGCACCACGTTGAACGCGATCGGCGCGACGTACTTGTTCGGCGCCGGGAAGTCGACGGCGCCACCGTCGTGCACCAGGTCGCGGCTGCCCGAGACGACGGCGCTGGCCTGACCGAACAGTTCCTCGACGCCGGCCAGCCCGCTGCCCGACACCGCCTGATAGGTCGAGGCGATCATCCGCACCAGACCGGCCTCATCGTGCAGGGGCTTGAGCACCGGCATCGCGGCCATGGTGGTGCAGTTGGGGTTGGCGATGATGCCCTTGGGACGATTCCCCGCATCGCGCTCGAAGTTGACCTCCGATACGACCAGCGGCACCTCGGGATCCTTGCGCCAGGCCGACGAGTTGTCGACGACGACGGCGCCGGCTGCGGCGAATCGCGGCGCCTGCACCCGCGACATCGTCGCGCCCGCGGAGAACAGCGCGATGTCCAACCCAGACGGATCAGCGATCTCGGAATCCTCGACCTCGATCTCCTGCCCACGGAAGCTCAACTTCTTCCCGGCCGAACGCGCAGACGCGAAAAACCGCACGGAAGTCGCCGGGAAGTCGCGCTCCTCGAGCAGCGTGCGCATGACCTGGCCGACCTGGCCGGTCGCGCCGACCACACCGATGTTGACCATTGCTACCGTCCCGTCCCTGCGTAGACAACCGCCTCTTCGTCGCCGCCGAGGCCAAACGCCTCGTGCAACGCGGCGACGGCCTTGTCCAATTCCGTGTCCTTGACCAGGACCGAGATGCGGATCTCCGACGTCGAGATCAGGTCGATGTTCACGCCGACCTCGGCGAGCGCCTCACAGAACGTCGCGGTGACGCCCGGATGGCTGCGCATGCCGGCGCCGATCAGCGACACCTTGCCGATGTGGTCGTCGTAGAGCACCCGGGTGAACCCGATCTCGTCCTGCAGCGAAGTCAGCTTCTCCACCGCGGTCGGGGCGTTGTCCCGCGCACACGTGAACGTGATGTCGGTCTTACCGTCCTCGATCTTGCTGATGTTCTGCAACACCATGTCGATGTTCACGTCGGCCTCGGCGACCGCGCGGAACACCTTGGCGGCGTAGCCGGGCACGTCGGGCAGGCCCACGACGGTGACCTTCGACTCGCTCCGGTCGTGAGCGACTCCGGTCAGAATGGCGTCTTCCATGGCGATGTCCTCGATCGATCCTTTGACGATGGTGCCGGGCTTGTCGGTGTACGACGAGCGCACGTGGATGGGCAGGTCGTAGCGGCGTGCGTACTCCACACAGCGCAGCATGAGCACCTTCGCACCGCACGCGGCCATCTCGAGCATCTCCTCGAAGGAGACGGTGTCGAGCTTGTGGGCGTTGGGCACGATGCGCGGGTCGGCGGTGTAGACCCCGTCGACGTCGGTGTAGATCTCACACACGTCGGCGCCCAGCGCGGCGGCCACCGCGACGGCGGTGGTGTCCGAACCCCCGCGGCCCAGCGTGGTGACGTCCTTGGTGTCCTGACTCACACCCTGGAAGCCGGCGACCAGCACGATCTGGCCCTCGTCGAGCGCCGACCGCAGCCGGGTGGGCGTGACATCGATGATCTTGGCGTTGCCGTGTGTGCCGGTCGTGACGACGCCGGCCTGCGATCCGGTGAACGAGCGGGCCTGGGCGCCGAGCGATTCGATGGCCATCGCGACCAGGGCGTTGGAGATGCGCTCACCGGCGGTGAGCAGCATGTCCAGCTCGCGCGCGGGCGGCGCCGGGCACACCTGTTTGGCGAGGTCGAGCAGATCGTCGGTGGTATCGCCCATCGCCGAGACGACCACGACGACGTCGTTGCCTGCCTTCTTGGTCTCGACGATGCGCTCGGCGACGCGGCGGATGCGCTCGGCGTCCGCCACCGAGGAACCACCATATTTCTGGACGACGAGCGCCACTGAACTAGCCTTTCGCGCGGGAAAAAGTCCCACCAAGGATAAGGGCTCCGCGCACCTGCTTTTTCCCGCCGGTAACTTCGGGGCGTGCCCCACCCGCCCGCCGACCGGCGCGCCGACACCCGTGTCCCCATCCATCCGCACCTCGCCGAGCGGTGGAGCCCGCGCGCGTTCGACCCCGCGGCGGTGCTGGACGACGACGCCCTCACCGCGTTGTTGGAGGCCGCCCGCTGGGCCGCCACGTGGGGTGGCCGCCAGCCGGTGCGCTTTGTCGTCGGGCGCCGCGGTGATGCGACCTTCGAGGCGCTGGCCGGCGTGCTGCGGCGCGGCAACAGCTACGCGAAGGCCGCGAGCGCGCTGATCCTGGTGTGCGCCGACGAGGGTGAGGATGAGCGGACCGCGCGGTACGCCGTCCTCGATGCGGGCGCCGCGATCGCCAACCTCAGCGTCGAGGCGCTGTCCCGGTCGCTGATCACTCATCCGATGGCCGGCTTCGACGTCGACGCGGCGCGGGCGGCGTTCGCCATCCCCGACAAGGTGACACCCCTGGCGGTCGTCGCGGTCGGAGCGCTCGGCGACTACGGGACCGTCGACGACGCGATCGCCGAGCGTGACTCCCGCCCCCGCGAGCGGCTCCCGCTCGAGGAAATTGCCTTCGCAAAGACCTGGGGCTCGTCCGCCCTCTGACTTTCATCGAGACTGCTGGGAGATCACGCATTTCGCCGATTTCACGATCTCCCCGCAGTTTCGGCGCGGGATGACAATTAACGGCGTCGCAACACAAATGGACCTGTCTCTGTAACAGAAACGTCGCCTACTGCCAGTGGTCGGCCGCGTGGGCCGCTTACCGCAGAGAAGGTTTCGCATGGATACAGGAACCACAGCCTTCATGCTGTGTTGCATCATCGGCCTCACGCTGATGATCCCCGGTCTGGCCCTGTTCTACGGCGGCATGGTGTCCGTCAAGAGCTCGACCAACATGATGATGATGACCTTCGGGGCCGTCGCAGCCGTCGGGCTGCTGTGGGTCCTGTTCGGCTTCTCGATGGTGTTCGGCACCTCCTACGGAGGCTTCGTCGGCAGCTTCACCGAGTTCGCCGGGATGAAAGACCTCCTGGAGCCGATGACCACCGTCGACGGTCTGCCGGTCAGCCTGTTCGCGGTGTTCCAGGCGCTGTTCGCGGCGATCACCGTCGCGCTGATCTCGGGCGCGGTCGCCGACCGGATGAAGTTCGGTGCGTGGATGGGCTTCGCGACCCTGTGGGCGGTGCTGGTGTACTTCCCGGTCGCCCACTGGGTGTTCGCGTTCGACGGTGTGGTCACGGAGAACTCGGTCGGCGGTTGGATCGCCAACACCCTCGGGGCGGTCGACTTCGCCGGTGGCACCGCGGTGCACATCAACGCCGGCGCCGCGGCGCTGGCCGTGGCGATCGTGCTCGGCAAGTCGGCGATGTTCGGCCAGCTGCGCAAACCGCACAACGTCCCGCTGACACTGCTCGGCGCGGGTCTGCTCTGGGCCGGTTGGTATGCGTTCAACGGCGGTTCGGCCCTGGCGGCGGGCAACTCCGCGGCCATCGTCATGGTGACGACGTTCGTGGCCACCTGCGCCGCGGTGCTCGCGTGGCTCGCCGTGGAGAAGATCAAGGACGGTCACGTCACCGGTGTGGGCGCGGCCTCCGGCGCCATCACCGGCCTGGTCGCGATCACCCCCGCCTGCGGTGCGGTCACCCCGGTCGGTGCGATCTTCGTCGGCGGTATCGCCGGCGCGGTGTGTGTGTACGCGGTCGGGCTGAAATCCCGCTTCGGATACGACGATTCGCTCGACGTGGTCGGCGTCCACCTCGTCGGCGGCGTGATCGGCACGCTGCTCATCGGCTTCTTCGCCAGCGAGGGCATGCCCAACGGCGTCAACGGCCTCTTCTACGGCGGCGGTGTCGACCAGCTCTGGAAGCAGGCGGTCGCCGCCGGTGCGGTGATGATCTACTCGTTCGCGGTCGCGTACCTGATCGCCTTCGCGCTCAAGAAGACCGTCGGCATCCGCATCTCGCCCGACGAAGAGGAACAGGGCATCGACGCGAAATTCCACCGCGAATCCTCGTACGACATGCAAGCCGTCTGACCCGAACTGCGGCCGACGCGGCGTAGATCACTCCGCGTCGGCCGCATTTTCATGCCCGTCGGGTTTCCTGCAGTGATACAGTGATTCATCTCAAGAGACAGAGGTTAGAAATGTCCCCCGATCTCGCCACCCTTGCCGAGCAATCCGGCACCAAGTTCATCCTCGCGTTGTTCGTCGATCTGCGCGGAAAGCCCTGCGCCAAGCTCGTTCCCGTGGAAGCGGTCGAACAGCTGGCGACCGAGGGGGTCGGTTTCGCCGGCTACGCCGTCGGCGCCATGGGCCAGGAGCCCAAGGATCCCGACCTGATGGCGATCCCGGATCCCGCGTCGTTCACCCCGATCCCGTTCGTCAAAGAGGGTCTGGCGATCGTGCACTGCGACCCTCACGTCGAGGGCAAACCCTGGCCCTACGCGCCGCGGGTGATCCTCAAGACCCTGGTCCAGCAGGCCGCCGACGCCGGCTTCGAACCGTGGGTGGGCGCCGAGGTCGAGTACTTCCTCTTGACCCGCAACCCCGACGGCAGCCTGGCCACCGCCGACGCCGCCGACACCGCGGCCCAGCCCTGCTACGACGCCCGCGGCGTGACCCGCATGTACGACCACCTCACCACGATCTCGTCGGCGATGAACCAGCTCGGCTGGGACAACTACGCCAACGACCACGAGGACGGGAACGGTCAGTTCGAGCAGAACTTCCAGTTCTCCGACGCGTTGACCACCGCCGACCGCGTCATCACGCTGCGTTACCTGCTGTCGATGATCGCCGCCGAGCGCGGCATGGTCGCCACATTCATGCCCAAACCGTTCGGCGACCGTACCGGCAGCGGCCTGCACTTCCACCTGTCGCTGACCACTGGCGGAACCCCGGTGTTCCCGTGCGATTCCGACAGCAAGGGCCTCGGACTGTCCGACACCGCATACGCGTTCATCGGCGGCATCCTCGACCACGCCTGCGCACTGCAGTCGGTGATCGCGCCAACCGTGAACTCCTACAAGCGAACCGGCGCGACGAGCACCGCGTCGGGCGCCTCCTGGGCCCCGCGGCGCGCCACGTTCGGCGGCAACGACCGCACCCACTACATCCGCGTCCCCGACTCCCAGCGCATCGAGTTGCGCGGCGGGGACGGATCGGCCAACCCCTACCTCGCGGTCGCGGCGGCGCTGGGCGCCGGACTCGACGGCATCAAGCGGTCGGCCGACCCAGGCGCGGTGGGCGCGGTCGCCGAGAATCGTTCGACGTTGCCGCCGACGCTGCTGCACGCGGTCGAGGAACTCGAGGCGGATCCGGTCGTCGCCGGAGTCCTCGACGCTGCCGGTGACGGAGTGGCCCGGTATTTCGCCGACCTCAAACGGCACGAATTCTTCGACTACCACGGGACGGTCAGCCCGTGGGAGGTCGAGCAGTACCTGACCGCGTTCTGATTTCGACGAAAGAGAGCAACACATGTGCGGGATCGTCGGGTTGCACCTGCGCAACCCCGAACTCCAACCACGGCTGGGCGAACTGCTCACCGGGATGCTGTGCGAGATGTCCGACCGTGGTAGCGATTCGGCGGGCGTCGCGGTGTACGGCGACCCGACGTGGACGCCGCCCGGCCACGGCGCCGTCTCCCTGCTGGAGGTCGGCGCGTCCCCCGAGGCCGCGGCCGACGCCATCGGGTCGGCACTGGCGGTCCCGGTGGCGGTGACCGTGCTGGACGCGACGTATCTGGTGAGCGCCCCGGTCGAATCGGACACCCTGCTCGCCGCGGCCCGCGCCGCCTTCCCCGATGCGCTCGTCGCCGGGTTCGGCACCGATCTCGCGGTCCTCAAGGGCGTGGGCGATCCGCATACGCTGACCGAGGCCTGGGGCCTGGCGACCGCGCAGGGCTGGCAGGGCGTGGGCCACACCCGGATGGCCACCGAATCGGCGGTCACCCCGTCGGGGGCGCATCCGTACGCGGTGGGCCCCGATCAGTGCCTGGTGCACAACGGCAGCTTCGCCAACCACGCCACCATCCGACGTGAATTGCGCGCTGCCGGTGTGGAATTCGACAGTGAGAACGACACCGAGGTGGGCGCCCGGTTCGTCGCCGCACAGTTGGCCGCGGGCCGCGACGTCGAGACCGCGCTCAAGGAGCTGTGTGCGGTCTTCGACGGCTTCTACACGCTGCTGGTGTCCAACCGCGATTCGTTCGCGGTCGTGCGCGACGCGATCGCATGCAAACCCGCGGTGATCGCCGAGACGGCCGACTGGGTCGCGATGGCCAGTGAATACCGTGCGCTATCCGGTCTGCCCGGCGTCGAGAACGCCGCGATCTGGGAGCCCGAGCCCGAGGTGGTGTACGCATGGACCCGATAGCCTTCGACCTCCACACCACCCCGCTGCGCGACGTCAACACCGCGCTGCATGCCCCCGACCTGTCGGGCGCGTTCGTCATCGAGCACCCCGACGGCGCCCACAACGTCGCGGTCGGTCTCGACGCGCCCGTCCGCGTGACGGTCGAGGGCCATGTCGGCTACTACGCGGCCGGGATGAACCAGCAGGCCGAGGTCGTCATCGACGGCAACGCGGGCACCGGTGTCGCGGAGAACATGATGAGCGGCACCGTGTGGGTGAAGGGCAACGCCTCCCAGTCCGCCGGCGCCACCGGCCACGGCGGCCTGCTCGTCATCGAGGGCAATGCCGCTGCGCGGTGCGGGATCTCGATGAAGGGCATCGACATCGTCGTCGGCGGCGACATTGGCCACATGAGCGCGTTCATGGCGCAGGCCGGCCGCCTCGTCGTCCGCGGAGACGCCGGTGAGGCGCTCGGTGACTCGATCTACGAGGCGCGCCTGTATGTGCGCGGTTCGGTGGCGTCGCTGGGCGCGGACTGCATCGCCAAGGAGATGCGCGCCGAACACCACGAGGAACTCGGACAGCTGCTCAAGGCCGCGGGTTTCGAGGACGACGACACCTCCGCCTATACCCGCTACGGCTCGGCCCGCGAGCTGTACCACTTCCACGTCGACAACACAGGGAGTTACTGATGAGCACCTGGGGTCTGCGCGAGTCGGCGACGTTCGACCGCGCCGCGATCGCCGGTATCCAGCGGGCGGCCGAGACCGGGATCTACGACATCCGCGGGTGGGGCGCCAAGCGGCCACTGCCGCACTTCGACGATCTCCTGTTCCTCGGCGCATCCATGTCCCGCTACCCGTTGGAGGGTTACCGCGAGAAGTGCGCCACCGACGTGGTGTTGGGCGACCGCCACGCGAAATACCCACTGCACCTGGATATCCCGGTCACCATCGCCGGCATGTCGTTCGGCGCGCTGTCCGGGCAGGCCAAGGAGGCGCTGGGCCGCGGCGCCAGCGAGGTCGGCACCTCCACCACCACCGGCGACGGCGGCATGACGCCGGAGGAGCGTGGGCAGAGCAAGCATCTGGTGTACCAGTACCTGCCGTCGCGCTACGGGATGAACCCCGACGACCTCCGCAAGGCCGACGCGATCGAGGTCGTCCTCGGGCAGGGCGCGAAACCGGGTGGCGGCGGAATGCTGCTGGGACAGAAGATCTCCGAACGCGTGGCCGGGATGCGCACCCTCCCCCAGGGCATCGACCAGCGGTCGGCGTGCCGTCATCCGGACTGGACCGGGCCCGACGACCTGACCATCAAGATCAACGAGCTGCGGGAGCTCACCGACTGGGAGAAGCCGATCTACGTCAAGGTCGGCGCCACCCGCACGTACTACGACGTCAAGCTGGCCGTCCACGCCGGCGCCGACGTGGTGGTCGTCGACGGGATGCAGGGCGGCACGGCCGCCACCCAGGAGGTGTTCATCGAGCACGTCGGCATCCCGACGCTGGCGGCGATCCCGCAGGCCGTGCAGGCGCTGCAGGAACTGGGTGTGCACAGGAAAGTGCAGCTGATCGTGTCCGGCGGCATCCGCACCGGCGCCGACGTGGCCAAGGCCCTGGCGCTCGGCGCCGACGCCGTCGCGATCGGCACCGCGGCGCTGATCGCCCTCGGCGACAACCATCCGCGCTACGCCGCCGAGTACGAGCAGATCGGAAGCGCCGCAGGCTGTTACGACGACTTCCAGGACGGCCGCGACCCGGCTGGCATCACCACCCAGGATCCGGAACTTGCCGCGCGGCTGGATCCGGTCGAGGCGGGCCGACGGCTGGCCAACTACCTGCGGGTGCTGACCATGGAGGCGCAGACCATCGCCCGCGCCTGCGGTAAGGCCCACGTCTGCCACCTCGAACCCGAGGACCTCGTCGCGGTCACGATCGAGGCCGCCGCGATGGCCCGCGTCCCCGTGGCCGGCACGAACTGGATTCCGGGAGCGGGGTTCTGATGACCGAGACAGCGGATGTCGTCATCGTCGGCGGCGGGCTCGAAGGCGCCGCCGCCGCATGGGCGCTCGCTGAACGCGGTGTGACGAATGTGGTTGTGGCCGAACGGCACACCGTCGGGTCCGGGATGACAGGTAAGTCCAGCGGGATCGTGCGCTGCCACTACGGGGTCAGCTCGCTGGCGGCGATGGCCGCGGTGGGTCTGGAGGTCTTCGAGAAAGCCGAGGAGATCTTCGGCACCGACATCGGCTTCCGCCAGACCGGCTACGTCGTCGGCGTGGGTGAACAGAATGTCGACGCGATGCGTAAGAGCCTGGCCGCCCAGCGCGCGGTCGGTGTGCAGACCGGGGAGATCGACGCGGCCGAGGTCGCGAAGATGTGGCCCTACGCCGATCTGGAACCGTTCGCCGCATTCGGGTGGGAGCCGCGCGGCGGCTACGGTGACGCCTATCAGACGGCGCAGGCGTTCGCGGTCGCCGCACGCGCCGCCGGGGTGCGGGTCCGGCAGAGCACCCCGGTGCGCGAACTGGTGACCGACGGGCAGCGCGTGACCGGGGTGACACTCGCCGACGGCAGCGAGATCTCCGCGGACACCGTCGTCGTCGCCACCGGCGCCTGGACCCGGCCGTTCCTCGCCCAGCACGGCATCGACATCCCGATCCGCGTGGTGCGGGAACAGATCGTGCTGATCGACCCCGGCGTGACCCTCGGCCCCGTGCCGGTGTTCTCGGATCTTGTTTCCCTGCAATACATTCGACCTGAACCCGACGGTACGGTGCTGTTCGGCAACAGCGACCTGGCCGATAACGAGGAGACCGATCCGGACGACTACCTCAACCGCGCCACCGATGCCTTCGTCGACATCACCGTCGACAAGGTGGGCACCCGCTTCCCCGGGTTCCCGGATGCGTCGATCACCAGCAGCTACGCCGGCTGCTACGACGTCACCCCGGACTGGAACCCGGTCATCTCGCGCACCGACCTCGACGGCCTGATCGTGGCGGCGGGGTTCAGCGGCCACGGTTTCAAGATCGCCCCCGCGGTCGGGCGGTTGGTGGCGGATCTGGTCGTCGACGGGCGCAGCTCCGACCCGCGGATCCCCGAATCCGACTTCCGCCTCTCCCGGTTCGCCGAAGATGATCTGCTCAAGACGCCCTTCCCGTACGTCGGCGCGGGTGAGATGCGTTAGACAGGTGCAGTGAGCTCATCCGACGACCAGCTGCTCCGCAACCAGTCCGGCACCGCACGCGAACGCGACCCGCGCGAAACGGTCGACGACACCGAGTTCGAGGCCGCGATCGGGCGCAACGTGCGGCAGCTGCGCCTGCAGCAGGGCCTCACCGTCGCGGACATGGCGGCGCGCGTCGGCATCTCGAAGGCGATGATGAGCAAGATCGAGAACGCGCAGACCTCGTGCAGCCTGTCGACGCTGGCGTTGCTCGCCAAGGGTTTCGACGTCCCGGTGACGAGTCTGTTCCGGGGTGCCGACGTCGAACGGCCCGCGGCGTTCGTCAAGGCGGGCACCGGAGCGCGAATCGTGCGCAACGGCACCAAGGAGGGCCACGAGTACCAGCTGCTCGGCTCGTTGCGCGGGGAGCACAAGCGGCTGGAATGCCTCGAGGTGACGCTGTCGGAGAAGAGCCGCACCTATCCGCTCTTCCAGCATCCGGGCACTGAGTTCATCTACATGCTCGAAGGGGTCATGGACTACAGCCACAGCCGCTCGGTGTACCGACTGCACCCCGGCGACTCGCTGCAGATCGACGGGGAGGGCGCACACGGCCCCGTCGACCTGGTCGAATTGCCCATCCGGTTCCTGTCGGTCATCGCGTTCCCCGATTCGCAGGTCTGACGCGCGTTTGGGCGCTCGGGGGGCGGCGCGCTACAGTGGGACGATCATGTTTGTGCAGCGGGCGCTCCTTCTCGGCCGCCGCGGCGGGGTCTGACCAGACCGGCTTCCCGTCGCGGGTTTTCGCGATGCGCCGGTCGAGTCCCTCGCAAAACTCCCGGAGCAATCGATATGAACACCCCGATTTCGTCTGACGCCTTCACGTCCGCCCGCACCATCAGCACCCCGTCCGGTGCCCCCAACCCCGGCCAGCCCGCCTGGAACACCCAGCGCGGCTCCTCGATGCCGGTCAGCCGCTACCGCAGCTTCGCCGACGAGGTGGAGAACATCACGCTGCCCGACCGCACCTGGCCCGACAGGGTCATCGACCGCGCCCCGATGTGGTGTGCGGTCGACCTGCGTGACGGCAACCAGGCCCTGATCGACCCGATGAGCCCGCAGCGCAAACGCCGCATGTTCGACCTGCTGGTCCGCATGGGCTACAAGGAGATCGAGGTGGGCTTCCCGTCGGCGAGCCAGACCGACTACGACTTCGTCCGCGAGATCATCGACGAGGGCGCGATCCCCGAGGACGTCACCATCCAGGTGCTGACCCAGTGCCGGCCCGAACTGATCGAGAAGACGTTCGAGGCGTGCCATGGTGCGCCGCGCGCGATCGTGCACTTCTACAACTCGACGTCGATCCTGCAGCGACGGGTGGTATTCCGCGCCGACCGCGAGGCCGTGAAGAAGATCGCCGTAGACGGCGCCCGCATGTGCGTCGAGGAGGCCGCCAAACACCCCGACACGCTGTGGCGGTTCGAGTACTCCCCCGAGTCCTACACCGGCACCGAGCTGGAGTACGCGGTCGACGTCTGCAACGCCGTCGCCGACGTCATCGAGCCGACGCCGGACCGGCCGCTGATCGTGAACCTGCCCGCCACCGTCGAGATGGCCACGCCCAACGTCTACGCCGATTCCATCGAGTGGATGAACCGGCACCTGAGCCCGCGGGACAGCATCATCTTGAGCCTGCACCCGCACAACGACCGCGGAACCGCCGTCGCCGCAGCCGAATTGGGCTATCAGGCCGGCGCCGACCGCATCGAGGGCTGCCTGTTCGGCAACGGTGAGCGCACCGGCAACGTATGCCTGGTGACGCTGGGACTGAACATGTTCAGCCGCGGTGTCGACCCGCAGATCGACTTCTCCAACATCGACGAGATCCGCCGCACGGTCGAGTACTGCAACCAGTTGCCCGTGCACGAGCGCCACCCCTACGGCGGCGACCTGGTCTACACCGCGTTCTCCGGCAGTCACCAGGACGCGATCAACAAGGGCTTGGACCAGATGAAAGTGGATGCGGACGCCGCCGACGCCGATATGGACGACATCCTGTGGCAGGTGCCCTACCTGCCGATCGACCCGAAGGACGTCGGCCGCACCTACGAGGCCGTCATCCGCGTGAACTCGCAGTCCGGCAAGGGCGGCGTGGCCTACATCATGAAGGCCGATCACGGGCTGGTGCTGCCGCGCCGGCTGCAGATCGAGTTCAGCCAGGCGATTCAGAAGATCACCGACGGCGAGGGCGGCGAGGTCTCGCCCAAGGAGATGTGGGACGTCTTCGCCGAGGAGTACCTGTCGCCGATCCGGCCGCTGGAGCGGATGCGCCAGCGCGTCGACGCCGCCGAGATCGACGGTGGCACCGACACGATCACCGCGGTGGTGAAGGTCGACGGCGTCGAACGCGAGATCGTCGGGGCCGGCAACGGTCCGCTGGCGGCCTTCGTCGACGCCCTGGGCGCGATCGGCTACGACATCAGCGTGTTGGACTACTCCGAACACGCCCTGTCCGCCGGCGAGGAGGCGCAGGCCGCGGCGTACGTCGAGGCGTCGGTCGGCGGGACGACCGTGTGGGGTGTCGGGATCGCGACGTCGATCACGACGGCCTCGCTGCGCGCGGTCGTATCCGCGGTGAACCGCGCTGCGCGCGACTGACATCCGTGAGAAAGTGCTCGGGTGACAGTCGTCGTCGTAGGGAATCCGAAGCCGAAGTCGCGGACCCGGGCCGCCGCCGAACTGGTGGCCGAGAGGCTGACCGGCGCTGCCCCCGAGCACGTCATCGATGTCGTCGACCTCGGTGCCGGACTGCTCGGCTGGGGTGACCCGAAGGTCGCCGAGGCCAAGGAGCTCGTGAAGTCCGCCGACTCGCTGGTGGTCGCGTCGCCGACGTTCAAGGCCACCTACACCGGGCTGCTCAAGCTGTTCCTCGACCAGTTCGGCGCGGGGGAACTCGGCGGCGTGCCCACGTTCCCGCTCATGCTCGGCGGGTCGCTCGCCCACTCGTTGGCGCCGGAACTGACACTGCGGCCGGTGCTGGTCGAGATCGGGGCGAGCTGCCCCGCCCCGAGCCTGTACCTGCTCGACTCCGAGTACGAGACGTCACCGGAGCTGGACAAGTGGCTCGACGTCGCGCGCCGCTATGCGCCGCGGTCAGAATAGGGCGAACTGGTCCCCGACGGTCGTGCTGTCGACGAAGTCTTCGATCCCGGTGCCGCCGACGACGTGGTCGAGTGCGCGCATGAACTCGGCGTCGGTGAGCACCGGGACGCCGAACTCCTGCGCCAGATAACCCTTGCCCTGTTCGACGCCGGGCTGGTTGCACAGCACGAGCGACGTCTCGGGATCCACGGTGTCGGTGTAGGCCAGCCCCGCGGTGATCATCCGCTCGATCAGTTCCTCGTAGGTGCGGGCGACCTCGGCCGCGACGGCCACCCGCATCCCCTGCACCAGCGGCCTCCCGGCGACGTAGCGACCCGGATTCAGGTACGCGCAGGGCAGGCGGGCGGCGACCGATTTGAGCGGGTGCAGTTCGTCGTGGGTGACGCGGCCGTTGGGCCAGCGGCGCCGGCTCACCGGACGGGTCGGGAGCCAGGACCTACGCTCCCGCGCGCGGGCCAGCGTCGGCTTGAGGATCTGGGCGAGCACCTGCGCGTCGTCGAGCGCGTCGTGCGGTTTGAGTTGTGGCACACCCCAGTGGTTGGCGAGCGTCTCCAGCCGCAGGTTCTCGGTGCCGAGGTCGAGGCGACGGGCCAGTTCGACCGTGCACATCACCGAATCGATCGGCAGTTCGGCGCCGACGAGTTCGGCCTCGGCGGTCAGGAACGAGTAGTCGAACGCGACGTTGTGTGCGACCAGCGTGCGGCCCGGCAGCAGTTCGGCGAGCTCGCCGACGACGTCGCCGAAGCGCGGGGCGCCGTCGAGCATCTCGGCGGTCAGCCCGTGGACGTGGGTGGGCCCCGGGTCGACGCCCGGGTTCAGCAGGGTCGCGAGGCTCTGTTCGACGTTGCCGTCGTCACCCACCGCGAGTGCGGCCAGGCTCACGATCCGCGCCTGCCCCGGCCGGAAACCCGACGTCTCGACATCGACGACGGCCCAGCCTGTACCGGTGTCGACCGCCGGTCTTCCCCAACCGTGGCTCACCTCCTCAGCGTGGCACGCCCCTCCGACAATCTCGGATCGCAGCGGCGCGTGTCGGCCACCTAAACTGCCGGGGATGGTCACCCCTCGAGGACGCGCCGCCCTGTCGGCCGGAGCCGCCGCCCGCTGGGCGTCGCGTGTCACCGGCCGCGGCGCAGGCGCCATGATCGGCGGGCTCGTCGCGATGACGCTGGACCGGTCGATCCTCGGTCAGCTCGGCGCGGGCAGGCGCACGGTCGTCATCACCGGCACCAACGGCAAGTCCACGACCACGCGGATGACCGCGGCGGCGCTGGGCACGCTCGGCGCGGTCGCCACCAACGCCGAGGGCGCGAACATGGACGCCGGTCTGGTCGCCGCGCTCGCCGCCGACCGCGCCGCGCCCTTGGCCGCACTCGAGGTCGACGAGATGCACGTCCCGCACGTGTCCGATGCCGTCGACCCGGCGGTGGTGGTCCTCCTGAATCTCTCGCGCGATCAGCTCGACCGGGTCGGTGAGATCAATCACATCGAGCGCACGCTGCGCGGCGGCCTGGCCCGGCACCCGAAGGCGGTCGTGGTGGCCAACTGCGACGACGTGCTGATGACGTCGGCGGCCTACGACAGCCCGCACGTGGTGTGGGTGGCCGCGGGCGGCAGCTGGGCCAACGATTCGGTGAGTTGCCCGCGCTCGGGTGAGGTCATCGTCCGCGACGGCCAGCACTGGTACTCCACGGGCACCGATTTCAAGCGCCCGAGCCCGCAGTGGTGGTACGACGACACCCACCTGCACGGTCCGGACGGGCTGTCACTGCCGATGACGCTGGCCCTGCCGGGCGCGGTGAACCGCGGCAACGCCGCGCAGGCCGTCGCCGCCGCGGTGACCATGGGCGCCGACCCGGCGGGTGCGGTCGCCGCCGTCGGAACGGTCGACGAGGTGGCAGGCCGCTACCGCACCGTGCAGGTGGGCGACCACACCGTGCGGGTGCTGCTGGCGAAGAATCCGGCCGGCTGGCAGGAGGCGCTGTCGATGGTCGACAAACACGGCGCCGGCGTCGTCATCGCGGTCAACGGGCAGGTCCCCGACGGGGAGGACCTGTCGTGGCTGTGGGATGTGCGTTTCGAGCATTTCGAGGACACCCAGGTGGTGGCCGCCGGGGAACGCGGCACCGACCTGGCGGTGCGGTTGGGATACGCCGGCGTCGAGCACACGCTGGTGCACGACACGCTCGCGGCCATCCAGTCGTGTCCGCCCGGACACGTCGAGGTGATCGCGAACTACACGGCGTTCCTGCAACTGAACCGGCGGTTGAACCGATGAGCGATTCCACGGTGCGGATCGGGCTGGTGCTGCCCGATGTGATGGGCACCTATGGCGACGGCGGCAACTCGGTGGTGCTGCGGCAGCGGCTGCGGCTGCGCGGTATCGACGCCGAGGTCGTGGAGATCACGCTGGCCGATCCGGTGCCCGCCGAACTCGACCTCTACACGCTCGGCGGCGCCGAGGACTACGCGCAGCGGCTGGCGACCAAACATCTGCAGCGCTATCCCGGTCTGCAGCAGGCCGCCGCGCGCGGCGCCCCGGTGTTGGCGATCTGCGCGGCCATCCAGGTGCTGGGCCACTGGTACGAGACGTCGTCGGGTGAGCGGGTCGACGGGGTCGGGATGCTCGACGTCACCACCACACCGCAGCCGGCACGCACCATCGGTGAGGTGGTGTCCCGGCCGCTGGTCGACGGGCTCTCCGACAGGTTGACGGGTTTCGAAAACCACAGGGGCGGAACCACTCTCGGCTCGGACGCGGCACCGCTGGCCCGGGTGGAGAAGGGTGCGGGCAACCGCGACGGCGACGGGTTCGACGGTGCGGTGCAGGGCAGCGTGATCGCGACGTACCTGCACGGACCGTGTCTGGCCCGCAATCCCGAGCTGGCCGACCATCTGCTCAGCCGGGTCGTCGGCGACCTGCCGCCGCTGGACCTCGACGAGGTGGCCCGGCTGCGGAAGGAACGCCTGGCCGCACCGCGGCGGGCCTAGGTGTACCCGGCAGGGACGTTGTTGACGGTTTGGCTGTGAGAAGGGAGGACCTCCGGGCTTAGTGGAGATGTCTGACGT
>NZ_LQIT01000013.1 GCF_001499965.1 Mycobacterium sp. GA-2829
CGGGGTTGGCCGGTGTCCTGGTCGGCCGGTGGGATCCAGTAGGTGCGGCCGTCGCCGGGGCGTTCGGTGGTGTAGCCGGTGTTGGCGATGAGTAGGTTGTCGGGATGGCAGGCCAGCGCCATGGTGTTGATGTTGGTTTGGCCGTTGCCGGCGGCGAAGTCGTCGGTGTGGTGGGCTTCGGTGCCGTAGAACGGCACGGTGCACTGGGGGTGGGTGCAGCCATGGTCGCGGGCGAAGAGCGCCAACCGCTGGGCTGTGGTGGCACACCGGCGGGCGCGGCCGAAGTAGAGGACCTCTTCGTGGTGGTCGTCGAAGATCGCCAAATAATGCCGTGATTTTCCGGCCATGCGGATGAGGTCACGGATCGGTAGGCGGCTACCGCCGCCGGTGAACGCCCACCCGGTCCCGCGTTCGAGGTCGGCGAGGCTGGCGTTGGCCACGATCGTCGCCGGGACGCCGGCGAGCTGGCCCATGGCGCCGGATTCGATGGCCAGGCGCAGGGCGGTGGTCAACGCGTCGTGGTGGCGTTGACCGGTGGTGCGTTCGTCACGGCCGGAGACCTCAGCGACCACGGCGTCGTCGTGGGGCATGTTCACCCCGGGGGCGCCGTATTTCTCGAGGGCGACTTCGAGGTAGGCGCGGGCTTCGGGGGTGATGTAGCCGGTGATGCGGCTCATGCCGTCGGCTTGTTGGCGGCCGAGGGTGAATTCGCGGCGGCGCTGCATGGTGTCGTGGTCGGGTTCGGTGCCGTCCTGGTCGATGAACCCCATCAGCGCCTCGGCGACTTTGCGGAACTGGTCGGGCCGCAGCACCCGGGCATGCCCGACGAGGTCGCGTTCGTAGTCGTCGCGGCGGGCAAACGACACCCAGGTGGGTAGTTTCTTGATGAAGTCCTGGATGATCCGCACGTGGGCGGTGCCGATGGCGCCTTCGGCGACCGCGGCGGCAGTGTGGGGCAGTTCGGGGCGCACGAATTGCCCGGTCAGCGTGTGCCTCGGACCCAGCTGGCGGGTATCGGCGAGGCGTTCGCCGGCCTCGCGCAGCGACACCCGCAGCGTGTTGGCCAGGAGTTGTTTGTGCGAGGTGGCGCCGAAGTCGTTGGGGGCGGCTTCCATGACCCGGCTGGTCAATCGGTGCTCGACGGCCGGGAGTGCCCACAGGGCGGTCTTGATGCGGTCGAATTCGGCGAGCGCCTGCGCCGGGGTGAGGCCGTCGACGGAGGCCGCCTGCAGTTCGGCCGCGGCCGCCACCAGGTCGTCGACCGCGGTACCGAACGCTGCCACGACCGTCTGTCCATCCATATATCGAACACTAGTGCGAGGGTCTGACACGTAGGCGGTGGTGTCGGACCGTCCGCCGACACTGAGGGCCATGCTCGACCTCGTGCTCCCGCTCGAGTGCGGTGGCTGCGGCCGACCCGCCACCCGTTGGTGTGCGCAGTGCGCCGCGACGTGGACCGTCCGCCCCGATGAACCGCATCTGGTCAGTCCACGCCTCGACCCTGGCGTGCCGGTCTTCTCGCTGGGTCGCTATGCCGGACCGCGCCGCCGCGCGATCCTCGCCCTCAAGGAACGCGGCCGCACCGACCTCGTCGCACCGCTCGCGGACGCCCTGTGCGAGGCCGTCGCGCACCTGGCCGCCTGGGGGATCGTCGAGCCCGGCGTCCCGCTCATACCCGCCCCCACCCGGCGCATCGCGGCCCGCCGTCGCGGCGGCGACCCCGTCACACGGATGGCGAGGGCCGCGTCCGGCGACGTCGTCGTGGCGCTGCGGTCCAAGGCCCTCACCCGCGATTCGGTCGGGCTGTCGGTATCCGATCGCCAGCGCAACGTCGCCGACCGCATCAGGCTCGTGCGGCCCGTCCGCGGGGACGTGGTCCTCGTCGACGACATCGTCACCACGGGCGCCACCGCAACGGAATCCGTCCGCGTGCTGCAAACCGCAGGCGCCCGGGTTGTGGCGGTGCTGACGCTCGCTCACGCGTGATCGTGAAGGCCCGCGGATCAATCGATCGTGAAGAACTTGAAACAGTATCGAGAACCACTGGCCGACCCGGTGAACAACGACTACCTTCGGTCTTAACAACCCGTGTATTCACGGCAGGCGCTCAACACGATGCGCCGACTTCGCCGCACAACGGTAGGAGGTGACAGTCGACACCTTGCGCCGGTGAGCCGCGGCAGTTTTCCGCGATACCCGAGTCTCGTCGGCGCGTTCCGTGACAGGTCCGGCACGCAATAGGCGTGCGACGCGAAAGAGAAACGAGTTGCCAAGTATGTCAACGCATTCCATGGAAACTGACCGCACGATGGTGATCGAGGACGAAGCGCCCGCCGAGGCGACGAACGCCGAGGTCGTCGTCAAAGGCCGCAACGTCGAGATTCCCGATCACTTCCGCATCTACGTCGCCGAGAAGCTCGCGAGACTGGAAAGGTTCGACCGCAGCATCTACCTCTTCGACGTCGAACTCGACCACGAGAAGAACCGCCGCCAGCGCAAGAACTGTCAGCACGTGGAGATCACCGCGCGCGGACGCGGTCCGGTGGTCCGGGGCGAGGCCTGTGCAGACAGCTTCTACGCCGCCTTCGAGGCGGCGGTGAGCAAACTCGAGAATCGACTGCGCCGTAGCAAGGACCGCCGCAAGATCCACTACGGCGACAAGCGCCCGGTATCGGTGGCCGAGGCCACCGCGGCAACGGTCCCGGTCGGCGAGGAGAACACCGCGCCCGCCGACGCAGAGGCCGGCACGCTCGACGGGCTCGCCCTCGATGATCACGAACCGGGACGCATCGTTCGCGTCAAGGACCACCCCGCGACCCCGATGACGGTGGACGACGCGCTGTCACAGATGGAACTCGTCGGTCACGACTTCTTCCTCTTCCACGACAAGGAGACCGACAAGGCCACGGTGGTCTACCGCAGGCACGCCTACGACTACGGGCTGATCCGGCTCGCCTGAACCCGCCCACCCGACCCCGCGGCGGCACGCCCGCCGCGGGGTTCGTCGTGCGGGAAGACGGGATTGCCAGGCGCGACCTCTACCATGGGACAGGTCTGATACCTCAACCCACAGGGGAAATCCGTGCTCGATAAGTTGCTCCGTCTCGGTGAAGGCCGCATGGTCAAGCGCCTCAAGAAGGTGGCCGACTATGTCAACACCTTGTCCGACGACGTCGAGAAGCTGTCTGACGCCGAACTGCGGGCCAAGACCGACGAGTTCCGGCGGCGGCTGGCCGACGAGAACGACCCGGTAGACCTCGACGACCTGCTCCCGGAGGCGTTCGCCGTGGCCCGTGAGGCGGCCTGGCGCGTGCTATCCCAGCGCCACTTCGACGTCCAGGTCATGGGCGGTGCCGCCCTGCACTACGGCAACGTCGCCGAGATGAAGACCGGTGAGGGCAAGACCCTGACCTGTGTGCTTCCCGCCTACCTCAACGCCCTGGCCGGCAAGGGCGTCCACGTCGTCACCGTCAACGACTACCTGGCCAAACGCGACAGCGAGTGGATGGGTCGCGTTCACCGCTTCCTCGGCCTGTCCGTCGGCGTCATCCTCTCCGGGCTGACCCCGGACGAGCGCCGCGCCGCCTACGCCGCCGACATCACCTACGGCACGAACAACGAGTTCGGCTTCGACTACCTGCGCGACAACATGGCGCACCGGCTCGAGGACCGCGTGCAGCGGGGCCACAACTTCGCCGTCGTCGACGAGGTCGACTCCATCCTCATCGACGAGGCCCGTACGCCGCTGATCATCTCCGGCCCCGCCGACGCCGCCTCGAACTGGTACAGCGAGTTCGCCCGGCTGGCGCCGCTGATGGAGAAGGACGTCCACTACGAGGTCGACATCCGCAAGCGCACGGTCGGCGTGCACGAGGTCGGTGTCGAGTTCGTCGAGGATCAGCTGGGCATCGACAACCTCTACGAGTCGGCGAACTCTCCGCTGATCAGCCATCTCAACAACGCGCTGAAGGCCAAGGAGCTGTTCCAGCGCGACAAGGACTACATCGTCCGCAACGGCGAGGTCCTCATCGTCGACGAGTTCACCGGCCGCGTGCTGCTGGGCCGCCGCTACAACGAGGGCATGCACCAGGCCATCGAGGCCAAGGAGCACGTCGAGATCAAGGCCGAGAACCAGACGCTCGCCACGATCACGCTGCAGAACTACTTCCGGCTCTACGACAAGCTCGCCGGCATGACCGGTACCGCCCAGACCGAGGCGGCCGAGCTGCACGAGATCTACAAACTCGGCGTCGTCCCGATCCCGACGAACCGCGAGATGGTCCGTCAGGACCAGACCGACCTGATCTACAAGACCGAAGAGGCGAAGTTCATCGCCGTCGTCGACGACGTCCAGGAGCGGTACGAGAAGGGCCAGCCGGTCCTGATCGGCACCACCAGCGTCGAACGCTCGGAATACCTGTCCAAGCAGTTCACCAAGCGCAAGATCCCGCACAACGTCCTCAACGCGAAGTACCACGAGCAGGAGGCGAACATCATCGCCGAGGCGGGCCGCCTCGGCGCGGTGACCGTCGCCACCAACATGGCCGGCCGCGGTACCGACATCGTGCTCGGCGGCAACGTCGACTTCCTCGCCGACAAGCGGCTGCGCGAACAGGGCCTCGATCCGGTCGAGACGCCGGATGAGTACGAGGCCGCGTGGGAGTCCACGCTGAACCAGATCAAGGCCGAGGCCGAAGAGGAAGCCCGCGACGTGCGCGAGGTAGGCGGGCTCTACGTGCTCGGCACCGAACGCCACGAATCCCGCCGTATCGACAACCAGTTGCGTGGCCGCTCGGGCCGTCAGGGGGACCCCGGCGAGTCACGGTTCTACCTCTCCCTGGGTGACGAGCTCATGCGGCGCTTCAACGGCGCCACCCTCGAGGCCCTGCTGACGCGGCTGAACCTGCCCGACGACGTGCCGATCGAGGCCAAGATGGTCACCCGCGCCATCAAGAGCGCGCAGACGCAGGTCGAGCAGCAGAACTTCGAGGTCCGCAAGAACGTCCTCAAGTACGACGAGGTGATGAACCAGCAGCGCAAGGTCATCTACGAGGAGCGTCGCCGCATCCTGGAGGGCGAGGACCTCGCCGATCAGGCGCACAAGATGCTCGTCGACGTCATCACCGCCTACGTCGACGGCGCCACCGCCGAGGGTTACTCGGAGGACTGGGATCTCGAGCAGCTGTGGACCGCGCTCAAGCAGCTCTATCCGGTCGGCGTGGACTACCACGACCTCATCGACTCCGACGCCGTCGGCGAGGCGGGTGAGCTCACCCGCGACGAACTGCTCGACCTGTTGATCAAGGACGCCGAACGCGCCTACGCCGAGCGGGAGCGCGAACTCGAGGAGCTGGCCGGTGAGGGCGCGATGCGCCAACTCGAGCGCAACGTGCTGCTCAACGTCATCGACCGCAAGTGGCGCGAACACCTCTACGAGATGGACTACCTCAAGGAGGGCATCGGCCTGCGCGCGATGGCGCAGCGCGATCCGCTCGTCGAGTACCAGCGTGAGGGCTACGACATGTTCGTCGGCATGCTCGAGGCGCTCAAGGAGGAGTCGGTCGGCTTCCTGTTCAACGTCACCGTCGAGGCGGCGCCCGAGGCCAACCGGGTCGCACCGGTCGCCGCACCGCCCGGATTGTCGGAGTTCGCCGCCGCAGCGGCGAAGGCCCAGGCGCAGACCGGTCAGGGTGGGGTGGCCACCAAGGAACGGGAGACCCCCGCACCGACGTTGCGCGCCAAGGGAATCGACAACGACGACAGCCCGCCGCTGACGTACGTCGGCCCGGGCGAGGACGGCTCGGCGGAGGTGCAGCGGTCCAACGGCGGTCCGCGCCATGCGGCGCCTACGGGCACCACCCGCAAGGAACGCCGCGAGGCGGCCCGGAAGCAGGCCAAGGCCTCGCGTCCGCAGCGCCGCGGCTGAGTCACCCGATCTGCAGGGCCACCACCTGCCAACGGCCGGTACCGGTGAGCTCCACCCTGGCGGCGATCGCGCGGACGCGGTCGCCGCGGGTGTAGGTCGCCGACACCTCCACTGCCGCCGGGCCCGCGCTGCGCAACCGCACGCGGCGCAGCTTGGCGGCGCTGGGGTGGCGCACCCGGCACAGGGCGCCGACGGTGTCGAGCACCTGGGGCGCCACGACCGGCTTGAGGTGCATCAGCGGACGGCGGCGGTCGAGGACCTCGAGGACGCGGCGCAGCGCCAGGTCGGCGAACGCGCCTGCCGCGGGCGGGGCGACGGATTCGGTCACCTCGCGCCGGGGCGCGGGCCGCAGCAGCCGAGGACTCCGGCGGTGCAGCGCCGCCGGGGACGGGGCCGGACACGGCGCAGGCGGGAACGCAACGGGCGCAGGTTCGTAGTCGACCACCGGCGAGGTGAACGACGGACGTTCTGCGTTCGGGGGCGATGACTGGGTCACGGGCACTCTCCGGCTCGGCGCGGCGGGACAGGACAACCGTCTGCTGGAGAGGAACAGACCGCTCCATCGTCGCACGGTTCTCACCTGGTCGTGAGCACCCGTGATGCGGCTCTTCAGTTGCTGCCGCTACGGTGGCGGGAAAATCAGCGGGGCGAAGAATCAGGGGGCGGCGTCGGATGGTGACCAGGTTGTCGGCATCGGACGCCGAGTTCTACCGGCTCGAGGACACCGCGACGCCGATGTACGTCGGCACGCTGTCGATTCTGCGCAAGCCGCGCAGCGGGCTGAGCTACGAAACGTTGCTGCACACCGTCGAGCAGCGTTTGCCCCAGATCCCGCGGTACCGGCAGAAGGTCCGCGAGGTGACGCTGGGCCTGGCGCGGCCCGTGTGGATCGACGACCGCGACTTCGACATCACCTACCACATCCGTCGCTCGGCTCTGCCGTCCCCGGGCAGCGACGCCCAACTGCACGACCTCGTCGCCCGCCTGGGGTCTCGCCCGCTCGACCGGTCCCGCCCGCTGTGGGAGATGTACCTCGTCGAGGGGCTGGCGAAGAACCGGGTCGCGATCTACACCAAGACCCACCAGGCACTGGTCAACGGGATGACCGCCCTGGAGGTCGGCCACGTCATCGCCGACCGCACGCAGAAGTCGCCGGAGTTCGGTGAGGACATCTGGATCCCCGCGCGCGAACCCAGCGACCGTGCGCTGCTGCTCGGGGCGGTCGGGGAGTGGATCACCCGGCCCGCCGATCAACTCTCGGCGGTGCGGTCCGCGATCAGCGACCTGACCAACTCCGAACAGCTCGTCGCCGCGGGACACCGCGTCGCCGACGTGGCCCGCACCCTGTCCCGGGGCACCGCCCCGAGCAGCCCGCTCAACACGACCGTGTCGCGCAACCGGCGGTTCACCGTCGCCGGGCACCACCTCGACGACTACCGCACGGTGCGGGCGCGCTACGACTGCGACATCAACGACGTCGTGCTGGCCGTGATCGCCGGGGCGTTGCGCAACTGGCTGCTCTCCCGTGGGGAGCCCGTCACGCCGACGGCGACCGTGCGGGCGATGGCGCCGATGTCGGTCTACCCCGACGCCGAGATCGACTCGTCGGGGCCGGGGCAGGCGATCAGCCAGGTGTCGCCGTTCCTGGTCGACCTGCCGGTGGGGGAGGGCAATGCGGTGGTGCGCCTGTCGCAGATCGCCCACGCGACCGAATCGCATCCGACCGCGGCCAGCCTCGTCGACGCCAGGACCATCGTCACGCTGTCGGGGTTCGCGCCACCGACGTTGCACGCCATGGGAATCCGTGTCGCCACCACGTTCAACGCGCGACAGTTCAACCTGCTCATCACCAACGTGCCCGGGGCGCAGAAGCAGATGTTCGTCGCGGGCACCAAACTGCTCGAGACGTACGCCGTTCCGCCGCTGCTGCGCAACCAGGTGCTCGCGATCGGCGTCACCTCTTACAACGGGGAGCTGTACTTCGGGATCAACGCCGACCGGGATGCGATGAGCGACGTCGACGTGCTGCCCGCACTGCTCACCGAATCGCTGGAGGAGTTGCTGGAAGCCGCACGGTGACCCGATCGTTGCCGTCGAGGCATTGACGGGACCGATCCGGTGGCGTCGTATGGTCAGACCATGACGGTCAACTCCGAGAAGAACAACGAGAAGACCCCTCGACGCGGTGTGAACAAGGCGATCAAGTCGCCCACCGACGAAGCGATCCCGCATCCCATCCTCGACCTGCCGGTCGAGGAGGAGGCCTACACCGGCTCGCGCGGCCTGGACTGGGTGGTCTTCGGGGTCACCGCCGTCATCGCCGTGGCGTTCCTGGTGTGGGGCTTCGTCAGCACCGATTCGCTGGCCACCGCCTCGGGCGATGCGCTGACGTGGGTGATGAACAACACCGGCTGGCTCTTCGTGCTCACCGCGTCGGCGTTCGTGCTGTTCGTGCTGTGGCTGGCGCTCGGCCGGTTCGGCAACATCCCGCTCGGCCGCGACGACGAGGAACCCGAATTCCGCAGCATCTCGTGGGTTGCGATGATGTTCAGCGCCGGTATGGGCATCGGACTGATGTTCTTCGGCGTCGCCGAACCGCTGACCCATTTCGCGACGCCGCCTCCGGGGGTCGGACCGGAGGGCGGTTCGGAGGCTGTCCAGTCGGCGATGGCCACCACGCTGTTCCACTGGACGCTGCATCCGTGGGCGATCTACGCCGTCGTCGGCCTGGCCATCGCCTACGGCGTCTACCGCAAGGGTCGCCTGCAGTTGATCAGCGCGGCGTTCGAACCGCTGCTCGGATCCCGCGCCAACGGACCGTGGGGCAAGGTCATCGACATGCTGGCGATCTTCGCCACGCTGTTCGGTTCGGCGGCCTCATTGGGCTTGGGCGCGCTGCAGATCCGCAGCGGCCTGCAGATCGTCGCCGGTATCGGCGAGACCGGCAACACCGTGCTGATCGTGATCATCACGGTGCTGACCGTCGCCTTCGTGCTGTCGGCGGTGTCCGGGGTGGCCCGCGGCATCCAGTGGCTGTCGAACATCAACATGGTGCTCGCGGTGCTGCTGGCGTTGTTCATCTTCGTCGTCGGCCCGACAGTGTTCATCCTCAACCTGCTGCCGACGTCGATCGGCAGTTATGCCGCCGACCTGGCGATGATGTCCGCGCGCACCGGCGCCGAGGGCGTCGACGTCGACGCGTGGCTGCAGTCGTGGACGATCTTCTACTGGGCCTGGTGGATCTCGTGGACCCCGTTCGTCGGCATGTTCATCGCGCGCATCTCCCGCGGCCGCACCATCCGGCAGTTCGTCACCGGTGTGCTGCTCGTGCCGAGCCTGGTGTCGCTGGTGTGGTTCTGCATCCTCGGCGGTGCGGCGATCAACACCCAGCAGAACGGGGTCGACCTCGCCGGCGAGGGCAGCAACGAGGAACAGCTCTTCACGCTGCTCGGGCAGTTTCCGATCGCGACCGTGGCCAGCATTCTGGTGATGGTGCTGGTGGCGATCTTCTTCGTCTCGGGCGCCGACGCCGCCTCGATCGTCATGGGGTCGCTCTCGGAACGCGGCACGATCAAACCGTCCCGCGGCACCGTCATCTTCTGGGGCGTGACGACGGGTGCGGTCGCGGCGGTGATGCTGCTGGTCGGCGGGGAGGACGCGCTCACCGGTCTGCAGACCATCACGATCATCGCGGCGCTGCCGTTCGTGCTCGTGATGGTCGGGTTGGCCGTCGCGCTGGTCAAGGACCTGCGTAAGGATCCGCTCGTGGTGCGCAAGAAGTACGCCGCCGACGCCGTCGACAGCGCCGTGATCCACGGTGTGATCGAACACGGCGACGACTTCATCATCTCCGTCGAGAAGGATCCCGACGCCCGTAGCTAGTCTCGCGGGATGCGCGTCTACATCCCGGCGACACTCGCCATGCTCCAGCAGCTCGTCGCCGAACGCTCGCTCCGGGCGGTGAACGGCACCGCGTTCGCGGTCACCCCGACGCTGCGCGAGGCCTACGCCGAAGGCGACGACGACGAACTCGCCGAGGTGGCGCTGCGCGATGCGGCGTTGGCCTCGCTGCGGTTGCTGGCCGCCGACGAGGGCGCCGCGACGCTGCCCCCGCGGCGGGCGGTGCTGGTCGCCGACGTCGAGGGGGCCGCCGCTCGCCCCGACCTCGACGATGCCGTCGTGCGGCTGACCGGCCCGGTCGACTACGCCGACGTCATCGCGGCGTATGTGGACAACGCGGATGCCGAAAGCGCCGTGAAGCTGGCGGTCAACGCCGTCGACGTCGCCGACTTCGGGGACGAGGACGCTGAACTCACCGTGGGCGACGCGCAGGACCACGACCTGGCCTGGTACGCCCCGCAGGAACTGCCGTTCCTGCTCGAGCTGCTCTAGGAGTAGATACGGGACCGTAAGTTACGGTACCGTAGGTTCATGGCCAAGAGTCACATCAAAGTCTCGGCCAAAGTCGCCGACACCGTGCGCCCCCAGGTGACCGCCAGGCATCCCGCGCTCAACGCCTTGCGCAACATCGCCGCGAAGATCACCACCCCGCTGCTGCCCGACGATTACCTGCAGCTGGCCAATCCGCTGTGGTCGGCGCGCGAACTGCGCGGCCGCATCGTCGACGTGCGGCGTGAGACCGAGGACTCGGCGACGCTGGTGATCAAACCGGGGTGGGGGTTCACCTTCGACTACCAGCCCGGGCAGTACATCGGCATCGGGCTGCTCGTCGACGGACGCTGGCGGTGGCGCAGCTACTCGCTGACCTCGAGTCCGCGCAGCGCCGGTCGCACGATCTCCATCACGGTCAAGGCCATGCCCGAGGGCTTCCTGTCGACGCATCTCGTCGGCGGGGTGGCGCCCGGCACGATCGTGCGGTTGGCCGCGCCGCAGGGCAACTTCGTGATGCCCGACCCGGCGCCGGCCAAGGTGCTGTTCCTCACCGGCGGCTCCGGCATCACCCCGGTCATGTCGATGCTGCGCACGCTGCAGCGCCGCGATCAGATCACCGACATCGTCCACGTGCACTCCGCACCGACCGAATCCGACGTGATGTTCGGCGGCGAACTGGCCGCGCTGCAGGACAAGCACGACAGCTACACCTTGCAGCTGCGGCTGACCCGTACACAGGGCCGCCTCGACCTGTCCCGGCTCGACGAACTCGTCCCCGACTGGCGGGAGCGCCAGACCTGGGCGTGCGGGCCCGAAGGCATGCTCGACGACGCCGAGAAGGTGTGGGAGCAGGCCGGCGTCGCCGAGGCCCTGCATCTGGAACGGTTCGCGGTCACGAAGGCCGCGCCCCACGGTGCGGGCGGCACGGTGGAGTTCGCGCGCAGCGGTAAGACCCTCGACGTCGACGCGGCCACGTCGCTGATGGACGCCGGCGAACAGGTGGGCATCCAGATGCCGTTCGGTTGCCGGATGGGGATCTGCCAGTCATGTGTAGTCGGCTTGATCGACGGGCATGTCCGGGATCTACGGACCGGTACGGAACACGAGGCGGGCAGCCGGATCCAGACCTGCGTCTCGGCCGCCTCCGGCGATTGCGTTCTGGACGTTTAGCAGTTACCCACTGGTAACCTACGGGCTCGTAGGTTACGCTACCGTAGGTAGAGGAAGGAGGCGCCACAGATGGCAGTCACAGACGTACCTGAATTCGCACATCTCACCGACGCCGACATCGAAAGCCTGGGTGTCGAGCTCGACACGATCAGGCAGGACATCGAAGACTCCCTCGGTGAGCGCGATGCGCGCTACATCCGCCGCACCATCGCGGCGCAGCGGGCGCTCGAACTGACCGGCCGGCTGCTGCTGGCCGCCAGCTCCCGCCGCTCGGCCTGGTGGGCGGGCACCACCACGTTGGGCGTGGCCAAGATCATCGAGAACATGGAGATCGGCCACAACGTCATGCACGGCCAGTGGGACTGGATGAACGATCCGGAGATCCACTCGTCGTCGTGGGAGTGGGACATGGGCGGGGCCTCCAAGCACTGGCGGTTCACCCACAACTTCATGCATCACAAGTACACGAACATCCTCGGCATGGACGACGATGTGGGCTACGGCCTCATCCGCGTCACCCGCGATGTGAAGTGGAAGCCGTTCAACCTCGGCAACCTGCTGTACAACACCATCCTCGCCCTCGGGTTCGAATGGGGTGTCGGACTGCAGCACGTCGAGCTCGGCAAGATCTTCAAGGGTCGTGACGACCGCGACGAGAGCAAGGTCCGCGTCCGCGAATTCGCCCGCAAGGCCAGCGCGCAGTTGGTCAAGGACTACGTCGCGTGGCCCGCGGTGACCGCGCTCTCGCCGGGTGCGACCTACCGGTCGACGCTGACGGCCAACGCGGTGGCCAACGTCATCCGCAACGTGTGGTCGAACGCGGTGATCTTCTGCGGTCACTTCCCCGACGGCGCGGAGAAGTTCACCAAGACCGACATGGTCGGCGAGTCGAAGGGGCAGTGGTACCTGCGCCAGATGCTCGGCAGCGCGAACTTCACCGGCGGCTGGCTGCTGCGCTTCATGAGCGGCAACCTGTGCCACCAGATCGAGCACCACCTGTACCCGGACCTGCCCAGCAACCGGCTGCACGAGATCTCCTACCGCGTGCAGGCGCTCTGCGACAAGTACGACCTGCCGTACACGACGGGGTCGTTCCTGGTGCAGTACGGCAAGAGCTGGCGGACCATCGCCAAGCTGTCGCTGCCGGACCGGTTCCTGCGCGACACCGCGGACAACGCGCCCGAGACGCGTAGCGAGCGGATGTTCGCCGACCTCGAGCCCACCCAGCGGCGCGGCCTGCGGTCGTCCATCGCCGCCGTGCGGACCCGGCGTCGCGAAAAGCGTGCTGCGCGAGGCGCTCTGGCTGCGTAGAAGCCACAACGAAACCGCGGGGAGACCGAATCGTCGGTCTCCCCGCGGTTTCCGTATCTGGGTTGTCGGGTCAGTCGGGGATGTAGTCGAACGTGTCCGGGTTGGGACCGGTGCGGCCGTCCTCGCCCTTGTCGAGGCCGGAAAGTGCGTCGACGTCCGCGTCGCTCAGCTCGAAGTCGAACAGCGCGAAGTTCTCCTCGATCCGCTTGGGCGTCACCGACTTCGGGAAGACGATGTCACCGCGCTGGATGTGCCAGCGCAACACCACCTGTGCCGGCGTGCGTCCCGTGGACTCCGCGATGCGAGTGACCTCCGAATCATCGAGCACCTGACCCTGTGCGATCGGTGACCACGCCTCGGTCGCGATGCCGTGCTCCTTGCCGTAGGCGCGCACCTTCTCGTTGACGAAGTACGGGTGCACCTCGATCTGGTTGACCGCGGGTACGGTCTCGGTCTCGCGGGCGAGGCGCTCGAGGTGGTCGACCTGGAAGTTGGACACCCCGATACTGCGCGCCCGGCCGTCCTTCTTGAACTCCTCGAGGACCTGCCACGTCGACACGAAGTCGCCGTCGTACAGCGTCGGCAGCGGCCAGTGGATCAGGAACAGGTCGACATACCCGTCATCGCCGTCGAAGCCCAACTCGCTCAACGTCCTGTCGAACGCGCGACGGGCGTCGTCGGGCTTGTGGAAGCCGTTGTTGAGTTTGCTGGTGATGAACACCTCGGACCGGTCGATCCCGCTGTTACGGATGCCTTCGCCGACGCCGCGCTCGTTCTGGTACATCTCGGCGGTGTCGATGTGGCGGTAGCCGATGTCGAGCGCGGTCTTGACCGCGTCCGCGGTCTCGTCGGGCTTGATCTGGTAGACGCCGAAGCCCAGCTGGGGGATCGTCGCGCCGTCGTTGAGGGTGATCGTGGGAACGTTGCTCAAGGTAGAGCCTCCTGTGCGTCGTCGGGATGCGGGCGTCCGTCGGTCACCCGCATCGTGTCGGTGTGCCCGCTCATGCAACGGCGCACACCCTCTCCTACCTTCCCGTCACACCTTGATCCGAACCTGTGAAGCTAGGCCTCGTTGAGCGCGGCCAGCAGGTGCCGGGCCGCGGCCACGCGGTTGGCCGCCGCACCGCTCAACTCGTCGAGTGCGCACTCCGGGTCGGCGGGTGGCCCCATGTGCCCGCAGCCGCGCGGGCAGTCGGCGATCGCCTCGGCGAGATCGGAGAACGCCAGCATCACGTCGTCGGGTTCGATGTGGGCCAGCCCGAACGACCGGACCCCGGGGGTGTCGATCACCCACCCGCCGCCGTTCAGTGGCAGCGCGACCGACTGCGTCGACGTGTGTCGGCCCTTACCCACGCCGCTCACCTCGCCGATAGCTCGATCCGCTTCGGGCACAAGGCGATTCACCAACGTCGACTTGCCCACTCCCGAGTGGCCGAGCAGTACGGTGACCCGGCCGCCGAGCAGCGGCAGCACGGTGTCGAGCGGATCGTCGCGGCCGGCGGTGAGGACGGTCAGCTCCAGGCCGGCGAACTGCGCGGCGAACGGTTCGGCGGGTGCGAGATCGCTCTTGGTCAGGCACAGGATCGGCGTCAGACCTCCGGCGTAGGCCGCGATCAGCGAGCGTTCCACGAAACCGGTCCGCGGCGGCGGATCGGCCAGCGCGACGACGACGAGCAGTTGGTCGGCGTTGGCGACCACCACCCGTTCGGTCGGATCGGTGTCATCGGCGGTGCGGCGCAACACCGTTCGGCGGTCACCGCGGCGCACAATGCGTGCGAGCGTGTCCGGGCGGCCACTCAGGTCGCCGACCACCTCGACATCGTCGCCGACGACGATCGGGGTGCGGCCGAGTTCGCGGGCCCGCATCGCGGTCACCACCCGGTCCGGGTCGCCGTCGAGCGCACAGCCCCACCGCCCGCGGTCGACGGTCACCACCATGGCGCGGCGCGCGTCGGCGTGCTCGGGGCGGGTCTTGGTGCGCGGGCGCGTACCCCGACCCGGACGCACCCGGACGTCGGACTCGTCGTACTCGCGACGGCTCAAGCGCCTGCCTCGGGGTCGACGACGGTCTGTCCGGCCAGCATGTCCGTCCAGAGCCGCGGGAACTCCGGCAGCGTCTTGGCGGTCGTCCCGATGTCCTCGACATCGACGCCGGGGGTGCGCAGTCCGACGATCGCGCCGGCCATCGCCATCCGGTGGTCGGCGTAGGAGTGCCACACCCCGCCGTGCAGCGGTGCCGCGGTGATGACCAGCCCGTCGTCGGTCTCCTCACACTGCCCGCCGAGGCCGTTGATCTCGGCGCTCAGCGCGGCCAGCCGGTCGGTCTCGTGTCCGCGCAGATGCGCCACACCCCGCAGCCGGGACACCGAACCCGGGGTGGCGACGGCGGCGAGAGCGGCCACCGCGGGGGTGAGTTCGCCGACGTCGTGCAGGTCGGCGTCGAAGCCGTCGTAGAGCCGAGTGCCCTGCACCTCGAGATACGAGTCGGTCTGGCGCACCGCCGCGCCGACCTTCTCGAGGATCGCCAGGATCGTGCCCGCCGGCTGGATGCTCGTCGCGGGCCAGCCCGTGATCCGCACCGCGCCACCGCTGACCACACCGGCGGCCAGGAACGGCACCGCGTTGGACAGGTCGGGTTCGATGGTCCAGTGCCGGGCGGCGACCGGGCCCGGCCGCACGGTCCACCGGTTGGGCGTGCTGTCGTCGACCTCGACGCCCGCGTCGCGCATCATGCTGATCGTCATCGCCACATGCGGCGCCGAGGGCACCGACTCGCCGGTGTGCACGATGGTCAGGCCGTCGCGGAACGCCGCACCCGACAGCAGGAGTCCGGAGACGAACTGCGACGAGCCCGAGGCGTCGATCTCGACCGTGCCGCCGGCCACCGAACCCTCGCCGCGCACCCGGAACGGCAGCCCGTCGCCGTCGATCTGCACGCCGAGTGTCCGCAGCCCCGCCAGCAGCGGGCTGATCGGGCGCACGCGGGCCTGCTCGTCGCCGTCGAACTCGACGGTCTGGCTGCTCATCGCCGCGACGGGCGGCAGGAAGCGCAGCACGGTGCCCGCGAGGCCGCACTCGACGCGGGCATCCGCCGCGGGGGACAGGTTCCCGCTCACGACGAGTTCGCAGTCCACCTCGTCGACGCATTCGACGGTGAAGCCGAGGGTGCGCAGCGCCCCGATCATCAGGTCGGTGTCGCGGCTGCGCAGGGCCCCGCTGATCGTGGACGGGCCCTGCGGAGTGGCCAGCGCCGCGAGCACCAGCGCCCGGTTGGTCAGGGATTTCGAACCCGGGATGGTCACCGTCGCGTGGACGGGGGTCGGCGTCGCCGGGGCCGGCCAATTGCTCACCACACCATCCTGCCTTGTCGGTTCGGCGTGCCAGTATCGGAGGTATGTGTGGACGTTTCGCGGTGACCACCGACCCGGCCCTGCTGGCCGAGAAGATCAAGGCGATCGACGAGACCAACGCCGTCCCCAACGAGTCGGGGCCCAACTACAACGTGGCCCCCACCACCACCATCACCACCGTCGTCAAACGGCACAGCGACCCCGACGACGAGGCGACGCGCCGGTTGCGGTCGATGCGCTGGGGGTTGATCCCGCCGTGGACGAAGAGCGCCGAGGACGGCGCACCGGACAACAAAGGTCCGCTGCTGATCAACGCCCGCGCCGAGAAGGTCACCTCGTCGCCGGCCTTCCGCGCGTCGGCCAAGAGCAAGCGGTGCCTGGTGCCGATGGACGGCTGGTACGAGTGGCGGCCCAATCCCGCCGAGGCCGGGAAGAAAGCCGTCAAGACCCCGTTCTTCATGTACGGGGCCGACGGGCAACCGCTGTTCATGGCCGGGCTGTGGACCACCTGGCGGCCCAAAGACGCCCCGAAAGAGGCGCCGCCGCTGGTGAGCTGCACGATCATCACCACCGACGCCGCGGGCCCGCTCGCCGAGATCCACGACCGCATGCCGCTGACCATCAGCGCGACCGACTGGGACCGCTGGCTCGATCCGGACGCCCCGATCGACGAGGGCCTGTTGCGCGGCCACGGCGATCTCGACCGCATCGAGGTCCGCGAGGTGTCCCGGCTGGTCAACAACGTCCGCAACAACGGTCCGGAACTGATCGAGCCGGCCGAGCCGGAGCCCGAACAGGCCACGCTGCTTTGATCCCACCGTTGCACGACGCTGCCGTCGTCGACGCGTTGGGCGCCGACCTGCGCGCCGCGGGCTACACCACCGACGGGGTAGCGGCCCTGCTCGGCGCCGACGCCGACGCCGCATTCGCCAGGGGCGTGTGGTGGCCTGCGCTGCGCGTCACCGAACGCGCCGCCCCGCAACATGACGCGCTGGCCGTGCTGGTCCGGCTGCTGCTGCTCGGGGTGGAGGAGACGCGCGACCGGGCCGCGGTGGCGTTCCCCACCGCGGGGGTGGATGCGCTGGTCGTCAACGGGGTGCTGACCGTCACCGATTCGGGGTCGGTGCGGGCCGCCCTCGACATCCGCCCGCACGGCGACGGCGTCCGGGACTTCGTCGTCGTCTCCGATCTGGATGCGGCACTGAGCGAGGGCGCCGTCCGGCATGATCACGTCCTCGGCATCGGCGGCGCATCGGTCACGCTGGTTCGCGCGGTGGTGCGCGAACCGGTCCGGCGCGCACTCGACCTCGGCACCGGCTGCGGCATCCAGGCGTTGCACCTCGACGCGCACTGCACCGAGATCGTCGCCACCGACACCAACGAGCGCGCACTGGCGCTGGCCGCGGCGACCGCGCGTCTCAACGGGATGTCGTGGGACCTGCGGTGCGGCAGCCTGTTCGAACCCGTCGCCGGTGAACGCTTCGACCTGATCGTGTCCAACCCGCCGTTCGTAGTGGGTGCGGGTGCCCGCGACTACATCTACCGCGACTCCGGCATGGTCGGAGATGCGTTGAGCCGCAACCTGATCGAACAGGTGGGCGAGCATCTCGAACCGGGCGGCACCGCACACGTGATGGCCAACTGGATTGTGCGCGACGGGCAGGACTGGCGCGACCGGGTGCGCGGCTGGCTTGCCGGCACGGGGTTGCACGCGTGGGTCGTGCAGCGCGAGCTCGCCGATCCGGTCAGCTACGTCTCCCTGTGGACCTCCGACGCCGGTGAACCGCCGGAGCAGGCGGCGCGCCGCGGCGGCGAATGGCTGGACTGGTTCGCCGCCGAGGGCATCACCGGCGTCGGGATGGGCATGATCGCGCTACGTGCACCCGGCGCCGACGAGCACCGCGCACCCGACCACGTCATCGAGGAGATCACCGGCGCCGACGAGGTCGTCACCGGTGCGGAGGTTGATGCGTTCTTCGCGCGGCGCGAATACCTGCACCACACCAGCGATACCGAGTTGTTGGCGGCGCGACTGTCGACGGCGCCGGTGTTCCTCGACGAGCAGTCGCTGCCCGGGCCCGACGGGTGGCAGGTCGTCGGCGCTGCGGTGCGCCGGCCGGGCGGTCCCGGTGCGGTGCTCGGCGTCGACGAGGTGTCCCGCGCGCTGCTGGCCGGCTGTCGCGGCGAGGTGCCACTGGGCACCCTGATCGACCTGCTCGCCGCCCACCACGGTGTCGACGCCGCCGCGCTGGCGGCGGCCGCGCTGCCGGTCGTCCGGGAGGCGATCGGACGCGGAATCCTCTACGAGGCGCGCTGAGTCACGGCCCAGAGATTGCGCTCACGGTCGTGGTTCGACCGCTACCCACGACCGTGAGCGCAAGGTCTCAGGGCCCGGTGTAGCCCGGCGGGTTGGGGGAGTCGACCCAGAGGTCGACGCCGAGTTCGGAGCCCGGGATGCAGTCGTACACCGACAGGTCGCTGACACCGGCCTCGAGCAGTACGTCCTCGCACAGCAACGTGTGCCCGGTGTAGGACGACGGTTTCGTCAGGACTGCGTAGGCGGCGTCGGAGTACACCTCGGGTTTACGGGCGCGGGCCATCGCCTCGTCGCCGCCGAGCAGGTTCTGCACTGCGGCCGTCGCGACCATGGTGCGCGGCCACAACGTGTTCGACGCGATGTGCGCATCACGAAGCTCTTCAGCAATCCCCAACGCGCACAACGTCATCCCGAACTTCGCCATCATGTACGCGGTCGGGGTGAGCCACTGCGGCTCCAGCCGGATCGGCGGGGACAGCGTGAGGATGTGCGGATTGTCGCGACCCTTCATGTGCGGGATGCACGCCTGCGTGACGGCGTACGTGCCGCGGACCTGGATGCCGTTCATCAGGTCGAACCGCTTGAGCGGCACCTCCTCGACCGAGCCGAGGTTGATCGCCGACGCGTTGTTGACGCACATGTCGATGCCGCCGAACTGCTCGACGGTCTTGGCGACCGCGGCGGTGACCGAATCGCCGTCGCGGATGTCGCCGACGATCGGCAGCGCCTGACCGCCGGCCTGTTCGATCTCCTCGGCCGCGGTGTAGATCGTCCCGGGCAGCTTGGGATGCGGTTCGGCGGTTTTGGCGATCAGCGCGATGTTGGCGCCGTCGGCGGCGACGCGTTTGGCGATGGCCAACCCGATGCCGCGGCTGGCGCCGGAGATGAACATGGTCTTCCCGCTCAAGGGCTTGTCTGCCATGGCCTCACCCTATGTCGGGCCGGTGGTGGGTTTCGGCGACTCGGCGCAGAACATCGAGCACCCGGTCGACCAGCGGTGAGTACGCGCGGGCGGCGTGCGCGGCCAGGAGGTCGACGGCGACGGGCCGGTCGCCGGACAGCGCGCGGTACCGCACGCCGGGCACGCCCAGCGCCGCGGTCGGTTCAGGGACCACCGCCACGCCGAGGCCCGCGGCGACGAGTGTGACCAGGGTCGAGGTCTCCTCGACCTCGCTACGGACCCGGGGGACGAAACCGGCCGCCGCGCACAGGGCGGTCACCACGCTGTTCATCACCGAGTGGCCGTGCCCGGCGTGCACGACGAACTCCTCGTCGCGCAGGTCGGCGATGTCGACGCCGGCGGCCGCGGCCAACGGGTGGTACTCCGGCAATGCCACGAGCAACCGGTCCCGGCGGATGGTCTCGACGCGCACCGCCGGATGCGAGACCGGTGGCCGTAGCAGCCCCAGGTCGATCTCCCCGGACACCAACGCGGTGATCTGCGCCGGCGCGAGCATCTCGCCACGCACCGCCACGTCCACCCCCGGCAGCGTCTCTCGCAGCGTGCGCACGAGCGTCGGGAGCAGCGAGTAGGTGGCCGAGCCGACGCAGCCGATCACCAACCGGCCCGCCGACCCCTCGGCGACCCGGTGCGCGACGTCGGCGGCGTCGTCGACCGCGTCGAGGATCGCGACCGCCCGCTCGAGGTACGCCGCGCCCGCGGGGGTCAGGTCGACCTTGCGGGTGGACCGCGTCAGCAGCGCGACGCCGAGTTCGCGTTCGAGCGCCCGGATCTGCTGGGACAGCGGCGGCTGGGCGATCCGCAGGCGTTCGGCGGCCCGGCCGAAGTGCAATTCCTCGGCGACCGCCCGGAAGTAGCGCAGATGACGCAGCTCCAACTGATACTCCTCAGGTCTCAATCGGGCGAAAATGGATATTTCACAATATAAGAGCACGTCATTACAGTCGAAGGCATGACTTCGGTGAAGGTTCACGCACTCGTCAGCGGTCGAGACGATGGCCCGGCCGTCGTGCTCAGCAATTCCCTAGGCTCCACCCACCGGATGTGGGACCGCCAACTCGCCGACCTCGAAGCGCGTTTCCGTGTCGTGCGTTACGACACCCGAGGACACGGCGCCTCGCCGACGCCGCCGGGCCCGTACCGCATCGACGACCTCGCCGATGACCTCGTCGCGCTGCTGGACCGGCTGGGCATCGACCACGCCCACCTGGTCGGGTTGTCGCTGGGCGGGATGACGGCGATGCGCGTGGCCGCGCGCAACCCCGAGCGCGTCGACCGGCTCGCCCTGCTGTGCACCGGCACCGCGTTACCGCCCGCCTCGACCTGGCTAGAACGCGCCGAGACGGTGCGCACTCGCGGCACCGGCGCGATCGCCTGCGCTGTCGTCGAACGCTGGTTCACCGCCGCCTACCGGACGGCGCACCCCGACGTGCGGGCCGGCTGTGAGGCCATGGTGGCCGCCACCCCGGCCGAGGGCTACGCGGGATGCTGTGAGGCGATCGCCGCGCTCGACCTGCGCGACGACCTCGCCTCGATCATCGCCCCGACCCTGGCCGTCGCGGGCGACCGCGACCCGGCCACGCCCGTGCCGAAGCTGCGCGAGATCGCCGACGGGGTCAAGGACGGTCGCCTGGCGGTCGTGCCCGAGGCGGCACACCTGGCCAATGCGGAGCAGCCCGCGATCGTGAACTCCGCCCTCATCGAACACCTGGAGCAGTCGTGACAGTGGACAAAGTCGTCAAATCGGCCTGCGACGCGGTCGCCGACATCCCGGCGGGCGCGAGCCTGGCCGTCGGCGGGTTCGGCCTCGCCGGTATCCCGTGGTTCCTGATCGAGGCGCTGCTCGACCAGGGCGCCGACGATCTGACCATCGTCTCCAACAACTGCGGCGTCGACGGCGCCGGGCTGGGCCTGCTCCTCGAGGCGGGCCGGATCAGCCGTGTCATCGCGTCGTACGTGGGGGAGAACAAGGAGTTCGGCAGGCAGTACCTCGCCGGTGAGCTGACCGTGGAACTGACCCCGCAGGGCACGCTGGCCGAACGGCTGCGCGCCGGCGGCAGCGGGATCGGCGCGTTCTTCACCCCGACCGGGGTCGGCACGCTCGTCGCCGAGGGCGGACTGCCATGGCGTTACCACCCGGACGGCAGCATCGCGCTGGCCTCACCGCCGAAGGAGGTCCGCACCTTCGGCGGCCGTGACATGGTGCTCGAGGAGGCCATCGTCACCGACTACGCGCTCATCCGGGCGGCGGTGGCGGACCGCGCGGGCAACTGCCGGTTCCACGCAGCGGCACGCAACTTCAACCCGCCCGCCGCGATGGCGGGCCGCATCACTCTGGTCGAGGCCGAACAGGTCGTCGAGGTCGGCGAACTCGGACCCGACGAGATCCACCTTCCCGGGATCTTCGTGCAGCGCGTCGTGCCGCTGACGCCGATTCAGGCGCTGCGCAAGGACATCGAGAAACGCACCACCCGGCCACGACCCGAGGAGGCCACCCGATGAGCTGGACCCGCGACCAGATGGCTGCCCGCGCCGCGGCCGAACTGCGCGACGGCGACTACGTCAACCTCGGTATCGGCCTGCCGACGCTGATCCCCGACCATCTCCCGGCGGGGTCACAGGTCACCCTGCACGCCGAGAACGGCATCCTCGGAGTGGGCCCGTTCCCCTACGAGGACGAGGTCGACCCCGACCTGATCAACGCGGGTAAGCAGACCGTGTCGGTGCTGGCCGGCGCGTCGTACTTCGACTCGTCAACCAGCTTCGCGATGATCCGCGGCGGCCACGTCGACGTCGCGGTGCTCGGCGGTATGCAGGTGTCGATGACCGGCGACCTGGCCAACTGGATGGTCCCCGGCGCGATGGTCAAGGGCATCGGCGGCGCGATGGATCTGGTCAACGGAGCAGGCCGCGTCGTGCTG
Source organism: Mycobacterium sp. GA-2829 (assembly GCF_001499965.1). GTDB lineage: Bacteria > Actinomycetota > Actinomycetes > Mycobacteriales > Mycobacteriaceae > Mycobacterium. The sequence goes on from NZ_LQIT01000013.1 coordinate 22,349, forward strand.
CTGATGGAACACATGACCAAGGCCGGAGCCCCACGCCTCGTACGGAGTTGCGATCTACCGCTCACCGGGCGCTCGGTGGTGAGCCGCGTGATCACCAACCTCGCAGTGCTCGATGTGATCGGAACCGGGTTCGAGGTCGTCGAACTCGCGCCGGGGGTCGAGTTCGCCGACGTGGTGGCCGCCACCGCGGCACCGGTCACCGACGGGCGCGGTCACTGGCGTGATGCGGTCACCGCGACGAGCTCGGAGCGCGAACGCACCCCGAGCTTGGCGTAGATCCGGGTCAGGTGGTACTGCACCGTCTTCGGAGAGACGTACAGCTCCGCCGCCACCTCCCGGTTCGAAAGCCCTTGCGCCACAAGCGAGGTGACCGCATCTTCCTGTGGGGTGAGTTCGGTGTGACCACGCGGCCCGCGCACGACGTGCACGCCGCCTGCCTTGAGTTCGCGTTCGCATCGGGCGACGTAGGTGTGGGCGCCGAGCGCCAGATACAGATCGCGGGCGGTGGTGATGACGGCGTCGGCGTCGCGCCGCTTCCCGGCCCGGCGCAGCGTCTGCCCGTAGGCGAAGTTGACCCGCGCCAGGTCGTAACGCAGCGGCAGTCCGTCGAGCAGCGCGAGTGCCTCCTCGAAGGCGCGCCGGGCGTTGTCGATGTCCCCGGCGGCCCCGAGGATCCGGCCGCGGGCGTACCCCAGCCGGGCGCGGGTGGAGCGTTGCCCGCGCCGGGCCGCGCGCTGTTCGTGCGGACCGATGAACGCATCGGCCGCCTCCGGCTGACCGTCGAGGACCATCGCGTTGGCCAGCACGTCGGCCCACGGCCACAGTGCCGGTTCGGCGGTGATCCGCCCCGACATCCGGGTCAGCGGGTCCAGCGCCCGCCGCACCCCGGCGTAGTCGGCCTCGGCCTCGGCGATCTGCGACCGGGCCAGCGCTGTCGCCAGCCGCATCATCTCGTACCCCTGGGCGACGGCGTTCGCGGCGCGCACCGCTGTCTGCGCGGCTTCGAAATCGCCACGCAGGGAATGGATCTGCGTCGCGGTCCACTCGAGAAGCGGCGTCACGAGCACGATCCCGCTTGACGCGGCGGTCAGTCGACCGCGCTCGACGGTCTGCAGCGCCTGATCCCAGTCCCCGGTCAGGAACTGCACGCGCGCCAACCAGCCCAACGCCCACAGGGCGATGCGGGCCGATCCCCCCGATTCGGTCGTCGACACCGCGCCCTCGAGGCTGCTGCGGGCGCCGTCGAGGTCGTCAGCCGCCAGTTGCAGCCAGCCTCGGCCCATCGCGATGCGCTGTGCCTGGGCGCCGTACTTGATGCGCGAAGCCAGTTCGTCGTACGCGGCCGAGGCGCGGGCCGAGTGCCCGATTGCGGACAGTCCGAGACCGCGGATCGCCGCGGCCTCGACGCCCGCGGGGGAGTCGTCCCCGGAGAGCGCGATGGCGCGATCGGCCCACTCCACGAGTTCTGCACCGCGACAACGCATCAGCGAATGCAGCACATAGCGGCCCGCGATCAGCGCTGCGGTCTCGGGATCACGTCCGGCGTTGACGATCGCCCACGCCCGCCGCAACCGGACGTCCGCCTCGGCTCCGCGACCGCGCACGACGGCCAGGTAGGCCAGCGTGGCGTCCCGCAACGGAGTCTCGCGCAGGCTCTCGACCGCGGGTACCAGCGCGGCGGCGGCCGCGGTGTCGCCGGCCGCGACGAGCGCGTCCACCGAACGGGTGAGCCGGTCGTCGCGCGCCAGCGGATCGGGGCTGAGCCTGCCGGCCTCACGGAACAACGTCGCCGCCACTGCCCACGCCCCCTCGGCGCCGCGCGCGCGGGCCATCGCGTCGACCTCGTCGGCCAGTGCCGCGTCGGGAACGGGGGTGGCCGCGACGAGGTGGTGCAGTCGTCGGACCGGGTCGGCGACGATGCCGGCCGCGCGCCGGTGCACATCGGCCGCGCGGCGCACACCCATCACGTCGAGCACTCCCGCCCGCAGGAGACGTGACCGCAGGGAGACGCCGAATTCTCCTGTCATGACTGTCAGTTCGGCACTTTCGGCATCATCGACGGCGGCGAGCGGATCGTCGATGCCTGCCAGCAGCGCGGCTTCCCCCAGCGATGCGCCGTCGCCGAGCACCGCCAACGCCTCGATCAGGGCACGGCCGGGCGGGCGGCAGCCTTCCAACCGGGACCGGACGTCCGCCACGGTGTGCGCCGGGGCCGGCAGCTGCGCGTCGTGGCGCGACCAGACCGGTGCGGGCACCTCGTCGAGCAGGGCGAGCGCGTCGCGGGGGTTGCCGTCGGTGTGACGGGTGAGCACGTCGACCATCGTCGGGTGCAGGACGCGCCCGCGCCGCCTCGCGAGTTCGCCGACAGCCGACGGGGACAGGCCGCCCAGTCGCAGTTCGGTCGAGACGAAGCTCGCCGCTATGTCCGACGCATGCGTCGCGGTGAGCACGACGAGCAGCGCGCCCGCACGGTGGCGGCGCACCGCGGTCTCGAGCACCTGCATCGACAGCGGATCGGCGTATCGGGCGTCGTCGACGATCAGCAACGCGGGCGCTCCGGCCCCGGCGATCCCCTCCAGGAGTTGGCCGACCGGATCGTCGCGCACCGGTTCCTGGAGTAGTTGGGCGAGCACCGCGCCCGGTGCGGCGGCCTCCCACGGCAGCGCGTGGGCGACGAGAGCGCGTGCGTGGTCGGCGGCCAACCGGTTGACCAGCGTCGTCTTGCCGACACCCGGTGGGCCGAGCACCGCGACGACGTCCGTGCCCGAGTCCGCGGTGGCCAGGCAGCGGGCGGTCAACTCGGCCAGTTCACGGTCGCGCCCGACGCATTCCGCGGCCACGATGATCACCGTCACATCGTAGGCACGTGCCGGGCCGGCTCAGCCTTGATCGCCCCCGGCGACCGGCAGCACCGAACCGGTGATGTACGACGCCTCGTCGGAGGCCAGGAAGCAGATGGCCGCGGCCTGTTCGTCGAGGGTGCCGTACCGCTTCATCGACGACGACTCGACGGTCTGGTCGATGTGCGCCTGGAACCAGTCGCGTTGGGTGTCGTCGCTGAACTCCGGTGTGCCGCGCGAGATCCGGCGGGGCGGGGCAGACGTTCCGCCGGGAGCGGTCGCCACCACTCGGATCCCCTCACCGGCGTACTCGACGGCCAACGAGGCGGTTATCGCGTTGACGCCGCCCTTGGCCGCCGAATAGGGGATGCGGTGGATGCCGCGGGTCGCCGCCGACGACACGTTGACGATCACGCCGTCGCCGCGCGCCACCATCGAGGGCAGCACCGCCCGGCAGGCGTACAGCGTCGTCATGAGTGACCGATCGACCTCGGCGCGGATCTCGCCGCCGGTGAACTCGACGAACGGTTTGAAGTTGATGGCACCGCCGACATTGTTGATCAGCACGTCGATCCGGCCGAACGCCGATAGCGCCTGTGCCACCATGGTTTCCGCGCCCTCGGCGTGTTCGAGATCGACGGTGACCGCGCGGGTCGCGGGCCCGCCCGCGGCGAGTTCGTCGGCCAGGTCCTTCACCAGTTCCGAGCGGTCGACCAACACCAGGCGTCCGCCTTCGGCGCTGATCCGCCGCGCGGTCTGTTCGCCTATGCCCTGTGCGGCACCGGTCACCAGCACGACCTTGTCGGCGAATCGGCCCGGGGTGACGAACCGCGGCCGCCGGGCCGCCGCCGCGTCGGCCATCGCCCGGCGCATCGTCTGCTTGGAGCGTTCGGCATGCGCGGCGATCAGCGCCCGGGCCGCGTCCCGGTCACCGGCCTCGAAGGCCGCAACGATGTCGACGTGGTCCCGCGCGCAGAGCGGATGGCACCAGGTGGCATTGCGCAGCACCTCGCTCATCCGGCCCTTGACGCCCAGAGCCTGGTAGGCCTGCAGCAGGTGGTCGTTGCCCGTGAGTGTGAACAGGTGGTCGTGGAACGCCGCATTGGTCTCGGTGTACTGCGCCGCGTCGACGAACCGGTCACCCTCGACGTAGGGCAACGTGGACTCGGCGAGCAGCCGGTATCCGGAGAGCTGGGAGGCGCTCAGCCGGCCGATGGTCAGTTCCACCGCACCGAGTTCCAGCGCCTCGCGGGCCTGGAAGATCGCGTCGGATTCGTGCACTTCCGGGTGCTCCTCCCCGATCTGGTAGCCGTCGGCGGCGACCTCGGGCGGTGCCGGCTCGGAGGGGGTGGGGAGGGCTTGCGCGGCGAAGAGTTCCTGGCCGGCGACCGCGCGCCCGGCGCCGGTGACCACGACGTCGTCCGGATCCAGCGGAGCCGCCGGGCCGTCGCCGGTGCCGTCGGCGCACATCAGTTGACCGGCGATCCGGCGGGCGGTGTCGCCGTCTGGGGCCGGTGTGACCGGTACGGGCGCCGGTGCGAGCGCGGCACCGGGGAAGACCGTCCGGCCGGCTACCGCGCGGGCGTCCGGGTCGGGCTGCAACGCCTCATGCGGGGTCTCGGGAACGGGTACGGGGGTGACCGGCGGGGTGGTGGCGGCCGCGGTTGTGGCCAGCCCGAACTTCTCGTAGTAGAAGCCGAACGGTTCGATGCCCTCGGCGGCGACGTGTGTGCGCACCGCCTCGACCATCGGCGGCGGCCCACACAGGTAGACCGCGACGTCGCCGTCGTAGAGGTGTTCGGGGCGGATCAGGCTGGTGACGTAGGCACGGTCTGGTCCCTTGTTGGTCGCGGTGCTCGCCGGGTCGGCCACGCAGTAGTCCCAGGTGAAGCCGGGTAGGTCGGCGGCCACCGCGGTCAACGTCTCGAGTTCGACGAGGTCGGCGTCCGAGCTCACCCCGTAGACGAGGTGGACCTTGCGGTGGCTGCGTGCAGCCCGCATCGTGCCCAGCATCGACAGCACCGGCGCCAGTCCGGTGCCGCCGGCGAGCAGCAGCACCGGCCGTTCGGTCTCCCGCAGGAAGAACGAACCGTGCGGACCGGTGAACGAGATGGCGTCCCCGACCGCCGCCCGCTCGGACAGGTAGGTCGACATGGCGCCGCCCGAGGTCAGCTTGACCAAGAAGGTGAGCCGCTGCTCGTGCGGGGCGTTGCTGAACGAATACGACCGTGTCACATCGGTCCCCGGCACCGCGATGTTGACGTACTGGCCCGGCAGGAACGCCAGATCCGCTCGGTTGGGGATCTCGACGGCGAAGGCCACCGTCGTCGGCGTCACCCGGTCGAGGTCGACGAGCGTGCCACCGAAGTTGCCGGCCGCGGTCTTGGCCACCTCTGAGCTGCTGGCGATCTGCAACACCAGATCGGATCGGGGTCGCATGCTGCACGGCAACACGTAACCGGCGGCGGCCTCGTCGGCGGGCAGGGCGTCGTCGATGTAGGTGCCGCCGTCGTAGGTCCCGGATTCGCACAGCGCCTTGCACGTTCCGCACGCGCCGTCGCGGCAGTCGAGCGGGATGTTGATGCGCTGACGGTAGGAGGCGTCGGCGACGGTCTGGTCGTCACGGCAGTCGATGAATCGGGTGACGCCGTCTTCGAAGGACAGCGCGACCCGGTGGATCTGGGTTTCGGTGGAGGTCATGGGAAGGCTCTCAGAAGTGGTAGATGTCCACGACGTGATGGATGTAGTCGTTCTTGAGGACGACGGTCTTGCGGCGGATCAGCGGCTGATCGCCGGAGAAGTCGATGGTGTAGAACGACGTGCCGTAATACGGGTCGACCGTTTTGTACCGGAAATACATGGTGTGCCAGTTGAATCGGACGTCGACCAGGTCGCCCCGGCGTTCGATCACCTCGACGTTGCTGATGTTGTGACTGGTGCGCGGCTCGGGAAGTGATGTGGCCGAGGACCGTTCGGTGCGGATGCGGAAGACACGGTCCTCGAGGCCGCCCTTGTTCGCGTAGTAGACCAGCGAGATGTCGCGTTGGGGATCCTCCACCAGGGTGTCGTTGTCGTCCCACGACGGCATCCAGTAGACGACGTCATCGGCATAGCAGGCCAGCCACCGCTCGAATTCCCGGTCGTCGAGGTAGCGCGCCTCGCGGTAGAGGAACTGTTCGATCATGTTCTGGGTGATGAGTGTGCCTGTCGCGGTATGTGATTCGGTGGTGGTCATGATCATTTCTCCGATCCGGTGTCGGCCAGCGCCGCGCGCATGAGCTGCAGCCAGTGGCTGTGCTGAACGGGGTAGAGGCCCTCGTCCTCGTTGCGGACACCCGCGGAGATGACGCCGTGCATGCCCAGCGAGTCGGCGACCTCGTCGGGTCCGGAAAGCCAGTGCTGCGCACCACGACTCATGTCGTTCCACGGCGCGGCGGACGCCTGATAGGTCAACTGGCAGGAGCGGAACTCCTCGAGGTCGTCGGGGGTGGCCATCCCCGAGGCGTTGAAGAAGTCCTCGTACTGACGGATCCGCCGGGCCCGGGCTTCGGCGCTCTCGCCCTTCGGGGCGATGCAGTAGATGGTGACCTCGGTCTTGTCCGGCGCGATCGGGCGGAAGTGCCGGATCTGCGTCGAGAACTGGTCCATCAGATACACATTCGGGTATAGGCACAGATTGCGTGAGCCCTTGACCATGAACTCGCCCTTTGCGTCGCCGTGGATCCGTTTGAGCTCGTCGAGGCGGTCCCACAGCGGGCGGTCCTGCGGGTTGGCCGCCCAGGTCCACAGGCACAGGTGGCCGTTCGGGTAGGACCAGTAGCCGCCGCCGGATTTGCCCCAGCTGCCTGCGTCGAGCGCCTTGGTGTCGTTGGCGGATTCACCGGTGGTGCGCCGCGACGTGGTGGCGGCGTAGTTCCAGTGCGTCGCGGTGACGTGGTAACCGTCGGCGCCGTTCTCCGCCTGCACCTTCCAATTGCCGTCGTAGGTGTAGGTCGAGGATCCGCGCAGCACCTCCAGACCGTCGGGGGACTGGTCGACGAGCATGTCGATGACCTTGGTGGTGTCGCCGAGATGGTCCGCGAGCGGTGCGACGTCCGGATTGAGGCTGCCGAACAGGAAGCCGCGGTAGCTGTCGAAGCGAGCCACTTTCGTCATGTTGTGTGAACCGTCGACGTCGAACGTGGCCGGATAACCGGCGCCCTCGGGGTCCTTGACCTTGAGCAGGGTGCCGTCGTTGCGGAAAGTCCAGCCGTGGAATGGGCACGTGAGTGTCATGCGGTTGTCGGTCTTGCGACGGCACACCATCGCGCCGCGGTGGGCACACGCGTTGATGAGGCAGTTCAGGCTGCCGTCCTTGGCGCGGGTGATGACGACGGGCTGCCGGCCCATGTAGGTCGTGAAATAGTCGCCGGCCGCGGCGACCTGGCTCTCGTGGGCCAGGTAGAGCCAATTGCCCTCGAAGATGTGTTTCATCTCGAGTTCGAAGACGTCCTCGTCGGTGAAGATGCGGCGGTTGGTGCGGTGGATCCCGGCCTCGGGGTCGTCGATCACCGCATCGGCGAGGACGCGCTCGAGGTGACTGCGACGGTCGGTTGTCGGTGCGCTCATCGGTGCCTCCCTGTGACGTGTTGCCTCCACGGTCACAGGACGTGGCCGCCGTCACACTAGGGCTCTTACTAGTCCTGGGCTGGGCACCTATTGATCATTTCTATCGATCAATACGGCGAAAACAAGTCCTTGTTGGGTATGGATCGCCGCCATACTCTGGGCCGTGGCACCGGTCACAACCGGCCGGCGCTGTGACTCAGGGGAGACACGATGGAGCTACGCCATCTGCGGTACTTCACCGCCGTCGCCGAGGTGTGCCATTTCGGCCGTGCCGCCGAGCAGCTGCACGTCGCCCAGCCGGCGCTGTCCTACGCGATCCGTCAGCTCGAGGACGAGCTGGGCGTCACATTGTTCAACCGGACCACCCGGCAGGTGTCGCTCACCGCGGCGGGGGAGTTCCTGCAGAGCGAGGCGGCCCGGATCCTCGCGGGGGTCGACGATGCCGTTCGAGGGGTACGACGCATCGCGGCCGGACGCAGCGGGCTGGTCCGGTTGGGCATCACCGGCACCGCTGCGTTCTCGCATCTGCCGCGTATCGCGCGGGTGGTCAGACGCGAGCTGCCCGACGTCGCACTGCAGATCCGGGCGGACCTGCTGACCCCGGACCAATGTGACGGTTTACGCAGCGGCGCAATCGATCTGGGTGTACTACGCCCACCCGCGGTCGGCCAGGACATCGAGCTGCGCACGATCGACGTCGAACCGCTCGTGCTGGCCGTATCGGTCGACCACCGGCTCGCCGTCGAACCTGTCGTCTCGTTGACCGACCTACGCAGCGAACCGTTCATCGCCTACGCCGGCCGGCATTCGGCGGTCAACGACGCGGTCGTACGCAGCTGCCGTCAGGCCGGGTTCGTCCCCCGGCGTGAACACGAGGCGCCCGGCACCGCGGTGCTGCTCTCGCTGGTGGCCGCCGGCCTGGGGGTGGCCGTCGTCCCGCAGTCGGTGCGTGCGCTGCCGTTGGCCGGGCTGGTGTTCCGCGATCTGCTCGACGCCCAGACCATCGAACTGGCGCTGGCGTGGCGCGCCTCCGCCGACAACCCCCTGGCCGAAGCCGTCGCCGGCGTGCTCGAAGCCACCTTCGCCGCCGACTCGATCCCCGAATCCCTGCCCACCGGAAGGCCGCTGTGAAGATCACCCGGCTGGACGCGATCCCGTTCGCGATCCCGTATGTCAAACCGCTCGAGTTCGCCTCGGGTGAGGTCACCGTCGCTGAACACGTGCTGGTGCGCGTGCATACCGACGACGGCGTCGTGGGTGTCGCGGAGGCGCCGCCCCGCCCGTTCACCTACGGCGAGACCCAGGCCGGGATCGTCGCGGTGATCGAGGGGATCTTCGCCCCGCAGATCGTCGGGCTCACGCTGACCGAACGCGAGGTGGCCGGCGCCCGGATGGGCCGTACCGTGGGCAACCCCACCGCCAAGTCCGCCGTCGACATGGCGATCTGGGATGCGCTCGGACGCACGCTGGAGTTGCCGGTCAGCGATCTGCTCGGCGGGTTCACCGACCGCATGCGCGTCAGCCACATGCTCGGATTCGACACTCCCGCGGCGATGGTCGCCGAAGCCGAGCGGATGCGCGACACCTACGGCATCACCACGTTCAAGGTGAAGGTCGGCCGGCGCCCGGTGTCACTGGACACCGCGGTGGTCCGCGCGCTGCGGGAACGTTTCGGCGGCTCCGTCGACCTCTACGTGGACGGCAACCGTGGTTGGACCGCATCGGAATCCCTGCGGGCCATGAAGCAGATGGCCGACCTCGACCTGCTGTTCGCCGAGGAGTTGTGTCCGGCCGACGACGTGCTCGGGCGGCGCCGCCTGGTCGGGGCGCTGGATGTGCCGTTCATCGCCGACGAATCGGTGCCCACCCCCGCCGACGTGACCCGGGAGCTACTCGCCGGCGCCGCGACCGCGATCAGCATCAAGACCGCGCGCACCGGTTTCACCCAGTCGCAACGTGTACACCACCTCGCCGAGGGCCTCGGGGTCGAGATCGTCATGGGCAATCAGATCGACGGTCAGGTCGGCACCGCGTGTGCCGTCACGTTCGGCACCGCCTTCGCGGCCACCTCGCGCTACGCCGGTGAACTGTCGAACTTCCTCGACATGAGCGACGACCTGCTCGCCGAGCCGCTGCAGATCCGTGACGGCGTCATGCGTCGCCCCGCGGGCAACGGTCTGGGCATCGAGATCGACCCCGACAAGCTAGCCCGCTACCGCACAGACATCTGAAACAGCCCACTGCACAAGGAGATCCACGATGACCACGTTCCAGACACCCACACCCGCCCAGACCGCCACCGCCGCCGCGTCCGGCGCCTCGGCCACCGACCGTTTCCGCACCGACAAGTCGCCGTACGACGCCGTCGGTGACACCCCGTCGGAGCGGGTCGACCTGCTGGCCCGTGAGGTGCTCTCCGCGGTGCACGAGACGATCCGCAAGCACCGGGTCACCTACGACGAGTACAACGCGCTCAAGGCGTGGCTGATCGGTGTCGGCGAGGACGGCGAATGGCCGCTGTTCCTCGACGTCTGGGTCGAACACGCCGTCGAGGATGTCGCCACCTCCCACCGCAGCGGGAACCGGGGCAGCATCGAGGGCCCCTACTACGTTCCGAACTCGCCGGACCTCGGAGCCGACGGAACCATGCCGATGCGTTCGGACGAGCGGGGCACACCGCTGGTGTGGAGCGGCCGGATCACCTCCACCGACGGCACTCCGCTGCCCGGCAAGGTCGAGCTGTGGCACGCCGACGCCGACGGGTTCTACTCACAGTTCGCCCCCGGTATCCCGGAATGGAATCTGCGGGCCAGCTTCACCACCGGTCCCGACGGCGCCTTCCGCATCCGCACCATCCGTCCGGCGCCGTACCAGATCCCCACCGACGGGTCCTGCGGCAAGCTGATCGCCGCCGCCGGCTGGCATGCCTGGCGCCCGGCCCACCTGCACGTCAAGGTGTCCGCGCCCGGCCACGAACTGCTCACCGCCCAGCTGTACTTCCCGGGTGACCCGCACAACGACGACGACATCGCCACCGCCGTCAAGCCGGAGTTGGTGCTGGCGCCTGCGCCGCAGCGCGATGGCGGCGAAGCGGTGACCTACGACTTCGTCCTCGACCCGGTCCGGGGCTGAGTGTCGATGCAATTCCACGTACGGATGGACGTCCGGATCCCCTACGAGATGGATCCGGAGGTGCGCACCGAGTTGATCGCCCGGGAGAAGGCGTATTCGCAGGAGTTGCAACGGTCGGGGAAGTGGCCGCAGATCTGGCGCATCGTCGGCGAGTACTCGAACTTCTCGATCTTCGACGTCGACTCGAACGACGAACTGCACGATCTGATCTCAGGGCTGCCGCTCTTCCCTTACATGGACATCCACGTCACGCCGCTGGCGAGGCACCCGTCCGACGTCAAGTAGCGGCGACGTCCGCTGTCACGGCGCCGGTGAGCCGGATCAGGTCCTGCGGGGCCACCACGATCTCGAGGCCGCGCTTACCGGCGCTGCACAGGATCCGGTCCCACTCCAGTGCCGAGGAGTCGACGACCGTCGGCAGCCGCTTGCGCTGACCCAGCGGAGAGATCCCGCCGAGTACGTAACCCGTCGAGCGTTCGGCTGCGGCCCGCTCGGCCATGGTGGCCTTCGGGACGCCGAGCGCGGCGGCGGCCGCCTTCAGCGACAATTTGGCCGGCACCGGCAGTACCGCCACCGCAAGACCCTTCGGGAGCGCGATGACCAGGGTCTTGAAGACCTGCGCGGCCCCGATCCCGGTGGCGGCGAGTTCCTCGACGGCCTCCTCGCCGTAGGAACCGGCGCGCGGATCGTGCCGGTACTGCAGGACCTCATGGGGCACTTTCGCGGTGACCAGGGCCGCGATCGCCGGTGTAGCTGCGCGCACGCCGGTCAGCTTAGGACGCGCATCGGTTGCGATCGGGAACAACATCGCGCGGTGATGCTGTTGTTGGTGGTACTTCGGGCGTGTACGCGCCCGGGAACGTGTCGGTCACTACCACTAGGATCAACAGGAGGACTCTGGTGCCATTGGCCTGCCTGGAACGTCCGGTGGATCTGCCGGGCCTGTTCGACGGTGCCGCGACAGAAGGGACGGTGTCGACCACGATGACCGACATCGACGGATCGGCGGTCGAACGAGAAGAATCCGACGCCGAACTGACCGCACGTTTCGAGCGCGATGCGATTCCGCTGCTCGATCAGCTCTACGGCGGTGCGCTGCGGATGACGCGCAATCCCGCCGACGCCGAGGACCTGCTGCAGGAGACGATGGTCAAGGCGTACGCCGGGTTCCGGTCGTTCCGCGAGGGCACCAATCTCAAGGCGTGGCTCTACCGCATCCTGACCAACACCTACATCAACAGCTACCGCAAGAAGCAGCGCCAGCCGTCGGAATACCCCACCGAGGAGATCACCGACTGGCAGCTGGCGGCGAACGCCGAACACTCGTCGACGGGTCTGCGATCAGCGGAGGTGGAGGCGCTCGAGACGCTGCCCGACACCGAGATCAAGGCGGCGCTGCAGGCGCTGCCCGAGGAATTCCGGATGGCGGTCTACTACGCCGACGTCGAAGGCTTCCCGTACAAGGAGATCGCCGAGATCATGGACACGCCCATCGGGACCGTGATGTCCCGGCTCCACCGCGGCCGCAAGCAGCTCCGTGAGCTGCTCGCCGATGTCGCCCGAGACCGCGGGTTCATCCGCGGAGCGCAAGCGCCCGAGGAGGTGTCGTCGTGAGTGACGAAGAGCGGTGGACCCCGCCGGTCGGTCCCGTCGACCCGGAACATCCGGAATGCGCCGCCGTCATCGCGGAGGTGTGGACGCTGCTCGACGGGGAGTGCACCCCGGAGACACGCGACAAGCTCAAGCACCACCTCGAGGAATGCCCCGCGTGCCTGCGCCACTACGGCGTGGAAGAGCGCGTCAAACGGCTGATCGCCGTCAAGTGCGGCGGGGAGAAGGCGCCGGACAGCCTGCGCGAGCGGTTGCGCATCGAGATCAGCCGCACCACGATCTACCGCAGCAGCTGACCCTGCACACAACGAAACGACGGTTGCCGACCGAATGGTCGACGACCGTCGTTTCGTGTATCAGTTCAGGTCAGCGAACGGACTTCGACCCGGCGTTGGGTCGCTTGCCGTGATTCGCCTTGGTGTTCTTCCGGTCGCGCTTCTTGCGGCCTCGCTTGGCCATCGGGGTACCTCCGTGTGTCCGAGTATTCACCGACCCGCTCCCGCGGATGGTTGTAGGACATTGTCTCACGGCCCGGCGGGTGCTCCGACGCCGCGGGGTTGTGGTTCGATAGAGCGGCAACAGCTGACAGTGAGTGGGGTGAAGATGGCCGAGGACGTTCGCGCGGAGATCGTGGCCAGTGTGCTCGAGGTCGTGGTCCACGAAGGCGATCAGATCGGCGAGGGTGACACCCTGGTCCTGCTCGAGTCCATGAAGATGGAGATTCCGGTGCTGGCCGAGGTCGCGGGCACGGTGACCAAGGTCAATGTCGCCGAGGGTGACGTCATCCAGGCCGGTGACCTCATCGCGGTGATCAGCTAGCGCTTCTCCCGTCCCCGGTAGAGCGATATGTCGACCCTCGGTGATCTGCTCGCCGAGCACACGGTCCTGCCCGGCAATGCCGTCGACCATCTGCATGCGGTGGTCGGGGAGTGGCAGCTGCTGGCCGATCTGTCTTTCGCCGATTACCTGATGTGGGTGCGCCGCGACGACGGCGTGCTGGTCTGTGTGGCGCAGGTGCGGCCGAACACCGCCCCCACCGTGCTGCTGGCCGACGCGGTGGGCACCACCGCGATACCCGAGACCATGCCGTTGGTGACGGCGACGTTCGAGTCCGGGATCATCGGCCGCGAAGGGCCGACGGCGCAGACCGATGCGCCCGGACTCAACGTCGAGGCGGTCCCGGTGCGCTACCGCGAGGACGTCGTGGCGGTGCTCACCCACCAGACCGCGCTCGCGTCGCGACGCACGGCCAGCCCGCTGGAGATCGCCTACCTCGACTGCGCGGCCGACCTGTTGATCATGCTGTCGGAGGGCACCTTTCCGAACGTGGGCGACCTCGCGATGTCGCGGTCGAGCCCCCGGGTCGGCGACGGATTCATCCGTCTCGACGACGCGGGCGACGTGGTGTTCGCCAGCCCCAACGGCATCTCGGCCTATCACCGCATGGGCCTGGCCGCCGACCTCGAAGGGCACAACCTCGTGGCGGTGACGCGTCCGCTCATCTCGGACCCGTTCGAGGCTCAGGAACTGGCCAACCACGTACGCGATTCGCTCGCAGGCGGTTCGAGTATGCGCATGGAGGTCGACGCGGGCGGCGCCGCGGTGCTGATGCGCACGATCCCGCTGGTGGTGCACGGCGCGGCGGCCGGTGCGGCGGTGCTGATCCGCGACGTCACCGAGGTGAAGCGGCGCGACCGGGCGCTGCTGTCGAAGGACGCGACGATCCGCGAGATCCACCACCGCGTCAAGAACAATCTCCAGACGGTGGCGGCGCTGCTACGGCTGCAGGCGCGGCGGACGAACAACGCCGAGGGCCGTGAGGCGCTGATGGAGTCGGTGCGCCGGGTGTCGTCGATCGCCCAGGTGCACGACGCGCTGTCGATGTCGGTCAACGAGGAGGTCAACCTCGACGAGGTGGTCGACCGCATCCTGCCGATCATGAACGACGTGGCGAGCGTCGGTCCGCCGATCCGGATCAAACGCGAAGGCGATCTCGGCGTGCTCGACGCCGACCGGGCGACGGCGCTGGTCATGGTCATCACCGAGGTGGTGCAGAACGCGATCGAGCACGCATTCGACGCGACCACCGCGCAGGGCAGTGTCACGATCCGCGCGGAGCGTTCGGCCCGGTGGTTGGACGTCGTGGTGCACGACGACGGCCGTGGGCTGCCCGCCGGGTTCAGCCTCGAGAAGTCAGACCGGCTGGGGTTGCAGATCGTGCGGACGTTGGTCTCGGCGGAGTTGGACGGGTCGCTCGGGATGCACGATGTGCCGAGCGGGGGGACGGATGTGGTGCTGAGGGTCCCGATCGGGCGCCGCGGCCGAGCCGCGCAGTAGGCGGGAGCGGCCGAGCGCGCAGTAGGCGGAAGCGGCCGAGCCGCGCAGTAGGCGGGAGCGGCCGAGGTTGGCCAGTGCGCGCACCGGACATTGAAAGCCGGATTCACACGGAATGGTTCTCTGTAATTGAATTGTGTCTTCGAACACAGTGAAGGCCCCGACTTCCGTCGGGGCCTTCACTGAAGGTTCTAGCTGGTTCAGACTCCGCTGCGAGCCTTGGTGCGGGCATTGCGACGCTTGAGCGCGCGACGCTCGTCTTCGCTCATGCCGCCCCACACGCCGGCGTCCTGACCGGACTCCAAAGCCCAGCTCAGGCACTCGGTGGTGACGGGGCACCGGTTGCAGACGAGCTTCGCGTCGGCGATCTGCGCGAGCGCCGGCCCGCTGTTCCCTACCGGGAAGAACAGCTCCGGATCCTCGTCGCGACAGACGGCCTTATGACGCCAATCCATTGTTTTAACTCCTCACTATGTGCGCAGCAGGGCGCACGAGCTTTTCTTCGGCTGTTAACGCGTGCACACAAATGTTTCTGCACTGTTGCATCCGATATTTTCACAGGCTCGACGGATGTCAAGAGATGTGCGTTAACACGTGTGCAACGTCACTGGCGCGACCACGTTCCAGGTCCGCTTACCCACTCGTACTACACTCAACACACTTGCGCGCAAAATTTTTTTGACGTTTTCTTTTGCGCAGGTCAGAGCGTTTTCGCGGACGGCGCGACGACCGCGAGCGCGTCGGGAACCGCGGTGAAGGTCATGGTTTCGCGCGGCCCGACGTAATCTCCGTCGATCTGGCACGCCACCGGGACCGCGGAGGTGATCCGCACCCACGCCATATCGTCGTCGCGGATGAGATGGCGCGCCACCGGATCGGGTTCCCGGGCGAACATCTGCCGCGCCAGCCGCAGATTCGCCCACGCGTTCATGCTGGTCGTGGCGAACACTCCGAGCCCCGTCTCGAACGTCGTGCCCGGGTTCGTCCAGATCGGCCGGGCGTTGGCGTACGTCCACGGGCTCGCATTCGACACGAACGCGAAGTGCACGCCCTCGGTCGGCTGCTGGCCGGGCAGATGCAGCGTCAGCGTCGGTTCCTTGCGCACGCTGGCGAGGACCTCGCGCACCGCCACCCGGATGTAGCGCGACGCCGACACCTTGCGGCCCTTGGCGCGCTGCGCCTCCACCGCGGCCACGACGTCGCCGTCGACGCCCATGCCCGCGGTGAACACCGCCCACCGCTCGCCGCAGTCCATCAGGCCGATCCGTCGCCATACCCCGGTGCGCCGGTACTCGCCGAGCAGGTCGACGAGCTGGTTGGTGGCCTCGATCGGATCGGGGCTGATGCCCAGCGCGCGGGCGAACACGTTGGCCGATCCGCCGGGCACCACCCCGACGGCCGGTGCGTCCGCGTCGCGACCTGCGCTCACCACACCGTTGACGACCTCGTTCACGGTGCCGTCGCCACCGTGCACGATGAGCACGTCGACCCCCTGAGTGGCCGCCTCGCGGGCGATCTCGATGGCATGGCCTCGATGGTCGGTGTGGGCGACCGTGAGCTCCACACGGCTCTCCAGCGCGTGGGCGAGCAGATCCCGGCCTGCCGCGGTGGTCGATGTGGCGTTCGGGTTGACGATCAGCACGGCACGCACGAGGCATGAGCCTAACGGCGAGCATCTAGGCTTTACGTCGTGACCGTTCCCGCCCCCTCCACCGTGCGCCAGGCCGCCGTCCTGGTCGCGATCGAGGGCGCCGCCGGGGTGGTGGCCGCCCTGCTGTTCGTGGTGCGCGGACTGTTCGGCGCCGACCAGCACATCGTCAGCGGCTTCGGCAACGCCATGTGGTTCGGCATCGTCGGGGGCGGGGTGCTCGCCGCCGGGTGGGCGCTGTGGACCGGACGGCGGTGGGGCCGCGGCATCGCGGTGTTCGCCCAACTGCTGCTGCTACCGGTGACGTGGTACGTCGCGGTCGGATCGCACCAGTGGTTCTACGGCATTCCGGTCGCCGCGGTCGCGGTGATTGCGCTGCTCCTGCTGTTCAGCCCCTCGGCGCTCGAGTGGCTGGGCGCTCAGGACTCCGCCAGCGCCGACAACTCCGGACCCGACACCCGGTAGGTGATCCAGTCCGTCTGCGGTTTCCCGCCGACGGCGTCGTAGAGCGCGATCGCATTCTCGTTCCAGTCCAGCACCGCCCAACTCAGCCTGCTGTAGCCGTGCTCGACGCATTCCCGTGCCAGTGTCGCGAGCAGGGTGCGGGCCAGGCCGCGGCGCCGGTGGTCCGGACGGACGAACAGGTCTTCCAGGTAGATGCCGGCGACGCCGTCCCACGTCGAGAAGTTGTAGAACCACAGCGCGCCGGCGGCGGCCCGGCCGTCGACCTCGACGATGTGGCCGTAGACCCGGGGTTCGGTGCCGAAGAGCGCATCGCGCAGTTGGCTTTCGGTGACCGTGCACTCCTGCGACGCCCGTTCGAAGGCGGCCAGCTCGTGCACCATCGCGGTCAGCTCGACCTCGTCGCCGGGTCGGACCCGTCGAACCGTCACGGTCATGGTGTTACCCCCAGTGCGGACAGGATGGTGGTGAATTTCGTTGTGGTCTCCGCGACTTCGTCGTCGGGATCGGATTCGGCGACGATCCCGCCGCCGGAGTGCGCGGTGGCGCTGCGGCGGTCGGCGGACAGTTGCGCGCAGCGGATGGACACCACCCAGCGGCCGTCGCCGGCTGCATCGCACCACCCGACGGCTCCGGCGTAGAAGCCGCGGCTGCCCTCCAGTCGGGCGATCAGCGCCGCGGCCCGGTCGGTGGGCACCCCGCCCACCGCGGGCGTCGGATGCAATGCGGCCGCGAGATCCAATGCGGTCGTGGATTTTTCACGAAGACGGCCGGTGATCTTGGTGCTCAGGTGCCAGACCGCGGCCGTCGCGCTGAGATGCGGGTTCGGGGCGATATCCAACTCCGCGCAGAACGGGGCGAGGGCCCGGCGCACCTGCTCGATCACCACGGCGTGCTCGTGGCGGTTCTTCGCCGATTCGGCGAGCGCGGCGCCACTGGCGCGGTCGGCCTCCGGGTCGGCGTGCCGGGGAGCCGACCCGGCGAACGGTTGGCACGTCACCACGTCGCCGCGCCGCGCGACGAGCAGCTCCGGGCTGGCGCCCACCAGCGCGGTGCCGCGGTAGCGGCCGCCCGCCCCGCTCAGGTCGGCCAGGTAGGCGTTCGCACTCGGATCATCGGCGATCAAGCGCGCCAACACAATTCGGGCGTCGAGCGGCTCCTCGGCGGTCAGCTGCAGCGCCCGCGCGAGGACGACCTTGTGCAGGCCGGTGCCGGGGTCGTTGAGGGCGGCCACCGCCGACGCGACGCGGGCGCGGTGCTCCTCCGGCGCGGGCCGGAACTCGGCGATGCGCACGGCGGGCAGGTCGGTGACCGGCGGTTCCGGGGGCGTCGCACCGAACGAAACCTCCTGCGGCCGGAACAGCGCCGTCGGTGCGGTCAGGTCAAAAGGCAACGCCCCCACGACGATCGGGGTGTCGCCGTCGGCCAGCGCGGCGCGCGCCTCGGTCAGCGCGGGATAGGCGGTGTGCATCCCGTCGGCGACGACCGCACCCTGTGGGCCGGCCAGCACGAACGTCGGTTCGGCCGCGGATCCGGTCATGTCGGCTTGCACGGATGCGGATAGCCGGTCAGCGCCAGCGCGCTGATCTGCCGCACCCCGTGCTCCCATCCGCACACCGCGATCGACGCCGCCACCATGGCGAAGCGAATACCGTCGGTCAGCGGTAACTCCGCCCACCGGGTGATGACGGCGCGCGAGAAGTGACCGTGTCCGACGAAGATGACGTCGCGGGATTCCAGATGGCCCAGCGCCATCTCGACGGCACGGTCGGCGCGTTCGGTGACCGCCTCGACGGTCTCGCCACCCGGGCAGCCGTGCGTCCACACCAGCCATTCGGGGTCGCTCTCGCGGATCTCGGGCGTCGTGCGGCCCTCGTAGTCGCCGTAATCCCATTCGACGAGCAGATCGGACACCTCGTCGACGGTCAGGCCCGCCAATTTCGCGGTGTCGAGCG
This sequence comes from Mycobacterium sp. GA-2829, assembly GCF_001499965.1. Lineage (GTDB taxonomy): Bacteria > Actinomycetota > Actinomycetes > Mycobacteriales > Mycobacteriaceae > Mycobacterium. The sequence goes on from NZ_LQIT01000013.1 coordinate 40,939, forward strand.
CACGCCGGCGCGGGCTGCTGATCACCAGCGGATCCGCGAGGGTGAGCCGGTCCAGCGCCTCGGCGGTCTGTGTCGCCTGCTCACGGCCGGTTTCGGTGAGTTCGAGGTCGGTGCGGCTGGTGTGTCGCCCGGAACGCGACCATTCCGTCTCGCCGTGGCGGATCAGCAGAAGTCGATGGTCGGTCAGGCCCACACCCGTCGATTCTGCCGCACGTCCCGTATTCGGGGCGTGGCCGTGTCAGGATGGCACGTGTGACGCGGGTACTTGCAGTCGCTAATCAAAAGGGTGGGGTCGCCAAGACGACGACGGTCGCGTCGTTGGGGGCGGCGATGGCGGAGAGCGGCAAGCAGGTGTTGCTGGTCGACCTGGACCCGCAGGGCTCGTTGACGTTCTCGCTGGGCCACGACCCCGACAAGCTGCCGGTCTCGGTGCACGAGGTGCTGCTCGGGGAGGTCGAACCGGATGCGGCGCTGGTCGAGACACCCGAGGGAATGACGTTGCTGCCGGCCAACATCGACCTTGCGGGCGCCGAGGCGATGCTGCTGATGCGCGCCGGTCGCGAGCATGCGCTCAAACGGGCGCTCGCCAAGGTGTCCGGGAACTACGACGTGGTGCTGATCGACTGTCCACCGTCGCTGGGCGTGCTGACGCTCAACGGCTTGACCGCCGCCGACGAGGTGATCGTGCCGCTGCAGTGCGAGACGCTGGCGCACCGCGGGGTCGGCCAGTTCCTGCGGACGGTGTCCGACGTGCAGGCCATCACCAATCCGGACCTGAAGCTGCTGGGCGCCCTGCCGACGCTGTACGACTCGCGCACCACGCACAGCCGTGACGTGCTGTTCGATGTCGTCGACCGGTACGAGCTGCCGGTGCTGGCCCCGCCGATCCCGCGCACGGTGCGCTTCGCGGAGGCCAGCGCATCGGGTTCCTCGGTCCTGGCCGGCCGCAAGAACAAGGGGGCGCTGGCCTACCGCGAGCTCGCGGCCGCGCTGCTCAAACACTGGAAGAACGGCAAGGGCATGCCTACCTACACCCCGGAGCTCTAGCGGGTCAGCCGATCCGCACGACCGTCTTACCCCGCTCGCGGTGGGCGGGGTCGAACGCCGCGACCGCCTTGTCGAACGGGTACACCGTCACCGGGGGCGGCCGCAGCCGGCCGTCGCGGATGCGGTCCTGCAGGCGGAGCAACCCCGCGCGGTCGGGTTCGACGACGAAGAACAGCGCGCGGCCGCCGTGCGGCACCACGCGGGGCGGTCCGGCGATGCTGACCAGCACACCACCGGGGCGCACCGCCGCGGCCGAGCGGTCCTGGACGTCACCGCCGATCATGTCGAGGACCACGTCGACGGGTTCGGGGATGGCGTCGCGTCCGAGATCGACGAAGTCGTCGGCGCCGAGGTCGAGCACGGTATCGCGGTGGGCGGCGCGTCCGGTGCCGATCACGTGGGCGCCGGCCTCGCCCGCGAGTTGCACGGCGATCCACCCGACCGCACCCGCCGCACCGTGGATCAGCACGGTCTGGCCGGCCGCCAGATGAGCGTGGTCGAACAACGCCTGCCATGCGGTCAGGCCGGAGATCGCGACGGCCGCGGCGATCGTGGGGTCGACGTCCGCGGCCAGCGGCGCCAGATTCCGCGTCTCCACCGCGACGTACTCGGCGAGGGTTCCGTCGCGGGCCCAGTCGGTGAGCCCGAAGACCCGCTGACCCAGCGTCAACCCGGTGGTGCCGTATCCGAGTTCGGCGACGACCCCGGACATCTCGTGCCCGGGGACCGGGTCGACGCGGTCGTGCCCGTTGCGGTCCGACCACGTTGCGGGCCAACCGAGTTCGCCGGGTGTGAAGCTCGCGGCGAGCACCCGCACGATCACGTCGTTCTCGGCGGCGTGCGGATACGGCACGTCGGCGGGCACCAGGCCGTGCACACCGGCAGCGCGGTCCCGCACGACGAGCGCACGCATCGATTCAGGCCGGCCTTCGTCCACGTGGTCACCTCCCCAACGCGGTGAGGTGAGTGTAAGTCGCGGCGGCGGGCAAGGGGACCCCCTAGCCCAGCCCGATCAGCTCACCGCCGCGCAGTTCGACGACGCGGTCGCCGACCACGGCGGGGATGACGGCACCGTCGACCGCAGTCCGGGTCAACGCGATGTGCCGCTCACCGGCGCCGGAGCCGGGGTCGAAGACGTCGTAACCGTCGGTGACGGGTACCAGCAGCCGGTCGGCCATCTCGGCCGCCGGACCCAGTGGCATGTTCCCGCCCGACGGGGTGACGGTGTACTTGTACTGCAACCCGGAGGCGGAGAACACCATCACCGAGTCGCCGGTCCACCAGGTGATCAGGTCCCCGGCGCGCGTCGCGACGGCGTGCGGGGAGGGCGGCGCGGTCATCAGCGTGCTGGCGACCGTGGTCCCGGTCTCGTCGACGATGTCGACGGTCGGTTCCGGTGTCGGCAGGTACACCGCCGTCGTGCTGTCCGAGACCGCGATGACCCGGGCATCGGAGTCGGCCGCCACATCGGACAGCTCGACGTACTTGATGTCGGGGGTGTCCTCCTCGTTGGAGGGCCGCAGCAGCGTCAGGCGCAGGGTGTCCTCGTTCGGGCACGCCTCGAGCACCGACACCGCCTCCGAACTCGCCGCCGCCGACGTCAGCCGGCACAACGGCGCGATCGGCACATCGGGTTTCACCCGCGCGTCGAGGGCGCCGTAGCTGAGCATCCGGACCATGTCCGAACGCCACAGCTCCAGGCGGCTGTCACCGGCGGACAGCACCGTGGTGCCGTCCGAACTCAACGTCACCTCGCGGTCGGCGTAGCCGCTGCGCGCGTTGCCGCGTTTACCGGTCCGGCCGTTGATGGTGCTGACCTGACCGCAGCCCCGCGCATCCGGGTACACCGCGACCGCGTAGTGGTAGACCGACGTCACCCCGCACAGGTCGATGCCGCGGGCGTAGCGCCACACGGTGTCGCCGGTGGCGGGGTCACGGCCGACCACGGTGTCACCGTCACCGGTGACGACGCTGCCGCCGACCACGACCGGCAACCGGGTCTTCGGGCTCGGAGCGCTCCACACTTCACGCAGCGCCGACGGCACCGCGGCTGCGGGTTTTGGATCCGGTACGGCCGAAGCGGCGGGTTCGCTGATGGTCGCCCTGGCGTCGCTGGTCCACCAGACCACCGCCGCGACCAGCGCGATCACGGCGGCGATCGCCACGGCGGCCATCACGTCGCCGCGCGTGCGGCGTTCGGGTTTGACCACTGATGAGGCCGGCTGTCGGGTCAGCTGGTGGTGGAAGCGGCCTTGCGCGGACGGCGCCGGCGACGCCGCCGCGGGGCGCGCTCACCGCTGTCCTCGGTGTCACCGCTGTCCTCGGCCTCGGCGGTCGCCTGGTCGGCCGACCCCTCGACGTGGCCCGTCACGGGCTTACCCGCGCGGGTGCGCCGACGGCTGCGGTTGCGCGCCGGCTTCTCGTCGCCGTCGCGCTCGGCGCGCTCGGCCCGCCGCGTTGACGAACTGATCCGCGCCTCGCCGACCGAACCGGTCGCGTCGGTGGGGATGTTCAGCTCCTCGTAGAGGTGCGGGGAGCTGGAGTAGGTCTCGGCCGGGTCGGGGGTGTCGAGGCCGAGGGCCTTGTCGATCATCGACCAGCGGGGCAGCTCGTCCCAGTCGACCAGCGTCACCGCGACACCGGTCTTGCCTGCACGCCCGGTGCGGCCGATGCGGTGCACGTAGGCCTGCTCGTCCTCGGGGATCTGGAAGTTGATGACGTGGGTGATGTCGTCGATGTCGATGCCGCGGGCGGCGACGTCGGTGGCCACCAGGACGTCGACCTCGCCGGTGCGGAAGCTCTTGAGCGCCTTCTCGCGCGCGCCCTGGCCCAGGTCACCGTGGACGGCGCCGACCTTGAAGCCGCGCTCGGCGAGTTCGTCGGCCACCTTCTGCGCGGTGCGCTTGGTGCGGGTGAAGATCATCGTCGCGCCGCGGCCCTCGGCCTGCAGGATGCGACTGACCATCTCGACCTTGTCCAGCGCGTGGGCCCGGTAGGCGAACTGCGCGGTGGTGTCGTGCGTGGCGGCCGAATGCGGCGCCTCGGCCCGGATGTGGGTGGGCTGGTTCATGAACGTGCGGGCCAGCGTGATGATCGGATCCGGCATGGTGGCCGAGAACAGCATCGCCTGGCGGGTGTCGGGGGTCTGGCGCAGGATGCGCTCGATGTCGGGCAGGAAGCCCAGGTCGAGCATCTCGTCGGCCTCGTCGAGCACCAGCACGTTCAGACCGCCCAGCTGCAGGTGGCCCTGCTGGGCCAGGTCGAGCAGCCGGCCCGGGGTGCCGACGACGACGTCGGCGCCCTTGCGCAGCGATTCGATTTGCGGCTCGTACGGGCGGCCGCCGTAGATCGACACGACCGAGAGCTTGCGGTCGCCCGCGGTCAGGTACTTCGCGGCCAGCGACAGGTCGCTGTGGACCTGCAGGCACAGTTCGCGGGTGGGGACGACGACCAGGGCGCGCGGGGTGCCGGTGAGCGGCCGGTCGGTGTCGGTGGTGACGCGCTGTAGCAGCGGGACACCGAAGGCGTAGGTCTTGCCCATCCCGGTGCGGGCCTGACCGATGAGGTCGTCGCCGGCCAACGCCATGGGCAGCGTCAGTTCCTGGATGGCGAACGGCTGGTGGATGCCTTCCTCGGCCAGTGCGCGACAGATCTCGTCGCGGACGCCCAGGCTGGCGAATGTCATGTCAACGGGAGTTGTCAAAGGAGTCATGCGAAGTGAACGTGGCCTTTCATAGTCGACTCATGGTCGGACCTCGTGGTTTTCCACGCGCACACGAGTCTGACGATGAAGCGGCTACATCGCCCCTGACGGGCGGAACCGATCCGTTGGGCCTCGCACTTCGGAGGCGGGCCAACGCGTGCACGCACATTTCTTTGGGTAGCGGCCCGTCTCGAATGAGCCGCCGCCTGGAGCCATCATACCCTGGATGGCTTTGCCGGCGCGGATCGACGCCGCGCGGCCATTACAGTTGGCCCATGAATTCGACGCAGCCTGCAGCCTCGGGAGAGCAGACGAGCACCGCGCCGGCGGCCGGTGTGGCGGCTGATCATCCCGGCGTCGTCGAACTGTTCGCGCTGCTCGCCTACGGTGAGGTCGCCGCGTTCTACCGGCTGACCGAGGAGGCGCGGATGGCGCCGAACCTGCGGGGACGCATCAACATGGCGAGCATGGCCGCCGCGGAGATGAACCACTACGAGTTGCTGCGCGACGCCATGGAGCAGCGTGGGGTCGATGTGGTGCCCGCGATGACGAAGTACGCCTCCGCGCTGGAGAGCTACCACCGACTGACCACCCCGAGCACCTGGCTCGAGGCGCTGGTGAAGACCTACATCGGCGATGCGCTGGCCGCGGACTTCTACTCAGAGATCACCGGCGCGCTGCCCGACGACGTGGCCTCGGTGGTACGCGGTGTACTCGCCGAGACCGGCCACTCCCAGTTCGTCGTCGCCGAGGCGCTCGCCGAGCTCACCGCCAGCGACCGGCAGCGGCACCGGTTGGCGCTGTGGTCGCGCCGGCTGCTCGGCGAGGCGATCACGCAGGCGCAGTACGTGCTGGCCGACCACGACGAACTCGTCGACCTGGTGATGTCCTCGGGTGAGGGCCTGACCCAGATGGCCGAGTTCTTCGACCGGCTGCAGCAGACCCACCACGCCCGGATGCAGGAACTCGGCCTGGCCTGAGCGCTACTGGGTGCAGGTGGCGATCATCGAGTTGTTGTTCTGCGACACCAGCGCGGTGCCCGCGGCGTCGGTGATCGCGCAGTTGAGCTGACCGCCCACGCTGGTCGCGGTCACCGACTTCAACTCGACGCCGGGGTCGAGCACGACCGTCTTCGACCACGGCAGCGTCACGTTGACCTCGGTCTGCAGCGCACCCTGCTGATCGGTGTAGATGACCGTGACGAAGTCGATGATCTGCGGGTTGCCGGTGACCGTGTAGGTGATCTCCCGCGGGGTGGCGGCCGGCGGCGGGGGAGCGACGGCGCTGGGCGCCTCGGGGACGGCGCTCTCGGTCGGCGCGGGTGCGGTCGGGGTGACGGTGGTGACGGTCTCCGGGGAGAGCGAGGCGACCGGCGGGGGTGACGGTGCGACGGTGTCCTGCGGCGGCGCCGCGGTGGCCGTCGGCGCGGGTGCGCGGTTCTCGGCCGAGGTGCCGACCGTTGCGGACACCGAACCGCTGTCGCCGCCGCCGAGGATCACGAACGTGCAGATCACCGCGACCAGCAGGATGGCGGCCGCTCCACCGGCGATCCACTTCCAGCGGCTGTCGACGGGCAGGACGTACGCGTCGTAGTCCTCGTAGTCCTCGTAATCCTCGTAGTCCGCACCGTCGTCGTAGCGGGAGTCCGCCGTCTCCTCGGCGGTGTACTGCCCGGAGGGCCGATAGGTTCCGTAGTCGGGGCGCTGATCGGCGTATCCGCGGTAGGTGTCCAGCCCGACGGTGGAGTCCGCGTAATGGCGGTGGCCCGGGTGCTCGGCGGCGGAGTACGGCTCCTCGGTCGAACGGTTCCGACGCGCGGACCTGTACGGCGAATGCGGCGAGTAATGCCTGGTCATGATGGCTTTCCGGTAGCTTCCAGCGACTCTGAGCCCGATGCTAGCGGGGCAGAAGTGACAATTGAGGTCGGCGAGTATCCGATTCGGTCACGGTCCTGCGTCGGTTCGGTCGCCACCCGTGACCCGCGAAACCGCATTCCCTGCTGCCAGGCCACAAGCTTGGCAGCAGGGAATGCGGTTTCGGCGCGACGGCCGCGTCGGCGCGACGGCCGCTTCGCGCAGCGCGTAATCACCAGGGCGACGCGGTCGCGAGGCCGTCCACTAGCCTTTCCGATAACGACAGGGAGTCGGTGAGACACGACGAAAGGTGCAGGCGTGGAGGTCAAGATCGGTGTCACGGACAGCCCGCGTGAGCTCGTCCTCAACAGCGCGCAGACGCCCAGTGAGGTCGAGAAATTGGTGACCGACGCCCTCGCCGAGGGTGCGGGCGGCAACGTGCTGGCACTGTCCGACGAGAAGGGCAGGCGGTTCCTGGTGCAGACCAGCCGGATCGCCTACGTGGAGATCGGCGCCGCCGACGTGCGTCGGGTGGGGTTCGGTGTGGTCGGCTCGGAGGCCGTCAAGAACGGGTGAGCGGCACGTGGGACAACCCGCCCCACGCGAACAGGACGGTGCCGTCGACCGCATCGTCCTTGGAGATGGGCCGTTCGGCGTCCAGCCAGTAACGGGCGCAATCCACACTGATGGCCACGAGGCCCACCGCGATCATCCTGGCCCGGTGGGCCTCCAGGCCGGAGTCCCGGCTGATCAGATCGAAGACCGCGTCGGTGCACGCCTCGGTGGCCACTCTCACCTGGGCGGCGACCTGCGGTTCGGTCGTGTAGTCGTTCTCGAAGATCAGCCGGTAGCCCTGGCTGTCGTGCTCGATGAAATCGAAGAAGGCCTGGACCGCCGCGCGCAACCGCTGACGGTTGTCCGTGGTGGTGCGCAGCGCCTGGCGGACACCGGACACCATGTTGTCGACATGGCGTTGCAGTACCGCGAGATACAGCTCGAGCTTCGACGAAAAATGTTGATACAGCACGGGTTTGCTGACCCCGGCCCGGTCCGCGATCTCGTCCATACCGGCGGCGTGGTAGCCCCGATCGACGAAAACCTCGCTGGCGGCGATCAGTAACTGACCGCGGCGCTCGTCGCGAGGGAGTCGATTGCCCCGCCGGTTGCTCTTCGACACCCCGGTGCCGTTGGACGGCTTGTCGCCTCTCCTCTCAGCGGTATTGGCGAGATCGCTCATCAAGTCCTCAATCTGGAATCGGCTGGCGCGCTGGGCGGTGTTCGGCCGAGGCGCGCATCGCTGGCGACATTACTACCGAAGCGGGGGTGCCCGCGTCTCGACACCGGTGGCGAAGGCGGTGGCGTGCCGGAAACTCATCGCCACAGGTCTGTGCCATCCTGTTTTCGTGACCTACGACTCCCGCGCGCGTGGAGGACACATGGGTCCAGAGCGTCGGGGGGACGGTCGGGTCCCCGCGGTGCGCACCGAGTGGCAGGAGCCGCCACGTGGCCACCGCGACCCGCTGCGCGCCCAGCGCGACCCCCTCGCGGCGGACAGCGGCCGCGCCCGCTCCAACCGCGACGAGCGGCGGCAGTGGCGCAAACAGACCTGGCTCGGCCGGTTCGTGTCGACCTACGGATGGCGCGCCTACGCGCTGCCGGTGCTGGCGGTGCTCACCGTCGTCGTCATCTATCAGACCGTCACCGGGACCGCCGTCCCCGAACAGGTCGCCGACGAGGAGGGACCGGTGCAGGGCCCGCCGACCATCGGTGCGGCCAGCACGGCGATCGTCGGGGCGCCGCCGAAGGGACTCACCCAGTTCGACGCCAACCTGCCGACGGGCATCTTGCCCGCGGGCGGGCCGTTCACCGAGGCCGGTGCGCGCACCTGGCACATCGTCCCCGGCGCCACCGCGCAGGTCGGGCAGGGCACCACGAAGAACTTCACCTACACCGTCGAGGTCGAGGACGGCCTGGACACCACGGGGTTCGGCGGTGACGAGGGATTCGCCCGCATGGTCGACGAGACCCTGGCCAATCCGAAGAGCTGGACCCACAACCCGCAGTTCGCCTTCACCCGCATCGACACCGGCGAACCCGACTTCCGGGTGTCGCTGACCTCGCCGCTGACCATCCGTGAGGGCTGCGGATACGACATCCCGCTCGAGGCCTCCTGCTATAACCCGGCCTACCTCGGCGATCAGCCCCGCGTCTTCATCAACGAGGCCCGCTGGGTGCGCGGCGCGGTGCCGTTCCAGGGCGACATCGGGTCCTACCGCCAGTACGTCATCAACCACGAAGTGGGCCACGCGATCGGCTACCAGCGTCACGAATCGTGCATCGAGAACGGGGCACTGGCGCCGATCATGATGCAGCAGACGTTCTCCACCTCGAACGACGACGCCTCCCGGTTCGACCCCGAGACCGTGCGTGCCGACGGGCTGACGTGCCGCTTCAATCCCTGGCCCTATCCGATCGCCTGACGGGAAGCCTGCGGGCACATCCGGTGTTGTCGAGGGTGCCTATTGTTGAGGTGACTCGACCGCTGTGGTCGACGCACCGCAGAATTTTGAGGAGATACCGGTGTCCGGGAATGTGGGATTGCCTCCGCTGGTGGAGCCGGCGGGCGAACTGACGCGCGAGGAGGTGGCTCGCTACAGCCGCCACCTGATCATCCCCGACCTCGGTCTCGACGGGCAGAAGCGTCTGAAGAACGCCAAGGTGCTGGTGATCGGCGCCGGTGGCCTGGGGTCGCCGACACTGCTGTACTTGGCCGCCGCGGGGGTAGGGACCATCGGCATCGTCGAATTCGACGTCGTCGACGAGTCGAACCTGCAGCGCCAGATCATCCACGGGCAGTCCGACATCGGCCGGTCCAAGGCGCAGAGCGCACGCGATTCGATCCTGGAGATCAACCCGTTGGTGACCGTGCAGTTGCACGAGGAGCGCCTCGAACCGGAGAACGCGGTCGGGCTGTTCGAGCAGTACGACCTGATCCTCGACGGCACCGACAACTTCGCGACCCGGTACCTGGTCAACGACGCCGCGGTGCTCGCTCACAAGCCGTACGTGTGGGGGTCGATCTACCGCTTCGAGGGTCAGGTCTCGGTGTTCTGGGAGGACGCCCCCGACGCGCCGGATGGAAAACCGCAGGGCCTGAACTACCGCGACCTCTACCCCGAGCCGCCGCCACCCGGGATGGTGCCGTCCTGCGCCGAGGGTGGCGTCCTCGGCATCCTGTGCGCCTCGATCGCATCGGTGATGGGCACCGAGGCGATCAAGCTGATCACCGGGATCGGCGAACCGCTGCTCGGCCGCCTGATGGTGTACGACGCGCTCGACATGACCTACCGCACGATCAAGATCCGCAAGGATCCGGCGACGCCGAAGATCACCGAACTGATCGACTACGACGCGTTCTGCGGGGTGGTCTCCGACGCGGCGGCCTCGGCGGCGGCCGATTCGACCGTCACGCCGCTGGAGCTGCGCGAACTGATCGACGCGGGCAAGCCGGTCGCGCTGATCGACGTGCGCGAGCAGGTGGAATGGGACATCAACCGCATCGAGGGCGCCGAGCTCATCCCCAAGTCGACGATCGAGGCCGGCGACGGGCTCGCGAAGCTGCCCCAGGACCGGATCCCGGTGCTCTACTGCAAGACCGGTGTTCGCTCGGCCGAGGCGCTGGCGGCGGTGAAGAAGGCCGGGTTCTCCGAGGCGCTGCACCTGCAGGGCGGCATCGTGGCGTGGGCGCGCCAACTCGAACCCGACATGGTGATGTACTGACCGGCCGCAGGTCTCAGCACGGCAACGGCTCGGCGACACAGCAGGTCAGCGCGCCAATTGTCGAGGGTGTCACCGGTAGCCTGACCCTGTGAGCATCGAGCGACCGCCCGACCATGTCCTGGCGGCGTTCGGGCTGGTCGGTGTGCGCCCGGTTCCGCTCGGTTCGAGCTGGGAGGGCGGCTGGCGCTGCGGCGAGGTGGTGCTGTCGATGATTGCCGACCACGCCCGGGCGGCCTGGTCGGCGAAGGTGCGGGAGACCCTGTTCGTCGACGGTGTGCGGCTGGCGCGGCCGGTGCGCTCGACCGACGGCCGCTACGTGGTCGCCGGCTGGCGGGCCGACACGTTCGTCGCCGGGACACCGGAGCCCCGCCACGACGAGGTCGTCTCGGCGGCGGTCCGGTTGCACGAGGCCACCGCGACGCTCGAGCGGCCGCGTTTCCTCACCCAGCCCCCGGTCGCGCCGTGGGCGGACGTCGACGTGTTCATCGCCGCCGACCGCGCGGCCTGGGAGGAACGCCCGCTGCACTCGCTGCCGCCGGGTGCGCGGGTCGCGCCCGGTTCGGCCGACGGGCAGCGGTCCATCGAACTCATCAACCAGTTGGCCACGCTGCGCCGGGTCACCAAGAGCCCGAGTCAGCTGGTGCACGGCGATCTCTACGGCACGGTGCTCTTCGCCGGGGCCGCCGCGCCCGGCATCACCGACATCACGCCGTACTGGCGGCCGGCGTCGTGGGCGGCCGGTGTGGTCGTCGTCGACGCGCTGTCGTGGGGTGAGGCCGACGACGGGCTGATCGAACGCTGGGCGTCGCTGCCGGAGTGGCCGCAGATGTTGTTGCGCGCGTTGATGTTCCGGCTCGCGGTGCACGCTCTGCACCCGCGGTCGACGGCGGCGGCGTTCCCCGGTCTGGCGCGCACCGCGGCGCTGGTCCGCCTGGTGCTCTAGTCGAATCCTCTAGTGGAAGACGTGCCGGATCTCCCGTAACGGCACCCGCCCGTCGGTGGCCAGCACCCCTTCGGCGCGCAGCAGTTCGAGCTGTCGGGTGGCCAGATGTGGTGCGGGCCTGCCGGATGCGCTGATCACCCGGTGCCACGGCAGATCCGAGGAGTCGGTGCGCATGATCCAGCCGACGATGCGCGGACTCGACAGCGCGGCCGCCTCGGCGATGTCACCGTAGGTCGCGACCCGGCCCGGCGGGATCTGCGCCACCAACGCGCGGACGGCCTCCACCTGCTCGTCGGTGATGGCCGCCACGGGTCAGCGCCGTTCGAGGTGTCCGCGGATGACCTCGGCCGTCTCCGCCGGTTTGGCCTGGCCGACCATGTGGTCGCAATCCCAGTGCAGCACAGTCAGATCGTCGCCCAGCGCGGCGTCGAGCGTGGCGATCAGCTCATCGGTGGCGTACGGGGGATCGGTCCGGGTCGCGCGGATCAGCGTGGTGGGCGTCCCATCCCGGGGCAGCGTCACCGGCCGGGCCAGCTCACTCCAGTAGGACATCATCGCCGGGATGCTGATGCGCCACCCGCTGCGACCGTTCGGCAGCGCGATCAGGTGCTCGTCGAGTTCACGGTCGAGCTCGACGGCATCGACCTCACCCCACGAGCCGGAGACCTTCTCGGCCCTGGCCTCGTCGCGGTCGGTGTAGTCGGGGGAGGCGAACATATCGTCGGCGATCTCGCGCATCCATTCGCCGTCGAGACCGACCGCGGGGTCGAGCAGCACCAGACCGGACACCAGGTCGGGCCGCGCCGCCGCCAGCGCCAGCGCGACGGCGCCGCCGAACGAGTGGCCCGCCACCACGACCGGACCGCCGCCGTCGGCGTCCAGCAGGGCGGCGAGCGCCTCGGTGTTGGCGTCCAACGTCCACGGCGCGGCCCACGTGGAGCGGCCGTGGCCGATCAAGTCCGGTGCGGCGACGGCGAACTCGGGCAGGTAGGTGTTCGCCATCGTCTGCCAGCGTCTGCCGTGGCCGGTCAGACCGTGCACGGCCAGCAGTTGAACGGGTTCGGACGGACCGTAGCGGTGCACGTGCAGGCTCACACCGACGATGGTGCCAGCCCGCACCGACGGGGACTTGTCGTACCCCCGTGATGTCATGCCCTCATGACCGCACCGGACGTCGAGACGACCACCGCCGAGCACACCGAGCCGCGCATGCTGCTCGCGCCCGGGCGGCGTGGCGTGGTGCGCCTGCTCGGCGGCCCCGGAGCCGGCAAATCGACGTTGCTGGTCGACGCGGCCGCCGCGCACATCGCCGCCGGGGCCGATCCGGAATCGGTTCTGCTGCTGACCGGTTCGGCGTCGCTGCGCTCGGCGGCCCGCGCGGCGGTCACCCGCAGGCTGCTCGACGGCGGCGTCCGGCAGGTCGTGCGCGAACCCCTGGTCCGCACCATTCACTCGTATGCGTTCGCGGTGTTGCGGCTGGCCGCGCAGCGCAACGGTGATGCGCCGCCGCGGCTGATCACCGGTGCCGAACAGGACGGCATCATCCGCGAGATGCTCGCCGGTGACCTCGAGGACGGTGACCGGTCCCCGGTCGCGTGGCCCGCCGAACTGCGGCCCGCGCTGGCCACCGCCGGATTCGCCACCGAGCTGCGCGACCTGATGGCCCGCTGCACCGAACGCGGCGTCGATCCGCTTGCGCTGCAACGCCTCGGCCGGATGTCGCGGCGCCCGGAGTGGGCGGCGGCGGGCCGGTTCGCCCAGGCCTACGAGCAGATCATGCTGCTGCGCTCCGCGGTCGGGATGGCCGCGCCGCAGGCCACGACACCGGCGTTGGGCGCCGCCGAACTCGTCGGGGCAGCGCTCGAGGCGTTCGCGATGGACGCCGATCTGCTGGCCGCCGAACGGCAGCGGATCGGTCTGCTGCTCGTCGACGACGCCCAGCACCTCGACCCGCAGGCCGCCCGGCTCGTTCGGGTGCTGGCCGCCGGCGCTGACCTGACCGTGTACGCCGGTGACCCCGACCAGTCGGTGTTCGGGTACCGCGGTGCGGACCCGGCGCTGCTGCGCGACGAGGACGGCGTCGCAGTGACCCTCACCCGCTCGCACCGGTGTTCACCCGCCGTGGCGCGCGCGATCAACGGGCTGGGTCGGCGGCTGCCCGGTCAACGTCCCGAGTTCGTCGGATCCGCCTCCGCCACCGAGGGTTCAGTCGCGGTGCGGATCGCCGCGACCGCCCACGCCGAGTCCGGTCTCATCGCCGACGCGCTGCGCCGCGCACACCTCGTCGACGGGGTGCCGTGGTCGCAGATGGCGGTGATCGTGCGGTCCCTGCCGCGCACGGGTGCGCCGTTGGCGCGTGCGCTCACCGCGGCGGGGGTGCCCGTCGACCTGTCCACGGCCGCGCCGCTGGTCGAAGAGCCCGCGGTACGCGCGCTGCTGACAGTCCTCGAGGCCACCGCCGACACCCTGACCGGTGCGCAGGCCGAGGCGCTGCTCGCCGGTCCGATCGGGCGGGTCGACCCGGTGACGATGCGGCAGGTGCGTCGGGCATTGCGGCGCGCCGACGGCAGCCAACCGCCGCGGGACTTCGCCGACCTGCTCGTCGAGGCGCTCACCGGGCCGCCGCCCGCCGTGTCGGCCGAACTCGAGCGTCCGCTGCGCCGGGTGCGCGCGGTGCTGACGGCCGCGCGGCGCAGCGTCGACGAGGGGGCCGACCCGCGGCACACGCTGTGGCAGGCGTGGCATCGCAGCGGGCTGCAGCGGCGGTGGCTCGCGGCCAGTGAGCGGGGCGGGGCGGCAGGTGCTCAGGCCGACCGTGACCTCGACGCCGTCACGGCCCTGTTCGACGTCGCCGACCAGTACGTCACCCGCACCGCGGGCGCATCGGTCCGCGGCTTCCTCGACCACGTGACCACGCTCGGCCTACCGCCGGTGCGCCGCGACGAGCGGCGCGCCACGGAGTCCGTCGCGGTGCGCAGCGCCCACGCCGCGCTCGCGGGTGAATGGGACTTCGTCGTCATCGCCGGTCTGCAGGAAGGGTTGTGGCCCAACACCGTCCCGCGCGGCGGGGTGCTGGGCACCCAGCGTCTGGTCGACGTGCTCGACGGCGTCGCCGATTCCGCGGACGCCGCGGTGTCGTCGCGGGCGCCGCTGCTCGCCGAGGAACGCAGGCTGCTGATCGCCGCGCTCGGCCGCGCCCGGAACCGGGTGCTGGTGACCGCTGTCGACAGCGACAGCGGTACCGAAGCCCTGCTGCCCTCGCCGTTCTGCGCAGAGCTGAGCGCGTTCGCCACGGACGACGGCGGCGACCCGCAGCCGCCGGTGCGGGCCCCGCGGGTGCTGGCGCCGTCCGCATTGGTCGGCCGGTTGCGGGCGGTGGTGTGCGCCCCCGACGGTGCGGTCGACGACGCCGCCCGTGACTGCGCGGCCACACAGCTGGCCCGGCTGGCCGCCGCCGGCGTACCGGGTGCCGACCCGACGCAGTGGCACCTCATGACGCCGCTGACCACCGACGATCCGCTGTGGGACGACGAGCAGCATGTGGTGACGCTGTCGCCGTCGACGCTGCAGACGCTCACCGACTGCCCGCTGCGCTGGCTGCTCGAACGCCACGGCGGCCGCGACGGCCGCGATGTCCGCTCCGCGGTCGGGTCTCTGCTGCACGCACTGGTGGCGGAGTCGGGGAAAACGGAGAGCCAACTGCTCAACGAGCTCGAGAAGGTGTGGGCGGACCTGCCTCACGAGGCGCAGTGGCACGCCGCCAACGAGTTGACCCGTCATCAGGCCATGCTGTCGGCGTTCGAGCACTGGCGCACCCAGACCCGCCGCGAGTTGACGGAGGTGGGTACCGAAGTCGACGTCGAGGGCGTCGTCTGCGACGACGACGAAGAGCGGCCCGCGGTTCGGGTGCGGGGCCGGCTGGACCGGTTGGAGCGCGACAGCGAGGGCCGGTTGGTGGTCGTGGACCTGAAGACCGGCAAGAGCCCGGTCACCAAGGACGACGGGCAGCGCCACGCCCAGCTGGCGATGTATCAGCTGGCCGTGGCCGCGGGGCTGCTCCCCGACGGGGACGTGCCCGGTGGCGGCCGGTTGGTGTACCTGGGCAAGTGCGGTGCCGCGGGTCCGACCGAGCGGGAGCAGGACGCGCTGACCGACGACGGGGTCGCGCAGTGGCGCCGCGACGTCGGTGACGCCGCCGCCGCGACCCAGGGGCCGACGTTCGTCGCCCGGCTCAACGACAATTGCGCACACTGCCCGGTGCGCAACAGCTGCCCGGCACAGTCCGAGGGGGAGAGGGCATGACCGCTCGCTACAGTCCGGCCGAATTGGCCTCGGCGCTGGGTCTTTTCGCGCCTACCGACGAACAGGCCGCGGTCATCGCCGCACCGCCCGGTCCGGTGGTGGTCATCGCAGGCGCCGGCGCCGGTAAGACCGAGACCATGGCCGCGCGGGTGGTGTGGCTCGTCGCCAACGGGTACGCGACGCCGGGGCAGGTGCTCGGGTTGACCTTCACCCGCAAGGCGGCCGGCCAGTTGCTGCGCCGGGTCCGCACCCGGTTGGCGCGGTTGGCCGGCGCCGGGCTGGTGCCCGGGGTCGACACCACCGACGACCCGCCGACGGTCAGCACCTACCACGCGTTCGCCGGCACACTGCTGCGCGAGCACGGTCTGCTGCTACCGATCGAGCCGGAGACCCGCCTGATCGGCGAGACCGAACTGTGGCAGTTGGCCCACCGCGTCGTGTGCGAGCATCCCGGCCCGCTGGAGATCGACAAGACGCCGGCGGCGGTGACGCAGATGGTGCTGCGGTTGGCCGGACAGCTCGCCGAACACCTCGTCGACACCGACGAATTGCGCGGCACGCACGTCGAACTCGAGCGGTTGGTGCACACGCTGCCCGCGGGTCCGTATCAGCGCGACCGGGGGCCGAGCCAGTGGTTGCTGCGCATGCTCGCCACCCAGACCGAGCGCACCGAGCTCATCCCGCTGATCGATGCGCTGCACCGGCGGATGCAGGACGAGAAAGTGATGGACTTCGGGATGCAGATGGGCGCGGCCGCCCGGCTCGCCGCCGCCTTCCCGCAGGTCGGTGCGCAGCTGCGGGCCCGCTACCGCGTGGTGCTGCTCGACGAGTACCAGGACACCGGGCACGCGCAGCGGGTGGCGTTGTCGGCGCTGTTCGGCGGCGGCGTGGACGACGGTCTGGCGCTCACCGCGGTCGGTGATCCGATCCAGTCGATCTACGGGTGGCGCGGCGCGTCGGCGACGAATCTGCCGCGGTTCGCCACCGACTTCCCGCGCTCCGACGGCAGCCCGGCCCGGGTGCTGGAGTTGCGCACCAGTTGGCGTAATCCGCCGAGCACGTTGCATCTGGCCAACGCGGTGTCGGCGGAGGCGCGGGGCCGGTCGGTAGCGGTGCGGTCGCTGCGGCCGCGTCCCGGCGCCGAGGCGGGCACCACCCGGCTGGCGCTGCTCAACGATGTTGCCGCGGAACGTGACTGGGTGGCCGACGAGGTCGCGCGGCGGTATCACGCGCCGCGCGAGGAGGGGCAGGGCCCGCCGACCGCGGCGGTGCTGTTGCGTCGCAACGCCGATGCCGCACCGATGGCCGATGCGCTCACCGCGCGCGGTGTGCCCGTCGAGGTGGTCGGCCTGGCGGGTCTGCTGGGGGTCACCGAGGTCGCGGACGTGGTCGCGATGCTGCGGCTGGTGGCCGATCCGACCGCGGGCGCCGCCGCGGTGCGCACCCTGACCGGTCCGCGGTGGCGCCTGGGCGCCCGCGACCTCGCCGCGCTGTGGCGCCGGGCGCTCGAACTCGACGACGGCGGGCCGGGTCCCGAGGCGACGGCCGCGCAGATCGTCGCGCAGGTCGCGCCCGATGCGGACGCCGCCTGCCTGGCCGACGCGATCTGCGATCCCGGTCCCGCCGAACGGTATTCGCCGGAAGGGTATGGCCGCATCGTCGCGCTCGGCCGCGAATTGACCTCGTTGCGTGGGCATCTCGGGATGGCGCTGCCCGACCTCGTCGCCGAGGTGCGCCGCATCCTCGGCGTCGACGTCGAGGCCCGCGCCGGGATGCCGGTGCCGTCGGGGTGGTCGGGCACCGAACATCTCGACGCGTTCGTGGACGTGGTCGCCGATTACGCGAGCCGACCCGGCGCGACCATCGGCGGGCTGCTCGCCTATCTCGACGTGGCGATGGAGCGCGAGAACGGTCTGGCGCCGGCGGATCTCGCGGTCTCCACCGACCGGGTGCAGTTGCTGACCGTGCATGCCGCCAAGGGGTTGGAGTGGCAGGTGGTGGCGGTGCCGCATCTGAGCGGCCGCATCTTCCCGTCCACCGCGCAGGCCCGGACCTGGCTGACCGATCCGGCGGATCTGCCGCCGCTGCTGCGCGGGGACCGGGCGACCACCACCGACCACGGTGTGCCGGTGCTCGACAGCTCCGACGTCAACGATCGAAAGATGTTGTCCGACAGGATCAACGACCACAAACGCCACCTCGAACAACGCCGCACCGACGAGGAGCGGCGCCTGCTGTACGTCGCGCTGACCCGCGCGGAGGACACGCTGCTGCTGTCGGGCCACCACTGGGGCGCCACCGAGGGCAAACCGCGCGGCCCGTCGGAGTTCCTCGAGGAGCTCAAGGAGATCATCGAACGCGCCGAGCGGGACGGCACGCCGTGCGGGGTCATCGACCAGTGGGCGCCCGCACCCGCCGACGGGGAGAAGAACCCGTTGCGCGACACCGTCAAAGAGGTCACGTGGCCCGCGGATCCGGCGGGGGAGCGGCGCAATGACGTCGACCGCGGCGCCGACCTGGTGGCGCGCGCGATGGCCGACCCCGACGTTCCGGTCGAGGACGTCGACGGGTGGGCCGCCGACGTGGACGCGCTTCTCGCCGAACGTGAACGCGCGGCGCAGAAGACGCCGCCGACCCTGCCCGCCGAGGTCTCGGTCAGCACGCTCGTCGATCTGGGCGACGATCCGGAGGCGGTGCTGTCCCGGCTGAACCGGCGGCTGCCCGTCCCGCCGGACCCCAACGCGTCGCTCGGCACCGCCTTCCACGACTGGGTGCAGCGCTACTTCGGCGCCGAGCGGTTGTTCGACCTCGACGATCTGCCCGGTGCGGTCGACGGCGACACCCGGCGCCTCGAAGCCGAACGCCTCACCGAACTGCAGCAGGCGTTCATGTTGTCGCCGTGGGCCGCTCGCACCCCGCTGGACGTCGAGGTGCCGTTCGACATGGTTCTCGGTGAGACCATGGTGCGCGGCCGGATCGACGCGGTGTTCGGCGACGACGACGGCGGCGCGACTGTCGTCGACTGGAAGACCGGATCACCGCCGGCCACCCCGGAGGCCGCTCAGCAGGCCGCGATCCAGCTCGCGGTCTACCGGTTGGCGTGGGCGCAATTGAGCGGCCGCCCGGTCGACCAGGTGCGTGCGGCGTTCCACTACATCCGGGCCAACCACACGGTGCGCCCGGACGATCTGCCCGGCGTCGACGACCTCACCGCGCTACTCGACGCGGCGCGCGGCCCGGTCGGTCAGGAGGCGCGGTAGATCTTCAGCGCCTGGGTGATCATCGGGATCTGCAGCGGAAGACGGGCGAGCGCGGCGATGCGCATCGGCCACGGCTTGTCCCACCACAGCCGCACCATGTTGAGGTTGCCGGGGAACACCGCCACGTACAACGCGATGGCGGCCAGTGCTCCCGCCTTGCGCGTCCGGGGCGCAGCCAGCGCCGCGGCCACCCCGAGTTCGGCCACGCCGGAGGCATAGGTGTAGAACCGGGGGCTGCCGGGCAACTCCGCGGGGATGATGCCGTCGAAGGGCTTGGGCGCGATGAAGTGCAGGGCACCGATGCCG
Source organism: Mycobacterium sp. GA-2829 (assembly GCF_001499965.1). Classification (GTDB taxonomy): domain Bacteria; phylum Actinomycetota; class Actinomycetes; order Mycobacteriales; family Mycobacteriaceae; genus Mycobacterium. Next base: position 60,133 of record NZ_LQIT01000013.1, read on the forward strand.
AGCAGCATCGCCGCCATCCGGTTGGCCAGCTTCGACCCGGCGTTGCGCTGCGGTACGGCTGAGGGGGAGGTCATGATTACATTGTGCTGGTGCGGCAGCCCCACCCGGTGACGGACCCTCGTGGCTAAGGGACGCCTGCGGCGACGCCTCGCCGCCATCGAACAGGATCTGACGAGTCGGCCCGACGCGGCGCTGGTCGACGTGCTGAAGATCCCCGAACCGTTCATCAGCCCGACCCAGCGCATCATCCGGCGCATCATCTACGCCGCCGGCGCCCTGGCGGCCGCGGTGATCATCGTCTACCTCGACCGGCACGGCTACCGCGACATCAACGATTCGCCGGAGACCAGCGATCCGCTGTCGCTGCTGGACTGCATCTACTACGCCACGGTGTCGCTGTCGACCACCGGCTACGGCGACATCACCCCGGTCACCCCGGAGGCGCGGCTGATCAACGTCCTGGTGATCACCCCGCTGCGAGTGGCCTTCCTGATCGTGCTGATCGGTACCACGGTCGAGACCCTGACCAGCCAGTCGCGCCAGGCGTTGAAGATCCAGCGATGGAGGAGCAGAGTGCGCAATCACACCGTGGTCATCGGCTACGGCACCAAGGGCCGCACGGCGGTGGCCGCGATGGTCGGTGACGAGGTGGCGCCCGCCGACATCGTCGTCGTCGACGAGAACGGCGTGGCGCTGGAGCGGGCGCGCAGCGCGGGTCTGGTGACCGTCCACGGCGATGCGACCAAGGCCGAGGTGCTGCGGTTGGCCAGCGCGCAGCACGCCAAATCGATCATCGTCGCAACCGACAACGACGCGAGCGCGGTGCTCGTGACGCTCACCGCCCGCGAACTCGCCCCCAACGCCAAGATCATCGCCGCTGCCCGCGAGGCCGAGAACCAGCACCTGTTGCGCCAGTCCGGCGCCGACTCCACGGTGGTGTCCTCCGAGACCGCCGGGCGACTGCTCGGCATCGCCACGCAGACCCCCAGTGTGGTGGAGATGATGGAGGATCTGCTCACCCCCGACGCCGGGTTCGCAATCGCCGAACGCGAGGTCAGCCCGAAGGAGGTGGGCGGTTCGCCCCGCCACCTGCACGACATCGTGCTCGGCGTCGTCCGCGACGGCGGTCTGGTGCGCGTGGACGCCCCCGAGGTGGACGCGCTGGAATCCGGTGACCGGCTGCTCTACATCCGCAGCGCGGACGCCGAGCGATGAGCGACTTTCAGAAGCTGCGCAACATCCCGCTGCTCTCCCGCGTCGGCGCCGACCGCGTCGACGCGCTGCGCACCGACATCGACGCCGCGACCGTCGGGTGGGCCGACGCGCTGCTGCTGCGGGTCGACAACCGAAACCAGGTGCTGATCGCCGGCGGCCAGGTCGTGCTCGGCCCGGCGAGCGCACTCGGCGACAGCCCGCCCGACCACGCGGTGTTCCTCGGTCGGCTGCGCGACGGCCGCCACGTATGGGCGGTGCGGTCCGCGCTGCAGCCGCCGGACGACGGCTCCGAGACCCAGGTACTCGACCTGCGCCGGGCCGGCCAGATCTTCGACGACACCAGCGCACAGCTCGTGGCCACCGCGACCGCGCTGCTCAACTGGCACGACCACGCCCGCTTCAGCCCGGTCGACGGCGCCCCGACCAAACCTGTCAAAGCCGGTTGGTCGCGGGTCAACCCGGTCGACGGGCACGAGGAGTTCCCGCGCATCGACCCCGCGGTGATCTGCCTGGTGCACGACGGCCACGACCGCGCCGTGCTGGCCCGCCAGACGCTGTGGCCGGAGCGGTTGTTCTCGATCCTCGCCGGCTTCGTCGAGGCCGGCGAATCCTTCGAATCCTGCGTGGTGCGCGAGATCGCCGAGGAGGTCGGCCTCACCGTCACCGACGTGCGCTACCTGGGCAGCCAGCCGTGGCCGTTTCCGCGGTCGCTGATGGTCGGCTTCCACGCGGTCGGCGACCCGGAGCAGCCGTTCGCGTTCAACGACGGGGAGATCGCCGAGGCGGGCTGGTTCACCCGCGCCGAGGTGCGTACCGCGCTCGAACAGGGCGACTGGAACGCCGCGGCGGGCAACTCCTCGTCGCGGTTGCTGCTGCCCGGGTCGATCTCGATCGCCCGGGAGATCATCGAGTCCTGGGCGTACGCCGACTGACTGATCAGCGGCCGAGCTTGGCCTTGACGTCCTTGATGCTCGGGTTGGTCAGCGCCGAACCGTCGGGGAACTTCACCGTCGGCACGGTCTGGTTGCCGCCGTTGACCTTCATCACGAAGTCCGCGGCGGCGGGGTCGCGTTCGATGTCGACCTCGGTCCATTCGATGCCCTCGGCCTGCAGCGCCTTCTTCAATCGGACGCAGTAGCCGCACCACGTGGTGGTGTACATGGTCAGCGTGTCAGCAGCACTCATAAGACCTGCAACGTTACCGACCGCCCCGACATGCCCGACACGGACGGGCGGTTGTCGGTGGGCCCTGCCAAGATGGACCGCATGCCAGTCGAGGTCCCCACCTCGTCGCGGGAGCGGTTACTCGCCGACCTCGACGAGGAACAGCGCGAGGCCGTGCTGGCGCCCAGGGGGCCGGTCTGTGTGCTGGCCGGCGCGGGCACCGGCAAGACCCGCACCATCACCCGCCGCATCGCCCACCTGGTCGCCGCGGGCCACGTCGCACCCGGGCAGGTGCTGGCGGTGACGTTCACCTCCCGCGCCGCGGGGGAGATGCGGGCGCGGCTGCGCGCACTCGACCAGGAGGCAGGCGGCGTCGGCACGGGTGCGGTGCAGGCCATGACGTTCCACGCCGCTGCCCGCCGGCAACTGCGCTACTTCTGGCCACGCGTCGTCGGCGACACCAGCTGGCAGCTGCTCGACAGCAAGTTCTCCGTCGTCGCCCAGGCCGCCAACCGCGCCCGCATCCAGGCCGCCACCGACGACGTGCGTGACCTCGCCGGCGAGATCGAGTGGGCGAAGGCGTCGCTGATCAGCCCCGAGGCGTACCCGGCCGCCGTCGCGAAGGTCGGGCGCGACGTCCCGATGGACGCGGCGAAGGTGGCCGCCGTCTACGCGGGGTACGAGGCGCTCAAGGCCCGCAACGACGGCACCGCCCTGCTCGACTTCGACGACCTGCTGCTGCACACCGCCGCCGCGATCGAGAACGACGCCGCCGTGGCCGCCGAGTTCCGCGACCGCTACCGCTGCTTCGTCGTCGACGAGTACCAGGACGTCACCCCGCTGCAGCAGCGGGTGCTCGACGCGTGGCTCGGCCCCCGGGACGACCTCACGGTCGTCGGCGACGCCAACCAGACCATCTACTCGTTCACCGGCGCCACCCCGCGCTACCTGCTCGACTTCTCCCGCCGCTTCCCCGACGCCGCGGTGATCCGGCTCGAACGCGACTACCGCTCCACGCCGCAGGTGGTGTCGCTGGCCAACCGTGTCATCGCCGCCGCGCGCGGTCGCATGGCCGGCAGCAGGCTGCACCTGGTCGGCCAGCGTCCACCCGGCCCCAACCCCTCCTTCGCCGAACACCCCGACGAGGTGGCCGAGGCCGCCGCCGTCGCCAAGGACATCCGCAGGCTGCTCGACGCGGGCACCCCTGCCGCCGAGATCGCCGTGCTCTACCGCATCAACGCGCAGTCGGAGGTCTACGAGGAGGCGCTCACCGAAGCCGGGATCGCGTTCCAGGTCCGCGGCGGCGAGGGGTTCTTCAGCCGCCAGGAGATCCGCCAGGCCCTCGTCGCACTGCAGCGCGCCGCCGAACGCGACATCGACGGTGACGGTGACCTCGCGGCCGTCGTCCGCGCGGTGCTCGAACCGCTCGGGCTCACCGCCGAGCCGCCCGCCGGTACCCGCGCCCGCGAACGCTGGGAGGCGCTCACCGCGCTGGCCGAACTCGTCGACGAGGAGGTCGCGCTGCGCCCCGACCTCGACATCCGCGCGCTGGTCCACGAACTGCGCCAACGCGCCGACGCCCGGCACCCGCCGGTGGTCCAGGGCGTCACGCTGGCGTCGCTGCACGCGGCCAAGGGCCTGGAGTGGGACGCGGTCTTCCTCGTCGGGCTGGCCGACGGCACCCTGCCGATCTCGCACGCGCTCACCCACGGTCCCGAGAGCGAACCGGTGGAGGAGGAGCGTCGACTGCTCTACGTCGGAATCACCAGAGCGCGTGTGCATCTCACGCTGAGCTGGGCGCTGGCCCGCGCACCCGGCGGACGCCAGGGCCGTCGGCCCTCGCGGTTCCTCAACGGGGTGGCGCCGCACGCCGCGAACGAATCGTCGGCGAACCGCCCGCGTCGCGCCAAGGGGCCGACCCCGCGCTGCCGGGTCTGCAACGATCAACTCACGACACCGGCGTCAATAATGTTGCGCCGCTGCGAAACCTGTTCGGCCGACATCGACGAAGACCTGCTCGCCGCGCTCAAAGAGTGGCGGCTCAAGGTGTCCAAGGAACTGAAAGTGCCGGCGTTCGTGGTGTTCACCGACAACACGCTGATCGCGATCGCCGAATCGCTGCCGACCGACGAGGCGGCGCTGGTCGCGATCCCCGGCATCGGCGCCCGCAAGCTCGAGCAGTACGGCGCCGACGTCCTCGCTCTGGTGCACGCGCGCGGCTGAGACTGCCAACCATCGCAAAAATCGCGCCAAAACCGCTGGTAGAAAAAAGGTTGTGCGGTTTCGCTGTTAGGCTCTAGCCTCAAGATCACACGTTGGGCGGAGAGCGGAAAGGAGAGTGCCCGAAATCATGTACAGCAATTTCATGTACAGCGGCGTAGCCGTCGCCGGCGCCGCGCGCACCCTCCGACCCGTCGCACCCATCTCCGTTGCGGCATGGCACGCCCCGGCACCGCACGCTGCCATTCCCGCGCAGCGTAAGCGCCGTGCCGCTACTGCCGCGACCCGACGTCCGTGGAGCGGGGCTCACCTCAGGTAAGCCCCCATCAAGCCGAAATGGCCACGGACCCGCAGTCGCCGGATCCGTGGCCACAGTCTTTTCGGGACTTCCCCCGAAGACCTGGTCTGCAGATCCAGCCAAGACAGATGGCCGAGGAACCAACGACCAGGAAGCAGGAAGTTCATGTCTGTGGAGACATGCCTCGACAGAGTGTTACCCGAACTGCCGTGCCACGTCGGAGATCCCGACCTGTGGTTCGCCGAGAACCCCGGGGACCTCGAACGCGCCAAGACGCTGTGCGCGGACTGCCCGATCCGCAGGGAGTGCCTGGCGGCGGCGTTGGAGCGTCAGGAACCGTGGGGCGTGTGGGGCGGCGAGATCTTCGAACGCGGCACCGTCATCGCCCGCAAGCGTCCGCGTGGCCGCCCGCGCAAGAACGCGAAAGGCTCTGTCGCCGCGTGACATTCGTCCGACCCCGGCGCTACGACGCGTCGGGGTCGGCGAATCCGGGCACCATCTCGTCGGCGATGCGTCGCGTGTCGACGTGCGCATCCAGCTGACACGAGATCGCCACGATCGACGCGATCACCCGCATCGGGATCGCCATCTTGGGCGGGATGTCCATCTGGCGGGCGGTCTTGATCTGGCCCGCCGCCTTGTCCAACTCCAGCGTCGTCATCCGCTGCAGCCACTTGCGGGTGTAGTGGAAGACCGGCACTTCCAGCGGCTCGACGTACTGCTTGAGCATGTCGTCGATCTCGCGGATGGAGACCTGCTGCCCCTTCTGGATGAACCCGGCCTGCTCCATGGTCGGCAGCAGTTTGTCGTAGTCCTTGTCGACGGCGTAACGCAGGAGCCGACCGAGCTCGACGGGCCAGCCACCGGGCATCGGTGCCACCGCGCCGAAGTCGATGATCCCCATCTTGTCGCCGGGCATCAGCATGAAGTTGCCGGGGTGCGCGTCGCCGTGGACCATCCCGAGCCGGTTCGGGGCGTCATCGCAGAACTCGAACAGCCGGGTGGCCATCAGGTCGCGCTGCTCCTGGGTGCCCTCACGGATGATGTGCGACAGCGGGATCCCGTCGATCCATTCCTGGACGACGACCTTCGGGGCGCTGGCGACGACTTTGGGCACCACGAACTTCGGGTCACCCTCGTAGGCCTTGGCGAAGGCGCGCTGATTCTCCGCCTCCAGCCGGTAGTCGAGCTCCATCTCGGTGCGCTCGATGAGTTCGTCGACCACGCCCTGCACGTCGGCGCCGGGTGCGAGCTGCTTGAGCACGCTGACCATGCGCTGCATGGTCTTGAGGTCGGCGCGCAGGGCCTCGTCGGCGCCGGGGTACTGGATCTTGACGGCGACCTGACGGCCGTCGGCCCAGACGGCCTTGTGTACCTGGCCGATGCTGGCCGAGGCGATCGACGTGTCGTCGAAGGAGGCGAAGCGTTCGCGCCACTTGGTGCCCAGCTGGGCGTCGAGGACGCGGTGCACCTTCGCCGCGGGCAGCGGTGGGGCGTCCTTCTGCAGTTTGGTCAGCGCCTCGCGGTACGGCTTGCCGTACTGCTCGGGGATCGCGGCCTCCATCACAGAGAGCGCCTGTCCGACCTTCATGGCGCCGCCCTTGAGTTCACCGAGCACGGTGAACAACTGCTGGGCCGCCTTGTCCATCAGTTCGGCGTTGACCTCGTCGCGTGACTTACCGGTCAGCCGTTTGCCGAAGCCCAACGCCGCGCGCCCGGCCATGCCGACCGGCAGGCTCGCCAGCTTCGCGTTGCGGGCGGCGCGCCCGCGCTTGATGTCTGCCACCAGACCATCATCCACGACGGCGGGGGTGATACCGACGTCAGCAGGTGCAGCGCGGATGCCGCGACCACCGCCGCACGACTGTGGTGTGGCTGCCGACGTCGAATTCCCAGGTGGTGTTCGTGGCATCGGGGTCGGCTGCCGCAGACGGGTCCCCGGTCTCCCGGACCGCGCGCAGCACCCGGTGGATCCGCTCGAGCGCGACCGCCGCGGTGGCCAGCACCGTGGCCCGGTCCGCGGTGCCGACGGTGCCGCGCAGCTGGGCCGCGACGACGGGCCAGGCCGCGTCGCGGTCGCTGCGGTGCAGGTCGGCGCAGGTCAGACAGCTGGTGCGGCCGGGGAAGACCAGCGGCCCGACGAGCCCGCACCCGTCGCGCACCCGCACCGGCAGGTGCGCCGTCTGTGCGGAGTGCAGATCGCGCACCACCCGGGGTTCGGCCACCAGGTAGTCGGCCAGCACGACGAGGTCGGTGGTCTCGGGTGGGGCGGGCGCCTTCGGTGCGCGGGTGTGCCCGACGCGGGCTCCCGAACAGCGCAGGCTCGCGACCAGCAGATCCGACAGCGGTCCGCGACCGTGGATCCGCACGGTGGGGGTGCGGTTGCGGTGCGCGGCGGCGACGGTGAGCACACCGGCTTCGGTGAGCGCGGCGACGCGCACGGCCAGGTCCGCAGGGTCGGGGGTGCCACGGCGGTGCGCCTCGGCATACAGGTCGGGCATCGTCATCCCGGGCTGCAGCGTGCGGACGAGGTCGGCCAGCGCCGCGGCGGTCAACCCCTCGGGCGGGCGGACGAGCACGGCGCGGCGCGGATCCCACCCGACCTGCACGGCGCCGTCGGGCCGCAGCAGGACGGGCAGCGCGGGGTCGAGTACGTAGCTCGGCAGAGCGGACATGGGGTGACGATGCCACGGGCCGGACCGGCCTCGGCGCGGTTGTCCCCAGGCCTGTGGATAACCCGTTGTGGAGCCTCGTCCGCGGCCGGTGACCGGCCTAGACTTGATGCACACCTTGAGGAGGTGTGCGCCATGAGGAAACTCCTCGTCACCGTGGCCACGCTCGCGGTGTCAGCGGGAATCGCACTGGTCGGCGCCGGAAACGCGACCGCCAACGACGACCCCGGACTGTGCTGGAACGGCTGGATCTGGACCGCGTGCGTATCAGGGCCGGGCTGGGTCGACTGGAAACCGTGGCACGGCTGGAATCCCGGCCATGGACCGTGGGACTGGCATCACGGCGGGAAGCACTGGAAGTAGCCTGCTAGCTCTTCGGGTCTCCGTCGTCGGGGTCGGTGTCGTCGGCACGGTCGGCGTCGAAGTCGCTGAAGGCCTCTTCGATCGCGCTGTCGATGCCGCTGGTGTCGCCGCCGACCATCCGGTCGATGAACGCGGCCGGTTCGTCGAGGTCGGCCGATGAGGGCAGCAGATCCGGGTGCTGCCACACCCCGTCGCGCGCATCGGCGCCGACGGCCTCGGTGAGCCGCTCCCACAGCGTCGCGGCCTCGCGCATCTTGCGGGGCCGCAACTCCAGCCCGACCAGGGTCGCGAACGTCTGCTCGGCCGGGCCGCCGGTCGCCCGCCGCCGGCGCATCGTCTCCGAAAGCGCGACGGTGCCGGGGATGCGGTCGCCCAGCGCGGAACTCACCGCGGTCTGCACCCAGCCCTCGATCAGCGCGAGCAGTGTCTCCAGCCGTTCCAGCGCCGCGACCTGCTCGGGGGTGGCCTTCGGTTCGAAGATGCCCTGGTTGAGCAGCTGCTCCATCTGCGTCGGGTCGGTCAGCGCGGCCGGGTTGATGCCCTGGGCCAGATCCTCGATCCCGCTCATGTCGACCTTCATGCCGCGCGCGAACGCCTCGACCGCCGACAGCAGCTGACTCGACAGCCACGGCACGTGGCTGAACAGCCGGTGGTGGGCGGCCTCGCGGGCGGCGAGGAACGTCAGCACCTCACTGCGCGGTTGCTCGAGCCCTTCGGAGAACGCCTCGACCGCTTCGGGCAGCAGCGCCGCGACCCCCTTGGGGCCGAGCGGCAGCCCGATGTCGGTGGACGTCAGCACCTCCTTGGACAGCTTGCCGAGCGCCTGTCCGAGTTGCGAGCCGAACGCCATCCCGCCCATCTGCGACATCATCGCCATCAGCGGGCCGGCCATGGCGCGCGCTTCTTCCGGCAGCGCCGAGGCCCACACCGTGGAGATCTGCTCGGCCACCGGATCGCACAGCCGCTTCCACGTCTCGAGCGTGTGGTCGATCCAGTCGCTCGGCGTCCAGGCCACCGAGCGGGTGGTGCCCGCGGGCAGCGGGGTCACCCCGTCGAGCCACGTCTCGGCGAGCCGCACCGCGTCGGCGATGGCCGTCCGGGTCTGCTCGGGCACCGGTGCCACGAAGCCGATCGCGCTGGACGCCAGCTGGCGGGCGAGGTCGTAGTTGACCGGTCCGGACTGCTGGCCGCCGCCCATGGATCCGCCTGCGCCGCTGAACATCTCACCGAGTTTGGTGAAGATCTGCCCGAGGTCGGACATGTCGAATCCGGCGCCGCCCTGGCCGAACATCCCGCCGAACGGATCCGACGGCGAACCGCCCGAACCGGACCCCCCGTCGGGGTCCTTCTTGGGTTTGTCTCGGTCGGGGTCGTCGCCGGCGGAGAAGCCGAACGGCAGGTCAGCCATGTCGTCAACGGTACTCACCGACGCCGGGTGATGGGGTGTGGCGGGTCACGCTGTCAGTGAACGGTGGGTGTGCTCCCTTACTGTGGGCGGCGTGAACAGGCGGATTATGACGCTGCTGATCGCGCTCGTCCCGGTCGTGGCGTTCGGCGTGCTGCTCTCTGCGGTGACGGTTCCGTTCGTGTCGCTGGGTCCCGGCCCGACGTTCAACACCCTCGGCGAGGTCGACGGTAAAGAGGTCGTCGACATCATCGGGACCGAGGTCAAGCCCACCTCGGGGCATCTGAACATGACGACGGTGGCGCAGCGCGACGGATTGACGCTCGGTCAGGCGCTGACTCTGTGGCTGTCCGGACGCGAACAGCTGGTGCCCCGCGAACTGGTCTATCCGCCCGACAAGACCAAAGACGAGATCGACGAGGCCAACACCGTCGATTTCCGCAACTCCGAGGACAACGCCGAATACGCCGCGCTGTCGTACCTGAAGTACCCGCGCGCGGTCACCGTGCAGAGCGTCACCGACCCTGGGCCGTCGGCGGGCAAGCTCAAAGACGGCGACGCGATCGACGCCGTCAATGGCAAACCGGTCGCCAACGTCGAGGAGTTCCAGGCGCTGCTGAAGGCGACCAAACCCGGCGATCAGGTGGTCCTGGACTTCCGGCGCAAGGACGAGAACGACCCGCTCGGCACCACGACGGTCACGCTCGGCAAGAACGAGGACCGTGACTACGGCTACCTCGGCATCGGCGTGGTCGACGCGCCGTGGGCGTCGTTCAAGATCGGCTTCAACCTGGCCAACATCGGCGGTCCGTCGGCGGGGCTGATGTTCAGCCTCGCGGTGATCGACAAGCTCACCACCGGCGACCTCAACGACGGCAAGTTCGTCGCGGGCACCGGCACCATCAACGGCGACGGCGAGGTGGGGCCGATCGGCGGCATCACCCACAAGATGCTGGCCGCGCGCGAAGCCGGTGCGACGGTGTTCCTGGTGCCCGCCGACAACTGCGCCGAGGCGAAATCGGATCCGCAGGACGGGCTCGAGCTTGTCAAGGTGGGAACGCTGACCGACGCTGTCGACGGGCTCAACGCGATTTCCGCTGGTGGCGAACCGCCACGGTGCTGACTGCCCAGCGGGGGGTCCATGCGTAGAGTTAGGGCACGTCGGTGACGACGTCCCCCCTTTCCCGTGAGTGAAACTGGAGACTTCAAGTGGCTATGCGGCCCCCGGCGAGGATGCCGAAGCTGACGCGACGAAGCCGGATCCTGATCGGTGTCGCCCTCGTCGCGGTGGTGCTGCTGCTGATCGGACCACGGTTCGTCGACACCTACGTCAACTGGCTGTGGTTCGGGGAACTCGGGTACCGCTCGGTGTTCACCACGGTGCTCGTCACCCGCGTCGTGGTCTTCCTGATCGTCGCGCTGCTCATCGGCGCGATCGTGTTCGCCGGTCTGGCACTGGCGTATCGCACCCGGCCCGTCTTCGTCCCGACGGTCGGCCCCAACGATCCGATCGCCCGCTACCGCACCACGGTGATGTCGCGGCTGCGCCTGTTCGGTCTCGGCATCCCGGCGTTCATCGGCATCCTGTCCGGCATCGTCGCGCAGAGCTACTGGGTGCGCATCCAGCTGTTCCTGCACGGTGGCGACTTCGGTGTCACCGACCCGCAGTTCGGGCTCGACCTCGGGTTCTACGCCTTCGATCTGCCGTTCTACCGGCTGGTGCTGAGCTACCTGTTCGTCGCGACGTTCCTGGCGCTGATCGCGAACCTGCTCGGGCACTACCTGTTCGGCGGCATCCGGCTCACCGGACGCAGCGGCGCGCTGACCCGCTCGGCGCGCATCCAGCTCGTCACGCTCGTCGGCATCCTGGTGCTGCTCAAGGCATTCGCGTACTGGCTGGACCGTTACGAACTGCTCAGCCACACCCGCGGCGGTAAACCGTTCACCGGCGCCGGCTACACCGACATCAACGCCGTGCTGCCCGCCAAGCTGATCCTGCTGGCGATCGCGGTGATCTGCGCGGTCGCGGTGTTCTCCGCGATCTTCCTGCGCGACCTGCGGATCCCGGCGATCGGCGTGGTGCTGCTGCTGCTGTCGTCGCTGGTGGTCGGCGCGGGCTGGCCGCTGGTGGTCGAGCAGTTCAGCGTCAAGCCGAACGCCGCGCAGAAGGAGAGCGAGTACATCTCGCGCAGCATCACCGCGACCCGGCAGGCCTACGGGCTGACCGAGGAGACCGTCACCTACCGCGACTACCCGGGCAACGCCCCGGCGACCGCGCAGCAGGTCGCCGCCGACCGGGCCACCACCTCGAACATCCGCGTGCTCGACCCGAACATCGTCAGTCCCGCGTTCACCCAGTTCCAGCAGGGCAAGAACTTCTACTTCTTCCCCGAGCAGCTGGCCATGGACCGCTACCGCGACGACGACGGCAACCTGCGCGACTACGTCGTCGCCGCCCGCGAACTCAACCCGGACCGGTTGATCGACAACCAGCGCGACTGGATCAACCGCCACACCGTGTTCACCCACGGCAACGGGTTCATCGCCTCCCCGGCGAACACGGTGCGCGGGATCGCCAACGACCCCAACCAGAACGGTGGCTACCCGGAGTTCCTGGCGAGCGTGGTGGGCGCCAACGGCGCCATCGTCTCGCCCGGCCCCGCACCGCTGGATCAGCCGCGTATCTACTACGGCCCGGTCATCGCCAGCACCACCGACGACTACGCAATCGTCGGGGAGAACGGCAATCCGCGCGAATACGACTACGAGAACAACGTCGAGACCCGCAACTACACCTACACCGGTTCCGGTGGCGTGCCGATCGGCAACTGGCTGACCCGCAGCCTGTTCGCCGCCAAGTTCGCCGAGCGGAACTTCCTGTTCTCCACCGTGATCGGCGAGAACAGCAAGATCCTGTTCAACCGCGACCCCGCCGACCGGGTGGAGGCCGTCGCGCCGTGGCTCACCACCGACACCACGGTGTACCCGGCGATCGTCAACAAGAAGATCGTGTGGATCGTCGACGGCTACACCACGCTGGACAACTACCCGTACTCGGAGCTGACCTCGCTGTCGTCGGCGACGGCGGACTCCAACGAGGTGGCCGTCAACCGGCTGGCGCTCAACAAGCAGGTCTCCTACATCCGCAACTCGGTGAAGGCCACCGTCGACGCCTACGACGGCACGGTCACGCTGTACGCCCAGGACGAGGACGACCCGGTGCTGCAGGCGTGGATGAAGGTCTTCCCGGACACCGTCAAACCGAAGAGCGAGATCTCCGCGGAGCTGCGCGACCACCTGCGCTACCCCGAGGACCTGTTCAAGGTGCAGCGCGCGCTGCTGGCGAAGTACCACGTCGACGACCCGGTGACGTTCTTCTCGACGTCGGACTTCTGGGACGTGCCGCTGGATCCGAACCCGACGGCGAGCAGCTTCCAGCCGCCGTACTACATCGTGGCCAAGGACCTCGCCGAGAACAACAGTCAGGCGGCGTTCCAGCTGACCAGTGCGATGAACCGGTTCCGCCGCGACTTCCTCGCCGCGTACATGAGCGCGAGTTCGGATCCGGAGAACTACGGCCAGATCACGGTGTTGACGATTCCGGGTCAGGTCAACGGTCCGAAGCTGGCGTTCAACGCGATCAGCACCGACACCGCGGTCAGCCAGGACCTGGGCGTGATCGGCCGCGACAACCAGAACCGGATCCGGTGGGGCAACCTGCTGACCCTGCCGGTCGGCCCGGGCGGTCTGCTCTACGTCGCGCCGGTGTACGCCTCGCCGGGTACCAGCGACGCGGCGTCGACGTATCCGCGCCTGATCCGCGTCGCGATGTTCTACAACGACCAGGTCGGGTACGGCCCGACGGTGCGTGACGCGCTGACCGATCTGTTCGGTCCCGGCGCGGACGCCACGGCGGTCGGCCCGGCGCCGGCCAACCTGCCCGACGGTCAGGCCGCCCCGCAGGCACCCGCCGACGGTCAGCAGCCCGCCGCCCAGACCCCCGGCGGCAATCAGGCCGGTCGCGCGCCGGCCCCGCCGCCGGCGGCCGCCGTCCCGGGTCCCTCGGGACCGCAGCAGCTCTCGGAGGCCAAGGCCTCGGCGCTGCAGGAGGTGCAGGAGGCGATGAGCGGTCTGCAGGACGCCCAGCGCACCGGCAACTTCGCTGATTACGGCGAGGCGCTGCAGCGGCTGGACGACGCGATGAACAAGTACCGCGAGACGCGCTGAGCCGAAGCGGAACTGCCCTTAAGCTCGTCGGGTGCAGTTTCGCTTGCTGGGACCGCTGCAGGTTGTGCATGCGGACTGCCCGGTCGACATCGGCCCGCCGAAGCAGCGCGCGGTGCTGGCCGTGCTGCTGCTCGCGGCCGGGCGGGTGGTGTCGGTCGACCGGCTGATCGACGCGGTCTGGGGTGACGACGCCCCGGGGAGCGCGACGGCCAGCCTGCAGGCCTACATCTCCAACCTGCGCCGCGCCCTGCGCGACGGCAGCCACGGCCATGTGGCGTCGCCGATCGTGCGGCAGCCGCCCGGCTACTACCTCGACGTCGAACCCGGTCAGCTCGACCTCGCGCTGTTTGCTGCCGCGTGCGCGAAGGCGGCGGCCGCCGTGGACGGCGGGGAGTGGGCCGACGCGCTCGCCGCGACCGACGAGGCGCTGGCCTGCTGGCGCGGACCGTTGCTGGCGGATATGGCCGACGAACCGTGGGTGGCCGACGAGGCGGCCAGGGCCGATCAGCTGCGGTCGGACTGTCTCGACGCGCGGATCACCGCACTACTCGCGCTGGGCCGGGTGCCGCAGGCGTTGACGGCTGCGGCCGAATTGCGCTCGGCCGCACCGCTGGCCGACCGCGGGTGCTGGCTGCACATGCTCACGCTGTACCGGGCCGGCCGGGTGACCGACGCGCTCGACGTCTACACCCGCCACGCCACCCTGCTCGACGACGAACTCGGCGTGCAGCCCGGCCGCGAGGTGCGCGATCTGCAGACCGCGATGCTGCGGCAGGCACCCGAGTTGGCGGCCTGGCCCCGCTCCCCGGAGTGGACCGGCGCCGGTGAGGTGGCCACCCCCGCCGCACCCGCGTTCGAACCGGAGCCGCGGCCGGGGGTGCCGCGGCGCGGCGCCCTGATCGGGCGTGACCGCGAATTGTCGTTGGCCGCAGACGTGCTCGCCGATGTCGCGGCGGGCTCGTCGCGGTGGCTGGTGCTGTCGGGTCCGGCAGGGATCGGCAAGACCCGGTTGGCCGAGGAGATCGCTGAGCGGGTGGTCGCCGACGGCGGCGACATGGTGTGGGTCAGCTGCCCCGACGAGCGCGGCACGCCGCCGTGGTGGCCGATGCGGCAGTTGGTGCGGGCGCTGGGCGCCGATCCCGACGAGGTGGGGAGGGTGCCGCAGGACACCGACCCGGACACCGTGAGATTCCGTGTCTACGAACGCATTCAGACGCTGCTGGAGTCGAATCCGCGCACCCTCGCGGTGGTGATCGACGACGTGCAGTGGGCCGACACCACGTCGGCGGCGTGTCTGGCCTACATCGCGGGCGCCCTGCGGGACCGGCCGGTGGCGATGATCCTGACCGTCCGCGACGGCGACCACAGCGCCGAGGTGTCCCGGCTGATGACCACCGTCGCCCGAGGCGTCCGTAACCGGCACGTGGCCGTCCCCGCGCTGTCCACCGAAGACGTTGTCGCACTGGCGAATCAGGTCGCCGACGATCCGGTGTCCGACGACGAGGCGGCGTTGCTGGCCCATCGCACCGGCGGCAACCCGTTCTTCGTGTCCGAATACGCGCGGCTGCCGAAGGCCGACCGGGTGGGCAGCGAGATCCCGGTCGCGGTGAAATCGGTGCTGGACCGCCGACTGGCGGGGCTCGAGCCCGACGTCGTACAGGTACTGCGCATCGCAGCGGTCATCGGCGACGCCCTGGACTCCGACGCCGTGCCGGTCCTCGCGCGCGCGACCGGGATGGACGTCGACACCCTGGCCGACCACCTCGACGCCGCGGCCGACGAGCGGATCGTCATCGCCGCGCACACCGGCGACGGCTACACGTTCGCGCACGGACTGCTGCGCGACCATCTCATCGCCGGAATCCCGCCGCTGCGCCGGCAACGGCTGCACGCCAAGATCGCCGACGTGCTCGACGGCAGTACCGCCGAGGGCGCGCTGACCCGCCGGGCCCAGCACCTCATCGCCGCACAACCGCTCGTCGACGCCGCCGCGGTGGTGCAGGCGTGCCGGCTGGCGGCCGAGGACGCCACCGCGCGGTGGAGTTCGGACATCGCGGCGGCGTGGTGGCAGGCCGCCCTGGACGCCTACGATCGGCTGCCCGCGGCGGCGCGGTCGGAGGAGGAGCGCGACGGGCTGACCGTGGCCCTGCTGGAGGCACATTCGCGCGCGGGCCGGGGCCGGCTGGTCCTCGAGACCGTCGCCGCACAGCTGCGAGATGCGGTGCGCACCGGGCGCGCCGCGACGACCGGGCGGTTGGCGAGCGCGCTGCTGCGGGCCAGCGGGGGCTGGCCGTGGTTGGCGCCCGGTCATGATCCGGGAGAACTACTTTCGCTGTTGGAGCGGGCCGCGGTACTGGCCGAGAGCGACCCGGCGGCCGGGGCGCGGGTGCGGGCGGCGCTGGCTGTCGGGCACTGCTACCACCCCGACGCGGGGGTCTCGGCCGGCCATCTGGAACGGGCCGCGAAGTTGGCCGCCGTCACCGGTGACCGCGACATCATCGCCGACGTCCTGATGGGTCGGTTGATCACCTACTCCGGGGTGGCCGCCTACAGTCACCGGACGCTGGAGTGGGTCGACGAGCTCGATGAGTTGGGGCACAGCCGATCCCGCGAGGACACCGTCATCGCGCACTCGGTGGCGACGATGGCCGCGGCGAACTTGACCGAGATCGGCCTGGTGGAAAAGCATCTGCGCGAGGGCATTTCGGGGAGCGAAGAGCTGCGGCTGCCGGTGCTGCGCGCACAGCTGCGCTGGATGGAGGCGGTGCTGGCGGTGTGGCGCGGGGACTTTGCCGAAGCCGAACGCCACCACCGGATCGCGGCGGAGGTCCACGAGCAGACCGAACTGTACGAGGCGGGCAGCGGTCTGGTGGCCGCGGTGACGCTGATCCGCGAGAAGGGCGAACCGGTCGCTCCGGGGTGGCCGGGCCTGCGCGCCGACACCGAGAGCGGGGGACAGGGGATGGTCGGCCTGGTGCACACCGCGCTGCTGACCGTCGAGTCCGGCGACGAGGCGCGCGCCCAGGCGGCCGTGCGACTGCAGGCGTGGGCGGTCAAAGCGCACCGCGAGCATGTGTGGACCACCCTCGGGCACACCACCTTGCTGGCCCACCTGGCGTGCGACTACGGGTTCGCCGAATACGCACCGACGCTGCTGGCCGAGTTGATCCCGTTCACCGACCGCATCGCGGTGATCGGGCAGGTCGGCGTGGTGGGTCCGGTGGCGCTGGCCACCGCGCGGCTGTACGCGCTGACCGGGGACGCCGAGCGCGCGCTGGCCGACCTCGCCGAGGCCGAGGCGATCGCCACCCGCACCGGCGCCGCGCCGACGCTGCTGCGGTGCCGTCTGCTGCGGTGCGAACTGGCCACGGATGGGCCGGAGCGGGCGGCGATGGCCCGCGCGGTCGCCGCGGACGCCGAGGCGTTGGGCATGCGCGGTGTCGCCGACCTGGCCCGCAAGCTCACCTGAGCGGGGCTTGGAGCCCCCTTGGCCAGCGCACCAAGCCGACGCCAAGCGCGGTGCCGCACGCTGTGGCCCGACATCACGCACAGCGTTGTGAAAGGACTTCGATGACTCTGACCGACGTCGCCCGCGACGAGCTGGCCGACCCCGTGGCCGACATCCGCGACCACGTCGCCGCACCGGTGGCCCTGCCGGGGGAGGCCGGCTACGAGCGGTGCACCCCGTGGAACGTCGCCGCCGCGGTGCGCCCCGCCGCGGTGGTGCTGGCCACCTCGACCCCCGACGTCGCCGCGACGGTCCGGTTCGCCGCGGCCCGTGGGCTGCGGGTGGCCGTGCAGTCCACCGGGCACGGCGCGATCGGGGTGGACGGGGACACGGTCCTGATCGTCACGTCGGGCATGACGGCGTGCGCGGTGGACGCGATGAACCGTCGCGCGCGGGTCGGCGCCGGGGTGCGGTGGCAGCAGGTACTCGACGCCGCCTGCCCGTATGGCCTGGCGCCGGTGCTCGGATCGGCCCCCGGTGTCGGGGTGGTGGGATTCCTGACCGGTGGCGGGATCGGGCCGCTGGTGCGGACGGTCGGCGCCGGATCGGACTATGTGCGGGCGTTCGAATTGGTCACCGGCACAGGGGAAGTGCTGCGGGTGACGCCCGAGGAGCACGCCGATCTGTTCTGGGGTCTGCGCGGGGGGAAGGCGACGCTGGGCATCGTCACGTCGGTGGAGTTCGACCTGCTGCCGATTCCCGAGTTCTACGGCGGGGCAGTGTTTTTCGATGGCGCTGACGCGGCGGCGGTGCTGCGGGCGTGGGCGGAGTGGTGCGGTGGGTTGCCGGAGACGGTGAACACCTCCGTTGCACTGCAACAGCTTCCGCCGCTGCCGGGCGTGCCCGAGCCGCTGGCGGGCCGGTTGACGGTGGCGGTGCGTTACGCCGCGGTCGGTGATTTCGCCGAGGCCGAGCGGATCCTGGCGCCGATGCGGGCGGTCGCGCCGGCGGTGATGGACACGGTCGGGGTGCTGCCGTATGCGGCGATCGGGGCGGTGCATGCCGATCCGGTCGACCCGATGCCGGTGTACGAGGACCACTCGCTGCTGCACAGTTTCGATCCGGCGGCCGCCGAGGCGCTGGTGGGCGTCGCGGGGCCGGGTTCGGAGTCGGTGCAGGTGATTGTGGAGGTGCGCCACCTCGGGGGTGCGTTGGCGCGGGAGCCGCAGCATCGCAGTGCGCTGTGCCACCGGGATGCGGCGTTCGCGCTGACGACGATCGGGGCGCTGGTGCCGGAGATCGCCGAGGTGGTGCCGGCGCATGCCGCGGCGGTGATGCGAACGCTGGCGCCGTGGTCGACCGGTGGGCAGCTGCCGAACTTCGCGCCGTCGACGGATCCGGGCCGGGCGGCGCGGGTGTACACCGAGGACGTCAGGCACTGGCTGGCGGCGTTGGCGGAGCGGTACGACCCGGCGGGGGTGTTCCGCACGGGCCAGGTGGTCCGCACCTGATTTCGCCGTCGGCGAACGTGCGCGTTCTGCGACCTGCGTCTGCGCACGTTCGCGGTCGGGTGAGGCGCTCAAAGTGCTGGTAGACGCCCGATTTGGAATACCGAGGCGTGCTTGGGTAACCTCATGTTCACCAACGCGGGGTGGAGCAGCTCGGTAGCTCGCTGGGCTCATAACCCAGAGGTCGCAGGTTCGAATCCTGTCCCCGCTACCAGGTAAAACGGCCCCCGGAGACCACTCCGGGGGCCGTTTTCATGCCCGATGGGAACACTTTTGGGAACATTCCCAACGCAAAGACCTTGATGGGAACGGATTGGGAACGCGCGAGGGTTAGCGGTTGCCGGCCGGCGAAAAGCACTGGGTCGGCCGCGGTAGCTTCCGCGCGGACGCAGTTGTCTTCTGACCACTAAGCGCTGGTTGGTGGATTCCAGTTTTGGCTGGCGTTCCTCCAGTTGCTTCTGGTTTGCGTCGGCGCTTGCGGTCGCGCACACTGCGAGAACCGGTCACTAGTCAGGAGCGCCGCCAGTTCGCCAATAGGGTGCGGCGTCGACAACGCTCGAACGCCCCGAGCTGGTGGAGACATCCGTGTCGCGGCGAACCACCGACAAGGGTCTCGCAGTCGTGCCTGACTGTTTTCACGGCGCGCCGCCGCTCTCGGTGAACGTGCGGACGCGCTCGACCGGTGCGTACACGCGGTAAAGCCCGTTGGCAAGCGGTCGCGCGCCGTGGGATTACCCCGGCTGATTCAAGTCGAGCCAGCACAGCCATGAGCGGCGGGTGTCAGTTCGGGACTAATGAGCCAGACGTGCAATTGCGTGCCATATTTGACTGGAGATGCCGACATGAACCACCTTTTGCTGTTCAGCGAAATACGATGGCCCTAGAACCTTAGGCAAAGGGTGCGCAGCACTTCGATGACCAGATCATACGTTACATTCTGGACACCCATAGCACGACATTCTGGACACCCATAGCACGACGGCAGCGCAGGTCAATCCGCCGTCATTTGCACTTCTGAGAGTTAGCAAGGTTCGCCGGGGCGATGCTGCAGGTTAAAAGTCGGCGGTCAACCGAAGCGTTAAGCGAGCTTGCCTCCGACGAGGCCGAAGATGGCTCCAAAACCGGCTTTGCTGAGGTTCGAACAGCTCGCGATAACATCTTTGGTTGCATCGTTCGGATTATCGACGAACAGCGCTAGAGCAACGTTGACTCCGAGAAGCGCGATGGTCAGCGAGACGATGACTAGGAACACCAATTTGAAAAATGGCGAGACGGGGGTAACCCGCGGAAGCGCGTCTCCCGACGGAGGAGGCGCCGTCACTTAATGCCTCCCTTCGGATCTCCGTCGTCTTTGCGATGGGGGGTGGGGTTAGAGTTCGTTCCCTCGTTGCCATCTTCAGTCTTTGCCGACGCAAGATAGCCAAGTATCCATGCATTGAGCTGGTCACGGTCGAGTTTTGGGTCGACGACGATCTCTTCTACAGAATCTCCCTTAGCGTTCTGCAGTAGGACCGACGTTTTTCTCGGCCTTGAGAAGATCGCGCGAATCAACTTGCGAACGGAATCGCTCGCCACCAAGGCAACGACCGCGCCTAGAGCAGCAATCCCGAACTGAATGAGTTCCGAATTCCACACCTGAATGGTCCCCTCTCGACCGCCAATGGCGGAGCGCGTCGCCGCTGCTGAGGATAACCCCGGTCAGGCGTGTTGAGGTCCCAGTTGGGCCCACATCCTTGCATGCGCATCAGCATCGCGGGCGCAAGAGAGTTGAGGTTAATGGAACCGCAGCCTTGGCGCTTCAACTGGAGAATAACCGCCAATAGCCACAACAACTAGAGATCAGCGCGACGTAGGTTCGCCGCAGCAAAGGCACCGGCAAGCACGCAACTAGAGCACGATACGCGGTGGACCAGGCACTCCCGAATCAGGTTGCCTTCTTGGTGGCGTTCCTCGGGGACGCTTTCTTGGCTGCCTTCTCGACGGCTTTCTGGGTTGGCGCTGGCGTGTCTGAGGACGATTCGTCAGCGTTCTCGTCCTTCGTGACCGCTTTTAGGGCTGCCAGTTTCTCCCGGCCAAGAGGTGTCAGGCGGAGGTACCGGTTTGTGTCGCTCGGAACGCGCTTCTTCGTGCCCTACTCGACGATGCCAAGCGTTCTGAAGTGAACGAGGACCGTTTCAAAGTCCTTCTGCTGACACTGAATCTGTCGGTTGGTTACACCTCTGACCGCTCGGCGGTCCTTCTCACTCATCTTGCTCTGGAAGAGGCAAACCTCGAATCTCTCCTCTATCTCTTGTTCAGTCGCTTCATCGAACATGGCCGGGCCGATAGCGGCCAGCACGTCATTCCATGTGGTCTCCGGCCAGATCCACATATCTGAATCGTCATTCCAAGCTTTGGAGTACACCCGTATCGGGAAGCCAACCAGGTCCTCGCCCTGCGCGAGTTTGGTCGGGTCCATCGCGTGAGTTTTCTCGGCCACAAGAGTCTGTGACTTCTCCCGCGCTTCGGCCAGCTGGGCTCGCAGCGTCAGGATTTCTTTCTCGGCGTCCTGGCTAAGCACGGTGTCGCCGCGTACCCACCCGACGGCTGGCTGCAAGTCCATAAGGTTCATCAAACTGACTGCGACTTGGCCGCCGAGCTCAGCTGCACTAGTGAAATATTTGACTGGCAACCCCTCCACCTTTTCTCGGAAGGCCGTCAGCTTCTTTCGGGCGTCGTCGTTCTGATCAGTCTTCAAAGCCGGTAACGTCTCAGGCTCTCTATGCAAGAAGCCGAGCACTGGAGTGCCAGTACTCACGGCGTAGTCGTACTCGCGCTCGGTGAAACTTATGCCCGAAACCTCGTCCATTTCACCGTATCGACCTCCTACCACGACAACGTAATAGTCGCTCTCATCGATGACTCGCTCTATGAGCTTCCACTGGTCCTCGTTCGCGGCTGGGAACATTTCCATGCCGGCTGGGAAGTGGTTCAGGTTGAGGATCATCTGTATGACCGTCGCGCGCTCTTCCGTGAGGTCTTTATACGTCGAACTTACGAACACCTGATACCGCTTCTTCACACAATGACCCTATTAGCGGTCGTACGATACTTCTCGCCGTGTCGTTGGGCGTGTCTCTCGATATCTGTGCGACCGAGGGAGCTTCGAGAAGGTGGCGTCAGTGCCCTTGCTGCCGACGAGGACCCCTTCGAGCAGCTCCGCGTCGGCGCCCGAGATGCGAGGCTGGAAGAGATCGTGCTCGGAAGCGAACTGGGCAGCCGGCTGTGCACGGACTGCATTGGAGATGGCTGCACGTCATCGCGTCGGCCTCATCGCGCACACTATTAAGACGCCGCTTCGTCGGTGCAGCCCTGGCGCCGATCTCCGGACTTCCCGTTGGGGTGATGGCCTTTTCGATTCCGAGACAGCTGGACTCATCTAAGGGAGCGCTTGCTCGACTCAGTAGTTCGCGATGAGCGACGGCGACAGGTTGTGGCGACTATCTCAGGCTGGCTGCCAGCATCAGTGGAAGCCAGGATCCTTCGACGCGCGAAGCTCTCATTGAGCCCGTCAGTTGTTGCATCCCGTGTTGCGTCATAGGCGAGCGTTGCCCGATCGCTGCCGACGAGAACCCCCAATGCGGCGTCGTATGAAGTTAACCCGCGCAACTGGTAATGGAGACGTGCTCGCTAGTTGATGTCTTCGGTGCTCCTGACGGGCAAACCGCCGCGGGTCACGTCGACAACTCGACGCTCTTCCCGCTGAATTCAGCGATAACCCGCAGCTGACCACCAAGGGCGGCAACGTAGGACTGCAGCGTGCCCAGCTCCGTGTGCGCCAGGTCGCCACTCTCCAGTTGCGACACCCGCGCCTGCGAGACACCCATGAGCGCCGCGACATCGGCCTGGCGAGCGTGACCGTGTGCCTTCCGAATCTCCGCGAGACGGTAGGCCTGGACGGCTTCGTGCATCTCCTTGCGGGCCGAGTCTGCGCGCGCCGGGTCCACGCGACGTTGTTCCACCGCTTCGGCCCGGATCTCACGCCAGTTGCGCGCCATGGCTACTCACCTCCGGCAACCGATCGCCAGCCATCTGGTGTAACGCTCGTCCGCGATCGGGATGTTCTCGTCGTACCAGCTTCGCCAGTTCCCGGCCTTGTCCCCGCCGAGCAGCAGGATCGCCTGGCGTTGCGGGTCGAAGACGAACAGGATGCGGACGCTGGTCCCAGCGGGACGCAGCTCCTTCATGTTGTGGAACTTCGAGCCGTTCACCCGGTCCGCCGTGGGCCGGCCCAAGGCGGGCCCCTCCGCCTCGAGTAAGTCGATGGCCCCGGTTACCGCCGTCATCGTGTCGTCGTCCAGCGTGAAGTACCACCGTTCGACCTCCTCCAGCAGGAGCACCACCCACGCCATTAGTATAACCCCAGCATTATATTCGGCGGGTCCCGTCAATCGAGGTCTGTCGGGTCGGCGTCCTCGTCGTCGGCCCACGCGTCACCGATCAGGAACCCGGCCGCCTGCTCGGCGGCCTCCCGGTCGTCGTTCTCCAGCACGTGGGCATACGTCTCGAGGAAGAAGCCGACGTTGGCGTGGCCGATGCGTTCGCTGATGATCTTCGGATTGACCCCGGCCCGCAGGGCGCCGGTGGCGTACGAGTGGCGCAGGTCGTGAAAGGTGATGCGGGACAGGCCCGCTGCGGCCGACAGGCGGTCGAACCGCTGCCGGATCGAGTCCGGGTGCAACGGCCGACCGTCTTCGTAGGTGAACACGTAACCGCCGGGGTGATAGTCGGTCCCGAAGAACGCCCGCTCGCCGTCCTGGACCTCACGCCAACGGCGCAGTGCAGCCACGGTGGCGCGGTCAATCGAGATGGTCTTATCGGCGTTGCGCGTCTTGCCGCCCGCTTTGTCGCGGGCCTGGCCGCCGACCACTACGCGGTTGTCGTGGACCGCGATGTGGCCGGCGTCGAGGTCGACCGCCGACCACCGCAGCCCGCAGATCTGGCCGCGCCGGATACCCGTCGTGAGCTCCAGCAGGAAGAGCGCGCCGAACCGGTCGTGGCGCACCGACGCGAGGAAGGTCTGAATCTCCTCCGGCCGCCACACCTGGCGGCGGGTACGCGGCCGTCGTGGCGGCTTCACATTGCTTGCGGGGTTGTCGGTGAGGAACTTCCACGCGACCGCATCGACCAGAGCACGATGCAGAAACGCATGTACGTTGCGGACCGTCTTGGGTGCGAGACCTCGCGGCGTCGGTTCTGGCACGATCCCGGAGCGGTAGCGGCGCACCGCGGCGCGGGCGGCGTGAATCGAGGTGCCGCAGGCCTCGGACACCGCACGCGGTGTGGGCTCGGCACCGCGCGCGACGCGCTTCGACCAGTACGCGTACATCACCGAGTCGTTGTCGCGTTTGACGCGTCCCTCGGCGAGAAGCTTCGCGTAGAGCTTCAGCAAGGTGGGTTCGTCGAGTCGTTGGAGGCGCTCGCCGCCGATGTGCGGGATGACGTACCACCGCGCGTAGTCGCTCCAGCTGCGCCAGGTGGTGGCGTCGAGTGTGGGTTCGACCGCAGTGAGCCACTCGGTGAGGAACTCGCCGACGGTGCGGGTGGAGGGTTTGACGATGCGGCCGCGGTCCGCGTCGCGCATCGCGTCACGGCAGGCCTTCCACGCCTCTCGCTCGGTGTCGAAGCCGCCCTTGGTGATCCAGGGATAGGCGCCGGTGGCGGGATCGCGTTGCGGGGAGCGGAATTTGTAGTACCACTTCGCGCCCCGGTGATACACAGAGCCCTTCATGACCCGATGTCCCGCAGGCGTGCGGTCACGACATAGACGCGGCCGCCCAGCCGGCGAACCGGCAACTCGCCGGAGTTCACAAGGCGATACGCCGCTGCTCGGCTGATCCCCAGCAGCTGCGCGGCGTGCGGCACTGAGAGCAGCAGGGGGAGTCCCTTGAACGGGTTGTCTTCCATTTTGATCACCACCCTCCACTGGAGTTGTGTGGGGCTACGGCTCGTGCGACGTGCTGCAGCGCGTGTGTGGAATTGTCGCCCCGACGTCACATCGCGGACTGTTCTGCTCGGCTGCGCTGAGGTTCATCAGGCACCCAACATCACTGTAATTCGCGGTACCGACAGGTTTGTGCAGAGTTTTCGCGCATCGACTCACGACGAGTCACGCAATGCTCAATGTCGCAATGCTTTTCACACCCCCGGATTTACTACACACTATCCTCCCCTTCCCGCCATCGCCTCACTTTCAGTCAACCGCATCACCATGCATACCGTTGCGTCTCCAAACACGCTGCCTCCCTTACTCTTATCCCAGGCTCTCCACCTCGTCTCACATCCCCGACACCCCCAAATTTCTGCATGGCACATTTGCACAAGGTGCGAGAATGGCTGTGGCGCAGCACGTGCCGCAGGCACCGGCGGGAGGGGCGAGACGGTGTTGACGATCGCCAAGTTGAAGCGGTGGTCGATCAACTACTACATCGACACCGCCCAGGCCGCCGAGCGCGCGTCCAAAAACCGCGCCCGATCCGGCGGTGGGCTGGGGGAGTACTACTCCGAACACGAGACCCGCACTCCGGTGTGGTTGTGCGCCGGCGACACGCGCCGCGCGGCGGCGTTGGTCGGGTTGACCGACGCCCAGCGCGCGGGCGGGGAGGCTGACGCGGGGGTGGTGGCGCGCTGGCTCGATGACGGGGTCGCCCCGAGCGGTGCGCGCGGTCGGGCGTTCGGGGAGCGCGGGGTGCATGGCTTTGATCTGACCTTCTGTGCGCCCAAGAGTGTGTCGTTGGTGCGGGCGTTGCGCGTTGATGATGTCGTGATGAAGGCGATGGCCGATGCGCATGACACCGCGCTGCGTGAGGCGATGGAGTATCTGTCGATGCACGCGGGCTACACGCGGGTGCACAACCCGCGAACCGGCGAGAAGGATCTGGTGCGGCTGCCCGGTCTGGTGGCGGTCGCGTATCAGCATGAGACCTCGCGGTGCGGGGACCCGCATCTGCACACCCACGTCATCGTCCCCAACCGGCAAGCCCGCGCCGACGGGCAGTTGGTGTCGATCGACGGGACCTCGCTGTATCACGAGGCCCGGGCCGCGGGAGTGATCTACCAAGCCACCCTGCGTCGGGAGCTGAACCGTTCCATGGTGTTCGAGTGGGCGCCGGTCGACCCATCCACGGGGATGGCGGAGTTGGCCGGGGTGGACTGCGACACCATCACGGCGTGGTCGCGTCGATCGACCGCCTTGCGGGAGTGGGCCGCCGGCAACCTCACGGTCGTCGAGGGGCCGTTGTCGGCGGCGCAGCTGGCCGCCGCACAGAAGGCGACCCGTCCGAGTAAGCCCGAGGAATTGGCCTGGGGGCAGCTGGTGGAGCAGTGGCGCGCGGATGCGAGGGGCCTTCAACTGGACCGTGCAGCGTTCGAGGCGGCGCGCGCGGCGCGGCGTGCGGCCGCGCGGACGCCGTTCGACCGTGTGCGCCTGGCCGCGGCTGCGGAGAAGGTCGAGAAGGCGGCTTTCACCCGCGCCGACCTCGTAGAAATCGTCGGGGCACAGCTGCCCGTGGACACTGACCAGTCGCCACGCGAATTGGTCGAGGCCGCGGTCGACGAGGTGGGGATCAGGCTGACCGCCCCGCGGGCGGCGCATCAGCGGGAGGGCCACGAGCGGTTCACCCTCGATCGGATCCTCGCCGAAGAGCGCGCGGTCCTTGACCTGGTGGACGCCCGGAACGATCGCTCGCTGTTGTGGGTGAAAGAGGAAGACACTGCCGGTCTTTCGCCGGATCAGAAGCGCGCGGTGGAGAACATTGGTCGCTCGCCGTGGCTTGTTCAACCGTTGTCGGCGCCGGCCGGGGCGGGTAAGACGACGTCGCTCCGTTCCCTTAATACCGCGGTGAAGCGCCGCCATGGTGGAACGGTGGTGGTGCTCGCACCGACGGGCAAGGCCGTCGACGTCGCCGTTCGCGAAGGCGCCGGCGACACGGGTTACACCATCGCCAAAGCGTTATTGATGCTGCAGCGTAACGAATTAGAACTCGCCCCATCGACGCTCGTCGTCGTGGACGAGGCCGGGATGGTGGGCACCGATGACCTGCGCCGGCTGTTGACCGCCACCACCGCCGCGGGCGCCAAGACCGTCCTGGTGGGAGATGCGCATCAACTCGCGCCGGTCAAGGCGCGTGGCGGGATGTTCGCACAACTCTGCGATGACCTGCCGTGGACGCAGAAGCTTTCGGAGGTGTGGCGGATGCGCGACCCAGCCGAGCGCACCGCATCACTTGCGCTGCGCGACGGCAACCCCGCCCAGGTGCGGCGCGCCATCGACTGGTATCTACTTCATGACCGCTTGCGCAGCGGAGATCAAATCACCATGGCCATAGATGCGCTGGTGGGCTACCGCGCCGACTTGGCCGCGGGCAAGGACCCCCTGCTGGTGTGCAGCACTACCGAGATGGCCGACGCCCTCAACGAACGCCTGCACCGCGACCACCACAGCGCCGGTACCGAAACCGTGGTGGGCGCTCGGGGGCACCGCATCGGTGTCGGCGATGTGATCGTGACCCGCGCCAACGATGCCTCGATTTCATTGCACCGCGTCGGCAATATTCCGGTTCGGGATCGGCCGGTGCGTAACGGGAACCGCTGGCGCGTCGCCGCCGTCGATCCGAGCACAAACCGGCTGGCCGCCGAGCGTCTCGACGACGGCGCGCGCACAGCGTTCGAAGCCGGTTACGTGCGCGAGCATGTCAACCTCGGCTACGCCGTCACCGTGCACAGCTCCCAAGGAGTCACAGCCGACACCAGCCATGCCGTTCTCGGCGAGAACACCACCCGCGCCCTGCTCTACGTGGCAATGACCCGCGGCCGCGACACCAACACCACCTATCTCTACGGACGCGGCAACGAAACCCACCACAGCCCCGTCGCCGACGACGCCGGGATGCCGGTTGTGCGTCGCGACGACAGCGGCCAGGCCGCAGAACTGCTGTCCGGCATCGCCGTGGCTAAATCTGACCGTCCAGCGACCGCACTCAGCGTTGCTGCGCAGACCCCCGCTGGCGAGTTGCCCTGTTCCGTTGTCAAACTTCTGCAGCGTCATGTTGCTACCAAGGAAGTTCTGGACACGAAACAAAAGACGTTGTCCGACGCGCGGTCGCAACGGTCACAGGGCCACACCGTGGCTCGTGGTCGGTCGACCAGTAGCGGGTTGGAATTCTGACCCGCGGGGGAGAACGCTGGATTGTCGGGGTTGGCCGGGGTGGCGTGCGCGGGGAAGGATCAACCGTCGAATGGAGCCTCAGCTGTATTGGGCGCCGCAACCCCGTGCTGGCGCCCAATGAAGTTGACGCAGATATCACAACCGCGGATGGCGGCACTATCGTGTAACCATCAGACGGCGTACTGATCGCCGAAAGGCTACTCGGTAATGATTGAGCCGGTCGATCGCTGCAGCACCAAATGTAGGCATGTGGCGAAGCTATCCGGCGATCTGAGTGCCCCAGTGCACAGACGTTTCAGGGTCGGCAACGTCGAGCCGCTGTCAACAGGTGAGTCATGACTTCGCGAATCGTTGCAGAGATCGCCACGGTTAGGTTATAAGTCGGAAAGCATTGCGTCCAAACGGATCGTAGGTCGCATCTTGCTGACCGCGGCCCATTTGTTGTGCAGACGTCCATACTGGCCCGCCACAATGCTTGGGGCGACCTTCAGTTCGTCGGCGAAGTATTCCAATTCTCCCACCGACATGTGGTTGAGCCGCGGCTGCTCAGACTCTGGAATGTAAAATCGTTGCGCAAAAGAATCTGCTGCGGTTTCCAGTTCATCTTTATCATCGTCTAACGACTTATCGAGTTGGTCGATGAATGTTTCGCGCCCGGGGTGCAGAAGTATGTGTCCGATTTCATGGGCTAGGTAGAACCAGAAGCTGTCAATACGCTTATTGCGATTTGTCAAAGCAATGATTGGGTGCCCAGTCTGAAGCCATCGGGACGCTCCGCATATTCGTGTATCAGCGATTTCTGGCATATATACCAAGAGGACTCCGGCCGACTCCAATTCTTTGCGAATGGCCAAAAAAGCTTCAGGCATAGAAGAGCGGGTGAGCGGAGGGATACTCGGCAGAACGGCACGTAGTCGTCGCTGGTCATACTTATTTGCTTGCGGTGCGCGGCTTTCGGCGGCGCGTTCTGCCAACCGTACCCACAACGCTGTTGCGTATGGATCTACGTCAAACCGTTGACTTCGTTTGAAGTTGACCTGGCGGCGCAACCAGACGGTATTGAAGGCTTCGGTATCAGTGACGCCGAAGAACCGTAGTAATTTCTCTACTCGCACTTCGAGGGAATCTGCATGTGAAATTAAGCGCTGCGCGATTAGTACCGGTTGGGGAAATTTTTCAAACCAGTCCGCGTACTCAGTCAGTCGCGCACGGGAATTGACGCGTATTTGGCGCGAACGCCATCTTGCCTCGGCCTTTAGCCAGAAATCGACCGGTATATCGAGAGTGCGCTCTAAAGCTACTGCTACTTCCGGCGAAAGGGTGGTTATTCCCTTGATAAGTTGATTGATATGCTTCGCGCTCAGGCTGGTTCTAACCGCGAATTCGGCTTGCGTGAGTCCTCTTGCCTTCAATTCGGTCAGGATGATCTCGCCGGGCGGCTTGGCCCAGTCGGGTTCGAAATCGGCAGGCTGGTCAGTGCTGTTCGGAAAGGGTCGGCGCGGAACGGTCATGATCCGACCCGCCGTCGTGAGCCCTGCGACACGATGGTCATCGACTCGACGCGGATGCAGTCGACGTCTCGCCAGTACGGCGCGGCGGCCACTGCGTGCATGATCAATGGCTTGCCATGTGTATTCACCAGTGTTCCTCTCATCTGGACCTCGTTGTACTGCACGCTCAACACGGGCGCATACCCGGGCTCGTCTGCGAGCGCCACATTGACTCGCAGACTGCGCAGGTGGCTCAGCGCATTGAGCGTGGTGGCCGAGGAGATCATCGTCAGCATCACCATGACGTCGTCGGCCTGCTGCGGCCAGGCGGTGCGCAACGCCGATTCGGATCGACAGAGGGCTGCCAGTTCCGGCTGGGACCACGCCACCTTCATTTCTGAACCATTTTGGTAAAGAATCCATCCGCTAATCGTGCTACCGTTGGCCTTGTTCTTAACAAAGCACGTTAAGCCTAGCGCAGTTTGAGCTGTTCAGAGGCCTAACATGACCAGAAAAGGTTCTCTCATGACGTCACCATCCCCCGCCCGCCATCCCCACTCGGTTCCCGTGTACATCGACGGCCGGCAGTACCAGCTGCACGCCGAGAAGGTCGTCACTACCGCTGACCTGCGCCGGCTGCCGCGGCCCCCGCTGAGCAGCGACCAGCAGTTGTGGCTCGATGTCGTCGACGCACCCGACCGTCTGCTCGCCGAAGGGGTCGCGATCCCGGTGACGCCCGGCATGCGCCTGTTTACCCAGCCGCGCACTATCACCATCCACATCGACCGCACGGCCTACTCGGTGCCCGCCGGCCCGATGACGATCAGCAGCTGCGCGAACTGCCCATGCCCCCGATCGGCGCCGACCGGGACTTGTGGCTGGATGTCGCCGACGCCCAGGACGTCAAGATCGTTCCGGGCGAAGTGGTGGAACTGACCGCCGGGATGCGGTTCTTCAGCGCGCCGTCGTCGGTCAACCCCGGACACTCGGCGGGGCCGCGCCGATGAATTTGCCCGACTCTGATCACGAGTATTTGAGCGCTGAGGGGATCTCCTACCGTGTGTTCGAGGACGGCGGGATGCTCTGCGTGCTGTTGGGCGCGTTCCCGCTGCCTGCTGGACTCAATGAACCGAGCGTCGACGTCATGCTCCGGCTGGCGGCGCTCTACCCCGACGCCGCCCCGGATATGTGGTGGGTCACTCCGGCGCTGACCACCAGCGGTGGGCTCGCGATACCCGGCACTGAAGTTACCGAGATCTACTGCGGACGCAGCTGGCAGCGGTGGTCGCGTCACCTCGAACCAGGGATGTGGCGCGCGGGCGTGGATGGCCTGCACACCTTCATGGCGCTGTTGCGCAACGAGTTGGCCAAAGCTGCAAGGTCGGCGGCATGACTACAACAACGTTGGTGCTGCACCCGGATGTGGTTGCCGAGCTTCGCGGGATGACCAGGCAGCCGGTGGAGACCGCCGCGGTGTTGTTGGCGCGGCCAGCGTGGTTGGCCGACGGAGGCTTACGACTGCTGGGCGTCGAGTTGCACCCGGCCGCCGAACAGGCCTACCGGCACCGCGACGACCGGTCCTTGGTAGTTGGCTCGGAGGGTTATATGCCTGCACTGAAGGACGCCGAGACTCACCGGTGCGTGCCGATCTGGGTGCACACACACCCTGGTGAGGCGGCCAGTCCGCGGCCGAGTCCGCACGACCGGCGCGTCGATGAGCAGCTGATGCCAGTGTTCACCACCCGCAGTGAAAGCGGGCTCTACGGCTCGCTGATCACCTCGATGCGAGCAGGACAGCTGAGCTTCACCGGCCGGCTGGAAGGGACCACGACTACTAACATCGATCGGATCGTCATTCCGGCTGACCGCTTCGAAGTGCTCCGCGCCGACGACGTCCGGTACCCCCCGCTGCCTTCCCTGCACGACCGGCATGTCCGAGCCTTCGGCCCCGACATCCCACGCGTGCTCGGCGATCTGCGCGTCGCGCTCATCGGCTGTGGAGGCACCGGCTCGGCGGTGGCCGAGCAGCTGGTGCGCCTCGGTGTCCGCAACTTCGTCCTCGTCGACCCCGACAAACTCTGCGACACCAACACCACCCGGGTCTACGGGTCGACATTGCGCGACGTCGACCGGTTCAAGGTCGAGGTGCTCGGAAATCACCTGCGTGACATCGCCCCCGACGCGGTCGTCGAGTGCATCGAGGGATCGGTATGCCAGCGCGAGATCGCCGAGCGCATCGTAGGCGCCGACGTGGTGTTCGGCTGCACCGACGACGAAGCAGGGCGGATGCGGCTATCCCGGTTCGCCTACGCGTACCTGACGTTGGTGATCGACTGCGGGGTCAAGATCAGCTCCGACGGCGCTGGCCGGGTCGACGACATCACCGGACGCGTCACTATCCTGGACTCCCGCTCAGCCTGCCTGCTGTGCCGGGGCCGCGTGCGCCCGGAGGTAGCCGCGGCCGAGGAGATGTCACCCGAGGAATACCAGCGGCGCCGCCGCGACGGGTACGTCCCTGACTTGGGCGGCACCGAACCTGCGGTGGTGGCCTTCACCACCGCAGTGGCCGCCGCAGCGGTCAACGAGCTCCTCGAAAGACTCGTCGGCTACGGCGTCGAGTCCCGCCCAAGCGAAATCCTCCTCCGCATCCACGACCGCGCCATCTCGACCAACCACCAACATCCCACCCCGGACTGTTACTGCGGCACGCGCACACCATCAAACTTCGGCGACACCGCCCGCTACTGGGGTTTGGGATGGGCATCCTGAACCGAATCCGAAGGATCTGGCCACCCTGGCGGCGGTGGGCGGTGAATCTGATCGTGGCGCGCATGAGCGACGTCCCGGCCCAGCTACACCCCCGCCGGGCAGTGCTGGTCGGCAGCGCCGAACACCCAAAATGGCTCGTCTTCGACTGCCCCTGCGCGCGGCGCCACCGAGTGTTGGTGCCGCTGAACCGCCACGCCTGGCCTGCGTGGAAGATCCTTGCTGAAGCCCCCCTGTCGCTGACTCCCAGCGTCGACGAGCGCCACGGAACGTACCGGTGTCACTACGTCATCCGACGCGGGCGCGTGCACTGGGTTCGCTAGCCCGCGGCCGGACACCACCCGCGATGACTTATTTGCTGGCTCGACCATGCTCCAGCAAACCCCATTTGGGAACGGACTTGGGAACAAAACTCTGCGAAACCCCCCGAAATCGGTGCAACGAGGCGATACGAGCCGACCTCTGACCTGCGCAAATGAGACTTAGCGAGTCTCGAGAAATCCCCGGAAGCCAGCTCATAACCCAGAGGTCGCACGTTCGAATCGTGTTTCCGCTACCCGGTAAAACGGCCCCCGGAGATCACTCCGCGGGCCGTTTTATGCCCGACACTTTTGGAACGTTCCTATTCAAGGACTTCGCGGGATCGGATGGGAGTGCGCGCCATTCCGAGTCGCCCCGCGCCCGCACCGAGCGCCGCCAGATCAGCCCCAGTCGATGACCTGCTTGAGCAGGTGCGGAACGTGCATCCGAAGCAGTTCGATGAAGTCCTGCGTGTGGGTCCGCATCAGTCTTTCGGCCTTGGCGGGTTGGCCGGCGGCGATCGCGGCCTCGATCTCCTCGTGCGACACGGTGAGATCGCTCATCGTCACCGTCCGCAGTCTGTCCTCGGTCAACGCGTGAACCGTGATGTCGCGTAGCGCATGTGCGAACAACACGAGGATCGGGTCACCCGCGAGCTCGGCGATCGCTAGATGGAATTCGGATCGCTGCACGCGCGAACCGTCATCCGGGGTGGCGTCCGATTCGGTGTACTGCCACACGCCGCCGTCCTTGACCTTCTGGGCGGCCATGCGCGCCATCAGCGGCTCCAGGTTGAGCCGGGTCTGCAGGAGGTCGCCGACGGTCAGCCCGAGCAGGTGGAAGTACAGCGACGTGCTCGTCGCAAACTCCTGGCTCGCAACCTGATTGACGACCGCGCCCCCACCGGGACCGGGCTTCAGCGTGATGACCCCGTACATCTCCAGCAGCCGCATCGCCTCACGTAGTGACGGTCGACTGACGCCGTACCGGGTCAGCAGTGCGGACTCGGCCGGGAGCCGGGCCAATTTCTCCGCGGTGATGTCGCGCACGATCTGACCTGCGACGACCCGTGCCGCCTTGCCACCTGCCAACGCCATACCCCGCATCGTAACGACAGTCGCCCCACCCCAGCCCCTTGACTGAAAAACCAACAATCTATATATATGGATTGTTGATTTTGAGCGCTGAAGCTCGTCGAAAGGAACACAATGGCCAAGCGATCCGAGAACATGGTGCTGTCGGCCCTACTGGCGGTCGCCGGATACCACTACGACAGCTGGCGGCGCCCTGGCAGCCGGATGGAGGGGTGGGGCGAGTTCGGTCTGATCAAGGAGCTGGTGCGCAAGGCCGAGGCGGCCAAGTTCGACATGGTGTTCTTCGGGGACATCGCCGGCGCGGGACCGCTCCCTGGCAGTGACCCGACGATCGCCAGTCACTACGAGCCGGTCACCGTGATGGCCGCACTGTCGGCGGTCACCAGCCACGTCGGCATGGTCGGCACCGCGTCCACCACCTTCCTCCCGCCCTTCTCGGTGGCCCGCCAGTTCGCCGGGCTGGACAAGCTCTCGGGCGGCCGGGTCGGCTTCAACGCCGTCTCTTCGAGCATGGGGCAGCGGAACTTCGGGTTGGACACCATGCCCTCGGGGGAGGATCGCTACCGGCAGATGGCCGAGTTCCTCGACGTCGCGTTCGCGCTGTGGGACAGCTGGAGCGACGACGCCGTCGTCAACGACCGGGCACGCGGTATGTGGGCAGACCCCACCAAGATTCGCGCCATCAACCACAAGGGCGAGTTCTACTCGGTCGAAGGCCCGCTCAACACCCCCCGCTCACCGCAGGGCCGGCCGATCATCGTGCAGGCCGGATCATCGGACGCCGGCACCAACGTCGGCGCCAAATATGCCGATGCGATCTACACCCAGCAGCCCGAATTCGGCGCCTCGGTCGCCTTCTACGACATGTTCAAGGACAAGGCACGCTCGTTCGGTCGCGATCCCCGCACCGTCAAGATCATCGCGGGCATCGTGCCCATCCTGGGCGAAACCGAGGCCGAGGCACGCGAATTGGAGGCGGATCTGGCCTCCTACGTCAACACCGACCTCGGCCGCATCAACATCGGCGAACGCCTCGAGATGGATCTGAGCGAACTCGACCTCGACGAGAAGATCCCTGCGGAGTGGTTCGTCGGACCGAAGGTGCAGAGCCGCAGCCGGTACGAGAACACGAAGAAACTCGTCCTGGACGAGGGGTACACACTGCGCGACCTGATCCATGTCAACGCCCGCAGCCACGGTCACCAGGCCATCACCGGCACGCCCGCGCAGGTCGCCGACCGGATGATCGAGTGGTACGACAACCACGCCTGCGACGGTTTCAACATCAACACCCCGTTCATGCCAGGCGGATTCGATCTGGTGACCGAACTGCTGGTCCCGGAACTGGTGTCGCGCGGCTACTTCCGCGAGGAGTACGAAGGCTCGACTCTGCGCAGCCACCTCGGACTCGAGCGCCCAGGTGCCTGGGACGCCGAGCAGTCGGAGCGCGAACATGTCGCCGTCGGTTGATCCCGACGTCTTCCGCCGCGTACTCGGTCAGTTCCCAACCGGGGTGGTGGTGGTGACCGCGATGAGCGGTCACCACCCCGTCGGCATGACCGTCGGCTCATTCACCTCCGTGTCGTTGCAGCCGGCGCTGGTTGCCTTTCTGCCGGACCGGTCGTCGAGTTCCTGGCGTGCCCTCCGCGAGTCCGGCGACCGGTTCTGCGTGAACGTGCTCAGCGCCGAGCAGCAGGACGTCTGCCGACTGATCGCCGCCCGCAAGACGGACAAGTTCGACGGAGTCGACTGGCGCCCATCGAAAGCCGGCAACCCGATCATCACGGGTGCCGTCGCGTATGTCGACTGCACCGTCGAGGTGGTCCACGAAGCCGGGGACCACCACATCGTGATCGGTCGCGTCGACGATCTGAACGTGCTCACCGGCTCGGACCCGTTGGTCTTCCTGAAGGGGGAGTACGGTTCGTTCCGGTCGTTGAGCCCGGTATGAACACACTGAAACCCGTTGCCGCTGAGCAGGGTCACCCCTGGATGCGACACGTGCGATGACGCCGGTGGCCGGTCCCCCGAAGACGAACGTCAGGTTGCTGGTGGCGGCCGGCGCGGCTTCGGCCTTGGCCGGCGTCAACATCGCCACGATCCAGGTCGCCTTACCGACCATCGCGCGGCACTTCGACGCATCGCCTGGTGCCGCATCCTGGACACTGCTGTCCTACCTGGTGGTCTTCACCGTGATGGTGTTGATCCTCGGCCGGATCTCGGATGTATGGGGTCACGGCCGCATGTACCTCACCGGCCTCGGCACCCTCACCGTGGCCAGCTTGCTGTGCGGGTTCGCCCCGACCATCGAGGTGCTGATCGCCCTGCGCTGTCTGCAGGCACTCGGTGCGGCCGCCATGATGTGCAACATCGTCGCCCTGGTGGCGGCTGCCGTGCCACGGGAAAGGCTGGCGGCCGCCATCGGTGTCAACTTCACGCTCGGATCGTTGTGTCAGGTGCTCGGACCCGGAGTGGGTGGCCTGCTCGCCAGCTCGCTCGGGTGGCGGTCGGTGTTCTGGTTCAACGTGCCACTGGGTGTGCTCAGCCTGCTACTGGCCGTGGGCGCGGTCCCATCATCACCAAAACCGCAGCAACAGCAGCGATTCGACTGGATCGGTGCGCTGCTCGTGTCCTGCCTCCTCGGCGGCCTCGTGATCGGAGTCACGGAGGGTGGCCTGCTCGGGTGGACCCACCCTCTGGCGTCGGTCAGCATGATCATCTTCGCGATGACCACGCCGCTGTTCATTGTCTCGCAACATCGTTGCGCGCATCCGCTGTTGGACCTCCGGCTGTTTCGGCACCCTGTTCGCGGGCCGGCCTACGGGTCGGTGTTCTTCCTGGGGATGAGCTACTACGCCGTCGTCGCCCTGATGTCGCTGTATCTGCAGGCGGCCCGCGGGCTTTCGGCCGCAGAGACCGGTCTGCAGGTTCTCGCATTGGCCTTGGCGATGACGGCCGCCACGCCCATCTCCGGTATGTTGGGCGCTCGATTCCCGGCCCGCGTCGTCGCCACGACCGGCGCGGCGCTTGTCACCATCGGCCTTGTGGGGCTGACGTTCTCATTGACCACCCAGATATGGCTGCCGGTCTGCATGGGCGTGGTGGGTGCCGGCGTCGGGCTCTTCATGGCGCCGAACACGGACGACATCCTCGGGTCGGTGACCCCTGACTCGCGGGCCCTCGCCAACGGCGCCCGCCAGTGCATCCAGAACGTGGGTTACACGCTCAGCACCGCAGTCTTCCTGGCCATCGTCGCGGCGCCACTCGATGACGTCGAACGACGCGCAGCCTACAGCGGCACCCTGTCCGATGTCGCGGACAGCTCCGCCGAGATCTTCACCGCCGCGTTCCGGGTGGCCCTGCTGGTGGCCGCCGGGCTCGGATTGGCCGCCACGCTGGTGTCGCTGATGCGCCCCCGGCGTACGGACGAACCATCTGCAACTTCAGGCGCTGGTGAGAAGGCCGACGCAGTATCCCCATAGGAGGACGGCAATGAAATCGACCGGTAGGAGCGGGTTTCCGTTGATCATGTTGTCACCCACACCGTCCGGTGACACCTCCGCTGAACCGCGGGCGTGGATCGCCAGGTCGGCGTTCGACACGTCCATCGACGTGGAAAGCCTGCCCGCGAGGTGCGTACGTGTGGAGGCCGGCGATCTGCGCGCCGCGGGTCGACGGGCGGTGGATGCCCGCGAGCGCGCCCGCCCGGTCGGAACTGATCCGGTGCCGGTCGTCGTCGACGTCTACGCGCTGGTCGCCGATACGGCGGCCCAAGCCCGCAGTGCCTTCGCCCGACTGGACGCGGTATCGACGGTCGGAGTGTTGCCGTCGCTGCTCTACGTCGGCACGGCCGCCGGTCTCCGCGGTCTCATCACCGATCTGCACACGTGTGGAATCGCCGACGGGGCGATGCTGCTGCCGCTGCCGGCAGATCGGTCGAGCGACCTCGCCGATGAGATCGCCACCGGGCTGGGTCTAGTGACGGCGGCGTCCGCGGGCGCTGTCCGGCCGTAAAGAAAGCCGCCCCGGGCAGATGTGCCCGGGGCGGATCTCTCTCTGGCTGAGCGCTATTCGGCGGCCACCCGCTCCTTGTTGTCGACAGGTGCGGCCTTGGCTCCCAACGTTCGCGGCAGCAGCAGGCAGGAGGCTGCCACCAGGACGGTGAGGCCGATGCCGACGATGAACACGTTGGTGAACGACGACCAGGCGGGGGAGCCGCCGTCGCTGCCGGTGGACAGCAGACTGCCGCACAGCTGCACCCCGAGGGTGCCGCCGACCGCCTTGACGACGAAGGCCAGTCCGCTGAACGCGCCGACCTGGTCGGCCGGGGCCAGCAGCGTCACCACGTTCATCGCCTGAGTGAGGCAGACGCCGCCTGACGCGCCGATCAAGATCGAGGCGATCACGACCACTGCCACGCTGCCGCCGGCGAACCACAGCACGACGAACGACGAACCGTTGGTCAGCACCGCCGCAATCAGGGTTGCCCGGCTGCCGATGCGAGCGTCGAGCCAGCTGGTGACCGGAGCCGCGACAGCGCCCGCCAAACCGATGGGGAGCAGGATGAGGCTGGTCGTGAATGCCGTGGCGCCCAGCCCGTATCCGGTCGAGGCGGGCTGCTGGGCCAGCATGGGCATGGCGAGGAACATCATGTTGACCCCGAAACCGCCGAGCACGTAGACCAGGCAGGCCACCGCCAGCGGCCGGGTCGCGAGCACCCGAAGGTCGACCAGCGGCTCACGAGTGCGAAGTTCGACGACGCAGAAGACTCCCAGCAGGGCCAAGCCGAGCAGCACGGCCGCGCCGAACTTCATCGACGTCCAGCCCAGCGTCGGCGCCTCGGTGATGGCGACGAGGATGACCGACAGGCTCGCGCCGAGCACTACGGCGCCGGTCCAGTCGACCTTGCCATGGTGCACCGGCGGGCAGGACGGCAGCACCTTCCACGACGCGACGAAGATGATGGCGATCAGCACCAGTGGAATGCAGAACACCCAGCGCCACGGCAGCCAGCTGACCAGGATGCCCGAGCCGACCATCGCGAAAGCGGTTGCGGCATAGATGAACGCGATGACGGCGCCGTTGCCGGATTTGGCGCGCTCTTCGGTCTGTGTGTCGCGGATGATGGCGAAGGCCAACGGAACGACGCCGAGGCCGATGCCCTGCAACAATTGGCCGACGGTGAGCATCAGCACGTTCACCGACAGCCCCGAGATCACCACGCCGAGCGCGATGATCGCCAGCACCCAGAGCAACACGGTCTTCTTGTCCCGGATGTCGGCCAACTTGCCGATCAACGGGGTGGTGACCGCGCCGGTCAGCAGCACCGCGGTGAGCACCCAGGCGATCTGCGCCTCGGTGGCGTCGAGGGACTCCTGGATGATCGGAACCACGGGCGACAGCACGGATTCCAACCCCTTGTAAGCGAACACGGACGCCACGACGACGATCAACGTCGACAGTGCGCTCGTTCCGCCGCGGGCCGCGACGTGGGGTTTGGTGGTCATGCCTCGTTCCTCCGATCGATCAATGATGTTCCCGCGAGGACGTCAACAGGAAATCGGTCCTGGAAAGCGGCGCGTGGCCTCGTGCCCAGCAACGCTGCGTGGCACAGAGTCAAGATGTTGGTGAGGTACACCACAGTGAGGTTATGGACGTAACCCACCGCGCTCTATGTCCGCGCAAGACACAGTTGATCCCTGTTTCGGTCCGCCGGGGATGCGCTCTTCTACGAGCTCGCCCCCACACCGATGCGGTGGAGTTTCATGGCAAGCCGGAGTTCCAGGGTGCGGTCCACGCTGCGCCAATCGTCACCGAGTAGCCGTTGCAGCCGCTGCATCCGTTGTTTGACCGTGCTGACGTGGACATGCAGCAGCTCGGCCGCGGCGGTCGGCCCGCCATCGGTCGACAACAGCGCGTCGAGCGTGTGCAGCAGCTCGGTGCGGTGCTCGGCGTCGTAATTCACGACGGGTGCCAGCGCGCCCTCCACGAACGCATGGATGTTCTTGTCCCGGCCGAGCACCAGGCCGAGGAACCCGAGGTCGTCCATGGTGCCCGACAACCGGTAGCCGCTCAGCCGGAGCATGGCGTCGCTGCAGGCGTGCGCCTCCTCGAAGAATCGGCGGACGTCGGAGCCGCCGCGAACCGGGCCCGCACCGGCGACGGACACCTCGGCGTCGGACGCGCGCCGCATCGCCTCGGCGAGAGCCAGCGAGTTCTTCCGGGCGTCTTCGCCAGGGAGGAGCACCACCGCCGACGGCCGCTCGTCGGGCTGCATCCGATGGCACAGCCCGGCGAGGCCGTTCTTGGGCCTGGCCGCCTCGTGGGCCAGCGACGCGATCCGCCGATCCTGGAGATCGGCCCGCACGACGTGGATGGTGTACGGCGACCGCACATCGAACTTCAGCTTCGCCGCCCGCTGCATCAGGTGCGCGGGGTTCTCCTTGCCGGAGACGAGGTCGTTGATGAAGTCGTCACGGCGAAAGCCCGCCGCACCGGCCTCGGCTTCGGCACGCAGCAGCAGGATGGCCGCGGTGACCACGGCCCGCTCGATCACCTGGATGTCCGAGCGGGTGACGCCGGCCGGCGCGCGGAGGCACAGCACACCGTGCAGACCTGTGGTGGTGGTGACCGGTACCGCGGCGAGTTCGGACGTGGTCTGCGTCAGGTGGGTGGCGGCGGCCGAGCGAACGAGCTCGTCGGTGTGCTCGGTAGGGGTGAAGCCGCCGGCCTCGGCGAGCATGCGAACGTCGCGGTCGAACACCGCGAGTTGACCCTCGATGATCTCGACGAGCCCGGTGACCAGGTCGCTGAGTTGGGTGCCGGTCAACAGGACTCGGGCCAGCGTGTTGTGCACCTGAACCGACGCCGCCTGTCCGCGGGTGAGCTCGAGGTTGTCCGACTGCAAGGACATCAACGCCTGGTCGCGCTCCTCGGCCACCGCCACCCGGTCGATTGCCAGCGCGGCATGCGCCCCGAGTATCCGCAGCAGTTCGACATCGCTGAGGCTGAAGGTGCGTTCGTCCCGGTTCGCGGCGATGAGCGCGCCGATGATGCGCGGCCCGGTCGGTAGCGGCACCGCGGCGGCGGCGGTGATCCGCTCCTCGCGCACAGCCTGGTCGAGCTTCGTGTGATGGGTGAACGCGTCATCGTCCAGATATCGGGCGACGATCAACGGCAGCCCTGTCTCGATGACCTTTCCGGTCATGGCCTCTCGGGCCGGAATGCGCAGGTCGCGCAGCTCACTGGTCAGTTCTCCGGATGCTGCCCCGAGGTAGGCGTGCTCACCCTCGGGTGTCGACAGCCAGAGGTAGGTCACGTCGGCGTGCAGGAGTCGGCGGGCCTGCTCGGCGACGTGCCGGTGCAAGCGCGTGGACTGATCGATGGCCGACATGTCCGCGACGACGTCGAGCAGGTCGCGGTACTGGTCCTGACGGGCGCGGTGGTCGGCGGAGGTCTCCTGCAGCAGCGCCTGCACGGCCGACCGGAAGGCGGGGTCGTTGGGTTCCACGCGCTGCGGGAGGTAGGGGCTGAGGATGTCGGCGATGACGCGACCGACGGTGTCCGCAGTCGCGCCGGGGCGCGCGGTGATGCGCGCGATGTGGGACGCCAGGTGCACGAGGTCGGTCGCCGAATCAACAAGTGGACTCAATGTCGTTCCTCCTGCCGCGACTCGCCGTCGTCGGCGACCCCACACATCTCATGGTCCACGGCGTCTCCCTGGTTGAACAGCCTCTCGGCCGGTGGCCCTGAACCAATCGGAAATTGGGGGCCTCCCAGCACTAGTACAACACTGAACTATTTAGTACCGTACATTCCGTGGTTGACGACAAGAAGCTGAACTGGCTCGATGACGACGAGCTTCGGGTCTATCGCGCGTTCAACCGGACATTCGATGCACTGAGCACCCATCTCAACGCCGAGTTGGAATCCAACAGTGGGCTGCCGAGAAGCTATTTCGACATCCTGTGGCGTCTGCGTCGCGAGCCGGGACGGTCCATGCGCATGAGCCGGCTTGCCGAGGTCACCCACTCGAAGGCCAGCCGGATCACCCATGCGGTCGGCCGGCTCGAACAGGAGGGCCTGGTCCGCCGCGAGGTCCCCGCCGGCGATCGTCGCGGCTGGCTGGCGGTGCTCACCGACGCCGGACTCGCGCGGGCGGAGGCCGCCGCGCCCCAGTACGCCCGCAGCGTGCGCGAGAACTTCCTCGACCTGCTGAGCCCGGAGATGCGGACCCAGATGGTGGCGATCGGGGAGCACCTGCTGGCTCACCTCGAGCCCGCCGCGCTCCCGGAGGACGCCACCGGCGAACGCGGTGACGTGGCCTAGACACCAGCCGCAACCCAAGAATCACGCAACACCAGCACCGAAGTGAAAGGCCACACCGTGGATAAGGAAGCACTGGATACGCACGCCGGGCCAGGACCGCTGGCGGGTATCCGAGTACTCGAGGTCGCCAGCAACCTCGCCGCACCGTTCGCAGGCCGCCTGCTCGGCGACCTGGGCGCGGAGGTCGTCAAGGTCGAAGACGTCGAGAAACCCGATGCCAGCCGCAGCTGGCTGCCCATGAAGGGCGACACCGCGATGGCCTTCCTCGGGGCCAACTCGGGTAAGAAGTCGATCGGGATCAACCTGCGCACACCGCGCGGCCGGGAGTTGCTCGCGGAGCTCAGCCAGCACTTCGACGTGCTGATCGAGGCCTTCCGGCCCGGTCGTTTCGCCAAGTGGGGCTTGGACTCCCAGACCCTGCGCCGGGCCAATCCCGGCCTTGTGGTGCTGCACATCTCGGGCTTCGGGCAGACCGGCCCCGACAGTGCGCGCCCCGGGTTCGGTACCGTCGCCGAGGCGGTCTCCGGATTCGCCTATGTCAACGGCTGGCCCCAGACCCCGCCCACCAGCGCCCCGTTCGGTCTCTGCGATCACACGGCCGGACTGGCCGGCGCCTTCGCCGTCTCGGCCGCGCTGCGCAGCCGCGAGGTCACGGGTAAGGGCGATGACGTCGACGTCGCGCTGTACGAGCCGATGATGGGCATGCTCGCCGACATGATCCTGGCCTACTCCTCTCTGGGGGAGGTCCAGGAGCGAGCCGGCAACACCGGCGTGCGGGCCTCGCCGCGCGGTATCTACGAGACCGCCGACGGCAAGTGGGTGGCCATCGCCGGTTCGTCGCAGAGCAATGCGATCCGGCTCTTCGACGCGATGGGCCGGTCCGACCTGACCCAGGATCCGCGCTTCGCGACCAACGAAGCCCGGGTGGCCAACGACGAGGAACTCAACGAGATCCTGGCCGACTGGGCCAAGACCCAGACCCGCGACGTGATCCTGAAGCTGCTGACCGAGTTCGAGGTGGCCTCGGGTCCGGTGAACAACGCGACCGACATCGTCGAGGGTGAGCACTTCCGTCAGCGCGGGTCGGTGATCCCTTTCCTGTCAAGGGAACTGGGACCGCTGATGGGACCGGGTCCGATGGCCCGCTTCGGGGAGCATGCTCAGATGACCAGCCGTCCGGATGCGCCGTCCTTCGGTGAGCACACCACGGCGATCCTCACCGGGGACCTGGGCCTGGACGAGACGGCCATCGCCGAATTGAAGGCGAACCGCATCATCGCCTGAGCGCGACGTCCCACCGACCTCCACCAGCCATTGCCGACCGGGCGTGCACACCCCGTCGGTTGCTCAGTCATGCCGATGAGCATTTCTCTCGAACGAAGGACCAACCATGTCAGTAGATGACCACGCGGCCCGTGACGCGCTGATCGTCGGTTGTGTGCGATCGGCCATCGGTCGCGGCAAGGCCGGTGGGGCGTTGAGCGAGGTCCACCCGGCCGACCTGTTGGCGCAGGTGCTGCGCGGACTGCTGGACCAGTTCCCCAGCGTCGATCCCGGCGCGGTCCAGGACGTCATCGTCGGATGTGTCACCCAGGGCAGCGAGCAGTCCGGCACGCCGGGGCGGATGGCCTGGCTGTCGGCCGGCTACCCCGAGCATGTCCCGTCGGTGACGATCGACCGCAAGTGCTCCTCGAGTCAAGAGGCGATCCACCTGGCGTCGTATCAAATCGCCTGTGGTGCAGCCGATATCGTCATCGCCGCCGGTGTGGAATCGATGAGCCGGGTGCCCATGGGATCGTCGCGGGCGGGCGGAGACTTCTCCGGGCCGGGCGTCCGGAACCGGTACGCACCCGGGCTCATCCCGCAGGGTGTCGGCGCCGAACTCGTCGCGACGCGCT
The DNA here is from genome assembly GCF_001499965.1 of Mycobacterium sp. GA-2829. GTDB lineage: Bacteria > Actinomycetota > Actinomycetes > Mycobacteriales > Mycobacteriaceae > Mycobacterium. Next base: position 103,734 of record NZ_LQIT01000013.1, read on the forward strand.
ACGGCCTGTCGCGCCGTGACCTCGACGAGTACTCGGCGGAATCGCACCGGCGGGCCGCAGCTGCCCGGGAGCAGGGGCTGTTCGGACGTGAGATCGTCGCGGTGACCACACCCGGTGGTGTCGTGGAGGCCGACGAGACCATCCGGCCGCAGACCACCGTCGAACGGCTCGCCGATCTCAAGGTGGCCTTCGACACCGACACGTACCGGCAGCGGTTCCCCGAGCAGGACTGGAAAGTCACGGCGGGCAACTCCTCGCAGATCTCCGACGGCGCCAGCGCCGTGCTGATGATGTCGGCGCGCGCCGCCGATGCCCTGGGCGTGCAGCCGCGGGCCAGGATCGTCGCCACCGCCGCCGTCGGCGACGATCCGCTGCTCATGCTCACCGGCCCGATACCGGCCACCCGCAAGATCTTCGAAAATTCCGGACTGGACCTGGCCGACATCGGCCACATCGAACTCAACGAGGCCTTCGCCTCGGTGCCGCTGGCCTGGCACTCGGAGTTCAAATTCGACGCCGACAAACTCAACCCCCGCGGCGGCGCCATCGCGCTGGGGCATCCGCTCGGTGCCTCCGGCGCCCGGCTGATGACCACCATGGTGCACGGCCTGGAGGACAACGACCAGCAGTTCGGTCTCCAACTCATGTGTGCCGCAGGCGGAATGGCGACCGCAACCATCATCGAGCGGGTATGAGCCGCGAGAACGCAGACAGGTAGGAAGCAATCATGGATGTGAACGGCAAAGCCGCACTGGTCACCGGGGCCGCATCGGGCCTCGGCGCAGCTACGGCGAGAAAGCTCGCCGCACAGGGTGCCCGCGTGGTCGTCGTCGACCTCAACGAGGAACTGGGCGAGAAGGTCGCCGCCGAGATCGGCGGCGAGTTCGTGGCCGCCGACATCACCCAGCCCGACGCGATCGGGACCGCCCTCGACCGCGCCGAAACCCTCGGCGAGTTACGGGCTCTGGTCCACTGCGCCGGCAAGGGTGGCTCCGTGCGCGTCGTCGGCCGCGACGGCGCGCCCGGCAGCCTCGAGGACTATACGAAGATCGTGAATCTCAACCTGGTCGGTACATACAACGTGCTCAGCCAGGCCGCAGCGCGGATGGCCGCGCTGCCCGAGACCCCGAACGGCCGCGGCGTCTGCGTGCTCACCGCCAGTGCCGCCGCCTTCGAGGGGCAGATCGGCCAGATCGCCTACTCGTCGGCGAAGGCCGGCATCGTGGGGATGACCCTGGTGGCCGCGAGAGATCTGGCGCGCCACGGCATCCGGGTCGTCACGATCGCTCCCGGCGTGTTCGACACCCCCATCCTGAGCCGGTTCAGCGACGAGCAGAAGGCGAAGATGCACGCGCCCGCGGCCTACCCGCAACGGCTCGGCAGGCCCGAGGAGTTCGGCGACCTGGCCGCCTACGTGGTGTCCAATCCGATGCTCAACGGTGAGGTGATCAGGTTGGACGGCGGCCTGCGGATGGCGGCCCGATGACGGATATCGAAAGCCTGTTGTCGGTCACGCGGGAAGGCCCGGTCATGGTCTTGACCATGAACCGTCCCCGCGTGCGCAACGCGATGAACGCCGCGCTCGCGCAGGAGATCCACACCGCGCTCACCACCCTCGATGCCGATCCCGAGTTGCGGGTCGGGGTCATCACCGGCGCCGGGGGAGTGTTCTGTTCGGGCATGGACCTCAAGGCTTTCCGCGCCGGGGAACGGCCGAACGTGGAGGGCTACGGCTTCGCCGGCTTCACCGCGAAGCCGCCCGCCAAGCCGTTGGTGGCCGCGGTCGAAGGGTACGCCTTGGCGGGCGGATTCGAGATCGTCCTGGCCTGCGACCTGGTGGTGGCCTCGACCGAGGCGGTCTTCGGACTGCCCGAGGTCAAGCGCGGCCTGACCGCCAATGCCGGCGGTCTGATGCGCCTTCCGGCCCGCGTGCCCTACCACCTCGCGATGGAACTGACCCTGACCGGGCGCCACTTCAGCGCCGAGGAAGCCAAGGCAACTTACCTGGTCAACAGGCTCGCCGAGCCCGGTCGCGCACTCGACGCGGCGATGGAACTGGCCCGCGAGGTCGCGGCCAACGCGCCCATGTCGCTCAAGGCGTCGAAGAAGGTGATCAACGAATCACCCTCCTGGCCAATCGATCAGCGGTTCGAGCGTCAGGAAGAGATCGTCGACCCCGTCCGGAAGTCGGCGGATGCTCAAGAAGGGTCGCGCGCATTCCTCGAGAAGCGCGTACCGGTTTGGGCCGATCGCTGATGGCGAGCATGCCGTTGCCGAGTGCAACCACCGTCGACGTCTACCAGTCCACGTTCGCCGATCTCGTCGCCGCACCGTTCACGAGCGCCGGGGCACCGCACCGGGCCGCTCGCATCGAGTCCGTCGATGTGCGCGTCAGGCGGTCCACGCTGGCGCATCCGGTCAACACCGCGAACTACCTGTCCGAGGACATGTACCACGTCGTGTGCCGGATCTGCACCGGCGATGGATCCACCGGGGTTGGACATGCCTTCGCGTTCACCCCCGAGCACGCCGCCGCGGTCAGCACCATGGCGCAGGGGCTGGCCAAGACGGGTCTTGAGGGGGCGAGCGTGGCCGACCCGGTCACCTTGTGGCAGAACCTGTATCGCTCACTGGCGTTCGTCGGTCACGCCGGGATCTCGATGATCGGCCTGTCGATTCTGGACACCGCATGCTGGGATGCCCTCGGGCACGTCCTGGACGCACCGCTGACCGACATGCTCGGCGGAACAGCAACCGCAGTCGAGGCCTACGGTAGTGATCGGCTCTGGCTGGGCGACGATCTCGGGGAACTGGCGGACGGTGTCGCCGACATGCTCGACGATGGGTTCACGACCATCAAACTCAGACTCGGCAGTCCGGAACTCGACGAGGATCTGCGGCGGGTGGAGGCCGTCCTCTCGCAGCTGCCGGATTCGGTGACGCTGCTCGTCGATGCGAACCAGGGCTGGGATCGCGAGCGGGCGGTCAAAGCCGCTGCCCGCCTTGCGGATTACCGCCTCGGCTGGCTCGAGGAGCCACTACGTTCGCACGACTGGGAGGGGCTGCGGGAGGTCGGCGCGGCCTGCCCCGACCTACGTCTGGCCGGTGGGGAATCCTGGTACGGGCCCGAGGAGGGTATCCGCGCGGTCACCACCGGCGACCTCGCCGTCTTCATGCCGGATCTGCAGCGGATGGGTGGGGTCACCGGCTGGCTCATCGCCGGTCAGGGCGCACTCGCGAGTGGTCGGGCGGTCTCACCGCACCTGTTCCCCGAGGTGTCGTATTCGCTGATGGCCGGCCTGCAGGTGCCCGGACCCATGGAGTACGTCACGTGGAGCCGCGACCTCTTCTCGGTGTGCCCGCGCCTGGAGAACGGTCAGGTGCTGCCCGGCAGCGGTCCGGGCCTGGGCGTGCAACTGGCGCCCGGGGTGATGGACGGCTCATGAGCCACCGAGACAAGCCGTTGGTATGGCTGCCGTTTGATCCGTCCAACCTGGGGGACACCCCCGAACAACTCCGGGTCGAACAGGTGGATCTCAAGGCGGGCCTGCCGGAATCGATCAGCGAGGTCGAGGTGTTCGTGCCGCCCTTCATCATGGGCTCGCGCGTGCGCAACGCGATCAGCCAGATGACCTCGCTGCGGATCGTGCAGACTTTGACCGCCGGCGTCGACAGCATCCGCAGTGCCGTACCGGCGGGGGTGACACTGTGCAACGGACGGGGCATTCACGACACCTCCACCGCCGAACTCGCGGTCACCCTGATTCTGTCGTCCCTGCGTGGCATTCCGGGATTCGTGCGTGATCAGGACAACCGTGCCTGGAATTCGGTGTGGCGTCCGGCGTTGGCCGACAAGCGGGTTCTGCTCATCGGGTACGGCTCGATCGGAAGGGCCATCGAAGCTCGGCTCACCCCGTTCGAATGTGAGGTGGTCCGGGTGGCGCGCAGCGCCCGTGACGGTATCCACACGATGGTTGACCTGCCCGACCTGCTCCCCGACGCCGACGTCGTGGTGCTGATCGTTCCGCTGACGTCTGAGACGCGCGGCATGGTCGACGCCAAGTTCTTCGCTCGGATGAAGCAGGGGGCACTCCTGGTGAACGTCGCACGCGGTCCCGTCGTCGACACCATCGACCTCGCCGATGCGCTGCGGTCGCGGCGCATCACCGCTGCTGTGGATGTCACGGATCCGGAGCCGCTCACACCCGACAGCCCGCTGTACGACGTTCCGGGACTGTTGATCTCACCGCACGTGGGCGGCGCGAGTTCGGCGATGTGGCCGCGGGTCTACCGCTTGGTGCGCGAGCAGCTGGCCCGAATCGCGGTCGGCGAGCAGCCGATCAACGCCATGGCCGGAGAGTACTGACGCCCGAGGAATTCGCCCCGCACTCCCGCCGATAGTACAGTACTGAATAATTCGAAACTGGAAGACCAGCATTGCGGTATTGCCGCCCGATGCTCGAAAGGACAGCAATGACCGACCAGCTCCCGCAGGGCCGAACAGCGCTTCTGCTGATGGACCTCATGGAAGTCCTCGTGCCGAAGTTCGGCGGCGACTACGCCATGCTCGACCGGCTGCGCGAGGCGGCCGCAGCAGCGCGCAGAGCCGGCGTCGACGTCGTCCACGTCCGGTTGGCTTTTCGGCCGGGCTTCCCGGACGTCGCCGCGTCCAACCGCATGTTCTCGGCGATCGCGCCGACCTTCGACCTCACCGAGACGAACCCGGCGACCGGAGTCCATCCGGCGCTGGCGGCCGAGGACTCCGACATCACCGTCGTCAAGAAGCGCGTCAGCGCCTTCGCCGGTAGCGACCTCGACATCGTGCTGCGCTCCCGCGGCGTGACGACACTGGTCCTGGCCGGCGTGACGACATCGGGTGTGGTGCTCTCCACCCTCAGGGCCGCCGCGGATCTCGACTACCGGCTCGTCGTTCTGTCCGACGGCTGCGGCGACGGGGACGAGCAGGTTCATCGCATGCTCATGGACAGCGTGTTCCCCGCGAACGCCGATGTGATGACCGTCCAGGACTGGACGGATTCGCTGTAACACGCGAGCGCGACTGAGCGCTCGTCGACTTCGATCAACTTCTCGTCAACTAGGAGTGAGTCATGCTCAATCATCTTGCCGGCGTCCGCGTCTTGGAGATCGGGCGAATGCTGCCCAGCGGCATCGCCGGGTACGAACTGGCCAAGCTGGGTGCCGACGTCATCAAGGTGGAGTTCCCGCCACATGGGGACTACCTGCGCAACAACCCGCCGTTCATCGACGACCGCGGTGACATGTTCCTGGACCCCAACCGCAACAAGCGCAGCCTGGGTGTGGACGGCGCCAGCGAAGAGGGCCGCAAGCTCTACCTCGAACTCGCGGCAAAGGCCGACGTCATCATCGCGGCGGCGAAGCCCGGTACCTACGAGCGGCTCGGGATCGGGTACGAGACGATCAAGGCGGACAACCCCGGCATCATCTTCTGCGAGATGAGCGGATTCGGGCAGAACGGGCCGTACCGGGACCTGGCCGCGCACGGATACAGCGCGGACCTGGCCGCCGGCGTCGTCGGTCTGGAAGAACGTGACGGTATCCAGACGTTCCCGGATTCGCACATCCCCATCAGCCCCCGCGTGGCCGGACTGAACGCCGCGATCGCCATCCTGGGGTCGCTGTTCCGCAAGCAGGCCACCGGCGAGGGCGAGTATCTGGATGTCGCCCAGTTCGATTCGGCCGTGGTGTTCGGCTACCGCGACCTCATCCAGTACGCCAACAACGGGCGCCGAGGCCCGACATTCGCCGACTACGGTCCGCGGTTCCAGGTACACGCCGCCAAGGACGGCAAGCAGGTTCTCTTCGCCATCCCGGAGGCGCGGCTGTGGAAGCGGTTCTGTCGCGCGTTGGACCGGCCCGACCTGGAAGCGTTCGCCACCGATGCGGTGCTGGAGTACACCGAGTCCGCGGAGCTGCAGGCCGAGATGAAGAAGGTCGCAGCCACCAAGACCTTGTCGGAATGGGTTGCCTTCGCGGTCGAGACGGGCGTGGCGATCGCGCCGCACGTACCGGTGGAGGACCTGCCGACCAACGAGCACCTCATCGCCCGCAAGATGCTGGTGCCGGTGGCCAGCCCCAACAGCGGGAAAGAGATCCTGCTCAGCGGCAGCGCCGTGAAGTACCGCAGTGCGGAGGTCGACTTCACCCCGGCGCCCGAGCTCGGTGGCGAAAGTGTCGAGGTTCTGCGGGAATTCGGCATCGACGACGACCGCATCAGCGCATTGACCGAGTCCGGAGTCGTGGTTCAGGGCGGTGCGCAAGCACCGGTCAGCACCGGGTCGTGACGGCACAGGACGAAAGGGAGCATCAGATGACGACGAGCACCACGTTCCAGCCGGTGGCACGGCTGCGGAGCCGGTTCGCCGCGGCCCTGTCCGATATGTACGGGCGGGAGGTGCCGGCCTACACCACGCTGGTGGAGGTGACCAACGAGGTCAACGAGGAACTCGGCGGCGACCAGCGCGTCAGCGCCGAACGTCACGGCGCCATCCGCGTCGGTACTCCCACCGAGTTGCGCCAGGTCGGGCGGATCTTCGCCGGTTTCGGGATGCGCCCGGTAGGTTTCTACGACCTGCGCGACACCGGCAACGTGCCGGTTCCCGTGGTGTCCACCGCTTTCCGTCCGGTCGATCCGGAAGAGTTGGAGCTCAACCCGTTCCGGGTTTTCACGTCGATGCTGGCCGTCGACGACGACCGGTTCTTCTCCGCGGATCTTCGGGCGCGGCTGCAGAAGTTCCTCGAGGCCCGAACGCTTTTCAGCGAGGAGCTGCTGCAGTTGGCGGACGCCGCCGCCGCGAACGGAGGCCTGGAAGAGGCGGACGCGGACCGGTTCGTCACCCAGGCGACCGCCGCCTTCAAGCTCACCTCCGAACCCACCGACCGCGCCTGGTACCAGGAGCTCTCGGAGATCTCGGCTGTCGCGGCCGACATCGGCGGGGTCACCCGCACCCACATCAACCACCTCACCCCGCGTGTCCTCGACATCGACGAGCTCTACCGCCGATTGGCCGAACGAGGCCTGCAGATGATCGACAAGGTCCAGGGCCCGCCCCGCTGGAACGGTCCCGACGTGCTCCTGCGGCAGACGTCATTCCGGGCGCTGGACGAGGTCCGGGCGTTCCGTGAACCGGACGGGAGCATTGTCGATGGCACCACCCGGGTGCGCTTCGGTGAGGTGGAGCAGCGTGGAATCGCTTTGACGCCGTTGGGACGTCAGCGCTACGACGCGTTGATGGCCGAGACCGACAAGCTGACCGCGACCGGGCTGTCGTGGCAGGACGCAGGCCGGACGGTGTGGGAGGCATCCGATTTCCCCAGGGACGAAGCGGGTCTGCGCCGCGCCGGCCTGGGCTACTTCACCTATCGTGTGGTCGGGGAGCGGACCGGTGCCACCGACTTGGAGGGACTGATCGCCGAAGGGACGGTGCAAGCGGTCCCGATCGTCTACGAGGATTTCCTGCCCCGCAGCGCGGCCGGCATCTTCCAGTCGAACCTCACCGGTGACGGCAGCATGGACGTCGACCGCGCCGCCGCTGATTACGACATGGGCTGGCTGGCAGCCACACTCGAGCGGGAGGTCGGGGTGCCGGAGGAACTGTACGCCGCCCAGAGTGCGGCTTCGCTGCGCGTCTGTGGCGCTGCCCTGGGCCTGGACCTCTCTGAGGCCCACACAGCGCTGGAGGCCTCGGAGGCGCGCTGACGCGTCAATGCGGTTGGCCGGGCGGTCCCGACGCTGGTGCGCGGGGCCGCCCGGCCATTCGTCGTTCTTAGTTCGGTAGCCGCGCAGCCAGCAGCTGAGCCAGGTGCACCCCGCGGCGATCGGTGAGATCGGCAAGCTGCGTCCGGCACGAGTACCCGTCGGCCAGAATCGCGGCGTCCGGGTCCGCGCTGCGCACGGCGGGCAACAACTGTTGTTCGGCAACTGCCACCGACACCTCGTAGTGCCCCTTCTCGACGCCGAAATTCCCTGCCAGGCCGCAGCATCCGCCGAGTCTGGTCAGCTCGGCGCCGGCGGCGGCCAGGAGCTGGGCATCCGGGCTCCACCCCATCACCGAATGGTGGTGACAGTGCGGCTGCGCGACCACCTGCTGGCCCGCCAATGACGGCGGCTCCCAGCCTCGTTCGGTCAGTAGTTCGGTGAGTGTGTGTGTCGCGCTCTGTACCACCTGGGCGGTGGGCCCGACGAGTTCGGCGGCATCGGAGCGCAGCACCGCCGTACACGACGGCTCCATCCCCACCACCGGCACACCGCGTTCGGCGAAGGGGCGCAACGCCTCCACCGTGCGGCCCAGGATGCGTTTGGCCGCATCGAGCTGCCCGGTCGAGATCCAGGTGAGCCCGCAGCACTGCTGCTTCCGGGTGAGCCGTGGTGCGAAGCCGGCATCCTGCAGCACCCGGACGGTTGCGATGCCGACGTCGGGAGTGAAGTAGTTGGTGAACGAATCGACGAACAACACCACGTCGTCGCCGGGGTGGTCAGCCGGGACGTTCTGGGCGAACCAGGACCGGAAGGTCTGCGGCGCGAACGGTGGGATGTTTCTGCGGCGGTCGACGCCGGCGGCGGTGAGCGCTGCGGCGCCGCCGAGACGCGTGAGGGCATTGACCGCGCGCGGGGCAACGGCGGCCAGCTTCGCCCAGCGCGGCAGCCATCCCAGTGAGTAGTGCGACGCCGGCCGCAGCCGCCCCTTGTAGCTCTGGTGCAGCACCTCAGCCTTGTAGGCGGCCATGTTCACCCCGGTGGGGCAGTCCGACGCGCATCCCTTGCAGGACAAGCACAGATCGAGTGCCTCATGGACCGCGGGGGAGCGCCAACCGCCGGTCACCTCGGTGCCGTTGATCATCTCCTGCAATAGTCGGGCGCGGCCGCGGGTGGAGTCCTTCTCCTCCCGGGTGGCCTGATACGACGGGCACATCACTCCGCCGATAGCCGAGTTGTCGGCGCGGCACTTCCCGACGCCGGTACACCGGTGCACGGCCTGGCTGAAGTCGCCGCCGTCATGGGTGTAGGCGAGCGCGAGGTTCCGGCGGATCGGCCGTGCGGCAGGGACACGCAGGTCGGCATCCAGGGGAGCGGGATCAACGATCACACCGGGGTTCAGCACGTCTCCGGGGTCAAAGGCATGTTTGACCGCGGCCTGCAGGCGCAACGCCTCCGGGGAGTACATCAGCGGAAGGAGCTCCGAGCGTGCCCGGCCGTCACCGTGCTCGCCGGACAGCGAACCGCCGTACCCGGCGACCAACTGGGCTGCGGCAAAGAGGAAATCGCGGAAGACCTGTGCGCCGCCGGGGCGGTCCAACGGCAGATCGATGCGAACATGCATGCAGCCGTCGCCGAAGTGCCCGTACGGCATCCCGGTGACATCGAAGTCATTCATCAGGGCGTCGAAGTCACGCAAGTAGTCGCCGAGCCGATCCGGCGGCACGGCGGCGTCCTCCCAGCCGGCGTGCGCGGGACGCCCGCGGACACTACGTGCTGACAGTCCGGCGCCGTCTTCGCGGATCCGCCACAGCGATGCGGCACGGGAGGTATCGACCACGACCAGATGATCGATTGCTGCACAGGTGGTTCCGACACGTTGCGCCCGGTCGATCGCCTCGGCCTGAGTGTCTCCGACGACCTCGACGAACACCCAGGCGGCGCCGGCGGGAAGCGGCGGCACGGCGGCGTTGCCCTTGCGTTCCCGGACCACATCGACGATGCGTGAATCGATTCCCTCACATGCGGTCGGACGGTGTTCGAGGATGGCAGGGGTGGCGTCTCCTGCCGTGGCGATGTCGGGGTAGCCCAGTACCACCAGGATGCGATGGGCGGGTTCGTTGACCAGCTTCACGGTGGCCTCGGTCAACACGGCGAGCGTTCCCTCGCTGCCGGCCATGAGGCGGGTGACGTCGAACTTGTTCTCCGGCAGAAGGTTTTCCAACGCATAACCCGACACCTGACGTCCGAACCGGCCGAATTGCGTTCTGACAGTCCCCAACTCAGATCGGACGAGGGACTCGAGGTCGTCGAGCAGAGGAGAGGCTGGGCGTTGCGGGCCCAAGCGCAGTTCGTCCCCCGATGCGGTCAGTACGCGAAGGGCAGCGACGTTGTCCGATGTCCGTCCGTAGCCCAAAGCTCTCGAGCCGCAGGCGTTGTTGCCGATCATGCCGCCGATGGTGCAGCGAGTGTGGCTGGACGGGTCGGGGCCGAACCGTAGGCGATGCGGGGCCGCGGCCTTCTGCAGGACGGCCTGCACGACGCCGGGCTGGACGACGGCTGTGCGTGAATCCGGATCGATCGAGACCACGTTGTTCATGTACCGGCTGAAGTCCAGCACGATGCCTGCTCCGACGGCGTTGCCCGCGATCGACGTGCCACCACCGCGTGCGGTCAGCGGGACACCTTCGGCGCGGCAGACGGAGAGCGCTGCGGCGACCTCGTCGGCATGGGCCGGGAAGACGACCGCTCTGGGGGTGACGCGGTACAGCGATGCGTCTGAGGAGTACGCCGCGCGGGAGGTGGCGTCGACGCGGACGTCACCGATGCCTGCTCTGCGTAGTGCGGCCTCGAGGGAGTCGACCGCCTCAGTCCGTAGCATGCTAGGAATCGTAGCATGCTACGAAGCGGTCTGAATTGCTAGAGTTCGCCTATGACGGATAGTGCAGCGGTTGACCCACCACTTCGGCTGGCGCCGCTGCCCGCCTCGGATGGCCGACGGGCCGAGCAGGTCATCGAGGCGGTACGCGAGGCGATCGACGCTGGGGTGATGCGGCCCGGGGCGAAGTACTCGGTGTACCAGTTGGCTGCTGCGCTCGGCATATCCCGCACCCCGGTCCGTGACGCATTGCTACGCCTGGAAGAGGTCGGTCTGATCAGCTTCGAGGCACGGCAGGGCTTCCGCATTCTGGTGCCTGACCCGCGGGAGATCGCCGACATCTTCGCGATCCGGCTGGCGCTCGAGCTACCCGCAGCGGCACGCGCGGCCAAGCTGTGCGACCACGTGCTGGCCGGCCAGTTGCGGAGCCGGATGACGGCGATGGATGCAGCCGCGAAGGAGCAGGATGTGCGCACCTTCGCCCGGGAGGATCAGCTGCTTCACGATGACATCCTGGCCGCCGCGGGCAATGCCCGCTCGCGCGCAATCGTGCGGTCACTTCGCGAGTCAACGCGTCTGCTCGGTGCGACCACGGAGCGGACGATGTCCGATATCGATGCCGAACACCGGCCGATCATCGACGCCATCATTGCGAACCGGCCCCGGGATGCGTTGACCGCCATGCGATCCCATTTGACGGCAACCGGCCGACTGCTCGTCGAGCAGGCCGTGCGCGATCAACGTTACGGCGTTGGCGCGGAGCAGGTTTGGGCAGACGCGGTCGGCGAGATGTCATAGCGGCGATGTAGCGGCCTCGGCGCCGTAAGGTTCTGCGCGTCTTCGTCATTCGACGGCAGTGCCGGGCTCCTCACCTGCGGCGAGTGTGGGTGTGGTGTCGAAGGGGGTGTGGCGGTCAGGCCGCCCGGTGTTGGGGTGGTGCGGGGCCGCCGGGTTCGCCGGGGTTGTCGGCGGGCCGGGTCGGCTCGCCCGGTTCCGCGGGGACGGGCTCGTGGGCCGCGGTTTGCGATGTGGTGGCTTCCTCTCGGTGGGCCTCGTCGGCTGGCAGTGTGATGGCCGATCCCTCGCCCACGGGCTCGTGCAGTCTGTCGGCCACAGCGGCAGCGGTCTGCGTGTAGCCGGGCTCGTGGGAGACCTCGAGCGCCTCTGCGTACGGCTTGGTGTCGTCGATATCGTTGGCGTCAGCCGTTTCCGGCGATGCCACGGCGCTGTCCGGTTCACCGGTGTTGTCGGCGGACGGGGTCTCGTCGGTGTCGCCGCTGTCGTCAGCGACGGCCTCCGGGGCAGCGGTCTGCTCGGCGTCGTTGCTGCCGCCTTCGTCAACGGCGGCGAATTTGGCGAAGATCGCCTCCCACATCGCGGCCAGCTCCGGAGTCAACGAGCCCAACAATCCGACCATGCCGTCGCGGCGTTGTTGGGTGAGGGTGACCCCACGCTTGCGGGCCCGTTCACTGTCGTCGGGTTCGGGGCCGTCCTGGTCGAGCAGGAACACCAACCGTTTAGCGGCCTCTTCGAGTTCTTTGGGGCCGACGCCGAGGGCGATGCGCACCAGGTTGACCTCGAACTGCTCCCGGGTGACCGCATCCACCCACGGCGGCAGGTTATTGACCTGGTGACGGATCTTCTCGACGTGTTCGGCGGTGATCAACCCCTGCTCCTGGGCGGCTGCGGTCGCCGGCAACACCGGCGGCAGCGCCGGCCCCGACACCGCCGGGCGTGGCGCCAACAGGGCGGCGTCGGTGAGGCGTCGGTGGGCTTCTTTGCCGGAGAGCCGCCACCGGACCCGCAGGACTTCTTTCCAGGATTTGGCGCCTAGCTGGCGGGGTGTGGCCTCCACTTGGAGGCGGGCCAGCAGGCGGTGACGCACCGCGGGTAGCCGGCAGCCGAGGTTTTCCAGTGTGTCCAGGGCGGCGACCAGGTCGGGGCGGGTCAGCAGATCGACCTCGCAAGCGGCCACGCGATCGACCGCGGCATCCAGCGCGGCGATCGCGTCCTGGAGGTCCTCACCCGACATACCCCGAACATACATTCGACCACCGACAAGTCCGCTACCTGCACAGATACGATGCCTCAGGACATCGGTGACAGTTGGCGTGCCAGGCCGACGGTTCATCCAAGGGGGCAAGGGGCGGGTGTGCTCGATGAGGACTTCGCCGTCCAGTTCGGCGGCGGATGCTCTTGCCGCCGCCAAAGTTCGGCGCACAGCCGCCCGCGGATAGATGATGCGAGCGTGAAAAATCGAAGCCTCGACGAGATCCGCGGCGCGCTGGATCACTGCTACGACGCATTCAACGCGCTGTGCGCGAACCTCAGCGACGACGAGTGGCAGGCCCAGTCACTGTGCCCGGACTGGAACGTGCGCGGCGTCGTCGACCACGTCACCAGCATCGAGGCCGCCATGGCCGGTTGGTTGCCCGACGATGACACGACACCACCGCCGTTCGAACGGGCCGGCGAGTTCCTCGCCGACGAGACTCCCTACGTCGACAAAGTGCGCGGCGTCTACGACCATCGGCGTCGTGACCTCGCCGCCTTGACGGACGAGGACCTGGCCCGCCCGTCCTGGATGCCGGTCGGCCCCGGCACGTACGGTCGCTTCCTGGCGATCCGGGTCTTCGACTTCTGGGTGCACGAGCGCGACATCACCACGCCGCTCGGCCGGGAGACCGACGACGGCGGCGTTGCGGCGGAGATCGCGCTGGGAGAAGTGGAGAACTCGATCGGCTACATCGTCGGCAAGAAGGTCGGCCTACCCGACGGCAAGAGCCTCACCTTCGACCTCACCGGACCGCTCACAAAGCGAATCCATGTCGCCGTCGACGGACGGGCCGCGCGGGTCGACCACCTCGAACACCCGGACGTGACCGTGACGACGGATTCCACGACATTCATCCAGCTCGCGTGCGGCCGCATCGACCCGCAGCAGCAGATCGACTCCGGTGCGATCAGCTGGACGGGTGACGACGAGCTCGGCGACCGCGCCGCCCGCAACCTGAGGTTCACGATGTGACCGATCGCCCTGTCTCCGTTGACTTTCACTTCGACGTCATGTGTCCGTTCGCGTACCAGACCTCGCGGTGGATCCGCTCCGTCCGCGACCAGACCGGCCTCCAGGTGAACTGGCGCTTCTTCAGCCTCGAGGAGATCAACCGCCAGGAGGGTAAGAAGCACCCGTGGGAGCGGGAGTGGTCCTACGGCTGGTCGATGATGCGCATCGGCGCGTTGCTGCGTCGGCAATCGATGGACCACGTCGACGCCTGGTACGAACGCGCCGCGCGGGCGCTGCACGTCGAGGGGCACAAGCCGCACGAAAAGACCGTCGCCCGACACCTTTTGGCGGAGCTGGGCTTCGACCCGGGATTGGTCGACGAAGCGATCGCCGACCAGACGACGAGCGACGAGGTGATGGCAGACCACCATCGTGTCGTCGATGCCGGCGGCTACGGGGTCCCGACATTGTTCTTCCCGGACGGTCAGTGCCTGTTCGGGCCGGTGCTGATCGATCCGCCCGTCGGCGAGGCCGCGTTGCGGTTGTGGGATGCCGTCGTGGCGTGGACGGAGTTCCCGCACCTCTATGAGCTGCAGCGGCCGAAGACCCCGGCTGATCAGCAGGCGATCGCGACGACGTTCCGCCCGTACCTCGAGGCCAGAGACTGGGTATCGATCAACCGCGGCAAGGTGGTCAGATTCGACGAGTTCCGTTGAGGGTGCGTCACGCCGGCGGCGGTGGTGGCGGCGGAGGAGGTGGCGGCGCGGGCCACGGCACCACTATCGGCGGCAGCCCTGGGATCTCGATGACGTTGGCCGGCGGGGGTGGTGCCTGCCCTGGAGGGGGC
>NZ_LQIT01000014.1 GCF_001499965.1 Mycobacterium sp. GA-2829
CATCGACCTGGCCGACCCGCAGATGTCCATCGACCCGCTGCGCACCTTGCCCCAGACCGCCGACCCCGCCCCGCCGACGGCGGCGTGCAGGCCCATGCCGACGGCCACGTCGGTGGCTCGCCCGAACATGCCCCGCGTGGACGCCTGCCCGGTGAGGTCGGCGCGGATGTGGCGCAGCAGCAGCAACGCCGCGACCGACGCGCCGGCCATGACCAGCGTGTGGGCGAACGGGTTGGCGCCGCCGAGTTCGGCCGGAAGCGGTTGGGACACCAGCCGTTCCACCGCCAGCCCGATGACGCTGACGAACACGATGTAGACGAGCACCTCGACGCCGTGGCGGAAGAACTGCCACACCACGTCCAGGGCGCGGCGCTGCGGGGCGCCGGGCACCGCACCCAGCCACAGCGACGGCAGCAGGATGACGGTGGTCCACACCGCCTTGACCGACACCTTGAGCACCGCCCACCCGGAGGCGACCATGAACAGGCCGAGCAGGCCGGCGGCGGTGACGAACACCAGCCCGACCCACACGTTGGTGCCGTCGAGGTGCTGGGCGTAGGTGACCGCGGCGGTGTTGCCGCAGGCGGTCATGGCGTCGATGGGCCCGTCGGGCAGCCCGCGGGTGACCGCCGCCGACCACGCCGGCCCGCAGCCGGCGACATTGTCGACGACGTGCCCGAAATTCCACAGCTGCAACGGCTCTCGCACGGTGTGGGTGATGAGGCTGGCGGTCAGGGTGTCGACGTTGCCGTCGCCGAGGGTGCCGTTGTGGGTCGCCGCGGAGGCGACGCCGAACCCGATGCGGCGGGCGAAGGCCAATAGCCCGTCGGGCCCGTACATCAGCCCGGCGGGGTCGGCGAACACCGCCACCGACAGCGCGGGCAGCGCCACGGCGATCCCGATCATCGTCCAGCCCCGGCCGGTCTCGCCGCGCATCGCGGTCAGCGCCCCGCAGAACACCCCGATCGGCACGGCGATCAGCAGCACCCCGAGGGTGGTGGTGACCTGGACGACGGCGTGGGTGACCGCGCGGGCGATCTCGCCGATCACCGTGAGCCAGTAGGTGCTGACGGTGAGTTTCATCAGCCACAGCGCCAGCGCCACCAGCCCGACGAACAGGCCGGCCTCGGCGGTGAGGATGTGCATGGCGGTCAGGCGCACGGTCATCACGTCCAGGGCGTGCACCATCCACCGGGTCCAGGTGTCGGGGTTCCAGCCGACGTCGGGCCCGGCCTGGGTGAGCTGCTCGGGCAGCGCCGCCACCGCCAGGTAGTAATCCCCGATCGGCACCCCGTAGCTGTCCCGCAACCCGGTCCAGTTCAGCACCGACCCGTTGGTGGCCGCACTCGCGGTCGGCGCCGTGCACACCGCGACCGCCGACATCGCCTGCAGCGCACCCACAACCACCACCAGCCGACGTAGCCCGGGGCGCTCCAGCAGCCAACACTGCAGCCGCACCACCATCAGCGGCTCCCTCGCCGCGGGTTGGTGTCCAGGGCGGCGGCGAGGGCCGGGGTCGGCGCGGCGAACAGCGCGACCTTGCCGAACCCGCCGAACTCGTCGAGATACCAGGCCTCGCCCTCGCGGCCGGGGATGACGGTGCCGTGGCGGGCGTCGATGACGTCGTCGCCGTGGTCGACCAGCCGTACCGGGCTGGTGTTCTCCACGTAGTGGCGCAGCAGGTCGGGGTGGCGATCGAGGTCGCGGCCGCACCACCGCAGGGTCGCCTCGGCCAGCCCGGCGTCCTTGAACGCCAGACACAGCCGCTGGTCGATGAATTCGTCCTCCAGCACCGCGAAGTCCTTGATGGGGTGCTGGCTGATCCCGACGAACCCGGTCCAGGATTTGCGGCCCTGCCGGATGATGCGGTTGCAGCACTTCTGCCCGCCGGGCGAATTGGTCAGCGGTGCCGCCTCTTCCACCACCAACACGTCCGGGCGGTGCGGGCGGCTGAAGAAGATG
This sequence comes from Mycobacterium sp. GA-2829, assembly GCF_001499965.1. Classification (GTDB taxonomy): domain Bacteria; phylum Actinomycetota; class Actinomycetes; order Mycobacteriales; family Mycobacteriaceae; genus Mycobacterium. Next base: position 1,963 of record NZ_LQIT01000014.1, read on the forward strand.
GTCTGCGCGAGGTCGGCGGCCAGCCCGTAGATCGCCTGTCCCGCGCGTTGGCGCGGGGTGGTGCGCTGGTGCAGGTGGGCGACGTATTCCTCGTCGACGGTGGGCAGTTCGAGTCCGGCGGTGTTCCACACCACGACCGGGGCGCCGCTGAGGTCGGTGACGGGCAGCTGCTCGTCGAACAGCGCCCGCAGGTGGGGGTCGGTGCGCAGCCCGTCGAGGCCGACGAGCAGGTCGTCGTCGGCGTGGTCGCGGCCAACCCGCAAGTCGCGTAGATACTCGGAGAGCCGGGCCAGGGTGGTGATGCCGTGGCCGGTGCGGGTGTCGGGGGCGAGGTGGGTGCGTAGCCGGGCGGCCTGGCGGCTGAGCGCGCTGTAGCCGAGCAGCGGCAGCAGGTGGTCGACGGCGTGTTCGGCGGCGGCGTGGTGACTGAAGATGCGCAGCGGGTCGATGGACATCTGCGGGTCGGCCAGGTCGATGACGGCGAGGCCGTCGAGGTCGGCCAGCGCGCGTTGGTGCTCGCGAGGGGCGCTGGGGTCGAAGATGTGCATGCCCGCGCCGAGCGCGAGCCAGGACCGGATGAGCAGCTTGCTGATGTGGGATTTCCCGCGGCCCGGGGAGCCGCAGATGACGAGGTTGGCGGGGTTGTCGCGGCCGGGGGCGTTGAGCAGGTCGAGCAGCACGACATCGCGCAGGCCGGGGCTGGTGATGTTCATGCCCAGCGGGACGCCGGTGTTGTTACCCAGCGTGCCGGCCAGCAGCGGCACCAATTTGGCGAACCGTTCGGTGGTGCTGGGGTTGCGGAATTCGCCCAGCGCGGCGCGGGTTTCGGTGCCGGGGGTGAACGCGCGCCACAGGGTGGCCTGGCTGCCGGGCCGCCGCCGGGTGCCGATGTTCTGGCGGCGGTAGGTGCGGATCACCTTGGTGATCGCCGAATCAACGGTCGCCGCGTCCCCCGCCGCGGCCACCACCACGATCGCGGGGTTGACGCCCCGCTCGGCGGCGCCCCGCTTCAACTCCGACGTGAGTTCGCGGCCGGAGGCCAGCTTGCGGACCAGTTCGTCGTCGCTGGTGGCATGGCGGCCGCGCTGGCGGTACTGGTCGCGGATGTTGACGATGACGTTCTGCGCCGCGGACACGGCGGCCTCGGCGCTGGTGAACGTGGTGTTGATCGTCCAGTCCAGGACACAGTTGGGTTCGGTGAGGTCGTCGAGGACCTTGAACAGGGTCGCGCGCGGCCACGCGATGCCGGTGTCGGGGAAGGTCTCCAGCGCGATCAGCGCCTGATGGGAGTCGGCGACGCCGTCGGCGGGGTCGCGGGTGGTGCGCAGGTAGACGTCGGCGTCGCTGCGGGCGGCGCGCCACCGCCGCCCGCGCAGGTGCGCCGCGGACGGGTCGAAGTGCACCGGGGTGAATGCCGCGGCGGGCAGGGTGGCGTGCGGGTCGAACGGGGTTCCCGGCAGCGGGTGCGGCCACGTGCCGCGGCTGGCGGTGTAGTTCCAGTGCCACCAGATCTGTTCCGCACTGGCCGGTTTCGCGAAGAAGACCCCCGATATCCCCGCCACCCTCTCCTCCGCCAGCTGCCGGTAGTGGCTCAGCGACGCCGCGGTGTCGGGGTCGCGGCCCAACGCGGTGTCACGCAGGCGGCGCCACCGGCTGGCCCCGTCGCGGCCGTCGTCGAGCGGAAGGCTCAACCAGTAGACGCGCCGGCGCGCGCGGTGCCCGGCGATCGCGGTCTCCCAGGTGCGGCACTGCGCCACCCACTCGGTGGCCTCCGCCGCGTCGGTGCCGGTCTGCAGTCCGGGGTGGGCGTGCAGCATCCGGCGGATCACGGTGCGCGGCGCGACCGGGGTGGTGAGCCCGCTGATCGACGCCCCCGACGGCAGCGCCCGCCACAGCTCGGCGTGCTCGGCGGCGACGGTGTTCTGCCACGACTCGGATAGGAACACGAACGGCATCCCCGACAGCAGGTACTCGGCGTAAACCCCGGCCGCGGTGAGACGCAGGTTGCCGACCACCCGCAGCGGGGCCATCCCGATCGCGTCAGCCATAATCACTCGCGGGTTGGGTGCGATGAGGTAAGGCGCGGAACGGTGTTGGCCCACCACCACTGCACCCGGGTGGTCAGCGACGGCCGCGTCGACGGCAGTTTCCCGAGCAGCCACACCGCGGTCACGGTGAGCAACGCCCCGACGATGAGGATGAGCAGCGCGTGCCCGCTGGTGAGGTTGGCGGTGACCGCCGCCCCGGTGCCGAGGAAGCCGATGACCGCGGCCGCGGCGTCGGCGGGCCGCCACTTCTCCTTGAACGGCAACGTGAATCCGTCGCCGGAGTCCCCGAGGTAGACGGTGACGTCGCGCTGGTCGGAGTAGATCTTGGCGGGCGTGTCCTCGGGCATGTCAACGGCCCCAGGGACTGTCGACGGGGACGGGGTTGGTGATGCCGTGGCTGTTGGCCTCACGGGTAACCATGGCGGCGATGCCGACCGACAGCAGGATCAGCACCGAGAACACGATGGCGCCGATCTGGGCGGTGATCCCCGACCCCGCGCCTTCCTTGGCGTGCTTGCGGATCGCCGACATGGTGCCGACCACCAGCGCGATCGCGGCGAGGAACCCCAGGGTGGCGAACGCGAGGTCGGTGCCGGAGCTGAACAGGCCGGGCGCGGCGACGACAGTAAGGGTGTCGTGCGGGGGTGCGGTCATCGTGGTGCCCTCCACGGGTTAATTCGGCGCACCGCCAACAGGTTTCGGTTCACCGTCGGCGTTGATGCGTGGAACCAAGTCTATGGCCGCCACCATCCACGTCCCTCCGCTATTTTCGACCGTCAGCGGATACGTCAGGTTCACGGTGGCGAACTGCGACGTCTGCGCGCTGACCTGCGCGAGCACGTGCAGCTGAGCGCCCGGCGCGGACGCCTCGGCGGTGCGGCGGTCGGTGGCGGCGGTGGTGACGACCGCGCTGTGGTAGCCGCCGAGGGGGGTCAGCCCGCTGCCGGCGACCACATAGCGGTCCAGCCCAGTGGTCGCGGTCAGGTAGGTGCTGACGAAGCCCCGCACCACCGCGAAGACGGGATCCTCGCCGCTGAGCGGATGCCGGTAGGCAACGGCGAAGTCGGCGCCCGCCCCAGGCCCGTTGACCCGCGCGGGCAGCGCCAGCGCGCGGGGCTGATAGTGCCACAGCGACAACGGGATTCGGTAGAACGCACGGGTGGCCGCCGCCGAGTCGTAGGGCCGCTCGTTGACCGACACGGTGGCCGCATACAGTTCGGCGCCGCCGGCGTCCCCGGTGTGGATCACCGACACCGTCTGCGGGTTGGTCACCACCGCGGCCGGGGTGCTCGGCAGGGTCAGTGCCTCGTCGGGCACCGAGATGAAACGGCGCAGATTCTCCCGCTGCGCGGTCGTCGCCGTCAGCCACGTCACGACGAAGTCCGCCGCGAACGCGCCGACCTGCTCCTGCCGGTTGCCGACCTGCTGCGAGATCGACGGGACGTCGGGCCGATCCGGCGCCAGGAACACCTTGCAGCCGGCGGCGGCGCCGAGCACCGCCGCGGCCACCAGCGCGACCCGCCCGAGGCGTCGCCCCTGGGTGCGCCACGCCGTCAACCGGCGCTGCCAGGTGTTCGTCATCGGCACGGCGTCACCTCATTTCGGCGGATGACCGAAAAACGTCAACGCGCTCACCGCGAACGTGGCGTCCACCGGATCGGCGGCTTCGTCGCCGTACACCGACGGCGCCGAAGCGGCAGTCTCCCCGCCAGTCCCCACCGGTAGACCGCCCTCCCCCAGCACCGACTCCGGAAACCCACCGGCCGGCGACGCGACCGGCGGAGAGGCCGGCGGGCGGGCCGTGGCTAGCACCGTGACGGTCACCCGCGACGCCAACACCGGGTGCGGCAGCGGCGTGGTGACCGGCCCATGGGCATTGCCGGTGTCCTGGGTGAACACCGTGCGGTCATCGTCGTTGAACACATACTGCAGCCGGCTGACCACCCGGTGCTGCAGCCATTCGTCCTTGCCGCCGGGGGTTTTCGCCACCCAGCCCGGAGTCACCGACACCGCCGACAGCGCGTGGGTCCGGCCGAAGTCGATACGCAGCACCTGCCCGTCGACGCGGCCCTCGGTCGAACCGCGGACACACACCCACGCCGAATCGGTGGTGGTGTCGGTGAGCGCCTGCGCCGATGTGGATCCCGGTGGGCAGTCCGCGCTCGCGGTGTAGGACACGGCCTGGTCCTGGACCGGCGGCGGGGCGGTCGGCGCCGCCGCGGGCACTGCCGGGGCGGTCGGCGGATTGTGTTCGGCCGCCCCAGGAGGCGGGTCCTCTCCGGTGGCGATGAGCGCCGTCGTGATGACCACGACGGCCGCCACCACGCCAGCGGCGACCAGCGCTCCAACCTTTCTCGATCCGGCATTGACGTCCTCCGGTTCCGCCGGGTCATCCGGGGCGTCGAGATCAACGGGTTCCGCAGCGCTTGAGGCGGTTTCGCGTGAGACCATCACGTCATCGGTGCCCGACGTGTCGAGCCTCTCGACGACGGGCGCCACCGACGGTTCGGTGCCGTACAGCATGTCGGAAGTCCAGGCCGCCTCGTCGACCTCACCACGGACGGTCATGGGGCTCCTCTCGCAGGAAGACAGTGTCGATGCGGGGTGGCGAGGGCCGCCGCGTCGGCGGCACCCACACTGGAAGGAAGACCCACGCCCCAGTGGACGACGGGTGCGGCGGCCCGGGTACCGCCGCCACGCCGCCCGACGGCTCCCGCCACTGTGGCGACGGGGCGATCGTCGGCGGCATGGTCCGCGCGGTGGCCGGTCGTGATGGACTGTGGGACAGTGCGCGCAGCACCAGTGCGATGATCAGCCCGGTGAGGATGAGCGGAAGTGCCTGCGCCACAGCGTTGATGGCGGCGATGGCTACGACAACAATGAGGAGAAGGGATCCGGCGAACAGGGTGATGATGGCTTTCATGGCGTGAGCCTATCGGTGAACACTGACATGTCCGATCGCCGAAAAGTCGTGCATGAGCGGCGCATTGGCGGTCGTAAGGTGGGCATATGACGATGCCTTTGGATGGCGTGGCCCGCCTGATGTACTTCGTCGACGCCCGGCTGCAGCAGTTGGGTATCAGCAAGGAGGAGTCGGCCCGTCGTGGCTTCCCGAATCCGACCACCCTGGCCAAGGTCCGCGACCGCGACAGTCAGCACACCCCGCGGGTGCGTACGCTGCTGCGGATCGACCGCGCACTGGGCTGGCAGCCCGGATCGTCGGCTGTGGTGCTGCTGGGTGGGAATCCGCTGAGCCTCACCGCGCGGGTCACCAAGGGGGTGCGGGCCCGCGAGGCCGCCGCGAGGCCGGTGACCGCCGACGAGATCACCGGCCGGCTGCTCGATCAGCTGAACGGCGAGATCGACGGGCTGCGTGGAGATATGGCCGGATTGGATGCTCGTTTGCAGCGGCTGCACGCGGTGCATCGGCGATTGGCCGATGAGTTCCGGCTCGACGCCCGACTGCTCGAGGAGTACGCCGCCGAGTGACCCGGGACAAGCGTTCATGGCCGTGACCTCTCCCCCACCTCGTTGAGTGCCTGGGCGTCGATGACGCCGGGCCCGTTGATGTCGTAGCCGCCGAGGATCTGCGCAGCCTCCGCCGAGTTCAGCGGACGCTGCGCGGGCGTGAGCGGCCACCACTGGGTAGACCCCGGAACCGCGAGCCAACCGTCGGCGATGCCGTAGACGCCTGCGACCGCCGGGGTGGCCGCCAGTTGCGCACACAGCCACGCAGTCAGCGCCCCGTCGCGAAGCGACACAACCCAACAGGAGAGGACCACGATCGGCGCCCCAAGAACGACGCCGGACCACAGCATCGCCGGAATCGGGTAGGCGCGCAGCGTTCCCGGGATCTGGCGGGTCAGAGTCGCATGAAAGATTCGACCGGCGAGCCAGCCGAGCGGCAGCACAAGCGCGAGAGCCAGGACGCCGACGACTTCGAGCTGCGACGCCGGTGACTGGGCGGTCCGCAGCCACAGCGGCGGGAGCAGGGTGTCGTCGTGCGGGTCGGGGACCGCGGAGGCGATATGCCGTTGGCGCGCACGGACTCTGCGTCCGAGCTGCTCGGCACGACGACGCTGGATCGTCCACACCCCTTGGTGCGCGGCAATCCACGCTCGCCGCATCTCGTCATAACGATCGACGCGGCTGCCGGGCATGAATCGACCCTATGCCCGCCCGAGGGCGTCTCCGTGCACGAATTTCACCGGCCGATAGCGACGAGAATCTGGTGCGATTCTGGTGTCGTGAACGGTGCGAGGCTGAAGAGCGTGTACTCACCACAACCACCCCACCCCCACTTCCCTCCCGAGGGGACTACGTCGCAGAACGCTCAACTGAAGTTCTGGGCCGACGTCGCCCTGCGGGTGGTCGCCGGCACGGTCACCGCGGGGGCGGGGGCACTGTGGTTGTTCTGTGCCTATCTGGTGCTCTCATTCCGGTTCGCGCCCGGGGATCCGACCGATCCGGACAGCCCGGCATTCGACCCGCATGGGTTCGGCATCATCTTCGGAGCCGTGCTGTCACTCCCCATCGGGCTGGTGTGGGCGACAGCGTTGCCATTTGTCTTCCCCCGTGCCCTTCGGGGGCGTGTTGCCGCGTGGGCCACCCCGGCTCTGCTCGTCTTGTCGGCGGTGCTATTGCTTGCGTGGTGGACGGCGTGAACGTGTTGCTCCCCCGGCGAGCTGTCGCGCATGGCCACGGGCCGTAGTTGATACTCGTACGTATTACCGATAAGGGCTGGCCGACGTTGAGCAGTCGTATGCCCCGTTGACCTCCCCGACGGTCGTTGCCTGCCACACTCACCACGTGGACATCGCCGAGATCGCTGGCTACCGGATCATCCGCCAGCTCGGTGCGGGCGGCATGGGACAGGTCTTCCTGGTCCAGCATCCTCGACTGCCCCGCCGAGACGCACTGAAACTGCTCGACGCCGGGGTGTCGAGGAATGATGACTTTAAGGCGCGGTTCCAGCGCGAAGCTGACCTACTCGCACAGCTCTCGCACCCGAACATCGTCACGCTGCACGACCGTGGCGAATTTCAGGGGAGACTGTGGATCACCATGGAGTTCATCGACGGCACCGACGCCGCCGAGTTGCTCAAAGCGCAGGGTCCGCTCGACCCCGCTCTCGGCATCTACCTCGTCGCTGGTGCAGCCGCCGCGCTCGATCACGCTTGGCGCAAACAGCGCATCACCCACCGCGACGTCAAGCCCGCGAACATCCTCGTCGGCATCGACGACGCCGACGGTGGCCCAGTGATCGAATCGGTGAAGCTCGCGGACTTCGGCATCGCCAAAGCCGCCGGTGAGTCAACTTCCCTCACCTCGACCGGCATGACGGTCGGCACAATGCAGTACATCAGCCCGGAAGCCATCGAAGGCGAGGAAGTCGACCACCGCTCCGACATTTACTCCCTTGGGTGCACCGCGTTCCACCTGCTGACCGGACAACCGCCGTTCACCGGTACCTCAATCGCCTCGATGATGTCGGCCCACCTGACCAAGCCAGTGCCATCAATCAGCAAGGTCGCACCCTTCCTGCCGAGAGAGATGGACTTGGTCTTTCGGCGGGCACTAGCGAAGAAGCCGGATGATCGATATCAATCTTGTGCCAAGTTCGTAGCCGCACTGCAAGAGGCGAGAGACGCCGTCGTGGATCAGGCGTTCGCACCGACCATGGCAGCGGCGGCATCGGCCAACCACACAATGGTGGCGACAGCCCCGCCGATGAAGCGAAACAACGAACGATCCGCGCAGGCGGTGGCTCCCAAACCTCGCGCTCGGACCGCCGCAGCCGTGGCGGCCAGCGTCGCCGCTGTCACAATCGTCGCCGGATCACTGGGCGTCTACTTGCTGACTAAGGCCGACACCGCTATAGCCCCGCCAGCGAGCTCTACAGAGGTCACAACCCCGACCATCGCGACCACGAGTGCGGTGCCCACAACGACTCCGCCAGTAGCGATCACGACCTCACCTACCACGACCGCAGTGGTTCTTCCGGCGTATCCGCCTGCGAATTCGGGCTGCGCCGGCACAGTCCTCTCACACTATGATTTCGAGCACCCCGTGCTTGGACCGATGCGAATCTTCCTCCTTCTCGGAGAGAACAAGTTCAGGATGGACGCGGGCTGCGTTTCAGCTGTTATGCCATCAGGAGCTGCGCTCCCTCCGACTCCGCTCGATGCAGGCCTCGGGCTAGAATTCGCTGATCCCGCCACCGATGCCACAGGAAACCTGTTCATCGAGTTCCGCTCACTTTCAGCCCATTCACCGCCGCAGGTCCTCGTGCTGGTTCCTAACCCGTACGGATTCCGCGAACTGGGCAAGGACCTCATCAACATCGAACTCGTCGGTCCCGGCGCGGACGGCAAGTACGCACTCCAACACTCCATGAACGACTGCACACCCTCATGCGCCGAAGGAACCTGGACCGAAGAAACCCTGACCTGGGACGGCAGCGACTACATCGTGTGACATGCCCCCTCCGGCCGCTCCATACGTGCTGACCTCAGTCAAGTACCGACCTCAGAATTCCTCGGCGTCAAGGTCGCAGCCCTCAACTCGTCCAAATACTCCACAAATTCGGTCCACTCCATGAGATCCACCATCTGGCCCGGGGTGCCGCGCACCAACAGGCGCGCCTGCCCCATGTTGCGCGGGCTGAGTTCCTCGGGTTCGAAGGCGTTGCCGAAGTCGCGGTTTGTTGTTCGTTCGTCGTGGTTGTGTCCATAGGACTGTGTGCTGCGGGTCGTCTTGCCGCCCCAGAACGCTGCCGCCCGCATCAGTTCCTCCTCGTGGGCGCCGTACATGATGAGCGTGGCGGGTACGACGTCGCGAATCGCGCGGCCCTGCAGCGCACCGTAGATGACGTCGAGTTGCGAACTCGCCTGCGCGGCAGCGCAAATCGACACGCCAAGGCCTCGTGCTTCGGCGAAGTACTGCAGGATCTTCGGCAGCGGTGTGTTGGGGAGCTCGTCGAGGAATAAGCCCAGACGCGGGTACTGCTCCCATTGCGACACCTTTACGCGCTGCCGGTGGATCAGCTGTTCCATCAGCGTCACCGCAAGCGGTGCGACCGTGCCGTCGGCCGGGGACAGTACGTAGAGAGTGGTCCCGGGTTCGTCGAGCACCGTGGGGTCGAAGGGCGGCAGTCCCCGGTCGCGGATGGAGGTACGCAGCCATGCCGTGAGAGCCTTGGTTACCGTCATCTTGACCGAGTCGCGTTGCTTGTCAACCATATTGAGCACACCACGCACACGCGCCTCGAAGAGCGTGTTGCCACACCACAACGCGGCGGTGACCCAGGAGGGTTCGGTGCTGACCTGCTGGGGCCACTGCAGCGGCACGGTGACGTCTTCGGCGGCCTCGAGGACCCAGTGCATGCCCATCCCGGTGGCGCCGGGGCTCGCGGCGAACAGCAGGCAGGTCAGCGGCGCGAACGCCAAATTCTCCCACATGCCGTTGTCCACGGCCGGCGCCTGCGCGCCGGCGAAGCCGACCGACGACATGCTCAGCAGGGTTTCGACGGTGGCCTGAGCGTCCTCAAGCGTGCCGATAAGCTCGGTGGGGTCGTAGCGGCACCGGGTGAACTCACTCGGGTAATGCGGCGGCACAATAGGTCTCAAATCCAACAGCAGCGACCGGCCCCAGCGTCGGGACGCTACCATCTGCATCAGGTCGTCCTTACTCGAGGACACCACCGCTGGTCCCGGCCACAACACGGCACCGGGCGCGAGCCAACGTCGGGTCTTACCGGTGCCCGGCGGCGCCAGCCCTAGGATGTGCGGCGCGGTCTGGAGTGGAACCGGCCGGTCCAAGCGGTGATCAGTGACCCACCCGCCGAACGGAGTGAGTGGTGCACGGAAGTCGTCGACGCCCACCACCCAAACCTAAGGGCGCCGGTTGCATCTCATGTGCAGCAATCTTCAAAGGCCTCACGCGTCCACGTAGCACGCCGGTCATCTCCCCGTTCATCGCCGAGGCCCGCGTCCAGCGCGGTCTCCTGGCTCAGTTGCTCGGCCGGATGAACTTCGCGGACACCGATGACTAGGGCAGGCCGCAAGATCGAGCGATTGAAGCGGCAGCCGACTGCGTCGAGTTCGTCGGTGACGGTGATCGATCTCATCTACCGCCGCCTGACCGGCGATGCGACCGGCAAGGCACCAACTGGAAGGGCGAGCAATGACATACGCCAAGGCCGCTGACGTTCGGGCTGTCCTCGGTCGAGCGATGACCCCCGAGGAGACGGCGCTTGTCGAGCGCCGACTGGCTCAGGTGGAGCGGATGATCGTCCGCAGGATCCCAGACCTGGCCGATCAGATCGACTCCGGAGATCTGGACGAGGCCGACGTGATCGACATCGAGGCTGAGGCCGTGCTGAGGCTCCTCCGCAACCCCGAGGGCTACGCCTCGGAGTCGGACGGAACGTACTCGTATCAGTTCAACCGCGAGACGGCCCCCGGCCGGCTCGAGATCTTCGCGGAGGAGTGGGAACGGCTCGGCATCAAGCCGAGTCGGATGTTCTCGATCACGCCCAACATTATTGCGCCCAAGCGGTATACATCGATTCACACTGGAGGCTGACGTGTCGCTTCTCAACCGAGGGACCGAGACCGTCAAGGTCTTCCAAGAGGTCCAGACCCCGGATGCCGACTCAGACGGCAACAAGATCACCCGAGCGGCCAGGGTGGGCACGCTCGTCAGCGCCGTGGTTCAGCCGATCGGCGCTCCGACCGAGAACCAGGACGGCGGGTTCAACACCGAGAGCCGATACCGGCTCCGGTTGATCAACTACCCGAGCATCCTTGGGGCTCAGTCGCAGATCGAGTGGCGCGGCAAGCCGTACTCCATCGTCGGGGACGCGATGATCTACAGCGGGAGCCGCCGAACGGCTCACGTCGACCATGTCATGGCGCGGCGTTGAGTCCAGGTGTCCCGCACTGCAGCGTGTCACGCGCCCCGAGAATCGACGCGGTCGGCGAAGTCGCAACCCGCAAAAACCAGAAGGCCACGACATGTGTCGTGGCCTTCTGCCCCGCCGTACGGTTGCACCCAGTACGGCATTCACTTGGATGTCAACGCCCAAGGTTGAAGTTGGAGAGTTCGATCCTGGACGAGACGTTGTCCACGGTAGAAGCTTGCCCAGGCTGGGTCAAGCACAGACACAACCCTGGGACCAAGAAGTCAAATTGCTGTGTCAAGGGGATTGACGTATGCGTGGAGTTACATGCATCCTTTGACCAGGGAACAAACCCCTTGTTCCCCGTCTGAACCTCTGAGTATTCGCCGGTTGCACCCCGGTGTCAGTGGGGACGGCTCACTTGGAAAGGGCCCCTGGTGGGGCGTAGGAGAGTATCTAACTTCGCTCGCGGGGTCTCGGTGTCTCCACGATCGCAGGCTTCACGTCCGCCAGGGGCTTCTTCCTCCATCCGCGCGAGGCGCGGAGAAGGAGCGTGGCTCAGAATGACCACGATCGATTGCCCCGAAGTATTCGATTACCCCGACGGGTCCGATGACCAGAAGGTCTCCCGAACCAAGATCGCGTGGATGGCTACGGCCGTCTCGGTCACATTGACCGTCGCCGGCGGATTGGCTTTGCATGAGGGTCCGATTTTTGAAATCCACGAGTTGCACTTCTTCAGTGACAACGAGGTGATCGATCAGAACTTCGAGATCGATCCTGGAATCGTGACGAAGTCACTGCCGCCGCCGCCGGAAGTCTTACCGGAACCGGAACCGGTCGTAATTTTCCTCCCTCCAGAGTGCGGCTGCGCTTAATACTGATTGCAAAAGCCCCCAGGTCATCGAGACCTGGGGGCGTTTTTCATTCCACGGGATCTGCGATGTATTGCTACACGTTCGGATACACAGTTGGCACGATCGCGTCGACGAGCTGGTGCGGGCAAGGCCGCGCGCTCTTGGCGCGAACTGTCCTCTCGAAAGGCCCCACTGAAGTGTTAGGGCGCGCGGAGTGGCCGCAGCGAAGGGGAGAGCGCCTACGAGTGCGCCGTCGTGACTCAAGCCGTCAGTGAGCGCCGGCAGAGGTCCGTCAGCGGGACTCGGCGAGCTTCTGCACCCGCGGGTCGACCGGCCTGCCGGTCTTCTTGCTCGCCGCGACGGCGGCACGGGCCGCGGCCTTGCGCACAGCCAGGCTACGGACCGCCGGCTGGCGGCGTTCCGTGCTTGTCGTCGGTGTCTGCTGTGTCGCCACCGTCGCCCTCCTGCTCCGCTGAACCCAACGCTGCATGTTCCGCGATGACCTGCACGATGTCGGAGTCGTCGCTTGTGGCCAGTGTAGAGCGCTGCAGCGTCTCCAGCATCCGCCATCCGAGCTGGGCCTGCGCGTCGTCGGGGCTGAACGTGCGCTCGAAGGCCCAGGTCGTGCGGCGCCACCACTCGCTGCGTCGGTCGGCCCGGTTCTTCTGCTGCCAAGTCACGATGACACCGATCGCGGCCAGGCCGCCGACGATCAGAGTCACCCAGGCTTGAGCCGGCACGGTCGGAAGCATACCGGCGGGCAACCATGCGACAAGATCACCGGCCCGACGTTCAGACGATCCCTCGACGCGTCCAGGCCGAAGTCGCGCCCTCTTAGCCACCCGCGGAATTAGTGCACACGCCTCGCCGCCACCGCCGGTAGAGTCGTCGTTCAGCAAACCCGACGTGAGGAGTGTGACGATGACGTGGGTCGACCCCGACGTGCTCCATTCCGGTGCCGCCGGCTCCCAGGACGCGGGCGCCCACGTGGGCGCCGGCGCTGCGCGGCTGTCGTCTGCCGAGCCGCCGATGAAGATCTTCGGCGACTTCACCGACGCGCACATCTTCCACAGCCAGGTCCGGACCCACCGCAACATGCACGCCGACGTCATGCGCCAGCACGACCGCGTCCTCAACGACGTCGGCACCAAGGCACACGCCGCCGCGGACGGGTTCGTCGACGTGGATCGGGAGAACGCCGACCGGATCGGCTCGGTCCGCCCGCAGGCGCTGTAGGCGGTGGGGACGACACCAGGGCCGCCCGGACTGCTCTACCTCAGCTACGGGGACTTGGTCGCCGCGGCCGGCGGTGACCCGTGGGCGGTTAACAAAACGCTACAGGACGGCGACCCCGGCGAGATCGCCGAACTGGCCCGCGCGTTCTACCTCGCCGGAACCTGTACTCAGGAGACCTTCGACGCATTCAACAACGCGCAGAAGCGCTTCCAGGAGTCGTGGAACCGCGAGACCGGCGACCATCCGATCAACGACTCCGCCGAGGTGCAGCGCGCGCAAACCCAGCTGCACATCCAGAAGGATGAACTCGACAACATCGGTGTCGAGCTCATGGAGGTCTCCGCGTCGCTGGCCGCCGCACAGGTCGCCGCCGAGCCGTCGATCATGCAGCTCAACAACGCGCTGACCACCATCGACGCCCAGATCGGCACCGCCATCGCCAACAAATCCGACCAGGCCACTGTCGATCGGCTCGTCGAGAACGCACGCACCGTCACCCGCAACACGCTCGCCACCGTCACTGGCGTGCGCGACGACTACGCCAACGTCCTCAGCGGCGCCACCACCCGCATGCAAGGCATCGAAGGCTACAACCCCGACATCCTCGAAGGCGTCGCCGGCGACGGCACCAAGACGCAGTGGGAACAGTCCCAGGACGCCGCCGAGCAATACGGGCGGACCCAACGCGCGGCCGACCAGGCGCTGGTCGACTCCGGTGGTCCGATGACCCCGGAGAAGCAGGCGGCGCTCCATCGGCTCCAGGACTACGCCACCGTCACCGACCCCCAGGCCGACCCGACCGCGCGCTACTACGCCGGCGAACGGCTCGACGACTACCAGACCTCCCGCCAGCAGGGCCCATTCGCGCCGGACCCCATCCTCGGGATGACACCGCAGCAGCGCGCCCGGCAGCGCCTCGCGCTGCAGCAGCAACTCGAACGCGGCTGGCCCGAACTCGGTATCGCCGGCGTCAGCCGCGACCAGGCCACGTCACTGCTGGACATGGCCGAGGACCAGTCGAAGGCCCTAACGGTGCAGAAAGCCGTGGAGCTGCTGCAGCAGCAGGGCATGAGCCAGGGCGGCGCGATCGCCACCGTCGACGCGCTCTCCAAAGGCATGACGTGGGAAGAGTTGGGCCAGTACGGCAACAACATCCTCGGACACCCGGGCCAGGGCATCGAATGGGCCACCAAGCTCGAGGACATGGGCCGGCACAACCTCGTCGTCCAGAACGCCGACGACGTCGCCGCGCTGGGCCGCATCGGCAAGAACATGGGCATCGCCGGCGATGTGCTGCAAACCGCGCTCACCCTCGATGCCATCTACAACGACGGCGCGCCGGCTGGCCTCGAGCTCACCAAACTGGGCGGAAACCTCGGCGGTGGAACAGCTTTAGCCGCGGGCGGCGCCGTAGTCGGCGGGATCTTCTTCGGCCCGCCCGGCGCCCTGATCCTCGGCGCGATCGGCTCGTACGTCGGCGGCAAGTATGGCGAGCAGGGCGCTGAGGCGATGTACAACTGGGCGACCAAGTGACCCTTGCGCTCGAGGTCTCGCAGGTGGCGCCGCCGCCGGGCTGGTCGCGGATCGTGCTGCTGGCCGCGGTGGCGGTCTGGGCGGTGACCGTGGTGGCGTTGTTCCGTCTGGATGACGTTCGGATGGAGCGGCGCGTGTATTGGATCGGCATCCTGGGCGGCGGGGCGTTGGGTGTAATCGCGTTGCAGCACCGCGGGATTGGTACCTCCGTGGCGGCGTTCGCGGTCATTACGGCGATCGCGGTGTGGCGGGCGTACTACTCGACCGATTACCTGGTGATCGGCGGAAAGGTTCGGTCACTGACCCGCATACGGGGCGACCGTACCGTACGGCATGAGTCGTACGGCGGCATTTCCGCGGCCGCGTTCTGGTGGCTCATGGTCGTCCTCGCCGCCATCGCTGCCGCAAATGTGCTGCCGAATGGTTGGACGGCCAACGGCATTGCCGCGGTCAGCGCGGTTTCGGTCGTCTCCGCCGGGATTGGGTTTACGGACGGCCGAGAAAAGGCGCCACCGGTGCGGCGCCAGTACCTGCAGGCGGTGGTGTTCGCGGCGCTGGCGATCCCAGCGTGGGGTATCCCTGTCGCGGCGTACGTGTTGCTGTACGGACTGCGGGACTCATCGGTCGAACTCCGCGATGTCACCTTCCGCTATGCCACCGACGGTCCCGACGTGCTTCGTGGTGTCAGCGTTCGAGTCGAGCCCGGCACGGTCACCGCCGTGATCGGCACGTCAGGATCGGGCAAATCTACTCTCGTGCGCCTGATCTCCCGCTTCTTCGATGTCACCGGGGGCGCGGTGCTGGTCGGCGGCGTCGATGTCCGTTCGATATCCGAGCAGCGGCTGGCCGGACAGATCGGGCAGATCTTTCAGGACACCTACCTGTTCCAGGGAACCGTCGCCGACAACATCCGGATCGGCAAGCCGGACGCCACCGACGACGAAATCCTCGCCGTCGCGCAACGCGCGGGGTCACCGATATCATCGAACGGCTACCGGATGGCCTGGACACCGCGGTGGGCGAGGGCGTAGTCCGACTGTCCGGTGGTGAGCGCCAACGTATCTCGATTGCGCGTGGGTTGGCCGAAGATGCTCCGATCCTCCTGGTCGACGAAGCCAACGCGGCCCTGGACGTGGAGAACCAGGCGCTGATCGCCGAAACACTCGAGAGCCTGCGCGGACAACGGACCGTGATCGTCATCGCCCATCAACTCTCGACGATCCGGATGGCCGACCAGGTCATCGTCGTCGAGGATGGCCGGATTGTCGAGCGTGGGTCGCACGAGCAGTTGGAGCAGCTCGGTGGCCGCTACGCGCAGTTCATCGATCGGCGTTATGCGGCCAAGGGGTGGCGCATCGCCTGAACGTCGGGACGCCGCACCGCCAATACTCAAGCTACAATAGGTTAGTTAACCTAAGTTAGAGTGTTAAAGGGTGTCCTCGATGCTGGCGATGACGGAAGCCGACGTGTTGCCACTCGGAGCGAGTGCGTTCGCCGCCGAGAATCAGTTCCTGTCGCGCCCGGTCAGGCCGCACACACAGGAGTACGCCACATTGTCGGTGGTGCGCGACGGAGCCGGAGTCCAGGTATCCGGCGCAGGCGCCACCCGGATGGGCCCGGGGATGCTGATTGCGGTGCCGCCGGAAGGGTGGCACGCACTGTATCCGGGACGGCCACATGAGCTTCACGAACCTCTACTTGTCGAGGCAGCTGATCAACGATATGGCGTGGTTCGGAGCGTTACCGAGAATCGGGCCCCTGCTGGCGCACACCTCCACGACACCCGAACCCATCGTGACGTTACAGCTCGAGCAACGAGTTGTTGGTTCGGTGCTCGACATCCTCGATCGGCTCGCGTTGCTGCCGCCGACCCACACGCTGGCGCGGATGGCGCGGTTGTTCGACCTGTTCGCGGCGTTAATGTCCGCCCTGGCGGGTGTGGAGAATCCGAATCCGATTCTGGCAGAGCCGGTTTGACAGGCGCTCAACGGGATCGACATCGGATCGTACCGCCCTGTCGTCGAACGGGCGATCGGTCTGCTTCAGGCCGAGATCGACCATCCGTGGCGGCTGGGGACGCTCGCACAGCACGTGCTGCTTTCGCCATCGCAGCTGGCCCGCGTGTTCAAGGAAGACACCGGGTGGTCACCGATGGCCTATCTCCAACATCTCAGGGCCGAGCGGATGGCTCATCTGCTCCGCACCACGAATGCGACAGTGGCCGCTGCCGGCCGCGCGGTGGGCTGGAACGACCCGAGTTATGCGGCTCGGCGTTTCAAGACGCGCTGGATGGTGAGCCCCGACCGGTACCGCTCGCGGTTCTTCGAAACTCCCGGCGTCACCCGGAGCGCCTCAGCAGGCTGCTGACCAGGCCTCCGGGGTCGTGTGCGGAGGCAATCGACCGCTCGATGAGTTGCGGTAGCTGTCTTCTCAGTTGGGCGTGGCTCGGGGCGCTGCCCAACGCGAACGGTCTGTTGCCGAGATGATCTGCCAGTTCTGGCGCCATGTCGCCGTGGCACACCCACAAGACGGCCACCCTGGCTGCGGCGCACCCGTCCAACGCGTGCCTGACGTCGGTCACGGCGTGGCGGCCGATGTAGCCCGTGTCATAGGGAACACCATCGGATATCACGATGAGCAGCTTGTGCCTGGTCCCCGCGCCCTCGACCAGACGTGCGCAGCTGTGCCGGATCCCGGCTCCGATACGCGAGTATCCGGAGGGTTGCAGCGTGGCGAGGGCCTGCATCCCGCGCAACACACCGTGCTCGTTGAAGTCCTTCAACATCAAAGCACGGCACGATTCCCGGCCCATCGAGTGAAATGCCATGGCGGCCATCCGATCACCGATGTGGTGCAGCGCCGTCGCGAGAGTGGCGGCGGTTCTGATCTGTTCAGCCGCCACACTGGACGATTCCGCGGCGTGTGCCGCGCTCAGCTCCGCGGAGGATCCGGAGATGTCCACCAGAACCATGGCGCCGAGGTCCCGACGGCGGCGCCGGACCCCGATATAGGGCCGATAGTCGTGATGGGTGCCCGGGCCGTGGTCGCTGCTGGCCGTGAGCTGGTCGGTCGCCAGGTCGACCATCGCGTCGAGATCGATCTCGTCTCCCTGGTTCTGCCTACGCACCGGGCGATGAGTGAGCCCGATCGCGGCGACCCGGCGCTCGAGGTCGGTGTCACGGCGGAGATCCCGCCTGGCGACGTGATCGGACATGTTCGTGGTGGGGCGTACTTCGTGGACGTGACACCAATTGGGACGCAGTCGTCCCTGGGCGCTGTCCCATTCCGGGTAGGTCCACCGGGCGACGACCGTGGGGCTCTTGTCGCCGGGTGTGCTGGCCTCCACCTGGTAGCGCGAGGGCTTTCCCGATGTCGGTGCGCCACTGCCGGCGCGTGCCCCCGATACTGCGATCTCGGCGCCCGCACCGTCCTGGGCTGGCCCCCCCGACCGGGTGCCCAGAATCTTGCGAAACAGCTCGGAGACCGGATTCGAGGTGTCCAGCCCCGTGTTGTACCAGCTCAGTGCCGAGGGGATGTCCTGGCTGTGCGTCTCGTCGTCGGGCTCCGGGCCGGACTCCAGTTCGTGCGGCGTGCGGGTGAGATCGCGGCTGCCGACCCAACCCGGCGGACGCACACCGCCCCGGGCCAGAGCCCAACCGGGTCTCAGTTCACCGAGCCGCGGGTCCGTCGCCGGGGGAAGAGCCTTATCCCGCGACATGTCGAGAGATTCACGCGCACACGTGCTGTGCGCGGTGGCCGGCAGGGACAGTTCGGACCATGGCAGAAGTCGCCACGGTAGCCGCCCGGCGGTAGCGAAGCGGCTGACCTCGAGCAGCAGATACCGTCGCGCGCGGTCCGGCCGGCCGACCAGCGCCCGCAACATGTCCGGTGCCAGGCTGCCGGCAACCAATAGTGCGCTTTGGACGATCACCTCCAGACGGTGGTCTGATGCGCAACCGTCCGCTGACAGGTACAGCGTCGATCCGTCGGTGTGTGCCGAACGTCCGGCATCCGCGCTGCCGACGAGGATGCGTTGGCCGCACAACATCTCCGCCAGCGGCCCGTACCGGGTGTCCGGGTCGGCGTCCACCCTCACCCGACCGGTTCGGGCACGAAGAACGTGTCCACGATCTGCATGAGTGCCTCGACGGCCTCGTCATCGTCGGAAAGCACCTCGACGATGCTGTGTTTCAGGGCAATTCGGGTCTCCACCCCGGCCATCATCAAGTGCGCGGCCGCCACCAAAGTGCGGGTGCCCGCAACTTCGGCCAACCCGAGTTGATGCTGTCGGCGAATTGCGGTAGCGACGGCGACCAGCCGCTCGGCCGGTTCCCGTGGCAACCCGGTCTCCGTCGCGACCACCGAGGTCTCGGTTTCGTTGGGCAGGTAGTTCAGCCCGATCGCCACCATGCGTTGGCGCAGCGAGGGTTTGAGCTGTTTGAGCACGCTCTGGTAGCCAGGGTTATAGGACACCACCAGTCCGAATCCCGGTGCGGCCGACAGCTCTTCACCGGTGCGCTCGATGGTCAGCGCCCGCCGGTGATCGGTGAGTCCGTGGATCACGGTGAGGGTGTCGCTTCGGGCCTCGACCACCTCATCCAGATAGCAGATGGCCCCTTCCCGCACGGCACGTGTCAACGGACCATCCTGCCAGACGGTCGAACTGCCTTCGAGCAGGAATCTGCCGAGGAGATCGGCAGCGGAAAGATCGTCATGGCAGGCCACGCTGATCAGCGGACGTCCGACTGCGTGGGCCATGGCTTCCACAAATCGTGTCTTCCCGCATCCGGTGGGACCTTTCAGCAGGATCGGCAGGCCGGCGTCGTAAGCGGCGCGGAAGACTTCGTCCTCGCGTTCGGCAGGTACATAGAATGGCCGCGTCAAGATCGTGTGCTCCTCATGTCATGCGGTGGCGATGTGAACTGCGTCATCGTGTCGGTCCGGAGCCGGGCAATGGTATCGGCACATCCGGTGACGGGCAGGCGTAGTCGGTCCCGGCCCCGCATTGTTCGGCGACGAAGTAGCTGGGGATGTCGCTGGGCATCGGGCCGGCCTGGAACGTTGTCCAGATCATCGCCACGTTGTAGACGGCGTAAACGATGTTCATGAATGCCACAACCGCGAGAATCCGGATGACCGGCTGCCACGTCACGCTCTGTATGCGGTCGACACCGCGCTCGATGAAGGTGTGCCCCTTGTCATCCCGGAAGTAGAGCAGCATCCCCGCGGCGGCCCACACCGGCCCCCACAACAGTGACTCGTAGATGGGGAACTGCCAGCGTGTCCCGGCGAAAAGTGACCATGAGTGGATGGTCGTCGGGTACGCGTAGAGGCCGAACCGGATGAAGATGACCTCGACGATCAGATCGAGGACCATGGCGGCCCCGACGCCGGTTGCCACAAGTCCGGCCACCGGCATATCGGGAAAGCGTCTCTTGGTGCGCCGCATGACCGTCGCGACGAACAGGCCGGCCAGCAAGATGCCGTAGATATAGGCCGAACCCATGCACAGCAGTGGCTCTGGCAGTCTGGATGCGGTCGGGTTGATGGCACCGGGCAAGAAGCCGGTCCAGCTGCTCATGTTGACGAAGTGCGCATTGTAGAAGAAACCAGGTCTGCCCCAACTGATTCCGGGATCCTGCCACCACAGTGTGGCGAAGGCGATCATCAGGATCGCTTCCAACGACAGTCGGCCCTCGCGCCGGGACGACCTCCACGCGATGATGATCATCACGATCGCGAGGATGACTCCACCGATCTCCATGACCCGGATTGCGATCAGTGTGTGCGTCGGCACCGGGTCCGGTCCGACCGCGGCCGGACGGAACTCCGCGGAGGTGATCCAGCGAGTCAGCACCCACGCTTCCAGCAGCAGGAAAAGACCGCCGAGGACAGCCAGCCAGACGATCGGTCGGGGTGGTTTGGCGATGAAGCCTTTGCTCAACTCCTGGGGCGCAAGGGTGTTTGCCATGAGCGTCTCCTCGATCGGATGCCTGCAAACTGTACAGGGGTGTACAGTTTGTGGTCAATGGGTTCCAACCGCGATGCGAGGTGACCGATGGCGCGCAGGGGAGTGGCGTCCTATTACGACGCGGCGTTCGAAATACTGGATCGGCAGGGTACTTCCGGTCTCACGGCCTCCGCAGTGTGCGAACACATGGCCATCACCCGGGGCGCGTTCTACCACCATTTCGACAACTTCGACGAATTCGTCGACGGGCTGCTGTGTCACTGGGAGCTTCAGTACAGCCACGAACTGATCAACGAGAGTGTGCACATCGGTGATTTGCGGGTGATGCTGAAGCGCGAAGCGGAAATGGCGTCCACGCTGCGGCACGGCGCCGAGGTTGCGCTGCGTGCCTGGAGTGCAACCGATTCCCGGGTGGCGCGTGCCCAGCGGCGGGTCGACCGGATCCGCTATGACGGTCTGCGTTCGGCATTCGAGGGCCACGGCATCCCGGCGGGAAGATCGGCCACGTACGCCGATCTGGCACTTGCGACATTGATCGGGGCGCAGATGCGGCGTCTGTCGGGCGAGCGGATCAGAACGATTTTCGAGGAGTTCAGCGAACTGGTGCTCGGGGCGGCGCAACATCGTGATGCGGTCGAGACGGCGTAGGTGCGCACCGGTGCGTCCTCGGGTGCCACTCCGGCGTGGTCACTGGGGTGTGCCGACGGCGCGGGCAAGTTGCTCCGGATCAACCGGAACCGCGGTGCCCGAACGCACCTCGACCCAGTGGCGGCGCTGAAAGTCGTTCAGCGCGTCGATCACGACGGGTTCCGGGCTCCCTACCAGATCTGCCAGTTCGGCAGTACTCAGGTTCGGCACCGTCGCCCTACCGCCGACGTCCGTGCCGAATCGTGCGGCAAAATCGCACAATTGACGTGCCACCCGAACATGCACGTCGATCACCCGCTGGTCGGCGAACTGATCGTGCCGGCGCTTGAGTTGGCGTTAACTGCAGAAGCAGGTACGCGGCCGTCGGACGCTGGGCCATCCACCGGCGGATCGCCCCGCGGTCCAGCCATCCCGCGTCGACCTGACCGACAGCGGTGACGGTGCTCGTCCGGGGCCCGGGGTCGAAGACCGACAGTTCGCCGATGATATCGCCGGGCCCGGCAAAGGCCACCAGGTTGCTCCGGCCCCCGACACCGCGCTTGCTGACTTTGACCAGGCCGGTCTGACTCACGTAGACCCGGTCGCCGGGGAGCCGTTCGGTGAAGATCTGCTCACCGGGCCGGAACCGCTGCGGATGCAGCAGATCCAACAGCACCTCGGCCTCACCGAGCTCGTCGTCACCCACACTCGGCGGCCACCGGAACTGTCCGCGCCCGACGCCGGCCTTGTCCGAATCAGCTGCGGTCGAATGGATGTGATGATCGTCGGCCATCGGTTAACCTCGGCGTGGAGCGCCGCTTCGCATGATGACCCATCATCCCACGAACTGACGCCGCGGGAGGTAGATACGGGGTGGCCGATCTAGAGGTACTCGGAACCGCCGTCGACGTTGAACAGCACCCCGTTGACGTAGCCGGCGCGCTCGGAGACCAGGAATGTGATGGCATCGGCGATGTCATCCGGGCTGCCAGCCGGGTTCCCCAGGTGGCGTGGTGCCAGCCGGCGTTGGCATCGATGAAATAGTCCTCTTCGCTGCCACCGGTCTCGGCCATCCACCGCTGGGACTTGACCCCGTGTGTTGGACACGTTCAATCCCAGGAATGTCCTGGGGGAAGCGAGATGATCCAACCCGATGGCAAGGAAAAATTACCCCTATGAGTTCAAGCGTGACGCGGTCGCGCTGTACCGGGACACCGAGGGCGCGACGATCACGCAGATCGCTGCCGAGCTCGGTGTCAGCGAGGCGACGCTCTCGGCGTGGTGCAAGTCGGCCGGGGTGCCGATTCGGCACCGCCGCGGTGTCGTCGTGGCCGAGCCTGCGCTAGGGGCGGAGAGCCCTGAGCAGGAGCTGGCCCGCCTCCGCAGCGAGGTCAAGGCGTTGCGCGCCACCGAGGCTCGGTTGTCCACCGAGCGTGACATCTTGCGTTCGGCGGCGAAGTATTTCGCCGGGGAGACGAATTGGTGAGCCGCTTCCAGTTCGTCGCCGACCACACCTGCACGCCTTCGAGGTGAAGTGGCTCTGCGCCGTCGTCGAGGTTGCGCGTTCGTCGTTCTACGCCTGGTTGGCCGGTGCTGACGGTCGAGCGGCCCGCCAGGCCGCTGACGAGGCGCTGGGCGCCCGTATCCGCACCGTCCACGACGAGGACAACACCTACGGGGCGCCGCGGATTACCGCCGAGCTCAACGACGGTGTTCCCGACGGTGAGCGGGTCAACCACAAGCGGGTGGCCCGGGTGATGCGCAGCGCGGGGATCGCCGGCTATCGCCGCCGACGGCGGGTCCAGCCGACCGTGGCGGACCCGGCCAGCCAGAAGGTCCCCGACCTGCTCAAACGCGACTTCACCGCCGCGCAGATCAACACCCGCTACGTCGGTGACA
This sequence comes from Mycobacterium sp. GA-2829, assembly GCF_001499965.1. Taxonomy (GTDB): domain Bacteria; phylum Actinomycetota; class Actinomycetes; order Mycobacteriales; family Mycobacteriaceae; genus Mycobacterium. The sequence continues at coordinate 25,036 of NZ_LQIT01000014.1, forward strand.
ACCTACTTGCCAGTGGCGACCGGCGGCAACCTGTACCTGGCCACGGTGATCGACTGCTGTTCACGGCGAGTCGCCGGGTGGGCGATCGCCGATCACATGCGCACCGAACTGGTCACCGATGCGCTCAAAGCCGCTGCTGCACTGCGGGGTTCACTAGCCGGTGCAATATTCCATGCAGATCATGGAATTCAGTACACCTCAAGGGATTTCGCGAACCTCTGCCGCGATCTGGGGGTCACCCAGTCGATGGGCGGGGTGGGGTCAAGTGCCGATAACGCGTTGGCCGAATCGTTCAACGCCGCCCTCAAACGCGAGATCCTGCAAAACCGTGACTGCTGGCCACACGGCGGCCTGCCGCCGCGAGGTCTTCCGGTGGCTGGCCCGCTACAACACCACACGACGGCACTCCTACTGCCGTCATTCCAGCCCCGCCACCTACGAAAGGAACCTGACGCCAGCTACGCTGCCCGAAGCCGCATAACCACAAATCCCGTGTCCACTACATGGGGGCAAGGCCCCCACGACCGTTCGCCGCCGCCATCGCCGCTGATCGTCCCCATCCGCGTAAGCGCAACGACGCATTCCACGTACATGGCGGTCTCACCGCGGGACACTAGGAAGTCCGGCTGTCGAGTGGTCGTTAACAGAGCGGGGTGGATGGCTACGTCGTAACCCAGTCGGCGAAAGAGAGTGTAAACGTACAGTTCCCACCACGCTCCATAATGCTGAGCGGCGTCTGAGTCGCGAAAGCGGCCTCGCAGATCAGTCTGAGAAGCCTCCGGGTAGTCGCGATACCAAGCGTCTACCAGCTCGCGAACCCGCTGCCATTCCGGCGTTGCCACACGATTCAGAAAGCTGAACGAGTCTTCGGTGTGCAGGGCCGGCGAACGGTCGCGTCGTTCGATGTCGTCGAATATCGTACTCATGAAGCGGGATTGAAGGGCCGCAGGTAATACGCGGTCACTTCGTCGTCGCGGGTGACCCTTTTCGCGGGCAGAACGGCTTCACTGAAGACAACGGTGATCTCGGTCGCGTCTAATATCCAGCCCGACACCGACTTGATGCGAGGGGCGTGCTTCTCGTGCGGGAGGTCAAACAAGTGCATATAGACATCGACGCCCTCAGAAATCAGGCCGTTGACCTGATCGAGCTCGTCGATTGTCAGGCGTTGAGCGATCAGGCGAGGGGTTAGGTCGCCAGGTTGGTCGCGGTCATGGGCGCATCATTGCACGGCATGGATCCCATCTGCTGCCTTAACTCAGACAAAGCGGTTGCGGTAGTGACAAGAACTCAGCTCCTACTTCTGTGGTGCTGACGAGCGATCCGCCCCACCTGGCGTCGAAGAGACGGCCCGCCGCCCTATAGGTGAGGAAGGCAGAGGCAGCGGGCCGGGCAATTGATTGGACGTGGGCTACTGCGGCTTCGTTCCCGGAGGCAGTTGTTGATCATCGAGGACCAGAATTGCATGCCTGCCAAGCCAGGTTCGGTGACCGCCGTTGCCATCGCTCTGACGGTCGGTTATCGGGCTCGTCGGCACCGTAACCGCAGCTCGCCACGCTTGACACTGACACATCGCGTACGACTTCACTATTGGTGGCGTCAGGTATTGTGGTCACCGGAAGCTGTCTTCCTAGGAATGTTTCCGCACCCGGACCTACTGCGCGTTTATTGCGCGGGAGCGACGAGGGGCGCCCTATTACCCATGCTTACTGCGGCCGCACACCCCTTCCGTTACCAGCTGATGCACACAGACTCGGAACACACACTCAACCCCCCGTCCAGCCCTGCTCCTGCCGGAACGCCACGATCGCGATGTCGAGGTTCCACAGCACCGTGCTGACCCGCACCGACGTCGGTGAGGTCTGCACGAACCGCAGATCCGGCGCCGGCCCGCGTTCGGCGCGCCCGAGGGTGATGACGGTGGACGCCAATCCGGCCGAGGGCGGGGTGCTGGCCCGGTCGTTGACGATGATGCTGGGCACGAAGTCCGGCGCGCGGCCGCGGTCCATCACCGCGATCATGGGCTGCGACAACGCTTCCCACCGCCGTGGCTGACTGGTGTAGATCGCGATCCGCTCCCCCACCGCCGCGGCCCGCACCAGCAACTGCCGGATGTAGAAGTCGCTGGTGTCCATCACGATCCGGGTGGCGCGCTGCGGATCGGTGAGCGACCACATGATGAGGTCGTCACGCTGGATCGGCGGTCGCGTGCGCGGATTGTCTTGCTGCGCAGCGCCGACCAGGATGCCGGTCGACCCGATCGGAATGGCCAGCTCCCCGGGATCATCCTCCAAGGCGCGTTCCGGGAGTCGCAGCCGCGGCCGGGCGGTCGGCGCGGCGCGCAGGGCGGCCGCGAACTGGTCCCCCGGCAGCGTGTTCAGGCACAGGGTGGGTGGCTGTTGCGGGCGCTGCGGCTCTTCGGTGCGCACCATCGCCGACACCATCACCGGCCCACTGCCATCGAGGTTGGCGCGCCGCTTCTTGCGCAGGCTGATCAGCTGCACCACGTGATCGCTGCGCAGTGACCACATGTGGTTGAGGTTGGCGGTGGTGATGTCCTCGGGCGAGTAGTAGTAGGTCGTCAGGTGCCCGGGATGGGCGTTGACGGTGTGCCATCCGACGTCCACGCGCCGCGCCGGACGACCCGCAGCGCCACCGGCAGTTCCCGTACCCCCGACAGCGGCGCCGGCCAGTGCCGGTGTCCGCACGCCGTCCTCGGCGTCCGGAGTCTCCGGCTCGTCGGCCTCCGGGGTGGGCGGCTCCGGCGCCTCGGCCAGCCCCGCGCCCAACTCGTCCAACGCGGCATCCAACTCAGCCGCGTTGAGCGCACTGGCGCGAATCCCGCGCTGCAGCAACGCATTGATGATGCGTTCGGTGGCGGCGGCCGCGGCCGCGCCGACCGACGTGCGGTACGCCAGCCCGGGCACGGAGTCGACGAGATCGACCCGCACGATGAGCCGCGTGGTGCGCTGCCCGGCGGCGGGCCGGTCGGCCAGCAGCGTCGAGTACAGCGGCGGATACCCGCTGGCGCGGCGCACCCGCTGCCCGGAGGACACCACGTCGATCCCGGCCAGCCGCAACACCCCGGGCTGATCGAGCAGATCAGTGAGCACCTGCAGCGGAAGCAGATTCGTCGTCAGCGACACCGTCGACCCCCGCAGGAAGGTCGGCTGGTACGCCCGCCCCGTCACCTCCACCATCGTGATTGCCTCGTAGGCGTCGGTGCGCACCCCGCACACCAGGTTGCCGTGCGGCACGTCGACCGCGGCCGCCGCCTCGACCGGCCGCGACCGCACCCGCCGCCAACGCCGCAGGGCAGCAACCCATTGCGGCAGGTTGCGGCGATGCACGGTGATCAGCATCAGCACCACCACGACCGCGGTGACCGCAGCCGGGATGTACCAGCCGGGCCACAGCCGCGGCAGCAGGCTGAACGCGGCCAGCGCCACGATCTCGCCGGTGATGACGACGGGCAGCGCCGCGCGCACCCCGACCGTGCGGGCCTTCACGACATCCTCCGGCGCACCGCCACGATCCCGAACACCACAGCGGCGGCGAGCAGGACCCCGCCCGCGCCGATCAGCGCGGTGTGCTGGGGCCGCATATCCGGCCCCGGCGGGGGCGGGGGCACGTAGAGGTCGGTGGTGAGCCGCTCGGTGGGCTTGGCCTCCCCGGGCGAGACGTCGAAGGTGAGCGCGGCGACCGGGTCCACGACCCCGAAGCCGACCTGGTTGTCCACCCCGCGGGCCGGGTTGTGCGCGGTCTCGGTGATGCGGCGCATCACCTGGCGGGCGGTCAGTTCGGGGAACTTGGCCCGCACCAGCGCGACGACCCCGGAGACATAGGCGGCCGAGAAGCTGGTGCCCCACAGCCCCGCCCCCATACCGGGATCCTTGTCGGGCAGCGCGTTGACCGCCGCGCCGTTGGTGTTGGACAGCCCCATGATCCGCCAGCCGGGCGCGGCGACCGACACCCACGGCCCGTTGATGCTGTCGGGCAGCGGCTGCCCGTCCGGCGTGACCGCCCCGACGGTGAGGACGTAGTCGGAGTACCAGGCGGGGGTGACGATGGTGCGCACCCCGGCCCAGTCGCGGGGATCGTTGGGGTTCAAGGCATTGAACGCCGGGTTCTGCCCGCAGTCGTTCTGCGATCCCGCCGCCGACCCGCCCTTGTTGCCGGCGGCGGCGACGATCACGACGTCCTTCTCGACCACCGCGTAGCGCACCGCAGCACCCAGAGCGTCCTGGTTGATCGGCGCCGCGGCGTTGATGCACGACGCCAACGACACGTTGATGACCTTCACGCCGAGGTCGGCGGCGTGCCGGATCGCCTTGGCCAGGCTGTTGACGTCGCCGGCCTTGCGGCGCTGCTCCATGTCCTGGGCGGTCGGCCGGGCTGGGCCGAACGCCACCGAGGACTGCCGGATCGAGATGAGGGTGGCGTCCGGGGCCACCCCGACGACCCCGTCCGGCCCGCCCGGCGGCGGGCCCGGCACCAGCGGCTGCGGCCCGGCCGCGTCGCCGGCGGCCGGCGGCGTGCCCGGCGGCGGCGGTGGCGGCGGCTCCTCAGGCGGCGGCGGAGGTGGAGGCGGTGCGGTCACAGTGACCGTCGACGGTTTCGGCGGCGGGGGCGGCGGGATCGTCGGCGCCGGGTTGGCGGGCACCTTCCCCGGCGGCGGCGGGGCTCCCACCCCGGCTGGCCGCGGCGTGGGCCGGTCGGCCGGATTCGACGGCGCCGCACCGATGATCGAGGCGACGATGGTGCCGTGGCTCTCGCAGTCGCTCAGCCCGCCGTCGGCGGCCCCCATGATGTAGTCGCCGCCGGCGAACAGCGCCGGGAACCGCGGGTTCGGGGTCACCCCGGTGTCGACGATCGCGACGCTGACCCCCGCCCCGGTCGAGTACTGCCACGCACCGGCGATGTTGAGCATCGCGTTGCCCGGCGGAGGCTGCGCCACGTCGGGGTCACCGACGACCACCGGTGACGCGCACACCCGGTTTTGCTTCATCTCCTCGGTGGGGCCGGGGGTTTCGTCCGGCGGCAGCGCGCCCGGGTCAATGACCGGCGGGGCCACCGCCAGCGCGGCGGGCGGGGCAGCCAGGTTGGCGGTGAACAGTGCGGCCGCGCCCAGGGCGGCCGCGACGGCGCGGGCCCGCATCAGTGGTACCTGACGTACTGCAGCAGCCCGATCGCCCAGGCGGCGAACGGCACCACCAGCACGATGAGGATGTACTCGAGGAACTCCACCACCTGACGCACCGGCGGGGAGAAGATGTGCGACGGCACCGTCGCGCCGACGACGAGCCCGGCCAGCGCGACGGCCAGTACCCCGGCGGCCGCGAACAGACCGGTGGCGGTGGCATCGGGTGCGGCCGCGAGCCCGTAGTGCGCGGGCACGCTGATCATCGCCAGCGACGCCGCGCACACCACGGTGATGGCGTGCTTGCGGTCCCGGAACGCCCTCGCCCGCAACACCAGGATGAGCGCGACCACCGCGACCACCGTCACCGGCGGCCACTGGCTGCCCGCACCCGGGGCGACGGCGAACCACGCGGACACCAACCCAACGGCGCCGGTGCCCAGCAGCACCCCGGTGAGCACCCGGTTGGAGCGGCGAGCCACCTCGGCGACCTGCTCGCCGCTCAACGTCACGTCGTGCGGCGCCGACTCCACCGGGGACACGGTGTCCTCGGGCTGTCCCGGCGCCCGGCTGAACAGGTCCCGGCCGGTGATCGACCCGAAGCTCTGCCGCGGCACCTTCGCCATCCACAGCCCCAGCGTGGGGGCGGCCCGCGCGGCGATGAGCACCGCGATCAGCATGACGATCGCGATCCGCTGACCCGGCACGTCGAAGAACATCCGCACCGTCGCCGTACCGAACCCGGCCGCCGCGACGGTGACGATCAACGCGGTCACCGTCTGGTAGCGGCCGGTGGCCCGGGCCAGGCCGAGCACCCCGATGACCGCGACCAGCGACGCCAGGAACGCATGCGGCGCACCAGGACTCGCGCCGTGCGGGCCGGTCCCGGCGGCCAGCACCGCCGCCGCCAGACCCGCCCAGGCGCTGCCGTCGACGATCACCCGCGGCGCGCTGGTCCGCGCGCACACCACCGCCGCCACGATCAACGCGACCGCCGTCGCGGCGAACACCACCGTGGGCACCCAATTGCCGTCGCTGGCCCAGCGCAGCCGCCACACCACGATCGACGCGACCGCCAGCGCGGTCGCGGTCAAACCGGCCGCGACCATGACGGCGTCGCGCGCCGACACGACCGGGAAGTGCTCGGACGCCCACCGGGCCAGCGCGGTGGAGACGTTCTCGATGTTGGGGCCGTAGCGTTCGGCGACCCGCACCGGCGCCAGCGCGAGGAGTTCACCGTCGTTGACGCCTTGGGCGGCCAACGACAGTTCCGGCGCCAACGCCGTCATCCCGGCCACCCGGGCGAATTCATAGGCCGCGCGGGGCAACTCGTCCTCACCGCGGGTCCGCAAGATCCGGTTGACGGTGTCGCGGGTGGCGTCGGCCAGCGCCGACAGCGGCACCGCCGCGGGCAGCACCAGGTCGATCTGGTGGGAGTCGCCGACGAGCACCGACACCCGGCACGACGACGGCACCAGCGGCGCCTCGGCGGGCAGCAGACCGGGCGCGGACTGGGCGGGGCGCAGTGCGGTCATCGGCGGTCCTGCGGGCCGTCGGTGGTGGTCGGGAAGTGTTCGGCGATCGCCGCGGCGATCTCGATGAACCTCCGCCGGGTGACCGCGTCGAGTTCGTTGTCCACGTCGATCACCCCGCCCGGGCGCAGGTGCGGATCGAACGGCACCTGCACCACGACTTGACCGCGGCTGCTGAACTGCTCGGCCAGATGCGCGCGCGTCTTCTTGTCGACGTGCCCGTCGGAGTCGTTGATCACCACCACCGTGCGGTGCAGCAGCGCGGTGAACCCCTTGTGCGCCAACCAGTCCATGGTCTGGCCCGCTGCGGCGGCGCCGTCCACCCACGGCGAGGTGACCACGATCAGCGCGTCGAGGTCGCGCAGCACCTCGGCGGTGACGGCGGTGTCCATCGCCGACCCGCAGTCGATGATCGACAGCGTGAAGTGGTTGTCCAGCCGCGCGGTCGCCGCCCGGTAGATGTTGGGGTCGATGACCCGTCGGCGGGCGGTGGCCATCTCCCCGGGCAGCACGAACAGCCCGGCGGCGTTGTTGCCCACCCGCGAGCGCACATCGGAGAACGTGTGCAGGTGCTGATCGGCGGCCAACTCCCAGTAGGAACCGGCGGCGTTGGGGTCGATGCGGCTGCCCAGCTTGCCGAACGCGATGTCGGCGTCGACGGCCACGACCCGGTCATCCTGGCGCAGTTGCGCGAAGATCGAGCCGACACACGCGGCGACGGTGGTTTTCCCGGCGCCGCCCTTGCCGACCACACCGATCTTGTAGTGCCCACGCAGCAGCGACCGGATCTTGGTCTCCAGTTCGGCCAGGCGCCGTTCGTCGGGGGAACGGCCGAGGTTGATCAGCTTGAAGGACCCGCGGTACACCACCCGGCGCCAGCCGCGCCCCGGCGGGATCTTGCGGGTGGGCACCAGTTCGCTGGGCCGGATCTGCTCGACATACGACCAGCTGCCCGCCCCCGGTGCGGTCATCGGAGGTTCGGCGTAGGGCTGCGGCTGGCCGGGCTGCCCGGGCGGGTACGGCGGCGCGGTGGGCGGGCGCTGTTGCTGTTGGACCTCGGCGCCCCACGGCGCCGGCCGATGCCCGGGGTTGACGAGATACGAGGGACGGGAGGGGATTCCGGGCGGCGCGGGCTGGGTTGCCGAGCGCGGCGTGAAGGTGGTCGCCTCGTCGGCCTGGGGCCGCCCCACCCCGGGGGGGCGGGGGGTAAAGGTGGTCGCCTCGTCGCCGGGCCGCGGCGTGAATGTGGTGGGCCCGTCGGCGGGCCGCGGCTGCGGCGGCACCGCGCGCCGGTCGAACGCCTCGGTCGCAGCGGTGCGTTCGGCGGGCTGCGAGGCGTGCATGGGTGGCGTGGCGATGGTGCTGCGGTCGAAAATGTCGGTGTCCGACGTCTTCCCGGCCTCTTCCTCGGGCGCGGGTGGCGCCGACGCCTCGACCGCGCGACCCTGACCGGGCACGCCAGCCGATAGCGCGTCGACCCCAGAACCCTCTGGCACCAATTCTGACGGCCGCCGGCCACTCACCGACCCCCCACCCGGCGTCGTGATCGGCGGCGCCACAGCGTCGGTGCGCTCGGCGGACTCAGCCGCCTCGGGCGCCTCGGGCGCCTCGGGTGACCCGTCGCGCGTCGGCGCGCCCGCCTCGTACTGGCGGCTGAGGTACTCGAGGACCGAGGGTGGGCGGGCCGGCCCGGCGTCAGGACCGGTCGGGATGTCCGGCGGCACCGGCGCCCCGGTCGGCGGCGTCGGCTCGCCGCGGTGTGCGCCGGCCTCCGGGGCCGCGGTGAGGTCGCTGTTGTTCTTCTCGGTCACAATCCACTTCCTATCGCGAGCGTGTCGTCGTTCTCGCCGTCGTGCGGAAAAGTCAGAGGAGGCATTACGATCCGCCCTGCACGGGTAGCGCTTCGGCGCCCACCACCGGCGCCAGCGAGTCGTGCTGGGTCAGTGCGTCCTGCCGGCTCAGTGCCGGTCCGGGAGCGAACACCCGGATCAGCGGCCACGGGGCCTGTGCCGCGTTGGCCGGCGCGACGCCGAGGGCTTTGAGCGACTCGTCGTTGAGTTCGAGCCCGTAGCGCACCCCCTGGTCGGAGAGCCACCACAGGGATTCGCGGCTCCCCGCGGTCGGGGCGGCGCTGGTCACGGTGACCAGGTTGGTGGCGCCCCTGCCGATGTACACCTGGTCGGCTTCCACCGCGTTGGGGTCGCGCACATCCTTGATCAGCCGCAGCACCTGGTTGTCGGCGCCGACCGGGATCGGCAGGCCCTGGCCGGACAGCACGGCGATGTCGGCGGACCGGTCGGTGGCGCCCTTGGCCCACGTCAGGCACGTGGTGCCCTCGACGGTGGTGTCGACGAGCTGCAGCCGGGTGCTCGGATAGAACGACACCGGCAGGCTGTCGACCACCGGCAGCGGCGCGAGCTTGTCGGGTGCGACCGCGATGGGTGCGACGTCGCCGTACGAGTTCGCCGACCGCAGCAGCGTCGCCACGAACGGCGAGATCCGTTGGATCCCGTTCGGCAACACCACATACAGCGTGGTGCCGCCCTGCTGCTGCAGGTCGCGCGCCTCGAGCACCGAGCCGATCACCGCGCCCGGTGCGATGTTCCACGGGGCGGGTTCCCCGGCGCGCGGCACCGCGGGGATCACCAGCGGATCGGTCGCCGGGATCGCGTCGAACAGCGCCTTGGACAACGGGATCGGTTGCGGGGACGCTGAATCGACACCAAGGGCCAGCGCGACAGCCTTGTTGCCGAGGTCGATCTCGGAGCGGTGCCCGTCCCAGATGACGTAGGACTTCCCGTTGTAAGTGGCCAGGATGGCGCGCGGCATCGCCAACGGCGCCGAGCGCTGTCCCACGGTGAGCGGCCCCGCGATCGCCGTGACGACCGGCGTGGTCCCGGCCGACTTGGTCGGGGTCGCTACCGGCGCGGTGTCACACACCGTCCACTGCGAGGCGCCGCCGCCGCGGATGGGCATCGCCGCGGGGGCGCCGACGATCCCGACTGTGGGGCCCTGCGGGTACTTTGCCAGCTCATTCGCCTTGACGAAGGTCGGGTTGTTGGCCTGCCCGGCGACGAGGCGGGCGCTGGTCAGGTTGAGCGCCGGGTGCAGCCGCCCGTCCACCAGCACATAGATTGCGCCGGTGTCGCGGTCGGCGAGGATGTCGGACTTGCCGACTTGCCCTGCTGGTTTGAACCATGACAGTAGGAACATCAACGCGACCGCCAGCAGGGTGAAGGTGAACCCCAAAATCAGTGCGGCACTGCGGCGTTGCTCGGGATCGTATTCCAGGCGCACCCCGTGGTGGCTGAGCGCGGCGGCGTTGCGACGGTTCCAGAAGTAGTGGGCCGTCACTTGCAGCCGCGACGTGAGGTTCAGCGCCATGGAGCAAACCCTACCGGCACTCCGGTACCCAAATCCGCACTAATTTTCACACCCCCGACATTCGTGATTGAGCAGGTCAGGCGCGCCCGTTACGCCGCCCGCGGCGTGGCCAGCAGATCCGCCAGATCGGTTTGCAGCGCATCGCGGTGGGTCGGCCAGATGCTCATCCATTTCTTGCCGTCGGCCGACGCCGTCGTGCTCAAGCTGACCCGGCCGTACTCGGTGTCGGCGACGGTCAGTACCCGGTCGTGCACCGTATAGCTGATGCCGTGGTCGATGACCGACACCACCGCCATCGCCGATTCGTCGGGACGCGCTGCCGCGGCGACGATCTCGGCCTGGGCGGGTTGCAGGCCCAGTCGGCCCATGGCGGCGATCACGGCTTGGCGGCCGTGCCCGGCGCAGCGCTCCATCGTGGTCTGCAGCAGCTCGGCCGGGATGTTGATGCCGTCGATGTCGGCAGGCGGGGCATCGCCGAACGCCGCGAGAATCGGCTGGCTCATCAATGCCATTTGTGTTGCAGGGTCGTCGGATTCGCCCACGGCGTCGATGACCATCTCGTGGCCGTCACGGGCGATCATCGCCATCCAGCGTTTGTGTCGGCACACCACCAGCACTCGCTCGTGCACGGTCGGGGTACGGCTGCCGTCGGCGTTGGTGAGTTCGCCGTCCGGGCGCCGCACCACCAGCATGACCTGCCGATCGGCACGCCCGATCACCGTCATCCAGTCACGGACGACGTCGTCGACACGCCCGCGGTCGTCGATGACGCCGGCGTGGGCCAGGCTCAGGTACTCCGCGGTCTGCTGCAGGGGCACCGGGCCGGCGGTGGTCTCGACCACCAGGTCTTGATGCACTGAGGGAATGAAGGGCTTGAGCCGCAACGCCGTTGGCATCGACTCGATACCCAGCAACGCCTGCAGCGCCCACACGCCCTCGACGGTTGTCGTCAACGGCATCAGGTCACCTCCTCCGAGGGGTGGTCACGGCGAAGTGGGGGCCAACCGGGCGGCTGACCCCCACTCGGGGACGGCGTGAAGCCGCAAGTGCTCTAGATGGCGCCGAATGAGTTGCCGGCCGAGATGTCGCGGGCGGTGAATTCCTCCGAGGAGGTGTTGACCGCGTCGCCGTGGCGGAAGATGACCTCTTTGCCCTGCTGGATGCCCTCGTTGATCATCTGCTGCACCTGGGCGTAGGACACCGACGCGTTGTCGGTGGAGAAGTACTCGCTGATCCCGCCGAGGATGTTCATCGCCTGCTGGGCGATGTCGTCGAGCTCGCTGCTGTAGGTGCTCAGCCCGTGGGTGTAATCGGCGAGGCCGGCCTTGTCGTACTTGATCATCGGATCAGACATGAAAGTTCTCTTTTCGTGTGAGGGGTGGACGGGTGGTTAGGTGAAGCGCAGATCGCTGGCGACGCTGGCGATGTTCGAGGCGTTCTGCGAGTCCTGGTCGACGAAGCCGGACGTGCTCTCGCGCAGCACCTGGATGACCTGATCCCAGCGGTCGGAGATCTTGTCCTGCGCGTTCTTGATCTCTTCGGCGGTCACGACGTTGGTGCCGCCCGCGCTGCCCTGCAGGACGCCGCTGGAATGCACATCGGTGCTGTGGTTCATGTAGCGGTTGAGCGTGTCGATGGCGCGGAACTTCAGCTCGTCGAGCCGGTTGGCCGTGTCGTAGAGTTCGGATTCTCCAACGCGGTTCTGTGTCATGGTGTGGTCCTTCAGTCGTGGTGATGAATGGCTGTCTTCGACTCTAGGGGCACCGAAAGGGGCCCTCGTGCACCAATTTTGGCTACCTGTCCCCCCTGTCGATCCCCGGTCGTGCGGTGAGCTGCATGGTCCGGTTCGGCCGCTGCTCGGCGTTGCCTCCGCCGTCGCGGTTGGCCATGGCGGCGGGCGCGCCGTAGAGGCCGCCGCCGGCGCCGCCGGAGCCGTGGGTGCTGCCGGCGGTGAATTCCGCGGCCGGTGCGGCCCCGGTGAACTCGGCGGGCAGCTTGGGCGAGGAGGGTGTCGCGAAGCTGCTGACCGGGCGGGTGTAGCTGCTCGTCGGCATCGCTCCCCCACCGCCGGCGCCGAGGCCTCCGCCACCGCCGCCTCCGGCCCCGCCGATTCCGGCGGCCGCCATCCCCGGTGCGAGTGCGCCCTGCTGGAGCGCGGCTTTCTCGGCCGCGTCGGTGCCGCCCAGGCCCGAAGCGCTCGACAGCTGGCCCAGCATGCCCATGGGCATCTGCATCGCCTGACTGAGCATCTGCGGTGCCTGCCCCAGCATCTGCGGGGCCTGACCGAACATCTGACCGAACTGTCCGGCCATCTGCATCGGCATCCCCATCATCGACGACATCGACGACATGCCCTCGGTGGCGGTCCCGGCGGTGGTCTGCGCTGCTGGGGCGGACGCGTTGGCGGTCTCGCTCATGCCCTGGAAGCCGCTCTGCAGCGAGTTGGCGCCCGCGCTGACGCCGGCCTCCGCCGCGCTGGAGAGGGCTGCGGCCGCCGGGTTGGCGGTCGGCGGCGCGAACGGCGGCGGAATCGCCAGTGCGGCAAGGACTGCGGTGACGACCGCTTGGTAGGCGGCCATCACTGTCGCGTTCTGGGTCCAGTGCTCGCCGTAAGCGATGTCGAGGCTGGTGATGGCCGGCTGGTTCATCCCGAGGAAGTTCGTCGCCACCAGCCCGGCCTGGGTGGTGCGGTTGGTGGTGCACACCGGTCCGGGGATCATGCCCTGCGATGCGGTCTGATAGGCCTGCACGAGTTCGGCGGCCTGCAGCGAGCCTTGCTGCAGCCACGCCACCGCCATTCCCATGATCTGCGCGAGCTGCGCCGCCGACAGCGTCATCGCCGTACCGCCGACCCCCTGCCAGCCCACCGTCGCGGTCATCGTGGCGTTGCTGCTGAGCTGCGCCATTTCGGTGGCCAGGATGTCGGCGAGTGCCTGGCCGACCGCGGGCGCCGCCGCGGCCGAGGCGGCGTGGTCGCCCGTCATGAGCGTCCAGTAGTTCACCTCGGGCGGATTGGCGGCCGAATCCCCGTATCCCGGCATTTACTGTCCTCGCGTAGCCGTGTGGTTAGAGCGCCAGCGTGGCCTGGTTGATGGCGTCCTGCGCGGCATAGCTGACCCCGTTGACGCCGATGGTGCTGGCAAAGAGCGAGCGAACGGTCGCCAGTTCGGTCATCATGGCCAGCGCCGCCGCGCCGCGGGCGTTGAGGCCGGCGGCAGCTGCGGCAGACGCCATGTCGCCACCGGGCGGGAGCACGGCTGCCACGGTCGGAGCCGCGCCGGCGGCCGCGCCGCCCATTACCCCGGAACCCGCCGCCTCGATCGCCGCGGCCAATCCGAGCAAAGGCGAGTCGACGCCGATGATTCCACTCATGTTATTTGCCTTCCCAGGGTGTGGTTCGTGTTGAAGTTAGTGTAAGCACGTTCGGCGCGGGGTTGCTGCACCAAATTTTCACAGCAGAGTTATGTCGGCGGGCGCGACGACGGCGCGGCGGCCGAAGCGATCGGCCGCGGCGGGGGCGACCACCCCACCAGCACGCCCTCGGTGCCCGACGGTGTCGCATAGATCGCTTTGCCCGGTCGCTGCGGTTCGGCGAACACACCGCTGATGATCTGCCCGTTGTCGCGGCGGCCGTCGAGGATGACCACCGGGGACAGCGACCCCACGATGCGGCCCAGCACGCCCGGGCCGGTGGACTGGAAGCTCCAGTTGCGGATGTCGGCGGCGGCGACGATGTGCAGCCCGAGTTGGTCGGCCTGTTCGACGAACGGCGCCAGTTTGGTCAGCGGATTGTCCATGGTGTTCCAGGACGTGATGTCGTCGACGACGAGGAAGAACTCCCGCCCACTCCAGAACTTGCGGGTCAGCATCTCCTGCTGACTCGCGTCCGGCGGCGGTTGGCGCTGGGCCAGCACCCCGCACAAACTGTCGATGACCCCCTTGATGTCGCCGACGGCGTAGGTGTAGCGCGACAACCACTCGTCGGGCACCACGCCGACCGAGCGCCGGCGCGGATCGACCAGGATGATCGTGGCCTCCTCGGGCGAGTAGCGCGCCATGATCGAGCGCATCATCACCCGCACGAAATTGGTGCGGCCCGACTGTGCCCGCCCGACCGCCACGATGTGCGGGCTCTCGGCGAAGTTGGTGTAGGCCGGGCCCATCGTCGTCTCCGACAGCCCGAACGGCACCAAGTGCCGCGGCAGCGTCGGATCCACCAGCGCCATGACGTCCTCCATGGCCACCGATTCGGGTAGCCGCAGCACCTCGGCGACCTTGCCCACCCCGGCGACACGGCGCACGACGCCGGCGATGCCGCGGACCTCGACGCGGCCGCCGGGCTGCTCGGCCAGCTCCGGCACCCCGATCATCAGGTGGAAGCCGGCCGGGCTGAGGCCGCGGCCGGGTTCGTCGGGCACCTCGCGCGCCTTATTGACGTTGTCCACACGCGGCACCTCGGTCTCGCGCGGATCGGTCAGGCGCAACTCGAGCTTCTGCGTCGTCTCCGCGCGGATGTTGGTGCGCATGCCCGACAGGTGACTGGTGTGGGTGAGCACCACCCGCACCCCGTAGTTGCGGGCGCGCAACAGCTTGGCGACCGTGTCGACGTGTTTGGGATGGGCCTCGGCGAAGTTCGCCCACCCGTCGATCACCACGACGATGTCGCCGCCCTCTACGCCGATGTCCTGGGGGCGCGGCCCGAACTTGGCCTGGCGGACCATCATCATGTCCAAACCGCGGGCGGCGAAGAGACGTTCGCGGTCGTCGACGATCTTGCCGACCGTGGCCAACACCCGGTTGACGCCTTCGGCGTCGAAGTGCGGCACCACCGACGCCACGTGCGGCAGGTCGGCCACCCCGGCGAGCTGCGGGCCGCTGGCCGCGATGCAGTAGAACTGCACCCGTTCCGGGCGGTACATCAGGGCGCCGGTGGTGATCAGCGTCATCATCGCGGTGGTGGCGCCGCGCTTGGGCGCGGCGATGACCATCGCGTTGTCGCTGAGCAGATCCAGGCAGAAGACGTCCTGGCGGTGCTCGCGGGGCCGGTCCTCCAGGGCGATGGGAAACACCAGTCCCGGGTTGTCGCCGTAGTCGACGTCCCACGGCTTGCCGCGCAGCCGCGCCACGAGGTCGTCGGCGGGCGGCGGCACGCCCAGCGGCGGCAGCCACAGCTGCCGCGGCGGCCCGACCCCGGTGGACTGCAGTGCCTCGATGACCGCGTCGACGACGAGCGGGTTCTTCGGACCCGACCCGGCAGGCGCCGCGGGAAGCGGTGCGGGAAGAGCGTCCTCGGTCTTCTTGTTGGGTTCGGCGAGCATGCCGTCGACGTCGACGGCCTCATCCACGGTGAAGGGGCGCGGCGCGAACCAGGTGCCCGCCCGCACCGGTTCGCCGCTACCGCCGCCGTCCTCGCTGGGGACGAACTGCTCCGAGGAGTAGAAGAACCGGAACTCGCGGGGCTGGCGTTGGGCGACCCGAAGAAACGCGGTGCCCTCAGCGCCCTTCTCGGGCAGGTGCGCGGCCACGGTGCTGCCGATCGCCTCGCGGGAGTCCTCTTCGCGGCCGGTGCGCGCAGCGATGGTGAAGCCCAACAACTTTCGGGTGTCCCGCAGCTTCTGGGTGTCCACGGTCTGACCCACCAGCTGCAGGAACATGTGGTAGGCGCGGCCCAGGCGCACGATACGCCAGAACAGCTTCTGGAACTTCGGTCCCCACTCCGGATCGCCCAGCATCTCCTGGTACTCGTCGCAGATGATGAACAACGCCGGCACCGGCGGCAGCGACGGATCGGTCAACCGCCGCTGGTTGTAGACGGTGAGATCGGGGACGCCGTCGAGCGAGGCACACAGGGTGCCGCGGCGGTCCAGTTCTCCGTCGAGCGCGTCGTACATGCGCCCCACCAGGTGCCGTTCGTCGGCGAGGTTGCTCACGCTGGCGACCACGTGCGGGAACCGCTCGAGCGTGCCGGCCGCCGACTTGAGCTTGAAGTCCGAGAACACCACGTTCACCGTTTCCGGCGAGTGGGTCAGCGCCAGCGAGGTGACCTCGGTGATGATGCCCTCGGACTTGCCGGCGCCGGTGGTGCCGATGAACAGCGAGTGCATGTTCATGCCCTGCTGGCTGCCCTCTTTGAGGTCGAGGTCGACGACCTGGCCGGCGTCGTCGATGCCCACGGGGAAGCGCATCCACTCCCGGCCCTGGGTGCGCCGCGGCGCCCACAGCCGGTCCACGTCGAGGGTGCGCGGGTCGCGAACCCCGACCACGTCGAGCAGGGTGCGGTGCATGCCGACCTCGCTGGTCGTGACCGCGGCTGCCGTGTTGGGGGCGCGGTAGCGCGCCAGGGAACGCGCGAACCGCTCCGCGTCGGCGGTGCTCATCTGGTCGGCGGTGGCGTAGAAAGCCTCCTCGAGCTCGTCGGAGCTGCGCGGCACCCCGCCGTAGAGGGCGGGGTCGTCGGCGGGCAACCGCTTGCGCAGCTTGCCGTCCGTGAGCCGATAGCTGGTCGACGGGTCGAAGCCCACCCAATTGCGGGCGCCGAAGCTCACCGGCGGAGGCGCCGGCAACGACGACGACAGCCGGATGAAGCAGGTCCCCGCATAGCCGGCGCTGCCGGTCAGCCCCGCCCAGTCCTCCGGGGTGCCGCAGCCGTCGTCGATGATGACCCGCAGCGGCAGCACCGAACCCATGTCGCCGCCGTGCAGTCCGCTCGCGGGCGGTGTCCACGGCGGCCGCTCGTTCTCGGCCTCGTCGAGGAAGCTCTCCAGTTTCGCCGGCGACGAGAACAACAGCCGGCGTTCCCCGCACCCGTCACGTTGGGACTGGTGTTGCAGGTGCGGTAGCCACTTCGCCCATTCCCATTCGGTCGGGGCGGCGGTGGCGATGATGATCTGCATGTCGGCGGGGCTGTGGAAGGCCGCCAGCTGGCAGAGCATCGAGCGGGCGAGTGCCCGCACTTGGTCCATCTCCCCCACCAAGGACAAGCCGGGGAAGCGTTGCAGCCAAATCACTTTGGCGATGTTGTCGATGTACTCCTGCTCGATGAGGAATTTGCGCAGCGCGTGCCCGGTCGCCGGCTCGATCTGGGAGGCCTCGGGAATCTTGGGTTTTTCGATGGTCATCGCCAGCGCGACGCGTCCGACGCCGACCCGCACCACGGCGAACTCGTCGCTGCCGGGGGTGCGTTCCCACATGCGCGCCGAGCCGGTGACACCGAGCAGTTCGGCGGGCTCGCAATGGAAGTGGTGGCGGTGCTTCCACTGCTGGCGGCGCTGCACCTCGACTTCGTCGCGGATCTCGTCGAGGCGGGAGAACCAGGTGCGGCGGAACAGAGTGAGCTCACCCCAGGACATCCGCTGGGCGGCGCCACGGCCGCGGAACAGCATGCCGATCATGCCGACGAGCATCATGATGCCGAACAGCCCGAAGCCGGTGGCGAAGCTGCGCATGCCGGAGACGTACATGGCGACGATGAACCCGACGACGCCGACGACCAGCGTGATCGGCAGGACGATCGCCCAGATACTGCGCGGTGGCGGGGTCGGGGCGGCGATCGGCGGTTCGACGGCGATCTTGCCGCCCGCGGTGGCCGGCGGGCGCACCGGTTCGCCGGGACGCACGAAGGGCTGAGTCGTCACCGGGCCACCCTAACGCCGTTCCGAAGGGGGTGAGAGCACCAATTTTCAGCACCGGTGATTTGCTACGTGTGAGGCGCCGCAGCCAGTGGTCCCGCACGGCTGCCGAAACAGACACTGAATACATGTTATTGACCGAGTGACCTGCAGTGACAAACCATCGATAGGAATTGCCGTAAGTGTAGATTTGGCTAGGGCGGAGCATGTTGGAGAGAGGGACTTCTGCTGCGCCTTCGGCGAGCGTGTGGGAGTTGCTAGATTGTGTGAGCCCGGTTGGCGTGCCGACCGCCCAGTTCTTCGGCACGCGAGCCGGGCTTGTTCGTTCCTATTGCGCGCAGGCACTCTAGCCGTCGCTAGCGCGCAGCTGCTAGCAGCCAGTCCGCCGTGACGTTGGAGCTTCCGAAGGGCACGCGCCCTCGCACCGGTGCGGGCCGGACAACGCGGGAGCGCCGTCGACCTGCGGTTGTCCCAGCAGCGGAAGACCAGCACTCATCAGGTCGGCTCTGCGGAGCGGGCGACGGGAATCGAACCCGCGTAGCTAGTTTGGACGCCTTCTTCGGGGCGCACACCGATTCGTAGAACCTGCTGGTACGCGTTGCGACGTGAATTGGATACGCGACTGATAAGGCCTATTAGGCCCGTGAGGCGTAGGCCGACGAGGCTTGTACGTGCGTAGGAGTATTCGGGGGCACGGGGTATATCCGGGTAACGACGCGAGCATTGGCGAAGACGCAGAGGGGCGAAGAAGTTGTGGTCTGCGGCAGGTGGGCGAGCGCCCTTTTAGTCGAACATTTCTGACAGCGTCTTATTCGTCCATGTGTCGTCATCCGAGATTGCCTCTCGTTTCAAGACGTCTTTGGTCGGGATGATTTTGACTTTGTGCGTTTGATCATCGAGGTATTTTGTCCATTCCTGATCGGAGGACAAGACGTACACCGTGCCGGTTCGTTCGTTTCCAATTGACAAACGCTCGCGTGGTAGCCAAACCCCAACCTGTGCTATCACTACATAAACTCCCGCAATCAGCACGAACGCCGCTACTAAGGCTCCGATGGTTTGAAAGAAAGTTCTGAACTTTCTGCCGCGCCAGGATCCGACGTAGAAGATAACTAGCAGTGCGCTGAGCACCCCTGCGAAGACGGCGTACTTCATTGGCATGGCGAACCAACAGACCGCTATCACCGGGGGGCCGAAGACTAACGCATAGGCGACAACTGCAGCACTCGGATGAGTTCGTCTCTCACCCGGTGCTGCTGCTTCATTCTTCGTCCTGGCTTTATCTGCGGCCGAAATGAGTAGAAGAACGAACAATAGCCAAATCACTGTCGTTACGAGAGGCAGTATCGTCGCGAGCACAATCGCAGTGACGTTCAAATTCTGCACAAGTGCACGGAATATGTCCGAATCCCCCCGTGCAACTATCAAAATGCGTATAGCCACGAAGCCAATCGCTGCGATGGTGAGCCACAGCGCGAGGTGCTCCGAGCTACGCTTCCCGCTCTGTTCGTTGTCAGAACCTTCGGACTGTGCCGTCACGAGCCCGATCGTCTCACCGCGCACCGACACCCTTGGGCTTGCCGCGCCGTCCAGGCGGTGCCACACCAGCGTTCGGGGGGTTCAGCGGGCGGGAAACTGATTTGGCGCACCCTGGCGACCGAGCGATAAGACCTGCCTTAGGGGCATGGTGACGGCTTCGTGAGGACCGCTATTCGCCACCGCGCCACGGGACGCGGACTGGACACCAGGCGAGCGACAACCCGGCGCGAAAGGCCACATAGATGAGTCGCTAGGTGGGCGAGGCTTCCCGGACCGACGCGGCGCGATGCGGACGCCTCCGACATGGCTGCTCTCGGCGGGATGGCGGCCGCGCCGAGCTACGGCGCGAATGCGCTGCCATTCGGGCGTTAGGTCACACGAGCTGGAATCGGCGGGCTGACGGAGTAGCCGAAGCACACCTTGTCATCGCTGGTGCCGTTTCGCTGGTACGGGCTCTCATTCGCTATATGGACCCAGACGTCAAGTTGCTCGCCAACCTCTTCCTCCCGCACGGTCCACACGAACGTCCCGTCGTGGCCGAGAGCAACACCGAGCTCACCCGCCTTCGACAGACCTTTGTTGTAGGTGCGGAAGGTCCACTCGATCTCGCGGTCGTGAGGGTCGGTCGCCGAGAATTCGAACTCGACCTTCTGTCCAATCCTGAGTCGCTTCCTGACTTGGCCATGCCCGACCCCAGCGCGACGCCCTTCATCTCCGAAGGAATCGCGCACAGAGTTGATACTCGCGTAGTAAGCATCAGCTGTCTCAGATCCGCTGCGGAAAACTGAGATGAGGTTCTGGACCTGCCCTGCGATTCCGGCAAGCAGCTGTCGCTCATGCGGTACAACCGGACGGGCATGGGCGACGGTGTTGCGGACGTCGAGCATGAGGTTCAAGTAGACCTCCGCGCGCTTCTTGTCCTTCAGCACCGAGCCGGTCTTATCCCAGTGTTGAGAATTGGCGGTTCGAGCTGGTACGCCTCGGTGTAGTCGAGAAGGTCTTGGCTTACTGATACCCCGTCGCGGCGTTTGTCTTCGGCATCGCGTTTCTCGCGGAGTGCGTCGATCTTCTCCGGGGACAGCTGCTCGGCCCAGGCGTCTCCAATGGTGGACCGAACGATCTCTCGAAAAGCGGTTTCGGCGGCGACGAGCTCTGCACAGGTGTCAATCGCGGAAGCGCTGGGGATGCCAGTCGCCGGAACGTCAGTAGGGTGATCGCTCCTGATTGGAATCGAAAGTTTGAAGAAGTCTGCAAGTTCGATGAGGTCTGACTCCTCGCCTCCCAGGAGGTCCTCAAGCCACGTGCCCTCATGTTCCGCCGGGTCGAACCCGAATCGTCGAAGAAGCACCATTCGGAACTGAGTGGAAACCTGCGCCTCGAGGGCTTCGGCAACAGCAAGCGCGAGGGTAAAGTGCTCGCCTCGACTGAGGTTGCGCGGAGGGTCGGCGGTCACAGGTGACAATTGTTGCATTTCGCCCGGACAGCCCCCGGGACGACACGCGCCCGGCCCGCTCCCCGGGGGGTGCGCGGGGGTACGAGCCGCGTCCGCTCAATGGCGTTCGACCCGCGAGAACGGCCCTACCAGGACGTTCGGTGGCGCGGGCGACGGGGATCGAAGCCGCGTAGCCAATCTGGCATCGTCGAGCAGTCGCGGCGCACGAGCATCTCGCTGGGCACCCGGCCGAAGGTGAGCCACTTGCGAGCACGATCAGTTCTGCTCGAGCAGGCTCATGCCGTCGTCGAAGAAGTCGTCGCGGTAGCTGACCGGCAAGCGATCTGCCTCACCCTGCCTAAGTGGGCGCACGGGATTCAAGACTGGAGAGGGTCGCGATCGGCGATAGGGTCCCTCAGATCGGCGCCCGAGGACCCACGTTCGGTCCGGGACCGGCCCCGCCGGGGTCGATCGTTGTCGGCCACACCGGCATCGGCGCACCCCACTCATCGAGCTCCCACTCCATGTCACCGGGATCGGTCCGATGGCTGATCGGTGCCAATCCGCCAACCACATTGGGGCCAGGACCGGCCCCGGCGGGGCCTGAGGGTAGTTCGACGACGGGGTCGCGGTCGAACTTGTCGTAGTCGTCGCCGAGGTTGGGGTCGATCCAGCCCGGTCCGCTCGTCGCCTGCACCGCGGAGGCGCCGCCCGTGGGACTTTCCGCACGCTGCAGATCGGCGGGTACCGCCCGGATGCGTTCGGCGTTCGCCTCGTCCTGGGCCTTCAGCTGCGCAAGCGCGGTCTGCGCCTTGGCCAGGCCGTCGGGTCCGCGCGGGGCCAGCTGCGCCGACGACGATGCAATGTTGGCTTCGACAGCGCCGGCGACGGCGGCCGCTGCGGCATCGATAGGTGACGTGCCGGTGGCGATGGGTGCCTGACCCGGCTGCGCGGCCTGGGTGATCGACGCCGCGACCGATTGCGCGGTAGACAAGATCTGTTCTTGGTTCAGTGTGATCTCGGCCTTGGCCATGATGTCCCCTAATCGGTCGCTGTCGGCCACAGATGTGCTTCGGTGGCGATTTGTTGTGCCAAGTAGGCGATTTCGGCGTGTTGCGGTTCGTTGGTGCGCCACAGCTGCAGGAGTTCGGCGGTACGCGCGAGGTTGTGGAAGGCGCGGGCATACGGCGTAGGACCGTCACTGGCCATCAGGTGCCCGGGCCGCTGACTGGCGCTGTCGAGGGTGGCGTTGAGGCGTGCCAGTTCGAGCGCGTTCCAGTCTTCTTCACTCACTCCTTGGCCGTTGCCCAATGCCGAGGCGACCTGCCTGATCACCGGAGGCATGGAGAAGCCCATCAGGGCCGACGCTCGGGAAAGGACTGTCCGGACGGCGCTTTCGGTCATCGTCCACGCCTCGGATCGGCCCGGTTTCCCGTGCCCGGTCATCCCGGTGAGCTCGGCGTACGCGGCGCGATCGATGGTCTCTAGCCGGTGCATCCGGGTCTCGTCGAGTGTCGGCGCCGGCGCGTCGGGCTTGATGGGCGAGGTCAGCAGCGAGCAGTCCTCGTAGTGGCGGATGCCGGCGTCGCGCGCACACGCCGCCGAGCCACCGTGATCGGTGGACACGGCGATCGCGTGCAACTCGATGTTCGGGTCATACTCGGCGCATGAGGCCGCGAAGGCCAGCATCGTCTGCGCGGGGTTCACCCACGCGAACCACCGGGCTCGGAATTCCGCACTCAGGCCGGCATCGGAGAACAGCATGCGCGCCGACCTCGGCACGAACACGCCCGCGGGAATGTAGCCGGCACCTTCGCTGCTCACGACCACCGTCTGCGCGCCCGACGGAGTTTTGAAGACACCGACACACCAGTCGATGCACGCGTACACCCGAGAGGCGTGCATCAGCTCGTACACGAGGGCAGAGGCGCTCTGCAACAGCGGATCCGGTGCTGCGGACTTCAACCCCGCACCGGTCCCCGCCGCGGCCGCTCCTACCCCGGAAGTGACGACTCCGGGCGGCAAGGGCGCGGGTCCACCGGCGGCGGCAGACGGCGGAGGGGCGGCCGGTGGCGCCGCGGGTGCACCGGACGCCGGAGCGACGGCGGCCTGCCGCCCGGCGATGTCGTGGTTGAACGGTGGGAGAGGTCCACCGCCCCCTCCTCCACCGCCCGGCGGCGCCATCATCGGAGCACCCATACCACCCATCGGCGCGCCCCCGGAGGAGGCCGGTGGTGCCGTGGGCGATGACGGGGCACCTCCACCGGATGCGGCCGAGACCGGTGCCGGTCCACTGGACGCGATGCCCGCCACGGGTGCGCCACTGCCCGTAGTCATTCCGGATGGCGGCGGTGCCGAGGCTGGCGGAGGAAGCAACGGAGCCGCTGAAGCGCCACCACCGCCGGCTCCAAGGCCGGCGCTCAAGCCGCGAGTGAAGTCATTGGACAGAGGTGTCTGCGGCAGTCCCGAGCTGGGTGTAGGTGTCGACGGAGGCGTCAGGCTTGAGGCCGCAGAGGTGGGCAGTGACGAACTCGGGGGCGAGAATGATCCCAACCCACCCGTACTGGGCATACCGCCGCCGGACCCGCCGGAACCCAACGACGGCATGCTCATGCCGCCGCCGCTCATCGGCATGGTTGCTGCGCCGCTGGAAGGTGAGAAGGCCGACGCGATTTGGCCCTCTCCACCACTATCGGCGGCAGCGCTTCCCAAATCCGTGTGTTCGGGTTGAGTCGTGCCCAAGGACGATTCCGGAGAAGGGCTGAGATTCGTCGCGCGCTCCTCGGCGAGGTCTTGACCGGATGCGGGCGTCTGCGGCTTGTCACCGTTGGTAGTGCCGATAGTGTCACCAGGGGCCGCGTCATCTAGTGGTTGCGTAGTTCCCGTACTGTCCGCAGGTGAGAGCGGCTCGTCCGACCCCGTTCCCTGAGGTAAGGGACTCCCGAAGCCCTGCGAGAACCCATCCCTTGGCGAGCCGCCGGCGCCACCGAACCCTCGCTCCTGGAGCTCCCGCAACTCGTCGATTGACGACTTCGCTCCTCTGCCGGTCGTATGAGACTGATTTGAAGTGAGCCCAATCCGTTGACCCTGCGAGAGGATTGCGGCAGCTGCGCTGGCGCTGACCTCTTCAGCGCGGGCGCGGGCGCGGGCGACGACTTGCGCAATCTGACTCACCAACGCGCTCAGTGCCAACGCTCCGCCGATACCACCGCTGGCAGCAGATTTGAGGCGTTCAATTTCCTCATTGGCCTCCAGGTCGATGGCATCCAAACGTGAGCGTGCATGCTGAATGAGCTGCGCAGTCTCGTCGACCACTGCACCCATGGTCTCGTAAAGCTCGGATTGGTCCATGATCGTGAGCACATCGCGCCGATACATGTCCGACATTCCGTCGATCATTGATCCAGAGTTATCGGTATGGAGGCCATCGGCCCTGCTTCGGATCGAGCATGCGGTCTCGTAGTCAGCGTCGGCTTTGCTTCGTAGTCCGGTTGCGACATCCGACCATCCGCCGGGCGATGTTGTCGGCCACAGACCGCCAAGAATCGAGACGGAATAAGGTCTTGTCGGCGGCGCCGAGCTAGTGCCTACTGCTACCACCACTTGACTCCGTATTTCGGACACTCCGCGAACGCACCGCCGTAGGCCACTACGCGTTCGGACCAGGCAGCGCGGTCGAATTCGCTTTCAGGACCCGGGCGAATGCTGGCGGCATAAAGTCGGGTGTCGTCTACGTAGTCCTGCAACGTCCGAGTCAGGAAGCGAGGCGGCACGGCATGTTCGTCGAGAATCGGCTGGATGCGCTCGGCCCAATCTTCGACCTCTTCGCGGAAGCTCGGTATGCCAGCGTCTCGCTCGGGTGTTCCGGTGCGGCCCAGGTTCACGAAGCGTTTACCGATTTCTACGCTTTCCTCCATCAACGGTGCGATGTCCTCGCACAACGCCTTATCGGCCGCCGCAGTAGCGCCGGTCGTCGCAGTCGGAGATGAAGTGCCCGGCGTATCCGGCAAAGCGGCTTCTTCGCTGCCCCTCGTGAGAGACACGATCAAGGCAGCCGAAGCTAAGGCGATCGCCAAGGCGACACCGACCGCTGTAAGTACGCTTTTCTTCGCGGAGCTCCGATGCTCCGGCGGCGTCACGGGATGAGGGGTATGACGTGGCGGGTACGAGGCAGATTGCTGCCCGTACCCGGAGTGCGATGAGAAGCCGTCATCTGGCGAACTAGGCACCGGTGGTCTACCCGTCGTCATTCACTCAGCCTAAACGCATTCTGGATCCACAGACAGCGCGAATCTGGGTAGTCAGCAAGTGCGCCCCACGAAACCAGCACCAGTGCGTGAACATTGCTTCAGGCCTCTGTGCAACGCCGGGTAAGGGCTGACAGGACGTCACGGCCCATCACATGCACGAGATCAGAACGGCAATCCGCATACGCGCAGGCGGCCCATGAGAAGCCCAACTGACATGAGATTTAGCGGGTGAAGATTAGCGCTCCGCTGTCGCTGCTACCTCACACTGGCTTCGAGAAGAAAGCGCTTCGGGGGGAGCTGTTCGACGGTCACCACAACTCGACGCCTAAGTCTCCACAAACTTCGAAGGGCCCGCTGAGCGCTACCAGGCTGTCGGTCCATGCGGCGGTGTCCGCATCAGCGGCCGGTCCGGGGCGGAGGCTCGCAGCGTAGAGGCGCATGTCGTCGATGTAGCGCTGAAGTGTGCGGGTGAGATACCGGGGCGGCTCGGAATGATCGTCCAGCACATCCTGAGACCTGCCTACCCAGTCTTTGGTCTGGCTCGCGAACTCCGCAATCCCTGCATCTCTTTCAGGTGTGCCGGTTCGGCCAAGCGCCACAAACGCGTTCTTTTGAGCTGAACTCTCCTTGATGAGTGGTTCGATGGCTTCGCACAAGCTTCTGTCGGCTTCTATCAAGTTTGGCGTTACGGCAGCTGCACCAGGCGCCGCTGCGTCACCCTTTGTGAGCGAGACGACAAGGGCGGCGGCGGCCAAAATGATCGCCGCCGCGACGCCGAGATCCGTCAGCACTCCGCGCGCGCCCCTGCTCTGTTGCGGCTGCGGCGGTGGCCCAGGCGGCGTCTGCTGGTAGGACGCAGGCTGCTTCCCTTCCGCCGGGGGCCCAAAGCCTCCACCCGGCGAACTCGGCTTCGGCGGCCCACCCGGCGTCATGCAATCAGGCTAAACGCTGTAACGATCTGCGTTTAGCGCCAATTCGAGACGTCCTCGCGTAGAGGGCGGTCCGCACGAGGTCGAGCGGCAAACCGCCTCGGCTCAACAGTTGGTCGCGGTGAAACTAACGCCACCGTGGTTCTCGAACTGTCCCGCAACCTCTACCACTCGACACCCAACCGTCGGCACATCTCAAGTGGACCGCCGTAGTTGACGACTCGGTTGTTCCAGGCCGCGGTGTCGTAATACGTAGCTGGCCCGGGCCGAATTTTGGTGGCGTAAAGCTGCGTGTAGTCGACGTACGACTGCAGTGTGCGTGTGAGGTAGCGGGAAGGACCGGTATCGGAATCGAGAATCGGCTGGATCCGCTGGGCCCAGCCTTCGACCTCGTCCCGATAGCCCGCGATCGCGGTGTCCCTCGCCGGCGTACCGGTGTGGCCGAGATTCAGCGAACCGCTTGCCGGAGTCGGCGCTCTCCCGCAGAAGAGGCCCCACCGCCTCGCGGAGAGCGCGGTCCACTTCGGCGGTCTCGCCGATGGCCGCTCGTATAGTGGCGGTCTCCCCGTCCGCTGACGACCCGTTCCCCCTCAGCAGCGAAACGATCAGACCCGAGGCACCGAGAATGATCGCCACCGCAACGCCGAGTCCCATCAGTAGTCCACGCCTGCGATGGCTGGCTGGGCTCAGAGAGCCCGGCGCAGGCCAAGGAGGGGACGAAAACTGCTGGTAAGGCATCGGTTGCTGGTCGCGTTCCGGACGAGGAGAGGAGCCGCCGCCCGGCGAACCCGGCATGTAAGGTCCATCCATCGACATGAATCCAGGCTGAATGCAGTAACCGGTTGAGGTCAACTCATATTGAGGTCACACAGCGGTCGGCCCGTCGCCGCAACGGCAAACGCTCAACGCAAGTCAACCGCTGAGAACGGCGAGGTAGCCACACGCCGGATCTTGAGATCGCACAGGCCCGCCTGCCGGACACGAAATTTGTGCACGGCGTGCGCTGGCGCGGCGATAGTGTAGGTCTGTCACGAGGTCCCCCCCTCGAGACGGCGAAGGGGCCCGGCCAACTCCCAGCATGCTGGGCCCCTTCATTCTTCACCGACGTCAGTAAACGCGGAGGGGCACCGCCGAGGTCTACTGTTCCCCGACCTCGCCCACGTTGTCCCAGAACTCCCTGCGCGACAATCGCATTGCGTCGTTGCCTGCCTGGAACAGGTCGTTGAGCTTCTTCTCCAGCCCGAGGTGGGTCAGGGAGGTGCGCACCGCGTCATGAACGAACAGCGACAGCAGCCGCCCGTCATCGCCCAACGTGAACCGCACCAGGCCGTCCGGATCCTCGACCTCGGTACGCAACGCCCCGAGTTGGGCGATCATCTCGTCGAGCCGATTGAGGGTCGCCGCGACCTCGGCTTCGACGTAGGTGACCTTCTGAGCGTCGTCGAGGTCGTCGAAGTTCGACTCCCCGCTCATTCATCGTCTTTCGGTCGGACCGTGGTGATGCGCCGCACCACCGGCGCCGGGGAGCGCGGCGCGGGCGGACCCGCAGAACCGGGGTCGTCGTTGTCGGGTGCGGTCACCGACCGCGCGATGCGGTCGTTACTCACCTTGCCGGTCACCGACTCGGTGTGCGGTTCGGCCGGCACCACAACCTTTTTCGAGCGCACCGCCTGCTCCTGACCACCCGCACCACCACCGGCGCCCGCACCCCCCATCATGCCGCCGAGCGGCATGCCCATCGGCATCATCCCGCCCCCACCGCGAGCTCCACCCACGGCGGGCTCGGCCGGAGGCGGCAACCCACCGGCTGGTGTGGTGGGCAGGCTGGGCGCCGGTCCGGTCGAGGGCGTCACGGCGGGCGGCAACGTGGCCGATCCTCCCGACGCCGGTAGGGTCGCCCCACCGCCACCCGCGCCCGCACCGCCGCCCGCGGCGAGGGCCTCGTCGTCGAGTCCGCTGTCGAAGGGCTTCAGCCCGGGAGTACGCGTCGACAACCCGTCAGTGCCAGCCGTTTTCATCAGACCCTGAAGACTTTGCGTCGCCGAGCCGGCGGCTTGCATCAATCCCTGCGGCAGCTGTCCCACTGAGGAGAAGGCGCCCCCGAGCATTCCGCCCGCCGCACCGAGCACCGTCGAGATCATCTGCGGCAGCATGGACGCCATCTGCCCGGCCTTCTCGGGG
The DNA here is from genome assembly GCF_001499965.1 of Mycobacterium sp. GA-2829. Classification (GTDB taxonomy): domain Bacteria; phylum Actinomycetota; class Actinomycetes; order Mycobacteriales; family Mycobacteriaceae; genus Mycobacterium. Next base: position 53,051 of record NZ_LQIT01000014.1, read on the forward strand.
GTCATCTTCTCGGCGCCCTCTTGACCCGGTCCGGCCTCGTGGCCGTCGGGATTAGCCCCGGGCGCGCCCGTTGGGTCGCCGGGCTGCGGGGCGCCGTCGGTGCCCGGCTCGCCGGCGGTCGTCACGTCGGTCTCGGCGTGGTAGGACCCGTAACTCGTGACCGCCTGGGTGTCCATGGACGTCTTCTCGGTCTGCAACTGCGACAGCGGGATCGCGTACGCGCCGCCGGTGCGGACGTTGGCCGCCGACACCTGTTGGATCTGCTGGCGCAGCGCCGAGAACTGCTGCGGTGTCGGGATATCCGAGCGGGCCTGCACTGTCTGCTCAACGTGCTGGGTGGCCTGCTGCGCCAGGATCCGCGCGCGTGACGCCGATGCGCTCAGCGCGTGCGAGTAGCCCTGCAGGTGGCTGCGCACCGTCTCGGTCGACACCGGGCTGTCCCACACCTCCGGCAACTGCTCGGCGGTCAACGCGACCGTGTCGGCGGCCTCCAACGCGGTCTGCGACAGCCGCGTCCAGGCGGCGATGAACGCCTCTCCGGCGTTGACGTCCCCCGAGTGCACCGCGCTCGAGATCATCTCCGCCGGGAGCGGGGGCGCCGGCGCGAGCGGCGGCCGCACATCGGGTGGCATCACCGGTGCCGGCGGTGCCCACCCGGTCACCGCGGCGTCCGCACCGCCCTCCCCCAGGCTGGCGATCCGTACGGCGTTGGCGTGATCCTGGCCGACGAACGCCGTTGTCACGGTGGACAGCTGAGCCGCAGTCGCGGCCAGTCCCAGCGCCTGTTCGGCGAGCGCGGCGACCAACCCCGCACCCGCCGCCGACAACCGCCCGGCAGCACCTGTGGCGGCTGGGTCGGCGGCCAACGGCGGATGCACGGGATCGCCGCCGGTCACCTCCGCGAGGACGTCGGCGATCCGCGCTGCGACCGAGGCCAGCCCAGCCGGATCGACCTTCATCGCGCTACAACCCCCTCAGCCGTTCCTGCGCCGCCGCCAGCTCGTGCTCGGTGGGCATGCCAGCGAAGCTCGACGCGTCGATGCCCGTTTGCTCCCACTGTCGGCGGACCGCTACTTGACCCTGAAGATACGCGACGTCCGCGCACGCCATGATTCGCTCGGCGAGCTCGTGGCCGGCGTGGCGCATTGCCGCGGGTTCCAGTTGAACCCCCAGCACATGGCCGCGCACCGCCACCCGCACGAACACCGACCCGTCGGGCGTCGACGCCGTGAAGGAGCGTTCGCTCAGCGGCAGCGCGGTGTCGTCGCTCAAAGTTGCAGCCGCTCGGCGTTGATCGCGTCCTGATCCTCGTAGTTGGTGGCTTCGCGGCGCAGCGCGTCCGCGGCGCTGCGGTGGATCTGGTCGTGTTCGAGTAGGGCCGCCTCGCGTTGCGCGAGGACGTCGGACACCGCCGACTTCACCTGGTGCATGATCGGCCCGTAGGTGGCGACCGCGGCGTGGATGTCGTCGTTGGCGCTGCGCGCCTGGGCGATCCGGTCGGCGACGTCGTCGTGGTGATTGGCGACCACGCGCATCGCCTGCGGGTTGACGTGGATGGGGTCGGTCATCGGTGCGGCTCCTTCGAACGAGGCAATTGTCCAAGATCTGATGGCTGTCCGTCGTGGGTTGTGCTTTAGCCGGGTAGTGCAGGGGTTGGCACCGGCGGTGCCGGCGTGCCGGCGGCCCGCGCCGAGGGGTCCATCCAGCCCAGGAAGCCGGGGCCGGAGGCGACCGCCGACAGCGGCACCACGTCGCCGTCCTGCAGCGCTTTGGCCGAGCTGAGCGCCACCACGTAACGGTCCTCGAACATCCCGATGCTGCCGCACGACAGGGCGGTCGGGTCGATCGGGTTGGTCACCGGGGTGCCCGGCGGCGGCAGTTCCAGGCCCGCCTGCCGGTAGGACTCCTCGACCGGGGTGCCGCCCAAGTGGGACCGAACGGCCTCCGCCAGCGCCGCCGTCTTCGCGTTCGCCGTCGATCCGTCCGGCAACTGCACCGTGGTGGGCGGCAGCGGCGCCGTCACCGCAGCCGGCGGCGCCTCGGGGGTGTCGGCGGGCGTGGTGTCGGCCGCCGGCGGCGCTGCAGCCGTCGGGTCCGGTGCCGGCTCGGTGTCGCTGTCCTCGGTCGTCGCGCCGGACTTCTCGTCGTCGTCTTCCGAAGCGTCCTCGTCGGTGGTGTCGGCGGGCTCCGCCGAGGCGACGGGGTCGGACGGGGGCGGCGTCTGCGGCTGGGAGGCCAGCCCCGCCAGCGGGCCGGCCAGCCCGCCGAGCGCCGACAGTGGGTCCGCGCCGAACCCCGCCGCGGGGGGAACCGCCCCCATTGCCGCGGGCAGTGCCGAGGTCAGCGACGCCAGCGGGTCGGCCGGCGGCGCCGCCGCACCTAACCCGTCGAGCCCGAGATCCGACAGGCTCGCATCGGGCAGCGGCTCCATCGGACCGAGCCCCAGATCGACCGGTTCCCCGGTGGCCGCCGGCGGTGCGGCGGCGGCGACGCCACCGAGACCGTCTGTGCCACCGGCGGATTCGGGCGCCGCATCGGATGCATCGGCGCCGCGCTGATCGACCGCGTACAGGTCGGTCAGCGCCTCCACCGCTCGGGACTGGTCCTCGGCGCTCAACGCGCCGGAGGTGACGATGTCGCCGATGGCCGACACCTGCTCGCGCAGCAGTTTGAGGAACGCCTGCTCACCGGCCGGGGTGTCGAGTGCCAGCGCCGGGTTGTCGATCGCGGCGACGATCTTCTCCTGCACCGCTTGCAGCTTGCGCTGTCCCTCGGCGGTGGTGGCGCGGGCGGTGAGCAGCACCTCCGACAGTTGCCCCTCGGCGTCGCTGATGTCGCTGTAGCGGTTCTTGAGCTCTTCGTGGAGCTTCTTGACCGCCTCGGCGGCCCGCCCGGATTGCTGTTCGTCGGTGTCCAACGGTGCGCCGTCTCCCTCCTGGCCGGGTGCTGTGGTGCCCCGCCGGTACTGCTCCTCGCCGATCGGTTGGCCGGCGGCGTCGAAGTAGGTGCGGCTGCCGCCCTCGTCGACGTAGTAGTCGCCGCGCGCGTTCTTCGGCGTGAGGACACCGTGGTGGTCGTGGTAGTCGGTCAGCGGTCGCGGCATGCGGTCCAGCAGCGGTGCTATCTGCTGGCCGTGCGCGTCGACCGGTGCGTACTTCGCGTCGTCGGTGGCGCGCCAGCCGGCGGGCCAGAGCGGCTGCTGCGCTTGCCCATTCGCATCGACCGGGGACACCGAGCCGTCGGTGTTGAGCAGGTAGGTGCGGTCGTTCGCGGCGTCGCGGTAGGCCAACGACCCGTCGGCGGGCACCGGCGTGCCGTCCCCGAACACCAGGGAACGGTCGCGGTCGGGGTTGCCGGTGTCGAAACGCATGTTGGGATCGCCGTAGGCGGCCCGGGCCTTGTCGAGCACCATCCCCCAGTACGGGTCCGAGCGGGCGATGTTGTCGGCCAACGTTCCGCCGGTGGCGCGCCAGCCCGGGTCCCAGCCCTGGGCGAACCCGACGCGCTGGATGTGATGCCAGCGGACGAGTTCGTCGAATGCGCGGGTTTCGGTCATCGCGACGCCGGGACTCAGTAGGGGCCGCGACCGAGGTCGCGTTCCAGATCGGTTGGCGCCGAGAAAGCAGGCGGGTCAGCCGGCGGCCTCGCCCCACCAAACACGTGCCGCGCCCGGTCAAGCAAGTCCAACACGTTGCTGGCCTGACGTGCGAGTACTGGGTCCACGGCCCGTCCTTTCCTGAAGTCGGTTCGAGCCTAACGCCGCCCGCCGACCCCACCGTGCACGAATTTCAGCGGTTACGCCTCAGGAATCCGGCACCGGTCGGCGCGCGACGTACGCCGACGGCATCGGCGCGATGCGCACGACATCGCCGGTCTGCGGCGCATGCACCACCTCGGTTGGCGAAATCGCAAGCTGCACATGGCCGGGACCGCGACTGTCCCAGGACGCCTTTGGGAAGATGAGGTCTCCAGCGCGCACGTCTTCCCGGGCGATCGGCACCCCTTGGCCGACCTGGGTGTAGGTGTCGGGTCCGAGCTGCACCCCGGCCTGCGCCCAGGCCCACCGCGTGAGCCCGGAACAGTCGAAATTGTTCGGGCCTTTGGCGCCCCACACGTACGGGACGCCTTGTTTGCTCAGCGCGGCCCGCACGGCGTCGGCGGCCGGACCGGCGGGCACCCGTCCCGCGCGCCGGTCGACCTGGGCTGCCAGAGCCGCCCGTTCTTCCGTCACGTGACGGCTCAACGGCCCTCTCGGGCCCGGTGGCGGCGCGGGAACCAGTGACCCGCCACCCCCGCTGAGCGGAGCCGCCCCTACGGGGCCGCCCAGGGCGGCTATCGGCGTGCCTGCTCCCCCACCGCCGGAGCGGGCGTAGGCCATCGATCGCAGCAGCACGGCCATGCGGGCGTCGCGCACCTTGTATGCGGCGACGACTCGTTGTTGTTGGGCGATGCGGTTGCGCATCGCCACCAGCAGAGCGCGTTGACCCGCGGGGGTGTTCGACAGCGGCGACAGGCCGGCGCTGTCGGTGGCGGCGCCGGTGATGACGGTGCCCGAGGAGGTGCGTCCGGTGCGGTCGCTGCCGGCGGCGTCGCGCAGCCGCTCCCCCAGCCGGGAATCGTTGGCGGCGAGCGCGTCCAGCGCGGGACCGGCGTGACCGGTGAAGGTCTTGTAGTCGGCGGCGAACGTGCCCGAGAGTCCGGACAGCTGTGCGCCACCGGACCGGACGAGGTCACCGGCCGCGGCGAGGTTCCCGCCCGCGAGCGCGGCGGCGCTGCCGCCGGAGGCCGGTGGCTCGCCGAACAGCGCGTGCGACCGGCCGAGAACCTGACTTACCTCAGTGAGCAGCGCATCTACGGACACTCATTGAGTATCTGGCACCCGAAGTGCCGGTCCCGACGCGAATTTTGGGCCGTCAGCCGGCGTCGAGCTCGGCGATCAGCGCCTCGATCGCCGACCGTAAATCGCCGGGCGGGGGTTCGTCGGCTTCCACGGCGCTGACGACCTCCGGCGGGACGCCCAGCGCGGCGGCGGCCTCCGCGCCGCTGAGGTTCGCGCGGCGCCGCGCGGTGTAGAGCCGCTGGCCCAGCGTGGCACCCGGCGCGGCGGCCGCCCGGATCATCAGCTCGTCGTAGCGGCGGCGCACCCCCGCAAGGGATCTCAGCACCGCGCTGGCCCCCTGTGTTCCGCGTACGGCGCGGGCGGTGATGTTCTCGATCCGGCGCAGGTTGGCCAGGATCGCCTGGACCTGCTCGGCGAACGCCGGGTCTGTGGGCGCCGGCAGGTTGGCGACTGCCACATCATGGTTGACCAACGCCGCTTCGGTGATTTCGACGACCATCGCGCTTTCGGACAGGTTGTTGTCGGTGGTCACCGCCGCGCGCCCGGGGATCTCGCCGCCCGCCCGTATCGCCGCTAGTGTTCCGGCCGGCCACTGCACCTGTTCCTCGAGCGCCGCGCGAGTGCGTTCCCGCGGCCAGCCGCGACCCTTCTCGAAGTGGATCAGCGAGCTCGCCGTGATGATTCCCTTGCGGGCGAGCTCACGTTGGGCGATGCCCAATTCTCTACGACGATCGGCGAATGCCTCACCGGCACGGGCGATGCCCGGTTCCGATGCGTCGTCCTGCATCGGGTCAGTGTATCGGGCGGCCCGTCGCACTCGTGCACAACCGAGCGGGGGTGGCTGCGCCTTGGCGCTAAGCATCGATCACTAGCATAGCTAGTGTTGCCGCTTGTGTTATCGCTAGTGTTGGAGTTGCGCTGCTAGTGTTTCATCGCTAGTGTTTCGTCCAACGTGATCACCTCGGGAGAGGAGCTAACGGTGACCGTGATGCTTATGACGCCCCGCGTAACCGCCACCACCACGCCCTGCGCGTCGGATCCGGACCGGTGGGCCGAGGGCGGGGACGACCCCCAACTGAAAGCGCTGTGCCGGGGCTGCCCCCGGCGGTGGGCGTGCGCGAAGGACGCGTTGGAAACCCCTGGCGTCGTGGGGATGTGGTCCGGGGTCAACATCCCCGAGGTGGGCCGCGGCCGCACCTTCGCGCTGCGTCAGCTGCGCTCGTTGGCGGCCCACGGCGGCCATCAGATCCGCGATACGGCCTAGCCGCCCGCTCTTCTTTTCTTCGGCCTCGGCGGCGGAGATTGTGTCTTACCGATCTCCGTCGCCATCGCCGAAGGACCGGCCGTAACAGCCATCAGAGGCATCGCGATCCCGTCACCGGACATCCGGCGCACTCTTCGCCCGCGCTGAGCCGGTCCCGAACGAAGGCCGCGGTCCCGGGATGGTCGGGATTGAGCCAACGGCCGACCGTCACCACGCTGACCGCCCTCGCGCCCGCCCGGCGCAACGCCAGGGCCGCGGACTGCGCATTCGATCCGGTCGTCCACACGTCGTCGATGACCAGCACGTGAGAGCCGTCCACCCTGTCCGGGCAGTACACCCGAAACTTCTCCGCTCGTATCACGCGGTCACAGCGTGCGTCGAGCGTCGGCACCAGCCAATCCTGTTGCACTGCAATACCAGCGGCGTTCGCTGCGAGCGCCACTGGATGCACGCCGGGCCGACTGGTCAAGGACGGCACGACCACGCGGGCATCGACGGTGACGCCAACGGCGGCGGCGAGGCAGCGTTCATGCGCCGCGAGCGCCTCGGCCAGCAGCGCGCCTACCACCGCGCTGTGCGTCGCGCGCACCGACCGCACCGGATGGTTCTTGTACTTGGACAAAAGCTCCGCTGACGGCGTCCCGGCAATGGCATAGATCAGCGGAACCACAATGCCGGCGAGGCCGGCGAAGCGGCGATCGGTTCGGCAGCGCCAACACCAGCGGTGGCCGTCGACGGGCGCCGTGCAGATCTGACACGTCACGCCGCGTCGGCGCACCACCCGGTGGAGCGGTGCGCCGACGGCATCGAGGTTCGGCGCTGTCTGTGGGATGCCCATGCCGAGGCACGGTAGGAAGACCTCCCGACGTCCCCCGTCGGTTCAGCGCGGCTTATCCACAGCCGGGCGGCGATGCACACCGACGGCGCCGACTCAGCCCGGCGCCTGCGTGCAGTAAGTTCCGCGCGCGGCACTGACCACCATGGACGCCTGCGCCGGGGTCGCCGCATACTGCGCCGCGAGCGAGTCGACGACCGCGTTGGTCGGCTGGCCGGTATAGAGCAGGCGGCACGCCTGCCGCCCAGCCGTGAGGAGCTGGTCGTCGTTACCGGGGAAGGCGCCGCGGGTCGCACTTAGGTATGCGGTGTCCTCGACCGTCAGCGGGATGGGCCACGCACCGGCGGGAACGATCGCGGTCCCCAGGAGCGCACCAGCGGCGAGGGTTGCCGCGACCACACGAATAGGTCTGCAACCTTTGAGCTTTGGCATCGGTCAGTCCTTCTGTGACGCCTCCGAAGAGGCTTGTCGTTCGAGCCTAACGCCGGGTGACGGGGGTTCTTTGCACAAGATTTCCGCATGACTTTTGCTGTTCCCTCGCGGATAAACGGTGGGATGTGGGCGAGAAACGACGGCGATGCTGTCGGATGCGCGGTGCAGCAATGCACGCTTAGGGTGCTATTCGATCGAAGCAGTTCGAGCGACTCGTCGTCCTTGACCATTAATCAGGTGCACGACGCGGGGCCATGCATTGAGCGAGGCGTGGGCGCAACGAACATGGGTGGCAGCTGCGGCGGTGGACGAGCACCTACCGTCAAAGGTGCGCCTCCAAACATTGCCACCGCCGCGCCGCCGCCATACCCTAATCCCCGTGCTGGCATTAAATCGTTCGCGAAGCAACGGTCTGGAGTAGTGCCTGTCGAGGGATGGAGCGGGGAGGCCGCCGCCGAGGGAAATGACGCTGACGATAGGCATGAAGCACCGTCAGCTGAAACCGCCATTTCACCCGATCTAACTGAATCGCGGCTCGCGACACTGGAAGCTCGGATCCAGAGACTGGAGAAGCGCTCTGCAAAGCTGGTGGCGATCGTCATCTCCGTCATTGCACTTGTGGCGCCCGCCGCATCTGCAGTCGCAGCGTGGATGTCCTGGCGGACTGCTCATAGTTCGTTGGAAGTGGCAGAAGACTCTGCCGACGTAGCGCGCCGGATGGCGTCAACGTCCGGCGTTATGTTCGACCTCTCTACGAAGGTTCATATTGCTGGCCGATGCGACCGGCCGGAGAATCCGCTCGTCATCGTGTGGCCCATACAGAATTCCGGCCGATTGCCGGGTCGTATTACGGGTGCAAGATTCGCATTGGTGCACGATCTATCGAAGTTAGGGATTCGTCCCGACCCTAATGACATATACAACCCAGGCATCGACATACTCCGGCGGCATGCCGACAGAACACTTTTCGTCATCGCGTCTACTGATATGGAAACTCGCGTAGAGGGAAATAACTCGGCCGACCTAAACATGCCGGCTGATTGCGCGAAGATTAACAAGGTAGGGCTCGGAGGAGCGGATGCCGGCAAGAAGATCGTGGACTCGATCTACCGACGTGAGTTTTGGTGGATAGCCGTCCCGATATACGCCTATACCCCAGACCCCGAGAAAAACTTCGCGTTGGTCGAGAGTGCGGACTACCAGGTCAGACGTCCGTGACATGCGTGCACATGCATGCATTCTTCGCGGAGAATCCCAGCGTCGCGTGCGCCACCTCTCCAACCATGAGGGAGTTCCCGGCCCTTCTATCCCGCCTCGGACGAGGCTTGTCGTTCGAGCCTAAGGCCAAAGAACAGAGGGCAATTGCACTAATCTTCCGGTGCCGGTCGCCGTCTCGGTTGAGCCCCGGCGCTACTGTGCCCAATCGAATCGCGGGACCACATCGGCGAAATGCTGAAGTTCGGCCTGCAGCCGTCCGGCGAGGCGATGGCCCCATTGGTGCCACGACGCGCGGTGCGCCGGGTCCCGCCAGCCGCGCGCCGCATGGAAGTGCTCCTCCCAGTGCGCTGTCCACCGGCGCAACTCCTCCGCCAACGCCGCCGAGATGCCGAGCGCGTCCGGGGTCAGCGGTCCGTGCTCCCACAGCGGCCATTCGCAGCCGTAGTCCGGGCACAGCCGGATGGTCCGTCGTAGCCCGGGGTCGGCCTCCGGCGGTTCGGTAGCAGCGATGTGCCGCCGTACCGCGTCGGGATCGACACCGATGGCGGTGAGTAACGCTGCGGCGCCGGAGGATCGATACTCGAGGACCGTGACGAGCAGATGCTCCGGGCTCACCAGAAGCCCGTGGCTGGTGGCCGCCAGATAGGCGCGCTCGAGCGCGCGCCGGGCGCGAGCGCTGTAGGACACCCTGCCGTGCACTCCGTCAACGCGTGCCGGCATGGCGGGCGCCGCCGACTGGATCGCGGCGTGGCTGACGCCGAGCTGCCTCCACACCGACCGTGTCGTGGCGGGGACGTCCTCGCTCAGCAGCGCCATCAGCAGGTGCTCGGTGTGGACAGTCCCGCCGGTTCGGACCGCCGCTTCCGCGATCGCGTGCAGCACGACCCGTCGGGCTGCATCGGTATAGCGGTCGAACACGGCGTCCTCTCCACGTGAGTGAGATTTGCTCAGAGTAAGCGATGCAGATGTGCGGAACGCGCGCCGGTTCACGCATTCCGGAGCGAAAATAATTGTCGTAAGCAGAGATATGGAGCTATCCCGTCGGCTAACCGGCATTTGACAACGTGATCCGCAATGGTGGAATGGGTAGCTAGACGGCGCCGCCACAGGTCCTGCCGAGGAAAGAAGTGCACAAGGTCCCGCTGGGCGCCCAATACAGTGAGGCCATGCCCCGGTTCTTGATGGCAGTGACTGCGGTGGTGGCGGCCGTAGCAGCGATCGGCACCGCGCGGCTCGTCCTCGCGAACACGGTGTGGGGCGACCGGACCGTCCAGCGGTCGTGCGCACCGGAAGCCAGTCCGGTGTCCGGTTTCTGCGCCGAGCGCCACGTCTATCCGGGGATCCCGCTGCTCCGCGACGAGCGGCGCACGGTGGAGATCCGACCCGATAAGTCACCCCGGATCTACTCGGTCGCCGATCCGTTCTGGGATGTCCCCACGATCACGTGGCGCGAGGACGGCGTTTCGCTGGTGTCGGCCAGTGGCTACGCGCTCACCTTTGACGCCCGGCTGCTGCACTCGATCGGCGCGTGAGCGAGGGACACTGGTGACCGCTGCACACACGCTTCCCCAGTCGCCACGAATACGGTTGCCTCCGAACGCCATCGGGACGTCTCGGCGCGACGGCTCCGATACCGGGCCCGCGACGGCTCGGGAGCCGCGTGACGGATGTGAAAGTTGTTGCGGCGTGTCGCCCCGTGAGCACGTCCGCGCTAGGGCATATTCGGTCGTGCGCGGATATCCGCGCACACACCCCGCGCGGATATCCGCGCGTCCGCGGGGTGATTCGACGATGACCGCGGACACCAGTACCCGCGCGGATATCCGCGCAGTCTAGGGCGCCGACCCAGAGAGGAGTTCCCGCAGCGGCGGTCACCAACCGATCGCCTCCCACTTTCTCCATAACTGAATCTTCGCGAAAGCCCCATACGACGAAACCCCCGGTCCGACAGGACCGAGGGTCGTCCAGTCCGAGCTGCAACTCGGGCCGGGTTGCTTTCGCGCGCCCCACAGGAAGGGATCGTCTTGAAAGACGCATTCCACGGTAGCGCACGCCCAAATGCGGGTCTAGTAAGCGTTCTCCGTGAATCACCCACACTCCTCGTGCGTCCCTACCGCGGGTCCACCCGCAATGCGCCGCGACGAGGGACTGCCCACACCACACCCGTCTGGATTCGCCGCGCCGGCGGGCACTGCTTTGACCGGCTGCCCCGCATCGTGCTGGACACCGAGGTCGCCTGGGCGGCGGTGCCTTGCTGGAGCGGACGCGCTCGGCGCTGGGCCCATGAAACGGTGCCGGCTGCGTACCGGCAGCGCTACGACACCCACGTCCGGCCCGCGATGCCGGGCAATCCGGTGAGTCTGAAATCTGTTGTCGCCGTTGCCGAAGCACGCGCCTCGTTCGCCGACCACCGCACCGGCCGCGACTGCCGACCGACCAATGAGCGCCTGGCCGCGATCACGGGCCTGTCGGTGCGCACCGTGCAGCGCGCCTCGACGGCGCTGCGCCTGCTCGGCGTGGCCACCGAAGTGCTGCGCGGCAGACAGCGCACCCGGGCAGAGCGGTTCGCGAGCTGGCGCGTGGGCGACAAAGGCCGCGGTTGGGCCTCGGTATGGGCCCTGCACGACGACCGCACACAACGGCTGTCACCCCATCCCGGAGGGTCTCTTTTCTCTCAAAAACACTCCCGTAAATCTCTTCTCACCACACGAGCCCAGCGGAAAACCGCTGGTCGCAGCGTCGCTGCGCGCCGCATAAGCCCAGATGAACAAGGGCTTGTGCTGGCAAACAGTTGGGTGCGCGACGAGCAAAGCCCGCCGTGGGCGCGTCGGTATCGAACGGGTGCCCCGTGGTCGCATGTGCTGGCAGGTCCGGCGCGGCACGGGTGGACCGCACGGGACGTGAACCAGCTGCTCACCGATTGGGTCGGGACCGGGCACTGGCTGCCGGAGGCGCCGCACAAGCCGATCGGACTGCTTGGCGCCATCCTCGCCGCGCACGGCAATCTCGAGGAGCGACCCGCGGCGTTGGAGGAAGCTCGCGAGCGTGAGGAGCGGGACGAACGGCGCCGGCGTATCGCCGCTCAACTCGCCGAGCGTGAGGCCAACCAGGCTGCGCGGGAACGGGGCCGAGCCGCGCTCAACGGGCCGGGTCGCGATGCCGCTCGGCGTGCGCTGGCCGAGATCGTCGAGCGGGCCCGGCGCAGGCCGACCGGCGGGCCTGGGGATAAGCCGTGACGACCGGTCCTTCCGGGGCCGTGGCCTGTCGACGGGACCCGGAGCGATGGTTCGATCGCGACAACCGCACCTACGCACTCGAACGGTGCCTCGCCTGTCCGGTCCGCACCGAGTGCGCCCAGCTCGCCCTACAGCGCCAGGCGACGTTCGGCATGTGGGCGGGCGTCTGGATCGACGGTCGGCTCGACGACGTCGCCCACTACCTCCGGGCGATCGCCGAGCCGACACCGTCCGCGGTGGCCGAGGTCGAGGAACCCGCGCCCGCCGCAGACCCCACCCCCCCACCGCGTAACCGTTGCCCCTCCCCCGCCGACGGCGGATCGCCACGCCCGAAACCCGCTCGGCGCAAACGGCTGTCGTACCGAGCGCTGGTGCTGGCCCGCGCGGACGGGCATTGCGAGATCACGGCCCCGGGCTGTCGGCTGACCGCGGACGGCTACGGGTACCGAACACCCGAGGTGCCCGATTCACGAATGATCGACCCCGCATGTGTGTACCTGCGCTGCACCGAATGCGCGCACGCGATCGCGGCCATCGACTCCGCGATCGCCCAACGGCTCGGATACCTGGTGCCGTTCTCACCGTGGGTCTCGCAGGCGCCGTTCTTCTGGCGGCAGTCCCGCTGGGTGCAGTTCGCCTCGGACGGCCGACTGCACGACGTCGCCGAAGCGGTGGCCTGACGGTCCCGCTTTACCGCGGTAAAGCGGCAACGCCATCCCCAGAGTTATCCCCAGGCGCAGGTGTCCTGCCCGGCCTACTTGCTCGCGGTGGTCCGCCGCCGGCGATGTCGCGACAAGGCGTCTTCGAGCAGGTCGGAGGCGAAGTCCTGAACGGTGAGCAATACGTCGTCGCGCTTGGCCTCCATCCACGCCTCGCGCAGTTCGACGGCGGTGCTGGCGCGTAGCCGAATGGTCCGCTTGGTCTCCTCGGCGCGGGGCGTCGGCGTGGTGCGCGGCGACAGTTGCCGAACGGATGCTTCGGGTGCCGGTTCGGGTGCCGCGACCTCGGGCGCCGGCTCGGGGGTGATTGCCGCCGGTTCGGGGGCGGGTGTGCGTTCGACCGGGCGGCGCGTCTGCGCGCCGGCGGTCGAGAGCATGCCCAACACGGCGGCTTGGGTGTCTTTCTTAGGCATGGTGTTTCCCCTTGTTCTGTCGGCCTTCGGTCACGAGTGCCATGACTTCCGTGGTGAATTGGGCGTACGCAATGGCCAGGTCGGGGTCGGCCCCCGGGTCTCCCAGCACGACGAGGTCGCTGACCATCCGCTCGGCGGCGGTGCGCTTGGGGATGTGCGTCGAGAACAGGGGCAGGCCGTCGGCCTGAAGTCCGGCCAGCGTCTCGCGGCTGATTCGCGTCTGGGTCTCGTACTTGGTGAGCAGGACGCCGAGGAGGTCGGCGTGCAGAACCTTGTGCTGCCGTAGGGCATCGGACCATTCGAGGAACATGTTGACGCCGCGCCGACCCCACTTGCTCGCGTCGGTGGGCACGATCAACCATTCGGCGGCGTTCAGCGCGGTGATGACCAGCTGGCCCAGGTTGGGCGAGAGGTCCAGGATGATCGCGTCATAGTCCCGGTAGGCCGGTTCCAGGGCGATCGCCAACTGGTCTTCGCGGCGGTGCATCGACACGAGCTCCTGGTCGAGCTTGGCGACCGCCAGCGTCGACGGGACCAGGTCGAGGTTGTCGAGACGGGTGCGGCGGATGACCTTGACCAGCGGCACGCCTTCGCGGATGAGGTCGTAGATGTCGTACTCGACATCGTCATCCGGGTCGAACATCGACGTCGAGTTGCCCTGCGGATCACAGTCGACGAGGAGGGTTCTCCACCCCGCTTGGGCAAGGCCGGCGGCCAGGTTGACGGCGGTGAAGGACTTCCCTACCCCACCCTTGTGGTTGGCGATCGCGATGACCTCTGCTTTCACAGCAGTCACTCCTTTCACTCGCGTCCTGCGATTACACCAGCAATCGCGGTGATGGAGTGAACGTGTGAGGGTGTGTCGTCGTGACTCGATCACTTTGTGACCTCGCAACTCGATTACCGGGTGATCCCGTCACGCGGACACCGTGTCACCGGGTGATGCCGTCACGCCGTGATCAGGTTCCGCTGTGATCGCGTGTCGTAGTGACGGTGTGATGCAGTGATCGTGTTCGGTCGCGATTCCGTCACGGAATCATCGCGTGACGCCGTGATCAAGTCACGGGAACACCGGGTCACCAAGTGACGAAGTGATCGTGTGACGTCATGATCGAGTTATCCGGTTGCACCGTCATTCGGTCATTCGGTCACACCGTGATCAGATCACGGGAAGACCACGTGACCGAGTGATGCTGTGACGACGTGATCGAGTGAGCTTGTGACGCTGTGAGGCGATGATGCCGTGATCCGGTTGCACCGTGATTCAGTCACGGGATCACCTGGTGATGCCGTAACCAAGTGTCCGGGTGACGCGATCACGGTGTGACGGAGCGATTTCCTCACCGCGTGATCGTGTGCCTGCATCACACGGTGACCGAGTGATCGCAGAACCGGGTCACGCCGTCATCGGATCGCTGGGCGATCCGGTGATCGAGTCACGCGGTCATCCGGTGTCAATGTGATCGCGTGATTTGAGTGCTGTCGCTGCGTGTTCCTGTGACCGTCCTGCACCGCGCACTGAGCCGCGAAGGCCTGACAGCGGAATCGTGGGGGAGACCCGGCGCCAGAGGGCTACGACGGTGGGTCCGATCAGTCCGGGGTCGAACCAACACGTGACGAATCGGTGGTCGATGGGCCAGGCGCAGATCTCACGTCCGGCCGCAGTCCTGAGAATCACTCCACAGGGCGGAGGCCCCGCGTGCGGCCTCCGTACAGTGGTGAGCGCACCATGAACCCGCACGACTTGCGCCCGATGCTGGCGACCGCCGGCAAGCCGCCCGCCCGGTACGCCGACTTCGCCATTGAAGCCAAGTACGACGGCCAGCGCGGGCTTGCGATCTACCGCGACGGCACCGTCACACTGTTGAGCCGCAACGGCGCCGACATCACCCACACGTTCCCCGAGATCGCTGCGGCACTTCCGGCGACGGCGCTCGGCCGGCCGGTCGTGCTGGACGGGGAGATCGTCGCGCTGGACGCGACGGGTGTTCCGTCCTTCGGACGGCTACAGCGCCGGTGGCCCCAGAATCGGCGCCCCAGCGCCGCCCTACTCAAGGACTGCCCCGTCCAGTTCTTCGCCTTCGATGTACTCAGCCGCGACGGCAGGGCCACCACGGGGCAGCCCTACGTCGAGCGGCGCGCCCTGCTCGAAGCCCTCGCCGCTGAGGGGTCAAGCCGTGTATTCAGATTTCCGGCCAACTGGATGGACTGCGACCCCGAGGTGGTGCTGGCCGCCGCGGCGGAGTTGGGGCTGGAGGGCATCGTGTCCAAGCGGTTGGACTCGGTATATCTACCGGGCCGCCGTTCGAGCTGTTGGATCAAGACGCCGCTTCGCCGACGCAGCGAGTTCGTGGTCGGCGGCTGGCTGCCGGGGGAGGGGATCAACCGACATACCGTCGGCGCGCTGCTTGTGGGTGCGTACGACGACGGGGCGCAACTGCAGTTCTGCGGCGTCGTCAGCAGCGGTTTGTCTGCCCACCATCGTCGGGTTCTCGCTCGGCAACTAGCGGTGTTGCATTGCGAGCGGGCTCCATTCACAGACGCTGATCTCGGCGCACTGGCATCCCACGTGCGGTGGGTGGCACCGGCGCTCATCGGGGACGTCGAGTACCGCGAATTCAACGGCTCGCTCCGGCATGCCTCCTGGAAAGGGCTGCGGCAGGACCTGAGCGACGTCGGTGCGGTGCTAGTGCCCGCTTCGTGAACGTGACCGGCTTCCGGGCCTGCTCATCGACACGAAGGCGCGGTCCCTGCTGGGGGCGCCAGATCGAAGAGGTGGCCGCCGCTGAACCGGCCCGAACAGCCTCAAGCGCTGTTAGCCACTTTACCGCGGTAAAGTGATCCCGCGAAGTCGACCAGCGGTTTCATGCGAAACGGAGCCGAAAAGCCGGAACGGTGGGATTTGCTACTTTACCGCGGTAAAGCAGCCCGGCGCCACCACGCACTTTGGAGCGCGGTCGCGAGTGTTGCCACATCCCACTTGCAGGCTTCCGCGCACGGGCGCCACTTCCTGCGCGGCGTCTCACCGGCCGACCCTGCCAACGGCGAGCTCGTCGGCGGCAACCACCGCTCGTCGATGTGGAGTCGCGATGAAGCGACGACGACGCGCTCGTCGCCGGCACGCACGACAAAACGCAACGTCACCTGACATCGGACGACTGCTCCGGCAAACCGACCCGAACTTCGTCGCCGACCGCCTCCCGAGCCCTGGCGCGCAGTGGTTCTGGTCCACACCCTCACCATGAGCTGACCACCTGTAATCGACACCGCCCGAGAGTGCGACGTACCAGACATGAAGAAGCAGCACCCCGACTCACCGGCGGGGAAGTCTCCGTTCCGTCGGCGCCTTACCGGTGCCGATGGCTCAGGACGTTGACCACCTGCCCGTCAGCCGTTCTGAAGAAGAAGCGTCGGACTCCCCAATCCTCGTCCTGCAGAGGGTGGACAATCTCAACCCCACCCTCACGGGCCCGTGCGAACGCCACGTCCACATCGGAGACTTCGACCGACATGTCGGGGTTGCACGGAGCTGTCCGATCGCGGGACATGACGCTGAATTGAGCACCGCCGGGCGAGCCGAGGGTGGCGATCCAGCCGTGGTTCATGGGCACGTCGAGGCCCAGCAGTGCGCTGTACTCCTGCACTGCTGCCTCGACGTCCGCGACGCTCAGGATCGGAACGGCCCGCTGCAACTCCACGCCAGCATTATGGATCTCGGGCTGGATCACCGACGACGCGACTTCGTGCAGAGCCATGATGGCACCGGTGAGGTTCCTCCGACCGCAGCCTACGGCGGGGGAGTCGGGTGCGAGATCGCCCGTGCCCTGAACGCAAAGCATCACACGCAGCACCGAGAAGGCAGTGGGCGCCGAAGGGCAGCGCACAGCCACGGTTGGTTCGGGAACGGCGACGAATCCGCCACTCTCGCACGTCCGCCGATCGCGTTTTTCCCGGCGCTTCAAAGCCGCCTACTCCGCAAGGCCCCGATGGCGCGAAGCCGGAAATCGGAGTCGCTCAGCGTGTCGAAGCCGCTCCGCTGATCTTGACCCTTACGATGACCGCGTCTCACCGAAGTACTCCGCCGTGCGGGGGAAGCATACGGAAGGCCTTCTATGGCTGTGCATGTCGTTTTGAATCAGAAGGGCGGCGTCGGCAAGTCCACGATCGCGGTCAATCTCGCCGCCGTCACCGCCGACGTTCTCAACCACAGCGATGACCCCGACGCGAGCTCACCGGTCCTGGCGCTGTCTGTCGACCCGCAGGGTTCTGCGGTCTGGTGGGCCTCGCGGATGGATGATCTTCCGTTCCACATCGCCCAGGCTCACGACGACCTCGAGGGGTTGACCAAACTCAAGGACTTGCCTGGCATCCAACACGTTTACGTCGACACCCCCGGGTGGATCGACCTAGACGGTGGGGGTAACAGCTCCGACCCGCTGGGCCGTGGTCCCGCCGCCGACGTGCTGCGCGCGGTGCTCGACATGGCCGATCAGGTGATCGTGCCGATCGAGACCGAACCGCTCAGCTTCGATCCGACCGCGCGCACCATCAGCAAGGTGCTCGAACCACGCGGACTGCGCTACCTGGTGGTGATCAACAACTGGGACCCCCGCGACGGCGTCGGCGACCTCAACCAGACGCGCGAGTTCGTCAAAGCCAACGGATGGCCGTTGGCCAACACTGTCATTCGGCACTACAAGCTGCACGCCCGCGCCAGCGCCGACGGTCAGGTCGTCACGGAGTATCCGCTCAACCGCGTCGCCCTGCAGGCCCGGGAGGACTTCTACAAGTTCGCGCTCGAGCTCAACGTCGGGGGAGGACGCTGATGGCCCGCGGACAACGCACCGATCTGGCGTCCCTCGTGGCATCGGTCGGCACCAAGTCGCCCGTCGATCGCGCCGCACCCGCACCCGCCCCGGCGTCCAGCGCGACCGCCCCGTTGAGCGACCTGGTCGCCAACCCCCGCAACCCGCGCGACCATGTCGGCAATCTGGATGATCTCGCGTCGATCGTCGACATGCAGTTGCAGCCCGCGCTGGTCGTCACCACGAAGGCCTACCAGCGCCTGTATCCGCAAGACAGCATCAGCGCCCGCTACGTGGTCATCAACGGCTGCCGGCGCCTGGCCGCCGCCCACAAGTTCGGCCGCACCGATCTGGCTATCGTCGTTAACGACGAGGTCGCCCGCGACCACGTCACCTTGATCTCGGCGTCGATCGCCGAGAACGTCGACCGGCAGGACTTCGACGTCATCGAGGAAGCCAGAGCCGTCGAAGCTCTGGTGGAAGCGTGCGGCCGCGCCGACGAGGCCGCCGCCCGGCTCCACAAAACGCAGGGCTGGGTGTCGCAGCGCCGGGCCCTGCTGAAGCTCGACCCGCAGCTCCAAACAGCGCTGCGCCGAGGCGAGTTGGCGTTGCGCGAGGCACGCCAGCTTGCACGTGTCCCCATGGAGCAGCAGGTCGCCCGATGGCGGTCGGCGCTCGACAAGAAGGACGACGAGCAGCCCAAGCCCTCCGGCGGCAAGCCGGCGCCCAGCCCCGCCCGGGTGATCATCGACGCCATCAAACAGTTCGACTCCCGCCCCGAGGCGCTCGCCGAAGCGCTGCACAGCTTTCTCGGCGACGACGGCGTCATTAAGCTGCTCGACATGCTGAGCAACCGCACCGGCTGACCGTCCCGCAGCGTACCCCGCTACAGGTTGGCGAGATCGCCCAGGTGGCCGGGCGTCATGAACTGCGTGAGCGCGTCGAGGTACTTCTGCGACGCCGCGCGGTACTTGTCGGCGGCCTCCCGGTAACTGCGGTCGGCGTCCATGACGTCCTGCTGGGCCGCGATGAGCAGCCGGTTGGTCTCGGTCAACGAAACAACCTGGGCGCGAAGGTCTTCGACCTCCGCGCGCAGGGTCTCCACCTCTGACGTGGGTGGGGGAGTGGGCTCCGCCTCGGGCTGACCGGACTCGAGCTCGGAGGCGTAGACGTACCACCGAAGCCGCTCCGGGCGGGGGCTCGCACCGCCGCGAATCTCGCCGGCGGTGATCGCGCGCTTAAGCGTTCGCGGATCCTTGCCGAGCACCGCCGCCGCCTCCCGCAACGACACCACCGGACCCTCCGGCGTCGTCTCGACGCCTGGTGGGGGTTGCTTTGGTGCGGTCATCGGCATCGGCCAGCGCGGCGGACTGGCCCAACTCCTTCCGTATGGCATTATGCCCTTAACTAGGGACAGAATGTCGCTACTCGAAGAACATGCCGAGCGCCGATGTCGCTAATTAGGGCATCGATGCCCTAAGCTTAGGGCATCGACCCGAGGTGGGCCGAGCGGCAGACGAGAACTCGCAGTAGAGGAGCGGATCGTGGCCAGACGTGGGACTGAGACGCGTCGGCTCACCGAACAGGTGGGTCTCCGGTTCACCCCTGACGACCTGGATGTGCTGCGCGCCGAGGCGGACCGCCGCGGCATGACCGTGCAGCAGATGCTGCGTGAACTCAGCCTGCAGATGGTGCGCGAACTCGGCGGGGTACAGGCCGCCTCCTGACATACCCGCGCTGCCACACGAATCGGCCCGCCACCGCGATGCGGTAGCGGGCCAAAATCGTTCCCCCGAGTGTCAGGGGTACCGCTCGTAGCAGGCCTCGTCGTCGTTGATCACCCCGGTGCGGAACGCGTCGATGCGTGCGAAGCCGGCGGGCACCGTTTCCCCGTTGACATCGCTCGCGGCGATGCCGTTGACCAATAGACCTGCCACCGCCTCGTCCAAATCCCCGGCGGTCAGTAGGACACCCGCAGCGGAGTCGGATTGCAGGGAGTCGGCCGGGGTGGCGAGGCGGCGATGCGCCGCCCCCGTCACGCACGCCGTGCGCAGGGCAGCGGCGGCCGAATCCAGCGTCAACCCCTTCTCCTTCTGCAGTGCCAGCGCATATCGCGACATGACCAGCGAGTACGCGGTGTTGTCACCCTGGATCAGGGCGTTGTCCTTGCGGTCGGCCGGAACGCCCATCTTGGCCAGCTCGGGAAGCTCGATCCCGATGGTGTTGTCGTCGGGGCAGTACGACACCGGACCGGCGATGTCCTTCTCGCTGCAGCCAGCCGCCTCGAAGGACACCGTCGGTTCCTGCTCCGGCTTGAACGCCGCGTTGAGCGAGTTCAAGAGATCGCTGACGGACTGTTCGGTGATCTCGAGTTCACCGGTCTGCACGTCACCGGAATTCTCGTCGTAGTCCAGCGCCTTCGGTAGATCGCCCCGTCGCTCCTCGATCTCGTCCATGTTGATGCCGGCACACGCCAGGGTCCCGGAGACGAAGCCCATCTGGAAGGCGCTGACCCGCTCGAACGCCGTTCCGTGCCCCCCTTCGATGTACTCAGTGTCGTCCGGCCCCAGCGTGGGATCGCGCAACGAGATCGCCGCCGCCAGAACGAGATTGAGCCCTTCGGCGGTGTTTAGGTCGAACCGTGGCGAATCGCCCTGGGCCACCCAGCGCATGTAGGCGCCGGCGAAGCAGTCCGCCTGCTGTTCGCTGACGAGTGTCGGGGTGCTGCGGTCGACGAGGCCGCCTTCACGTTGGACCGCGTGGCCGTACTCGTGGGCGAGCACCCCGGGGATCGACATGTCGCCGAAGAACTTCTGCCCGGTCGGCAGCAGTACCCCCCGGTCCCACGCAATGATCTTGTCACTGAAGCAGTAGAAGGCGTTGACGAAGTCGTAGGTGGGGGTGCCGCACAGGCGAGGGGAGGACGGGTCCTCGGAGTCATAGGAGTGCACCGGCTCGACGGGTTCGAACTCACCCTCCAGCGGCGGGCCGTAGTACTGCTGCCAGAACTCGACGATGTCGTTGATGGACAGCAGCGCGATGCGGTCGATCTCGCCACCGTCGGAGTTCTCCACCTCGCCGGTAGGTTCGGGCGCGTCGTCCCGAACCCCGGACGGCCCGTCCTCGACCGGGAGGCCGCCGACCCGGAACGCGTCGGTCAGCGGGGAGGTGGCTTGACCCTTGATGGTGTCGCCGCCACAGGCGCTCGCCAGCAGTGATACCACCGCACCCAGCGCCGCTACCGTGCGCAATCTCGACCAGCCCGGTCGATGATTGCGGAGGGGGCTTTCAGAGCGTCGCCTGCGTTCGAGTTTCACCGGTGGTACCCCCGAGTTCTGTTGCTGTGATCGTCTGTAGTGGCAGAGCTTCGGACGGCGTGCGCCGCACCGAGTGTACTGAAGCGTTTGCTGTTCTGTTCGCGTAGCAAAGAAGCCACCGACTCGGCAGAGCGCCCTGGTCGGGCCCCGGCGGTTAACGCACCCGGCCTGTCCCGACGGCGCGCGGCTTTCGTCACGGTGACGAAGTCGCCGACCACCGTCGGACGCTCGCTCACCCTCATAACTGCGGCATCCCGTCGGCGATCGCCCCGGTGATGGCGGCGGCCTGGTCGTCGAGGTCCGATCCGCACACCATGGCGTCGATGACGACGTTGCTGTGCGCCCGCAACGCGCGCAGGCAGCCGGCTCCCGGCTCGCCCAGGGGGGAGGTCGTGAGCGTCAGGGTGTCCCCGTCGCGCCGGAAGTCGGCGAGACGCCATCCGGTGGGCTGATCGGTCGAGTTCCGTGTGATGACCGTTTCCCCGCCGCAGTCCTCCCAGTCGGTGGCCGCGGACTCCGCATACCGTTGAGCCGCGTCGGATTTGGCGAAACGCACCACGCCCTGAATGACGGAGTGTTCGTGGGGCGCGCCGGGGGATTGCGCATCGTTGGCCATCGCGCCCCGCACGACATTCCAGTCGCTGTCGTCGTACGGGCGGATCTGCAGCGGGAACAGCGCACCGATGCACTGCGCGTTCACCGCGCCGGGACTGTCGTCCCACATCTTCGTGACCTCTTTGCGGGTGGAACGCAGCGAGGTGAGCCCGGTGGCTGCCTCGAGCTCGTCGATGTCGAGCAGGAGCCCGCCGAGTTCGAAGATGCTGATCTCCGCGGGTGGGAGCGGACCCGGCTCCGCAGCGAGGGCAGAACCCTCCGTGGTGCGGGTGCAGCCGGTGAGCGCGACGGCCACTGCGACGGACGCGGTCGCGATCCGAGCCGCTGGGTGACGGTGGAGTGCGGGTGCTGCCACGGGTCGTTCCTTCCCCGAGAGGCGCGATCGGCGTCGCGCACTGATTCGAGGCTAGCCGCAGAAACCGTAGCGTGCAACAGTTATGTTGGGCAAACTGAAGCGCAGGCGACCGAGAGTCTCAAGGCGGGGCTCCTCCGGCGGGTGAACGCAACAGTTCGGTAGCGAAGGGACCGTATCGTGAGGCCGATAGAGTACGCTAAACCGTAGCGAAGTAATGGAAAGGAACGGTATGCCGAGCGGCGCACCTGGTGCAGACTCCGCGTCGCCGAAGCGGGCGGTCCCGCCGCTGACGATCGTGGCAGCGGGGCGGACCTACACCGTCCAGCCGGGGGACGGCCCGATCATCGTCGGCCGTGAGTTCCCGGCGCAGGTACTCATCGACGATCCGCGGATCTCGCGCACCCATCTGCGTATTGAATTGCGCGACGACCGCTGGACCGCACGCGACAGCAGCAGCAACGGCTCCTACGTCGACGGCGAGCAACAGCAGTCCGTCGTGATCCGGGACGGCATGACGATTCGCCTCGGCCATCCGCAGGGGATTCCCGTGTTGTTCAATCTCGCTGCGCGGCAAGATGTTCTGCACACACCTGTCCCCGCGGACGACGCCGACTCGGATTCCGACAGAACACCGGACGGGCAGGCCACCGACCCGGGTATCGCCCGGGCGGGTGCGGCGGTGGCCGCGCGCCGTAGAGAGCTCGACATCGCCCAACGCACCCTGGCTCGGGACAAAGTCATCAACGCCGGGGCGCTGATCGCCTTCGAGAAGGGGCGAAGCTGGCCGCACCGGTCGACGCAGGACAAACTCGAGCGGGTGTTGGGCTGGCCGCCCGGCACGATCAGCCGCATCCGCGACGGGGCGGACGCTCCGACGGAACCGCCGACGGCGAGCCCCGCGGCGGAGTCGCCCGCACCGACATCACCGCCATCGATACCCACCCCGGTCGCGTCCGAGGACACCGGTGAGACCACCAACGTCGTGATCACCACGGTCGAAGCGCCGCTCATGGCCGAGACGGTGGGGTTGGCGCTGGGGAACATTCAGAACACCATCGCCGCGTTACCCGCCCCCGACGACCCCAGCTACGGCGAGCGTGTCAGCGGGTCGCTGCGGGATCTGCGGCGGGTGGAAACGTTGGCGGCCAACACCGCTCGTGCGGCCCGCGGCGCCACGGAGGTCGCGTTGGTGCTCAGCAGGGTCCGCAAGACCTACCGCGACCTGATGCTGGCGGCCGCGCGTTCACCACAGGCGACGCTGGGTCAGCGCCTGTACGCCGCGCGCCACCACGCCGAGCTCACCGCTGAGGAGGCTGCTAGCGCCGCGGGAGTGTCCGTCGCCGACATCACCACCGTCGAGGCCGATGGTCTCGTCGAAGCCCGCACCGCCCAGGCTGTCGAGGCGCTGCTAGCGATGTTGTCTGCGTCCTGAGACCCCAAAGCGGCGAGGAGGGGTTTCCTCGCCGCTTGGCGTTGTGTTCAGCGTTCCCGACGTCAACCGGTGGGCATGTCGTCCTTGGCGGCCATGCACACCGTCCACGCGCCGTTCTCCTTGCTGAAGTAGAGGGTCTCCGCGCCGCCCGATCCGCCGTCGCCCCGGCTGATCACCGCCGACGCGACGTCGCCGTGCACCGCGATGTCGTCCGCGGTGGCGGTCACCGCGGCGGCGGAACCCGAAGCTGGCGGGGCCGGACTCGTGGACTCCTCGCCACCCACCGCCCTGGTCAGCGCGGCCGCCTCCTCGGCGCACAGGTGCTGCGCGACAGTGGTGGGGTCGCCGGAGTCGACCGCGGCGGCGAAGTCGCTGAACAGCGAGCGGATTTCGGTCTTCTCGTTGTTTGACTTCATCCAGGTAAGGCCGCCGAACGACGCGCCGCCAGCGGCGAGCAGCGCCCCGGCAACACCGATGACGACGACCACCCGCTTGCGGCGGTTCCGCGGCGGTTGACCTGGCCCCTCGCTGTAGGGCGCCGGACTCGGTGCCTGACCGCCGTGCGGGACCGGCGGAGGTGGGGCCGCGTCCGGGTAGGTGGTCATCGGGGTGCGAAATCGAAACGGCACCGTCGGCATAGACTCGACCGGCATGCGGTCGCCCTGTGGCATCTGAGGAAAGTGACCGTGGGGCAGCGGAATCGGCGTGTGGTTCATGAGTCGGCTTTCTGTGTGAGGGGCTCGGGCAGCGGGCGGGCGGTCATTGCTGCTGGTCTTGATCGCTCTCGGCGAGGATGTCGATGGCGTCCTGCAACTGCTGACGCACCGCATCGGCCAACTTCGCCTGCGCTTGCAGCCAGTCGTCGTCGACACCGGTGAACGCCGCCACGCTGGGCGAGTTCTTGGCGAGGACAGCCTGGTCTGAGATCCACTGGCGGTTGATCGGCGACATCGTCACCATCCACATCGACTCCGGGCTGAGCTGCAGGAACTTCGGCATTTCCAGCACATCGGACAGCGGGATGACGTAGTCGGGTGTCACCTGCGGTTCCCCGGAGTCGTCGGCGCCGATCTCCCGGTCCTCAAACGCCGGGTCGGAGTCGCCCACCTCGGGCTGCTCCTTGTTCTGCAGCACCTGGTCGGTCCACGCATCGTCGTATTCCTGTGCGGCGTCGTCGAAGACCGAGATCAGTTCCTCGATCTCCTCCTGACGGCTGGGCGCCCCGGTGTGGGCCCTTTTGACTAGCGACGGCAGCGTGGCCGGCATGGCTGCCGGAATGCCCGGTCCCGTCGACGGGCCGGACAGCTTGTAGGCGGCGGTCAGGCACGAGGTGAGCCGGGCGTCGATTGCCGCCGCCCGGGCGTCCAGCGCGTCGGCCTCGGCGTTGTAGGCATCGAAACCGGCCTGCTCCCTTGGCAACTCGAACACGTGCGGTTTGGCGTTGTGGGCCGCGATCTCCTGCTGCAGGGCGGCCGCATCTGCCCGTGGACCCGTGCACACTGTGTCGCCGAGCGGCGGTCGCGCGTGGGCGGACGGCACGGGGGCGAGCGCCAGTAGAGCTGCCGCCGTGACACCGGCGGCTACGAGTCTCGCGAAGCGCGCGGATCGGACAGAAGATGTCGTGGTCATCGGTGCTCCTTGGGAGTGAGCGGCTGTGCATCGCTCGTCAAACCGTAGCAGTACAACCGTAGCACTGCAACGGTTGAAAAACGCCCCGGCGAGCCCCTCTGTTCGACCAACCACCACCTCGCAGGTCAATGACGTGGCCGTGCGGGTGGGGAATGATATGCATCCAAATGCCCTGCAACGGTTTCTTCGGTGCTTCAGTTTCGGCGGGATACGCTGTACGAGACCCGGAAGGCAGGTGGAACCGATGAGCGAACCGCACGACACTGCGGCCGCACACCCCCCGACGCTCGTAGTGGCGTGCGACGGGACCTCGCACACGGTGCAGCCCGGCGACAGTCCCGTGACGATCGGTAGGGAACTGCCCGCCGACATCCGGATCGCCGACCCCCGGCTGTCGCGGATGCATGCCCGCCTCGAGGTACAGGCCGGCCAGTGGGTGCTGTCCGACGCGGGCAGCACCAACGGTGTCTTCGTCGGCGCCCGCAGGGTCCAGTCCGCTCCGATCACCAGTGGGATGATCGTGCACCTCGGTCACGCCGAGGGCATCCCGGTGACCTTCACCTACATCCCCAGCGGCGCAACCACATCCGAGAAATTCAGTGGCATCGCCGCCGAGCCGGATCCTGGCGTTGCGCGCGCCGGCGCCGCGGTCGTCGAACGCCGGCTTGAACTCGGCTACTCCCAGCGCCACCTCGTCGAGGCCGATGTCGTCGGTCGCGGGGAACTCGCGGCGTTCGAAGGCGGTCGACGCTGGCCCGAGGAGGCCATACGGACTCGAATCGAGGACTATCTGCGATGGCCGCCCGGGACGATTGCCCGAATCCGTGACGGGGCGCCGCCCCCGGATGACGACGAGGAGGAACATACCACCGAGTTTCTGTCGGACAGGGTGCGCATCTCGGTCTTGCTCGATGCGGTCGAGATTGCTCTGGAAGGCATTCACACCCGCATCGACGCCCTCCCTCCGTACACGGATTCGGAATTCGCCGCTCCGGCAACGAGTCTGCTGATCGAGTTGCGGCGGCTGATGGCGATGCTGTCCATCAGCGCCGGCAGCACGAAGAGTTCACCGCAACTCGCGCTGGCCGTCGGCACGGTCCGCCGGGCATATCACGCGGTGATGGAGGAGAGCGCGCGCCGCTCGGACGCCACCGTGGGACAACGTTTGTACATGGCGCGCTACCGCCACCATCTCTCTGCCGCTGAGGTCGCGCACGCTGCGGGCGTGGCAGCCGCGGACGTCGAGGACTGCGAAGCGGGCCGCTTGGTGTCCCCGGAGAAGACCGACGCGTTGACGGCGATGCTCTCCGTGCTCACCGCGGCCTGAGGCGCCAGCCCGACCCGCTCAGCGTTCGACGACGAGATCAGGCGCGCCAACCTCGTAGGTGCCCTTGTCGTCGGTGAAGGTGGCCGTCACCTGCCGCGTCGCGCCGAAAATGGTCACGTCGCAATTGAACGTCGCACCCTGCTTGACTTCCGGGTCCTGCCCGTCGTTGCAGGTGACGTCCCCGACGTCGGTGAACCCGTAGCCGTTGACCTTGTCGGTGAGGATCTGGGTCACGCCGTCCTGGGCCGCTGTGACGTTGAGCTTGTCGCTGCCCGACATCCCCGCGACGAGCACGCCGACCACGGCGATGAGGACGGCGGCCGCGACGCCACCCCCGATCAGGAGGTTGCGCCGTTTCGACGTCTTCGCCGGGGTGAATCCGCCGTGCTGCGGTGCCGATGGGTACGCAGGCGGTTGATTCCACTGCGGCGGGGGAGCCGTCGCCTGCTGGGGGCTGCTATTCGGCCAGTGCGACGCCTGCTGGGGGCTGCTATTCGGCCAGTGCGACGCCTGCTGGGCGGGAGGAGGTCCCGGATGGGGCGCCGGGGCCGGCTGATACCCGGTTGGCGGCGCCGATGGAGGAGGCGTCGGCTGCTGAGGTGGGCCGAAGTGGCCGGGGCTCGGCGGTCTCGGATCCTGTTGCGGCGCCGGTGCCGGGGGCGTAGGGCGCGCCGAGCGGCCAGCGGTGCTCGGCTCGTTCGCGGACGCGCCGGGACGCTCAAAGCGCGGGGCGACCGCGGTCGGGTCCTCGGGGTCGGTTCCGGGTCGTCGCGCCTGGTCGACGACCGCCGTCGGATCCTCCGGCCCCTCGCCGGGGCGATGCTGCGGGGTCACGGTCGTCGCGTCCTCGGACCCGTCGGTCTCGCTGGAGGGGACCGGCGCCGGCGACGGCTGGCCCTCACCGGTTCCGGGACTGCCCGTGGTCCATGGCTGCGTGGGGTCGGAACCGCCCGAGCTGCTCACCGTCTCTCCCTTCGCCACGTGGCTTCGACAACCCTAACGTGCGACCGCCGAGTCCGACGCACGAGTTTGCTCGGCGCTCGCGACCGCCCGGTGAACGAATACGGAAATGCAGCCTCCCTGCGATCCACGCGCCACCACAACAGGCCGACGGATACGGCACAGCCCGATCCGCGCCATCAATCAATGCCTCCATCGAAGGCAATCAGCGCCTCGTGAAACGACTTAAGTCCGCTATCTTTCTGGGGCGGCACACCCGCCGCAAGGGGCTCAATCAGTTTCGCCGCGGGAGACACTGATCGTCGGTAACTCTCCATAACTATCGAGGCGCCAACAGGTTTCGCGCACCAGTGGTCAGCCGAGCAGTCGATGAAAAAGCACTCGTGCGGCACGGTCTTCAATCGTGCTAAATAAACCGTCACGGTTCCGCAATCGCCGGTGTGGTCATCAGCGCTGAAACGTTTCGGTAGAGTTGCCGCGCAGGGGACGGGTACGCAAGGAGAGGAACGATCATGGCCGAGCGCGTCATCCGCCAACTCATCGATGACATCGACGGATCCGAGATTTCCGACGGTAAAGGCGAAAGCATCGAGTTTTCGATTCGCGGTGAGCGTTACCGCATCGACCTGTCGGCGCAGAACGTGACGAAGTTCGACAAGGCAATCTCGCTGTATCTGAAAGCGGCGACCAAGGTTTCGGCGTCGGACGCGTCGGCACGCAAACCCGCGTCCAAGCGGTCCGGCCGCTCCCGCACTCCGAAGGTGCAGTTGTCGCAGGTTCGTGAATGGGCGAGCGAGAACGGCTACGAGGTGAGCTCGCGGGGGCGTATCGCCGGCGAAATCGTTGAAGCCTATGAGGCCGCCCACGCCGGCTGACCCATGGTGGGACGTGGTCGTCGCTGATCACGCGCAGACGCCGATCGGCGACCTCATCGACGGTTGGGATGCGATCGTCGACCAACCGATCCCGTACAGCGAGCTGCCCCGGCGGGCCAGCACCAACTTCGCCGCCGACTTCACCCGCTGGTCCGACCTGGCCGCCGAGACGCCGCACACCCTGCTGCGCCGACCGAAAACCGGTGCCGGTACGGTTCGGGCGCTGCTGGCCGCCGCCCGCGACGCCGTCGACCGCCACCGGGCCGCGGAGACCGCGGAACCGGTTGGGCCCGCCGAAGCGGCCGACGCGCTCCTCAACCGGTTCGACGACCGCGACCGCGCGGTGCTCGCGGCGCGAATCTGGGCGTCCCGGAAGCCGTCTCGACCGAAGCTCGCGAGACAACTCGGCGTGCACCTGTCCTGGGTCGAACGCAACGAACCGAAGATCCAGGCGCGCTTCGACCACCTCGTCGGCGACCCGTCACACCGTGTCGTCGCCGATCACGCGGCCGAACTCCGTCAACGACTCGGCGTCTATCTCCCCGACACCGCCCTCGAGGCCGAACTCCGTGCCCTCGGGCTCGAGCCCGGCGGCGATGCGGCGGCAATGCTCCTACACCTCGCGGGACCCTACGACCCCGACGGCGACTGGTGGGAGAACACAGCATCCGGCGGCCGCCCACGGATCGACGCGGCAGTCCGCAACGCCCTCGAAGCCAGCGCGACGCCCACCCACAAAGCGCTCACCCGGGCGCTGACCGCGGCAGGCATGACGCCCGCCCACGTCGACCCCTTCCTCACCGGGCAGTCCACGCTGCGTCGCTTCCGTGACGTGTGGGTGCGGTGGGGCGGAACGGCCGCCGACAAGGCCGAAGCCGTCCTGACCGCGCGCGGGACACCCCTGCCCGTCGAGGTGATCCACGAATCGGTCGGAGACGACCTGGCCCTGCGCACCGTCCGGGAGGCGCTGTCGCTGGATGACCAGTTCATGCGCACCGGCCGGCGAACC
The DNA here is from genome assembly GCF_001499965.1 of Mycobacterium sp. GA-2829. GTDB lineage: Bacteria > Actinomycetota > Actinomycetes > Mycobacteriales > Mycobacteriaceae > Mycobacterium. The sequence goes on from NZ_LQIT01000014.1 coordinate 82,332, forward strand.
TGGGCGCTGCGCCGGTGGGGCCTCGACGAGTACGGCGGGCTCGTCGACGAGATGACCGCCCGGATCCGTGCCGCCGGCGGCGCTATCCACGTCGACGCACTCGTCGACGATGTGCGCTCGGCCTTCCCCGACGTGGCGGAAGGCTCCATCCGCACGTTCTTCACCACGTTGGCGTTCGTCGTCGAGGACGGACGGGTCCGGCTCCGCACCGCCACCGACGCCTGGCGCCCGGCCGGACCGCTCCGTTCCGCACGGGGCGCGTTCCGCAACGGAGACAACGGAATTCGGTTGACCATCCCGGTGACCTCCGAGCTGCTGCGCGGCTCGGCTCGCCCCGTACCTGCGGCCGCTACCGCAGCGCTGGGCGTCGAGCCCGCCGCCAGCCGCCGGTTCGCGAACCCTCACGGCGACGTCACCCTCACCTGGCGGTTGTCCTCGACCAGCGGTCCCAACGCCAGCTCGCTGCGCGCCCACGCGCTCGCGGTCGAGGCCGTCCCGGGCGACACCCTGCTCCTGACGTTCGATACACGCGCCGCCACGGTGGCCGCCGCACGCCTCGCCGCCCACACGTCACCCCACGAGCACCTCGCGCAGATCATCGGCCACGACGTCACCGACCTCCGCGACGCCCTTGCCGCGGCCCTGGACTGCCCAACCGCCGACGTGCAGGCAGTGCTGGCGGCGCGCGGCGACCACCTCCTCGCCGACGCCCTCGAGTAAGGCCCGGCGGGGGAGCCGGTGACGGAACCTCGCCCGGTGGTCGATACTGGAGCACTGGCGGCCCAGCCGCCAGACACAAGGGCGAGGCAACGACGCACCGGAGGCCGCAACGACATGACGGACCGCGACGACCACACCCGTGAGCAGCCGCGCTGGCCCACCGGCGGCGAGCCGCCGCGGCGCAGCGACACCCCGACCGACCACACCGACCCCTCGATGCGGCAGCCGGGCAGCAGCACCGGGCAGTACCCGACCGGTGCACCGACTCCGCCCCCGTCGTACGTCGAAGGGGGTTTCGCCGGCCCGATCGAGCAGGACGCGCACCGCCAGAGCTTCCGCCGGCCCGCGGCACCACCGCCCTCGCAGCCCGGGGACAGCGGACCCCCGACGACGCAGTACCCCCCGTTCCGCGGCCAGCAGCAGGGATGGCCGCCGCCGAGCCCGCCGTCGGCTCCCGACGGGGGGTATCCGACCGGCCAGCTGCAACCCGGCCCGCCGCCGATGAACGGTCCCGGCCCGCAGTACGGCGCCCCGCAGACCGGCCCGTTCGGGCCGGGCGGCCAGCCGTACGCGCCACCGCAGCAGCCGGGGTCCTACCTCGACAACATCCGCCCCGAACAGTTGCTCAAGCCCCGCAAGACGCCGCCCGCCCGCGGCTGGCGCCGGCTGGTGTTCCGCGCGTCGTTCGGGTTGATCAATCCCGGCCCGGGCCCCGAGGAGGTCCGCGAGGCGCAGCTCGAAGCGAAGGTCCGTGCCACCCTGCGCGGGAACTACAAGGTCGGCGTCATGGGCAAGGGCGGCGTCGGCAAGACCACCGTATCCGCCTGCGTCGGTTCGGTTTTCGCAGAACTTCGTCAGGAGGACCGGGTCGTCGCGGTCGACGCGGACACCGCGTTCGGCAAGCTCGGCAGCCGTGTGGACCCCCGGGTGTCCGGGTCCTACTGGGAGTTGGCGCAGGACCCGAACCTCGATTCGTTCTCCGACGTCCGCAGCCGCGTGGGAAACAACGCCGCCGGCCTGTTCGTCGTCGCCGGTGAGCTCACCCCGGCCCGGCGCCGTGTGTTGGATCCCGCGATCTACCGGGAGGCCACCTCCCGCCTGGATCGTTACTTCCCCATCTCGATCATCGACTGCAGTTCCACCATGGATTCGCCGGTCACCGAGGAAGTGCTCAGCGACCTCGACGCGCTGATCGTGGTGTCCTCACCGTGGGTGGACGGCGCGGCGGCGGCTGGGCAGACATTGGACTGGCTGGCCAGCCGCGGCCTCAACGATCTGCTGCAGCGAACCGTGGTGGTGCTCAACGATTCTGACGGGCACGCCGATAAGCGCACCCGGTCGGTGCTGGCGCAGCAGTTCGCCGGCCACGGCCAGGTGGTCGTCGAGGTGCCGTTCGACCCGAGCCTGCGGCCCGGCGGCGTCATCGACGGCACGGCTGTCATGTCGCCGGCGACGCGGCGGCGATTCGTGGAGATCGCGGCCGCCCTCGCCGAGCATTTCCCGCAGCACCATGAGCGGCGCCGCGAACGCCGCGACGGATAAAACTTGGCCGCCTCCGGTCGCGCGGTGGCGCGTGCCGGATTAGCGTTCCAGAGTCTGACTCGAACGGATTTGGCTCTTAAGCTTGCTGCCGCGGCTGCGCTGGCTGACCTACTAGCTGCCGATCCGGGTTGAGGGAGACCGCGGGGGTGATCCTGCGCTGAGGTAGTTGAGGTTCCGCGTCACCTGGTGTCTGGCGATCATTACAAATGCCGCCCGACAAGGGTTGGCCTCGCACGAAAGTGCCGACACCAGCGACGCGGCACCCATCCGAACGCGAACCGCTAATCCACGACGCCAACTTCGGGCGCAAAGCCCGAATCGGCCGCCAGCGGTGGCGAAGAGGCATGAGTCGGGTTAGCGTTCGAGGGTCTCGCTCGAACGAATTTGGCTCTTACGATTGCTGCCGCGTTCTGCTGGCTGACCTACTAGCTGCCGATCCGGGTTGAGGGAGATCGCGGGAGTATTCCTGCGTTGCGGTAGTTGTGGTTCCGCGTCACCTGGTGCCTGGCGAACATTTCAAATGCCGCCCGACATGGGTTGGCCTCGCACGAAAGTGCCGACACCAGCGACGCGGCACTTTCCTGCATCGGACGGACGAGGGGAGTTGCCGTGGCCGTAATTATCGGCGTGGACGCCCACAAGCGCTCACACACGCTCGTCGGAATCGACGAACGCGGACGCAAGCAAGCGACGAAGACCGTGGATGCCACCAGTACCGGTCACGCGGACGCGCTGCGTTGGGCGCGGCTGAAATTCGGCGATGAATTGGTGTGGGGTGTCGAAGACGTCCGGTCGGTGTCCGCGCCGCTGGAGCGCGACTTGTTGGGCGCCGGTCAACGTGTGGTGCGGGTGCCGCCGAGGCTGATGGGACAGGTCCGCGCTTCCGCCCGTGTTCCGGGCAAGTCCGATCCCCTCGACGCTCTTGCGGTGGCGCGCGCGGTACTGCAGGAACCCGATCTTCCGGTCGCGAGACTTGACGACGCCTCGCGGGACCTGAAGCTGTTGGTGGATCGCCGCGAGGACCTGCTCGAGCAGCTCATCGCGACGACCAACCGGCTCCTGTGGCGGCTCCATGAACTCGATCCGGCCGGTGGGCCGAAGCGCGGCGCGCTGAGCGCGGCCCGGCATCGTCGCGCGGCGGCCGACTTCCTCGCGACCCGTGACGGGCTGGTGGCCGAACTGGCACGGGCCGAACTCGAGGACGTCGACCGGCTGGCCGGCATGACGGATGCGCTCGAGAAGCGCATCGCCGTGGTCGTGCGGGTGTCGGCGCCGAATCTGTTGGCATTGCCGGGATGTGGCCCGTTGACGGCCGCCAAGATCATCGGAGAAACGGCCGATGTCTCCCGGTTCAAGAATGAGGCCGCCTTCGCCCGTCACGCGGGTGTCGCTCCGGTACCGCACTGGTCGGCCACGCCCGGCCATCAGCGGTACGTCAGATCGGGGAACCGGCAGCTGAATATGGCGCTGCACCGGATCGCGGTCACCCAGCTCACCATGGGTGCGGCCGGCCGCGCGTACGTCGACAAGCGGGTCGAACAGGGCGACCGGCGGCCGGCGGCGGTGCGCGCCCTCAAGCGGCGCCTGGCCCGGGTGGTGTTCACGCGTCTGCACGCCGATCAAGCGCTACGCGCCGAAGGTCCGGCCGCTCATCACCCCTCATGCGAACACGGTGCGGACACCGATTCCGCCGTCGCCCATGAGGTCGCGGGCTAGAAGGGCGGTTGTTCGCGTGGTCGCCGCACGACGGAGAATCAGAGCGTCGGAGGGTGTTCGGTTCGCCATAGGCTGGGAGGATGGCGATGACCGGATGGGTGCTATTCGTGTTCTGCATCGGGCTGGCCGTCACCCTCGTTGGCATGGTGGGAGGCGCGTTCCTCAACGGGCGCCGCCGCCAACGTCGTACTACTGGCTGTCCTGGCTGGGCGGCGGCGTGATCATGGTGGTCGCCGACCTCATCAACGGCGGCGACGGGTTGATGATCGGTATTTTCCTCGCCGTGATGTCGGTGATGATTGCCTTCTTCAAATCGCCCTACATCAAGATCGGCGACACGATAATCGCCGCCAAACGCGTTGATCGGCAACCGGACCCACCGGAGGACGACGAGTCGGCAGACGCGCCGCATGTGCCCGCGGACCGCGAACGGCGTTGAGCTCCGCCAGTTCCACCAGCTGGCGAACCGCCGATAGGGGCCCACGCCGCTCCCGGGCTCCGATGCGAAAGCGGGTGCGTTGGAGGCACTCGCAACCGCATCGCTCGGCGATATCGGTCCTCGCGCAACGGCCGCGCGACCCCAAGTGACCGGAGTGCCGACCGGCGGCTGCGGTGGCGCCGCGCCATCTTCGGCCATGCAGATCGATGAGTTCGCCGAGCGCTACCCGGCGCTGTAGCACATGGCGGACGAGACGGCCTGGCCGTCAACTGAGCGTCGCGGGTTGTTGAGTACCCGCGCCATTGGTCGACCTTTACGAGCCAGAAGAAGACGTCCGTGCCGCGATATTACGTGAGAGGCGTACGCGTAGCTTCACTCTGCAGCGTGACGGCGTGGACCCGATGACCGTGCGTGACCAGTTGCCCTTGAAGTTCCTGAACGAGTGCCCTTTGCGACGGTGTGTCCCCACAGGATTTTCTCGATGCCCTCAACGAGCGGGTGTTCCTCTGGGTGTCACGCGAGCGGGTGCAGAGACTCCTTAACGCGCGGGCCTACCAGGACCGACCCAAAATCATTCACGTCGACACCGCGGCATTCTCGACGCCCACGGCGACGCAGTCGAATTGGCGCCCTACAACACCGGAAACGCACACGTTCCGAACGCCCCGAAGCGCGGGCCGGAGACCTTCAAAGGTATCGAGCAGTACCCCTTCGAGGATTGGCGGCGGAAGCGCGGTCGCAACGGTGAGGCGGTCGTCGAGTTCACGGTGCCCTGGTCCGCAACCGACCTCGCCAAATACGTTCGCCAAATCGAACTCTGGCTTGCAGACTAGCTGCTCGAGCAGCTGCTATGACGCGGCGTATGTACCGTCACCCGTTCGCATCATCGTCGCGCGCCCTCACCGTGACTGCGGCGGCGGATACAGCGGATTGGGCCCGGGCGCGTACCACCCGGGGAAGTACTCGATGTATCCGGACGGGGCGAGCTGTCCCGGCGGCACCTCAATGATGTCGCGGATGTCGATGGGGCGTTGGGGCGGGGCTGGCGGTGTCTGCGGGACGTTGAAGCCGCCGGGGTCGGGCACGCCGATATTCGGGGCGATCTCCTTGTAGTGGGGTGGGAAGAGCTGCCCCGGTTCGACGACCCGGATGTCGGCGCCGTCGAGCGGATACCGCGCCGGCGGCGGGGGAGGTGTGGCGAACCCCGGCCTGTCCGGTGCGGGGTGGTACAGGTTCGGTCCCACCTGGACGGTGTTGGGAGGGGCGAGTTCCCCGTCGGGAACGTAGATGATCTTGCCGACGTCGATCCAGTAGCGCGGGTCCTTGCCGTGGGCGGGCGGGGTCTTCGGTTTGTCGGTAGGTAGGTCGGATCCGCCCGGTCCGTAGCTGAGCTGCTGCACCTGGTTGGCGACGTCGGTCGCCTGCTGCTGGGTGGAGTTCACTACCGACTGGGATGCGGCGAGTTGCTCGCGCAGCGCCTGGAGCACCGCGAGTTGCTCGGCTGGTGTGCGGGCGCTTGCCGCGACCTGTTGGATCAGCTTGGTCTGCGCGACGATGCCGTCGAGCTGGCGTGATCCGGTCTGCGTCGCCGTCGCGGCGTTGGTGAGCAGCGATTCGAGTGTCGTGTCGGTGCGCCCGGCGGTGCTCAGCCGCTGGGTCTGTGCGGTGACGACGGCGTGGTGGCGGTCGGCCAGCTGGCCGGACATCGAGGACATGGGGCGTTCGGCGCCGGCGGTGTCGTGCGCCGCGGCCTCAACCCGCCCGGCCGTCGCGTTGGGTGCCTCGGCGGGCCCGAAAAGGGAACGCGCGCGCTCGACCGTCGCGACGGTCTGGGCCGCGACTTGGGCAAGGGTGGACACCCCTCGATTATCGGGCATGCGCCGACACCCGACGTGCAGAATTTTCGGCCCGCTGTCGGCGCGCTTAAATTGGGACCTCGACACCGAGCACGCGCGGGGCTACCGGAACGCGGTCGGCACCTCGCGCTAGACCCGACCGCCACGACGACCGCGCGCGACCTGCCTGCTTTCGCCAGGTCTCGTGCGAACGCCTACATCCCGAAAACCGCTGTGTACGTCGAGATTCGAGTAGTACTACCCATGCGCACCGGGCTGTGCCTCGACATGCTCATGGCATGGATGCACTCAACAACATGTCGAGGACCACGGCGGCCTTCTTCCTTCAAGCCGCGATCGCTTTCGGTGTCAGTTTTCTCGGTGTAACCGGCGGGATCCTTTTTCTGCCTTTGGACCTCTGGCAGCGGTTGTTCCTTCTGATGACGGTGTTGTTCCTCGTCACCAGTTCGTTCACGCTGGCGAAGGTGATCCGCGATCAGCAGGAGGCCACCTCGGTTCGCGTCCGGCTGGATGAGGCCCGCCTGGAAAAGCTCGTGGCAGAACATAACCCGTTCGCGACGACCCCGTGATCGCTGGGAGGTTGCGTGGCACTCGTTGATCCGCGAAGCGAGTGGTGGGTTGTCGCGAAGGGGAGCCTTCTTTCCGCACTGCAGTGCTACTGCGCAGCAGGCATTACTCGTAGGGCGAATCGACGAGTCAATTGTTGAAATCGGAAGTTCTTGCGGTCGGCGGGTGAATTACCGGGATAGTCCTCCCGCAATCTGGCATCGTTCGGCTATAGATGACTTGGCGGAAGGGGGGCGTCAGTGAGCATCACTACTGCGGTAAGTGCCTTAAGCCCCGCCGCTTCTGCGCGAGAGGATTTACCAGTCGGGAGCTCCCGCGGTCTGTTCACCATCCCGCGATGGTCGTTTCGACGGTTTCGTGCTGAGAACATCGCGATCATTCTTGAAGGCGCGCGGCGTGACGAGAGCGCGATCTCGCCGTTCATTTCTGTCCTTCAGAACGTATACGGCCCACAGGTTGCAGACGACATCGCTCGGTGGTGCCGGAAGACCCGATTTGCTCGCCCGCGCAAGGGTTTCATGCCGTCTCGCGTGTACTCCAGCCACCTGGGTAGCAAGTACATTCCCTACCTCGTGTGGGTGGTGCTGCAGATTCCGTCAACGCTCGCATTCCAGAATGCTTGGGTGACGTTCGCGGGAACGCCGCTGTTCAGAGGCCGATACACCGCCATCCACACCAAGTGGCGTCGGCTTCTACGGGGCCTGCATTACGAGTTGATCGGACTGCGGGCCAGGCACTCACGGGTCTTGAGGACGGCGTACCCAACGGCGATCGTCGGATTGGGGCTTCTGACGCTGTCAGTCGTCGGTCAGCAAAACGGGGGCCGCGAGATTCATGAGCTCGCGACAGTGGGTGTCATCGGAGCCTTGAGCATGCTTTACCTCGCGCTGGCACTGCTCTTCGGCGGCTGGCTGAGTCGCCCCAAACGGCTCCGGGCGGATATCGAGGCGTTCGGCCATGTTTGCAATGTCCTCAGCATGGGACCGTACCTGTTGGATGCCCGCGCCTATGGCATGCGCCGGCTTACCGTCGTCTCACTCGGCAACCTCGCCGAGTGCCTAGAGCAACGCCTACCGCGCTCGCTCGGGATGGAAGACGGTGCCGGCGATGCCGAGATTCGAAAACGTTTCAGCCAGATGGCATCACGAGTCCGCGAATGGCAATGCCATGCCGCACTACCGACTCGCGGCGGCCACATCGAGTGGCTGGAACACCTCGCCGGGGTCGGCGCGGCCATCGCGACGCAGAGCCTCGGCGAAGTAGTTCCCTGGTCCTCACCTGTCGACGAGGTGGTTCCCCGGTCAGGTGCCACGGCAACGAGTATCGCTGGACGGGTAGTGGGCCGCGCGCTTGTGGGAGTGACGCCAGGCGCGCTCTATCTCGTCGCCAAGTACGGGCTCCGGATAGAGCTCGACACAGCCCTGGAAGCCACATGGGTGCCGCTCAGCGCGGGCTGGGCCTTTACGACATTGCGGTCGGTGTTTCCCGATTACAAGAACCGTGTCGGGTCGACCGCGCAGATACTTGGGATGCTCTCGCCCGCCAAGAAAGGCGCCTGACCGAGCCCACGGCGGGATAAGCGTATTGGCATGCGCAGGCGACGACTTCACCGCTCATCAGCCGCCGACACGCGAATGCCGATACACGACGCGGCCGGATGGTGAGCTCGACGGTGGACCGGGAGGATCGATTTCACCGGCAGAGGGGTGACCCGTTCGTCCATATATTGCACTGCTTGCGGCCGACGACGGAGCCCTGACGACGCTGTTTTTTTTGGTGATCGTTTTCGTGCGCTCGCTCTCCGACCACCTCTGGCGAGCTGGAGTCGTCGGCGTGGCGGGGCGACGGGCTGTCGCGTCCGACGTGAGGGTTGTGAGAAGTCGGTCCGATTAACAGCGTCGCTCGGTAGAGCCTCCGCCTGAGTAGCTGCCGACGGGGAGTTCGAAGTTGGCCGAGAGAGGCCCGAGCAGTCCGTGGCTGCGCCGTCGGGTGGCCAGTACGGTGGACGATGCCAAGCCGCTGCTGCAGCGGGCCGTGCGGTCGGCTACAGCGGCGGCTGCCGGTGCGCGATGCGTGAATGCGGTAATCGTTTCGGCCGAGACGGAAGGGCGGTGGTGATCGCCTTGTGTCGCTCTAAGATTGGCATGGTCTTGCGCACCAACGCGTACGTCAGCGTCCTGCATTCAGCGGTGTTGAAAGCGACGGCCGTCGAACCGGGCATCGACCATCGCAGCGGTGAGCATCGCAGGGCTTCAGGCATCGGCGCCGCGCAAGTCAGCGACGTCGACGTCGCGGCTGTTGTTCAAGAGCGGACCATTCCGGGGTCAGTGGTGGCCGCAGTGGACATCGACCACGGTCCTGTCACCGTGCGAGCGATCGTCTTGCGGTCCGGGATCCTCTCGATGGCCCAGTTCGTGTGCGTCACGGATCCCAAGGTGGGGTTCGGGTGGGCCGAGGAACTGGCCGGCCGAACCGGCGACATCCTCGCCGGCAGCGGCATCACCACGGTCGAGACCTCGGTGTTGAAGTCGCCGATGTACCGGGCGAGAAGAACCTGGAACGCGAAGGTTGTGTAGAGACCCGCACCGTCCTGAGACGGCCGGAGCCGAGCGATCGACGTTGGCCCATCTCGCGTCGCCTGACGCGCACCGACCACCGGACGAATTTAGCGCGGTGTGATCCACCCGACGGTGCGGAGATAGGGCTCAGCCCCGGCGTTGGGATCCCGTAGCTCTGCCAGGTCAGAGTCCGTCGTCCTCGCGTCCACGTTGGCGACAATGTCGTGGGGCTCGACGGTGGAGGGAAGCACGCGGTACTTTGCGCGGGGGTCATCCTCAGGCATGAATTGAGCGTAATGCGAATCGACTATTTAGAGATGCGCGAATCGACGGGCTTCGACTAGTTGGAAACCACGACACGCGGCGGTTCGCTAACAAGGTAAGGCGGCCAGCGAGCCGCTGCCTAGGAATCGCGTCATTCGACATGGACTCGCTCGCAGAACCATCGCTCGACGGAAGTGGACTCCTCGCTGATCAACTCGCGGCCCAGTCAAGCCGCAGTGCACAGCGCGATGAAGCATGACGTCGTCGGGCCGCTTAGAAGCGTCGGTCGGCGACGGAATGGGGCGGTCCCTTCGGACTCCCCGGCAATTCCGCGTTGATGGACATTCTCGGAAGTACCCTGCGTTCATGAGCGCCGCATGGTTCGGTCTGATCGGTGTGGTCCTCGGCGGGGCCATTTCGGCCTGTGCCGCGTTGTTTTCTGCGGTCCGACAAGACCTCAACGACGCAGTCGTAGCGGCCCGATTGATCGATCTGGACCTACAACAGCGAGTTTCGGGCGACGCACGCAGCGAAGAACTGTGGGTGGCCCACCGGGCAGCGCTCGCGAAGGCGCTCGGACATCGACAATGGCTTGCCGTAGCAGCGGCCTCCAGCAGGAGAACCCGGCGCCCACCGAGCGCAAGTTGGCGGTAGAAGCCGCTAGACGCATGCTCGTCCCAACAGTCGCAGGGAAGCGACACATGGTGATCCAGCGCTTTCGCAGCACCTTGCACTGAGCAGCTTCTCGGAATCGTTGAAGGCAGGGTCGGGAATCACCCTCGTCGCTCGAAAACCGTGTGCCGACAGTCGAGTGCACCGCGGAAAATGTGGAGATCAAGGACGCGATAGCGGTCGTGACCGGTGGAACGTCCGGCTTCGGGTTGGCGACCACCAAACGCCCACTCGATGCGGGCGCGACGCGGTTGCCAAGCAAGTGGGAGATGTATTCGCGCAAGGCTCCGCGGAACCGATGACGTCCACCTTTCGGGCGGGCCGTCACGAGACGCTGCCCGGGGTTGCCGTCCCTGTCGCGTTAGTTGACGACCGCCTCCCAATTAGCCATGGGGAGCGTCGAGAACGTCGTGGTCGAAGTCGAGACGTGCGTCGACACCGGCACCAATCCACAACGACCGGAACCTGTCTAGCCAGTGACTACGCCCAACGACTCGCTACGGTGATGCTGGCACGGGCCACATAGGCGTCGTCATGGGCCAGAATTTGGATCGGGGCCGACCCTCACGTCTCGCCCGTGACCTTAGCCGGCTGGCAGAGAATGCGAAGCGGCAGGCAACCGCACGGATAATCCCGGTTATCCACCATCCCGCTCGGCGCGGCCGACGACGGACTCCCCGGTCGCTAAGGGACTGCGGAGGACCTAATCATGCTGTCTACTAGGGCCATCACTGTGGCCGTCAAACTGCCCTGCCGCGGTTCCGCTGAATTCGGGTGTTATCGGTAGTAGCAGCGGGCGTCACTAGCTTTTCGCACCTCCCCACGGAGTCCGACCGAGTTCGGCCGGAGACCGGCACCGAGCCCCATGGCTCAGACTGCCGCGACCGCAACTACTGCGAGAAACGCTAGTGCATAACCTCGGGACGCCAAGGGGTCATGACCTTCAGATGATCGCACCGCGCTACATGTCAGACACTCGCCGTATTGTAGCCATCGAGCGCAAGCTGGGGCGGGCGATTTTCGAAGAGGAGTAGCTGTGGACGACGACCTGACGGCACTCCGTGAGCTCCTGACGAAATCTCGAGCTATGCCCGTGATGTTTGTAGGCTCTGGACTGTCACGTCGGTACATAGGGTCGCCCGATTGGGACGGATTGCTTGAACACTTTGCCGATCTAGCTGGCAAGAACTTCGCTTACTATCGAGGCCGAGCCGGTGGGGACCGGCCGAAGGCGGCGTCGATGATCGCGGAAGATTTTTACGATATTTGGTGGAATTCCGATGATTACGCGCAGTCAAGGACCGATAGCGCTCACCTCGTCAGCGACACAGCCGACCCGCTGAAGATTGAGATTTGTAAGCACATCGGATCACTGGGCGTCTTGGACAGGCCCGAGGTCGACACCGAACTCGACGAGTTGTCGAAGATTCACTGTCACGCGATCATCACCACGAACTGGGACGAGATACTCGACGATGCGTTCCCAGAGATGGAGGTCTATGTCGGACAGAACGATGTGCTGTTCTCTTCAACGCAGACGGTCGGGGAAATCTACAAGATCCACGGCTCCATCACCGACCCGCGATCATTGGTGTTTACGGAGGCTGACTATGAAAGGTACTGGGATGCAAACCCTTATCTAATCGCTAAGATTCTGACGCTATTCGTCGAAAATCCGATAATATTTATAGGCTACAGCCTTGGTGATCCTCACATCCAAAGATTGCTCGGCAACTTGGTGACCTGCCTAAGCGAAGGCCAGCTCGACCGACTCAACGAACGTTTCATTTTCGTAGGACGACCCGACGAACGGCGGCGGGAGGGACTGTCGAGGTCATCAATCACGGTGCAATCGCACACTTTTGGTGTAAATGAACTAGGTTTGCATGACTACGGTGACCTATATCGGATATTGTCGGAGCTCCCGCAACACTTCCCGTATAGGCTTCTCCGGCAACTCCGTGAGAGCGTGTTTCAGCTCGCCTACGGGGTGGAAACTTCGGATCGGATTCACGTTCTGGATTTTGACGCAGATACGGACGTCGATCAGGTCGAGGTCGTCATTGGGGTTGGTACGATGGCGCGCATAGGTTTGAAAGGGTACTCCTCTTTAACGCGAGTCGACCTCTTCAATGACATGCTCGCCTACCGGACTGACCACGACGCCGATCAGCTGCTCTCATCTGGGCTCAAGACGATCTTCAAGTCAGCCAAGTTCGCGCCGATTCACTATCCGCTGTACCTCGCACGTCGTGCTGGCCGTGATGTGGCCACCCTCGTGGAGAGCTTGCCACCGCGAGCCCGCAGTCGCCTCGGCGATGGTACTTTGAAGCCCTACCCGGGTAGCGCACCGGCGAATTGGCAAGATATGACGTTTCGTGAATTGCTGGCGATTGACCCGAAGATCGCCCGCAATAGGGGAGTGGGATGCCGCTACGAGATCGATGATGTTGTGGCTCTGCGCCATTTTCTGTCCGAGAGATTTGCGGGCGCCACGACCAATATATCGACTGATCTCGCAAAGCTCGGCTGCAAGTATGACCAGCTTGTATTCGGTGACGACTTCGACGGCGACCGCCACGCTCTCCTGTTAGCGTTAGATGTCCCGGCCATCACGCCTTGACTGACGAGTTCCTCCCTTCGTGGGAAGCGTTCCCACGCAATCGCGCGGACGACACAAGCAGGCTGATTTGATTTTCCATCGCCGAAAAAGCGCTGTCCCCAAAGGTCATGCTCGCGACAGAAACTCATGCACAACTCGGCTGGCGAGCCCCCTTCACTGAGGCCATCCTTTTGCAGAGACGGGTTGGTTTGGTCCGTTGTCAATCGATGTGCAGACCGCCGGGTATGCATCGTCGTGACTGTCGGACGGCGAAAGGCCGGTCACACCCACCTTCCATTTCTCGGCCGACCGGTGCTTCAACCAAGGTCGTCATCTCTACGGCGTTTGCCGAGGCCTCGAGCAGCGGCAGCGTCGAGCCGGTTGGCCTTTCCTCAGCACCTGATGACGTCGGCCGTCAACGCGGTTGAATGGACGCCTCGTGACGGGCGACATCACTCGGCGAGGAACATGTGCATGCAGGAAGTGGGACGCGTGATGGAGCTGCGCTTGGTACGGGCGATCGAGTGGACCACTGCTCGTGAGTTTCTCAATCGGCGGACCCATGCTGGAGCGGCTTCATCGTATTCAGATGGTTTCGTCGGCCGGAAAATGGCGGATGAGCTCTACGCTTCAAGGGTGCACGGTTAGGCCCTTTAGGATTCGTGACTACATCACCGCGCGGTCTACTGGCCGCCGGGAAACGGTTGTGACGGCCGTGATCAGCGACTTCGAGCTCGACCCGCCCGACTTGAACTGCTCGCCGAAGCCTGCAGGACAGTCGATCTGATCGCCGTCTTGCGTGCGGAAGCCGCTCAAAAGGGCGTCGTAATCGCCTCAGTCGGGTCCTCGAATCTATTCAGCGGTCATCGAGGGCTGGGCGGACGCAGGGCTGAATGGTCGCTCATGACGGCACTTGCCGGGCGGTTGGGAGCAGCGCAGTCGCGAGGAGGCAGCGTTAATGCTCGACGACTCGTGGTGTGGATCGTTCGTAAAGCACTATTGCGGCGGCCAAGACTGTCCCTGGGTCTCCGGTGACCTCATGCCGGTTCAGCCGGCTGAGGTAGCGCGTCGGTCTCGTCATCCGGCATAAGCATGTTGATCTGTGCTTCGCGGTAGATGTCGTCGCACGAGTTCTCCAGGGACCTAATAGCAGCGATTCTGCGGCAGAGGATCCGAAAGAGCTCCCGATCGACCTCGGAGACACCAGTATTCGTGCGGTACGACAACCACTTAGGTAGCACCTGGAAGCCCCCTATCGAGAAGCTCCACACTTCGTCGGGAATGTTGTGCCATCCTTTATCCGCAGACCACAACACGCTTTCGCCGCTTCGGGTACCGGCGTTTACGGCATGACGCCCCGCAAGCCCGACCGTGCCCGTCACAAGGTCGAAGGTGGCGATCTCGCGGAGGTCCTCCCGAATCTTCCCGTGGGTTACGCCAACTACTGGAGTGTCCGGATCGAACAGGTCCGTCAACTGGCGTCCGAGGTCAGCCGCGGAGGCTAGGGCAGTAGCCGAGGACGGCAGAGGCACCTGTGCAAAATCGTCTGACTCCACTGGTTGTTCGTCTAGCCATGTGGGCGAGTTCGTTATCGCAACCAGCGCGAAGAACACTGACTCGCCCGCTGTTTTTTCGTCGCAGTTAAGGACAGATGCTGTCCTCTTCACCCATGCGGGGAGTACTGAGGTCGCACCGCTTCCCGCTGCCGTGTCGAAGATCTTTCCCGTCTCTTCTTGGAGCTTGTCGATGTCGGGCCGGTATAGCGGAAACACACGCGCATTTGGATCGACGGATTCAAAGCTGGCGATGGCTCGGGACGGCAACGGCCTTATTCCGGTTACCCGTCTCGGAGTCTGCGCCGCGACGAGGCTAATCTGTCCGTCGACGGCGCGCCAGTATGGGTACAACTCTCGGCGTGACTCATTAAGGAGTCTCTTCTCTGTTTCCCAGTACATCCACCGCAGATCAAACGGTCTGAAGTGGTAGCGAACGAGTCTCGAATCCTCGAAGACCGCGCCGATTCGGGCTAGTGCTTTGCGGACCTCTTCGGGGCGGTATCGCGCCCTGCTCACCCCGAAACCTGGATGGGCCGCAAGCAACTTGTCAAAATCCAGATCGCTGTCGTAGTAGTCCTGCATCCGCTTGTGCAATGTGGTTCTGTCGATCGCGATGACGGCCTCGTCACGGACCGGCTGAACGCCGGAGTTGAAGTATGCGAAGTACTCGTCAAGGGCGGGATAGTCGCCAGTGGGTGCGACAGTGAACCGGTAGCGCGTCTCCTTCGTGGCAGTGACGGTGGTGTACCCATCGTTCAAGCCAGCTGGATAGCGCGAAATCAGACTCTGCCGCTTCTCGGAGGCAGTGCCTCTGTAGTCAGCCAGATGTACTAGTCCGTCGGAACTGTGCGACTTCGTACGTACCGCCGTGACCACGGCGGTTCCGACCGTAATGCCTTCCGCGATTGCGGTTGTGAAGATTGACTGGTCGATAGCGGTGCTACGGTCGTGCGTCCCGCCATGCAGATCATCGACCCAGATGCCATCAAACTCCTTCACGAGCGTGGCTCTCATCGCGGGATATGAACGTCCCCCGATCCACTTTCGATTCGTAATGAATGACACGACGCCGTGCTGTGTGAGCGTCACGATGCGATGAATCGCGACACGCCAGAATCTGACATACAGGTCATTGAGTCTGTGCTTGCGCAAGTTCCAGGTCGCAAACGATTCCCTTGACCACTCCGCCATCATTTCTCGCTCTTCCTCGGTGGTGGCAGTCGAGTAGCCGAACCAAGGCGGATTTCCTAGCACAACCAGAACTGGATCGGACTGCTTCGCGACTGCGGCGTCTCGGAGTTCTTCCTCTAGTTCAGGAAAGAGCGTAAACCCCTGTGCGCCAGCGTCTTTCTTCCATCCGGTGAGTGAGTTGGTGAGGTAGACACGCAACCTGTTAGGCCCCGGGTTCGTTCCCAGCTGGTGCAGGTGTCGGGTGAGGTGCAGATGACAGATAATGAAAGCGGCGGGAAGAACTTCGAAGCCGATGAACCTTGCAAGCAGCGCCTCTAGGGCGCGTTGAGCTGCGACAGACTGCGGCTCGCCGTTATCTATGTGGTATTTAACGAGGAAGTCGCACGCCGCGATTAGGTAGGTTCCGGTCCCCGCCGCGGGGTCTAGTAGGTAGACATTCCTGTCGGCGAGGCCCTCGGCGATTCCCAATTCTTCGACGAGGTGATGGTGCGCGCGTGCGACCTGGTAGTCGGCAATCTCACGCGGCGTGTACCAGACACCGAGATCTTGCCTCAGCACCGCGTCGAATTCGGAAAGAAAAGGTTCATAGAAGTACTGAATTGCGGCGCCGTCGAATGCGACTGTGAACGCGTCACGATCTGTCCAACGCAGCACCCGCTCAACATTCTGCAGGTGGGGTGTGAGGTCACATTGCTTGAGCAGCTGAGGCCGTAACGCTTGGTGGAGGATTTCGGCGAACACCGGCACTGTCAACCGATACGACGACTGCATCCAGCCAAAGTGCTCCAGGTCGTCCGTCTCTAACCACGCCGCGAACGCACCGTAGACAAGCGTTTGAACGACGGTAGGAACTAGGTGTTCGCCTTCAAGGTCTATTTGAAGGCCCTCGCTGAGTGCGGTCCGAAGGGTTAAGAGCATTTCATCGGGATTTCCTGCGGCCTCAATGGCATCGCGCATGTTGCGCGCATGGTAAGCCAGCAGTCCCGCGACCTGTTTGGGCGTCTTGATGGAGCCGCGCGGCACTCCGCCATCGATTAAGAGCATCCGCAAGTCTGACCACGTGCGAGCCAAGTCAATATCTTCGATGAGTTTCCCATCGAGAAGATCGGTGGCTGAGTCGGCGATCGTCACGCGTCGAGACACGTCCTCGACCAAGTTTCCATCGACGATTCGCGCCAGCGCGAATTGCCAGAGGTTGGTGATGAGCACCAAGCCGCCGCCGTAGTTTCGTGCGTAGTCCGCTGTTCGTGCCGCTGATGCCACCCGCTCCAGCTTGACGTCTGCGGGCTTAACTTCGACGGGTAGGACCAAGGCCTGACTTTGTTTCTCTATTAGGCCGAAGTCAGGCAGGAACCTGTCGTCTACTGTCGGGTCCGACAACTGAGACACAGGCTGCAGCTTGGGCGTCATCTCGTTCCCGAGCGCATCAAACAATCCGTTAAGAGCGGGATAGTAGGAGGTCTCCGCTGTGCCCTTCCCCGTCTGATGGATGGCCCGCACAGCCGACGCATACACGTGAAGAGGATGAGCGGCTTTGTTCCTCGCGACCGCTTTCTGGGCCTTCGCCGCCGCCTTCTTCGCTGTCGTCACGGCAATCCTTTGCTTCCGAGAGAGCTGCTGACTCTGCCGGGAGCGAGCGTAGCGTGAGCCACGCGCCAGATGCGGCACTGTGCGCCGGGAGCCGTACCGATCTTCGGGGTGGATTCCTCGCCCGTCACATTGTGAAACGTATAGCCGGCGTCGCGGAAGACTCGCGTGAGCGCCTGATGTCAGCGACGCGCAGATGAGGAAAATGGGGGTACGCATCGGGAGCTCGCGTGGTCCGCGGCTTCCGGGGGTCAAGTGCCGTCCCGGGTGGACCGCACGTCAAATTGATTGACCTCGCGACTACGGCAGCGGTGCTCACGGCGTCCAGTTCGTGTTGAGGATGTCGCCGTTCAACGTCGTCGTCATGACGTAGCCTCTCTCCGATTCAGAGCAGCCAGCGGGAACACGACATGGGTCCACGCAGGACTTTCACCCGTGCCGAGGTGCGGCGTGCCTGGGAGTTGTAACGGGCGGTTGTGCAAGCTGTGCCGGCGTGCCATCCCGGTGGACCTGATGCACGGCGACCACATCCACCTTTGGAGTCTGGGTGGCCGCACCTCGCTCGACAACCTCCAGGCGTTGTGCGAGTCGTGCAACTCCGCAAGGGCTCCAAGCCGCAGGATGTCATCGCTGAGCGTTTCGATCCGGCGGCGCTGCGCCCGGGTGAGGAGAGTTACGGCCATGGCAGCGTGAAGCGCTGCCCATAGTCCTGCAGGCACTACAGACTGAACCGGTCCTCGTCGAGAGGCGCGACCCGGCGCGGGCAAGACGCGGTTCGGTCTACAGGTCGCCTATCGGGTGGTGGCGGCGGGTGCCATCGCCCGACTTCTGATTGTTGTACCGACGGTCGGCATCGCCGACGGGTGGCGGTCCGCGGCTAGTCCGTGATCGGTGACGGCTGGCTTGGAGCGATCACCACCTACCAGTCGCTAAGTGCCGCTCCGAACATGTTCCTGGCCCATGTGACCGACCCGGGCCATCGCACGCTTGTGATCTCCGACGAGGTCCATCACGCCGGCGCTGACGCGTCGTGGGGTACACCTGCCCAATTCGCCTTCGCACAAGGCGCCGCCGCGATCCTGTCACTGTCGGGTACGCCGTTCCGAACAACCCGCGACCCGATCCTTTTCGTGACAGAACCGCCCTGCGGCTAGGCTCGCCAAGTTGACAGCAGCTGGCGCTGTTTGGTGGAGAAGTGTTCAAATCCCCGTGACTATGCCGCTTCGCCGGTGAGTCAGCAGCGGCGGTGCAAGGGGTCTTGGAAACAGTCAATTAGTGTTTTCTGGTCTAGCTGCTGTCGCCGCTGCGTGCGGCCCGATCAAAGGAGGTTAACGCCCGCAGTTCCGTCACGGTGACGATACTGGGGCGGATGAGTGGCCGATTGAAGCGTCCGCAGGGGCGACTCCCGCAGGGTTCCCGGCGCTCGCTCGAGCACCCCCAACTCTTCATGGATAATTGTTATTATCCACGATATTGTTTGCGCATGGTGCCCGCAGGCCAGCCAAGCTCCCGCCAACCCGGTCGACCGGCGTGGTTCGAAGCGTTTCTGGCTGATCGCGGGACGCGGAAGCCATCCGCCCACACCATGAAGGCGTACCGACAGGACTTCGACGCAATCGCGAACCTGATTGCCGGCGCGGATGACGTACTGACCACAATGCGGCTAACCGACATCACGACGGAGGCTCTCCGAGGAGCGTTCGCGGTCTACGCCGAGACCCACGAGGGCGCCTCTATCCGACGCTGCTGGTCCACCTGGAACGTGTTGTGCACCTTCTTGTTTACCTCCAACTTGATTCCCGCCAACCCGATGCCTCAGATTGGGCGACCGAAGGCCGTCAAGTCGCTTCCGAAGTCGCTTCCGGATAGTGCGATCAACGCTTTGATGACCGAACTTGCTAACGACCAACAGTCACGCCGTCGTAGCGATTGGCCCGAGCGTGATCGCGCGATCATTCTCACTGGATTGCTGGCGGGACTTCGGTCGGAAGAACTGATCAGCGCGGACGTCGGCGACATTCGTCGCACTGCAGACGGCGCAGTTGTTCAGGTGCGTGGCAAAGGTGGCAAGGATCGACGAATACCGGTGGAGCCATCCCTGATTGCCGTGCTGGAGCAGTATCTGGATAGCCGGCTCATTCGGTATCCGGCCGCGTCGAAACAGCGCTCCCCCAGCGGGGGACTGGCGGCTTGGCCTCCACGTTCTCCACTTTTCGTGGGGGCCGACGGCAATCGCATCACCCGCGGCACGCTGCAATACCGCGTTCGACGCGCGTTTCGGAGAGCAGGAATAGATGGCGACCGAGCACGTGGCGCTTTAGTTCACGGCCTGCGACATACATTCGCCACGGAGCTCGCGAATGCGAATGTCAGCGTGTATGCGCTCATGAACCTACTTGGACACGAATCGATGTCGACGTCCCAGCGCTACGTGGCGGCGGCCGGCGTTGAAACCCGGCAGGCGGCCGCGCTGAACCCGCTGTACACACGGCTGGACGGGGATGGCGGCTAGGTCACGGGAACTACTGGTCTGATCGCCGCGAACGATTCCGAGAACGGCAGGCAGCCGCGTCAACGTTGCCTCTAGCGGGCGTGCCTAAACCGGGGATATCTTTGGGGTCGTTGGCTGGTTTGATGGTGTCCTTCGCCCTCACTTTTCCGTTAACGCCGTGAATGCTCACCTCTGCGCCGCCTGGGTTGTTTCTGCCGAGGTGGCGAGCTCTAGCGATACTCTCTTGCTGTGTACCGGTGACTGCGCTCGCTCGCTTGTTCCCTTCGACCTCTACCTTCCACGCGTCGCCGTCTTTGACTACATGGATGTTCTTTTTGATCGGCCACCTTGCAATACGCCTTCCAGGAGGAAGCCCGCGCCTATGGTTATCTATGGCAGTGTATCGTCTAAATCCCATAGTTGCCTATAGTTGTCGATATGGACCGCGAGCTGAACCCGTTCAAACCTGGCTCAGGGCTCCGGCCGCCTGCTCTTGAGGGGCGGGACCAGGAGATCGACGCGTTTGACCTGCTCGTTGCTCGCAGCAAACGACGCAACTACGACCGCGGGCTGATCATGACGGGTTTGCGCGGGGTGGGCAAAACAACCCTGCTCAACATGTTGGCCGATCATGCCGATCGACAGGGATGGCTGACGATCGGGCTTGAGGCCCGCCCCAACGATGCGGGGACCGCCGCCGTGCGGGCGAAGTTATCGCAGGAGTTGACCGTAGGGTTGCGTCGCTACAGCCGCAGCCATCGGGTCCGCCAGCTCATTGATCCGCTGATCGAGATTGCGCGCGGCTTCTCGCTCGGGGTCGGGTTGGGCCCGGCAACCGTCAAACTGGAGACCTCGCCGTCCGCCGCTAGCGGCGACATAGATCTCGACGTCGAAGAGCTCGTGGAAGCAATCGCTACGGCGCTAAAACCCCGCGGATCAGCGTTCGGGCTCTTCGTCGACGAAATGCAAGACCTTGACCCGGATCTCCTATCGGCACTGCTCGCTGTGGCGCACCGAGCCGGACAGCGTGAGTGGCCGTTCTTCATCATCGGCGCGGGCCTTCCCAACCTACCGGCGGTGCTTGCGGAGTCGCGGTCGTACGCAGAACGGCAGTTCCTGTACTCGAACATTGGGCCGTTGTCGGACGATGCTGCGACTGCGGCGCTCAGAGAGCCCATCCGCAAGTACGGAGGCGACATCACCGCCGATGCGCTGGAAACACTCGTCTTGGCGAGTGGCGGGTACCCCTATTTCCTGCAGGAATACGGGAAAGCCGTCTGGAACGTAGCCGCCGCAATACCTTTCGACCGTGACGATGCTGAACTCGCTGTCGAGGTCGGTCGCCGCCACCTCGATGACGGCTTCTTCCCGTCCCGCTGGACTCGAGCAACAGAACGCGAGCGCCGCTACCTCACCGCACTCGCTGAGAGCGGCATCGAGCGCCCACGATCAGGGCAGGTCGCTGCACTAATGGGCTCAACCGCAAGCGGTGTTAGCGACGTCCGCGACTCTGCCATGAGGAAGGGTCTGATCTGGTCACCGGAGCATGGGCGCGTAGCCTTCACGGTCCCCGGTATGGCGGAGTTCATACGCCGCCAACCAAAGCCATAGCCGCGCCGGCGTGCGCTTGCGGTTGTGTACATGCCGGTGTCCCGACGGCGCTTGGGCGTTTCGCGGACTGGCTACGATACCGCCCGGCACTGTTGCTCGTCTCGTCAGTGGAGTTTGCCGGCTTGAAGCCCGGACGCCGCGACCGTCGTAATGGCCGCCATCCTCCACAAACTGGTTGTCGCACAGGGGATATTGGTACCGATACTATACTTATGTCAGTTCGCTCGTGAAAAGAGTTGTGTCACAACAGATTTATATAGGGTGTATCGTCTTCCGGTTTTGGGCACAGGCTCCCAAATGCCGCGCGGTGAGGACGCCCTCGGGGTCATTTTCGCTTCGTGGGTCCGCTGGTCCCGCTGCCTGCTCCATACACCGCGGGCAGCACCAGGGTGTCGATGACTTGGCGGACAAAGGCGGCGTCGACGTTGTGCCCACTGATCACCCGCAGGAGTCCCATGGCGGTGAGCGCGTCGGCAACGAGCGACCAGTTCCTTTCGGCGATCTCCCCGCGATCGACGGCTTGGCGCAGGATCGCGCTCACCACTCGCCGACCCTTGAGCAGCATCAGGTCATCGAGTGCCGTTGCGAGCTCCGGATCTTGGGCTGATTCCAGCGCCACGCGTAGCACCAAGTCATTCGAAATCAGTTCGTCGTCGTTGCGTGCGGCGCGTGCGACGAGCACATCGAAATCGCCCTCGAGGCTCCCGGTGTCGGGGATGTCGTCGACGAGCAGATCGGAACGCCAGTACACGAGCGCGTCGGTGATCAGTGCCGCCTTCGACGACCACCTCCGGTAGATCGCGGCCTTCCCGACGCCCGCGCGCGCCGCGATGCCGTTCATGCTGGTGCCGTCGTATCCGCTCTCCGTTAGCTCAGCCAGCGCGGCATCCAAGATCGCCGGGTCACGTGACCGGTCAAGGCGGCCCTGTGTGCGCTGCCGGAGTTTGGGTCCAGAGTGTGTCATCTGCTCCGATCCTGCCAGGTCGGTTCTCGCGACAACTGGCAGACTTCTCCCACCCCTTGGCTCGATGTCGGTGGTTATGCCCTGTTGGGGCGTCCTGCCGTCGCCGCCGCGGTCGTGCGGTCTCCGGGTGACCAACCAGTCGGGCAGCGCTCTGACGCAGCGAGCGAGTCAAGGATCCGTACGGCATCGGAGAGCGCCCGCCGCTCGTCGCCGTCGAGCGCCGTGAGCCAGCTCTCGAGGGTACACCGAGTGACCGTTGCGGACGCGGACGAAGCGGCACGCCCCTTCGTGGTCAGCTGGACAACTGCGGCTCGCGCATCACTCGCCGCGACCGACCGCCTGACATAGCCGCGCTTCATCAGACGATGCACGGCGACCGACATTGTCGGCACAGAAACACGTTCAGCTCTTGCCATGTCGGTGATCCGCATACCGTCGCATTCGGCGAGCAACCGTACGACTGAATGCTGCGCGGTACTCAACTCGCCCGCCGCCGTCGCAGCCATATCGGTGCGTCGAACCCGAATGTACAACTTCATCAACGCCGCATACACGGGCCCAGCCAATGCGGCGGCGTCGATTGACTGCCCTTGGTCTGGTGTCAGTCCTTCGCCAGCTGTCGACTCGTCCTGGCAGTTCGGCATGGCGCGCCAATCGGTTACACAGTGGAATGCGGTATTTGCGCGGTCTGCGGATCCTCGGGTTCGGGTCGGGGCGGGTGTGTGATCTTGAAGGTGTTCAGCGGCCACCAGAACCAGCGTCCGAGGGCGGCGGCAATGGACGGCGTCATGAACGCGCGGACGATGAGAGTGTCGACGATGAGGCCGATGCCGATAGTCATACCGAGTTGGCCGACCACGCGCAAATCGCTGACGATCATGGAAGCCATCGTGAACGCGAACACCAAGCCCGCTGCGGTGACGACACGGCCGGTCGCGCCCATACCGCGGATCATGCCGGTGTTGAGTCCGGCATGGATCTCCTCTCTGAGGCGGGACACCACCAGCAGGTTGTAGTCCGAGCCCACCGCCAGCAGGATCACCATCGACAGCGGAATTACGATCCACTGCACACCCAGACCCAGCACGTCTTGCCACAGCAGCACCGAGAGCCCGCAGGCGGTGCCCAAAGATGCCGCGACGGTGCCCACGATCACCAAGGCGGCGACCACGCTGCGGGTGATCAGCAGCATGATGCAAAAGATCAGGATCATCGACGCGATGATCGCGATCATCACATCGACCTTCACCCCGTCCTGCATGTCGGCATACATCGACGCCGTCCCGGCTAGGGACACTTTCGCATTCGCCAGCGGGGTGCCCTTGACCGCATCGGCCACCACATCCTTCATGTCCCGTACATGATCGATGCCCTCGACCGACGCCGGATCACTCTGGTGGGTGACGATGAAGCGGACAGCCTTGCCGTCCTGGGAGATGAACATCTTCAGGCCACGCTCGAAGTCCGGGTTCTCGAACACGTCCGGGGGCAGGTAGAAGAAGTCGTCGTTCTTGGCCTGGTCGAAGAACAGGCCGATCTCGGTGGCGCCCTTGGCCAGTTCCTGCTGCTGCGCCTGGGTGCCGGCCATCACGCTGTGCGAGGCGATCATGAAGTCGCGCATCGTCTTCATCGAGTCGATCGTCGGCGGCAGCGTGGCCAGCATCTGCGGCATCAACGAATCGAGTCTGTTCAGATCGGTTGTCAGGCCACCGATCTGGTCGGCCAGCGCGTCGATCCCGTCGAGCGAGTCGAAGATCGATCGCAACGAATGACAGATCGGGATGTCGAAGCAGTGGGGTTCCCAGTAGAAGTAGTTGCGGAGCGGACGGAAGAAGTCGTCGAAATCGGCGATGTGGTCGCGCAATTCGTTGGTGGTCGCCACCATGTCGTGGGTCTTACCCACCATGTTGTGCGTGGTGTTAGTGAGCTCGGTCATGATGCCGTACATGCGTTCCATGTTGGCGATGGTGGCGCTCAACTCGTCTGCCTGCTCCAGCATCTGGGCCGAGTTCTCGTTGTTGAACTTTGCCGCTTGCAGCGTTCCGGCGTTCTGCGCGCCCAGCATGAAAGGAATCGAACTGTGGTCGATCGGTGCGCCGAGCGGGCGGGTGATGGTCTGCACTCGCTCGATGCCGCGCATGTGGACGACACTCTTGGCGACGCGGTCGATGACGAGCATGTCCGCCGGATTCCGGAGGTCGTGATCGGCCTCGAGCATCAGCAGTTCGGGGTTCATCCGGGCCTGGGAGAAGTGCCGGTCGGCCACGGCCATGGCGAGGTTGGCCGGCATATCGGCGGGGGTGAATTTCTGGTCGTTGTACTGCGGCTCGTAGGTGGTGAGGCTGACGAACCCGAGTACGGCGATCAAGCTGGTGATCACGATGATGGGTACCGGCCAGCGGACTACCGAGGTGCCCACCTTGCGCCAACCCTTGGCTGAGATCTTCCGCTTGGGTTCGAGTAGTCCGAACCTCGAGGCCACCGTGAGCACCGCGGGAGCCAGCGTCAGCGCGGCGGCGATGATCACCAGGATCGACAGCGCGCACGGCACGGCCATGGTCTGGAAGTACGGCAGCGTGGTCATGGTCAGGCACAGGCACGCCCCGACGATGGTCAGGCCCGAACCCAGGATGACGTGCGATACACCGTGATACGCCGCGTAGTACGCGTCTTCACGGCTGAGACCCTTCGATCGTTCCTCGTGATATCGACCCCACAAGAAGATGACGTAGTCGGTACCGGCAGCAAGGGCCAGCATGGTCACCATGCTCACCGCGTACGGGGTCAGTCCGATGAGGTTGAGATGACCGGCTGCTGCGGTGACGCCCTGCGCTGCAAAAAGTTCGAGCGCGATGATCACCATCGAGATGAGCATCGTGACGACGGAGCGGTAGATGACGAGCAGCATCACGATGATGACGCCCACCGACACCAACTCCATCAGCGCCATGCTCTGATGCCCGGCCACACTGGTGTCCGCGTTGAGCACCGTGTTGCCGGCGACGTGCGCCTTGATACCCGGCGGCGCTGGTACGGAATCGACGATTTGGCGTACCGCGTCCACCGCTTCGTGACTGGCGGTGGTGCCCTGAGACCCGTTGAGGAAGATCTGTACGTAGGCCGACTTCCCGTCCACGCTCTGCGAACCGGCCGCGGTCAGCGGATCGCTCCAGAAGTCCTGCACGTTCTGGACGTGTTCGTGGTCGGCCTTGAGCTTGGCGACGATCTTGTCGTAGAACTCGTGCGCGCTGTCGCCGAGTTGGTCCTCGCCTTCGAGGACGACCATCGCCGTGGAGTCGGAGTCGTACTGCTGGAACACCTTGCCGATGTTGAGCATCGCCTGGTAGGACGGCGCGTCGGTCGGGCTCAGCGGCACTGATCGGCTGGCTGCGATCTCGTCGAGTGAAGGGACCAACGCGCCAAGTAGGACCACGACGGCCACCCAGAACAAGATGATGGGCAACGAGAGGATCCGGACCATCCGCGCGATGATCGGACGGCGCGGCTTCGAATGTGCAGTGCTCATACGGACTTCACCAAGCAGAAGATGAACGGTTCGACCGTGTCGGAACTGGTCCGGTCGTCGCGTACCTCACCGTCGACGGTCACCCGGCACTTGAGGTCGCTGACGCTGCGATCGCCTTGGGCCATGATGTTCGCCGACATCGACGGCAACGTCGTCACGATCGTGAATGACCACGGAAGTGGTGCGTTCTCGACGAGATGGGGCTGACCGTTCTCGTCGAGGAAGTTCAGATTCACCGCTCCCCCGGAACCAGTGACCTCATAGGTGATGTGTTTCGGGTTGAAGTTCGCGGTGATCCCCGACCCCTCGGCCGCCGCCGGTGGCGGCGCCGTGGAATCGCGGATCCGTAGGATCATGTACCCCCCCAACGCGACAACGACAGCCAGAGTCAGAGGTAACCAAATCCTCGTCAACAGCCGGAACACCGATCTCCCTAGGTCGTAGCCATTCGAACGGACCTCGTCGTCCCTCGTGACGCAGGTCCGGAACTCGAGTTCCGTCCGCTGGCCGTTCTGGACTGTACTCCATCCTGGTTAGATCAGCTAACCGGCCCGCTCGCCGTCCTCGACCACGCGAACCATCACTGATGGGATCCGCTCACCGGACCCGGACGTGATCGCAGCCGGCGTGGAAGGGTCGGTCACCGTGCAGGTGAAGGGCCGTTCGATTGCGGCCAATCGCCTCGGCTTCACACAACGCGCAGTCGGCCGCATTCCCCAACTCAGCCAAAGAGACGGGCGCCTTCGCGGTTGGGAACTCAAAGCTAACGGTCAGCGACGTGTTGACCCCATACGACAGTGCCCTCGCAGCAAGCCGGGCACGTACAGACTCCGCGAAGGCGAACGCCTCTCGTGGGTCGACATTCGGTGCAAGAACGTCGAATTGTCCGCCCCCGACGCGACCGGTCACTTGGCCGAAGCCCGGTTCGCCGGGGAGCGCCTCGGCAGACGTCGTCGCCGCGGAACTCTCACCGGCGTCGCCGAACTTGTCCGTTGACCTACTTGAACCAGTCCGAATGCGCCAGAATGAGCGCGGCTGAGGCCGATCAACTCCACAGCGCGCCGGGCCAGCCCGGTCAGCGACACACCGCGTGCTGCTGCAGGCAGTGATCGACGCCGGCGTCTACCCCGACGACATCCCCGTAGACGCAATGGCACACCTGCTCACCGACTTAGTCATCCACACCGGCCGCGCTCGTCGCGGCGCCGAGACGAAGACGCAAACAGATCCGAGACGAGCTGACGAGTGCAATTCATCAGCTCACGACGGGCCTAGCCAGCCCGCCCCACGGCGAGTCGACGCCTGTCCCCGCCGGAGGCGAGCAGCCGTCAGTAGTGTCAGGCTTTTCGCGTGACACGCGGTTGAGAACGCCGCAATCCGCGGCGGACCGTTGTTCAGCACGTCCTGCGCCGCGACCGCTCCAAGTTCGTTAAAATAGTTGCGCGACAAGTACTTAGCGTCGCAACGCGATCGTCGACGTGGAGGGCTGTTCACGGGTCATCGGCGATGCCGACGCCACGATCGCGCGCGACATCGGCGACAAGGCCCGGCTTCCTAGATGTCGATTACCGTCGACGAACAGCTGCGCCACCACCATGCCGATCAACCTCTGTCACATCAAACCATCGGTGACCGCCGAGAACCCGATAGTTGTGAAGATTCGATCGACGTCCTCACTGATAAACACCGCCTGAGGCAACGCAATCAACCCACCCAGTTGCAGCATCGCGACCCCGCCGCCACAACAGCCTCTAGCACGACAACCGACCCG
Organism: Mycobacterium sp. GA-2829; assembly: GCF_001499965.1. Classification (GTDB taxonomy): domain Bacteria; phylum Actinomycetota; class Actinomycetes; order Mycobacteriales; family Mycobacteriaceae; genus Mycobacterium. Next base: position 109,965 of record NZ_LQIT01000014.1, read on the forward strand.
ATCGCCGCCCCGATCAACTCTGGCGGCGACAGCAGGCTTAGCAGCGTCCATCCGCGCGACAGGCGAGTTGCGAACAGTCACAACTGAAAACAGCTGGCGGCCGCGGTCACGACGGCGAATCCCACGGCGACGCGCCCCCGCAGTCGAGTCCAGACCGCATCCCGCTCGGTGAACCAGGGTGCGGTGACCGACAAGACCACCAGCACGACGGTGAGCGCGAGGACAGCTAGCCATGCCCACCGGAAACCATCAGCGGTAACGTGATTGAGGAACCCAACGAGCCCCGGTAGGCGCGGCCAGACGATCAGGTCGGCACCGGTGACCGCGATCCCCGCGACCAATCCGACGATCAGCAGCGGTCGCGCGGACAGCTCCTGTCGGAGCAGCCGCATCATCGCGACGGCCAGCAGCACGGCGATGATCGCCAGCACCGCAAAGGACGCCAGCGCATTTGCCTGCGCGGACCGGTAGTCATCGCTGCCGGACGACACCGAGAGCGCCGCCAGGAGGAAGGCGCGCAGCGCTGCGGCACCGAGCCCCGCTGCCACGATGGACAGCACCGCCGCCGCGAACCCGAAATGCATCCCCGCCCCTCCTCCACGCCGCCCGAGCAACCGATGCTCGCGCCGGGACCCCAGCCTATGAACACCGCGAAACCCCTCCGTGCACCAATTTCTAAGCAACGAGAACCGACCCAAATTAGCGTCGAGACCCCCACCGGCGCGCCCTTAGGCTCGAAACCATGACCGCTGACCCTTACGACGAACTGGCCGCCGCGGCCACGGCGATGGTCGAGATGACCTCGGTGGGCCAACGGCTCATCGCGGCCCGGGCCCGCGCTGCGGAGTCGGCCGAACGCGCGGCCGCTGCCTACGCCCGGGTAAGGGACGAGGCGGACGACGTCGCGAAGCTCGAGTCGCTGTCACTGACCTCAATCCTCGCCCGGCTCAGCGGATCCCGCGACGACAAGCTCGCCCGTGAGGCCGCCGAACACGACGCCGCCCAATACGAGCACGCCTCCCTGCAGGCGCGCGCCGACGCCGATCAGCGCGCCGCGGACACGCTGGCGGCCCGCTACGCCGAACTGCCCACCGTGCAGGCCCGCTACGACGCGGCACTGGCGGACAAGGAGCGCCGGCTCGTCGGCGCTGGCGGCGCGCGCGCCGCCCGGTTGAGCCAACTCGCGGAGGAACGCGGTCGGCTCACCGCCGAGCTGGCCGAGTTGGAGCAGGCCCGCGACGCCGGTCGGCGGGCCGTCGAGCATCTGGCCGCGGCGGCGGCCAAGCTCGAGAGCGCCCGATCGTGGTCGGCCTACGACACCTGGTCCGACGGCGGCGTGGTGGCCAGCCTCGTCAAGCACAACCGGCTCGACGATGTCGCGACGCGCATCCGCGACGCCGACACGGCGCTGGCGGAGTTCACCAACGAGCTGGCCGACGTCCACATGTCGGGGGTGCGGCTCGTCGAACTGGGCGACCTCACCCGGGTGTTCGACGTGTGGTTCGACAACATCTTCACCGACCTGGCGGTGCGCGGTCGGATCGTCGACGCCCAGGCCGCGGTGCAGCAGGCCATCGGCGGTGTGCACCGCATCCAGACCATGCTGCGCGAGCGCGCCCAGCAGCGCAGCGATCAGCTGGCGTGGCGCAACGCCGACCGGATCGAGCTGCTCAGCACGGCGGTTCTTTGAGCGGCGAGCAACGCCTCTGACCAGCCATAACGGGTGTAGTCACACAGCGGATCACGACGCACGGAGACGTGACCACCGACGCCGTGTGGCAAACTCCTCGAAGGTGCTGCCTGGTGGTGAATGCGCTGCTTGCCGGAGGCGCGGACCGCGCGGTGACAGCGAGAAGGGAAAATCAACGGTGACCACGAACGACCCCAACGCTCGGCCTAGCCGCTGGCCGCAAAACCCGCCCAGCGGTGGGCACCCGCAGCAACCGAACCAAGGGCAGCGGCCCCCCGCCACCTCGCCGGACGATCCGGGGTTTCACGAGCAGAACACCCTCGAGGCCGCGCAGTTCAAACGCCCCGAGCAGCCGACCTCCCCGCCACCGCAGGGCCCGCCGACCGGGTGGCCGACCCAGCCGCCGCCTCCCCAGTGGCCCAACCAGCCGGGCGCGGCGGGGTATCCGACCCACCCGGCGCCGGGCGGTCAGGGTTACCCGCCGCCTACCGGGCAGCCCCCGCAGCAGCCACCGGGCCGCACGTCGCCGGATCGCAAGCGGTGGGCGCTGATCGGCGGCGCCGTCGCCGCGGTCGCGCTGCTGGTTGCCGTGGCGATCATCAACTTCAGCGGCGTCGACGACGAGGGCGACGACGCGTCGACGAAAACCGCGGCGACCTCCAGCGTCAAGATGACGCCCGCGGGCCCGCGCACACCGTCGGGGCAAGCGGAGCCGGAATCGCCGAAGCGGTCACCGCAGGAGACCGCGGCGCCACCTCCTCCCCCGCCGCCTCCGCCGGTCATCGCGCCGGAAGCGCTCGGCGGATTCCTGCTGCCGGCCGAGCAGATCGGCCAGATCATGGGGTCGCCGGGCATGAAGGTCGGCGCGACCGACAACAACATGATCGAAGGTGACGTCACGCCCCCGAACTGCACCGGCGCATGGGGACCGGTGCACGCCAACACCTACAACGGCAGCGGCTTCACCGGGATGACCGCCCAGGCCGTGAACAACGATCCCACCCACAAGCTGGTCCAGGGGCTGGTCGCGTTCCCCAATGCCGCCGCGGCGCAGGCGTTCTACGACCGGCAGGTCGCCGACTGGAACGGCTGCAAGTTCGCCAAGATCACCGCCACCTACGGCAGCACGACCAACGGCGCCACGCTCAGCGTCCCGTCGACGACCGGCGGCATCCTGTCGCTGATGGTGGTGTCCGACACGTCCACGGTCGCGGGCATGCAGTGTGAGCGGGCGATGACGTTGCGCAACAACGTGATTGTCGACGTGCGGGCCTGTTCACCCAATATCGGCAGTTCCGGCTGGAACATCGCCCGCGACATCGGCAACAAGATCGCTCCTATGCCCTGACCGCAAGGACAGGGGCCACCGTCGATTACGCCCAAAATGCCGGCCGGGGCTCTACAGCGGCGGTGTCCGCACCGTTCTCTTCCCTGAGTCGCGGTACGGGCACGCTGCCCTGCGCCACCCGTATCCGTGCGCAGGGCAGCTCCATGTCGGCGCAATGGCGCACTGTCAGTAGTTGTCGCTGAAGCCGGTGTCCTGCTTCTGCGCGGACATTGCGCCGCACGCACCCACCCAGGGAACCAGCGGGTGGGGAGCCTATGCTTCCCACCGGCATCGACCCGAGTCGATCAGCCGAAGCACCCGTCATCGTCGCCACACATGCACCTTCGCGTACTTGCGCGGCGCGTCCGCGGGCCCCTTCTCGTATTCGGTGATGTACAACGGTTTCCGCTGTGACCACTGCGGCCCGCACGCCTGTTGGCGCCAATGCCCTTCCACGGTGCACCGTGACTTGAAAGAACGCCCTGGGCTCCCGCTCGCCCGTGCATGCGGTTGTAACTCGCGGCGCCGCAGTTCGACGATCGACACCATCGACGGGGCGGCACCACCCGCGTTTCCATCGCCGGCGGGAGGCCGATCGCCGACGACGCGGATGTCGGCGACGGTGCGCTGATCCATCAGCAGCCACGTCGCGCCGAGCACCTCCACGAACTCCGACGCCTCCGGGTCGCCCTTGACTTCGGCGGTGCGCGGCACCTCGGGGTCGAGCGCCACGCCAGGACCGACTGGCGATCGCCGATGGGCTCCTGGGGAAGGAGTCGTTACGGACGATCGCTGGGCGGATCGGTAAGAACGTTTCCACGGTGTCGCGAGAGATTCGTGCGCGCAGCATTCAACGGCCGCTACCTGCCCTATCACGCCGATCGGGCGGCTGCCGCAGCTCGGACTCGGCCCAAGCAGTCCAGCATGCAGGTGAGCCACGAAACTATCTACCAAGCCCTCTACTTCCAGGCCCGCGGCGGCCTCATTAAGGAAGTGCAGCAAGCACTCCGAACCGGGCGCACCCGACGCAAACCACACCGCAAACAAGGCGTGAACTACCCCAGGTTTCCTTCCGATCTTTATAGGAGGATTGGAAGTTATGCCCCGTCAGTATCCGCCCGAGTTTC
>NZ_LQIT01000015.1 GCF_001499965.1 Mycobacterium sp. GA-2829
AGATGCCCAGACGCCGCCGCACCCGCGCCGCCGAACGCCGCGCTCACATCGCCGCCGAACGCGCGCGCAACCAGGCCCACCTCGACCAGTACAGGCCACCGCCACCGAAAATTGACGACGAATCAGATTGTCTCGCCGACCTTTTCGGCAGCACGCAGGTGAACGCCGAACACGACGAACCTCCCCCGTTCTAGCCGCGCTGAGTATGCGACGCCGCATGCGACCCGGCGCGCCGGCCGAAGAACGACCCCTCACCCAGCTGGGTACCGCTGGCATACCCCTTGCCGTCCTGGGCGATGTTCGACGCGCACGCCCCAGCCGCGTACAGGCCGGGAATCGGAGAACCGTCCTCGCGCAACACCTCACCGTCGATCGACACCGCGAGCCCGCCCATGGTGAACCCGGAGTACATCGCTCGACCCAGCGACAGGTCGAACGCCGCCCACGGCCCGTTGTCCTGTGCTGCAACGTATTCCGGCTGCTTGTGGAAATCCGGGTCCTCACCGCGCGCGGCGTTCTCGTTGTACCGCGCGAGCGTCGCAGCCAGCTTGCCCGAAGGGATCTCGAGTGCGGCCTCCATCTCCGCGACGGTCTCCCACCCGTCGATGAACTTGATCAGCGGCATCTCGGGCATCTGCATGTGCGCCTCGTCGACGATGAGGTACGCCGTCTGATCCGGCTGCTCCAACACGAACGCCGAAGTGCGCGAATGGTAGGAGTCCTCGGCCACGAACCGCTCGCCGTCCTTGTTCACGATCACGCCGGTGAGCAGGATCTCGGGCGGATACGCCGCCGCGGTGATGAACAGCTGATCCAGGTTCTTGGCCACTCCACCGGCAGAGATCCCCATCCGGATGCCGAGCCCGTCGTCGTTGGTGTTGCCGAGGATGTACGGCTCGACCTCGCCGTGGTGCTTCGTGCGTCGCTTGTGACCGAGCGCCGGGGTGTGCTCGGCGACCATGTCGGGGTTCATCGCGAATCCGCCCGCGGCGACGATCACCGCATTCGCCTTCACCACACCGGTGTCACCGAAGTGCTTCCACCGCGCGCCCACCACGCTGCCGTCGTCGCCGACGACCAGGTTGGTCACACCGGTCTCGTACCGGATCTGCACCCCGAGATCGGCGGCCCGCTTCACCAGCAGATCGATCACCATCGCCGCGCCGCCCAACTCCCCCGGCACCGGCACGGAATGACCACGCGGGGCCGGCTTGGCCTGTTCGCAGAACGGCCACACCTTCTCATTGCCGGTGTACGACAACCCCTCGGTCCCCGGCGGCACCACCACCTTGCCGGGGTAGAAGCTGCGCTCGAACTGAAAACCCAGGCTCTCCAGCCAGTCGAAGTGCTCGACGCTGCCCTCGCAATACGCGCGGATCTTGTCGTGCTCCGGTTCGCGCGACATCGCGACCAGGTACTTGTACATCTCCTCGGCGCTGTCCTCGAAGCCGGTGGCCTGCTGTACCGCGGTGCCGCCGCCGAGATAGAAGTGGCCACCGGCCATCGACGTCGTTCCGCCCGCTGCGGCCGCCTTCTCCAGCACCAGTACCCGGGCTCCCGCCGCGGCGGCGCTCACCGCGGCGCAGCCTCCGGCGATGCCGAAGCCGACCACCACGACGTCCACCTCATCCGACCACTCGGCGACCGTACCGGCCGCGACAGTTTCGGGGATCTCGGTGCTCATGCCAGCTGCTCCTGTTTGACGTAGTCGAAGAACGTGCGGATATCGTCTGTGAGACAAGCGATTTCGATATATGGCACACCGGCCTCCGCCGCGCCGACATAGGCGAAGCGCATCCCGCCCGCCATCACGCCCTCCGCGACGACCGGCAGGCCGTGCGCCTCGGCCTCCCGCACCGCGGCAGCGAACGCGTCCTCGTCGACGGCCTCGCGGCAGACGTGGTGCAGCCCAGGGCCGCTCCGGTCGAGGAATTCGGTGTAGAGACTCTCGCCGCGCACGGGCGTTATGACCTCGAGCTGGGTGTCACCGGCGTAGCTCAGCGACACGTCGGCGACGAAGTCGGCCGGCGCGCCGCGGTACCGGCACGTGTCCGGCCCGAAGTGCACGCCGGGCATCCGCACCCATTTGCGCGCGCCGAGCAGCGTGGACAACGCCCGCTCGGTGGCGTCCAGGTCGCGGGTCACCCAGGCGATCTGGACAGGTGTCTGGTCGGCCATCGGTCCGAGAATATCGCCCACCCCGGCGGCGCGCTAGAACGTGTTCTAGTTTGGCGTGTCAGCCAGCAGGTCGATCAGCCCCCGGATGTGCAGATCGAAGAGCTGTGCGGGATCGGTGAACGTGTCCGCGCCGTACTGTCCGAAGACCTCGAGGCTGATAGCCCCGACCAGCCCCGCCCACAGCGTGACCGTCTTCGCCATCGCCCCGTCGCCGATCGACACCCCGAACTCCGCACGCACACCGTCGAAGTCCACCGAAAGCGGTTCGGGCACAACGCCGCCGCCGTCGATCTCCCCCGCCGCCACACCGGCGGCCACCGCGGAGAACAGAGCGCCGACCACCCGGGTGCCCGGTCCGGTGGTGCGCTCGGCCGGGGCTCGATACCCGGGGACCGGTGTCCCGTAGAGCAACGCCCACCGCGCCGGCTCCGACACCGCCCAGTCCCGCGCGGCGTGCGCCATCCGCAGGATCCACTCCCGCCACAGACCGGCCGAAGCCTCGTCCACCCGCGCCGCCAGGTCGGAGTAGGCGTCGATCAGCAACAACGTCAACAGGTCGTCGCGGCTGCTGACGTATCGGTACACCGCCGACGACACCACACCGAGGTCGCGCGCGATCGCCCGCAGCGAGAGCCCGGCCGGGCCGTCGGTGCTCAGATGCCGACGGCCGACCTCGACGATCTGCGCCTCCATCCGCGCTCTGCCGTCCTGACGTACACCCATGGCGCCAGTCTCGCACAAACGGAGAGCACTGCTCTTGCAATATCGCCGAGACGGGTGCACAGTGAGAAAGAGAGCACCGCTCACTGAAACGGAAGGACCGCCGATGAGCACTCGTTACGATGAACCGGGCCCACTCGCCCGCGCCGGCAACACCGTCATCCGCCACCTCGCCGAGGCCGGCATCAGCATCGCCGGATCGCACGCCCTGCGCGTACGCGGCCGCAAGACCGGCCAGCTCCGCAGCGTCGTGGTCAACATCTTGACGGTCGACGGCAGGCGCTACGTCGTCTCACCCCGCGGCAACACCCAGTGGGCGCGCAACGCCCGCGTCGCGGGCACCGTCGAGGCCGGATCGCGCTGGGACCGCAGGACCGTCGGGCTCACCGAGGTCGCCGACGCCGACAAGCCGGAGCTGCTGAGGCGTTACCTCGACCGCTGGTACTGGGAGGTCAAGGGGCACGTCGGCGGGCTGACGCCGCAGTCGAGCGACTACGAGATCCGCGCCGTGGCGCCGTCGATCCCGGTGTTCGAACTGGTCGGCTGAGGGCTCAGGCGCCCGCGGTGATGATGACGGCCTCGCCGGCCTGCTGCGTCGCGGCCTGCCACGACACCGCGGCCGGGAACTGACCCCAGGTGCTGTTGAACATCCCGATGATCACCGCACGCCCGTCCGGGGCGTTGAAGTAGACCGGGCCACCCGAGTCGCCCTTGCGGCTGACCACCCCGTTGGCCATCGTGAACCAACCGTTGTTCACGGCCTCGATGTTGCCGCAGCTCTCTCCGGTGACCACGCCGAAGTGGCACACCGGCATCCCCTTCGTGGGCACCACCGACGGGTCGACGACGAGCGCGCGACCGTTGGGCAGGATGTTGTTGACCTGCACCGTGGGATCCAGGGCGATGGTCTGCCAGTCCGAGATCTGGTGGTTCACGTCGACGGTGGTGCCGTCGGGGGTGTTGTCGACGTAGGCGGTCTGCACGCCGATGAAGGCGCCGCCGCGGTCGTTGACCGGTCCGCTGCCCCGGCAGTGGCCCGCGGTGTAGGCGACCCGCCGCTCCAAGTCGACGAACCCGAGCGTGCACAGGTTGGTGTCCTGACGGATCTCCATGCCGGGTGAGACGACGGTGCCCGGGTCGGCGGACGCTGGGGCCAGCGGCGCGAGCAGCGCGGCCAACGGCGCCGCGACGGCGGCGATCGCGTTCAGCAGGTGTCGGCGCACTTCTGCTCCCTCCCGACGGTTACAGCGGCGCGACCCCTGATCAGTGGCCGCTCGTGTGCTCTATCGGGGACGCGTCACCTCACGTTACGGAAGCATCACGGTCAACGCAGAATCCGGTCACGAATCGAACCCCAACCCGACCGCATCCAGGGTGCGCAACAGCAGGTTGCGCCGACCGGCCGAATGGTCGGCGCGGTCGAGTGACCAGCGGGTGACGTTGATCCCGATGCTCGCCAACGGCTCCGGTGGGAACGGCAACGGCTTCTTGCGCACCATCTCCAACCTGGTGCGCGGGGTGTCGGCGCCCTCGAGCCGGTCCAGACAGACATCGGCGGCGAACCGGGTCGCCGCGACGCCGAGGCCGGTGAACCCGTTGACGTAGGCGATCCGGCCGCCGCGGGCCAGGCCCCAGTGCGCGCAGAACCGGGTGTTGGTGTCGATCGCACCGGCCCACCGGTAGTCGAACCGGACGTCGGACAACTGCGGGAAGGTGAGGAAGAAGTGCGCGGCGAGCCGCCGGTAGGTCTGCGGCCGCTCCTCGTAGGCGGCCTTCACCTTGCGGCCGAAGTGGTAGATCGCGTCGTACCCGCCCCAGACGATCCGGTTGTCGGCGCTGAGGCGGTAGTAGTGGAACTGGTTCGCGCAGTCGCCGACACCCTGCCGGTTCCGCCAGCCGATGCGCTTCAACTGGTCCTCGGTCAGCGGCTCGGTGGCCAACACGTAGTCGTACACCGGAACGGTATGAAAACGGTTGCGCCGCAACAGACTCGGGAAGACGTTGGTCGCGAGCACGGCCTGGTCCGCGGTGATCTGACCGCCGGGCGTGCGCACGCACACCGTCGAACCGCGGGTCTCAACGGCCGTGGCCGGGGTCTGCTCGTGGATCTGCACACCGGCCTCGGTGGCCGCCCGCGCCAACTCGAGCGCCAGTTTGGCCGGGTGCACGATCGCGCAGCTGTCCGCTTCGAACAACCCGGCGCGGTACGTCGGGGACCGGACCTCCTCGCGCACCGCCGCCTCGTCGAGGAAGCGGCCCTCACCCTCCTGCGCGGCGTCGGCCAGCCAGGCCACCTGATGCGGTTCGGTCGCCACCGTCAACATCCCGGTGCGCTGCCACTCCACATCCAGGCCGAGCCGCTCGATGTCGGCCTGCATCCCGTCGAGGTTCTCCATGCCGAGCCGGCCCAGCAGCTCGATCTCGTCGGGCCAGCGTGACTTCCCGTTCTCCGCGCCGTGGGTGAGGCTGGCGTCGACGAATCCGCCGTTGCGGCCCGACGCCGCCCATCCGACGCGGTCGGACTCCACCATCACGATGCGGCTGCCGGGCCGTCGTTCGGCGGCGTGCAGCGCGGTCCACAGCCCGGTATAACCCGCACCGACCACGACGAGGTCCGCCGTCACCGCCCCCGACAGCGGCGCGTACCGCGGCCGCGGCACGTCCAACCACATCGAACCGGAGACACTGGGCGCCAGCGCCCGGTCGATCAGCGTCGCGTCGACCGGCGCATCGAAAACCGTCTGCACAGCGGGGAGACTATCCGGGCCGCCGCCGCGCGGGCATCCGTCCACCGGCGAACCGGGCCAGCACCGGACCCACCATCGCGAGGATGAACACGTACGGCGTCGCCACCGCCTCGAGCGAATCCACCGAGGCGCCGACGAGCCCGATGATCACCAACGAGAACTCCCCGCGCGCGATCAGCGCCGTCCCCGCGCGCAACTGCCCCGGCCTGCCGACCCCGTCGCGCCGGGCCGCGAACTGACCGGTGAGCACCTTGGTGCCTGCGGTCACGACGGCCAGCGCGAACGCGACCGGCAACATCGGCAGCAGCGCGACAGGTTCGACCGACACCCCGATGGCGAGGAAGAAGATCGCCGCGAACAGATCCCGCAGTGGGGTCAGCACGGTGCGCGCCCGCTCGGCCGCCTCCCCGGTCAGCGTCAGCCCCACCAGGAACGCGCCGACCGCGGCCGAGGCGTGGATGTACTCCGCCAGCGCCGCGACGATCAGCGTGAGGCCGAGGATGCGCAGCAGCAGCTGCTCGTTGTCCGGGTGCGCGACCAGCCGTCCGACGTGGTGGCCCCACCGGTAGGACACCACGAACGCCGCGACCAGCGCGGTGATCGCGATCGCCATCCCCAGCATCGCCTGCAGGAAGGTGCCGCCGGCGGCGAGGACCGCGAGCAGCGGCAGATACGCCGCCATCGCGAAGTCCTCGAGCACCAGGATCGACAACACCGACGGGGTCTCGCGGTTGCCGAGGCGCCGCAGATCCGACAACAGCCGTGCGATGACCCCCGACGACGAGATCCACGTGACCCCGGCCAGCGCCAGGATCCCCACCCCGTCCAGGCCGATCAGCCAGCCGGCGATGGCGCCCGGCGCGGCGTTGAGGACGAAATCGACACCCGCCGACGGCAGATGACGGCGCAGGCTGGTCGCGAACTCGCCGATCGAGAACTCCAGTCCGAGCGTCAGCAGCAGCAGGACCACACCGATCGTCGCGCCGGTCTCGACGAACTCCCCCGCGGCGGGCACCGGCGCCAACCCACCGTCTCCCAGCGCCAGCCCGGCCGTCAGATACAGCGGAATCGGCGACAGCGCGAAGCGGCGGGCGAGGGTGCCGAGCGCGGTGAGCACGGCGAGGATGACGCCGAGCTCGAGCAGCAGCGTCGCAGAGACCTCCACCGGTCAGCCCCGGCCGGGCGGACCGGACTGCGCCTCGCCTCCGAGCCCCTGGGTGACGATCGCCTCGACACCGGCCAGCCCCTCCTCGGTGCCGATGACGATCAGGACGTCACCGGCACGCAGCAGGTCGGCCGGGCCGGGCGAGGCCATCACCTCCTCGTCGCGCACGATCGCGACGATCGACGCGCCCGTGCGGGTGCGGGCCCTGGTGTCGCCGAGGGGCTTGTCGACGAACGGGCTGCCCGCACGGACCGTGACCTGCCCGGCGTTGAGGCCGGGCACTTCGCGGGTGAGGTCGGCGAACCGCTCGGCGATCCGCGGTGCGCCGAGGATCTGGGCGAGCGCCTCGGCTTCGTCGCCGGTCAGCCGGAACACCTGCTGGGCCAGGTCGGGGTCCTCCCGCGGGTAGACCACCACCTCGAAGTCACCGGTCCGCCGCGCGACCACGCCGATGCGGTCCCCGTCGCGGTTGTCGAACTCGAACCGCAACCCGACCCCGGGCAGCAGCACCTCTTTGACGTCCATGGCCCCCATCTTGCTGCGCCCGCGGCCAAATCAGGCGCGAACGGCGGCCTTGTCCTCCACGTGTCGGCTTTCGACGGGCCGCCATCCCGGCGGGCCGAAGGCGTACCCGATGCGGTCACGCCAGCGCGTCGCCCGGCGGACGTCACGCGCGATCGCCGCGTACTCGTGGGTCTGCAGTTTCCAGATGTTGTACGTGTCCACCGGTTTGGTCAGCCCGTAGTGCGGGCGGAAGATCTCCGGCTGGAACGTGCCGAACATGCGATCCCAGATGATCAGGATGCCGCCGTAGTTGCGGTCGAGGTACTCGGCGTCGCGGCCGTGGTGCACGCGGTGATGCGACGGCGTGTTGAACACGAATTCGAAAGGCCGCCACATCGTTCCGATGCGCTCGGTGTGCACCCAGAACTGGTAGATGAGGCTGATCGAGAACCCGAAGAACACCATCCACGGCGGAACCCCCAACAGCGGCAGCGGGAGCCACATCACGATCTCACCGCTGTTGTTCCACTTCTGCCGCAGTGCGGTGGCGAAGTTGTAGTACTCGCTCGAGTGGTGCGCCTGATGGGTGGCCCACACCAGCCGGACCCGGTGCGCGACGCGGTGATAGAGGTAGAACAGCAGGTCCACGCCGACGATCGCGATCACCCACGTGTACCACCGGTCCGACGGCAGATGCCACGGCGCGACGTAGGTGTAGAGCGCCGCGTAGCCGATCAGCGCGCCGAACTTCCACACCGACATCGTGCCGACCGAGATCAGCCCCATCGCCAGGCTCGTCCACGCGTCGCGCGCGACGTACGACCCGGGCGGGTGCTGCTCGTCGGCCTCGAGGTGTTCGAGCTTGCGCGCGGCGACCCACTCCAGGATCAGCAGCAGGAGAAAGAACGGGATCGCGAACAGCACCGGTTCCCGCATCTGCGGCGGCAAGAACTGCAGAAACGCACCGATCGCGTCGACGATCGCACCCATCACGTCACCTCCGGCGGCAGTCTAACCGCCGCGGCCGCTCAGAAACTGAGGACTTCGTCGCCCCATGCGGTCCGCACGTCGCGGTCGAGATCGTCGACCACGGCGTCGTCCTTGTCGATCACCAGAGTGGCCCGGTCGTCGGCGCGGTAGGGCCGCCACTGCGGCGACCCCCCGGGCGTCCCGGTCGCGGCGAACCCCGTCCACCGCCGCCGGATCCGCTCCGAGACCGCGGTGCCCGCCTTCAGGCCGCCCAGCTTGAACGTCGGATCCTTCGGGCCCGCCACGAGATTGCCCCACACGTAGGGCAGTTCGGTCGCGTGCGCGGCGCCCAGACGGACCAGCCGCAGCACCGGGGTGGCGAAGTCGAAGCGGTACAGGTACACCGGCGCGACGGCGCTGTGCCCCTCGGCGAACCACAGCGACGGCATCCGAAAGCCGATGTCGCGGGCCACGCCCATGCCCCTGGCCTTACCGCGCAACCCGGGGTATGCGCCGACCAGGTCCGCCTCCGACGGCAGTTGCAGACCGGGCTGTTCGGCGGAGATCTCGGCAAACATCGCCTCGATGGCCTGCGGGGTGATCGGCAGCAGCGGTGACTTCATCCAGCGGAACAGCGCCGCCTCGTGCTTGTTGGTGCCAATGATCAATGGCACCGGCAGCGAGCCGCCGGTGCGGGCCACCTTGACGGGCAGATCCGGGACCAGGTCGCCGTCGATGATCGGCGCGAAGGCCAGCGTGCCCGGGGTGTTCGCGGGCACCTCGTCGAAGAGGCGTTTGGAGGCGGCCAGCACCGCGGCCATCGGTGCGTCGACGAGGCGGTCGGCATCGGCGGGCGCGACACCGAGGCGCGCGAAGAATTGTTCGGCGGTGCGCCTGCCCCGTTCGGCGGTGTACACCGACGTCGCCGGTGAGCTCTGCGCGATGGCCGCCGAGAACAGCCCCGCCGCAGCAGGACTCGTCAGCAGCGTGGTGACGATGCCGCCGCCCGCGGACTCCCCGAACAGGGTGACCCGCGCCGGATCGCCACCGAATGCGGCGATGTTGTCCTTCACCCAGTGCAGCGCGGCCAGCACGTCACGCAGACCGGGGTTGGTGTCGAACCGGGTGCGCGAGGTGGTGAAGGCCGACAGGTCGAGGAATCCGAACGCGCCGAGGCGGTAGTTGATCGTCACGACCACGACGTCGCCCCCGGTGGCCAGCGCACGCCCGTGGTAGAGCGGCTGATTGGCCGAGCCGAGCACATACGCGCCGCCGTGCACCCACACCATCACGGGTTTGGCGTCACCGGCCTCGGTGCCCGACGGGGCCCACACGTTGAGCCGCAGACTGTCCTCGTCCTGGACGCCCCCGAGGTCCAGCGGTATCCGCGGATCGGTCGGTTGCGGGCAGACCGGGCCCACCCGGCGCGCGTCGGCGACCTCGCGCCACGGCTGCGGCGGTTCGGGGGCGCGCCAACGGAGTTCGCCGACCGGCGCCGCGGCGTAGCGGATGCCCTTCCACGCCTTGACCGCACCGTCGTCGGTACCCCGTACGGGTCCGTACGCGGTGTCGACGACGGGCTCGGCGAGCACCGTCCGTCCAGTTGATTCGGTCGTCACTCCGACCAGGCTACTCACGCCTTCGGATAGGTTGGCCCAGTGCGGAAACCAGCGCTGTTGACAGCCGCCATCGCCAGTGAGGTCACCGCCACCCTGTCCCTCCGGGCCTCCCAGGACGGTTCGTGGTGGCTGATCGTCGTGGTCGCCGGCTATCTGGGCGCGTTCGTCCTGCTGACCGCGGTGCTGCGGGAGGGCATGTCCATCGGTGTGGCATACGGGATCTGGGGCGCTGCGGGCACCGCGGCCACCGCGGTACTGGCCGCGGCGATCTTCGGGGATCCGTTCACCTGGCCGATCGCCGCGGGTATCGCGTTGATCATCGCCGGCGTGCTACTGGTCGAATCCGGATCGCGGCCGGAATCGGGTGCCGCACTGTGATGTATCTCGCTCTGGGCTCCGCCATCCTGCTGGAGGTGGTCGCGACGTTGTGCCTGCGTGCCTCCGAAGGGTTCCGGAAGAAGACCTGGATCGTGCCCGTGGTCGCCGGCTACATCGGGTCGTTCTACCTGCTGTGGTTGACGCTGCACCTCGGTATGCCGGTCGGTATCGCCTACGGAGTGTGGACCGCTTGCGGTGTCGCGCTCGTCGCGGTGGTCGCGCGATTCCTGTTCGGGGAGCGCCTCACCCCCAGGATGGGTGCCGGAATCGCGCTGATCGTCGCGGGTGTGCTCACGATCGAGTTCGCCCGAATCGCGCATTGAGCACGCCGGCGAACAGCAGGATCACCAGCCCGGCGGCCGGAACGCTCAGCAACCCGACCCGCAGACTCGTCGAATCGGCGATCAGCCCGACCACCGGCGGGGAGGCCAGGAATCCGATCCGCAGCAGCCACGTGACGATGGTCAGCCCGGTACCGGGTCGCAGCCCCGGGAGTTGGTCGGCGGCGTGCATGGCGGCCGGGATCGCGGTGGCCACGCCGAGCCCGGCGACGGCGAACCCCGCGATCGTGGTCGGCACGCTGGGGAACGCGAGCGCCGCACCCATTCCGGCGGCGGTCAGCGCACCGCCCGCGCGGGCGACGGTGGTCTCGCCGAACCGGTCCACCAACCGGTCCCCGAGGAGCCGGCCGACGAACATGAATGCCACGAGCGCGACATAGCCGAACGCCGCGATGGCGCCCGGTGCGCCGACGCTGTCGCGCAGATACAGCGTCGCCCACGAACTGCCCGCGTCCTCGACCGTCGCCCCGGCGATCGCGATCAGCGCGAGAGCGATCAGGACGAGGTACACCTTGCGGCCCGCGCCGGTGCTGGTGGTCTGCGCCGCGGCCGGGTGGTCGTCGTGGTCGGCGCCCGGCAGCATGAAGCGGTAGGCGACCAGCACGACGGTCGTGAAAATCACGGCGGACACCCCCAGGTGCACCGGCCGCGGGATGTGCAACGCGATGGCCCCGGCGCCCATCAGCCCGCCCAGGACCGCGCCTGCGGCCCAGACGGCGTGCGCGGAGTTGATGATCGAGCGGCCGTAGTACCGCTGTAGGCGCAGCGCGTGCGCGTTCTGCGCCACATCGGTCACCGAGTCCGACGCTCCTGCGAGGAACAGCGCACACCCCACGAGCAGCGCCGACGGCGCCAGTCCGGCGGCGAACACGAACACCGCGATCGCGACGGTGCCCGTCACCGCGACCTTCGCCGAGGTGAACCGCCGGATCAGGGCTCCCGCGGTGAGGCCTGCGATGAACGCACCCGCGGAGAACGCCGCGATCGTGATGCCGTAGACCGTGTTCGACAACGCGAGGTCGGTCTTGATCTCCGGGAACCGCGGCAGCAGGTTGGCGAACAGCGCGCCGTTGGTGAGGAACTGTGCCGCCACCGCGACCCGTGCCCGGCGGTTCCGCGCCGCGGTCTGGTCGAGCACTCCGGACGCCATGGCCGTGACGATACCCACGCCGGTTACTTTCCCTTCGAACGGGAATCCCTGCGCCCGTGCCAGCTATGACATCAGCTCCGGTCTCCCGTTCCGCGCCCACGCTCGGCTACCGGCAGGATGGTCGGCTATGAGCTCCCTGGCCGAACTCGCCGCCCGTCACGGCGTCGCCACCCACTACGAGGACTGGACCGGTACGCAGGTCGCGGTCCCCGAGTCGACGCTGGTCTCGGTGCTGGACGCACTCGGCGTCGCGGCCCGCGACGAGGACGAACGCACCGCCGCGCTCCGCGAGCACGACCGCGCCTACTGGCGGCGACCGCTACCGCCCACCCTGCTGGGCCGCACCGGCAGCACGTCGTCGTTCTGGGTGCACGTCACCCACGGCGACGACGTCGAGGTCTGGGTCACCCTCGAGGACGGGTCGACCCGTTCGGGGCTGCGCCAATTGACCAACGACACACCGCCTTTCGACCTCGACGGCCGCCTGGTCGGCGAGGCGAGCTTCGAACTGCCCGCCGACCTGCCGCTCGGCTACCACCGGGTGCACATGCGCAGCGGGACGGTCGACGCGGATGCGCCCCTGATCGTCTCCCCCGCCCATCTGCCGGTCCCGCCGCGGCTGGGCTCGCGGCGCAGCTGGGGGTTGGCGACCCAGCTGTACAGCGTGCGCTCGCACCGCTCGTGGGGTGTCGGCGACCTGACCGACCTGACCGACCTCGCGGTGTGGTCGGCGACGCGGCACAGCGCCGGTTTCATCCTGGTCAACCCGCTGCACGCGGCCGCACCGGCCGCGCCGATGGAACCCTCGCCCTACCTGCCGACCTCCCGCCGCTACGTCAACCCGCTCTATCTGCGGCCGGAGGCCATCCCGGAGTACGCCGAACTGCGCCACCGCGGCCGGTTACGACGTTCCCGCACCGAGGTGCAGGCCAAGGCGCGGCGTAAGGAGCTCGTCGACCGCGATTCCGCGTGGCGGGCCAAACGCGCCGCGCTGGCCGCGGTCTACGAGGTCGACCGTTCCGCGGGCCGCGAACTGGCCTACGCGGGTTACCGGGCCAGGGAGGGCCGCGCCCTCGACGACTTCGCAGTGTGGTGCGCGCTGGCCGAGAAGTACGGCAACGACTGGCACGGCTGGCCCACCGACCTGCAGCACCCCCGCAACGAGGCGGTGGCCGCCTTCGCCGCCGCCAACGCCGAGAAGGTCGACTTCCACCGCTGGTTGCAGTGGCAGCTCGACGAACAGCTCACCGCGGCGCACGCCACCGCGATCGGCGCGGGGATGGACATCGGCGTCATGCACGATCTGGCCGTCGGGGTGGACCCCAACGGCGCGGACGCGTGGGCGCTGCAGGAGGCGTTGGCACTCGGGGTGACCGCGGGTGCGCCACCGGACGAGTTCAACCAGCTCGGTCAGGACTGGTCGCAGCCGCCGTGGCGGCCCGATCAGCTCGTCGAACATGCCTACGAACCGTTCCGCGCGCTGGTCAACGCCGTGCTGCGGCACGCGGGCGGCGTTCGCATCGACCACATCATCGGACTGTTCCGGCTGTGGTGGATCCCTCGCGGCGCGAAACCGACCGACGGCACCTACGTCCGCTACGACCACGAGGCGATGATCGGCATCGTCGCGCTCGAGGCGCACCGGGCCGGCGCGGTCGTGGTCGGGGAGGACCTCGGCACCGTCGAACCCTGGGTGCGGGACTACCTGCGTGACCGGGGGCTGTTCGGCACCTCGATCCTGTGGTTCGAACAGGACCGCGACGGCGCGGGCGGCCCGTTGCCCGCCGAGCGATGGCGGGAGTACTGCCTGTCGGCGGTGACGACGCACGATCTGCCGCCGACCGCCGGCTACCTGGCCGGCGAACACGTCCGGTTGCGCGACGAGCTGGGCCTGCTCACCCGTCCCGCCGACGAGGAGCTCGCCGACGACCGTGAGGCGCAGGCCGCATGGCTGTCCGAACTGCGCCGGGTCGGCCTGCTCCCCGACGGCGACCAGAACACCGACCCCGATCCCGACACGGTGATCCCGGCGCTGCACCGGTACCTGGGCCGCACCCCGTCCAAGCTGCTGTCGCTGTCGCTGGCCGACGCGGTCGGTGATCTGAAGACCCAGAACCAGCCTGGGACCAGCGACGAGTACCCGAACTGGCGGGTGCCGCTGCGCGGTCCGGACGGGCGGCAACGCCTCGTCGAAGACGTGTTCACCGACCCGAGGGCGGCCGCTCTCGGTGCCGTCATGGGGTCGTTGGTGCACCCGGAGCAGTGAGGCGGATGTAACGCCTGGGGCCTCTGCTCCGGTTTCACATTCGACACCGCTGCGATATGTTCGCACCGCACCACAACCGACGGAGGCCATGTTGAAGAAGCTCGTGACGCTCGGCGCGGGAGTGCTCGCCGCCGGAGCCGCAGTCGTGATCAGCACGGGTGTGGCCGCGTCCCAGCCGGGCGGCAGCTACAACGTCGTCGGCGAGCCGTACGGCAAGGCGATGCAGATCCTGCGTGCGCAGGGTGTCAAGGCCACCTTCGGCGGCTCGTTCGGCAGTGTGTTGCAGCAGTCGAACTGCCTGGTGGACAGCCAGAAGCTGACCTCCGCGGGCAAGATGATCCTGATGCTGGACTGCAGCCAGGCCGCCGCCGACCGCCTCAAGGCGACCCAGCCCGCCGGGGGTCCGCGCGTCGGCTCCAACGGCATCACCACCGTCACGCCCACCCCGATCGTGCCGATCCAGGGGGCGCCGGGCGCGGGGACACCCCCGCCGGTCGGCTGACCTCAGCGATTCATCGGCCGCGCGATGAGCCGGTTCATCCGCGCCTTGACGGCGTCGGGTAGCACCGTGTTCGCCGCACCCAGCGCCTTCGACATCAGTGATGCCGCCACCACTTTGCGGTCGCCGCGCAGCATCGCCTCATAGCCCTGGCGGGCGACGGCGGCGGGGTCGTCCTTGGGCAGCAGACCGCCGATCGGGGTGTTGCGCATCTTGGCGCGCGTGAAGAATTCGGTGTCCACGGGCCCGGGCATCAGCGCGGTGACGGTCACCCCGGTGTCGCGCATCTCGTCGTGCAGCGCCTCGGCGAAGCTCTGCACGAACGACTTCGACGCGTTGTACATGCTCTGGTAGGACCCCGGCATCGCCGCGACGGTCGACGACGTGAACAGCACCCGTCCGCTGCCGCGGTCGGCCATGTCCCCCAACACCAATCGCGCGAGATGGACCGTGGAGCGCACGTTGAGGTCGACGATCGCGAGGTCCTCCCGCAGATCGCCGTCGACGAACCGGCCCGCCCGCCCGATGCCCGCGTTGATCGCCGCCGCGTCGAGGTGGCGCCCGTCGGCGGTGGCCTTCTCGTAGAGCGAGGCGACGCCGTCCTCGGTGCGCAGATCCACCTCGACGGGCGTCACCTTCCGGCCGATTCGCGAAAGTTCCTGCGCCGCAACGTGAATCTGCGCTTCGTCGGCGGCGATCACCAGCTCGTACCCGTCGCGGGCGAACAGTTTTGCCAGTTCGAATCCGATCCCCGTCGAGGCGCCTGTGACCAGGGCCAGTCTGTCTGCGGCCATGTTCAGCCCTCCACCATCTTCTTGAGTCGTTTGAGGGTCTCGGACATCGTGCGTCCCACCTGACGTGCCGCCACCCAGTCGGCGATCAGGCCCAGCACCCCGCCCGGCGCCTCGTAGGACAGCCGGAACGTCACCTTGGTCCGGCCGTCGTTGGCGTCCCGCAACCGGAAGCGGCCGCGCAGGGTCACCCCGGTGATCCCGATCCACGCCAGGTCCCGTCGCGCGTCGAACTCCACGATCTCGACGACGCCGCCGATGGGCACCGAGCCCACCTTCCAGTGCGCGGTGAACCGGGACCCGACGTCGGCGGGCCCCTCGGTGACGGTCTCCCATCGCTCAAGGCTCGCCATGAACTCCGGATAGCAGTCCGGGTTGCTGACGACCTTCCACACCGCGTCGCGGTCGGCGTCGAGGACGCACTTCCGTTCCAGCCTCATCGCCTCACCCCTAGCCCAGCACCGGGAATCGTCGTTCCGCGGCCAGTCGGTCCACCCCGTCCTGCAGGCTTGCCACGACCTTGTCGTTGATGACGTCGTCGTCGGCGTCGGCGATGTCGGAGGCGTCGATGGGCTCCTGCACCTCGATGACGATCTTGGTCGGCAGCGGCAGCCGCGGGATCAGGTCGCTGATCACCAGCCCCCACGGCGGCGCCAGCAGGATGGGGACGCTCTTGAGCCGCGCCAGCTTGTCGACCATCAGCAGCCGGGCCAGCCACTGGCCACGGTCGAGGAACAGCGCCGCCTCCTGCCCGCCGACGCTGGCGACCGGCACGATGGGCACGCCTGCCTCGCGGGCCAGCTTCACGTAGCCCTTGCGGCCGCCGAAGTCGACGCGGTGACGCTCCCATGACGGACGGAACACCTCGTAGTCGCCGCCGGGATAGACCAGCAGCGCGGCCCCGGACTCCAGCGCCATCCGGGCGTTGTCGTGGTTGGCCGCGATCGTGCCGAACTTGCGCAGCCAGCCCAGCCCCGGCGCGGAGACCACGAGGTTGTGCGCCAGTTGGTAGAACGGCCGCTCGACCCCGAAGTACGAGCAGAACGCCAATGTGAACACGAACGTGTCGGGCGGGATGTTGCCCCCGCTGTGGTTGCCGACCAGCAGGACCGGCCCGTCGGCGGGGATGCGGTCCAGCCCGCGCACGTCGGCGCGGAAGTACAGCGACGCCAGCAGCCAGGTACCGGGCAGCTGCTCGCGGATGTAGTCCGAATCGCGCTGATCCATATCCGCATTCGGGACCCGGGAGGACACCTGGTGTTTGGCCCATTGGAGAACGTCGCTGATCCCAGCCATGGCACGTCGTATTGACGCCGGGGGGATAGCCGAAACCTGCGTTCCCACATACCGTCGTAAACTGCGGAACATCAGGGCCATCAGAGCTGGCGACAGGGAGGTGCCATGCTGCGACCCCGCCGGTTCGCGGTGGAAGTCGACCCCGGACCCGTCCAGATCCAAGCCCGCCGCGTGGCCTTCGACGTCACGGGCGCCGACCTGCACTGGATTCCCGGTCACCCCGTCGCCTCGAATGTGGTCAGCCTCCTCAACGTCGTGCTGCCCGCCGCCGAACGCTGGTTCGTCGACACGTTCAACGAGGCGCTGCCGCTGGTACGCGATCCCCGGCTGGCCGAGGACATGCGCGGGTTCATCGGCCAGGAGGCCACCCACGCCGACGTGCACGAGCAGGTGCTGCACGAGTACCTGGAGAACCGCGGCATCGATCCGCATCCGGTGCTGGCGCAGATCGAGTACGTATTCGGCCGCATGCTCGCTCCGGACACCTCCGCGGATCCGAAACGCAGGCTCAATCATCTGTGCGACCGGCTGTGGCTGATCGCGGCCATCGAGCACTACACCGCCGTGATGGGCGATTTCGCGCTGAACTGCGCGTGGGACGACTTCGGCGCCGACCCGACGATGGTGGACCTGTTCCGCTGGCACGGCAGTGAGGAGGTCGAGCACCGCAGCGTCGCGCACGACGTCGCGGTGTACTTCCACGACAGCTACCTCGACCGGATCCGCGCCATGTCGATCGCGGTGGTGATGATCTTCGTGTTCTTCCAGCGGGCGGCGTGGTATCTGGTCAAACGGGATCCGAACACCGACATCGGGTGGTGGCGCTTCAACCGGCTCCGCATGCGGGACTCGAAACTGGGCCTGCTGCCCCGGTACCGGAAGTTGTTCGGCGCCAACACGTTGATGTACTTCCGGCCTGGTTTCACCCCCGACCAGATGGGGTCGACGGCGCAGGCCGTCGCGTATCTGGCGACCTCACCGGCGGCGCGGGCCGCCCACCTGTAGATGGCACTGCCGGGCCGATGGCGCCAGGCGCCGCCGAGCGCGTTCGGCCGGCTGCGCCACGACCTCGCGATCGCAATGGCCGACACCGCGATCTCCGCGATGTGGGCGCTGTCGGGGCGCATGCGCGACATCTCCGCACCGCAGCGCGAGGCCCCGGTCATCCCGCTCACCGTGGCGGACCGGCGTGTGGTCGCCCGCGATCAGGACGTCATCGCGCTGACACTCACCGCCGCCGACGGGGGTGCGCTGCCGGCGTGGCATCCGGGGGCACACCTCGACCTGCAGCTGCCCAGCGGGCGCCTGCGGCAGTACTCGCTGTGCGGCGACCCGGGCGTACGGGACAGCTACCGCATCGCGTGCCGCCGGATCCCCGACGGCGGCGGCGGCTCGGTCGAAGTCCACGAACAGTTGCGCGAGGGCGCCACCGTGCGAACTCACGGCCCCCGCAACGCTTTTCCGCTCACCCTGCCCGGATACGGATCCCCCGGCGAGCGCCTGCACTTCGTCGCGGGCGGTATCGGCATCACCCCGATCCTGCCGATGCTGGCGCTCGCGCAGCGGTACGAGGTGCCGTGGACGCTGACTTACGCCGGCCGCAGCCGCGCCAGCCTGCCCTTCCTCGACGAGGTCGAGGCGTACGGCGGGCGCGTCCTGGTGCATACCGACGACGTGCACGGCCTACCGAGCGCGGCCGATCTGCTCGGTGAATGCCCCTCGGGCACAACGGTGTACGCGTGCGGTCCGGCCCCGATGCTCACCGCGGTGCGTGCGGCACTGGCCGACCGCGCCGATGTCGAACTGCACTTCGAGCGGTTCGCCGCCCCGCCCGTCGTCGACGGTGCGCCGTTCGAGGTCACGGTCGCCTCGACCGGGGCGACGGTGGCGGTGGCGGCCGACGAGACGCTGCTCGCCGCGTTGAACCGGTCGGGGGTGCACACCGCCTACTCATGCCGTCAGGGGTTCTGCGGCACCTGCCGCACCCGGGTGCTCGACGGAACGGTCGACCACCGGGACACGCTGCTCACCGATCCGGAGCGGGCCGCCGGGATGATGCTGACCTGCGTGTCCCGCGCGCAGCAGGGTGAGCGGTTGACGCTGGACCTGTGACGGTCAGCCGTGTTCGGCGAACGGCCACCACAGGCCGTCGCTGCCACGCACGCCGTTGGGTGAGTCCATGGCGGCGGTGATCTCCTCGATCTCGGTGTGGTCGAGCGTCACCGGCGCGACGTGGGCGCCGCCATCGTCGGTCACGTCGTAGCCGAAGCCGAGCGGCACGCTCGGGTGCAGCCAGTGGCTCACGGTCTGCTCGACACCGTCCTCACCCCGCTGGGCGGTGGTGAGGAAGAACCCCTTCCCGGCGGCGAACCGCGCCGCCGCGGCCACCTGCAGGTGCGCCAGGAAGTGGTTGGTGAACGTGCCGGGTAGCGGTTGCCCGCCGACGTGAAGCGTTGCCACTGGCCTGCCCTTCGGTCGTGTCCATCTGTACTATCGCGCCATGCCGTTGGGCGAGGGGGCGACGTTCGCGGGGTACACCATCGAGCGACTGCTGGGGTCCGGCGGGATGGGCGAGGTGTACCTGGCCCGCCATCCGCGTCTCCCCCGGCGCGACGCACTGAAGGTGCTGCCCGCGACCGTATCAGCGGACGACGAGTACCGAGAGCGGTTCAACCGGGAAGCCGATATCGCCGCGACTCTGTGGCATCCACACATCGTCGGCGTGCACGACCGCGGCGAGTACGAGGGTCAACTGTGGATCTCGATGGACTTCGTCGCGGGTACCGACGCGGCCCGGCTGCTGCGCGAGCGCCATCCCGACGGGATGCCCGCCGAGGAGGTCGTCAAGGTCGTCCACGCGGTCGCCGACGCACTCGATTACGCCCACCAGCGCGGGCTGCTGCACCGCGACGTCAAACCGGCCAACATCCTCGTCGCGCGAGATGAGCAGCGGATCATGTTGGCCGACTTCGGGATCGCCCGCTGGGTCAACGACATCAGCGGGCTCACCGAGACGAACATGACTGTCGGCACCGTCTCCTACGCCGCCCCAGAGCAGCTCATGGGTGGCGAGCTGGACGGACGCGCCGACCAGTATGCGTTGGCGGCCACGGCCTTCCACCTGCTCACCGGCAAGCCGCCGTTCGAGCATTCCAATCCGGCGGTGGTGATCAGCCAGCACCTGTCGGCGTCGCCGCCGGCTCCAGGTGCGCACCGCACCGAACTCGCCGCCGCGAACGACGTGTTCGCCCGCGCGCTGGCCAAGGACCCGAAGGACCGCTTCGCGCGGTGTGCGGATTTCGCCCGCGCCCTCGAACACCATCTCGCCGGCAACGATCCCGGTGCGACGCAGGCGTGGATCCCGACCGTCCCGCAAACGCAACCGGAACCGTCGTCGCGCCGTCCGCTGCTGCGTCCCGCGGTGCTGGTGCCGGCGGTGCTGGCCGTGCTGTTGATCATCGCGGTGGTGGTGGCGGTCGTGGAGTTCCAGCGCGCCGACGATGAGCGGCCCACTGCCGCCCCGCCCCCGACGACGAGCACCACCACGGCCGCACCTACCCCGACGACGGCCGCGCCCGCGGTCATCGGCGCGGACTGCTCGGGCGTCGGCACGACGTCGACCACGGCCGACGGCAGCACGGCGTATTGCGAATCCCTGCAGTCCACCGGTGCCACGATCTGGTCGCTCACCCCCGGGGACGTCCCCGAACCGACGGTGACCGTGGCGCCCACCGAGGAGGTGCTGCCGTTCGCGCAGGAGTCACCGGTGCGGGTGTGCATGCAGCAGACCGGGATGACCCGCCGCGAATGCCGCGAGGAGATCCGGCGCAGCAACGAGTTGGGGCCCTGACCTATCCGTGGCTCACGGCGGCGATCAGTTCGTCGAGCACCGGCCGCTGACCGGCGAGCAGTTTCGTCCGCGCCGTGTCCATCGGGAACCAGGCGACCCGGTCGATCTCCGGGAATTCACGCAATGTGCCTGAGCCTCTTGGCCATTCGATGCTGAAGGTGTTACTCACCGCGGTGGCCGGATCGAAGTCACCGCGGACGGCGAACACGGTGACGATCTTGCCGCCCGCCTGCTTCACCGGCTCGAGCCGCAGCGGTTCGCCCGGTGGAACCGGCGCGCCGAGTTCCTCGGTGAACTCCCGTTGCGCCGCCACCCACGGGTCCTCGTCGGAGGTGTACTCCCCCTTGGGGATCGACCAGGCGCCGTCGTCGCGGCGCACCCAGAAGGGTCCGCCCGGATGTCCGAGCAGCACCTCGAGCGCGCCGTCGACGATGCGGTAGAGCAGCACTCCCGCACTGAGTTTGGGCACCGTTTAATACGAGCGGTCACCCTCGCTGTCGTCGACGAAGTCCCACCGGTCGCCCTCGACCTTGACTTCCATCCGGTAGCCGAGTTCGTTGCCGGGCACCTGCTCCACGAACCAGGCGTGCGCATCGTCGGCGCTCTCGATGTCCTTGGTCTCGACGACATCGCCCTTCGGATTCAAGACACGGTAGGTAGCCATGCCAGTACTGTTCCCGCTGCGGGAACTTTGAATCAGTCCGCTTTCGGCATGGGGATGCCCTCGCTGGCCGAGAACCGGGCGTCGTCGGCCGACGACAACCCGATCGACACCACCGATCTGGCGAAGAACACGTCGGTCAGGTAGGCCAGCGACACCGCCCAGCGGTTGACGAACCGCGGGATGGCGTAGAGGTGGTAGGCGCGGGTGACCGCCTTGGCCGGGAACCCGGACAACCGCACGCCGAGCGGGTTGGCAACCGCGTACCGCGGGCCCAGATCGACCACCAGGCCCATGTTGCGGTGCTTGTAGAGCTTCTTGGTGCCGTAGCCGAGACTCGCTGCGACGTTGCGCGCCAACACCTTTCCCTGCCGCGTCGCGTGCTGCGCCGTCGGCGGGGTGATGGCCCCGGACTGCGTGAGATCCGGGACTGCGGCCGCGTCGCCCGCGGCGAACACCCCCGGATGGCCGGGCACCTGCAGGTCCGCGTCGACCTTGAGCCGGCCTTTCTCGGTCGGCAGGCCGAGCTTCTCGATCAGCGGTGCGCCGGTGACCCCGGTGACCCATGCGACGGTGTGGGTGTCGATGCGGGTGCCGTCGGTGAGCAAAACGTGGTCGGGATGCACCTCTTCGAGCGTGACGCCGAGCCGCACGTCGATGCCCTTGTCCTTGAGCACCCGCTGGGCGGCCGCACCGAGCTTCTCGCCCACTTCGGGCATCACCTGTTCGGCGAGGTCGAGCAGGACGAACCGCACGCTGTCGGGGTCGAAGCCCATCTGCTGGCCCGCGGCGTCGGCGAGCGCCCGCAGCTGGACCGCCAGTTCGGTGCCGGAGTAGGAGGCGCCGACCACGACGATGGTCCGCCGGGCCGCGGCCAGGGCGGGGTCGTCGTCGATGTTGGCCAGCTCGAGCTGCTCGAGGACGTGGTCGCGCAGGTACAGCGCTTCGGCGGTCGACTTGAGGCCGCGGGCGTGTTCGGCCAGCCCGGGCACGTCGAACAGCCGCGTCACCGAACCCGGGGTCAGCACCAACCGGTCCCAGGGCATGCTGCGCACCCGCCCCTCAGGGTCGGTGAACGACACCGTCTGCTGGTCGAAGTCGACGTCGTCGACGCGGCCGCGCACGGCCCGCACCCCGCGCAGGCTGTTGGCCAGCGGGATGGTGACGAACCGTGCGTCGACCAGCCCGCCGGCCACGTCCGGCAGCAGCGGGGTGTAGAGCATGTAGTCGACCGGGGAGATCAGCGTGATCTCGACCGGCTCACTGCCGGGTGGTTGGTTCCGGCGCAGGCGTTTGGCGAGGTGCCGCGCGCACTCGAAGCCGGTGAATCCGCTGCCGACGATCACCACCGATGTCATCGGCCGGCTCAGGTGTGGGCGGGGGTGTTGGCGAACTGATCGGTGATCGCCTGGCAGAAGGCGGGCAGATCCTTCGGCGACCGACTGGTGATGAGGTTGCCGTCGATGCAGACCTGCTGGTCGACGACCGTGGCGCCGGCGTTGCGCAGGTCGGTGCGGATGCTCGGGTACGACGTCAGCGTGCGGTCCCGCACGACGTCGGCCTCCACCAGCGTCCACGGACCGTGGCAGATCGCGGCGACCGGCTTGCCGGAGCGCACGAAGTCACGGACGAAGGCGACGGCCTTCTCGTCGATCCGCAGCTTGTCGGGGTTGACCGTGCCGCCGGGCAGGATCAGGCCGTCGAAGTCGTCGACGCTGACCTCGGCCACCGGGCGGTCCACGTCGAACTTGCCCGCGGGTTCGAGGTCGTGGTTGCGCGCCTCGATCTCACCGGACGCGACCGACAGCAGTTCGACCTGTCCGCCCGCGGTCTCCACCGCGGCGCGCGGCTGTTCGAGTTCGACCTTCTCCACGCCGTCCGCGGCGAGGATGGCGATCTTGCGGCCCTTGAGCTCGTTTGGCATATGTGGTCCTTTCTCCGACGCAGTTCATGGCGTACCCGCGCGGACGCGGTCGAACACGTCCTAAGGTTCGCCAGGTGATCCCCGCCGAACTGCGTCGCGTGCCCACGGGCCAGACCGACGTCACCGCACCGGTGGCCATCGACGGTCTGACCTACATCGCCGCCGACGATCCCGCGATGCCGATGTACCGGGTGATCGCCAACAACCGGCAGCCGGTCGCGTTGCGGGACCTGATGATCCGCACCGTCCGCAGCGGCTACATCGGGGACGGCCATCAGCCGGATCCGGCTCTCGTCCCGCCCAGCGGCGCCGAGGCAGTACCTGGCGTCGACGTCGACCAGGTGTACCTCCCGGTCCGCGACGGGGTGGCGCGCTGTCAGCTGTACCGGCCGGCAGGCGCGGGGCCGCCTGCCGAAGCGCTGCCGGTGATCGTCTACTACCACGGCGGCGGGTTCACCGTCGGTGTCTCGGAGGACTGCGACTTCCTGGCCCGCAAGCTCGCGTTCACCAACGGCGCCCTGGTGGTCTCGGCGAACTACCGCTCGGCGCCCGAATTCATGTTCCCCACCCCCCTCGACGACGCCTTCGACGTATACCGCTGGGTGACCGGCAACGCGGGTGTCCTGGGCGGGGATCCGGATCGGATCGCGGTCGCGGGCGACTCGGCTGGATCGAATTTCGCTGCGGTACTTCCGCTGCGGGCTCGCGACGAAGGGGTGCGAATCCCGGACGCGGTGGTGATGCTGGGCGCGATGCCCGACTTCCAGTTCGAACGCTGGGAGTCGTTCCGCACCCAGGCGCCCCGCGGCATCGTCTACGACATGTCGTTCGCCGGATTCATCCGCGGCGCCTACGTCGGTGCCACTGCCTGGGACCATCCGTACGTGAGCCCCATCGAGGGTGAGTTGTCCGGCTATCCGCTCGCGGTGATCACCGCGGGCACCCACGACCCGATCGTCGACTCCGCCAGAGCGTTCGCAGACCGGATCCGGGCGGCGGGCGGCCGCACGGTCGACTACTTCCCGGACGGGATGCCGCACGGCTACTACTTCTTCCCGGGGGTGCACCCTGAGGAGGACGTCGCCTACCGGATCGTCGCCGACGCGCTGGCGGAGCCGTTTCGCCGACCGGCCGGCCGCGCATTCGGTGCGGAGCTGGCGCCCGGCTAGATCCCGGTCCAGGACTCGTCGATCATCTCGGCGACGTTGATGACCTGTGCCTGTTTGGATTCCGGGCTGTCGATCTCGCCGGCGACGTGAGCGGCGATGAACCGCTTGATCTCCGAATCGATACCGCCGATGATGCGAACGACCTCCGCGCGCAACGACTTCGACGTCACGTGGATCGAGATGTCCGACGGCCGCGGCTTCTTGACGTCGAGGATGAGCAGCAGCGGTTCTGCGGCCAGGGCCGACGCCCGCAGCGAGATCTCGCCGTAGACCACGAATTTCGGCTTGTCGATCCGTAGGTCGACGACCATGTCGATCTCCAGCGGAATCCGGATGGCGAACGTGATCATCTCGCCGACGTGCCGGGTCACCCGCGGCTGCTGGATCTTCACCCGGGCGGTCACCTTGGCGATCCCGCCGGGGCCCTGACCCATCGGACCCATCTCGAACGCCTCGCCGGCGATCGCGCCGATCGCATCGGCGACGCGGTCCTCGGTGACGGCGAACTCGAAGAACTTGCGGCCGAAGTCCTCGTAGGTCATGTGGTGGCGGTCAGACATGGTCGTCATACCGTCTCACGTCCCCAGGCCGGCAGGGTGCAACCCCGCCGTGTCGTCCCTGCTCAGTTGCCCTGCTGGGCGCGCGCCTCCGCACCGGAGGTCTCGTCGTCGAGAGCGTCGTCGCTGCCGGTGCGGCCGACGTAGGTGCCGTCCTCCTCGTCGCCTTCCTTACCGGCACGGGACGAGGCGACCTTCTGGTCGTCGCCGACGTCGGATTCGCTCTTGTCGTCGTCATCGCTGGGCGTGCTCACGCCGCAGGACTACCCGCGGTCCGAGCCGGTTAACCCCGGCTCGGCGAAGACGCGCAGCCGGGTGATCGCGAACGGCCGGCTCTCGACGTCGGCGATCACCACCGCGCGCACCCCGCCCGGCCCCCGCACCATGGCCGCGACGTGGCGGCCCGCCGCGATGAGTTTGTCGCACCGGGCGCCGACGAGGCGCCCCAGCAACTCGGCCCCGCTGAGCGGTTGCGACTCGCCGAGCGTGATGCGTGCGCCCCTGCCCAGTCGGCGCCGCACCGCGACCTCGTCACCGGCGCACGCATCGGCGAGGAACCGTTCGACGTGCCGTTTCCTGGCCGCACCCGCACCCCACAGCCCGGACAGGAAACCCGCCGCGCCCGCGGGTCCCTGGTTGCGCAGCAGCGCGGCCGTGAGCGCACCGCCCGCGGGTACCGCACGCACCCCGTTGCGCAGGAACTGTCCGGCCATACCCGGCAGTTCCCAGAACGCCTGCAGCCGGCTGATCCTGAGTTCACCGGCGACGGTCGCCAGGTCGTACCGCAGGATCGCCGGAATGCGCATCGTCACCCCGCCGGTCATCGCGACCTCCAGGTCGACGTCCCGAACGACCGCATCGTCGACCACGATGTCGTCGCGCACGTGGAAGGTGATGTCCCGCGGAGCGATGAACGTGGCGTAGAAGCGGTCGATCTGCCCGATGCCACGGTGGGGCCGGCTGCCGACGGGATCTTGGATCTCCCCGTCGGCGGTGAAGAGACCGACCCAGCCGTCACGGTCCCGCTCGGCCAGCAGTTGTGGGGAGCGTTCCACGGTGGTCAGTAGATCGACTCGGGTGAAGGTCATACGGTCACCTGTCTCGCGCGGCTGGGAACCAATTGTGAGTACCGTGAGTGTTGCGGTACTTGAGGAGGACGGCAACGATCATGAGCAACAACGGACCATTCGGCTTCGACCCCGACGATCTCGACCGGGTCGCCCGGGAGGCACTCGAGGGTGTCGGCCGTTTCTTCACCACCTCGGGTGAGCGCGCCGGCTGGAGCGCACTGCTCGACGAGCTGGGCCGGTTCAGCCGGGCGCGGCCCGAACCCGAAACCACCGGCGAGGCCGGCGACGGGGTGTGGGCGATCTACACCGTCGACGCCGACGGTGGCGCCCACATCGAGCAGGTGTTCCCCACCGAGCTCGACGCGTTACGGGCGAACAAGGACAACACCGACCCGACCCGCAGGGTGCGGTTCCTGCCGTACGGGATCGCGGTCAGCGTGCTCGACACCGAACCGCACGCCGAACCGCACACCGACTGAGACCGAAAGCGGTCGCACCCGTGGGCCACCGGTTACTCTTTGCCGCAGGGCCATCGAGTCAGCCGTGAGGGTGGGACATGTTTCGTGAACTCTTCGTCGCCACGACGATCGCCGCAGCGGCGCTCGCGCTGGCGCCCGGCGCCAGCGCCGATCCGTCGAACGACTACCACGACGATCCGGGCCGCTATTCCACCGATGTGCCCGGGATGAGCTACGAGGCCAAACTCGGCGCGCCCTGTTACAGCTGGCAGCGCAACGTGTTCGGACGCGGCCGCGGCGGGGAGCCGCTGCAGTGCAAGTGGATCCCCAACCAGTGGCCGCCGGTGCAGACCGGGTTCTGGACCACGACGTACGCGCTGTACGGCGTGCAGGACATCGGCGCCCCGTGCCCCGGCCCGCAGTCCACCGCCCAGGCCCCCGACGGCAGGCCGCTACTGTGCGTCGGCGCGCAGGGCTGGCAGCCCACGGTGCTCACCGGTAACGGACTGTTCCCCGCCTGACCGAACCCCGACCATACGGACAACTTGTAGTTGTATGGTCTTGTCATGACCGACGCCGGTGTTGAGTTCGATCTGTCGACCGTCTTCAGGACGGTCGCCGAAGCGGTTCCGGACAACACGTTCCTGGTGTGGCGGGATCGCCGGTTCACCTACGCCGACACCGACGCCCGCGTCGACGGTGTCGCCCACTACCTGACGTCGGTCGGTCTGGGCTGCCACACCGAGCGCGACCGGCTGCCCGGACACGCCTCCGGGCAGGATCACCTCGGGATCTACGTGCGCAACGGCAACGAGTACCTCGAGGCGATGATCGGCAGTTACCGCGCCCGTGTCGCCCCGTTCAACGTCAACTACCGCTACGTCGGCGAAGAGCTCACCTATCTGCTCACCGACGCCGACGCCCGCGCGCTGGTCTACGCCGCCGAGTTCGCACCCCAGGTCGCCGCCGTGCGGGACCGGCTACCGAATCTGCGGGTGCTCATTCAGGTCGCTGACGACTCCGGCAACGAATTGCTGCCCGGCGCAGTCGATTACGAGTCGATCGTCAACACCCCGGCGCCCCAGGGCGGGATGCCGCTGCCCACCGGCGACGATCTGTACATCCTCTACACCGGCGGCACCACCGGGATGCCCAAGGGTGTGCTGTGGCGCCAGCACGACATCTTCCTGTCGTCGATGGGCGGCCGGCCGTTCGGCAGCGACACGTTCCTGGCGTCCTACGAAGAGCTCGCCGAGCGGGCGCGCGCCGGCGCCGGGGCGATGGGACTGCTGATGATCCCGCCGTTCATGCATGGCGCCGCCCAGTGGGCGGCCTACAACGCGGTGACGATGGGCGGCCGGATCGCGATCCCCGACCACGTCGACCGGTTGCACGCCGACGACGCCCTGCGGGTGGCCGCCCGCGAACGGGTCCTGAGCATCCCGATGGTCGGCGACGCGGTCGCGCGTCCCCTGCTCGACGAGATCGAACGCGGCGACTACGACCTGTCGGGTCTGGTGACGGTGACCAACGGCGGCGCACCGCTGTCGCCCACGGTGCGCGACCGTATCCTGGCCGCGCTGCCGCACGTCATCGTCATGGACGCCGTCGGGTCCTCGGAGACCGGCGCGCAGATGAGCACCTACGCCGCCGCGGGCGCACCGGTCCAGGCCGCGACGTTCACCCCGCAGAGCGACACCGCGGTGGTCGCCGAGGACTTCAGCCGGGTGCTGCAACCCGGTGAGGGCCAGGGCTGGTTGGCGCGCCGCGACCTCGTCCCGCTCGGTTATCTCGGGGATGCGGAGAAGACGGCTCGAACGTTCCCGACGATCGACGGGGTGCGTTGGTCGGTGCCCGGGGACCGCGCGAATGTGTTGCCGGACGGGCGCATCGAGCTGCTCGGCCGCGACTCGGTGACCATCAACTCGGGTGGGGAGAAGATCTTCGCCGAGGAGGTCGAGCGGGCGGTGGCCGCCCATCCCGCCGTGTACGACGTCGTGGTGGTCGGCCGGCCCTCCGAACGCTGGGGCAGCGAGGTCGTGGCGATCGTCCAGTTCGCCGAGGGTGGTTCGGCCACCGACGAGGAACTCGCCGAGGTGTGTTCGCGCTCGATCGCCCGGTACAAGGTGCCCAAGGTTTTCATCCCGACCGGCAAGGTGGTGCGCTCGCCCGCGGGCAAGGCCGACTACCGCTGGGCCAGAGCCCTTGCCACCGAGAGCGTCACCAGCTGATCAAGCGGCGCCGGCCCGCCCGCTCTACGATCACGGGGTGACCGGCGTGCAAGACCGGCTGCTCCGGTTGCTGCTCCGCACCACCGCTCCCCCGCTGTGGCTCGGCATCGTGGTGGCCGCCGCGTTCATCGGCTTCGAGACGCTGCTGGTGTTGCAGCTCAAGCGGGTGGCGCCCGAGAACGCGTTCGGCGCGTTGTTCCTGCTCGGGGTGCTCGTCGTCTCGGCCGGGTGGGGTTTCGGCCTGGCGGTGGCGACGTCGCTGGTCAGCGCCCTGGTCTACCTCTACTTCCATCTGGAGGGCTCCGACAGCCTGGTGCCCGCGCTCGCGGTGTTCCTGCCGCTGGCCCTGCTGGCCAACCTGCTCGCCGGGCAGGCGCGGTTGCGGGCGGCCGAGGCCGAACAGCGGCGGTTCGAGGCCGATCTGTCCGCCGAACTCGCCCGCTCCACGCTGGGTGCGGGTGATCTGCGGGAGGCGCTGCGCCACGCGGGCCGGCGCATCGCCGACGTCCTCGAATTGCCCTTCGCCGCACTCGAACTCGACGACCCCCCGGGCGGTGACGGGGTCAGTGTGATCCCGCTGCACGACGGCGCGACCCGGGTCGGCAGCCTGGTGGTCCCCGCGGACCTGTCGGCCGATGCGCGCAGACGCGTCGAGCGCATCCTCGGATCGTTGGAGGCGCTGCTGGTGGCGACCCGGGAGCGCCAGCGGATCAACGCCGCGCTGGCGGCCAGCCACGCCGAGGTCAGCGCGCTCGCCGATCAGCAGACCGCGCTGCGCCGGGTGGCCACGATGGTCGCCCGCGGCGCCGAGCCCGCGCAGGTGTATCCGGCCGCGGTGGCCGAACTGGCCGAGGGCCTCGGCGTCCAGCACGTCACGCTCGTGGGTTTCGAGGCCGACGAATGCGTGGTTCTGGCCGCCCATGACAGCCGGGACCTCCGGCCGCTCGCCGTCGGTGACCGGTTCGATCTCGCCGGGGACAGCCTGAGCCGCCGGATCCGAGACACCGGCGCGCCCGCCCGCATCGACGACTACGACCCGCTCGCCGGGCCCATCGCCACCCGGCTGCGTGATCTGAAGGTGCGCACCGGAGTCGGTGCGCCGGTGCTCGTCGGCGGGCAGGTGCGCGGCGCGGTGCTGGTCGGTTCGCTCAGCGAGGATCCGCTGCCACCGGAATGCGAGGCGCGGGTCGGCGACTTCGCCGACCTCATCGCCACGGCCATCACCAACGCCGAGACCCGCGCCGAACTGCAGGCCTCCCGCGCCCGCATCATCACTGCGGCCGACCATGCGCGCCGAGGCTTCGAACGGGACCTGCACGACGGTGCCCAGCAGCGCATCGTGTCGCTGGGCCTGGACGTCCGCGCGCTCGAGGCGTCGCTGCCGCCCGACGCCGACCAGGTCCGCAAGGCACTGACCGCGGTGGTGTCCGGCCTCGGCGACCTGCACCAAGACCTGCAGGAACTGTCCCGCGGCATCCACCCGGCCATCCTGTCCCGCGGCGGTCTCGGCCCCGCCATCAAGACGTTGGCCCGCCGTTCGAGTGTCCCGGTGGAACTCGACCTCGACGTGACCCGCCGACTGCCCGAACGGGTCGAGGTGGCCGCGTACTACGTCGTCGCCGAGGCGCTGACCAATGCGGCCAAACACGCCGCCGCCTCGGAGGTCTCGGTGTCCGCGCACGCCGAGGACGATGCCCTGCACCTGACGGTCGCCGACGACGGCGTGGGCGGCGCGGACATCGCGGCGGGGTCGGGGTTGATCGGGCTGAAGGACCGGGTGGAGGCAGTGTCCGGACACCTGGACATCGCCAGCCGTCCGGGCGCCGGTACCGCGTTGACGGTCCGAATCCCCCTGTGAGTGCCCGCGCCGCGCAGCGGGAATGAAAAGATCGTGGTGATGGATGTGCGCGCACGGAACAACGTCCGGATCATCGGTGACAGCGGACCCACGGTGGTGCTCGCGCACGGATTCGGATGCGACCAGAACCTGTGGCGGTTGGTGACGGCGCGGTTGGTGCCCGAGTTCCGGGTCGTGCTGTTCGACCACGTCGGCTCGGGGGCCTCGGATCCGGCCGCGTGGGACGCCGACCGCTACGCCACCCTGGGCGGCTACGCCGAGGACATCCTCGACCTGGTGCGTGAACTCGACCTGCACGACGTCGTGTTCGTCGGACACTCGGTCGCGGCCATGATGGGTGTGCTCGCGGTCTGCGCGGACCCCAGCCGGTTCGCCAAACTCGTGCTGCTGACCCCGTCGCCCTGCTACGTCGACGACGGCGACTACCGGGGCGGGTTCTCTCGCGCCGACGTCGAGGAACTCCTGGAATCGCTGGAGAGCAACTACCTGGGCTGGTCGCGGTCGATGGCCCCGGTCATCATGGGTGCGCCGGGGCAGCCCGAGCTGTCTGAGGAGTTGTCCGAGAGTTTCTGCCGTACGGACCCCATCCGGGCGCGCGTGTTCGCCCGCGCGACGTTCCTGTCGGACAATCGCGGCGACCTCGACGGGGTACGTATCCCGACGCTGGTGATCGAGTCCGCCGTCGACGCCATCGCGCCGCAGGGGGTCGGCGCGTTCGTGCACGGCCGTATCGCGGACAGCACGCTGCTCACCCTCGACACCACCGGCCACTGTCCGCATCTGAGCGCCCCGGAGGAGACCACCGAGGCCATCGCCGCGTTCGCGCGGTCGACGTGAGACGGCCCGACGGCATGGCGCCGCAGCACATCGTCGAGGATCTCTACGAGAACGCCCCGTGCGGCCAGCTCGCCACCGGGCCCGACCGCCGGATCCTGTCGGTCAACGAGACGCTGGTCCGATGGCTCGGCCGTTCCCGCGAGGACCTGCTGGGCAGCCCGTTCACCGACCTGTTGAGCGTCGGCAGCCGCATCCATTTCGAGACACACTTCGCGCCGCTGCTTCACCTCACCGGGCAATTGCAGGGCGTGGCAGTCGAACTCGTCACCGGAACGGGTGAGCGGCTGCCAGCCCTGATCGCCGCGAACGTCCGGACCGGACCGACCGGGGCGACGGAGACGATCCGGCTCGTCCTGCAGGACGCCAGCGACCGCCGGGCCTACGAGCAGGAGCTGCTGGCCGAACGGCGCCGCGCCGAACAGGAGAAGGCCAGGGCGACCGCGCTGGCGCGCACGCTGAAGCGGTCCCTGTTGCCGCCCGCGCTGTCCCCGCCCGCCGGACTCGAGGCGTGCGCACACCTGCACACCGCGTCGCACGACGACGTCGGCGGCGACTTCTACGACCTCTTCGCGCTGGCGCCGGGCCGGTCGGCGTTCTTCCTCGGCGACGTCTGCGGTAAGGGTGTCGACGCGGCGACGGTGGCGTCGCTGACGCGGTACACGTTGCGCGCGGCCGCTGTGTTCGACGAGGATCCGGAGGCGGTGCTGCACAACCTCGACACCGTGCTGCTCAACGAGTTCGGCGCGGACCGCTCCCACTTCTGCACGGTCATCTTCGGGCTCCTGGTGCGCCACGACGACGGATTCGATGTGCGCCTGGCCAGCGGCGGCCATCCGCCCGCGCTGCTGCTGCGCGCCGACGGCGGCGTGCACAAGGTCAGCACCGAGGGCGGTCAGGCGGTCGGCATTTTCCACAACGCCCGGTTCGCCTCGGCCCGGGTCCATCTCGGCGCAGGCGACACGCTGGTGATGTACACCGACGGCGTCACCGAGGCCCGGATCGGCAGCGGTGTCGAGCGGTACGACGACCACGACGCGCTGATGGACCTCGCCCGCGCGCACGCACCCACCACCGCCGTCGCGATCGTCGAGACGTTGCGGGATCTGCTCAGTGAATTGGGGGCGGGCGTGGAGGACGACGCTGCGGTGCTCGCACTCGGGGTGCCTCGGTGACGATGCTCCTGCACGACCTCGTGGCGTCCGCGGCCGCCACCGCACCGGATCGCCCGGCAGTCATCGACACCGACGGCGCCGCAACGTCTTTCGCACAGTTCGACCGGGAGATCGG
This sequence comes from Mycobacterium sp. GA-2829, assembly GCF_001499965.1. Taxonomy (GTDB): domain Bacteria; phylum Actinomycetota; class Actinomycetes; order Mycobacteriales; family Mycobacteriaceae; genus Mycobacterium. The sequence goes on from NZ_LQIT01000015.1 coordinate 32,526, forward strand.
CGCGGTGAGCGGGTGGGTCGACCGGCACACCGCACCCGGGGACCGCATCGCCGTCGTCGCCGACAACAGCACCGCCTACGCACGGCTGTATTACGGGGTGCCGCGCGCCGGGCGGGTCCTGGTCCTGGTCAACCAACGACTCAAGGCGGCGGAGCAGTACGCGCAACTGGCGACCACCGCACCCACCGTCGTGGTCGGCGACCGCGCGTACCTGGCCGCGCTGGCGGACCTGCACTCGCAGGTGCCGTCGGTGCGCCGGGTGCTGGCCACCGATGCGGCCGAACTCACCGCGCACCCGGACCGTCCCGCCGACGGGCGTCCGACCGCCGAGGATGCCGCCTGGGTGCTGTTCACGAGCGGATCGACCGGTACCCCGAAAGGGGTTGTGCACAGCCATCGTTCGATCCTGGCCGCGGTCGGCGGTTCGGTCATCGGACGTGCGGTCGACCCCGGTGGGGTGTACCTGCTGCCGTTCCCGATGTGCCACATCGCCGGATACAACATGCTCGTCCAGCACGCCGTCGCCGCCACGGTCGTGCTCGCCGCGCAGTTCCGCGCGGACGCCTTCGCGGATGCGGTCGTCGAGCACGGGGTCACGTCGTGTTCGCTCGCGCCGACCATGCTGCACGCCCTGCTCACGCATCTGCGGGAGACCGGTGCGGCGCTGCCGACGCTGCGCTCGATCGCCTACGGCTCCGCCGCCATCCCGGCCGATCTGCTGCGCGCCGCCCTCGACCGGCTCGACGTCGACTTCCACCAGGGCTACGGCATGACCGAGACCGGCGGCAACGTCACCTTCCTCGGGCCCGGGGACCACCGCCGCGGGCTGGCCGACCGGCCGGATGTGCTGAGCAGCGCGGGCTTTGCGCATCCGCACGTCGACGTCCGGATCACCGGAGACGGGGAGATCGCGGTGCGGGGAGCCCAGGTGACGCCCCGCTACTGGCCCGACCGGGCCGCGGTCGATGTCGACGGGTGGCTGCGCACCGGCGACATCGGGCGCATCGACGCCGACGGCAGGTTGTATGTGGTGGACCGCCGTAAGGACGTGGTCGTGACGGGCGGAGAGAACGTGTCCTCCCGTGAGGTCGAGGACGTCCTGACCGATCACCGGGACGTCGCCATGGCGGCGGTCGTGGGTGTGCCCGACGAGTACTGGGGTGAGGCGGTGTGCGCGGTCGTGGTGGCGGCTCCCGGTGCGCGTCCCACCGAGGCGCTGCTCGTCGAGCACGTGCGTGCTCGGTTGACGGCGTTCAAGCGCCCCCGGCATGTGCTGTTCGTCGACGCGCTGCCGCTGACGACGAACGGGAAAGTCGACAAGAACCAGATCCGCAGGCAGGCCAGGGCCGCGTTGGGGAGGTGACCCGCAGACACGAGCGGCCCGCACCGTGTGGTGCGGGCCGACTGTGTCGAGTCAGTTGCCGGTCTGCTCGGACTTCTGCCGCTCCTCGGCGACCTTGGCAGAACCGCGTGCGGCTTCGGCCTCGGCCTCCTTCTTGGCGGCGTCGCGCTGTGCGTCGGCCTTGTCCTGCTGGGCTTGGCCCTCGCGGTAGAGATCGTCGCGGCCGAGCACCGCGCCCGCGACCTCTTTCGCCTTACCCTTCACGCCCTCGACCGTGCCCTTGATGGCTTCTTCCGGGCCGGTGTTACCGCTGCTGTCGTCGGCCATGTCGGCTCGTCCCTTCTCGTCGACGCCCCGCACCGGGGCACTCGCGGGGTCTGTTCCCGAAAGTGATCATGTGCCAAACCTGTCCCGTCGGTGACGCTTGCCGACGTGACCGTTTGTCAGGCGAAAGGCGGGGCTAACCCGGGTACGACGAAAGGACCGAAATTGTGCTGGGTTCACTACTGAAGATCGGCGGCCAGGTGGCCGAGGGAGCGGGCGCCCTGGTCGGGATCCGCCACGGCACCGAGGAGCCGCCGTATAGGACACAACGCCTGTCGGATTCGGTGGAGATCCGCCGCTACGAGCAGCGCATCGCCGCGGAGACCACCGTGGCCGCCGACGAGGAGTCGGCCCGCAACGACGGCTTCCGCCGGCTGGCGTCCTACATCTTCGGGGGTAACCATCGGGACACCGAGATCGCGATGACCGCGCCGGTCACCCAGCAGCGTGGGACCACGATCGCGATGACGGCGCCGGTCGCCCAGTCGGCCGACTCCCCCGGCGAATGGACCATCCGGTTCTTCATGCCGTCGAAGTGGACGATGGACACGCTCCCGACCCCGAACGACGAGCGCGTCCGGTTGACGGTGGTGCCGCCGGAGACGGTCGCGGTGCTGACGTTCACCGGCGACCGCAGCCCCGATGCTGTTGCGAAGCACACCGAGAAGCTGCGGAACGCGCTGCGGCACAGCGACTTCGAAGCGGTCGGCGAACCGGCCGCGTGGTTCTACGATCCACCGTGGACGCTCCCGTTTCGGCGTCGCAACGAGGTCGCGATCGCCGTACGGGAGCGTACGAAGGGCTGAGCGGGTCAGCTCATCCCGTCGCGCAGTTGCTGCAGTGTCTTGGCCAGGATTCGCGAGACCTGCATCTGCGAGACACCGATGCGCTCGGCGATCTGCGTCTGGGTCATCGACGCGAAGAACCTCAGGCTGATCACGGTGCGTTCGCGTTCGGTGAGCGCCGCCAGCAGGGGGCGCAGCGACTCGCGGTCGGTGATGTGTTCCATGTCGCCGTCGACCTCACCGAGGGTGTCGGCGAGCGAGCGGGTGGTGTCGTCGGCCGAGGAGATCGGGCTGTCGATCGAGCGCAGGCTGTAGGCGTCGCCGGCGACGAGGCATTCCACCACCTCCTGCCGATCCGCCCCCAACTCACGGGCCAGATCGGTGGCGGTCGGTGCACGTCCGAGCGTCTGCGTCAGCCGGGGTGTGGCCCTGGTGATCTGCACGTGCAGATCCTTGAGCCGGCGCGGGACGTGCATGGCCCAGCCGTTGTCGCGGAAGTGGCGGCGGATCTCGCCGAGCATCGTCGGCACCGCGAAGGACAGGAAGTTCGCACCGTTCTCGGGGTCGAAGCGGTTGACGGCGTGCATCAGCCCGACCCGGGCGATCTGCACCAGATCGTCGAGGTTCTCGCCCTTGCGGTGATAACGGAAGGCGATGTGGTCGGCCAACGGCAGACACCGCGTCACGATGCGTTCGCGCTGGCGGGCGAATTCCGGGGACTCGGCGGCCAACGCCGCGAGGAGCCGGAACATGTCGGGCACGTCCGAGTAGTCGTCTTGGGTACGGGTGGCGGGCTTGCGCGCCGCCAACTGGGGTGATTCGTCGATAATCGTCATCGCGGGTCCTTCCGGACTCGGTGCGGACGCGAAAGCGCGCGCGTGGTCGCGCGTTGGCTTTGCTTTGCCCGAGAGGCAGTCAAGTGAAGTCGCCACGAAGCGTCGTCACTCGGCGGAGACATCAGCGGAACCCGGCGGGGACCGTTGGCTTGATCCGACCACCGCTTTCAGCGGGCCGCTTGGAACTAAACGGTGTCGCCTCCCGAACGGGATACCAGAGACTCTACTCCCTTGATCGGCTTTCGTCCCCAGTGCGACAACACCGATTTCGAGAACCACGCAATCCGTCGTCGCCGGACCGACGCAGCCGTAAATATCGGACGCTGCTTCCGGACGATCCAGCAAACATGCAGGTGACGAGGTTTCTGAGAAGCTGTTAAGGCTTGTAGTAATACGACGCATTCCGTAGTAATCTGCGTCACAGGTTGAGAACAGCAGCCAGCGGCGATCCACCGCGCGAGGCTTGCCGGCCCATCCCCCGGCCGCGAGCGAGCTGCCGATCGCGGTGATCGCACAAACCGACGGGGCATCACAATCGAGGGAGTCCCACCCATGATCGACGTCGGAACCATCCGGGTTTTCCGTCCCGACCCGTCGGCAGCGGAGGCGCCGCAACGGTGTGGGCGGGCCGAGTTCTCAATTCGCCCAGTGTCTTCGACGCTGTCCACGGTTCGCGCGGTCGGCGAAGTGGACGCGACGAACGGGCGCGATCTCGGCAGGTACGTCGAGCGCCACATCACGTCGTCGACCCAACTGATCGTCGACCTGACGGGCGTCACCTTCTTCGGGTCACAGGGTTTCAGCGCGCTGCACTACATGAGCGTGGGGTGCACTCGAATCGACGTCGACTGGGTCATCGTCCCGGGTCGAGAGGTACGCCGACTGCTGCGTATCTGCGATCCGCAGGGCGAACTGCCGCTGGCCGACACGGTCGACGCGGCCCGCACTCGGCTCGACCGTGTCGCGCGGCGGCGCCAGCCGGTCTCCTGGGCCGGCTGACCACCGCCGCCCGCTAGGTGGCCAGTTCCACCTCGTAACACACCGCGTAGCGCCGGAAGTTCGGCGTGGGCCGGAACAGGTGGCCCGCGTCGGGCGACCAGGTCACCACTCGCAGCAGCCGCTTGTACGACGGCAGTTTCTTGGCCACCAGTTCGGCCAGTGCGGCGCGCGGCGCATACCCGCACCGCTCGTCAACGTCCTTCGGTAACAGCACATCCCACATGGTTTCCTCGACCCGCATGCGGAAAGTCTCACGCCGCCTTGGCCGTCACCCGGGGACCCCGCGCCGCGTCGGCGAAAATCGAGACCAATCGGTGACCTTCGTCACATCTCCGGTCTCAGGACGGGTCGAAACGCACCCGGTGGACCGTCGACCAGTTCTTGCCCGTGAGCAGGAACTCCCCGTCACCGGCATAGGCAATTCCGTTGAGCACGTTGGTTTCCGGCTCGTCACCGCGCAGCATCGAGGCGTCGACGGATGCGGTCACCGCACCGGTGGACGGGTCGATCCGGACGATCTCGTCGGTGGGCCAGACGTTCGCCCACACCTGACCGTCCACACATTCCAACTCGTTGAGGCCACCGACCGGTTCGCCGCCGGGGCTGGTGACGCGCACCCTGCCGGTCTCGGTGAAGCCGGCGGGGGCGACGAACCGGAGCTGGTCGGTGCCGTCGCTGCGGACGATGCGATCGCTGTCCAGGCACACGCCCCAGCCCTCACCGTCGATGGGCACTTCCCGCAGCGGGGTGAATGTCGCTGTGTCCCATTCGATTGCGACGCCGTCGCGATAGGTCACCTGCCACACCCGGTCGCCGACGACGGTCATGCCCTCGCCGAAGTAGCCACCCGGAAGGGGCACGGCGCGGCGCACCGCACCGGTGGCGGGGTCGAGTTCGCGCAGCTGCGACTGCCCGGCGAGTCCGGTGGTCTCCAGCAGCGCGGCACCGTCGAATTCGAGGCCCTGGGTGAACGCCGCGGTGTCGTGCGGGGTTTCACCCAGCTCGGTGATGCGCATCTGCGTCGGTGTGTCCGGTGCGGCCGCAGCGTCCTGGGCGTCGGCGCACCCCGCCGCCAGCAGCATGGTGGTGGCGCACAGCGCGGTCGCGACCCGGAACCTCTTCATCACCGACATCGTGCCCCATCGCCGGCGACGGGGTTCAGCCACGGTAGAACAGCGCAGGCGGTAGCGGTCGCAATCCGCCCCCGGAGTTGCTCGCGGCGAACGTCAACGACGCCTGCGGGATCTCGCTGCCCAGCCGGATATCGCCCACCCGGCGGAAGCGGCCGATGACACCGCCGACGAGGAAGTCGAGTCGATCCCCGCGGCCGAGTGCGCCCGGTTGCGAGCCGGGCGGTGCCGCGGCACCGAAGACCACCGGTCGCACCCCGGCGAGGTAGAGCCACAGCGAGGAGTAGAGCTGGTCGTCGGCGTGCCCGCGCGGAAACGTGAAGTGGTGCAACGGCGCACCGTCACCGGAGGAGGCGAAGAGGAAGTCCTGGTCACTGCCGGGCCCGTAGGCGTCGGGGAACTTGACGCACACGGTGCGCACGACGGCGGTGGCGGCCGTCGGCGCGATCCGGACGTAAGTGGTGTACCGCCGGCCGGGGCGCATCAGCTGCGTCAGCGGGGGCAGCGGAACGTCCTCGTCGAACGCCACGTCGGCCTCGTAGACGGGTCCCGGTTCGGCGAACACCCGCAACGGGTCTCCCAGCGCGCCGGAGACGGTCGATCGCAGAGCGGACGGCAACGCTGCCAGAGTCTCAGCCATAAGCGTCTGGCTACCCAGACCGCCCGGATCTCAACATGACGCGCGGCCGAGCAGCCAGGCTGTCCCCGACCCCTCCCCGGACGCGACGACGTCGAGTCCGGCGAACGCGTCGGTGAGTTCCCCGGCGCGGGCGCGGTAGCGCCCCGGGACCCCGCCGACCTCGCTGAGCGCGGCGACGGCCAGCAGGCCGCCGGGCGCGAGGCGGGTGGTCAGCGCCCGATCGAGCCGCGGATCCCGGAACAGGTGGCACACGATGACGTCGACGGGCGGGCCCGCGGGCAATCCGTCGTCGAGGTCGGCGACCTCGAAGCGGCAGCGGTCGGCCAGGCCCTGGGTTCGGGCCGCGACCCTGGCGTGCTCGACGGCCACCGCGGAGATGTCGTAGCCGGTGACGCTCAGGCCCCGCGCCGCCAGCCACAACGCGATTCGGCCCTGTCCGCACGCGATGTCCAGTGCCGTGCCGGTGGCGGGGAACTCCGGGGCGAACGGTGCGAGGACGGCGGGCAGTCCGGCCTCGTCGACCGGTGCGGTCCCGGCGTATCTGCGGTCCCAGTGGGCGGCGTCGCTCAGGGCCACCGCGGCACCAGTTCGACGCGCGCGGTGCCGAGCCGGCACCGGACCTGCGCCGCGGGTGAGCCTGCGAGCTGGTTGCTCACCGCATCGGCCAGTGGCACCAGGTGGTCGTAGTCGACGAGGTCGGCGATCCCGAGATCGGTCAGCGCCGATCCGATTCCGCAACCCAGCGACACGGTGCCCGAGGGCGACTCGGCGTCGAGGTAGGCCCCGGTCACCGTGGTGGTCGGCGCCGCGGCATCGTGCGGGGTCCAGGTCAGGCGGCAGTACACGTCATGGAACCCGGGCACCCGGGGCGTCGGGTCGATGGACGGGGTGGCGTCATACACGGGTGAAGTGTGCATCTTGGCTCCGACATGTCGCGGCCGACGAGCCCGCGCACAGCCGGGCGGCGACCGCCGCGGTGAGGAATCCGGCCAGTGCCGCCCAGCCTTCCCCGCCGGCCAGCCCCTGTTTGGCCATCAGGACCAGCGCGATGCCGGCCAGGCAGGTGAGCACCCCGCTGGCGGTCGCCCGGGAACCGGTCGCCACCGGCCGGTCCCACCACGGGAGCGGCCGGTGCTCCAGCGGCGTGAGCAGGCGGAACAGCACTGCCATCACCGTGGCGAACACGACGGCGCGCACCGCCATCATCGACCAGAAGTCGGGCGCGTCCACGTCATAGGCGTCCAGGCCGACGGCGTGCAGGGCGAAGGCCGCGATCGCGATGGCGGGGATGTGCCAGAGGTACAGGGTCATCGCCCCGCCGTTGCCGGTGGCGACGATCCGCCAGACACGTGGCCGGTCGGCCCAGCGCCGGACGGGTCCGGCGACGGCGGCGAAGGCGCACGACATCCATGTGCAGTGCAGCGCGAGCAACAGGGTTGGCGGCGACACGTTGGAGACGTGTTCGGCGCCGGTCACGACGAGCGCGACTTCGTAGACCCCGGTGACCGCCAGGAGGGTCTGGGCCACGAGCGCGGCCGCGGCGACGCTGAGCGAGATCGGCGCGCGCAGCACCCCGCGGGCGTAGGCCACCCCGATGACGACGGGGATCAGCCAGACGATGACGAAGTTCGCGACGCCGGCCTCGGGTGTGCCGACGGCCGCCCGGACGGTGTCGATCCCCCAGGCCGTCGCGAGCAGCGCCGCGACCACGGTCGCGAACGCCCGGCCGGACCGCAGGCGGGTCAGGGCCGGCACGAAGGCCAGTGCGATGAGATACACGCCGAGGAACCAGAGCAGCGCGACGCTCTCGCGGCCGAGCGCATCCGCGGACTCCGCCCCGAGAATCAGCCGGACCAGCAGCAGACCCGCCACCCAGACCGCCAGATACCAGAAGACCGGGCGGCACAGCCGTTGGGCGCGGGTGAAAAGCCATGCACCCCAACGGCGTCCGTCGTGCCAGCCGTAGGCGCCCGCCGCTCCGCCAGCGAGGAAGAACAGCGGCATCACCTGGACGACCCAGGTGACGGGCGCGAGCGCGGGCAGTTCGCCCAGCAGGTTGCCGATCCACACGCCGTCGGCGTCGATGGTGGCGAGGAGCAGGACACAGTGGCCGAACATGACGATCACCAGCGCGGCGAGGCGGGCGACGTCGACGGCGCGGTCACGGCTGCGCGGCGGGTCCTGGTGCGTCATGGGTACAGCATTCCCCGCCGTGCCGTGTGTGCACATGAGTAGGACTACGCGGCAACGCGGACACAACACGGCGAATCAGCGCCGAATGCCTGCGGTCGGACTCTAAAGTGCTGCCCATGGGTTGGCAGATGGCGAACGGGGCGGGCCGCTGGGTGGCGCTCGCCGCATCGCTCGCCATCTCGGCGGGGATGGTCTACGCCTCGCACCCCGAACCGGCATCGGAGGCCCGGACGCCGGTTGCGCAGGCCGCGGTGCCGCCGTCACTGCCGGAACCGGTGCAGACCGCCCCGCCCGCGGAGGCCGCGCTGCTGGCCGCCAGTGCGCCGACCGTCGCGCAGAACTTCAATGTGGAACTGCCGGCCGGTATCGCCCCCGAAGGCGGACTGCAGGTCCACACGATCTGGGTGGCGCGCGCGATCAACGCGATGTTCCCGGAGATCAAGACCATCGGCGGATACCGGCAGGATCCGCTGAAATGGCATCCGAACGGGCTGGCCATCGACGTGATGATCCCCAATCACGGCTCCGAAGAGGGCATCGAACTCGGCAACCAGGTCGCGGGGTTGGCGTTGGCGAATGCGAAGCGCTGGGGCGTGCTGCACGTCATCTGGCGCCAGGGGTTCTACCCGGGGATCGGCGCGCCGAGTTGGACCGCCGACTACGGGAACGAGACCGCCAACCACTACGACCACGTCCACATCGCCACCAACGGCGGCGGCTACCCCACCGGACGCGAGACGTACTACCTGGGCTCGATGAAGCCGTAGCGGCGACGGCGGCTCAGTGGGCGGTCCACCCACCGTCGACCAGCAGAGAGGTACCGGTGGTCAGGGCTGACGCGGGGCAGGCCAGGTAGGCGACGGCGGCCGCGACTTCGTCCACCGTGCCGAGCCTGCGCATCGGAATCTCCCCCAGCACCCAGTCCCTGAACTCCGGCCTCGCGAGGCTCTGGGCCGTCAACTCGGTTTCCACGAACGTCGGCGCGACGGTGTTCACCCGGATTCCCTCGGCCGCCAGTTCCAGTGCCAGTGCCTTCGTCATCCCTTCGAGCGCCCACTTCGAAGCGCAGTACATGGTCCGTTGGGGGCCGCCGACGTGTCCCATCTGCGAGCCGATCGAGACGATGGATCCGCCGTCTCCGTGCTCGCGCATACGGGCGACCGCCTGCTGCGTGACGAACAGGACGGCCCCGACGTTGACGTCCATGACGGCGGCGTACGTGTCCCGGGTGATGTCGTCGACGAGTTGGGCGATGTTGCGCCCGGCGCTGTTGACCAGCACGTCGACACGCTGACCGGTCATCAGCGATGCCACGAAGGCGCCGTCGGTCACGTCGCCGGCGTGCACCTCGGCCGATCCGCCGTGGTCACCGACCATACGGGCGGTTTCGTGGAGGTTCTCCGCGGTTCGACCGACGAGGTGAACGGTGGCGCCCAGCCGGGCGAGCGCGACGGCCGACGCCCGGCCGATCCCGGAGCCGGCACCCGTCACCCACGCGTGCTTGCCGGCGAGGGATGTCCCCCCGACCAGGGCGTCCACCGCTGAACTCACTTGATGGCCTGCGGGTTCACCGGCGAGCCGACCGCACCGGGGATCACCAGCGGGGGTCCTACGAGGAGGAACTCGTACTGGCCGTCGCCGGCGCAATCGTCAGCCAGCGCGTCGAGGTACCAGATCTCGCCGACGAGCAGCCCCATGGACACGATCATCACGAGGTGCAGGGGCTGGAACGTCCCCTCGAGCTCGTTGGGCCGGACCTCGGCGCCCCAGGTGTCGGTCGCGATCCCCGCGACCTCCTTGTCGTACAACCATCGCGCCACCGACAGCGACAACCCGGGGGCATCGCCGGCGGAGTAGCCGCCCCAGCCGGGCAGGTTGCGACGCGCGGCCATGTCGCCGGTCCGGATCAACACGATGTCCCCGCGTCCCACGGTGACCCCGTGGAATTCGCACGCCTCATCCAGGTCCTCCGGGTAGATCGCCTCCCCCGGCTCGAGGTGCGTCTTGCCCTTCACCCGCGGGATGTCCAACAGCACACCGCGTGTCACGATCGTCGGCATGTGCTCGACGCCGCCGCGTGCGGCACCCGACGACGTCACCTCACCGGCACTGAACCCGTTGAACATCTTGCCGTCGCGGAAGATGTGCCCGAGCGCATCCCACTGCGTTCCCCCCTGCAGGAACAGGAACAGGCTGTCGTCGGCGAAACCCCAACCCAGCGGGTCGGCACTGTAGGTCTGCGTACCCGCCAGGTGGTCGGTGCCGGTCGCCGCCATCTGGTGCACGGGGTTGACGCGTCCGAACGCGCCGGTCTGCGGGCCCGCCCCGTCGAGCGGGAGCTGAAGTGAGATCGCCTTACCGGTCCGCACCATCGTGGCGGCGGCACTGATCACGTCGGGGGTGATGAAGTTCAGTGTGCCCCTTTGGTCTTCGGTCCCCCAGCGTCCCCAGTTGTTGCAGGACTCGTACAGCTCGTGGAAGAGGTCGAAGGTGATGGACTGTTGCTGGCTGGTGGTCATGGCGGAAATCTACGGCGCACAGCGTTCCATCGATTGCTCTCAAAGACGAGAAGTCGGGCCCGACGACTCGACGATCAGAGGAAGCGCGCGGCGAGCTACCGCAGGAGCAGTTCGCACAGGAGCCGCTCCGCCGGATCGTCGAGGTCGATACCCGAGATCGCCTGTATGCGCTTCAGCCGGTACCGCAATGTGGTGACGTGGACGTTCATCCGCCGTGCCGCGGCGACGACGTTGCCGAACGCCGACAGGTACGCCGTGAGCGTCGCGGTGTAGTCCGAACCGCTTGCCTCGTCTTCGGCGCGTAGGCGGGCGAGCTTCGGGTAGTCGATCCCCGTGGACGTCACGAACTGCGAGACGCGCGACAGTGCGATCCGCGCCAACGCGTCATCGTAGGTGGTCACCGTGAGATCGGCTGTGGGAGAACAGGTCTCGAAGACCTCGTCGACTTGGCGGCGCGCGGCGGGAATGTCGTGCAGCTGGCCGACGGTGCGGCTCAGCGACACTTGGACGCCGCGTCCCAGCAGTGCCCGCCGTACGTGTTCACCGGCCGCGGAGGCGAAATCACCCAGCCGCGCGTCGGAGCTCTCGCCCTCATGGGCGAGCACGCAGTACACGGTGTGCCCGATCGTCGTGGTCGCCGCGCGCCGACGGTAGGACTGGCAGTACATGCGCAGCGATTCGACGGTCCGGTTTCGGTCGAGGTTCGTCAGCAACGCGTCCGGGAAGGCACGCAGGCCGAGGACGGTGTACCCGGCAGCGGGCGACAGCCCGTACTCCTCGGCCGTGGATCGCGGGATGGTGCCCTGCTCCAGCAACAGACGCATCTGCCTGTTCTGCATCGCACGTCGTTGGAAGCCTGCCTCCTGATGCCGCAGGAGGAACGGCGCCGCGGTGCGGGCTGCGGCGATCATCCGCCCTTGGATGTCGTCCGGTAACGGCTTCTCCCCCTCGGCCACCCACAACACACCGAGCAGGAATCGTTCTGCGCGAATCGAACACAACAGGCGGCGCTTCGCCTCGAAGGGGCCGTCGTCGACGGTCACCACCTCGTCGGTGCCGAGCAGTGTGTCGATGACACCGAGGGACTCCAGGTGCTTGAGCCAGTCGTCAGGAATGCGACGACCGAGGATCGCGATGTCGCGGCCGCGGTCGACCTGCCCGGTGGAACTCGAGTAGGACAGCACACGGAACTTCGCATCCTCGATGATCACGTGGCCGCCGAGCATCTCGGCGAGCGACTCAGCAAGACCCGCCAAGTCCTCCACTGCCACACCGGATTCGCGGATCTCATCGGTGTCGACCTGAGAGACGAGATCGCGGATCAGGTCGGAGAGCGTCAGCCACGGCACATCGGGACTGCGCTCGAGCAGGCCGACCCCGGCCTGCACCGCCGCCGAGCGAACAGCATCCCGCACGCCACCGGGGATGGGGCCGAGGACCACCACGCAGGTGCCCATGGCGGCAGACCGGGTGATCACATCGGGCCAATCGGTCGGTGATGCGCCCACCAGCAGCAGCACCTCCGGGCACACGTCCGACGCTGCGTCGAACACCCCGACCGATCGGATCCTGGTGTTCGCATCGCCGGAGGGGACCACCGTCGTCACCACGTCCTCACCGAGTAGGCGAGCGACGTCCGGGGGGTTGAGCGCGGTGGTCACCCCGTCAGTGTGCCGGACCCAGCGCGCCGGCTGTTAACCCTTCGTAGCGCGGCGACAGTCCATCTTCCTCCGATTGGAGGAGCAGCGCTCGCTCGGCGCCTCCTACACTTCAGCGAGCCGGCACGAAACGCGACGACGAAAGAGACTGGAATCCACGTGACGACCCCGCCCACGCTCGCACCGGGCCACATCGACATCCACGCACATCTGCTGCCGGAGGACTGCTACGAGATTCCGGGCGCCGACGGTGCCCGCCACCTGGCGGAGCGTGGCGCCGACGAGCTCCACCTCGGTGACTTTCCCATCGCAGTGACCCGCGATCAGATCTCCGGTGTCCCGCGCATCCTGGCCGATATGGACGACGAAGACATCGCGGTTCGGGTGGTGTCCGCACCGCCCTACGCATTCGCCGTCACCGCCGCGCCCGACGCCGCCGCCGACTACGCGCGCAGGGTCAACGTGGGGCTCATGCGGATGTGCGAGAAGGATTCCGATCGCCTCGTTCCCCTGGGCGTGCTGCCGCTGCAGGACCGCAGCGCAACGGCGGCGGAGGTGAAACAGCTTGTCGCCGACGGCGTCCGGGGTGTCTCGGTACCGCCGGTCGTCGGTTCGCTCACGCTGGGGGATCCCGAGCTGCACCACGTACTGGACAGTTGCGCAGAGGCCGGCCTCGCGGTGCTGGTGCATCCGACGCAGCAGCCGAGGCCCGGCTTCAACCACCACTACCTGCAGAATCTGATCGGCAACCCCGTCGAGTCGGCGACGGCGATCGCCTCGATCCTGCTCGGTGGCACCTTCGACCGCGCACCGTCCCTGCGCATCGCGTTCGTGCACGGCGCCGGGGTGGCGCCCGCGCTGCTGGGGCGCTGGGACCATGGGTGGCGCATGCGCCGGGACGTATCGGCCGACAGCGCCACACCTCCCAGCGAGGTGTTCCGTGAGCACGTCTACGCCGATTGCCTGGCCCATTCGGTCGAGGCCGGCGAACTCCTGTGTAAGACCGTGCACCCCGACCGCATCACCCTCGGCTCCGATTACCCGTTCGACATGGCCGATCAGCACCCGGTCCGCTCAGCCACCGCGCTGGGGCTCGACCGAGATGTGTTGCGCGCCAACGCGCTCAGGTGGCTGGACTGGTCGTGACCCCGTCGATCAGCCGGGGCGGTGGTGTGATCCTCGGACCACCATGAGTGGTTCGAGGATCACCTCGCGGAACGGGGACTCCGGGTCGGTGATGCGGTCGACCATCAGATCCGCTGCCGTCTGCGCCATCGACGTCACATCACATCGCACGGTGGTCAGGTCGACCAGCTCCCAGGACGCCATGGCGATGTCGTCGAACCCGATGACGGTCAGGTCTTCGCCGACGCGACAGCCCTGTGCCCGCGCCGCATTCAACGCCCCGAGGGCGATCACGTCGTTGCCGCAGAAGACCGCGGTCGGGCGGCGCCGTCTGCGCAGCAACCGCGCGACGCCGTCGTAGCCGGTCTCGAAGGTGAAGGCCCCACGGCGAACACTGGATTCGGGCAGGTTCAGGCCGCGCTGACTCAGCCCCTGGCGGAACCCGAGTTCGCGGTCACGTCCGGTACTCGTGTCGGGCGGTCCGAAGATTGCGGCGACATTCCGGTGGCCGAGTTCGCACAGGAACTCCGCGGCGAGTCGGCCGCCGGCGATGTTGTCGACCGTGCTGCGGTCGCAGTCGACCCCGTCGACGGAGCGGTTGACGAGCACGAAGGGTACGCCGCGGGCGCGCAGATCGGCGGGTAACCGAGAGCGAAGGTGCGCTGTCGCGATGATCGCGCCGTCGATGACCCCGCGCGGAAGGCTGTCGGCCGCACCGGCGGCGTCCGGCTCCGTCAACAGAATGGTGCGAAAGCCGCGTTCTTCCAACTTCTTTCGCACCGGCTCGACAAGCGCCGGATAGAACGGGTTCGTCAGGTCCTCGGTGAACACCCCGACAGACCGGGCTTGCCGGGTCGACAGCGACCGTCCCGCTTCACTCGGAACATAGGCCAGCGCCTCGGCCGCCTCCCGCACTCTGGCAACGGTCTCCGGCGCGATCCCTGGCACGCCCCGCAGCGCCCGGGACACCGTCGACTGCGAGACGCCGGCGATCTTGGCGACGTCATGACTGGTGAACGCCACTCTCGATGCTCCTGCCTACGTATGCGTGCACTGTTACCCGCGCCGATCATCTTTCCTGATCACCCAGTCGATTTCCATCACCATTGACTTTTGCATACGTATGCAAATATGGTCGCCGTCACAGCCACAACCGACGCAAGGGGAGTTCTTTCACATGGGCCAGGTACTCAAGGGCGCGGCGGTCAATACCGCAGGCGCCGAACGCAACACAGACATCATGTCGACCGTCACCGGCGTCATCGCCGATATCCGCCGCCGTGGCGACGAAGCCGTCCGGGAGTACTCCGCGCGCTTCGACAACTGGAACCCGGACAGCTTCCGGCTCACGCCGGAGCAGATCGCCGACATCATCGCGACGGTGCCGCGGCAGACCATCGAGGACATCGAACTCGCGCAGCGCAATGTGCGGCGGTTCGCCGAACACCAGCTGGCCTCGATCCGCGACTTCGAGGTGGAGACCGAACCCGGCGTGTTCCTCGGACAGCGCAACATTCCGGTGACGGCCGCGGGCGCCTACATCCCCGGTGGCCGTTACCCCCTGGTGGCTTCGGCCCACATGACGATCGTCACCGCGAAGGTGGCCGGGGTCGAACGGGTCACCGCGTGCACGCCGCCGATCCGCGGCGAGGTCCCCGCGGCGACGGTGGCCGCGATGAGCCTGGCGGGCGCCGATGAGATCTACCTGCTCGGCGGCGTCCAGGCCGTCGCAGCGATGGCGATCGGCACCGAGTCCATCGGCAAGGTCGACCTGCTGGCCGGACCGGGCAATGCCTTCGTCGCCGAGGCGAAGCGGCAGTTGTTCGGCGAGGTGGGCATCGACCTCTTCGCCGGGCCCACCGAGACATTGATCGTGGCGGACGATACGGCCGATCCGTTCATCGTCGCGGTCGACCTGCTGTCGCAGGCCGAACACGGACCCGACTCCCCCGCCATCCTCATCACCACGTCAGAGGCGCTGGGTCGCGAGGTGATCGATCTGGTCGACGACATCCTGCCGACGATGTCGACCCGCGACTACGCCGAAGCGGCGTGGCGGGACCACGGACAGGTGATCGTCGCCCGCAGTCTCGACGAGGCGTACGAACTCGCCGATGAAACCGCGAGCGAACACGTCCAGATCCTGACCGCGACACCACGCGACGCCCTGACAGCGATGCGCAACTACGGTGCGATCTTCCTCGGCGAGGGCACGTGTGTGTCCTACGGCGACAAGGTGATCGGGACCAACCACACCCTGCCCACCCGCGGCGCGGCGCGATACACCGGCGGATTGTGGGTGGGCAAGTACCTCAAAACGGTGACCTATCAGGAGGTCACCGATCAAGCCGCCAGCGCGGGACTCGGCGAGGTGCTCGGCCGCGCAGCGCGGGTCGAGTTTTTCGAGGGACATGCCCGCTCCGGTGACGTGCGGGCGACCAAGTACGCCGGCGCTCCCCTGCCGTGGGCACCCGACAGCGCCCCTGCCTGGGCGAAGACGCAGGTCAACGCGCAGGTGTGAGGCCGATCATCCAGCGAGGTCCGAAGTGATTGACAACACAAATTCGGATGTATACATTTCCTGCAGTTGGTAGACAAGGAGATCCAAATGGCATACACCAGTGCTGCCAGTCGCATCGCGGCGGAACTGCGAATCGAGATCCTGCAGGGCCAGATCGCACCCGGGTCACGGCTGTCGCAGCTGAGCATCGCCGAGCGGTTCGGGGTGAGCCGCATCCCCGTTCGCGATGCACTGCAGATGCTCGCCGGCGAAGGTTTGGTGCACCCCAGTTCCAACGCCACCGCCGTGGTCATCGGCATGTCGATCCCGGAACTCCAGGAGCTCTACGAACTGCGGGAAGCGGTCGAGCCGCTGGCCACCCAGATCGCGGTCCCGAAGGTCGGCAGGGCCGACATCCTGATGATGCGCAAGCAGATGGCGGTCATGGAGACCAGTAGCGAGACGCCGATCTGGTTGGCCGCCAACGCGGAATTCCACGCCGCGATCTACAAGCGGGCGGGACGTCCCCGAATGATCGACCTCGTCGAACAGCTACGCCGGCTCACCGACCGTTACCTGTTCATGCACCTGGAGGTGATCGGTCAGACCGAGCACCTGCACGCCGAACACGCCGCAATCCTCAGCGCGGTAGAGAGCGGCGACCCGGGGTTGGCGGCCAAGCTCACTCGCGAACACCTGGCGACCTCGCACGACTTCATCCTGTCCTACCTGTTGGAGCACCCGTCCGCGACCGGGGGCGACGACCTCATCAGCTACCACGATCGCGATCAGCAAGCATCCGCACCCTCGGCAACGACGCCAAGGGGCGACAGAACGAAGGGAACACAATCGTGAAAGTACTCGGACGCCGGATCGCCGCCGCGGTGCTCGCCACCACAACCGCGCTCGCGATGACCGCATGCGTCTCCCGCCCGGACTCCGGCGGGGGCGGCGGGGAGGGCGGGACCATCCGGTTCACCTTCGCACCGGATCCGGTGTGGGACTTCATCACCGATCAGGGAATCCTCGAGGAGATGGAGGCCGAGTCCGGCATCAACATCGAGGCCTCGTCGACCTGGGACGAATTCGGCGTCTTCGCCGGCGGGCACGCCGACATCGTCTCCTCGGCGTCCTACGAGGTGCCGGTCATCGAAGAGGAGACCGGCCGCGACACCATCATCATCGGCAAGTACAACCTCGACCGAAGCGTGATCATCACCCGTGCGGACAACCCCGCACAGAGTCTCGCGGACATCAAGAGCGAGGACGTGTCGGTCTACACCGCAGTATCGGCGACTCTGCTCTGGGGCGCCTACGCACAGAAAATGCACGGCGTCGACTTCCGCACCGGCGGTGGCGATTACAACTTGATCGTCTCCGATCCCCAGCAGCAGGCCGATCTCGTCACCAAGGGTGAGGTCGCCGCGTGCGTGTGCCTGCCCGAGTTCGCCGCCCCCGGTTTGCGCAGTGGTGAGCTCAAGGTGCTCTACGACGGCAAGTCGGCCGCCGACATGTACTCCGAACTCGTCGTCCAGGGCCACGAGGGCCCGATGATCAACGTGTTCCTGGCCGGCAACGAGTGGGCGAAGGAGAACCCGGACAAGGTCGAGTTCTTCCTCGACGTCTGGCAGCGCGGTCTGAAGGAGTGGGAGGCCAACAAGGCCGAGATCATCAAGACCTACCCGCAGCACTTCGCGGTGGAGGCACCCGAGGACATCGCGTTCGTACAGGACTACATCGCCGAACACGACTGGTTTGTTCGCGACGTCCGGTTCGACCAGGCCTGGGCGGACAACGAGGGCAAGGTCTTCCCGTTCCTCAAGGAGACCGGTTTCATGGCAGAAGATCAGTCGCTCCCGAAGTTCCGCCCCTCTGAGCAGGGCGGCCAGTCGTGACCGTGACCGCCAACGATCCCGCTGAGACGGCGACCGCTCCCCCGGCAACGGGGGCGGCGCCCGTCGGCGCGATCGCCGCCTCGGCACGGCGGATCGGACTCCACTTCGTCGGATACGCGCTCCTGCTTGCGGTCTGGGCATTCTGCTCACTGGTGGTGTTCACCGAGTACGTGCTGCCCGCACCGTGGACGGTCGGCGCCGAGATGTGGCACCTCGCCGCCGACGGCACCGCGTTCGTCCAGTTCGGTTCGAGCATCGTCAAAATCGCGCTCGGCTTCGCCATCGGCACACTCTTCGGTGTTCCCCTCGGCCTGCTGATGGGCCGTGTCCGCTACCAGAAGTACTTCTGGCAGCAGCCGCTGCTGGTGCTGGGCAACGTGCCGGGCCTCGCCTTCGCGGTATTCGCGCTGATCCTGTTCGGCATCGGGGCCATCGGGCCCATCGTGGTGGTCTCGTTCGTCGCCCTGCCCTACGTCGCCCTCAACGTCGCCCAGGGTGTCGAAGAGGTCGACCGCCGCCTGGTCGACATGAGCACGGTCTACGGGCTCGGGCGTGGTGACGTCATCAAGTCGGTGTTCCTGCCGTCGGTCATGCCGTTCCTGTTCGCCGCGCTGCGCTACGGCTTCGCGATGGCCTGGAAGGTCGAGGCGCTCACCGAGGTGTTCGGTGGCCGCAGCGGCATCGGCTTCATGATTCGCCAATCGTTCCAAGAGTTCTCAGTGGCCGGTGTGCTGGCCTGGACCGGGTTCTTCGTGCTCTTCATTCTGTTGATCGAGCGCGTCATCCTGGCCGGCCTCGAACAACGGTTCTTCGCATGGAGAGGGGGTCGCTGACAATGAGCGCACCCGTGATCGACCGTGGCGACACGGTCACCGCGAGCCGCAAGGCCGCACCCGGCTGGCTGACCGGCCCGGTCGGCGCCACCGCCGCAGCCGGACTGCTGTTCCTGCTGCTGTGGCAGCTGGCCGGCACGTTCGGCGACCGCATCCCCGGCCCCGCCCCGGTGGTCGAGGCCGCCATCGAAGAAATCCAACGCGGCGAGTTCTTCTTCAACTTCGCCATCAGCATGCAGCGTTTCGTGATCGGCATGGTCATCTCGATCGTCCTCGGGGTGATCATTGGATTGGCGATCGGCACGTTCCGGGTCTTCGACGACCTCTTCGGCGACGTGAACCTCGTCGGCCTGGCCATCCCGGCCGTGATCTGGGCGCTTTTGTGCGCCATGTGGTTCGGGTTCTCCGACACCGCGCCGATCCTCACGGTCATCCTGTCGGCGATCCCGTTCGTCGTGGTCAACGTCGCGGCCGGAGCGCGGTCGATTCCACCGGCGCTGCTCGACATGTCGCAGTCCTACGACGTCCCGCCGGCGCGCCGCCTGCGCCATGCCGTGCTGCCGTCGGTCACCGGCTACGTGGTGGCCGGTATCCGATTCGGCGTCATGTCGGGCTGGAACGGGCTGCTCCTGTCGGAGTGGTTCGGATCGGCCGACGGTGTCGGACACCGGGCCCGTTACTGGTACGACGCCAATCAGTTGCCCGGGTTCGTCGCCTGGATCGCGTTCTTCATCGCCTTCATGGTGCTGACCGACCGCGTCCTGCTCGAGCGCCTGTCCCGACGTGCCTTCCGCTGGCGCGACGGCGAAGCCAAACCCGGCGAACCCACTGCGGCAGCCGCCGCGTAGACCCGCACTCATCCCCCAAGGAGATTCCTCATGGCCAACGTCACCGTGACAGATCTACTCAAGGTGTTCAGCACACCCACCGGACCGCAGACCGTCATCAACCGCATCGGATTCGAGATCGCCGACCAGTCCTTCGTCTCCCTGGTGGGGCCGTCGGGCTGCGGGAAGACCACGCTGCTCAACATCATCGCCGGAATCGAGACCGCCACCTCGGGCACCGTCACCATCGGCGGCCCCGGCCAGTCGGCCAAACTCGCCTACGTCTTCCAGGAGCCGCGGCTGCTGCCATGGCGGTCGATCTTCGACAACCTGATGTACGTCCAGCAGGTGCGCGACGACGCCGCCAAACAGCGTGTGCACGAGGCGCTCAAGCGCGTCGGACTCGGCCACGCCGAAAAGAAGTGGCCCGGACAGCTTTCCGGCGGGCAGCAGCAGCGCGTCGGTATCGCCCGCGCGCTCTCGATCGAACCGGACGTGCTGCTGATGGACGAGCCCTTCAGCCACCTCGACGCGATCACCGCGCGCGGTCTGCGCGAGCACCTCCAAGAGATCTGGGCGCAGACCCGCAAGACCGTCGTCTTCGTCACCCACGACGTCAAGGAAGCGGCCGAGCTCTCGGACCGCATCCTGATGCTGGCACCGGGCGGCACCATCCACGAGGACATCACCGTCGATCTTCCTCGTCCGCGCAAGGCCTCCAATACCGAGGTCGCGGTGCTGGAGTCGTCGATCCTGCGCCGCTTCGAAGAGCTCGAAGCCAGCGCCCGTCAGCGCTCCGCGGTTCCCGCCGGCGCCTGATACCTATCGAATCAGAAGGAAAAGCAAATTGTCTCAATCGGTTACGACTTCCGCTGTGGCCACGCCGGATTCGCTCAACGGCGAACACGTGCACGGCCTGCTCATCGACGGTGAGCACCGCCCGGGTGGAGGTGAGATCCTCGAGGTGATCAACCCGGCCACCGCGCGGGTGTTCGCCCGCTGCCACAGTGCCAGCGCCGAGGACACCAATGACGCCGTCGTCTCCGCGCGGAAAGCGTTCGACTCCGGTGTGTGGTCCGAGATGCCGATCCACCAGCGTTCGCGCATCCTCAACCGGTTCGGTGATCTGCTCGAGCGGGAGATGGACAAGCTGTACCGCTTGGAGGCCGACAACAACGGTAGGCCGATCACCGAGACCAAGGCGCAGATCACCCGGCTGGCCGAGTGGTACCGGTACAACGCCGCCCTGCTGCTGGCCGACCGGAATGCGGTGGTGCCGATGTCGGGTCCGTACCACTCCTACACCTCGCGCTTCCCGCTCGGCGTGGTCGCGACGCTGTCGTCGTTCAACCACCCGCTGATGATCGCGTCCAAGAGTGTGGCGCCGGCGCTGGCGACGGGAAACAGCGTGGTGCTCAAGCCTTCTGAGCAGACGCCGTTGACCGCGCTGCTGATCGGCGATCTCGCGCTCGAGGCCGGTATCCCCCCGGGCGTGTTGAACGTGATCCCGGGTCTGGGGCCGGTGGCCGGTGCGGGCCTGGCCGAACACCCGCTGGTGAACAAGGTCGTGTTCACCGGCGGCACCGAGGTCGGGCGGATCATCTCGGTCGCCACCGCGCGCCGGTTCGCGAGTTCGACGGTGGAGCTGGGCGGTAAGACCCCGGTTCTGGTGTTCGACGACATCGACCCCGAGGTTTCCTCGCGGGGCGCGGCATTCGGCGGGTTCGTCGGTGCCGGCCAGACCTGCATCGCCGGAACGCGGGTGCTGGTGCAGGAGAGCGTGTACGACGAGTTCGTCGCCGGTCTGGTCGCTCAGGCGGAGAAGATCCGGATCGGCGATCCGAGCCTGGCCGACACCCAACTCGGCCCGGTGATCTCGGATCGGGCCCGCAAGCGCATCCTCGACTATGTCCAGATCGGCATCGATGAGGGCGCGACGCTGGCCACCGGCGGAAAGGCCGTCGACGTTCCGGGTCTGGACGGTTATTTCGTTGCGCCGACGGTGCTTTCGAACGTGACCAACCAGATGCGGGTGGCGCGGGAGGAGATCTTCGGCCCCGTCCTCGTGGTGATTCCCTTCAAGGACGAGGCCGACGCGATCGCCATCGCCAACGATTCGCCCTACGGCCTCGGATCGTCGATCTGGACGCGCGATGTGGCGCGGGCCCACCGGGTCGCGTCGAAGCTGGAGCACGGCATCGTCTGGGTCAACGACCACCATCGGCTCGATCCGTCGTCGCCGTGGGGCGGGGTCCGGGAGAGCGGACACGGCCGCGAAGGCGGCACCGAATCGTTCGACGCGTTCACCCACGTCCGTGCGGTGACCATCCGCACCGCGCCCGACGACGTCGACTGGTACGGCGGGGTCGCCACGGAGAGGCTCAACTGATGACGATGACCGACGAGATCGCCACGGTCCCAGGACTGACGTTCGAACGGGAGGGCGCCGTCCTCACCGTCCACCTGGACAGCCCCGGCGGCAACCTCATGACGATGGACATGTGTGACGCGCTGGCCGGGGTGCTCACCAACCCGCCGGACGGGGTGCACGTGCTCGTGCTGTCCGCGGCCGGCGACAGCTTCTGCCTGGGACGCGAACGCACCGCAGCAACGCCGGACGACCTGCCGACCGAGGTTCGCAGGCTCATCGCCGTCAACGAGGCGTTGGCCGCCACGCCGCTGGTGACCGTGGCCAGGGTGCACGGCGACGCCGCCGGGTTCGGTGTCGGCCTGGCCGCGCTGTGCGATGTGGCGGTCGCGACGCGGGCGGCCCGGCTCAGCTTCCCGGAGGTCCGCATCAACCTGGCGCCGGCGTTGGTGCTGGCGTGGCTGCCGCACATGGTGGGCCGCCGGGCGGCGTTCTGGCTCACCGCCAGTGGTGCGCCGGTTTCCGGTGAGGAGGCGGTGAGCATCGGTCTTCTCAATGAGGTCGTCGAGGACGTCGACGCACTCGACGCCGCGGTGACCGCCAAGGTGGAGGCGCTGCTGGCCGGCGAACCGCGGGTGCACAACGGGATCAAGTCCATGCTGCGCTCGGTGGAGTCGTTGTCGGTGCCGCAGGCCTACGAGTTGGCCGCCGACCGACTGGTCCTGGGGTCACTCAAGCGTCTGCACACACCCGGTCACTGAGATCGATCGCGGGGGAAGCTGGGAGACCCGGCTTCCCCCGTTCTCGTTGCCGGGGCGACCCGGGTCAGCGCACGAGCGCGGCCGCAACCATGCGGGCCTGGTTCGTCAGCGCGACGCACATCCTGTTGAGATTCACCACGCCGAGCACCACACCGGCCATCAGGCGGCATGTACTGCCGGTTCCGGGCGGGGCCGTGGACCGCGGTGAGAGCGCGAACGCGCCGCAGACGGGCCACGCGCCGATCCCCTGCGTGCGCAGGACGCGTTCGGCGACGAGGATCTGGTACTCGCGCGGCGCCTTCTCCGGCGAGCCGACCCCGCCGTGCTCCTTCCACGTCGACGGCAGGAACTGCAGTCCGCCGTAATAGCCGTTGCCGGTGTTGATCGACCAGTTGCCGCTGGACTCGCACTGGGCGATCGCATCCCAGTTGACGGTGCTGGCAGCGGCGTCCGGTGCGGCGACCGACAGCGATGTCGCCGACAGTGCTGCCGCGGTGAGCGCCACGCCCACTCCCTTGGCAAGGTCCACGAGAATCCCTTCGGCCGCCGAATGCGTGACCGTATTGTTACTGGCGTTATCACAGTGAACCTTGTGGAGATCGTGATAGTTGTTCACAACTTTTCGAGGCTTACGCGGAGCCGTTCTGCAGCATGCGGATGACCTCGTGCAGGGGTTCGGGAACTGTCGACACCGCGCCGGCGTACGGGTGCGAGAGTTCGACGACGAGGAACAGTTGCGCCCCGACGAGGGTGCCGATGATCGCGACCATGACGTAGTGGTTTGTCGACTTATCGACGCCGTAGATGATCGCGCAGCCCAGCAGTAGTCCGGTGGTGACGAGGATGACGGCCCAGATCGACCAGGGCGGTCCGGTGTCGGTCCGCGCCTGCAGGATGCGTTCGGCGCGGGACTTGCTCACGTCGCTCAGATTGCCGAATGAGTTCGCGAGGAGGGTCTTCTGTGCCTCCGTGCGGGCCTGCACACCTTCGTAGGCTTCGTAGAGCCGGTCGAGGGCCTGGTCGGCCTGTGGGTGCGACGCACCGCTGTTGAGGGCATCCCATTCTGCGACCGCTTCCTGCTCGTACGTCAGCAGGCTCTGCCGGATGCGGTCCCGGTCGGGCGGGTCGAAAATGTGGGAGTCCCTGGCGAGTTGGGCGCCGGCGGTCCCTTCGGTGCGGACGATTCCGTCGGCGTGGCCGATCTGGCCCCACATCGCCGACACCACGAAGCCGATGAAGAACGCGAACACGAAGCCGACGACGCCGAAGGCGAACTTCGTGACGTCGTTGTGTTCTTCACCGCGAAAATTGGGAAAGCGTCGGCGTACCACCGTCTGGACGAGCATCGCGGTGCCCGCCGTGAGGACCACGATCGACAGCAACAGCAGCCACGAGGGCACATGGGTCACCAGCCACTGACTCAAACCTGCCCCCTGTGGTGGGTCGTTCGCCCGGTTCGGTCGCGGACTGAATCACGACTCTAGGCGTCCGCGCGGCAAACAGCGCGCGATCAGACCTCGATGCCGAGCTCGGTGAGCAACATCCGCACGCGTTGTTCGATCTCGTCGCGGATCGGTCGCACGTCGTCAATACTCCGGCCGGCGGGGTCGGCGAGCTCCCAGTTCTCGTACCGCTTGCCCGACAGGTACGGGCATTCGTCCCCGCACCCCATGGTGACCACGACGTCGACCGCCTCGACGAGGTCATCGGTCCATCGCTGTGGTTGTCGGCCGGAGATGTCGATACCCTTCTCGGCCATCACGGCCACGGCCGCGGGGTTCACCGCGGCGGCGGGCTCTGACCCTGCCGAGAACACGTTCGCCCGGTCGCGGGCAAGCTGTCTGAAGAAGCCCATGGCCATCTGCGAGCGGCCCGCGTTGTGGGTACAGAGGAACAGCACCGAGGGTTTTCCGTCACGCACTGGACTTCTCCCCCGCCGGGTGGTGTTCGGGCTCTCGTCGGAAACGCCTGCGTAGCAACAGCGATACGTACACGAGCGCGACGAGCACGGGAACTTCGATGAGGGGACCCACCACACCGGCCAGCGCTTGACCGGACGACGCACCGTAGGTGGCGATGGCTACGGCAATGGCGAGTTCGAAGTTGTTGCCCGCGGCGGTGAACGCCAGCGTGGTGGCGCGCGGGTAGCCCAGCCCGAGGATGGCGCCGAGGAGGTAACCGCCGCTCCACATGACGGCGAAGTAGACGAGCAGCGGGACGGCGATCCGCAGCACGTCGAGCGGGCGGCTGGTGATCTGCTGACCTTGGAGCGCGAACAGGATGACGATCGTGAACAGCAGGCCGTAAAGCGCCCACGGTCCGATCTTCGGCACGAACTGCGTTTCGTACCAGGTCCTTCCCCTGGCCTTCTCGCCGAGCCGTCGCGACAGGTAACCCGCCAGCAGCGGGATGCCGAGGAAGACGATCACCGACTGGGCGATCTGCCACGGTGAGGCACTGATCTCGGCGGTTTCGAGCCCGAGCCATCCCGGTAGCACCGATAGGTAGAACCAGCCGAGCACGGCGAACATGACGACCTGGAACACGGAGTTGAGCGCGACGAGGACCGCGGCGGCTTCTCTGTCACCACAGGCCAGGTCGTTCCAGATGATCACCATCGCAATACAGCGCGCGAGGCCGACGATGATGAGGCCGGTTCGGTACTCCGGGAGGTCGGGAACCAACAGCCATGCCAGGGCGAACATCAACGCGGGGCCGAGCAGCCAGTTGAGGACCAGCGAGCTCACGAGCAGTCTGCGGTCGGCCGTGACGGTCCCGAGTCTGTCGTACCGGACCTTGGCGAGCACCGGATACATCATCACCAGCAGCCCCAGCGCGATGGGGATGGAGATGCCCTGCAGCTGAACGTTGTTCAGCGCGTCGTCGAAGCCAGGCGCCAGCCGGCCCAGCAGCAGGCCGGCGACCATGGCTACGACGATCCAGACCGGCAGCAAGCGGTCGAGCGTGGAGAGCTTCCCGACGACGGTCACGCTGTCGCGGTGTCCGTACAACAGGTTGCGTGAACGCCGCCGTCGTTCTCGAGGGCCGCCGAGCCGACTCCGAACGTCTCTGCGTCGGCCAGAACGGTGTAGACCTCCCATTTCTCCCCCGCCGGCCCGGTGACCCACACTTTGTCCTGGGTGGCGAAGCAACACGTCGTGCCGATCTCCTCTTCGGTGAACATGCCCTCGGTGGTCAGTCTCTCGATTTCGGCATGGACGGCTCCACTGGACTCCACTTCGACACCGAGATGGTTGAGCGTGCCGCCGCGGCCCGGGTTCTCGATGAGGACCAACTTGAGCGGCGGTTCGGCCACCGCGAAGTTGGCATATCCCGGCTTCACCTTCGCGGGCGCGGTCTTGAACAGCGTGGAATAGAACGCGATGGACTCGTCGAGGTCATCGACGTTGAGGGCGAGTTGAACACGTGACATGGCGACCTCCGTGGAACCTTTGTGACGTATGTCGAACTAGTGACGGGTCCAGAATGACCACCTTTTCGATATATGTCAACAAGGTGTGGCAGACTGTTTCCATGCCGAAGGCTCTTCCCGTTCTGGACATCTCCGACCCCGTCTGCTGCTCGCCGGTCGCGGCAGGACCGGTCGATGACGCGGCGGCGTTGGAGATCGCACTGCGGCTCAAGGCCCTGGCCGACCCCGTGCGGGTGAAGTTGGTGTCGTTGTTGTTCAGTTCCGACGAAGGTGAGATCTGTAGTTGCGACCTCGCGAGTGCGGTGGATCTCAGCGAGTCGACGGTGAGCCACCATCTGTCACACCTGCGTCGCGCGGGACTCGTCGAGTCGGAGCGTCGAGGCATGAACGTCTACCACCGTCCGCGTAGAGAATCCTTGATCGCGCTCTGCCAGGTCCTCGACCCGACCTGTTGCGGTCGTTGACGCCTCGCCCGCGCGACGCGTTTCCCGAGGCCCGCTGCGCCCTCTGACCTGCGAAGACAGTTTACGTCCGGGTCGGATGGGGCACAGTTGTGGACATGACCGGCCACGGATTGTTCGCCGACCGCTACGAGCTCCGGGGCCTCCTCGGTGCCGGCGGCATGGCGGAGGTCCGCGACGCATGGGATACCCGGCTCAACCGAGCCGTGGCGATCAAGCTGCTGCATCCGGCGATGAAGGCTCAACCGGACATCCTGCACAGGTTCCGCGACGAGGCGCGGTCAGCGGCGATGTTGTCTCACCCGAGCATCGTCGCGGTGCACGACTACGGCGAAGACGACGGCACGCCGTTCATCGTCATGGAGCGCCTGCCGGGCCAGACGCTCGTCGACGTGATGAGCCGAGGACCGATGCCACCCGAGCACGTCCGCTCGATGCTCGACGACGTGCTGTCGGCGCTCGCTGTCGCGCACGCCGCCGGGGTGCTGCATCGCGACATCAAGCCCGCCAACATCCTGCTGTCGACCACGGGTGAGCGCCTCAAGGTGGCCGACTTCGGCATCGCGAAGACCGGCGGTGCGGCACTCACCGCGACGGGCCAGATCGTCGGCACGATGGCGTACATGAGCCCCGAACGCGTCGGCGGGGCACCGGCCTCGGTGGCCGACGATCTCTACGCGGTCGGCGTCATGGGATACGAAGGGCTCCTGGGACATCGGGCTTTCCCGCAGGACACTCCCGTCGCGCTCGCGCGGGCCATCATGGACGATCCCCCTCCTCCACTGCGCGCCCTCCGCCCCGACCTCGACCCCAGCCTTGCCGGCACCATCGACCGGGCGATGACCCACGATCCCCGCCGGCGTTTCGCCGACGCCGCGCACATGCGCGCGGCCCTGCGCGGTGACCGCGAGGCGCTGCTCGCCGGCGCGCCCCCCATGCCCACACCCGCGGTGCGCCCTGCGACCATGGTGCTCGACCAACCCCTGCCGCCGTCGCAGCACTACGTCGCGCCTGCCCCGCCGCCCGGGCCGTGGAGTCGGCTGTCCCGCCGGACGCGACGAGGTCTCATGGCCGCCGCCGCACTGCTGTGCCTGACCGTGGCCGCACTCGCCATCGCCGCCGAACCCTTCTCCACCGCACCGATGCAACCGGCCGGCACCAGCACCCCCGTACCACCGCCGACCAGTCCGCCGCCACCGCCTCCCCCTCCCGCGCCTGTCGTCAGCGAGCCTCAGTTCGCCCCTGAGGAGAAGAAGGGCGAAGACAAGAAGAAAGAGGAGAAGAAGCGGGAGGGCCGCGGCAACGGCAACGAGGGCAACGGCGGCAGATACGGCTAGCGCACGGTCACGTTCAGTCGTTAACTCTGGCCGGGGGCTGGACCGCCACGCCGCCGGATTCGTGTTCCGGGCCGGCATCCGGGTGCTCGGCGGGCACCCGGCTGCGGAACCGCTCGGCCTCACTGACGCCCTGCGGCGACCGAGTGCGGTCAGGGCTGCGGTACGGGCCGGGCTTCGGCCGCGGCGTGCCTCCCGGGAATGCCAGCCGGAAGATGGTGCGGTGCACGGTGAACCACTGTTTGCCGAATCGGCCCGAGTTGTAGGGCAACTCGTAGCGCTCACAGATGTCTTTGACCTTGGGGGCGATCTCGGCGTAGCGACTGCTCGGCATGTCGGGGTAGAGATGATGCTCGACCTGGTAGCCGAGGTTGCCGCTGAGGACGTGGAACAGCGGGCTGCCCTCGATGTTGGCTGCCCCCAGTAGCTGGCGGACATACCAGCCACCTCGGGTCTCGTTCTCGACCTCCTCCTCGGTGAAAGTCCATGTCTGATCGGGGAAATGCCCGCAGAAGATGATGGCGTGGGCCCACACGTTTCGGATGAGGTTGGCCAGCGCGTCCGCGCCGAGCGTTCGCAGGTAGGTGCTCTCGACACCCGGTGCGTACCGGTCGAGCAATTGCGCGACGGCGCCGACGCGGCGATTCGCCGTCCTCATGCGGAGTCTCTTCGCAATACGCGAGTGGTCTGGTTGGTCCAGCCGACCACGCAACACCAGTTGCGCGAGCGCGAACGCGCCTGCACTCACGATGGGCCAGCCGAGGTAGTCCTTGACGATCTGCTGGCGGGCCTTGCCGCCGATCGACTTGAAGTCCTCCTTCAGATCCTTCAAGGTCTTCTCGCCCCGGAAGAGAGCCTCGACGTCCGTGTCGTGAACGGCGACCCCCCACTCGAAGAGCACCGTCAGGAGGAAGTTGTAGAACGGCTGACCGAGATTGCTCGGGCGCCACTTCTGATTGGGGTCGATGCGCATGATCTCGTAGCCGAGATCCTTGTCCTTGCCGAGAATGTTCGTATACGTGTGGTGGATGTAGTTGTGGGAGTGCTTCCACGCTTTGGCGCTCGACGCGGTGTCCCAGTCCCACACCGAGGAATGGACGTCGGGGTCGTTCATCCAGTCCCACTGCCCGTGCAGGATGTTGTGCCCGAGTTCCATGTTCTCCAGGATCTTGGCCAGGCTCAGACATGCTGTGCCGAGTACCAGTGCGGTCCGTGACCGTGACGCCAACAGCAGCACGCGTCCGGCGACCACGATCTGCCGCTGCACCGAGATCACCGTCTTGATGTAGTGACGGTCCCGGTCGCCGAGTTCGGCGAACACCTCGTCGTGAATGGCGTCGAACTCCTTGGCGAGCTTCTCGAGGTCCTGCTCGCTCAGTCGGGTGAGCGGGCTTGCAGCGGTGATAGTCATACGAATCCTCCAGTCAGAGTTCGATTTCCACGTCGCCCTCGGCGGCGTGGATACAGATTCGGACGTCTCCTCCGGTCGGCTCGGAGACCTCGCCGGAGCGAAGATCCCGGACCTTGCCCGATTTCACGGTGCCGACGCAGGTGTGGCAGATCCCGATGCGGCAGCCGAAGGCGAGCTCGAGGCCCGCCTGTTCGCCGGCCTCGAGAATCGGTGTGCCGCCGTCACATTCGACGGTCTCCTCGCTGTCCAAAAAGGTCACCGTGCCGCCCTCCCCTTCGCCGGCGTCGCCGCCGATCTTGGGCTGGAAGCGCTCGTAGTGCAGCCGGTCCGGATCGCCATCACGTTCCCAGTGCTCGATGAGCGCATCGAGGAGCTCGCCAGGACCCGAGCAGAACGCTTCGCGCTCGCGCCAGTCCGGGCAGACATCGCCGAGTTGCTCCGGCGAGAAGCGACCGCGGTCGGAGGTCAGCCGTATGTCGAGTCGCACCCCGTCATGGCGGCGTTCGATGTCCTCGAGGACGGACAGGAACATGACGTGGTCACGGGTGCGGTCGGAGTGGATCACCACGGCGTCGCGCAACTCGTCGCTGTGGTCCAGGCTGCGCAGCATGCTGATGATCGGCGTGATGCCACTGCCCGCGCTGATGAACAGGAGCTTTTTCGGCAGCGGCTCGGGCAGCGTGAACTGACCCTCGATCTCGCCGAGTCGAACGAGTTCACCGGGTTGGATCTTCTCGACGAGATACGGCGACACGACGCCGCTTGAGACCTTCTTGGGTGTGACGCTGATCAGGCCGTCCTCGGGGTGCGGGTCCGAGGTGAGCGAGTAGGCGCGCCAGTGGTAGCGACCGTCGATCACCAGGCCCAGCCGCACGTACTGACCAGGCTTGTGACCGGGCCACTCGTAGCTCGGCCGGATCAGCACGCTGGCGGCTTCCGAACCTTGCTGCTCGACCCGTTCAACCTTCCCCCGTAGCTCCTTCGTCGTCCACAGCGGGTTGATCATCTCCAGGTAGTCGTCCGGCCGCAACGGTTTGAACAGGTGGTGGACCGCTTTGAGGAAGAGCCGACGCCCGCGGGGCACCGGCGGCTGGGCACCGCGTTCCGCCATCTGTGATCCTCCTCGCCGCGGCAGTTCCTGTGAGCTCCGTCACCCGCCCAAGGGTCGCTATAGCCGACCGACACCGACTTGAAACCTCGCTAGGGTGTGGTTCTAGCCGTGTATCAGCATGGGAGGATCGCTCACATGCCGAGGCGCCGGACCCGCCGCTCGAACGTCGTTCCGTCCGAGGTCATTCACGCCACATTGCGATCGGCAGAACAGCTCGGACGAGACGTCGCCGATGTCCCGATCGTGGTGATCGCCCACGCGCTCGGGATCTCGAGGAGCACCCTGCTACGTCAGCTCGGAGGGTCGCGCCGAGCGCTGGACGACGCCGTGCGCGACCTCGGCGTGGACCCCGGTGGACGACCTCCTGTCCGATTACGAGCGGTCGAGGCGGCGGCGGCGCTCATCGGGGCCGGAGGGGTGGCGTCGGCGACGCTGGAAGCCGTCGCCACCCGTGCCGATTGTTCGGTGCCGAGCTTGTACGCGACCTTCGGTGGGCGCGACGCCCTGCTCGAAGCCGTGTACGACCGCTACATTCCCGCTCTCGACGTCTCGGCTCTCGTGGGCGGCCTAGGCGCCGCCGGGCTGACGGAGACGGTCAGCGCCATTTATCGGCAGCTCGCCGAACTGTGTTCGCGGGAGCCTCGGGTGTTCTCCGCCGTGCTGGTCGAGACCCTGGCCCGGCCGGCGGGGCCCAGCGCCGGTGTTCTCATCGAACGTGGCGCGCTTCGCACCATCGCCGTACTCGAGAGATGGCTGGACAGGGAGGTCGCCGCCGGGCGCATTCAAGACCTGCCCAGGCCCGTGCTGATCCAGCAGTTCATCAGCCCCGTGTTGGTGCACGCGGTGATGCGCCCGGGACTGACCAACTTTCCTCATGTCAGCCCACCGGACCTCGAGGCGAGCTGCGCCATCTTCGCCGACGCCTTCGTATGGGGCGTCGCCGTTCGCGGCGACTCCGAGCCCGGGCCGAACTGCGCTTCGTCTCTGTAAGGACTGGGCCCCTGCGTCACCGGTCGATTGCGGCGTCCGCTCGGTCCCGGCGTTGGACGAACCACCACAGCACCACACCGGCCGCCAGGATCGACAGGGCGATGCACAGTTCCAGTACGCCGCCGTAGCCGGTGATGGAGAATCCGGTGGCCCCGACCACCAACAACACGACCAGCAGGGCCGCCAAACCGATCGACAGTGGCACGAACACCTGGGGCAGACGGATCGGGCGCGCAGCGTCCGGCCGGTCCTTGCGCAGCAGCGCGAACCCGGCGACGGCCAGCACGTGAGCCAGGATGTAGCCCAGGTTGCCGGTCACGATGATGGCCAGCGGCTGCTGGAGCACCACCAGCAGAACCACGTTGAGCACCAGCATCACGTTCAGCGCACGGACGGGCACACCGCGGCGGTTGAGCTTGCCCATCGACCGAACAGTGATGCCCTCCTTGCCCATGTTGAACAGCACCCGGGAGGCATCGGCGACCGAGGTCAGCATCACCAGCAGTAGCGATGCGATGAGGCAGAGCACCATGACGTCCGCGCCGGCGCCGGTCAGCTGCGAGAAACTGGCCACGAAGAACGTCGACGGGTCTGCGCTGATCGCCTGCTCGCCGGCGAATCCGCCGAGGGTGAGCGGAACCAGGAAGAACACGCCCAGGCAGAACAGCGCCGAGGCGCGAATGGCGCGCGAGGTGTCCCGGACCGGGTCGCGGTACTCCGAGGCGAACGTTGCGCACACCTCGATTCCCAGTGTTGTCCACGCCATCACGTACAGCCAGACGATCGCGGTGTGCAGGCCTTCCAGCCCGTGCAGATTCCACGTCAGATCCATCGGCGCCCAGTCCGCGTGCAGCAGCGGGAACACAATGAACACCGCCAGCGGGATCATCAGAATTCCCGCGGTCACGTAGACGAATGCCATGGTGACCCGCACGCCCACGACGTTGATGCCGTACAGCAGGACGATGACCGCCAGGCCGATGAGTATCGGGAAGCTCAGATGTAACGGACCGAAGTTCACCGCCCACTGTTGGTCGGGGAACCACTGTGACTGCACGAGCAGGCCGGTCAAGGAACCATAGGTGGCCAGGTTGGATCCCCATGGCAACCAGTACCCGACCCCGGCCAGAGGCGCGAACCACGGCACCCGCTTCTTCCACGCCTCGGCCGCGTACCCGGAGATGCCGCCGGATGCGTTGGGGAACATCGCGGCCAGCTCGATGTAGATCCAGTTCACTGCCAGCGAGATGACCATCGAGATCGCCCAGAGCACTGCCGCGCCCCATCCGCCGAGGCCGGCGATCGAGGCGCCCAACGTGGCGATCAGCGCGGCCGGCATCGTCATGGCCATCGCGAAGCCGTCGAACCAGCGCATCCTGCGCGGCAAGACTTCGTCCACCGAATGCAGCGCTGCGGCATCCTTATTGGTCACCATGTCGAGCCTCCGTTTCTCCGTGCTGAATCTCGACACGTGTGTCGGGTCGTGGATTGTGAAGCGCTGCTTGAGGACTCACGCCTCGAAGCGCCGATCACACGGTAAACCCTCGCGCCTGGTTTTGCAGCGCAACTCCAAAACTTGCCAACAGCAATTATTTTCACGACTTTTGGGCATGCCGAAACCTTCGATCCGGACCTGTCGGTCATCGCCCGGAGGTTGCCTGTGGGGGCGGTCAGAGTGCCGGAGTCACGGCAGTTCTGATTGGATGCCTCTGCGGCACTGGGGGTTTCACGCGGGGCGGAAAGAATCGTGCGCCGCACGCGGAGCGTGTTTGACCATGATGTGGCGAGCGACGGTGTATTCGGCCACGGCGGCTTGGCTCATGTCCTTGCCGAAACCGCTGGCCTTCACCCCACCGTGCGGTGCCTCCGACGCGATCGGCAGGTGGTCGTTGACCCAGGTGACGCCTGCCTCGATCGCGTGTGCGGTGCGCAGCGCACGTCCCACGTCCGCCGTCCACACCGATGACGCCAGCCCGTACCGGCAGTCGTTGGCGAGTCGGATGGCCTCGGCCTCATCGCGGAACGGCAGGGCGACCAGCACCGGGCCGAACACCTCGTGCTGGACGATTTCGGCGGACTGGTCGACGCCGGTGATCAGCGTCGGCGGGTAGTAGGCTCCGTCGCCGCCTGGGAGGACACCTCCGGCATGCACCGTCGCGCCGGCCGCGACGGCACGCTCGACGAATCCGTGCACCCGGTCGCGATGCTCGGTGCTGATCAGCGGTCCGATATCGGTGGCGGTGTCGAGGGGATCGCCGACTCGAATGCCCTTGAACGTGGCGGCGAGTCGGTCGACGAGATCCTCGAACACCGACTCGTGGGCGTACACCCGGGTGGCGGCGGTGCAGTCCTGTCCGGAGTTGTAGGTCGCGCCCATCGCGATGCCGTGTGCGGCGTCGTCGAGATGCGCGTCCTCGAACACCAGACACGGCGCCTTGCCGCCGAGTTCCAGGTGCACCCGCGCGCCGCGAACCGCGGCGGTCGACATCACCTGACGGCCGGCGCGGGTGGACCCGGTGATCGAGATCAGCTGCACGCGTTCGTCGCTCGCCAGCGCCTCCCCGACCGTGTGATCACCGGTCACCACCTCGAGAGCCCCGGGCGGGATACCGGCTTCAACGGCGAGTTCGGCGATACGCAGCGTGCTCGACGGCGTTGTCGGGGCCGGTTTGATGACGATGGTGTTGCCGGCGGCCAGTGCAGGACCGATCTTCCACAGGCCCATGATCAGCGGGAAGTTCCACGGCGCGATTCCGACGACCGGCCCGACCGGGCGCCGGACGATCATCGAGGTGTAACCGGTGCTGAGCACACCGGCGCCGGTTTCCTCCAGCGAACGTCCGGCACCGGCGAAGAACCGCAGGTTGTCGGTTCCGAACGGCAGCTCGCCGTCGCGGAAAACCGCTTTCGGCTTACCGGTTTCGGCGACTTCGAGCGCGGTGAGTTCGGCAGCATGGGTGTCGATGAGGTCGGCCCACCGCAGCAGCGTGCGCGCGCGTTCACCGGCGGTGCGCCCCGACCAAACCGGAAAGGCCTCCGTCGCAGCCGCGACGGCGTCGGCGGCCTCGTCGATCGTCGCCTCCGAGACGGTCGCGGTGGGTCTGCCGTTCGCCGGGTTCACCAGTACCCGCTCGCCACCCGACCCGGGGAGCCGCTGTCCCCGGTGGAATCGCCCTGCGGTCATGTCCTCACTCCTCAACTGTTGAAGCCCACACCGAAGCGGTCGAATGTGCGCAGAAGCCAACCCCGACGGCCGGTTTCGTCCTCACGAGCCAGGGCGGCACGGGTCAACTCGACGGCGGGCCAGCGAAGCGGTTCAGGCGGGAAGGGCACCGCGGTACCGGTGACGGCCTTGAGCCGGGTCCGTTCGGTCTCGCGGCCGGCCAGCAGATCGAGTGCCACCTGGGCGCCGAATCTCGTCGACGCCACTCCAAGGCCGGTGAATCCGACCGCGTAGGCCAACCGGCCGCCCATGGCGGTGCCGAAGATCGGGGTGAACCGGCTGGTCGTGTCGATGACGCCGCCCCATCGATGGGTGAACGGCACCTCCGCCAATTGCGGGAACGTCTCCCGGAAGTGGCGCGCCAACAATCGGTGCGACCGATCCCGCAGTTCCAGATTCGCGCTGACGGCATTGCCGTAGTGGTAGACGGCGTCGTATCCGCCCCAGACGATCCGATCGTCACGGGTCCTGCGGAAGTAATGGAATTGGTTGCCCGCGTCGGTGAGTCCCTGGTTCTGCGCCCAGCCGATCGAGTCCAGCTGTGCGACGGTCAACGGAGCCGTCGCCAACACGTAGTCATAGACGGGCAGGATCCATGCGCGCAGCCGTCGCAGCAGCGGACGGTAGGCGTTGGATGCGAGCAGCACCTGCGTGGCGTGGACGCTGCCACGCTCGCTGCGGACGGTCAACCCGCCGCCATCGCGGGTGATACCAGTCGCCGCGGACTGCTCGAATATTCTGGCGCCCAAGCTTTCTGCGACGCGGCGCAGGCCGAGTGTCAGAGCCATCGGGTCGGTCAGGCCGCCGCGCATCGTGCGGAGCCCACCGAGGAATGCCTGCGAATGGATGTCGGCACGGACCTCGTCGCGGTCGAGGAAGCGGACCTCTTCGCCGTAACGGGCGTGGGTCGGCGCCGCTCTGCGCAGGGCTTCGTACTCGTGCGCGGTCCTGGCCAGCGTGGTCTTTCCCACCAACCGCAGATCGGCGACGATGCCGTGTTCGTCCAGGAACGCGGCGATCTGCTCGACGTTCTGCCGGCCGAGGCGCTGCAACTCGTCGAGTTCATCGGGCCACATCGCCTCGCCGTGGGCCACGCCATGGGTCAGTGATTCGGAGACGAACCCGCCGTTGCGGCCCGACGCGCCCGAACCCACCCAGTCGCGTTCGAGCACGACGACCCGGCGCGACGGGTCCTCGATCAACGATTCGATGGCGGCCCACAGACCGGTGTATCCGGCGCCGACGATGGCCAGATCGGCGGGCACACGGCCGACCAGCGGCTCGGTCTGTGGACCGGTTCGCAGACCGTCCCACCACACCGGGCGTGGTTCCGCATCGCGCAAGTCGTCGATCATCCGGACGATAGTTGCACTGCCATTCAGAGAACACAAGTCCAGAAACCGCATGTCAACCGTGTTACATATGTAAAACCTGAGCTTGTATTCAAAGTTTTGCTTCCTGAATCGCGAGTTTCCTGGCACAGTGACCCACGACGTAATCCGAGGAGATGCCTGTGCCCGTGAGCCGCACGGAACGACGCGCGAAGCTGCTGCACGCCGCGCAGCGCGCCGTGATGAAGCACGGCGCCGACGTGCAACTCAATCAGGTGGCAGCCGAAGCCGGCCTGACCTCCGGCGCAGTCCTCTATCACTTCCCCGACGTGCAGACACTGCTCATCGAGGCCAACCGCGCCGGTATGGAACGGTTCTACGACGACCGACTGCGCGCGATCGAGGGCATCGCCGAACCCGACCGCCGCTTGGTCGTCACCATCGAATCGGGCCTCCCGGTCGACTCCGACGACCCGGCGGTGAAGCTGCTGTGCGAACTCGGCGGCGCGGCCGGGCGTTATCCCACCTACGGTGTCCTCCTGACCGCGCTCTTCGACCGGCAGGTGGCGATGTACCAGGTGATCCTGGAATCCGGTGCCGCACAGGGGGTTTTCACCCTGACCTCACCCTCGTTGGTGATCGCGCGCAATATCGTGGCACTCGAGGACGCCTACGGATACCGCATGGTGGCCCGTCATCCCAGCCTCGACACCGACGCATCGATCGAACAGATCCTCGACTACGCACGGGTGGCAACCGGCCACCCCCTCCCCCGCCGTGAGCCGGGTGAAAGGACACCACGATGACCGGATCCATCAGCAACCCCCTCACCATCATGTTCTGGCCGGAGTCCGCCTACGGACCGACCAACCAGTGCATCGGCGTCGCGGCGAAGCTGCACGAGCGGGGCCACCGGATCGTGTTCGCCGCCGAGTCCTCCTGGGCCGGCAAGATCAGCAAGTTCGGTTTCATCGAGGAACTCGTCGACCTGGCCGAACCGGTTGAGGGCGCCGACGACGGCGATGCGGGTCAATTCTGGACGGACTTCATCGCCGAGACCGCCCCCGAGTTCGCCAAACCGACCATCGAGCAGCTCGACACGTTCATCAAACCCACCTTTCAGGCCCTCATCGACGGCGCCAAGTACTGCGAAACGCGGTTGCGCGAGATCGTCGCCGAGCACCAACCCGATGTCATCGTCGAGGACAACGTGGTCCTGTTCCCCGCGCTGACCACCGCGGGCAAGCCGTTCGTGCGCTTCATGTCCTGCAGCCCACTCGAAGTGCCGGGACCCGATGTGCCACCGCAGTTCTCGGGGCTGCCCAGCGATGACAGGTCCGACTGGGACACCTACCGCGCCGAGTTCGACCGGGTGCTGCGCCCCATGTGGGCGGATTTCGACGCCTGGGTCCGCGAGCAGGGCGGGGCACCGCTACCCGAGCTCGAGTTCATGCCTCGCGACAACGCCGCGACCCTCTACCTCTACCCCGCCGAGGTTGACTACACCGACAAGCGCCCGCTCGACGAAACATGGACCCGGGTGGACTCCAGCATCCGGGAAACCGACGAGGACTACGTCGTGCCCGCCTCCGTCGCTGACCGGCCAGAGGACAGCGCCCTGGTGTACCTGTCGTTGGGTTCCCTTGGCGGAGCTGATGTCTCGCTGATGCAACGGCTGATCGACGTGCTGGCGACCACCCGGCACCGCTTCATCGTGAGCATGGGACCGCAGGCGGACAAGCTCACCCTCGCCGAGAACATGGTCGGCGAACAGATGCTGCCCCAGACCAGGATCATGCCGCTGGTCGACGCAGTGATCTCCCACGGCGGCAACAACACGACCACCGAATCGCTTCATTTCGGGAAGCCGCTGATCGTGCTCCCGCTGTTTTGGGACCAGTACGAGAACGCCCAGCGCATCGACGAACTGGACCTCGGTGTGCGGCTGGATACCTACCACTTCACCGACGACCAACTGACCGGTGCACTCGAGCGTATTCTCGCCGATGGCGCTCTCCGCGAGCGCGTTTCGCGGATCGGCGAACAGGTCAGAAAGCGCGACGGGGTGCGTCTGGCAGCCGATGTCATCGAACGCGTCGGGTACGAACACCGCCCCACGCCCGCCTGAGCCGTGCCCTCGACCTCAACCGACCTGGACCCGCTCGACCTGCTGCCCCTCGGCGATCGGCACGCGCTGGCCGTCGTCGACCGGGACGGCAGGCTCTCGGCCGTGCCTGCCGTCGCCGACGGCGACCGCTGGCGACGCGCCGGGGCGGGTGACGGGACGGCCGAGGCGCTGCTGCAGTTGCTCGTCGCCACGCCGGGTTCATCAGCGCAGGGCCGGTTCGAGGTGGTGTCCTGGACCGGCGGACCCGCGCCGGAAGGCGAACGCCCGGTCACCGTGGATCAGACCAACGAGTCGGTCGTCGTCGGCGATCTCGCGGTGGTGAAGTGGGCCACCCACCTCGAACCCGGCCCGCATCCGGCACCCGGCCGACTGGCCGCCCTGACTGCGGCGGGGTTCACCGCCATGCCGACACCGTGGGGGGTGGTGACGTGGACACCACGCGCCGGTGCCAGAACCCTGGTGGCGACGGTCACCGGCTACCTGCCCGGCGCCGTCGATGGTTGGACCTGGGCGGTGGATCTCGTCAAGGACGCCGCCCGGTCGGGAGATCACACCGCTGTCATAGATGTCTGCACCACGCTGGGGATGGTGGTGGCCGACATGCACGCATCGTTGGGCGCCACCGTGACCACCTCGACCCGCGCCGACGCCCAGCGCTGGCGCGACGGCGCGTTCTCAACGCTGGCGGCGGCACGCGAACTGGCGGGGCCGGCCAACGCCCAGCTGCTGGCCGACCACGCCGACACCATCACGGCCGAATTGGACCGGCTGTCGCAGCTGGTGGACGTCCCGATCATCGAGGCACACGGTGATCTGCACGTCGGTCAGGTGCTGCGCGCCGGCGACCGGTTGGTCGTCACCGACTTCGACGGCAACCCGGTGCTCCCGCCGGCGGAACGGATGTTGCCCGCGCCGGCGGCGGTCGATGTGGCGGGCATCCTGCAATCGTTGTCGCACGTCGCGATCGTCGCGGCCGAACGCAGCGAGCTCACGCCGGAGCAGCTCGCCCCGGTCGATGCCGATGCCCGGGCTGCCCCGTTGAACGCCTACCTGCACAGGCTGTCCGAGACCGGGCACGCCGATCTGCACATTGCACACGCGCTGACCGCTTTCCGGCTACAGCAGGTGCTCCGCGAGATCGTCTACGCCGGTCGCCATCTGCCCCGTTGGATGTATGTTCCCGACGCGGCACTACCCGCCCTCCTCCGAGAAACGAGCCGATGAACCCCGACGGATTCGCCACCGACCTCGCCCGCAAGCCGGACGTGCTCTCGCAGCTCGCCGACGCACTGGCACAACACAATCCGTGGTCACGGGCGCTCCCCGCCGAGGTGTCCCGTGTCGTATTCGTCGGCATGGGCTCGTCGGCCTACGCCGCGGGGGTTGCCGCCGCTCGCCTGCGCGCCCGCGGTGTCTGCGCCGTCTCCGAGATCGCGTCGTCGGAACTGCTGCCGGTCTGGGGTCCGGGCACGCTGGTGGTGGCGACGTCGGCGACGGGCGGTTCGGTGGAGACGCTGGACGCACTGGACCGGATCGATCCCGCCGCGACCACCGTGGCGCTGACCAACACGGCCGGATCGGCGATCACCGAGCGTTGCAATGCGACAGTCGAGCTGCTGGCCGAGCCCGAGGTCGGCGGGGTGGCCTGCCGCAGCTACCAGCACACCCTGGCGATGCTCATCGCGCTCGAATGCCAGTTGATCGGGACCCCCACCGACGCCCTGGTCGCCGCGATCGGAGCGGCCGCGCGGGCCAGTGATCACCTGCTGTCCACCGAAAAAGATTGGCGCCCCGAGGTATCCGAGCACCTGCTAGGTCAGGCCGAGACACACCTGTGCGCACCGGCGCACCGCCTGTCCTCCGCGCAGCAGGGTGCGTTGATGTTCCGCGAGGGGCCCCGCCGGTCGGCCATCGGTTGCGAGAGCGGCGACTGGAGCCACGTCGACGTCTACCGCACCAAGAACTCCGATCTGCGGATGCTGGTGTTCGCGCGATCGAAATGGGAAGCCCAGATGGCCGAATGGACGGGGCCCCGCGGCACCCGCGTGATCGGCGTCGGCGGAGCGGTTCCCGGGGCCACCGGCACGGTGCGCTATCCCGGCGACGATGTCGATGACGTCCGGCTGCTCACCGAGACGCTCGTACCCGAGCTGGTGGCGGCCCGGGAGTGGCAAGCCGGGACGTAACGGCATGTGCCTACGCGGGCAGGAACTCGCCCTGTCACCGATGTCCTGATGCAGAACCGTCGTCGGCCGAACCGGATGACGACAGCGAGGCCAGCGGCCTGTCCGCATTCCGGACCACCAACCCAACGCCCGCCCCCGAAGGCCCCGAACAGAAGGAGCCGCGGACCTGAAGTAGGTCCGCGGCTCCTCCGTCGTCCTGCGTCGGGCTGACAGGATTTGAACCTGCGACCACTTGACCCCCAGTCAAGTGCGCTACCAAGCTGCGCCACAGCCCGTTGCCGTGGGATTGCTCCTGCGGCGGAACGTGAGCCTACCGCACCAGTGGCCCGTGCTCCCAACCGCCCGCCCACGGTCGCGAGACGAACCCGAAAACCGTGTGGTGGTCCCACATTTTGTTGATCCCGCCAGCGCCTCGCAGGCGCCTGGTGCGAAAACCGAAAACGCGCTGTCAGCGCGCCGATAATCAACGAACGGGGGGCCAGTGAAGGAAGGAAAGGATCATGGCCGAGGCCGCACTTTGCACAGTGTTCGGGGGCCCTGTACCCGGCCGGGAGAAGCAAGCCGTCAACGTCTACAACGACACGATGCAGTACTTCGCCCGCCTCCAGGAGGAAGGCAAGATCGAGCGGACCGACGTCGCCATTCTCGGTGCGACCGGTGGAGATCTGAACGGCTTCATCCTGACCCGCGGCACCGCTGCACAGATCGACGCCCTACGCCGCACCAAGGAGTTCCGACAGCTCGTCAACCGCGTCCAACTGGTGGCCACCCACCTCCGCGTGACCGACGCCTTCGTCGACGAAGGCCTCGCCGAGGTCATGGGCCAGTACCTGGAGGTCGTCGAACACGCCGACTGACCGGCGGACTACTGCGCCTGTTCCTCCAACTCGGGGTGCAATCCATACAGGCAATCCAGACAGCAGAAGCGGTCGCTGCCGGCCACGTACGGCCAGCGCTTCCCGTCCGGAGGAACACGGCGGCAGTTCGCACACCGGCTCATCGGACCCAACAACACCACACTCATAACCGCTCCATGCACTCTCTCGCGTGTCAGAGCCATACCCTGACACGCCGAGAACATGCGCGCCGGGTGAACCGTGGGTGTGACGCAACGCTGACGAGGGATGCGATCCGCCCCGTCGCGGCGCAGCGGGGTCGTAGCCTCGAAACGGTGAGCGGTCCGCGTGACGACACCCCGCTGTGGCTCTTCGCCGACCAACTGGGCCCCGCTCTGCACGGCGGTGCGCACGCCCACCGCGACGTACTGCTGATCGAGGCCGGCTCCGCGCTGCGCAAGCGCCGCTACCACCGGCAGAAGCTGCACATCGTGTTGTCCGCGCTGCGCCACGCCGACGCGGACCTCGGCGACCGCGCAACCCTCATCCGTTCGGACACCTACACCGAGGCGCTCGAACAGTTCGGCCGTCCCGTCCTCGTGCACGAGCCGACGTCGTTCGCCGCCGAGCGGTTCGTGCACCGCCTCAAACAACGGGGCCTGGTCGCCGACGTCCTGCCCACCCCTGCCTTCGCGTTGCCGCGCAAGGACTTCGAGGCCTGGGCCGGTGACCGCACCCGCTTCCGCATGGAGGACTTCTACCGCGACCAGCGCCGCCGTTTCGACGTCCTGATGAACGGACCCGACCCGATCGGCAACCGCTGGAACTACGACGAGGAGAACCGCGGGTCACCGCCGAAGAGGCAGCGCACCCTCGGGGTGCCCGCGCCGTACAAGCCGCGTGAGGACGACATCGACGAGCGGGTCCGCCACGACCTCGACCGCATGGACCTCGACACCGTCGGCGCCGACGGGCCGCGGCTGTTCGCCGTCACCCCCGCGGAGGCCAGACGCGCCCTGACCCGCTTCATCGAGCACCGGCTGCCCACCTTCGGCCTGTACGAGGACGCGATGATGGGCGCGGACTGGGCGATGTCCCATTCGCTGCTGTCGGTGCCGCTCAACCTCGGCGTCCTGCACCCCCTGGATGCGGTGGATGCCGCCGAACGGGCCTACCGCGACGGTCAGGCCCCGCTGGCCGCCGCCGAGGGCTTCATCCGTCAGATCCTGGGCTGGCGCGAATACATGTGGCACCTCTACTGGCACTTCGGCGAGCGGTACGTCGACAACAACGAACTCGGCGCCCACACCCGGCTACCCGACTGGTGGCGCGACCTCGACGCCGACGCGGTCACCGCCGAATGCCTGCGGCACGCGTTGATGGGCCTGCGTGACCGCGGCTGGACCCACCACATCCAGCGGCTGATGATCCTCGGCAGCCACGCGCTGCAGCGCGGCTACCACCCGCGCGAGCTCACCGAGTGGTACGCCACCGCCTACGTCGACGGCTTCCGCTGGGTGATGCCCACCAACGTCGTCGGGATGAGCCAGCACGCCGACGGCGGCAGGCTCGCGACCAAGCCGTACACCTCCGGCGGCGCGTACATCAACAAGATGAGCAACCACTGCGGGGACTGCGCCTACGACCCGAGGAAACGCCTCGGCGCCGACGCCTGCCCGTTCACCGCCGGGTACTGGGCCTTCGTGCACCGCCACCGCAACCTGCTCGAACACAACATGCGCACTCGGCGAGCGGTGCAGGGGCTCGACCGGCTGGGCGACCTCGAGGATGTGCTCGCCCAGGAGAAGGCGCGCCGACACTTCTAGACGGTCATCAACCGCCACAGCCCGATCAGCCCGACGACGACGATCACGCCGCGCAGCGCGTTCTGCGACAGCCGGCGGCCGTAGTGCGCGCCGAGGAAGCCGCCCACCAGCGAGCCACCCGCGATCAGCCCCGCGGCCGCCCAGCTGATCCGGTCGAATGCCACCAGCGTGTAGGCGGCCGCGGCGACGATGTTCACGATCAGCGACAGCAGGTTCTTGGCGGCGTTCATCCGCTGCATGTCCTCGGGCAGCAGCGCGCCCATCGCCGCGATCAGCAGGATGCCCTGCGCGGCGGTGAAGTAGCCGCCGTACACGCCGACGGCAAAGGTCGCCGCGACCAGCGCCGTCATCCGGGCCGCACTGATGTGGTCGGCCGACCGGCCGCTCTGCTCGGCGCGCTGTCGCGCCCACGCCTGGATCCGTGGGCCGATCACCACCAGCACCAGCGCCACGATCAGCAGCACCGGCACCACCTGGGTGAAGACCGTCTCCGGCAGGTGCAGCAGCAGCCACGCACCCGCCAAAGCACCGACGAAGGAGGCCGGGATCTGCCAGCGCAGCCGGTGCCACTGACCGCGCAGCTCGCGACGGTAACCCCAGGTGCTCGACACGCCCCCGGCGACCAGCCCGACCGCGTTGGACATCGTCGCGGTGACCGGCGGATAGCCGAGCGTCACCAGCGTCGGGAACGTGATCAGCGTGCCGGAGCCGACGATCGCGTTGATCGCCCCGGCGCCCACCCCCGCCAGCGCGATGAGGACCATGTCGATGACGGGCACCCGCAAACCCTAGTGCGCGACTTCGGCCTCGAGCTCCTCGGGGACGTAGGCCGGCG
The DNA here is from genome assembly GCF_001499965.1 of Mycobacterium sp. GA-2829. Lineage (GTDB taxonomy): Bacteria > Actinomycetota > Actinomycetes > Mycobacteriales > Mycobacteriaceae > Mycobacterium. The sequence goes on from NZ_LQIT01000015.1 coordinate 76,366, forward strand.
CGCGCATGATCCGCCACGCCAGCACGAGGAACACCGCCCACGCGACGACGACCACGGCGTAGATCACCGACGACCACGGCGCCGCCACCCCGAAGTAGTGCACGAGCTTCTGGGAGTTGGTGAGCACGATGACCCCGCCCACGCCCGTGCCGAGCAGCGCCGGGCTGATCCGGCTGACCAGATACGCGGCGATCGGCGCGGCGATCACCCCGCCGACAGCAAGCGCCAGCACCACGCCGATGTTGTGGAAGAACTCGTCGCGCAGACCGACGAGGAACCCCAGCGACGCCGACAGCGCGACGAGGAACTCCGACGCGCTGACCGAACCGATGACCGTGCGTGGCGCGGTCTTCCCGCTCGACAGCAGTGTGCTGGTCGTGATCGGACCCCACCCGCCGCCACCGGAGGCGTCGATGAACCCGCCGAACAGCCCGAGCGGAGTGAGGAACTTCGCGCCGTGTTTGGTGCCGTCACCGCCGATGACCGGCGGGGTGCGCAGCGAGAACCGCAGCAGCACGTACACCCCGATGCACAGCAGGATCGCCGCCATCAGCGGTGCGGCGTCCTCGGTGGACAGCGCCGAAAGGACGGTGGCGCCGAGGAACGCGCCGACGGCGCCGGGCACGCCCAGCTTCGCGACGATCGACCAGTCGATGTTCTTGAACCGCCAGTGCGAGATGCCCGACGCGAGCGTGGTGCCGACCTCGGCGAGGTGCACCGCGGCGCTGGCCTGTGCGGCGGCCACACCCGAGAGCACGAGCAACGTCGAGGCGGTCACCCCGAAGGCCATGCCGAGGGCACCGTCGACGAGCTGGGCTCCGACCCCGACGAGGGCGATGATCAGTAGCGAACGCATGGGTCCGGCTTTCGACGTTGCGGCGCCTTGAACAAGGCGGCCTGAACTAGCGGTGGGCGCGTATCAGGGACGCCGACAACACCACTCGTCGAAAGCCATCAACCGGCGCGACGGCCAGAACGGCTGCAGGGCGCAGGCATGCGAGGGTGCGGCACGGAAGGCGTTTTCGGCCACCGTGGTCCCCCTCTCGTCTGCGAACCAGTTCACTCTACTAGCGCGATCTGTTGCCACGCTTCTCGCGTACCCGAACGTTGATCCGGATCGGGCTGCCCTCGAATCCGAACGTCTCCCGCAGCCGCCGTTCGAGGAACCTGCGGTACCCCGCCTCGAGGAAGCCGCTGGTGAACAACACGAAGGTCGGCGGGCGCGCGGTGGCCTGGGTGGCGAACAGGATGCGCGGCTGTTTACCGCCGCGCACCGGCGGCGGCGTCGCCGCGACGATCTCCTTGAAGAACGTGTTCAGCCGTCCGGTCGGGATGCGGGTGTCCCAGGACGCCAGCGAGGTCTCCAGCGCGGGCACCAGCTTCTGCACGGCGCGGCCGGTCATCGCCGAGATGTTGACCCGCGGTGCCCACTGCACCTGCGCCAGCTCACGGTCGATCTCCCGGTCCAGCAGATAGCGTCGGTCCTCGTCGACGAGGTCCCACTTGTTGAACGCCAGCACCAGCGCGCGGCCGGCCTCGATGACCATGGACAGCACCCGCTGATCCTGCTCGGTCAGCGGCTGGGAGGCGTCGATGAGCACCAGCACCACCTCGGCGGCGTCGATCGCGCCGTGGGTGCGCACGGAGGCGTAGAACTCGTGACCGCTGGCCTGTCCGACCTTGCGGCGCAGTCCGGCGGTGTCGACGAACCGCCACGTCTTGCCGCCCAGTTCGATGAGCGAGTCGACGGGGTCGACGGTCGTGCCTGCGACGTCGTGCACCACCGAGCGTTCGTCGCCGGCAAGACGGTTGAGCAGCGAACTCTTGCCGACGTTCGGCTTGCCGACCAGCGCCACCCGGCGCGGACCGCCGCCACCGCCGCCGACCTCCGACACCTCGGGCAGCTTCTCCAGGACCCGGTCCAGCAGATCGGCGACCCCGCGGCCGTGGATTGCGCTGACCGTGTGCGGCTCGCCGATGCCGAGGGACCACAGCGCCGCCGCGTCGGCCTCACCGCGTTCGGTGTCGACCTTGTTGGCGGCCAGGAACACCGGTTTCCCCGATTTACGCAGCATGCGGGCGGCGGCCTCGTCGGCCGACGTGGCGCCGACGACCGCGTCGACCACCAGGATGATCGCGTCGGCGGTGCGCATCGCGACGGTGGCCTGATCGGCCACCAGCTGCTGCAGCCCCTGAGCGTCGGGTTCCCAGCCGCCGGTGTCCTGCACGACGAACCGGCGGCCCGACCACGTCGCGTCGTAGGACACCCGATCGCGGGTGACGCCCGGGATGTCCTGCACCACCGCTTCGCGCCGGCCCAGGATCCGGTTGACCAGCGTCGACTTGCCGACGTTGGGACGCCCGACGACGGCCACCACCGGCGGCGGGGCGGCGGCCTCCTCGATCGCCTCGGCGACCTCTTCGGCGCCCAGTTCCCAGTCGCGTTCGTCGACCCAGGTGCCGTCCTCCGGTGACGTCATCGCCGCGCTCCCGCCCTCTGGTGCACCAGATCCTGCAGGTGCGCAACCACTTCCGCCTCGTTCATCTCGCTGGTGTCCACGACCAGGGCGTCGTCGGCCGCGCGCAGCGGCGACACCGCCCGCGTCGAGTCGAGGTGGTCGCGGCGGCGCACGTCGGCCAGCACCGCGGCGTAGTCGTCGCCGAGGCCGTTGCGCACGTTCTGCGCGTTGCGTCTGCGGGCGCGTTCCTCCGCCGAGGCGGTCAGGAAGATCTTCACATCGGCGTCGGGCAGCACCACGGTGCCGATGTCACGACCCTCGACGACGACGCTGCCCGATCCGTCGGACAGTTGCCGCTGCAACTCGACGAGCCGGGCGCGCACCGCGGGGACCGCCGAGACCGCCGACACCGCGCGAGTGACGGCGTCGCCACGGATCTCGGCCGAAACGTCTTCTCCGGCAAGCAGAGAGCGGTCCTCGTCGGGGTCGTAGCCGACGGCCAACTCGACGCGGTCGACCGCGGCGACCACCGCGTCACCGTCGGCCGGATCGATGCCCGCGCGCAGCACCGCCAGCGTCACCATCCGGTACATCGCACCGGTGTCGAGATACCGCGCACCCAGCGCGCGCGCCAAACCCCTTGACACCGAGGACTTCCCGGTTCCGGCGGGTCCGTCGACGGCGATCACCATCCCGTCAGTCACATGCCCACCGCCTTGTACAGTTCACCGATCTCCTTGCGCGTCAACACCCGAATGCTGCCGGGGCGCTGATCGCCGAGCGAGACCGACCCGATATCGGTGCGCACCAACTCCTGCACCGGATATCCCACCGCCGCCAACAGTCGACGAACGATACGCTTGCGCCCCTCGTGCAGGGTCACCCGGACCATCGACCGGCCGGGCAGCGCATCCACGACCGCGAAGTCGTCGACCCGCGCCGGGCCGTCGTCCAACTCCACACCCGCGCGCAGTTTCTTGCCCAGTCCGCGCGGCACGGTGCCCAGTACGGTCGCCACATAGGTCTTGGGCACCTCGTAGGACGGATGCATCAACCGGTGCGCGAGTTCCCCGTCGTTGGTCAGCAGCATCAGACCCTCGGTGTCGGCGTCGAGGCGCCCGACGTGGAACAGGCCTTTGTTGCCGCGGACGCGGTGTTCGACGAGGTCGCCGATGCACGGCCGGCCCCGGTCGTCGGACATCGTGGAGTGCATCCCGCGCGGTTTGTTGATCGCCAGGTGCATGAGGGTGTCGTCGAGCAGCACCCGTGTCCCGTCGACGCGGATGTCGGCGGCGTCGGGGTCGACGCGGGTACCGAGTTCGGTGACGATGTGGCCGTCCACCTCGACGCGGCCGTCGAGGATCATGCGCTCCGCCACGCGGCGGGAGGCGATTCCGGCCTGCGACAACACTTTCTGCAGTCGGACACCTTCGGGTTCGGTCATCGGTCATCCTTGTCCACGTCGTAGGACATCGGCTGTCCGGCGGGTGCGGGCGCTGCGCCCAGTTTCATGAATCGCGGTTCGTCGGCCAGTGTTTCGCTGAGGTCGTCGATGACGTCGACGTCCGGCAGCAGCGGCGCGATGTCGGGCAGGTCGGCCAGCGAGGTCAACCCCAGCCGTTCCAGGAAGAGTTCCGTGGTGGCGAACGTCACCGCACCCGAGTCCGGACCGGTGCCCGCCTCGGTGATCAGCCCGCGCGCCAGCAGGGTGCGCATGACGGCGTCGACGTTGACACCGCGGACCGCGCTGACCCGGGCGCGCGTCACCGGCTGGCGGTAGGCGACGACGGCCAGCGTCTCCAGCGCCGCGCGGGTGAGTTTCGAGCGGGCGCCGTCGAGCAGCAGCTTCTCGACGTACGGCGCGTAGCGGGCCCTGGTGTACATGCGCCACCCGCCGCCGGCCTCGCGCAGTTCGATTCCGCTGTCGCGGGCGGCGAGTTCGGCGGCCATCTCGGTCAGCGTGGTGACGATCCGGTAGCCGGGCTGGTCGGTCACCGCGGCCAGCTGATCGACGGTCGCGGGGGTATCCACCACCAGCAGCAGCGCTTCGAGGACGTTGCGCAGTTCGGTGTCGTCGAGCTCGGGGGCGGTCGCGACGTCGACGCCGAAGTCGGCATCGGAGATCTCGTCGGTCATTGCTCTCGTTGTTCTCCCGCGTCGACGGTTGCCAGTTGTTCGTTGGTCGGGCGATCCCCGGTCCACGAAACCTGGAGCACACCAAGCGGTTCTTCCTGGTCGAATGCTACCGCCCGCGCCCGGTAGAGCTCGAGCAGCGCCAGGAACCGGCCGACGATCTCGATGCCGCCCTGGCAGTCGGCGACCAGATCGGTGAAGGTGGCCCACTCCCCCACGCCGCGCTGTTCGAGCAGCGCCAGCAACCGTCGGGCCTGCTCGGGCACCGACACCGCGGGTGCGTGCAGATGGTCGGTCCGCACGCTGGGCACCGGCCGTGGCGTGAACGCCGACGCGGCGATCTCGGCGAAGCGCGCAGCGTCGACGCCGAGCATGACCTCGGGCAGCAGCTCGCTGTAGCGCGGTTCCAGCGACACCGCGCGCGGGTAGCTGCGCAGTGCGGCCGCCTCGAGTTCGGCGAACATCACCGCGACGTGTTTGAACGCCCGGTACTGCAGCAGGCGGGCGAACAGCAGATCGCGGACCTCGAGCAGGGCGAGGTCCTCTTCGTCGTGCACCTCACCGGCGGGCAGCAGCCGCGCGGCCTTGAGGTCGAGCAGCGTCGCGGCGATCACCAGGAACGCTGTCGTCTCGTCGAGTTCGAGTCGGCGGCCGATCTCCTTGGTGTAGGCGATGAAGTCGTCGGTGACCTGGTGCAGCGCCACCTCGGTGACGTCGAGCCGGTGGGCGAAGATCAGCTGCAGCAGCAGATCGAACGGGCCCTCGAAATTGTCGAGCCGAACCTTGAACCCGCGCTTGTCTGGCTGCTCGTCGTCCTCGCCGCTCACGCGCCGAACCGGTCGATGACTTCCCGGGCCAGTGCCCGGTAGGCCTCCGCGCCCGCGGACTTCGGCGCCCACGTGGTGATCGGTTCGCCCGCGACGCTGGTCTCGGGGAACCGCACGGTGCGGGTGATGACGGTGTCGAAGACGAGGTCGCCGAACCGCTCGACCACCCGCGCCATGACCTCCCTGGCGTTGACCGTGCGCGGGTCGTAGCGGGTGACCAGGATGCCGCTGATGTCGAGTTTCGGGTTGAGCCGGTCGCGGACCTTGTCGACGGTGTCGGTCAGCAGCGCGAGGCCGCGCAGCGAGAAGTACTCGCATTCGGTGGGGATGATCACCCCGTCGCTGCAGGCCAGCCCGTTGACGGTGAGCAGGCCCAGTGACGGCTGGCAGTCGATCAGCACGTAGTCGTAGCGGTCGAGCACCGGGTACAGCGCGCGGCCCAGCGTCTGCTCGCGGCCGACCTCGTTGACCAGCTGGATCTCCGCGGCGGACAGGTCGATGTTGCTGGGCACCAGGTCCAGTCCGGCGACCCGGGTCTTGATCAGCACCTCGTCGATCGACACCCGGGGTTCGACCAGCAGGTTGTGCACGGTGTTGTCGAGTTCGTAGTGCGGCACGCCGAGCCCGGCGGACAACGCCCCCTGCGGGTCGAGGTCGACGAGCAGGACGCGGCGCCCGTATTCGGCGAGGCTGGCGCCCAGGTTGATCGTCGAGGTGGTCTTACCGACCCCGCCCTTCTGGTTGCACATCGCGATGACCTTGGCGGGTCCGTGCGTGCTGCGCGGGGTGGGCTCGGGGATCGAGCGGTACGGCCGCCCGGTCAGGCCCGTCGGCGGTGCGTCGGTACCCGCGGCGTCATTGGTCATGCCGGACCGCCGCAGGCCGGTGACTCCACACGCAGGGCGAACATCCGGTTGAGTTTAACGTCGCGGGACCGTCGATACGGGCAGACCCGCAGACGACTTGTCGCCCGGACTGTCGGCGTGCCGCCCGGCGGCCGTGGCGTCGCTGATGCCGACGCGGCGGTGCAGCCGGGCCAGCGGCGCAGGCGCCCACCAGTTCGCCCGTCCCATCACGTGCATGAAGGCCGGGACCAGGACCAACCGGACCAGCGTCGCGTCCATCAGCACCGCGACGGTCAACCCCAGCCCGAGCATCCGCATGAACGACACCTCCGCGGCGATCAGCGCCGCGAACGAGATCGACATGATGACCGCGGCCGCGGTGATCACCCGCCCGGTGTGCGCCAGCCCGAGCGCGACGGCCTCGTCGTTGTCGGCGCGGGTGCGATCTGACGCCAGCCAGTACTCGCGGATGCGGGCCATCAGGAAGACCTCGTAGTCCATGGAGAGGCCGAATGCGATGCAGAACAGCAGAACGGGGACCGTGACGCCGATGGTGCCGGTGCTGGTGGTGCCGAGTGCGTCGAGGTGGCCCTGCTGGAAGACCCACACCAGCGCGCCGAACGCCGCGGTCAGCGACAGCACGTTGAGCGCGACCGCCTTCAGCGGCAGGACCACGCTGCCGGTCAGCAGGAACAGCAGGACCAGCGAGGTGAGCCCGATGATGCCGAGCACCAAGGGCATTCGCGACAGCACCGCGCTGACGATGTCGCGGTTGCTCTGCGCGGTCCCGGTCAGCAGGACCTCGCGCCCGTCGGGTGCGGCGATCGCGTGCAGTGCGTCGAGCTGCGCCTCCGAGGCCGCCGAGTCCAGAGGGGCCGAACTCGCGACGGTCAGGTAGGCGCTGTCGCCGGCGGTGCCGGTCGGCCCCGACGGCGGACCCGTCTGCCGTCCGGCCGTGAATGTGCCCGCGGGCGAGGACACCCACGGCACGTCCGGGACCCGCGAGAGCTCGGCGGCGAAGTCGCCGAGCGCGTCCGGCGCGAGACCGGTGGTGTCGGGCAGCACGACGGTGACCGTGGTCGCGGAGTCCGCGGCGAACCGGGTCCGCAACTGGTCGCCGACCTGGTGGGCGTCGGAGGTGGTCGGTAGCACCCGGTCGTCCGGGAAACCCCAGCGGGCGTCGAGGAACGGGGCGCCGAGCGTCACCAGGAAGGCCACCACGACGACGCTGAGCAGCAGGCCGCGCCGCATCACGGCGTGCGCGGTGCGGTACCAGAAGGTCCGCTCCACGCATCGCGGCGCGGGGGCCGGGCGGCGCAGTGCACGCCGCAGCAGACGCCGCACGTCGAGTCTGTCGAGGCGGTCGCCCGCGAGCGTGATGACCGCCGGGGTGACGACGAGCGCCGCGCACAGCGCGAACGCCACCACCGCGACACCGGCGTAGGCGAAGGACCGCAGGAAGTACATCGGGAACAGTGCCATCGGCAGCATCGAGAGCCCGACGATGACGGCCGAGAACACCACGGTGCGACCCGCGGCCGCCATGGTGCGCAGCAGCGCCTGCTCGGGGTCGACGCCGTCGGCGAGCTCGTCGCGGTAGCGGCTGAGGATGAGCAGTGTGTAGTCGATCGCCAGCGCCAGACCCATCGCCACGGCGAGGTTGAGCGCGAACACCGACACGTCGGTGACCATCGCGATCCCGCGCAGCACCGCCAGCGACCCGACGATCGCCAGCGCCCCGACGGCCATCGGCAGCATGGCCGCAAACAGCCCGCCGAACACCCACACCAGCACCAGGAAGCTCAGCGGGATGGCCAGCGACTCCATCGCCAGCAGATCCTTCTCCGTCTGGGCGTTGATCTGGGCGTTCACCGCCGCGCCGCCGCCGGCTCGCACCGTGACCCCACCGCGGTCACCGGTGAGCGCCGCCGACAACTCCTGGGCGTGGGCGGCGGCGGCGCTCTCGTCGCCGTTGAGGCCCGCGACGACCAGCGCGGTGGTCCCGTCGGTACTGACCAGGTCGCCGACCGCCCCGGGCGGTGCGCCCCAGGGCGCTTCCACGTAGCCGACCGCCGGGGACTGCTCGAGGGCGGCGACGACCTCTGCACCGACCGCGGCCCCGGCGCCGGTCAACGCCCCGTCGCGGGCCGTCACGGTGAGCAGGAGCTGCATCTCCGGCCTGCCGAACGTGTCGGCCAGGATGGCCGATGCGCGCGCCGACCCCGATTCGGGGTCCCTGAACCCGCCGCCGGACAGGTGATCGACCACGGGCACCCCGAACACCGCGCACGCGATCAGCACCGCGACCGCGGCGGCGATCACCCGTCTGGGTCTGGCCATCGCCATCCGGGTCAGCGTCTGCAACATGGCGCCTCAGTTGGTCAGCGAGGGGGTGCGGTCGAGTTCATCCGCGATGTGCCTGGCGACGTGCTGGGACTGTTTGGCGACATAGGAGATCAGGCCGGGCCGAGACATGAAGCCGACGAACCGCAGTCCCGGGGCGGCGGGGGTGACGCCGCAGGAGCGGGGCAGTCCGCGGTCGTCGAGGACGCCGAGGTGGCCGACCATGGCGTCGAGGCCGCGGGTGTATCCGGTCGCGCAGATCACCGCATCCGGTTGCAGCCGCCTGCCGTCGATGAGGTGGACGTGGTCACCGTCGAACCGTTGGACCGTGGGGACGACCTCGAACACCCGCGCCCGGATCGCGCGCACCACCTCGCGGTCGACGATGACCGGTGCCCGCCCGAGCCGCTTCCCCCGCGCGAACACCCCCTCCGCCGGTGTCGGGAGACCGTAGGCGGCGAGGTTGCCGACGTCGATGCGCTGACCGACCCGCGACACCGTGTCGGCGAGCCACAGCGGCGCGTCGAACAGCGGGGTCGCGATGTAGTCGGACGGGAAACCCCCCGGCAGGGCCCGGATCATGATGTGGGGTGCGGTGCGCACGGCCAGCCAGGCGGCGACGGCGCCGCCGGTGGCGACGTCGTGCACGATCTCCATGGCCGACGACCCCGCGCCGACGACCAGCACCCGTTTGCCCACGTACGGCGAGGGGTTGCGGTACTTCGACGAGTGGCTGATCTCCCCGGGGAAATCCGCCATACCCGGCCACTCCGGGATGCGGGGACTGTGTTCGTATCCCGTGGCCACCACCACCTGACGGGCGGTCAGCTCGCCCGACGACGTGCTGAGCGCCCACCCTTCGGCGTGCCGGTCGACCCGGTTCACCGTGGTGCCGAGCATCAGCTGGATGCCGTCCTCGTGGGCGTGCCGGTCGAGGTGCTCGACCACCTCATCGCGAGTCGGGAACATCCCGGTGCCCTTGGGGTAGGGCCGGTTCGGCATGTGGGAGGTGCGCCTGCCGGTGTTGAGTTTGAGCCGGTCATACCGGGCCTTCCACGACGACCCGACGTGGTCGGCGCGGTCGACGAGGACCGGTCGCAATCCCCTGTCGCGCAGGCTCAACGCGGCGGCCACCCCGGACGGCCCGGCCCCGATCACGACGACCTGGTGTTCGCCCATGACGGTCAACCCTTCCCGCGTAGGGCGGTGAGCACGGCACCTGTCGAGGACCGGCCGCCCACGGTGATCCGCACGCCGCCGTCTGCGCAGTGTTTGACCCGGACTCCGTCCGCCCCGTCGAAGATCTCGCGCCACGGCCGGTCCCCGCTGGGCAGGTACACGAAGTTGGCGTGTCCGTCGATGCTCTGCACACCAATCGAGCGCAACCGCATCCGCAAGTTGCGCCGCTCCGAGGTGATCATCCGAATACGTTGGCGCAGTTGGCTTTCCGCGCGATACGACGCGGCGACGGCGACCAGCCCGGTGCTGGCCATCCCGAACGGCAATTGCATCGCCCACAGCTCTGCGGTCAGACCCCACGATCCGATCGCGTACCCGATGCGCAGACCCGCCAGCCCGTAGGCCTTCGAGAACGTCCGCAGCACGAGGACATTGGGGTACCGCTCGATGAGGCCGATCGCGTCGATGCGCCACTGGGGTGCGACGAATTCGACGTAGGCCTCGTCGAGGACGACGATGGTGTCCTCAGACAGCCGGCGCAGGAACGCCTCCAGCGCGGCGAGGGTCTCCACCGTGCCCGTCGGGTTGTGCGGCCGGCAGATCACCACGAGCCGGGCGTCGGCCGCCGCATCGGCCATCGCGTCGAGGTCGTGGTGCCCGTCCAGGAGCAACGGCACCTTGACGACGTCGAGGCGCGTCATCGCCGAGGCGATCGTGTAACCCTCGAAAGTCGGTACCGGCAGCACGATCCGGTCGCCGGGTGTGGTGAACGCGTGCATCACCTGCACCAGCACCCCGGTCGCCCCGGCACCGACGACGACCTGCTCGTCGGGGACGCCGATGTGATTGGCGATCAGGTGGCGCAATGACTCCGGCAGGAATTCCGGGTACCGGTTGGCCGCCTGGATCGACTCGATCATCGCGGTGCGGACGGCGGGCAGCGGCGGGAACGGATTCTCGTTGAGGGACAACGCCATCGGGTCCACCGCGGGGGCCAGCGCCGAGGCGCCCCGCGGCGTCGGTCTCGGTGGTGAGGACGCCGGTCCCGGTTCGGCGACGAGTGTCATGCGACCCGACCACCCCAGCGGACGGCCGCGGCGCCCGCGAAGTCCCCGGCGTGGGCGAACGCCGCCATCAGCACGGTGTCGCCGTGCTTGAGCTGACCGTCGTTGATCGCCCGGTCGAGGTTCATCGGGATGCCGACGGCGAACAGGTTCCCGCATTCGTCGAAGGTGTCGCGGTGCCGTTCCTTGGGCAGTTCGAGCGCGTCACGCCAATTGCGCAGGAACACGCGGTTGGGCTGATTCGTCACGAACAGATCCAGTTCCTTGGGCTTGATGCCGAGCCGGTCGCACACCGCGAAGGACACCTCCGGCACCTGGCGGTTGCCGCGGGCGAGCACCTTGGTGATCTTGGCCTCGGTGAAGCCGATGCAGCCCTCCCCCGGGCCGGGCTGCCACCACTTGCGGAACGGTTCCACGGCGATCGTCATGTCGCCGGCGTACTCACCGTAGGTGCGGCACTCCACGTCGAGCACCGGCGACTCGTCGGACAGCGTCACGAGTCCCACCGCGGCGCCGTCGCCCGGCACGCACGACTGCGCTTTCTGCCGCGTGAGCGGCTGGTCGAAGATCTGGCCGGCGGCATTCTGCGCCAACGCGATCAGCGCGGTGCGCCCCTCACCCGCCTCGATCAGCGTGCGGGCCAGTTTCAGGCCGAGAATGAAGGCGGCGCAGCCGCCGTTGTGCAGGTCGATCACCGTCCGCGGCTTCATCCCGAGTCGGTGGGCCATCCCGCCGCCGCCGCCGTAGAACGGCATGTCGGGCATCTGCGAATGCGTGATCAGGATGTCGGCCTCGGCGATGGCGTCGTGGCCGTGGCGTTCGACGAGGCCCGCGGTGGCGCGTTCCACCATGTCGATGGCGGTCTCGTCCTCGGCGACGTGGTGGCGGTACTTCGGCGCCCGGAACATCAGGTGCTCGCGGAGTTCGTCGGCGCTGGCGAAATCGGCGTAGTACTCGGCGCCGATGGGTTCACCGGGCAGGTAGGTCGAAACGTCGACCAGGCTGACGGTCATCTCGGAAACCCTCAATCCATCCAGGCCGGTTTGATCGGCAGGCCGTTGCGGTGGCGGTACTCCGCGATCGCCTTGAGGTTTCTCAACTCGAGCAGGTGGCCGGCGCCGAACATGTCCCAGAAGTCGCCCACCCAGACCGGCCGCTCCGGCGGTGCGGTCTCCGGGTAGGGGTTGTCGTCATAGAACGGGTGATGGCAGTTCGTCCACAGCACAACCGAACCCGGCTTGTTGAGGACGACCCGTGCGTCGACCACGCGCATCAGATAGATCATCCACAGATGCCTGCCCTGGTCCCACGCGCAGTGGTAGTCGACCGTGCCCGCCTCGCGGTTGGCCACCGTCCTGGTGTAGATCTCGGTCTCGGAGCCCAGTCGGTCCCACGCCAGCCACAGCCCCTCCTCGGCGGTGGGTTCGAAGCCCCGCAGGCTGTAGGTCCATTCCTCGAGGCAGCGGGTGTCGGAGAGGTAGTCGAACAGGGCGTCCGGCGGGCAGTCGACGTAGCTGTTGACGGTGCAGAACTCGCCGAACACCTCATCGTGCGGATAGACCGACCGCATCATGTCCATGATGATGGGGGTCGCCTTCTCGCGCGGCGACGTCTCGATGCGGATGACGCCGTCGATCGGACCGGTGCTACCGGTGTGGGTGACGATATCGTCAAGCGCTGGCAGGGACATCGATCGGTTCCTCCTCGTGGATGGTGGACAGGCTGGGGGTTGTCGGCCGGTTTGCCGTCAAAAACGGTGCGAACGGCGGGATCTCGTCGGCGGAACACTCCACCGACACGACCGATGGTCCGCGGGTGTCGAGTGCCGAGGCGACCGCGCCGGGGAGATCGGCGACGTCGGCGACGTCGACCGACGGCATACCGGGGAACATCGCGCTCAGGCCGGCGCCGAGGCGGCTGGGGCTGAACCTGTTGTAGCTGTAGGTGCCGTCGTAATAGAGCTGTTCCCGCGTCACGCACATGCCGTGAGCGTTGTTGTTGAACAGCACGAAGGTCACGGGCAGCCGGTGCTGGATCGCCGTGTGCAGTTCGAGGCCGTGCATGAAGAACGACCCGTCACCGGCGATCACCACGGTGCGGCGGCCCCTGCCGAAGGCGACCCCGATACCTGCGCCGAAGCTGTAGCCCATACCGCCCATGCCGAGGGCGACGAGGAACCGTCCCCGCCGGCGCACCGGCAGGTAGTGCACCGCCGCGGCACCGGTGTTCCCGGCGTCCACGACGATGTCCACGTCGGTGGGCAGGAGCCGGTCGAGCGCCTTCATCGCATCCCGGTAGCGCACGCCGTCGCCGTCGAAGACCGGCGGCGCCAATTCCTTTCGCGGGACACGGTCGGCGACCCGCAATCCGTGTGGCCGGTTGTGTCCGATCAAACCGCGGGTCAACAGCGGCAGCGACGCGCTGAGATCGTCGCTGTGGATGTGGGTGCACGGAATGTAGGGCGGGGCGGAGCCGATCGAGAGGACCCGGGTTTCGGCGAGCGCGGCATCCAGGCCGGCCCGCGCGGTGACGGGCAGGCGGGATCCGACGAGCAGACACATCGCACTTCCCGAGATCGCTTCGGCGGTGCCGGGATGTCCCATGACACCGGTCACCCCGATCGACGACGAAGAGCCCACACCGGGTGTCCCCGCGGCGTCCTTGGCGTCGGGGGTGACGGCTACGCAGGCCCGCAGCACCGCGCGCAACTGTTCGAGTTCGGCGCGCGCGTCGTCACGGATCACCTGGTCCCCCGCGATGATCGTGACGGGCCCGTCGACCTTGCGCAGCGCCCGCGCGATCGGGAGCGGATCGCCGATATGCCGCGACGTCGGGGCGCGGCCGTTCCGCTCGACGGCATGCCGGTCGTGCTCGAGCACGCCCTGCTGAATGTCCTTGGGCAACAACAGGACTGCCGGGCCGCCGGAGAACGCCGCCCGTACCGCCCGCGGCAGCAGGGTGACGATGTCGGCGGGCTCGGTCACCCGTTCGCAGAACACCGACACCGCCGAGAACAGCGCGTGGGCGTCGAGCGACCCGTTGCACCCGCTGGTGTCCTGGAAACTCCCCCGACCGTCGAGGGACAACGGCGGCTGGCCGACCAGCGCAAGAACCGGGACGCGGCTGGCCAGGGACTCCCCCAGTCCGGGGACGATGTTGAGTGAACCGCCACCGGAGGTCGCCATGACGACCCCGAGCCCGGCACCGCTGCGGCTGTACCCGTCGGCCATCGCGGCCGCCGAGAACTCGTGCTTGGCCAGCACCGCGGTGACGTCATCACGCAGATGGGCGGCGTCGTAGACGTCTTCGATGTTCGCGCCGTCGACACCGAAGAGATACCGCACACCGCCGGCAGCCAGGTAGTCGACGATGTGGTCCACCACGCGTGGCCGGGTTGCCGCGTCGACGGGACAACCACCCATGAAAACCACCCCGATTCATCGCCACTCCGCCGCGAATAGCGCCCCAGGAATGCGAGTCGACCCTCTTGGCTGCGTTACGTTACGCCGAATTCAGGCCATCAGAGCGAAACTTTTTTGCGACCTCGACGAAATGCTTTCTTAATCAATGATGATTGCGTGCAGCCGTTCGATGTCGAGGTGATTTACCAGCCGGTTCCGGCCCTATGGCAAACGGAACCGACCAAGGTCCGACCAAAATTGGTCTTTTGCGGGACGGCGACCGACTTGCCGTGGAGCCGGTCGACGCACCATGGGCGTGTGATGTCAGCAACCGCCCCACAGCACCGGTTCCTGACGGAGAAGTGACCACCGAACTGTTTGAACCCTAGCGGCCGCCGAGCCGTGGTATGGGCACGATCTGCACCACAACCGCGTGTTTCGCCGTCGTCGAGATGTCGAACCGTGCGCCACCGGGCCGGCGCCTTCGGTCGGGAGGACGCCGCCCCGCGCGGTGCGCGCAGCCAACATGACCACCGCGACCGATATCGCTGTTTCGGCTCCGCCGCCGCGTGCCGGGCGTAACGTGGGGTCGACAGCACGCAACGCAGTGGTCCGAGCTCGCAAACAATCAATTCTCCTGCGAATTCCCGTCCGCCGGCGGTTCGAATGAACCGATGAAAGCGAGAAAGGAATTGATCAACCAATGGAGGACTTACCACCTGGTCAATTTCTGAATACCATTCATGCGGAATTCGGTCCCCATACCGAATCGCCACGCGCAAACAATCCGGCGATCTTGATGAGAACTCGGAGCGACGCAACAGTCGGCGGCACCCGACCTCAACTCAACGAACCACGCTGTGCAAGGTATTCGCGTCCGCAAGGAACGCCTGCACGCGCGATGCTGCGACCAGCACCGATGCGTGTCCATGCCGTGCTTTCGCCTTTGAGGACGCGACGGCTCCACTCGCTCTCTCAGAGAACCAGTCGTGACGAATTACCCCGGGTACGAACAGTGAAAACGTCATCCTCGCACCAATTAGGCAAACCTGGGATATTCTCACCGGCCGTCCTCCGCGGCGATGGATCCGTCCGACGACACGGCCTCCTGGAAATACGGTCGACGCGGCGGAGCGTCGGTGGCGAAAGCGGTCACCGAAAAGTGGTGCAGTGTCCGTGAGAGCGACAATGTCCGAGTTGCCCACGGCGCTGCTGTCGGCCGCCGCCGCAGCCGTGGACCCGGTGAAGTTCTTCACCGGTAAGGCCACCTCGCAGGGCCCGTTCGCACTGCACTTCCCCGGGTTGGGACGGGTGGTCTTCCATGGCACCAGCGCGGCCGCCCGGGACATCCTGACCGCACCGTCGCACGGCTGCCGTGCGCCGCTGCCCAACCCCATCGAACCCGTCGTGGGTCCGGCGTCGCTGATCCTGCTCTCCGGGGAACACCACCGCCGAGAGCGCGCACTGCTCACGCCCGCTTTACACGGCGAGCAGGTCAAGAGCTACACCGACGTGATCGCCGAAGCCGCGGCCGCACAGATCGACCTCCTGCGTCCCGGCGGCACCGTCGACGCCTACGACCTCGGTGTCGACATCACCCTGGATGTGGCCGTCCGCGTGGTCTTCGGCGTCGCCGACCCCGCCCGCAGGCAGCGCTACACCGAGGCGGTCAAGGCCCTGCTCGCCGCGAACACCGCACCGCTGATGCTGTTGCCCGCCCTACGCCGCGACCTCGCCGGTGTCGGACCGTGGGCGAAGCTGTTGCGCTTGCGCGACGATCTCGACCGGCTGCTGTCGGAGGACATGGCAACGCGCCGGGCACCCGGGTGTTCCGGGGGCGACATGCTGGACCTGTTGCTGTCCGCCACCGACGAGACCGGACGGGGTCGCACCGACGCCGAGACCCTCGACCAGCTGCGGACCCTGCTCGCCGCCGGTCACGAGACCACCGCCTCGTCGGTGGCGTGGGCGCTCTTCCACATCCACCGAGACGACGCGGTGCGCGGGCGCGTCCTCACCGAACTCTCCGGCGCGGCCACCCCACTCGACCTCGTCGCCTTGCCGTACCTGGGTGCGGTGGTCAAGGAGACGCTGCGGATGCACCCGCCGGTGCCCATCGTGCTGCGGCGACTGACCGAACCACTCACCGTCGCCGGGGTCACCCACCCCGCGGGCCGGGTCGTGGGCGTCGCGCTCCACGCGCTGCACTTCAACCCGGAGATCTGGTCGGCGCCGGACAGGTTCGATCCGGACCGCTTCCTGGCCCGTCGCCCCACACCGTTCGAGTACGCACCGTTCGGCGGCGGGTACCGGCGCTGTATCGGCGCGGCATTCGCGACGGCCGAACTCGCCGTCGCCCTCGGCACCATCCTGGCGCGCCTCGACCTGAGAATGCCCGAACGTGACCGCCTCGCGCCGTCGCCGCGCAGCGTCGCCCGCGGTATCGCAGTGGCGCCGGCGAAGCGGATCACCCTCGAGGTCGACGGGCTGCGTGCGAACGGGATCAGCAGACGCTGAGTCAGCGCGCCCGCGGATGGGCCCCGGCCCAGACCTCGCGCAGCGCATGCACCGTGACCATCGTGTAGATCTGCGTCGTCGTCACCGAGGCGTGGCCGAGCAGTTCCTGGACGACGCGGACGTCGGCGCCGCCGTCGAGCAGGTGGGTGGCGAAGGAGTGGCGCAGGGTGTGGGGCGACACCGCCGAGGTGATCCCGGCCCGTTCAGCGGCGTCCTGCAGCACCTGCCACGCGCTCTGGCGGGACAGGCGCCCGCCGCGCGCGTTGAGGAAGATCGCCGGGGTGCCGCGACCCCGGCGCGCGAGGTCCGGACGACCGCGGACCAGGTAGGCGTCGAGTGCGCTCACCGCGGGCCTGCCGATCGGCACCAGCCGCTGTTTACCGCCCTTGCCGCGCAGCAGCACCGACCGCGCGTGGGTGTCGACGTCGTCGATGTCGAGCCCGACGGCCTCGGAGATCCGGGCGCCCGTCGAATAGAGCAGTTCGAGCAGGGCGCGGTTGCGCAGCGTCAGCGGGCCGTCGGCCTCACTGTCCCCGCCTGCGCCGTCGAGCAGCGCGAGCACCTCGTCGATCGACAGACTCTTGGGCAGGCGGCGGCCGGGTGTGGGCGGTTTGACCGCGCGGGCGACGTCGAGTTCGGTCAGCCCCTCGGCGGCGGCGAAGCGGTGCAGACCACGCACCGCGATCAG
Source organism: Mycobacterium sp. GA-2829 (assembly GCF_001499965.1). GTDB lineage: Bacteria > Actinomycetota > Actinomycetes > Mycobacteriales > Mycobacteriaceae > Mycobacterium. The sequence goes on from NZ_LQIT01000015.1 coordinate 93,822, forward strand.
CGCCCTGGCCGCCGACACCGCCGAGAGCGCATTCGCGCCGGTGTCCGGATCGCCCCGGCGCAGTGACACCAGGAACTCACTGACGTCGGTCTCGGTGACCTGCGCGAGGTCCTCGACGCCGCGCACGGTGAGGTGCTCGGCGTAGCGGCGCAGGTCCCGCCGGTAGGAACTCAGGGTGTTCGCGGCGACGCCGCGTTCGATGGTCAGGTGGTCGAGATACCCCTGCAGCTGATCGTCGAGCGTGCGTCGAACAGCTGAGGTGGTCATCAGTGACCTTTCCGCCCGGCGAAAGCCGAGGGCCGGTCGGTCCACTCCGCGTCGAGCGGACGCAGGGTGTCCGCGTCCCGGAACGCATGTGCCGCCAGGATCCCCGCCACCGCAATCGAGTTGACGATCTCTCCGGACAGCACCATACGGACCGCCTCCGACAGCGGAACGCGTTTGACGATCAGGTCGGCCTCCTCGTCGTGGGCCTCCGGCCGGTCGATCTCGGTGATCCCCGTCGCGAGGTAGACGCGCACGCTCTCGTCGGCGAAGCCCGGGGAGGACACGATGTCGACCAGCACCCGCCACTCCTGCGCGGCCAGCCCCGCCTCCTCCTGCAGTTCGCGCGCCGCCGTCAGGTGGGGGGCCTCACCGCCCATGTCGAGCAGTCCGGCGGGCAACTCCCACAACCGCCGGCCCACCGGATGCCGGTACTGGTAGACCAGCGTGATGTTGCCGTCGTCGTCGAGTGCGGCGATCGCCACCGCGCCGAAGTGCTCGACGACCTCGCGGCGGGCGGTGGTGCCGCCCGGCATCCGCACCTCGTCGGCACGCAGCGCGAGGATCGCCCCCTCGTAGACGATCTCGCTGTCGACGGTCTCGAAGTCGTGCTCAGCCACGGGATGCGGGCTCTTGCAGCAACTGCTCGACCCCGTTGGAACGCTGCTCGGGGATCTCCACGGGCAACCGCTCAGCGGCCTTGTAGTCCAGTGCGGCGCCGATGAACGCCGCGAACAACGGGTGCGGCCGGGTGGGCCGGCTCTTGAGCTCCGGATGCGCCTGCGTGCCCACGAGGAACGGATGCTGTTCGGCGTCGTACTCGACGAACTCGACCAGGTGACCGTCCGGCGATGTGCCCGAGAAGCGCAGGCCGCTCTCGGCGATCCGCTTGCGGTAGGCGTTGTTGACCTCGTAGCGGTGCCGGTGCCGCTCGGACACCTCGGTCGCACCGTAGGCCTGCGCGACGATCGAATCCTCTTCCAGCACAGCGGGATACGCGCCGAGCCGCATGGTGCCGCCGAGGTCGGCCGCACCGGCGACCGCGTCGCGCTGATCGGCCATCGTGGAGATCACCGGATCCGGGGTGGCCGGATCGAACTCCGCCGAGTTGGCGCCGGTGATCCCGACCGAGCGGGCCGCCTCGATCACGATGCACTGCAGTCCCAGGCACAGCCCGAGCACCGGCAGACCCCGCTTGCGGGCGTAGGCGATCGCGCCGATCTTGCCCTCGATCCCACGGATGCCGAACCCACCGGGGATCAGCACACCGTCGACGTCGGAGAGCGCCGCGGCCGCACCGTTGTCGAGTTCGCAGTCGTCGGAGGCGACCCAGACCATCTCGACCTTGGCGTGGTGGAAGAACCCGCCCGCGCGCAGCGCCTCGGTCACTGACAGGTAGGCGTCGGAGAGGTCGATGTACTTGCCCACCAACGCGATTCGCACCGTCTCGTGCGGTTCGTGCACCCGCTTGAGCAGATCGTTCCACTGCGTCCAGTCCACGTCGCGGAACGCCAGGTTCAGCCGCCGCACGACGTAGGCGTCGAGTTCCTCGCGATGCAGCACCTTGGGGATGTCGTAGATCGACGGGGCGTCGGGAGTGGAGATGACGCCGTCGACGTCCACGTCGCACATCAGCGCGATCTTGTTCTTCAGCGCCTCGGGCACATCGCGATCGCAGCGCAGGATCAGCGCGTCGGGCTGGATACCGATGCTGCGCAGCGCGGCGACCGAGTGCTGGGTCGGCTTGGTCTTGAGCTCGCCCGACGGTGCCATGTACGGCACCAGCGAGCAGTGGAGGAAAAAGCAGTTCTCCCGGCCGACCTCGTGGCGCACCTGGCGGGCGGCCTCCAGGAATGGCAGCGATTCGATGTCGCCGACGGTGCCGCCGACCTCGGTGATCACCACATCGGGCCGGTTGCCGTGCTCGTCGGGAGCGGCCATCGCCAGGATGCGACTCTTGATCTCGTCGGTGATGTGCGGGATCACCTGCACGGTGTCACCGAGGTACTCGCCACGGCGTTCCTTGGCGATCACCGACGAGTAGATCTGGCCCGTGGTCACGTTGGCCGACCCCGACAGGTTGCGGTCGAGGAACCGTTCGTAGTGGCCGACGTCGAGGTCGGTCTCGGCCCCGTCCTCGGTGACGAACACCTCGCCGTGCTGGAACGGGTTCATGGTGCCGGGGTCGACGTTGAGATAGGGATCGAGCTTCTGCATCGTCACCTGCAAACCGCGGGCAGTGAGCAACTGTCCGAGACTCGACCCCGTAAGACCCTTGCCCAGGGAGGAGACGACGCCGCCCGTGACGAAGAGGTGCTTTGTGGCCGTTTGCGGATGCTTGCGTAGCGCTGGCAAGAACAACCTCCGTGACGACGGGCAGGGCTTACTTTTCTAGGCTTGGTCCTAGCTTTGGGGCCTGCCGACCCACGGAACCCCACCTTAACACCGACTCCGACAGGTCGTCGGTGGCGCGCCGGAGGTCACTGCGTGACGGTGACCGCACCCGCCCCCTGACCGATGCCGTACTGCCCCGGCCTGGCACCGCCGATGAGGTCGGCGAGCGCGAGCACCGCGGTGATGCGACCCGATTCGGTGTCCACGTCGTCGACGGTGCTCACGGCGCCCGTCAGCGCCGCATCCGAGCGGGTGACCGCCACGGCGCCGGTGCCCGTCGCGGAGCCGTCCCGCCCCACCAGGACGGTCCCGGCGCCGTGTTTGGCGAGGCCGGCCGCGAAGCGCGCGACGGTGGCGCCGCGGTTGCCCGCGTCGTCACCCAGGCCGCCGCCGGTGACGATCAGCGCGGTGTTCGCCGCACGCACCGGTTCGGCGCCGTAGGTCAGGAACCCGGTGTCGCGCAGCGCGGTGAGCACGGTGTCGCGTTCGGCGTCCCCGACCGCGGGAGCGGCGGGGTCCTTGCCCAGCAGCAGCGCGATGCCGAGCAGGTCGCCGGCCTGCGAGCCCTGGTCCACCGCGGTGGTGCTGAGCTGCTGGCCCGCGGGCACGATCGGCGAGTTCACCACCGACAGCAGTTTCTCCGCGGAGTTGGCGTCGACGAATTCCTGGGTCAGCGTCACGGTGCCGCTGACCGTTCCGCCCGCCTGCCCGATCGAGCGGGTCAGCGCGTCGACGTCGGCGTCGGCGGCGTCCGGGGTGCGGAACAGCACCACCGACTTGCCGCCGAGCGTGTCGCGCAGCACCCGGGGCGCGATCTGCGCGTCGAATTCCCCTGCGGCGGTGAGCCTTTGGTTGAGCGCGTTCTTCTCGTCGGTGAGCCCGTTGATCTGGTTCTGCAGATCCTTCTTGTCGTCCTGCAGCCCGGAGAGCACCGTGTTGGACAGCAGGCCCGAACCCAGCGCGACACCGATCGCCAGCGCCAGGAACACCGCCGCCAGCGAGATCGCGTGCGTACGCAGCGATATCACCGTGCCCCCCTAACTGACCAGGCCCTGCGCCCAGAGCACGAGCTGATTCCAGTACTGCTGGACCCATTCGATCACCGCGGCGTCGGCGCGGGACACCCACAGCGCGGCGATCACCGCGACAAGCATCGCCAGGATCAGCAGCGCGATCGCACCACCGGACACCCGGCTGCGGTACAGCGTCGCAACGGCTTTCGCGTCGACGAGCTTCTCCCCCACCTTGAGGCGGGTCAGGAACGTCGAGGGGTTGCTGCGCTGCCGGTTACGGTCGAAGAACTCCTCGATGCTGGCGGTGTGGCCGACCGTGACGATCAGCGACGCGCCGTGGTGATCGCACAGCAGCAGCGCGAGGTCGGCGGCCGAACCCGCGGCCGGGAACGTCATCGCCCCCACCCCGAGGTCCTGGATGCGCTCCAGGCCCGCGGCGTGGCCGTCGGCGTCGGCGGGCAACACCACCTGGGCGCCGCTGCGCAGCACCTCGGCGCTCATCCGGTCGGGGTCGCCGACGATGAGCGCCGGCCGGTAGCCGGCCTTGCGCAGGATGTCGGCGCCGGTGCCCACCCCGACCAGCACGGGCTGGTACTCCTTGATGAACGGTTTGAGCGCCTTGAGATCCTCGGCGGCGTTGGGCTCCTCGGCGACGATCACCACGTGGCGGCGGTTGAGGTCGACCTCGATGTCGGGGATGCCGATACCGTCGATGAGCAGCGGGCTCTCGCTGCGGATGAACTCGATGGTGTTGCCCGCGAACGCCTCGAGGTGCGCGACCAGCCCGCTCTTGGCCTCGTGCATCAACTCGTGGATCTCGTGGTCGCTGCGCTCGGTGCCCGCGATCAGACGCCGGTCACCGGAGTAGACGCCGCCGTTGTGCAGCCGCACCCGGTGGCCGTCCTTGACCTTCTTGAAGACCTCGGGACCGGTCTCGTCGATCAGCACGATCCCGTTGGCCACCAACACCTCAGGACCCAGGTTCGGGTAGCGCCCCGAGATGGACGGCGAGGCGTTGACCACACCCGCCACCCTGGCCTCGACCAGCGCGTCGGCGGTGATGCGGTCGAGGTCGAGGGCGTCGATGACGACGATGTCACCGGGCCCGATACGGCGCAGAAGTCGGTCGATGTCGCGATCCACGCGGGCGGTGCCGGTGATTCCCGGACGTGCACTGGCATTACGGGTGAGCAGCGCTGACATCTTCATGTCGGCGATTCTGTAGTCGAACCCTCAAGTAGAGGTGGAGGCGCGCCGTAACACCTGCCTCAGAAGTTACCTTCTGTCACACGCGTCCCAGGTCAGCGGTCAGCCGTAGGCCTCGAAGAGTTCCACCTTGTTGCCCGCGGGATCGAGCACGAGCGCCTGTCTGCCGCCCCGGCCCGTGATGATGTCGCCATGGAAGCGCACACCGCCGCGACGCATGTCGTCCACCACGGCGGCGAGGTCGTCGACCTGGATCTGGAAGCGGTTCCACCCGCCGGGTTCCGGACTGTCGCCGGGCACCGGCGAACGGCCCGCGCCACCGCCGCCGTCCGGGGAGTTGAGCAGTAGGCACAGGTCTTGCCGGCCGATCATCGCGAAGCCGGGACCGGGTCTCATCCGAACGTCGAACCCCAGATGCCGGGTGTAGAACTCGACCGCCACGTCGACGTCGTCCACGATGTAACGGATGCGTGTCTCAGTCATCTTCGCACCTCCTGAGGGTTACGATACGCTCATGTCTCGCTATAGAACAGGTCTGTGTCACAGGAAAACGCGTGGTTGACCGTCCGCCCGACCCGCGCGTCGAGCACTCGCGCCGGGTGATCTGCCGCGCCGCACTCGAGGAGTTCGCCGCGTCGGGATATGCCGGGTTCCGCATGGACGCGGTGGCGACCCGCGCAGGCGTGGGACGAAGTACCGTCTACCGGCACTGGCCGGACAAGGCGGCGCTACTCGCCGATGCTCTTCGCACCCTCAACACCCAACCCGACCCGGCGTCGGCCATTCCGGCCGGCACGTTCCGGCAGCGGATCGAACTGCTGTTGACCCACCTGGCCGGGGCCCTGTCCGACTCCGCGGTGTCGGCGGCCATCCCGGCGCTGATCCACGCCGCCGATGTAGACACCGGCATGCGCGCGCATTTGCACGCGTACTCGGCACAGCGCCGCCGGCGGTTGACCGACACCATCGCCGACGCGGTGCGGGCGGGTGAGGTGCGATCAGTGGATCCCGAGTCGGCATCGCTGGCACTGTCCGGCGCCGTCTTCTACCGATGTCTGCTCACCGCCGACGCACCCGACGCCCTCTTCATCTCGACCCTCGTCGACACCGTCCTCGCGCGCTGAGGCTCACCGCGCTTCGGCGGCCTCGGCCCGCGCCGCGTCGAGCAGTTCCCGGGCGTGGGCGCGGCCGCTGTCGGTGTCCCCGAGGCCGGCGAGCATCCGGGCCAGTTCGGCGACCCGGTCGTCGTCCTCGATGCGCCGGACCACGCTGGCCTTGCCCCGCCCGCTGCTGTCGACCACGAGGTGCGCGTCGGCGTACGCCGCGACCTGCGGCAGGTGGGTGACGACGATGACCTGGTGGGTCCGCGCGAGGCGCGCCAACCGCCTGCCGATCTGCACCGCGGCCCGGCCGCCGACACCCGCGTCCACCTCGTCGAAGACCATCGTGGTGCCCTCCGCCGACGCGGCGAGCACCACCTCGATCGCGAGCATCACCCGCGACAGTTCGCCGCCGGACGCCGACTTCGACAACGGCAGCACGTCGGTGCCGCGGTGGGCCGCGAACCCGAAGTCGACGGCGTCGACCCCGTCGTGGCCGGCGTGGGCGACGGTGCCGTCGGCGAGCGTGAGCGGGGCTGTGTCGTCGGCGCGCACGGCCAGCGGTGCGACGCTGACCGTGAACTCCGCCCCGCCCATCGCCAGCCCCGACAGTTCGGCCGTCACCGCCTTGGCCAGCCCCTTGGCGGCCTTGGCGCGGGTCTTGGTCAGTTCGGCCGCGGCGGCCACCACCGCGTCCTGCAGTTCGCCGACGCGCCGTTCCAGGCTCGCCAGCGCCTCCTCCGACACATCGAGCTGGTCGAGGCGGTCCCGCGACTCCTGCGCCCACGCGAGTACCCCGTCGATGTCGGCGGCGTATTTGCGCGTCAGGGTGCGCAGCTCGGCCTGGCGCGCGAGTTTGGTCTCGAGCGTGCTCGCGTCCGACGGCAGCGCGCCCAGGTAGTCGCCCAGCTCGCCGGCGACGTCGCCCACGACCGCGAGCGCTTCGGCGAGCTGGGTCGCCAGCGACCGCAGGGTGGCGTCGTCGGTGCCCTCCAGGGCCGCCTTGGCCTGCGCGACGAGGTTGGCCGCCGATGCCGCATCCCCGGTCGGATCGTCGTCGGCGCCACTGAGCGCGGCGCGGGCCAGTACCGCGGCGTCGCGCAGCGCGTCGAGTTCCGAGAGCCGCCGGATGTCGTCGACGAGCGTGTCGTCCTCGCCGGGCGCCGGGTCGACGGTCTCTATCTCGGCGATCCCGAACTTCAACCGGTCGGCCTCCTGCGCGAGTTCGCGCTCCCGCGCGCGGCGGTCGGTCAGATCGCGCCGGGCGGTGAGCCACTCCTCGCGGGCGGCGCGGTAGCGGCGCAGCGGTTTGTCGACCGCGGCGAACCGGTCGAGAGCGGCACGCTGTTCGTCGGGGCGCATGAGCCGCAACTGGTCGTTCTGACCGTGCAGGGTGAGCAGTTCGGTGGTGAAGTTGCCCAGCGACTTGGCGGGCACGCTGCGGCCCCCGAGGAAGGCGCGGGACGGTCCGTCCTTGCTGACCGACCGCGCGGCGATGATGCTGCCGTCGTCGTCGCGTTCGGCGCCCGAGGATTCGAGCAGGTCGTCGACGCGCTGTGCGACGCCGTCGCCGAGGTCGGTCGTCAGGAACCGGCCCTCCACGACGGCGCGTTCGGAACCGGACCGGACGCGGTTGGCGTCGGCGCGCGCGCCGCCGAGCAGGTGCAGCCCGGTGACGACCATGGTCTTACCGGCGCCGGTCTCGCCGGTGAGCACGGTGAGGCCACGGTCGAACTCTGCGGTGGCGGCGCTGATCGCGCCGAGGGACTCGATGCGGATTTCCGACAGCACGATGCGTTACTGCCCCCGCCATCCGGTGACGGGGAGCCGGAACTTGCGCACCAGGCGGTCGGTGAACGGGGCGCTGTCGAGCCGCACCCACTTCAGCGGCGTCCCGCACCGCGTCACCTCGAGCCGGGCGCCGGCCGGCACGACCATCTCGCGTCGGCCGTCGCAGAACACCAGCGCGTCGTGGCCGCGGGCCTCGATCTCGACGGCGATTGCCGCGTCGGGGCTGGTGACCATCGGCCGCGCGAACAACGCGTGGGCGTTGTTGGGCACCACGAGGATCGCCTCGAGGTCCGGCCACAGCACGGGCCCGCCCGCGGAGAACGCGTAGGCCGTCGAACCGGTCGGCGTCGACACCAGCACACCGTCACAGCCGAACGCCGAGACCGGCCTGCCGTCGACCTCCACGACCACGCCGAGCACCCCGAGCCGCGGCCCTTTCTCCAGGCTCGCCTCGTTGAGCGCCCACCCCCGGGTGAGGATGCGGCCCTCCGCCCGCACCACGACGTCGAGGGTCATCCGGTTCTCCACCCGGTAGTCCCGCCGCACGACGTGGTCGAGCACGGTGTCGATGGCCTCGGCCTCGGCCTCGGCCAGGAAGCCGATGCGGCCGAGGTTGATGCCCAGGACCGGGATCTCGACATTGCGGGCGAGTTCGGCGGCCCGCAGGAAGGTGCCGTCACCGCCGAGGACGAGCACCAGTTCGCAGCCCTCGGCCGCGCGTTCGTCGGCGTCGACGACGTCGATGTCCACGCCGATCGCGCGCATATCGTCGGGCGACAGGTGCACCGGACCGCGGTCGACGGCTTCGGCGGCCAACACCCGTAATCCGATGTTGTTGTCGCTGAGCACCTTCTGTACCCGACGCGCCACTTCGGTGGCGTCGTCGCGGCCGGTGTGGACCACCAACAGGATCGTGCGTTCGGACGTCATTGCGGCCCTTCCGTCACGGCGCGGCGCACCGCGTTCTCGAGATCGTCGCCGCGCAACCCGCTGTCTGTGCGGGACCGCAGCCACAAGAAGTATTCGACGTTGCCCGACGGGCCCGGCAACGGACTCGCGGTCGCGCCGACGGTCTGCCAGCCGAGCGCGTCGGCCTTGGCCGACACGGCCAGTACGGATTCCATCCGAAGCTCGGGATCCGAGACGACACCACCGGCGCCCACCCGATCCTTCCCGACCTCGAACTGCGGCTTCACCATGGGAACGATATCGGCGTCGGGCGACGCGCAGGCGGTCAGCGCGGGCAGCACGGTCGCCAGCGAGATGAACGACAGGTCGGCGACCACGATGTCGACGGGGCCGCCGATCATCTCCGGGGTGAGTTCCCGCACGTTGGTGCGTTCGACGACGACCACGCGCGCATCCGAACGCAGCGACCACGCCAGCTGTCCGTAGCCGACGTCGACGGCCACAACCTCCCGGGCGCCCCGGTCGAGGAGGACCTCGGTGAACCCACCCGTCGACGCCCCGGCGTCCAGACCCCGCCTGCCGGTCACGACGACACCGAAGGCGTCGAGGGCGCCGATGATCTTGTGGGCACCGCGGGAGACCCACGTGCGTTCGTCGCCGGTGTCGACGGTGATGTTGGCGGTCACCGCGACGGCGGTAGCGGGTTTGGCCGCGGGCATCCCGTCGACGGTGACCCGGCCGGCCGCGATGAGTTCGGCGGCCTGTTGCCGCGATCGGGCCATCCCCCGCCGCACCAACTCGGCGTCGACCCGGGCGCGCCGTGTCACGTGCGCTCAGCCCTTCTCGACCGCCGCCAGCGCCTGCACGAGCAGATCGTGCGCCTCCTCCAAGCGCGCGGCGACCGTGTCGATGTCGCCGTCGGCGAGGTCCCCGGCATGATCGGGCGCGGGCAGGTCGGCGAGCAGGGCCGCGACCTCGGTGCGAAGCTGATCGGGATCGGTACTCATGTCGACAGCCACGCTAGTCGATGGCTGTGGACAGCAGCGACCACCGCTGCAGCGCGGCGGCCGCGGTGTCGTCACCGGCGCGCACGGCGAAGTCGGTGCCGGGCAGGTCGGACTGCCAGACCGCCGACGCCGTCGCGCGCAACACCGAGAGTGCGTCGCCGCGGTGCCCGTCGACGGTGTGCACGGTCACCCCGTCGGCGTCCACCTCGCATCGCCACCCGGGGTGCGGTCCGATGCGCAGGACGTCGGCCGGCGCGTCGAGGGACCGCAGATCCTCGGCGATGTAGTCGGGCCGCTCCTCGGGTATCGCGCGCAGAGCTTCGTCGGCGGTGCTGACGCCGCTGAGCACCATCAGGCTCGGCAGGTCCGCCGCGGACGCCCCGGCGATGTCGGTGTCGAGCCGGTCGCCCACCACCAGCGGCGTGCGGAAGTCGCCGCGGCTCAACGCGTCTCGCATCAGCGTGGGCTGCGGTTTGCCCGCCACCCTGGGTGTGCGGGCGGTCGCCGTGCGCAACGCGGCCACCATGGAGCCGTTGCCGGGCAGCAGGCCGCGTTCGGACGGCAGCGTGAGGTCGACGTTGGCGGCGACCCACAGTGCGCCTGCGCGGATCGCCAGTGCGGCCTCGGCGAGATCGGCCCATGCGGTCTGTGGCGAATGCCCCTGGACGACGGCGACGGGGTCCTCGTCGAACCGCCGGACCGGTTCGAGCCCGACCAGGGCCACCTCGGCGGCCAGCGCGTCCGTGCCGACGACCAGTACCCGCGATCCAGCGGGTAGCTCCTCGGCCAGCAGGTGGGCCGCACTCTGGGCGCTGGTCACCACATCGTCGGCCGCCGCGGCGAAGCCGAGTTCGACGAGGTGGCCCGCGACGTCGGCGGGGCTGCGCGAGGCGTTGTTGGTCACGTAGAGCACGCGCACGCTCAGCGCGGCGAGGGTGTCGACCGCTCCGGTGGTCGGTTCGTGTCCGCGGAAGACGGTCCCGTCGAGGTCGAGAAGCAGACAGTCGTGCTGCTGCACAAGGGTTGTCACGTCAGCTGAGTTCCGTGATCCGGTCCTCGGCGTCGGTGACGCCCTCGATGTCGGCGGCCGCCGCGTGGAGGAACCACTGCAGCGCGTCCGCGGTGCGCCCGAGGGTCAGCAGCGTGTCGGCGTAGGCGTAGAACAGACGCGCAGCCGTTGGGCCGCGCCGGGCCGGATCGAGCTGCGGCGTGGCCAGCACGGCGAGGGCCTGTTCGTGTTGTCCGAGGTCCGCCCGCGCACCGGCGACGACCATCTTCATCTCGTCGGCGTCGTCTCCGGTGAGCTGATCGGCCTCGGGGCCGCGGGCCAGTTCGATGGCGCGTTCGGGACGTCCGACCCCCCGTTCGCAGTCCGCGATGAGCGGGAGCAACGGTGACTTGCTGCCCATTCGGCGGGCGGCTCGAAGTTCGGCGAGAGCCTGGGCCCAGTCACCGCAGTGGTAGGCCGCGATGCCGACCGCCTCCCGCACCGCGGCGATGCGCCCGGACCGGGCCCTCGCGGCGCGGGCATGCGCCAGCGCGAGTTCGGGGTCCTCGTCGAGGAATTCGCCGGCCGCCACGAGGTGGCGGGCGACGGCGTCGGCGGTGCTGCGGTCCAAAGTGGTCAATTCACCGCGGATTTCGGGCGCCAGCTGTTTCGCCTCGATCTCGGGCGGAATGGGCGGACCCTCGAAACGCGGGCTGTCCGTGGAGCGTGGTTGCGACGAGCGGGCGCGGTTGGGACCGGAACTGCGCGGCGCCGCCCGCTGATCGCGGGGACGACGCGGCCCACTCGAGTTCGACGTTCGCCGCGGCCGACGTTCGTCGCGTCCGCCGGCCTGCCTGTCCTCGCTCACGTACACCTCTCGCTGTCGCCCCGCCGACGCGAGTTTACGTGCCGGCGTGAACGGTCGACAATTCGCCATTATTCAAATGGAAATGCCGCGGCCCTCCGGTTGGTGTCGGAGGGCCGCGGTTAAAGGGTGTTCGGCGGTGTCCTACTTTTCCACCC
>NZ_LQIT01000016.1 GCF_001499965.1 Mycobacterium sp. GA-2829
AAGGTCGACCCCTATCCCGGTCCCAGCGGCGAACGCGCCGACTGGTGGTGGTACACACCCTTCGAACCCAAAGCACCACCGAGCAGCAACTAACCCCCGCCGGGCGCCGTCAATACCTATTGACGCACAAGGCAGTTGGTCGACATCGATGGCTCTGTTGACGCGCCCCGGAACACGGTCCTGATTCCGCAGGCACGTCGGTGCCAACGCATCGCGCCCAAGATGCCGCGGCTGATCACGTCAACCGCCGTTGACGCGCGATAGAGCGAGTACCCCACCCCAGACCGCCGACCAATCTCACACAGCCGCAGGCGAGTAACAGTGCTTACGCTGGGTAATCCGTGGGTTCAGAAACTGCTCGGAGGAGACATATGCGTCGGCGGCTGCCGCAGTGGGCGATGACGGCAATGGCGATCGGCGGCGCGACGCTGCTCGTGAGCGGCTGCGAGGCGCAGGTCTGGGGCACGCCACCGGCCACCGACAGCGCCCCGCAGGCGACCTTCCAAGCCCCGCAAGCACCGCAAGCGCCACCACCCCCGCAGGCCCCACCGGCGGCGCCCTTCGACGGACTGGAGGCGCGCGTCCAGCAGGCCACCGCCGACATGGACGCCAACGGCGCCGACGTCGCGATCGAGGTCCTCGACCGCACCACCGGCCAACGCGTCTCCAACGGCAACGGCAGACCCTTCCCGATCGCCTCGGTGGTGAAGCTGTTCATCGCCGACGATCTGCTGCTGCGGACATCCGAAGGCGACACCGAGCTCTCCCCCGCCGACCGCAAATCCCTCGACGTCATGCTGCGCTCCTCCGATGACAGCGCCGCCCAGATGTTCTGGGACCGCAGCGGCGGCAACGCCATCATCGGCCGCATCGTCGACCGCTACGGACTGACCGGCACCACCGCCCCCTACAACGGCCACTGGGACGTCACCCAGAGCACCGCCGGCGACCTCGTCACCTACTACGCCAAGCTGCTCGACGGGTCCGGCGGTCTCCCCAAGGAGCAGGCCGACATCATCATCGGCAACCTCGCCCAGTCCACCCCGACCGGAACCGACGGCTACCCGCAGCGGTTCGGCATCCCCGACGGCCTCAACGCCGAACCCGTCGCCGTCAAACAGGGCTGGTTCTGCTGCTGGAGCGGCGCGAACCAACTGCATGTCTCCACCGGAGTCGCCGGCCCCGACCGCCGCTACGTGATCGCGATCGGCTCACTCGATCCCACTGACGCCGCCACCGCCCGCGAACACGTCACCGAAGTCGTCCAGACGATGTTCCCCGGCGGCAAGGTCTGAGCGGAGAGCTCAGCGGCGCGGCGTCGTCGTGATGTGCACGTGGTCGTAGTGGCCGTAACCGGTCGCCTGCGGACCCGCCGGCGTGTAGTACGTACCGCGCCAAATCACGTCCTGGATCCCGAACCGGCCCGGGTCGCTCAACGCGAACGCAAGAATCTCGTTGCCGAGCGCGATGCCCTCGGGGCTCTCCGGGTTGGGAATCATGATGTCGATCGCCAGACCGCTGGGATGCCACGGCTTCGAGTCGGGACGCACCCCGCCGATCTCCGATATCTGGGGGAACCGCGCGCTGACCGCCCTGGCGGCCATGATCGTGTTCGGCTGCAGCCCCGCCTCCGACGCGACGCCGACCGGCAGCGACTCCGGCAAAGCCGCGGCGGGCGGCGGGGCGACATCGCCGGGCGGCACCCCGGGCATCGCGGCGATCACCGGAGCCGGCGCGCTCTCCACCGCCGCCTGCTGCTGCGGTGTCAGCGCCGCGTACTGCGCCTCCGCCGCCGCGATCTGACGCAGCAGCTCACCCAACTTGGCCTGCAACTCTGCGCGCACTGCGGCGGCGGCCTCGGCCGCGGCGTCGGCATCGGCGGCCGACTTCTCCGACCCCCGCGCGGCGGCGGCCGCACGCTCCCGTGCGGACTGGTAAGACGCCATCTGGTCGGCTGCCACCGTGGCCACCGTCCGTCGCACCGACAGCTGATCGATGAGGTTCTGCGGCGAGGTCGCCGTCAGTACCGCCGCGGCCTGCCCGCCGCTCCCACTCATGTAGTGCATGGCCGCCACCCGGTTGACCGCCTCCTGGAACGGCGCGAGGGCGGCGTTCGCGGCTTCCAGTGCCGCCAGGTCGGCGCGGTGACGCTCGTCGGCCGCGGTCTGCTCGGCCAGCTTGGCGTCCGCGTCGCGCTGCGCCGCGGTGAGGGCTTCGCGGCTCTGCACCGCCCGCTGGGACAGCTCGGTGAGTTTGGCCATCGCGTCGGCCGCCGGATCCGCCTTGACGTCGCCCAGCGATACCGAGACCACCAGGGCCGCGGTCGCGAAACCACACAACGTTCGACGGAGGCAGGTGCGAACTCCGGTCACGCGGATAGTCACGATCCTTCGCTCTTGCGGCCCGTCCCGGCCCGGCTGTCGATGTCCCGGGCAAGGCTACGAACTGACACCGAAGATGTCCACCCAGCAAACGCGAGTCACCCCACCGCCGACGACGATGGTGGCGCCGAACCACCGTGCGTCTTACCGGCTTTCATGATCCGGATGATCTCCTCGCAGTCGGCCGCCGACGGCTGACCCATCGCCGGGGTGTAGCCGTACACCTCGTGCAACGGCACCGCGCTGGCGCGACCGTCGAGGATGTCCACCGAATCGGTGCCGATCAGGCCCGGATGGTGCACCCCGCACGCCTCGGCCACCTTGACCAGATCACGACGCAGCGTCTTGATGTAGTTCGCGACCCGCTCGGCCTTCACCTCCGGCACCAGACCCCGCGCCAGCCACGCGTTCTGCGTGGCCACCCCGGTCGGGCACGTGTCGGTGTGACACTTCTGCGCCTGGATGCAGCCGATCGCGAGCATCGCCTCCCGCGCGACGTTGACCATGTCGCAGCCCAGCGCGAACGCCACCACCGCGTTGTCCGGCAGCCCGAGCTTCCCGCCGCCGATGAACGTGACCCGCTCATGCAGCCCGCGGTCGGCGAAGATCCGGTACACCTGCGAGAAGCCCAGCTGGAACGGCAGTGACACCGAGTCGGTGAAGATCAGCGGCGCCGCACCGGTGCCGCCCTCACCGCCGTCGATCGTCACGAAGTCCACCCCGCGGTCGGTGTCGCACATCAACTCGGTCAGCTCGTACCAGAAGTCGAGGTCGCCGACCGCCGCCTTGATCCCCACCGGCAGCCCGGTCTCGGCGGCCAGCAGTTCGACCCAGTCCAGCAGGCTGTCGGTGTCGGAGAACTCGGCGTGCCGCGACGGGCTGACGCAGTCGCGTCCGGCCGGGATGCCGCGCGCCGCCGCGATCTCCGCGGACACCTTCGGTGCGGGCAGCAATCCGCCCAGGCTCGGTTTGGCGCCCTGGCTCAGCTTGATCTCCAACGCCCGCACCGGCGCCCCGGCCACCACGTTCTTCAGCTTCTCCAGGCTGAAGCGGCCTTCGTCGTCGCGGCATCCGAAGTAGGCGGTGCCGATCTGGAAGATCAGGTCCCCGCCGCAGCGGTGAAACCGCGAGACGCCGCCCTCGCCGGTGTTGTGCAGGCATCCGGCCATGGCGGCGCCCCGGTTGAGTGCCTCCACGGCGTTGCCCGACAGCGATCCGAAGCTCATCGCCGAGATGTTGACCACCGAGTCCGGCCGGAACGCCAGGCGACGGCCGCGCGCGGCGCCCAGCACCTTCGCACTCGGCAGGTCCACCTCGTGCCCGGCCGTCGGCGTCGACGCCGGGCCGTTACGGCCGAACGTGCGGTGCTTGATCACCGGGTAACCGCTGGTGTGCTCGACGTCGTTGTCGGTGCCGAACCCGAAGTAGTTGTTCGCCTTCTTCGACGACGCGTACACCCACCGCCGCTGGTCGCGGGTGAACGGGCGCTCCTCGTCGTTGGCGGCGACGATGTACTGCCGCAGCTCCGGGCCGACCGATTCGAGCAGGTACCGCGCATGCCCGACGACAGGAAAGTTGCGCAGCAACGCGTGTCTGCGCTGGAAGAGGTCCCGTACGCCGACCGCTGCGACCGCCGAGGCGGCCGCTGTGGCGAGACCCCGAACGGCCCGGCTCATGGCCGCAGGGTTTCCGGGCGGCCCGAGACCGAAACCCCGTCAGATCGGCCCGACGCGTCCGGTCAGCCAGCGGATCGTGCGGGCCTCGCTGTCGCGGTAGGGCTGACCGTCGGGCCGCAGCAGGTCGTGGAACCAGACCTCCGGCGTCGACGTGTACGGCTTCTCCCAGGAGTCCCATGGCAGGTGGGTCTGGGTCTTACCGCGCATGAACCCCCAGTTGTAGGCGCCGACGCCGAGGCGTTTGGCCAGCGGCAGGATGGCCTCGATCGTGCTGCCGAACTCGCGGGCGAGGTACTCGGTGCAGATGATGGGCCTACCGAGGGGCCGCAGTTCGTTGATGCGCGTCTCGAATTCGCCGGGATCACCGTAGTTGTGGAACGTGATCACGTCGGACTGGTCGAGCTGGGTCCGGACGATCGCGCTGCGGCGCGCGGGATCGGCCCATTCCCCGTCCCACACCCCGCTGGTGAGCGGGTGGATGACGTCGACCTCGCGGGCCCAGCCGAACACCTGCGGCAGCAGTTCGGCGACCCGGTCGAGTTTGTCCCTGCGCTCCACGTGGCGGTACTGCGGGGCAGGGTTGTCGGGTTCGTTCCACAGGTCCCAGCCGAGGACGCGCTCGTCGTCGCGGAACTGCTTCATCACCCCGACGACGTAGTCGCGCATGATGCGCCGGTACCGCGGGTCGGCGATGTAGTCGGCACCGGGCCCCTGCACCCAGCCGGAGTTGTGCACCCCGGCTCGCGGGTCGCGTTGCCTGCCGAGTTTGGGGTGCGGATCCCAGCACGAGTCGAACAGCACGAACAGCGGGCGGATGCCGTGCCGGGCGGCGGTCGCGACGAACTGTTCGAGCCGGCGCTGGAAGCCGTTGCGGTCCTGCGCCCACAGCTGGTCGTGCAGGAAGACCCGCATCGTGTTCAGACCCATCCGGCGGGCCAGCAGCAGTTCGCTGTGGATCCGGCGCCGGTCGAACGTCGCGCCCTGGAACATCTCGAGCTGGTTGATCGCGTTCGAGGGAATGTAGTTCGCTCCGACGAGCCAGCCCTGCTGCTGGTACCAGGCGTTCGCGCGGGCGGCCGACCACCGGCCCGATGCCGCCGATGCGGTCGGCAACTTGGACGCCGCCACTGACGCCGCGATCAGCGCGGGCAGGAACAGCGCGCGTCGGCGGGCCAGGACGCGACGGCCCGGGTCGGCCGGTGTTTCGGGTGTGGAAGTCAAAGTGCAGCTCCGGATCCCAGGTGATGGCGGTGAGCGTCGGCTCGACGGAAGGAGGCAGCGCAGCGCCCGCCCTCTTTGTCGTACCCGGGGGGTGGGGACGCTACAAATCGGTGATCATGAAAATGCGCTAAAACCCCTATGGCGCAGGCGATTCGGAAAACCGGTGTGTTCTTTCTCACTGCCGACCCCGAAACCGGCCGCTTCATGATTCGGGTGCTCGGAGGCGGATCGAGGCGGTAACGTGAGCAAACACGCATCGGGGCGTGTCGCCATTGGGGAGCCGTTGATGCACTGGTTGAGCAAGTGGTGGAATCAGCCTGACCACTTCGACTGGCTCAGCGGTTATCTGCAGACCCGCGGTTTGGCCACCCCGCTGCGCCGGGCGTTGGCCGTCGTCGCCGCGTCGCTGGCGTTGGTGCCGATCAATGCGCTGTGGGGCCCGACGTGGGTGGACCGCCGCATCGGGCTGGTGCTCGCGGTGGCGGCTTCGCTGGCCGGGGTCAGCCTGGCCGTACTGTGGCTCAAGCGGTGGCCCACCAAGACCGAGTCGATCGTGTTCGCCGCGGTGGGCAGCGCAACCATCGCGGGCGGGTGTCTGTGGCAGGCCGAACCGCTGATCGGGCTGATGTCGTGCACTGCCCTCGCAGTCTCCGGCGGGTACATCGCGTTCTTCCACACCGCCCGCTACATGTTGCTGAACTTCCTGCTGGCCGTGCTGGTCGGGGCGTGGCAGGCCTACCAGGTGGCCGTCCAGGGGCAACCCGTGTTCGCGCTCACCGGATACTTCCTGGTCCTGGAGCTGAACCTCGGGGTGCCGTTCGCGATCCAGGTCGTGGTGCGCGCGCTGGGCACCGACCTGCTGCGCTCGGACCGGGATCCGCTGACCGGACTGCTCAACCGGCGGGCGTTCACCCACGCGGTGGTCGGGCGGCTGGTGGCCCGCGCCGACCGGGCCCACCTGGCGGTCGCGCTCCTCGACCTGGACCGGTTCAAGTCGATCAACGACCACTACGGGCATGCCAGCGGGGACACCGCGCTGGTCGACGTCGCCGAGGCGTTGACGGCGGCCTGCGCCGAGACCGCGCTGCTGTGCCGCATGGGCGGTGAGGAGTTCCTGATCGCCGACATCGTGACCACGCCCGCGCCGACCGCGTGGGCCGAGCGGCTCTGCGCCGCGGTGCACTCCACCCCGTTCCGGCTCACCGCCAGCGTCGGCACGGCCACCGTCCCGTTGCGGGAAGCCATGCCCGACGCGGCCGACGAGATCTTCCAACGGCTGATCACCGAGGCCGACACCGCGATGTACGCCGCCAAGCGGCGCGGCGGCAACCAGATCCAGCACGCGGGCGACGCGCGGGCGGCTAGCTGAGCGCCGCTGTCCATCGCAATGTGTCGCCGATGTTGGTGACGATCCAGTCGGCGGCCGAGCGCGGGTCGTGGGTGGCGATGAACGCGTCCTCCTGGGTGGCCCAGCGGTCCCAGTGCGCGGCGAAGACCTCCCCGTCGCGCCGCAGCGCGCGGCGTTTGCGCTCGTCGTCGGGCGCGTCGACCCAGATGCCCTGGTCGGCGAGCGCGCGGTTGGGTGCGGTCAGCGCGCCGACGCCTTCGACGATGATCCGCCGGTCCGGGTCGACGGTGCGCCACCCGCCGGGGGCGTCGGTCGCCCAGTCCCAGGTGCGCCACCGGCCGGGCCTGCCCACGGCGCGCGGTTCCAGCAGCGCCACCCGGACGTGGTCGACGGCCCACGCCAGCCCGCCCCAGCCGGGATAGATGTCGTCGAGCGCGACGATCACGCTCGACTCCCACGCCAGGCTCAGCCGCGCGGCCAACGTTGATTTGCCCGAACCCGACCGGCCGTCGACCAGCACGGTGCGGGCGCCGCGCTCGGAGAGGCGGCGCGCGAGGTCATCGACTTCCAATGAAGTTCCAGTGGCCGGTGGCGACGGACACCGCTATCGCGGTGGCGGCGATGCCGACTCCCGCCAGTACCAGACCGGTCTCGCGGGTCCCGAACCGCGACGGCCGGGCCCAGGTGCGGGTGGGATGGGCGCCGAAACCGCGGGCCTCCATCGCCGTGGCGAGCATGGAACCGCGGCGGATCGCGAACACCAGCAGTGCGAAGGCCTGACCCGCGGCGCGGCGGACGCGGTTGTGGTCGGCGACGCCGCGGGCGCGGCGCGCGTAGCCGAGGTAGTTCCAGTCCTGGCGCAGCAGGCCGACGGTGCGGACACCGGCCAGCGCACCCAGTACGAACCGGGCGGGCAGCCGCACCACCTGGCCGAGGCCGTCGGCGAGTTCGGTCGGATCGGTGTCGATGAACAGCAGCACCGACGGCAGCGCGATGGCCAGCACCCGCAGGAAGGTCGCGATCGCGAGGCTGATGGAGCCGTCGCTGACCGTGATGAGCAGGAACTGCCAGTGCACGGTGCCGCTGCGCTCGCCGTAGAGCAGGATCGTCAGCGCGGTCAGCCCCGCCGCGACCATCAGCAGGGCGCCGCGCACCAGCACCGCGCGCCACGGGATCCCGAGCGCGAGGACCAGCACCAGTTCGAGGGCCACCGCGGTCAGCGCCGACACCCAGTCGAGGCTGGCCACCAGGCCGAGCGCGATCACCAGCGCGGCCGCCAGCTTCGCGACCGGGTTGATTCCTGGCTGGGTGGTGTCGACGGTGGTCACGGCGCCACCGGGGTGCGGGTGGGCATCTCGATGCGGCGCTCCCCGAGGACCGCGGCGAAGTCGAGGTCGTGGGTGACCGCCACCACCGCGGTGCCGTCGTCGGAGAGTTCGGCGAGCAGCCGGACCAGCTCCGCCCAGGTGTTGCGGTCCTGACCGAAGGTCGGTTCGTCGAGGACGACGATCTCCGGCCGGGTGGCCAGCACCGTGGCGACCGAGAGCCGCCGCTGTTCACCGCCGGACAGTGTGTAGGGGTTCGCGTCGGCGAGGCCGACCAGGCGCAGCCGTTCCAGCAGCGCATCGCAGCGCCGGGTCACCTCGGCCGCGTCGGCGCCGAGGGCGCGCGGGCCCAGCGCCAGTTCGTCGCGCACGCTGCCCGTGAGGAACTGGTGTTCGGGGTTCTGGAAGACGCTGCCGATGCGGGTGAGCAGTTCCCGGGAGCGCCACCGTGCGGGCTCCCGACGGTCGGCGGCGGGGGCGAATCCGTCGTGCGCGCGGAGCAGGCCGCCGCGGGGTGGGATCAGCCCGCCGAGGGTGAGCGCGAGCGCGGTCTTGCCCGCGCCGTTGGGGCCGGTGACGACGTTGACCGTGCCCCGCGGGATCTCGAAGTCGAGTGCCGCGCCGCGGGGACCGCGCGGGTGGCCGGCCGACAGTCCGGCCGCTTCGAGCAGGGGCGTCCCGGGTGTACCGGTGCGTTCGACGGACGGCAGCTCCGCGCCGGGCACCCACACCCCCATCCGGCTCAGGGCGGCACCGTCGCGGGTGACGATCTGATCGGGTGGCCCGTCGGCCACGACCTCGCCGCCCGCACCGAGCACGATCACCCGGTCGACGACGGGCAGCCACACCCCGGTGCGGTGTTCGACGACGATCAGCGTCGCGCCGGTCCGCCTCACGACGGCGGTGACCGCGTCGCGCACCTCGACCACGCCGGCGGGGTCCAGGTTGGCGGTCGGTTCGTCCAGCACGATCAGTCCGGGATCCATCGCGAGCACGCCGGCCAGCGCCAACCGCTGCTGCTGACCGCCGGACAGCCGGGCGGTGTCGTGGCGCAGCGGCAGATCCAGCCCGACGGCGCCCAGCGCCCGCCGCACGCGCGGCCAGATCGCGTCGCGCGCGACGTTGAAGTTCTCCATCCCGAACGCGACGTCGTCGCCGACCCGGGACAGGATCACCTGCGAGTCGGGGTTCTGCAGGACCATGCCGATGCGGTCGCGGCGCTGTGAAGGCGCCACCCCGTCGACGAGCAGACGGCCCGCTTCGTCACCGTCCTCGCGGCCGCCGAGCAGCCCGGCCAACCCCTTCAGCAGCGTCGACTTCCCCGATCCGCTGGCGCCGAGCAGCAGCACCCGCTCACCGGGTTCGACGGTCAGGGTCAGATCGCGCACCGCCCACGACGGGCGGCCGGCGTGCCGCCAGTGCCAGCCCTGCGCGGTGACGGCGACACCGCAGGCGGTCATGGCCGCGTGCCAGTCCTGCCCGACGAGAACGAGGACAGCGCACCGGTTTTCGCGAGCCCGCGGACCACGAACCAGGACAGTGCGCCCGCGATGACCGCACCGGAGACGACGCCGCAGACGGTGTAGATCGCGGCGAACGTGGGGCCCGAACCCGCGTACCAGAGCACGAGGTCGTTGATCGCCATGGCCAGCCCCGCGGCGGCCCCGGCCAGCACCGCGACCGGCAGGTTCCACGCTCGGTACAGGAAGATCGCGAACACGATCTCGGCGGCCAGGCCTTGCACCACACCGGATTCCAGCGTCAGCACACCCCACTGGTTGCCGACCAGCGCCGACACCGTCGCCGCGACGACCTCGCCGTACAGCGCCGCACCGGGTTTGCGGATCACCAGCGCGGTGAGCACGCCCGCGAACAGCCAGCCGCCGCCGATCAGGCCCTGCAGTCCGGGCAGCAGCGCCTCGAGCGGCGCCCCGAGCGGGTTGGAGGCGACATTCCACAGCACGAACACCAGTCCGGCGGCCACGGCCAGCACGCTGGCGACGACGATGTCGACGACCCGCCAGCGGTAACTACGGGTGGTCTTCAAGTCAGGACCCGGGACGGGTGGGGACACGTCGGTCATCAGTTTCACTCCCTACGCCGGCATTACCCGGTCAGGTTCATACGGTCGACGGCCGCTCAGCCGTCCTCTCAGCGCACTCGGTGTGCACTCCCGCGTGGGTTGTCGCTCCAAAGGTAGCGCGGCGTCGTGGCCGCTCACAACAGACGCATGTCGCAATCGGAAACGCCGAAGTGTCGGAAGTCGTGATTTACACCGCCGCGCCGCGGCGCCCAAGCTGTTCAGCGATGGCACGGAAGGCGGTTCGCCCATGACGATCGACGTCGCCGAACGGGAGGCGCTGCGGGAAGTGGTCCGGGACCTGCTGCGCAGCCGGTGCACCGAGGAGGACGTGCGGCGGGTGGCCGCCGGTGACGACGGTTGCGACCGCGACCTGTGGCGGCAGTTGGCCGAACAGGGTGTCACCGGGATCGTGATCGACGGCGCCTACGGGGGCGTCGGGCTCGGCCCCGCCGAACTCGAGGCGGTGGCCGAGGAGACCGGTGCGGCGCTGCTGCCGTCGCCGTTCATCTCCAGCGCGGTGCTCGCCGCGACGCTGGTGCAGGCCGCGGGTTCCGAGGACGACAAGCAGCGGCTGCTGCCCGGGCTGGCCGACGGCACCGCGATCGGGACGGTGGCGCTCACCGGACCGGCGGGCACCTGGACCGCCGAGGGCGTCGACGTGCGTGCCGACGCCGACGGCACCCTGACCGGCAGCGCGAACTACGTGACCGACGGTCAGGCCGCCGACGTGCTGCTGGTCGTCGCGCGGGGGCCCGAAGGGGTCGGCGTCTACGAGGTCGCCCCGGACGCCCCGGGATTCGAGCGGACCGCCGCGACGGTGTTCGACCCGACCGTGCGGCTGTCGACGTTCACCTTCGCGGGCACGCCGGCCCGTCGGCTGGGCAGCGCGGGCTGGGACGCCGTGCAGCAGGCGCTCGACCTCGCGGTGGTCGCGCTGGCCGGGGAACAGGCCGGCGGCGCGCGACGGATCTTCGACATCACCGTCGAATACCTCAAGACCCGTATCCAGTTCGGCAGGCCGATCGGCAGTTTCCAGGCGCTCAAGCACATGGCCGCCGATCTGCTGCTGGAGGTCGAATCCGCCACCTCGGCAGCCCAGAACGCCGCGGCGCGGTTCGAGGACGACGAGGCCCGCGCCGGAGCGGTCGCGCTCGCCGGGTTCGCCTGCGCCGAGGCGTATGTGACCACCGCGATGCAGGCCGTTCAGATGCACGGCGGCATCGGCTTCACCTGGGAGCACGCCTGCCACCTGTACGTCCGCCGGGCCCGCAGCGGCCTGCAGCTGTTCGGCGACTCCGCATCGCACCGCGAACGCTACCTGCTCTCGAAAGGCGCATGAGTCATGAGCGACAACAATCTGCCCAGCGCCTTGCCCAGCGCCGAGGATCTGCGCACCGAGGTCCGCGAGTGGTTGGCCGAGAACTGGACCGGCGTCACTCTGCCCAAATCCGACGATCCGTGGGTCAGCTCCCCGGAGCGAATCGCCTGGCTGGAGAAGGTCGTCGCGGCCGGCTACGGCGCACCCACCTACCCGACCGAGTGGTACGGCCGCGCCTACCCGAACAAGCTGGCCAAGGTGATCGCCGAGGAGTTCCGTGCGGCCGACGCCCCGGGCGCCTGCCAGGACAGGTTCAGCATCCCGGCCAACACCACGCTGGCCTTCGGCACCGATCGGCTGAAATCGGATCTGCTGCACGAGTTCCTGACCGAGAAGTCGCGCACCTGCCTGCTCTACAGCGAACCCGGCGCCGGTTCGGATCTGGCCGGCGTGCGCACCACCGCGGTGCGTGATGGCGACCAGTGGATCATCAACGGCCAGAAGGTGTGGACCTCGGGCGCCAAGACCTCGCAGTACGCGCTGCTGATCGCCCGTACCGACTGGGATGTGCCCAAGCACAAGGGTTTGAGTTTCTTCATCGTGCCGATGAACCAGCCGGGCATCGAGATTCGGCCGCTGGTGCAGATCACCGGCGACGCGCATTTCAACGAGGTGTTCATCACCGACGCCAAGGTGCCCGACGCCTACGTGGTCGGCGGCGTCGGCAACGGCTGGCGGGTGCTGCAGACCGCGCTGGCCTACGAGCGCTCCATCATGGGTTCCGGAACCAGCCTGCACCGCAAGCAGTCCCGCGGGAACAGCCTGGTCGAGATGGCCCGTGCCCACGGCAAGCTGGACGACGCCGCGATCCGCAAGTCGCTGGCCGATGTGCTCGCGCTGCGAGAACTGAACAGCCTCAACAACGCCCGAGCCAAGGCCGAGGCCAAGCAGGGCACCGCCAGCCCGGTCATGTCACTGGGCAAGCTGGCGACCTCGCGCATCCTGCACAGCGAGGCCCGACTCAAGACCGACATCATCGGCGCCGAAGCGCTGCTGGCCGGACCGGACAACGCCGCGGCCGACGAGGTGAACTTCCTGACGCTCAACGCGTTCTTCACCTCGATCGGCGGCGGCACCGATCAGATCCAGCGCAACATCATCGGCGAACGGGTGCTCGGGCTGCCCAAGGAACCCGAGGTCGACCGCGACATCCCGTTCCGCGACGCGCGCCGGAACTGACGCCGATGAGCGACACCTACGACCCGCCGCTCGCGGGCATCCGGATCCTCGATCTGTCGTCGGGTCCCATGACCGCGATCGGCCGCCTGCTCGCCGATCTCGGCGCACACGTGACCGCGATCGACCTGGCCGGGGTGACCCGTCGTGACGAGGTGGGTCCCCGGATGGGGTCGGTCGCGCTGGCCACCGCGATCAACCGCCTCGGGGTGGCCGCGGTCGCGGTCGATCCGGCGACGGAACAGGGTCTGCGGCAGTGGGACGAGTTGCTCGGCACCGCCGACGTCCTCATCGAGGACACCCGACCCGGCTCGCTCGCCGACGGACTGCTGGCCGTCGACGAACTGCGCTTCGCCCATCCCGGACTGATCGTGTTGTCGCTCAGCGATTTCGGCCGCGACACCGAGTTCCGCGGCTGGCAGGCCACCACCCCGGTGCTGCACGCGCTGACCAGTGAGCTGTCCCGTTCGGGTGTCCCCGGTCGCGAACCGCTCGTCCCGCCCGGCGAGCAGTTGCCGTACCACGTGGCCGCCGCGCAGGCGGGCGTGGCACTGCTCGGGGTGCTGCTCGACCGGTTGCGCACCGGCGCGGGCGATCGCATCGACTTCGCGATCATCGAGGGTGCGATGCAGGCGCTCGACCCGCCGTTCGGCACGATGGGCACCGCATCGGCCGGGGTGCCCACCGCCCAGCAGCAGCGCAACGTGGCGGCCGAGCGGTTGCGGTACCCGATCGTGCCGTGCGCCGATGGGTTCATCCGCATCTGCCTGCTGGCAAAACGCCAGTGGCACGGCATGTTCGAGTGGATGGGCCGGCCCGAGGAGTTCGCCGACCCCCGGTTCGAGAACATCGTGGACCGGCTCACCTCGGCACCGCTGTGGGCGGCCATCGAGACGTTCTGCTCGGACAAGACCCGCGAGGTGGCCGAGCGCGAGGGGCAACAGCACGGTGTCCCGACCGCCGCGGTGCTGGACATGACCGAGGCGCTCACCGCCGAACAGGTCACCGCCCGCGGCTTCTTCGGCGACGTCGAGTTCGCGCCGGGCCTGGTCGGTCCGGTCCCCCGCGGTGTCGTCGAGATCGACGGCTGCCGGGCGACGCTCGACCGCGCCCCCGAGGTCGGTGGACCCGTCGACGCGTCGATCCTCAAGCAGCGCAAACGAACCGACCAGGGGCTGCCCCTGGAGGGTCTGCGGGTCCTCGACCTCGGCGTGATCGTCGTCGGCGCGGACAGCGGCAGGCTCTTCGGCGATCTCGGCGCCGACGTCATCAAGATCGAGAACGCGGCGTTCCCGGACGGAATGCGGCCGAGTCGCCGTCCGATGAACGCGAGCTTCGCTGCGGGACATCGCAACAAGCGGTCGATCGGTATCGATCTGCGGTCCGGGGAGGGTCAGGCCGTGGCGCACCGCCTGGTGCGGGAGGCCGACATCGTGCTGACCAACTTCAAACCCGGGGTGGCCGCGGGTCTGGCCATGGACTACGACACCCTCAAGTCGGTCAACCCCGGCATCGTCGTCGTCGACAGTTCGGCGTTCGGTCCCACCGGGCCGTGGGCGCAGCGCCTCGGCTACGGCCCGCTGGTGCGCGCCGCCGCCGGATTCACCAAACAGTGGGTGTACCCGGACGCCCCGGACGAGTTCTGCGACACCGTCACCGTCTACCCGGACCACGTCAGTGCCCGCATCGGGGTGCTCGCGGCGCTGAGCCTGCTGGTGCGCCGCGAACGCACCGGGCTCGGCGGTGCGGTGAGCGTCGCGCAGTCGGAGGTCATGCTCAGCCATCTCGCCGCCGAGATCGCGGGTGAGGCACTCGTGCGGGCGGGCCACGAGCGGTCCGACGGACCGGCCCACGACGCCCCGTGGGGTCTGTTCCGCGCCGACGGTGACGATGCGTGGGTGGCCGTCACCGTGCGCGACGACGCCGACTGGCAGGCGCTGTGCCGGGTGCTCGACCGTGCCGACCTGGCGGGCGATGCGGAGCTGGGCACCCGGATCGGGCGGGACCGCAACAGGTCTCGCATCGACGCCGCGGTGACCGAATGGACGTCGCAGCGTTCGCCGCGCGCGGCCATGGAGCTGCTGCAGTCGGCGGGTGTGCCCGCGGGTGCGGCCATGCACGCCGCCGAACTGCCCGGGTGGGAGTTCTTCGCGCAGCGCCGCGCCTTCCGTGAGGAGCTGCATCCGCACGGCCGGGAGCCGTATGTGCTGGAGAACGCGCAGCTGCACGCGCAGCGCATCGCCGATCCGCCGCTCGGTCAGGCGCCGCTGCTGGGTCAGCAGACCGGCGAGATCGCGACCACGCTGCTGGGGTTCGACGATGCGGAACTGCGGGACCTGCTCGCGCGCGGTGTGCTGCAGACCGCGCCGCAACCCTGAGGACGTCCTCGGTCCACGCCCCTGAGGCCGGTCCGTACCATTGCGGCCAAACGGACCGTCGGACGAGGTGTCGTGGAACTCGACTTCACGCGATTGAGGTATTTCGTCGCCGTCGCCGACGAACTCCACTTCAAACGTGCGGCCGACCGGCTCCGCATCACGCCGCCGCCGCTGAGCAAGCAGATCAAGCTGTTCGAGCGGGAACTCGGCGGGCCGCTGTTCGAGCGCAACTACCACGAGGTGCGGCTGACGCCGCTGGGTGAACGGCTGCTCGGTCCGGCCCGCGACCTGCTCCGGCAGGTCGACGAGTTCACGGCGACCGCGGCCCGCGCGCTGCACGAGGCGCCTGCGCTGCGGATCGGCGCGACCGCGTACGCCCCGTCGGATCTGCTGACCCAGGTGGAGGCGGCCGCGGCGGAGCTGCCGAACCCGTCGGTGTTCAGCGTGCCGGGGTCGGCGGCCGAGGTGATCGCCAAGCTGGTGTCCGGGCATCTCGAGATCGGCGTCATCCACCTGCCCGCCAAGGACAATCGCCTCGCCCACCGGGTGATCGCGACGTATCCGGGTGCGGTGGCGGTCCGGTTCGACGATCCGCTGGGCGCCTACGACACCGTGACCGTCGAGCAACTCCGCGACCGCGAGGTGGTGATCGACTTCGCCCGGCCCAACCCGGTCGTGCTCGCCGCGCTGACCCGCCAGCTCAACGCCCGCGGTGTGCACCGCATCGTCCGGACCACGACCAATCAGCGCGGCGGGGAGTTGGAGATGGCCGCGCAGGTGGCCAACCGGCATCTGGTCGCGATCATGAGCTACGCGCCCGCATCGGCGATCGGGCGCATCTTCTCGCCGCCGGAGTTCAAGCTGATCCCGATCGACGGGAAGACATGGCCGGCCGCCGAGATCGCGCTGGCGTGGTCGCGGGAGCGGGCGCAGGCGATGCCGGAGATCGAGCGGGCGGTGGACCGGTTGGCGGACGCGGTGGCGCGGGTGCGGTCAGTCGAGTCCGCGGGCGGCCAGCGCATCGGCGAACCCGTCGGCGGTGCGCAGCGCGGAGACCACGACCGGGGCGACCACGATCCGCGGTGAGAACCGCAGCCCACGGGCACGGCGGGCCTCCTCGACCTGCCGCACGGTCTCGATCATCAGCGGGATCGCCCGGATCGTCAGCGCGAGTCCCAGCGCGACCTGCTCGACCGGGAACCCGAACCGCGCAGAAGGCCGCATGGCCCGCGTCATCGCGGTCAGCATGTCGGTGGTGCGGGTGCTGAACGTGACCGCCGCGGCCAACGCCACCGACAGCGTCAGGATCCCGCACACCACCAGCGCGCGGCGCCAGTCAGTGAACAGCAACTGGAAACCGAAGATCACCAGCACCACCCAGAACACCGGACGCAGCTGTGACACAACGACTTTCGCCGGCATCCGTGCGGCGGCGAGGACGCCGAGCACCCCGAGCACCGCGACGCCGAGGTGCACCGGCGTGTCCACGAACACCGACATCGCCGCGATCAGGGCGCCGAGGCCGAGCAGTTTGACCCCGGCGGGCAACCGGTGCAGCAGTGAGCGCCCCGGCCGGTAGACCCCGAGCACCGTCATGCCATCAACTCCCGGTAGGCCGGCAGCGCGACGGCGGGCACGTCGTCGGCGCGCACCTCCCCGTCGTCGAGCACGATCACCCGGTCGAAGTCGTCGACCAGGGTCAGGTCGTGGGTGACGACGATCAACTGGGTGTCCAGGGTCGCGAACGCGGCGCGCAGCATCGCCGCGTTGCGCAAGTCCAACAGCGTCGTCGGTTCGTCGGCGACCACGATGTCGGGTTCGGTGACCAGCACCGACGCCAGCGCCAGCAGCTGCTTCTGACCACCCGACAGCAGGTGGGCGGGGTGGTCGGCATGTCCGCCGAGACCGAACCGCTCGAGCACCCGTCGGGTCCGCTCGGCACGCTCGTCGCGGCTCAGCCCGTGCCGCGACAGCGACAGTTCGATGTCCTCGGCGACGGTCGGCATGAGGATCTGCCGGTCGGGATCGGTGAACACGAAACCGACCCGCCTGCGGACCTTTCGGGTCGCACGGCGGGTGTCCAGTTCACCCACCCGCACGGTGCCGCGGTCAGGCAGCACCAGACCGTTGATCATGCGCGCCAGCGTCGACTTGCCGCTGCCGTTGGCGCCGAGCACCCCGATCCGGCGTTCGGCGAGGGTCAGCGAGACGTCGCGCAGGACGGGGCGCTCGCCGTAGGAATGCGACACCCCGTCGAAGACGACACCTTCGGTCACTTGATGAGTCCGGGCCGGGCGCGGTGCACCTGCGCCGCCACGAACGCCGTCACCACCGCCTTGGCGACGTCGCCGGGCACGTAGATTCCGTTGGTGGACAACGCCGCCCACCACGACAGGTCGGTGCGCAGCATCAACCCGACGGTGCCGAACGCGTAGATCACCGCCATCCCGCCGACGACGTTGCTCACGATGCCCAACCACACCCGGTAGCGCGGCATCATCCGCGCGGTCAGCGCCCCGATCACCACCGCGGCGGGCAGCCACCCGACGAAGAACCCCGCGGTCGGCGACGACAGCGACACCAGACCGGTGCGGGCGCCGGCCAGGATGGGCAGCCCGGCGATCGCCAGGATCGCGAACAGCGCGACAGCCAGCGCACCCTTGCGCGGCCCGAGGATCGAACCGGCGAGCATCACCCCGAGCGTCTGGACGGTGATCGGCACGCCGCTGGGGCCGACGGTGATCGTCCCCGGCAGGCCCAGCGCCGCGATCAGCGCGGCGAACACCGCCGCCTGGGCGAGGTCACCCGCCGTCACGACCCGCCGCCGGGGTGCGTCCACCTTCCCGTCCATGCGGGAGATTATGGCCGTGCCTCAGCGCGGCACGTCGGGCGGTGTGATGCTGCGAGGGATGAGCCCCAGGCCACGGACGTGTTCGGCGATCGCGCCGAGGTTGGTCGTCCACACGTCGTCGTGGTCGAGGACGTAGCGCATCAGATCGTCGAGTTCGGCCGCCCGCGAGGTCCGGCCGGTGAGGAACGGGTGGTTGGTGAGCACCCAGCAGCCGCCCGCCCGGCGCAGCCCGTCGAACTCCAGCTGCCACAGCTCTCGTGCCTTGCGCGGGCTCTCGATCAGGCCGCTGCCGGAGATGTCGGGCAGGAAGCAGTACTGCTCCCAGTCGTCGAGCGCCCACTGGATCGGGATCTCGACGAGGGACTGCCCCGCGCCCGGAGTTACCGCCAGCTCGTAGGGATGGTCGGCGTCCATCAGGCTCGAGTCGTAGAGGAACCCACGTTCGGCGAGCAGCGCGGGCGTGCGCCACGACAGATCCCACATCGGGGCCCGGTAGCCGACCGGCCGCACCCCGGCGACGTCGGCGAGCGCCGCGAGGCCGCGGTCGATGACGTCGATCTCCTCCTCGAGGGTCAGCGCCGTCGGCTGCTCGTGCAGGTATCCGTGGTGGGCGATCTCGTGACCGGCGGCGACGATGCTGCGGATCGCCTCGGGGTAGCGGTCGGCGGTGTGGCCGGGCACGAAGAACGTCGACGGGATCTGGTGACGGTCCAGCAGATCGAGGATCCGCGGGATACCGACCAGCGGACCGTAGGCCTGGTGGCTCATCACGCTCATCCGCGCGCCGACGGCCTCGTTACCCCACAGCACCGCCGACTCGGCGTCGACGTCGAACGTGAACGCCGCCGCGGCGACTTTTCCCTCGGCCCAACGCAATTCGCTCATCGGTCGGCCATCAGCGTGACGAGTTCGTAGGCCAGGTTCGCCCCGGCCACCGCGGTCACCTCGGCCTGGTCGTAGGCCGGCGCCACCTCGACGATGTCGGCGGCGACGATGTTGAGCCCGCGCATGGCCCGCAGCACCGCGACGAGTTCGCGGCTGGTCATACCGCCGATCTCGGGGGTGCCGGTGCCGGGGGCGAACGCCGGGTCGAGCACGTCGATGTCGATGGACACGTAGACCGGATGCTCACCGACCCGCTCCAGCACCCGCTCGATCACCCCGTCGACGCCGATGCGGTCGATGTCGCGGCAGTGCACCACGGTGAACCCCAGTTCGGCGTCCTCGAGCAGGTCCGCCCGGTCGTAGAGCGACCCGCGGATCCCGACGTGCGCGGAATGGTCTTTGACCAAGAGCCCCTGTTCGGAGGCACGCCGGAACGGGGTGCCGTGGGTGCACGGGGCGCCGAAGTAGGTGTCCCACGTGTCGAGGTGGGCGTCGAAGTGCACGAGCGCCACCGGACCGTGCACGTCGTTGACCGCCTGCAGGGCGGGCAGCGCGATGGTGTGGTCGCCGCCGAGCAGCACCACCCGCTGCTCCGGCCGGGTCAGCAGCCCGCGCACCCCGGCGCGGATCTCGTCGACGGCCGCGGTGATGTCGAACGGGTTGGCGGCGATGTCGCCCGCGTCGACCACCTGCGCCGCGGCGAACGGCGCGACGTCGAGCGCGGGGTGGTAGGGCTTCAGCAGACGCGACGCCTGCCGGATCGCGGCCGGGCCGAACCGCGCGCCGGGCCGGTAGGTCACCCCGCCGTCGAACGGCACACCGACGACGGCGACGTCGTAGTCGTCGACCTCGTGGCGCTGCGGTAGCCGCGCGAACGTCGCGATGCCCGCGTACCGCGGCACCGCCTGCGCGTCGACCTGTCCCAGGTTCCCCGACGCGGACTGTACGTACTGCACGTGCGCTCCCTCTGTCGTCATGCTCTCCCCCTCGTCGATCCGCCGTTGCACGAGATCACCTGTCCCACCACGGCTTCGAGATCGAAGTCGCAGAGCAGCTCGACGGCGGCGGAGACCTCGTCGGCGTTCCCGATGCGGCCCAACGGAATTCCTGCCGCGTACCGCTGATGCATGGTCGGCAGATCGACGCCCGCCGCGTCGGCGTCGACCTGCAGCTGCGGGGTGTCGGTCACCCCGGGCGCTACGGCGTTGACGATGATCCGCTCGTGGGCCAGTTCGCGGCCCAGCGTCTTCACCAACGAGATCAGGCCGGACTTCGCGGCCGCGTACGCCGTCGCCTCCGGCCAGCCGGTCAGACCCCACTCGCTGGTGATCACCACGATGCGCCCGCCGCCTTCGGTGCGCATGTGCGGCAGCACGGCCTGGATGAGGAAGAACGTGCCACCGAGGTTGGTGTCCACCACCTTCCACCAGTCGGCGTCGTCATGCTCGAGCAGCGGGGCCATGGTCATGTAGGCGTGGTTGGCGACCAGCACGTCGAGGCGTCCGGTCCGCTCGGCCACCGCGGCGGCGATCCGCACGCATTCGTCGGGGTCGGAGACGTCGCCCGCGACGGTGAAGCCGCCGAGTTCGTCGGCCAGCGCACTGAGCGCGTCGCTGTCGCGGAGGTCGTTGAGTGCCAACCTCGCTCCGGCCGCGGCGAGGCGGCGGGCGTGGGCGGCGCCCATGCCCTGCGCGGCGCCGGTGACCAGGGCGACGCGTCCGGTCAGGTCGGTGGTCATATGACGGCTCCCGCGTTGACGTTGACGATGTCGCCGGTGCTGAATGTCGCGTCGCAGACGAGGTATTCGACGCAGCGGGCGACCTCACGCGGTGTGGTGAGTCGCCGCAGCGGCAGCGTGTTCAGGTATTCCGGTGTGCGGCAGGGGTTGTCGGCCGCGAGCAGCGGGGTGTCGGTGGGGCCGGGCGCCACCGCGTTGACTCGTACCCCGCGGTCGGCCACCTCGGCGGCGAGGCTGCGGACCAGACCGATGACCGCACCCTTGGCCGCCGCGTAGTGCGCGTCGTCCTCACCACCGCCGACGGCCAGCTCGCTGGCGACGGCCACCAGGGTGCCGCGAGTCTCGATCAGGTCGGGCAGCGTCGCCCGCGCGATGTTCAACAGGCCGCCGAGGTGTACGCGCAGCATCGTGTGCCAGGCCGTGCGGCTGATGTCGCTGACCGGGATCATCTCGTAGTGGCCCGCGGAGTTGACCACCGCGCTGACCGGGCCGAGCGCCCCGCGCAGCTCGGCGACCGCGGCCTCGACTGCGCCGCGGTCCGAGATATCCACCGCGACCGCGTGTTCGACGTTAGAGGCCGGGTTGCGGTCCAGGCAGGCGACGGTGTAGCCGCGCTCCTGCAGCGCGTCGACGACCGCGGCGCCGATCCCGCTGGCGCCGCCGGTGACCAGAGCGACGCTCATCGGTTGTCCACCCGTTCGTCTCTGGCCTCGTCGCTGGCCTCGATGTCATCGATCACCGACGTCGCCACGATGCGCGACCGAACCGCCGCGTACAGCGCGGTGCCGAGCACCAACAGCACCACGACGCCGATCCACACCGACCAGTCCAGGTAACGCTCCTCGAACGCCACGCGCGGCCACGCGATGTTGACGAACTGCAGCACCGCCCACGCCACGGCGACCGCCGCGACCGGCAGCGTCCACGCGCCGAGCGAGAACCGGCCCGGGGTCCACCGGCGGCGCAACAGCACCACGAGGAAGCCGATCAGCGGGAACAGGAACGCCAGGTAGAAGCCGCCGGAGGTGAAGTTCACCATCAGCGTGTAAACGTCACCGGCGACGATGGAGAGACCGAACAGCGCGGCGCCGACCACGGTCGTGATCAGGATCGGGACGGTGGGGATGCGGGCCTGGCCGCGCAGCCGGGCGAGGGTGGCCGAGGCGGGTAGCGCACCGTCGCGGGCGTAGGCCCAGATGACCCGCGAGCCGGACGTCTGCAGCGCCAGGAAGCTGGCCAGGAAGCCGATGACGAACAGCACCTGGACCGGTTTGGCGATGCCCGCGCCGAGCGCCTGGGTCAGCGTGTCGTAGACCGGGTCGTCGATCGCGCCTTCGGCGACGGCGTCGAGGTCGGGGACCGCCAGGATGATCGCGAGGCTGGAGTAGGCGACGACCAGCGCGATGAAGGCGAGCGAGAACAGCACCGCCTTGGGCAGGTGGCGCCGCGGCTCGTGCACCTCTTCGGCGATGGAGCCCGCACTCTCGAAGCCGACGAACGAGAAGCCGATGAACGCCACCGCCAGCAGGAACGGGCCGGACAGATAGGTCAGGAAGTCGACGTCCGGCCCGCCGCCGGTGAACAGCACCGACAGCGGCTGGTGGCGGTGGAACAGCAGCAGCCACGTGCCCAGGCCGACCGAGCCGATCACCTCGGCGACGATGCTCGCGGTCATGAACGCCTTGAGCGCGCCCCGACCGATCAGGTTGACCGCGGTGCCGCCCAGCAGGATGACCAGCGCGATCACCGCCTGCGTCCCGCCCGAGGGCGCCTCGATGCCGACGATGTTGGCGACGAAGCCCGCCGCCCCGAGCGCCACGGTGGCCATGGCGATCACCAGCGTCCACATGTAGGCCCAGCCGGCGAACCAGCCGTAGCCGTTGCCGAGCAGCCGCCGCGACCACTGGTAGATGGACCCCTCGAGCGGCCAGCGCGACACCAGCTGCGCGAACACCAACGCGACCAGGAACTGGCCGCCGAACACCAGCACGAAACCCCACCAGAACGAGGGTCCGGCGGCGCTGAGCGCCAGGCCGAAGATGGCGTACAGCGCGACGATCGGGGAGATGAACGCGAACGCGAAGGCGAACGCCGACCACAGCGAGAACTCGCGACGCAGTGCCTGCGGCTGCTCGGGGTGAAGCGATGACGACATGGTGCTGACTATCACGGCAGGTCATCGCATCCGCCAGACGAGGCGCGGAAGACGTGGCGATCCCACCGGGCGGCCGCGTCGCATTGGAGGATCGCACAATGCCGACGGCCTGGGATGTGACGTCGGCGTTACGCTCGTCCAATGACCGTCGGCACCGGCGCCCCGACCCTGCGCGCACTGCTCGACGCGTTGCGCCTGGGTGTCGCGGTGCCCGACGACGTGGACGGTGACGGGGGCACGGCGCTCGACCGCACCGTCAGCTGGACCCACATCACCGAGATGCCCGATCCGTCGCGCTACCTGCGCGGCGGGGAGCTGGTGTGCACGGTCGGGCTGAGCCTGCGGACCCCGCGGGACTGCCTGCGGTTCGCCGATGCGCTGGCCACCGCCGAGGTGGCCGGGGTGTGCTTCGGGATCGGTGACGGCCACGACGAGGTGCCCACCGCGCTACTCGACCGGTGCCGCGGCCACGGGCTGCCGGTACTGGTCGCCGCGCCGAGCGTGCCGTTCAGCACGGTGAGCCGGTTCGTCGCCGAATACGAGATCGGCGCGGAGATCGCCACCGCAAGGGCGACGTACGCGCTGGTCCCGGAACTGCTGTCGTCGATGCGGCGGCACGCGTCGGCGCGGGAACTGCTCGACACGGCGGGCGAGATCCTGGGCTGCCGCTTCCTGCTCGACGACGACGGCGGCCCACCGACCTGGGTGGGTGGCGGCAGCCCGCCGGAACCGGCGCTGCTCGACCTGATCGCCCGGTTCGTGCGGGCCACCGAGGGCGAACGCGACGTCGAGGCCGCGCTGGCGCGGGAACGGGTGGGGCAGCTGCTGTCTTTGGTCGAGCGGCGGATGCTGCTGCCCGGTGCGCTGAGCCAGCTGCTGGACTGGCCGGGTTTCGCGGCGGGCCGCGTCATGTGTTCGGCGTGGCCCGCGGGTGCGGGGGCCCTGCTGTCGATGGCGGTGCCCGACGCGTTGGTCGGCGACGCCCCCGATCTGTGCCTGATGTTGACCACCGAACCGCTGGACGCGGCCGACGACCTGTCACTGCCGTCGGGGCACTCGGCGCTGGTGGCCACCACCGAGATCGGGTCGGCGATCGGGCAGGCCCGCATCGCGCTCGACCTGGCACAGCGCCGCGGCCGTCGCGTCGGACCCGATCAGCTCAGCACGCTCGACAGCCTGCTCGAACAGCTGCCGCCCGCCCAGCTCGCGCCGTTCCGGCAGCAGCTCATCGATCCGCTGGCCGACATGGACCGCCGCCGCGGCACCCAGCACGTCCGCACGTTGCGGGCGTTCCTGGCCGCCAACGGATCGCTGGCCGACACCGCCAAGGATCTGTACCTGCACACCAATACGGTGCGGCACCGGTTGGCCCGCATCCTCGAACTCACCGGACGCGACCCGCTCAATCACCACGATCAGGCGGCGTTCGCGATCGCGCTGCACGCGGTCGGCCGAGACGGCGGGCGCTGATCCGAAGTGGACGTGACGTCCCGCGCGCAGGGCCCGGCACATACGGTCATGGGGTGAATTTCGACGAGTACCGCGCCCACGACGCGACCGGGCTGGCCCACTTGGTGGCCGATAAGCAGGTGACCGCGGCCGAACTGCTGGAGCTGGCCAAGGCGCGCGCGGCGGCGGTGAACCCGCGGATCAACGCGATCGTGCGGGAGGTCCCGACTGTCCCCGACCGGGAGTTCACCGGCCCCTTCGCCGGGGTGCCGTTCCTCATCAAGGACCTCGCGCAGGACTACGCCGGGCTGCCGACGTCGGCAGGGTCGCGGGCGCTGAAGTCGGTGTCGGCCGCCAAGCACGCGGCGGTCGTGCAGCGGTGGATCGACGCCGGGCTCAACATCTTCGGCAAGACCAACACTCCGGAGTTCGGGGCGAAGGGCATCACCGAGCCGGAGGCGTGGGGTCCGACGCGCAACCCGTGGGATCTGGCGCGGACGCCAGGCGGATCGTCGGGCGGTTCGGCGGCCGCGGTCGCGGCGGGTGTGGTGCCGTGCGCGGGCGCGAACGACGGCGGCGGCTCGATCCGGATCCCCGCCGCCTGCTGTGGGCTGGTCGGGCTGAAACCGGGCCGCGGGCTCACCCCGTCGGGTCCGGCGGTCGGCGAGTCGATGCACGGCGCGGCGGTGCAGGGGGTGGTGTCGCGGACGGTGCGCGATACGGCCGCGATGCTCGACGTGATCAAGGGCGGTGAGGCCGGCGGGCCGTATGTGCCTGCGGTGCCGTCGGATTCGTTCGCGTCGCACGTCGGGGCGGACCCCGGGCAGTTGCGGATCGGGGTGCGGGTGCCTGCGGCGATCACGCCGACACCGGATCCGGAGGCGTACGCGGCGGTGGCGGCGACCGTCAAGGCGCTGACGGACCTCGGCCATCACGTCGAGGAGTTACCGGTCGCGCCGTTCGACGATGCGGCGCTCGCCAAGGACTTCCTGCTGACGTGGTTCGTGTACACCGCGTGGGAACTCGCAGAGGCCAAACGGGTTTCGGGTGCGGGTGACGACGCGTTCGAGCGGGACACGCTCATCATCGCGGCGCTCGGTCGGGCGACGAGCAGCGTGGACTACGTGGATGCGGTGCAGCGGCGCCATGAGCACACCCGCCGGTTGACGACGTTCTTCGAGTCCTACGACCTGTTGTTGACGCCGTCGCTGGCGACGCCGCCGCCGAAGATCGGTGAGTTCGATCTGCCGGTGGCGCTGCAGCGCGGGTCGGACGTGCTGATCAAGACGCGGACCGCGCGGCTGTTGCGTTATACGAAGATCGTCGACGACATGGTGGACAAGAACCTCGGGTGGGTGCCCTACACCCAGTTGGCGAATCTGACCGGGCGACCGGCGATCTCGCTGCCGTTGCACTGGACGAAGGTCGGTCTGCCGCTGGGTGTGCAGTTCGTCGCGCCGCTGGCCGGTGAAGCGCTGCTCATCCGGTTGGCCGCGCAACTGGAAGAGGCGCTGCCATGGAAGGACCGGTTCGCGCCGGTCTGAGCTATTCGGTTCCGAACTGGGCTGAGCGCAGCCGATCGAGCGCCCGTCCGTCAGTGAGTTCGTCTCGACTCTCGGGATGA
This sequence comes from Mycobacterium sp. GA-2829, assembly GCF_001499965.1. Classification (GTDB taxonomy): domain Bacteria; phylum Actinomycetota; class Actinomycetes; order Mycobacteriales; family Mycobacteriaceae; genus Mycobacterium. The sequence goes on from NZ_LQIT01000016.1 coordinate 25,669, forward strand.
TTCCAGTAGTGGCGTGCCATCCAGTACAACGCGGCGCCGCTGTCGCCGTAGCGGTCAGCGTTCGCCACGACGAGGTGTCCGCCGTCTTGAAGGACGAACACGATGGGGTTTCGGGCTTGCCTTCTGGCTTGGTCGGTGACGTCGACGATGTCTTCCCAACGGACAGAACGTTCCCGGAACATGTCGGCGTGCGTGATGCCGTCCGTTCCCAACCGAAGATAACCGGGTTCGCGACTGCGGAGCAGCGCCGCCAGGCTGACAACGGATAGCACGAGAAGAGCCACCATGAGGTACCGCGTGACACCGCCGTTTCCGGCGGCGAAGGGCAGGTTTTCGGTGCCCCGCACAAGCATGGCCACATAGCACGCCGAACCGACTACTCCCCCGGACAAGGCGATTCCGTATGACCACGCGACGGCAGGCTTGATTCGCACCGTCGTACCTTCAGCACTTCGCTGTGCATGGGTCTCGGCGAGTGGCAGCAGGGTGTAGCCGAGTGCTGCGACAAGGCCACAGAAGAACACGCCGAGTCCGGCCGCTGTCACCGCAGCCAGGAGTGAATTGTTCCCAATTGCCAGGACTGTCTGAGCCACGCTGTACAGCGCCGCGCCGATGCAGATCAGGATGCCCAGAATCGCCATCGGCGAAAGCCCAGTTACCCAGCGAGAGGGACTGGGCGGCGAACTCATGCGCCGCATAGCACGGTACCCACCTTGGTTCCAATAGATTTCATCCACTCGCCGGCGGCATATCCGGCACCCACTGCAAGAACAGGCACGGCTCCCGGAATTGGGACGAATGATCCGGCCGCCACAGCATGCTCAGCAAATTACCTGCGCGCAGGACCTCTCGACGACACGAATTGGCCCCAACAACCAGCTGCGGGTCCGGTCGTCCGCGCAACTGGAAGAGGCGCTGTCGTGGAAGGACCGGTTCACGCCGTTCTGAATTACGTCGCGAATTCCGCCTTGCGCGCCGCACCTACACCATGGTTGTGAATCACGCACCGTGCCGCACAACCACAGCCCTGGTGTAGGCCGGGAGCGCAAGACGTCAACCGCGGAGGCGTTGCCGGAGCGTCGCCGCGCGCAGCGTCAGGTGGTTACGCTCGGCGACGTTCTGCGCCGCCGCGGCGGCCTCCACGTAAAGCTCTGTCGCAGTCGCCAAGTCCCCCGCCCGCTCGTGCGGGTACGCCGCGGCCGCCGCATACCGCGGCAGCCCGGGATCAAGTTCACCCAGCGCCGCCAGCCCCGCACCTGGACCGTCCGCCTCGCCGAGAGCGACCGCCCGGTTCAGCCGCACGATCGGGCTGTCGGTGAGCCGCACCAGTTCGTCGTACCACTCGACGATCTGCACCCAGTCGGTCTCGTCGGTCGTCGGCGCATCGGCGTGCAGCGCCGCGATCGCCGCCTGCGCCTGGTACTCGCCGAGCAGGTCCCGCGCCAGCGCCGCCTGCAGAATTGAAACCCCCTCGGCGATCAGATCCCGCTGCCACAACCGGCGGTCCTGTTCGGCGAGCGGCACGAGGCTCCCGTCGGCGCGGGTCCGCGCCGACCGGCGCGCGTGGTGCAGCAGGAATAACGCGAGCAGTCCCGCCACCTCGGGATCGTCGGTCATCGAGGCGAGTTGCCGCCCCAACCGGATCGCCTCGGCGGCCAGGTCGACGTCCCCGCTGTGCCCCTCGTTGAACACCAGGTACAGCACCCGCAGCACGGTGTGCAGATCACCGGGGCTGTCCCACCGCACCCCGCTCACGGTGCGTTTGGCCCGGCTGATCCGTTGCGCCATCGTGCTTTCCGGAACGAGGTAGGCCTGCGCGATCTGTTTCGTGGTGAGCCCGCCGACCGCCCGCAGGGTCAGCGCGACCGCGGATGCGGACGTGAGCGCCGGGTGCGCGCACAGGAAATAGAGCCGCAGCGTGTCGTCCACCGTGGCGGCGGCACCGGGCGCGGGTTCGGCGGCCACCCGCTCCTCCCGCGCCCGCCGCGCCGCATTCGAGCGGGCGAGGTCGACGAACCGGTGCCACGCGGTCGTGATCAGCCAGCCCTTCGGATCGTCGGGTGCCCCCGACGGCCACGTCTCGACGGCCTTGATCAGCGCATCCTGCACCGCGTCCTCGGCGGTGGCGAAGTCGGCGCCGCGCCGGACGAGGGCCGCCAGCACGCCGGGGATGAGGTCACGCAGCGGGGCCTCGTCGAGTGCGCGAGCAGCCACTATTCGGTGACGGTGGACGGCACGCCCATGAACGGGCGCAGCTCGAGCCACTCGTGGATGGGCTCACCGCCCGCACCCGGTGCGGCCGACAGCTCACCGGCCAATTCGATTGCCCGCGAATAGGAGTCGACGTCGATGATCATGAACCCCGCGATCAGATCCTTGGTCTCGGCGAACGGTCCGTCGGTGACCGGCGGCTTGCCTGCCCCGTCGTGGCGGACCCAGGCGCCCTCCGCCGATAACGCCTGGCTGTCGACGTACTCACCGCTGTCCTTCAGTCGGTCGGCGAAGTCCTCCATGTACTGGATGTGCGCCCGGATCTCCTCCGGCGTCCACTGGTCCATTGGCACGTCGTTGACCGCCGCGGGGGCACCCCGGTAGTGCTTGAGGAGTAGGTACTTGGCCATGCTGTCTCCCTCCGAAATGGCGACCCTAGTTGGTCGCTCACCCCTGGGACGGAGTCATGCCGAGATTCTCGACATGGGGCCGGAGGTGGATTACCGAAGCGCCCGACCGGGTAACAGGTCGGCATGACATCTGCCGACGAGAATGTAACGCCCGAGGACGCCACGAAAGAGGACGAGGCGCTGGCCCCGGCGACGCCCGGGGCCGAGGCGCTACCCCTGCCCGAGGACGAGGTCGACAAACCCTCGGAGGGTTAACCGGCGCGGATCGCCGGCAGCACGATGGTGTCGATGACCCGCCGCACGAAGGCCGCGTCGACCGACTGCCCGCCGATCACGCGCAGCAGACCCAGCGCCGTGACGACGTCGGTGATTATCGAGTAGTCCCGGTCCGCCGGGATCTCGCCGCGTTCGGCGGCCCGCGCCAACACCGCCGTGAACGTGCGCCGACCCTTGTAGAGCATGAGATCGTCGAGCGCCGCGGCCAGTTCCCGGTCGTGTGCCGCCTCCAACGCCACGCGCAGCACCAGGTCGGTGGTGACCATGTCTGTCTCGCTGTGCTTCGCGCGCTCGACGATCGCGTCGAGGTCACCCTCGAGGCTTCCGGTGTCGGGGGCGTCGTCGGTGAGCAGATCGGGCCGCCAGTACACCAGCGCATCGGTCATCAACGCCGCCTTCGACGACCATCGCCGGTAGATGGCCGCCTTGCCCACCCCGGCGCGGGCGGCGATGTCGTTCATGTTGGTCGCGTCGTAGCCGCGCTCGGCCAGCGCCGCGAGCGCGGCGTCGAGAATGGCCGGATCGCGGGTCCGGTCCAACCGCCCCTCCGTGCGCTGCCGCAGCAGGGGCCTGGACTCAGCCATGGCTCACAGATTAGATCCACCTGCACCGATGTGGAATGGGAGCGACGGCGCTGCTGTTGGAATCCCTCGTGGCTACCCAGGATCTGTTCCGACCGCTGACCGTCGGCACGCTGACCGTGCCCAACCGCTTCGCGATGGCACCGATGACGCGGCAGGCCTCCCCGGGCGGCGTCCCCGGAGCCGATGTCGCCGAGTACTACCGGCGGCGCGCCGCGGGCGGTGTCGGGCTGATCATCACCGAAGGCGTCCGGTTGCCGGATCCGACCGCGGGTCACCCGTACTCCATCCCCACCCTCGCCGGTGACGGCGTGCTCGCCGGTTGGGCGCGTGTCGTCGACGCCGTCCACGCCGAGGGCGGCACCATCGCCGCGCAACTGTGGCACCAGGGCGCCGAACGCGCCGACTCCGACGGCGTCGCGCCGGTGAGCCCCTCGGGCGTCGACGGACTCGGCAGGCCCAAGGGCCGCGCCCTCGAGACCGACGAGCTCCCCGCCGTCGCCGACCTGTTCGCCCGCAGCGCGCACACCGCGAAGCAGATCGGCTTCGACGCCGTCGAACTGCACGGCGCGCACGGCTATCTCCTCGACGAGTTCTTCTGGGAGCGCACCAATTCCCGCACCGACGGCTACGGCGGCAGCCTCGCCGCGCGGACCCGCTTCCCCGCCGAGGTGGTGGCCGCCGTGCGCGCCGCGGTCGGCCCGGACTATCCGGTCATCTTCCGCTTCTCGCAGTGGAAGGGTCTGGACTACACCGCGTCGATCGCCGACGATCCGGCGCAGCTCGAGCAGCTGCTGGCCCCGTTGGTCGAGGCGGGTGTGGACGTGTTCCACCCCTCGACCCGCCGCCATTACGTGCCCGCGTTCCCCGACCACGACCCGGAGCTGAGCCTAGCCGGGTGGACCAAGAAGGTCGCCGGACTGCCGGTGATCGCCGTCGGTTCGGTCGGCCTGGAGACCCAGTTCCGCAGCGAGAAACGCGGCCAGGTGATCCAGCCGGCATCGGTCGAGCGGCTGGTCGAGCAGTTCGACGCCGGCGAGTTCGACATCGTGGCGATCGGCCGGGCACTGCTGGCCGATGCGGGTTGGGTGAACCGGCTGCGCGACGGCGAGCTCGCCGGATTCGGCGGCTACGACCCCGAAGTGGCACTGGCCGCACTGGCCTGATCCGCCTACGGTGACGTTCATGTCACCTGCCGTGCGCCTCGACGACCTGCCGGTCACCGACACCGATGTCCTGGTCGTCGGGGCCGGCCCGACCGGCCTGATGGCCGCGCTGGTGTTGGCGCGCCGCGGTGTGCCCGCGATCCTCGTGGACCGCAAGGCCGGCCCCACCCGGGAGTCTCGCGCCCTGGCCGTACAGGCCCGCACGATGGAGGTCTACGACCAACTCGGGTTGGCCGATGCCGTCTTGGCAAAGGCCAACTCCGCGTTGCGGATTCAGGTCGGCGGCTCACCCCGGGGCGTGGGGCCGAACCTCTCGGGCTTCCAGATCGGGGCGACGCCCTTCCCCGGGGTGCAGATCTTCGAACAGAGCCATAACGAGGAGTTGCTCGGCGGTGCGCTGACCGCCGCGGGCGGCGACGTGCGCTGGCAGCACCGGCTGGTCGATCTGCAGGACCGGTCCGCCGCCCCCGACGGCCGCGTCGAGGCGTTGGTCGAAGGTCCCGACGGGGCGCTGCTGCGGGTACGGGCGCGTTGGTGCATCGGGGCCGACGGCGCCGCGTCGGCGGTGCGCCGCGAGCTCAACCTGCCGTTCGAGGGCCGCACCGACGATGCGACGTTCTGGGTCGCCGACACGCGGGACGTGCGCGGTGTACCGGACGACGCGGTGAACATTCGGTTCGGTGAGCGGACGTTCGTGGCGGTGTTCCCGCTCGGACCCGCCGGGCACGTCAGGCTGGTGGGCCTGGCGGCAACCGATACGTTCACCCAATACGAGGCGCTCTCGGCCTTCGTCACCGAGTTCGGGCTGCCCCATGGCCCGGTGGACTGGTTTTCGTCGTACCGGGTGCACCACCGGGTGGCGTCGAAGTTCCGGGTCGGATCGGTGTTCCTCGCCGGCGACGCCGCCCACGTGCACTCCCCCGTCGGCGGTCAGGGGATGAACACCGGACTGCAGGACGCACACAACCTGGCGCAGCTGCTCGCCGATGTGGCGCAACACCGGATCGACGGGCGGGCGCTGGACCGGTACGAGCGGGAACGCAGACCGGTCGCGCTGACCCTCGTCAACGTCACCGACCGCGCCTTCACGGTCATCGGCCGCCGCGGACCCTCCGCCGCCGTGTTGCGGAAGACGTTGGGCGCGTTGGCGTTCGGGTTCTTCCCGGTGGTCAACCGCACACCCCTCGGCGCGCGGATGGGTGGTTACATCGGCCAGTACCGCATCCGCTACCACTTCCCGGGCACTGGGGCGTCCTGGGCGAGCGATCCCGTCGTCGGTCTGCGGTTACCGCCGGTGGGCGGCAACCTCCGCGCTCTGGACTCCATGGCGTGGCAGTGGCACACCTACGGCACGGGCCGGGTGATCCGGCCGGAGGGTCCGGCGTGGATCGACGGCCCTCGGGATTTCGGCGCCGACACCCGGGGTGCGCTGCGGTCCGACCGCCTCTACCTCGTGCGGCCGGACCAGTTCGTCGCGGCATCGATCCCGTTGCGCGGCAACGCTGCCGACGCATCCGTTGTCAACGAGGCGTTAGCGGCTCACCACGTCGTGCACGGATAGCCGTCAGACGATCCTCGCGACCATCTTGCCGGCCGTACCGCCTTCGAACATCGTCGGGAACGCCTCGGGAATCGCCTCCGACCCGTCGATGACGTGTTCGGTACAGCGCAGCTCGCCGGTGCGCGGCTGACGGGTGTCGCGGCGCACCGATGTGGGTAACCCCCCAAGTCGTTGCGTGCCAGAGGAAGGACCGTTCTTGTCCGTGTCAGGGTCACCGCCGGTGAACGCCGAGGCCACGCCGTCGGCCGCCGACGAACCGATGACCATCCGGCAGCGGAACCTCGTGTTCCTGGCCGTGGTCCTCGGCATGCTGCTCGCCGCTCTGGACCAGACGATCGTCGCGACCGCCTTGCCCACCGTCGTCGCCGACCTCGGCGGCGCCGGACACCAGGCGTGGGTGGTGACGAGCTACCTGCTGGCGTCCACGATCGTGACCGCGATCGTCGGCAAGCTCGGCGACATCTTCGGCCGCAAGAAGGTCTTCCAGGTCGCGATCCTGCTCTTCCTCGCGGGTTCGGTGCTGTGCGGGCTCGCGCAGTCGATGGGCATGCTCGTGGCCGCACGCGCCCTGCAGGGCATCGGCGGCGGCGCCATCACCGTCACCGCCGTCGCGGTGATCGGCGAGGTCATCCCCCTGCGGGAACGCGGCCGGTACCAGGGGGCGCTGGGTGCGGTGTTCGGTGTGACCACCGTGATCGGCCCGCTGCTGGGCGGCTTCTTCACCGACCACCTGACCTGGCGGTGGGCGTTCTGGATCAACGTCCCGATCGCCATCGTGGTGGTCGGCATCGCGGCGGTGGCGATTCCCGAGATCGCCAGGACGGCGCGGCCGGTGCTCGACTACGCCGGCATCGTGCTCGTCGGTCTCGGCGCGGCGGGGCTGACCCTGGCCACGAGTTGGGGCGGCACCACGTACGCGTGGGGGTCCCCGATCATCATCGGGCTGTTCGCCGGCTCCGTCGCGGCGCTGGTCGGGTTCGTGTTCGCGGAGAAACGCGCCGCCGAACCCATCCTGCCGCTGCGTCTGTTCAGCAACCCGGTGTTCACGGTGTGCTGCGTGCTGTCGTTCGTCGTCGGTTTCGCGATGCTCGGCGCGCTGACGTTCCTGCCGACCTACATGCAGTTCGTCGACGGCGTCTCGGCCACCGCCTCGGGTCTGCGCACGCTGCCGATGGTGCTCGGTCTGCTGGTCACGTCGCTGAGCAGTGGTGTGATCGTCGGCCGCACCGGCCGGTACAAGATCTTCCCTATCGCGGGGACGGCGATCATGGCGCTCGGCTTCGTGCTGCTGTCACAGATGGGGCCGGGCACCTCGACGCTGGTGCAGTCGCTGGACCTGCTGGTGCTCGGTGCGGGCATCGGGCTGAGCATGCAGGTGCTCGTGCTGGTCGTCCAGAACACCGTGGACTTCACCGACCTCGGCGTGGCCACCTCCGGGGTGACGTTCTTCCGGACCATCGGCAGCTCGTTCGGTGCGGCGATCTTCGGCTCGTTGTTCGCGAACTTCCTCGACGACCGGCTGCCCGAGGCGATGGCCACCAGCGGCGCCCCACCTGAGGCGGCCACCTCACCGCAGGCGCTGCACCGCCTGTCGGAGGACGTCGCCGCCCCGATCATCAACGCCTACGCCGATTCGCTGAGTCAGGTGTTCATCTTCGCGGCGCCGTTCGCGATCGTCGGGTTCGTGCTGGCGCTGTTCCTCAAACAGGTGCCCCTGCGCGACGCGGCCGCCAGCGGCAGCACCGACCTTGGCGAGGGCTTCGGCATGCCCACCCAGACGTCGCCCGAGAAAGTACTCGAGGTCGCGATCGGCCGGCTGCTGCAGCGCAGCCACGGGATCGACCTCGAATCGGTGGCCCGGACCTCGCGCAGCAGGGTCGACATCGCGCGGCTGTGGGCGCTGATCCAGATCTACCGCCACACCGCGGTGATGGGGACCGCCGACCTCAACGCCATCGCCGACGAGCGCCGGGTGCCCCGCCAGATCCTGGAACCGACCTTCGGTCGCCTGGTCGCGACCGGTTACGCCACCCGCACGGGCGACTTCCTCACGCTGACACCCGCCGGCGCCACCGAGGTCAACGCGGCGCGCGACGTCATCGCGAAGTGGCTCACCGACACCCTCGCGCAATCCGAGGAGTTCGGTGGCCGACCGGACCGCATGCAGGTCCAGGGCGCGCTCGACCGCGTCGCGCGGGGCGTGCTGCTCGAACAGAGCGCGGGCGACAACGAGACCCGGCCGATGAAGCTGGGCGCCCCGCCGCCGCCGATGGTCGAACCGCCGACCACCCGGCTGCGCGCCCCCGCGGCGCCGATCCTCATGGACCCGCCGACCCGGCCGTTCCGTGCACACCCGCCGGCACCCAACCGGCCGCCCTCGCCCCGGCCGCCGCGTCGCTAGATCGCGGCGGTCACCACAGCACGGCGATGGCCGCCGCGCCGAACGACAGCAGGCCGATGACGTAGAACACCGGCCGCGCCACGACCTCGTCACGCTTGCGCTGGCGCGCGTTGCTCATTCCGACCAGGCCGGCCAGCACCAGGAGGATGACCAGCTTCACGCCGATCTTGGGGTAGTTGAGGTCGATCCCGGCGGGCCACGGCGCCGCCAGCGCGAGGCCGGTGACCAGTGAGACCAGGACGCCGTAGTCCATCAGACGGGTGGTCCGGAAACGCCGCGCCACCGCCTCGGCAGCCCATGAACCGAAGGTCAAGGCGAAGCCGACGATGTGGATCAGCACGACCGCGTCACGCAGGAGCTGCATGCGCGCAACCTATCACCCGAGCCCCGGGTCCCCACGGCGGCGCTAGCAAGGTGCTAACAATTGCTAGCACTTGGGTACACTGGGTGTCATGCATAGTTCGCCGATCACAGTTACCGGCCGACTGCTGCGCCAGATCCGTCGCGCCGTCGATGCCGCGGTGCACCAGACCCCCGACCACCGAGAGCCCTGCCGCGACGAGGTCGAGATCGTCGAGCGCGAGCTCACCCGATGCTGACCAGGCTCAACCCAGCGAGTCGAGGAACTTGAGCGCCACGGTGTGCAGTTTGGTGTTGGTGTTCTGCGACTCCTTGACCAGCCGCTGAAACGCCTCGTCCTCGGAGCAGCCGTGCACCGCGCGCAACGCGCCCTTGGCCTGATCGATCGTCGACCGAGAGGTGAGCGCCTCGCGGAGCTGCTCGATCGTGTCGCGGGAGCGCTGCCAGTGCCGGGCGTTGGTGATCAGCAGGCTGGCGGTCTGCATGTACAGCCGCACCAGCGCTTCGTCGAACGGATCGAACGCGGTCGCGGTCGTGCTGTACGCGTTGAGCGACCCCACCAGCTCGGGGTTGTCGCCTACCCGGTCGACGAGCAGCGGCACCGACAGCGTCGCGGTGATCGCGCACTCACGCGCAGCGGCGACGAATTCCGGCCAGCGATCGTCGTCGGCGGCCATCACCGCACGCACCGGGCGACGCACATCCGCCGCCTCCAGGCAGGGGCCGCGGCCGGAGTCGTACTGGACCCGGTCGAGCGGCAGCACGCGGTCATCGGTGCAGGCCGCGGTGCGGGGTCTCGGATCGGCCAGCACGCTGATGCTCACGGCGTCGGCGTCGGCAATCGCCTCGGCGCCCGATTCGGCCACCTGCTGCAGGAGCTCGTCGAGTGGACGTTCACCCGAGAACAGCGTCTGCAGCGACTCGATGGCCTCGCTGACGCTCTCCAGTCGGTCGATCTCGTCGGGACGCTCGTCCGTCATGGCGGCACACCATCCTCTCCGCCGGTCCGCGTTTCAGACCGAGATGGTAACCATGGACTGACGTGGGCGAAAGTTTCCAGGACTCGCCGTCACGGATCGGTAGCACTTACAGCTCGGTGACCCGCCCATTCTCGACGCGCCAGCTGCGGTCGAGCCGGACGTTCTGCAGCATCCGACGGTCGTGCGTCACCAACAACAGAGCGCCCTCATAGCTCTCCAGCGCCTGCTCGAGCTGTTCGATGGCGGGCAGATCGAGGTGGTTGGTCGGCTCGTCGAGCACCAGCACGTTGACGCCGACGGCCTGCAGCAGCGCCATCCCGGCGCGGGTGCGCTCCCCGGGTGAGAGCTCGTCGACCGGCCGCTCGACGTGGTCGGCGCGCAGCCCGAACTTCGCCAGCAGGGTGCGCACGTCGGCGGTGGTCCAGGACGGCACCGTCTGTTCGAAGCGGTCGACGAGCCGTTCGCAGCCGGTGAACTCTGCTCGCGCCTGGTCGATTTCGCCGATCGCGACGTTGGCGCCCAGGCTCGCCCGGCCCGCGTCGGGCGAGCGACGTCCCAGCAGCAGCCGCAGCAGTGTCGACTTCCCCGCCCCGTTGGGTCCGGTGATGCCGATCCGTTCCCCGGCATCGATCTGCAGCGACACCGGTCCGAGGACGAAATCGCCTTGCCGCACAACGGCTTCGTCGAGGGTGGCGACGACCGCACTGGATCGCGGCGCCGCCGCGATCGTGAACTGCAGCGTCCACTCCTTGCGCGGTTCCCCGACCTCCTCCAATCGGGCGATCCGGCTCTCCATCTGCCGGACCTTCTGCGCCTGCTTCTCACTGGACTCGGTGGCCGCGCGCCTGCGGATCTTGTCGTTGTCGGGCGCCTTGCGGATCGCGTTGCGGACCCCCTGGCTCGACCACTCACGCTGGACGCGGGCGCGCGCCACCAGGTCGGCCTTCTTCTCGGCGAATTCTTCGTACTGTTCGCGCCGGTGCCTGCGGCCGACCTCCCGCTCCTCGAGGTAGCTCTCGTATCCGCCGCCGAACACTTTCGTGGTGTTCTGCGCCAGATCCAGCTCGAGAACGTGGGTCACGCTGCGGGCGAGGAACTCCCGGTCATGGCTCACCAGGACGACCCCACCGCGCAGATCACGGACGAAGTCCTCGAGCCGGGCCAGGCCGTCGAGGTCCAGGTCGTTGGTCGGCTCGTCGAGCAGCACGATGTCGAAGCGGGACAGCAGCAGTGCCGCGAGCCCGACCCGGGCCGCCTGCCCACCCGACAATGCGGTCATCGGTGTCGAATGCGGTTGCACCGCATCGGTGTCCAAGCCGAGGTCGGCCAGCACTGCGGGCAGGCGCTCCTCGAGGTCGGCCGCCCCGGTGGCCAGCCAGTGATCCAGGGCGACGGAGTACGCCTCAGCCGGATCATCACCGGCGCCTTGGGGATCCGCCAACGCTTCGGCCGCCCGCTCCATCGCCTGGGTGGCAGCGGCGCATCCGGTGCGGCGTGCGATGTAGGCGGCGACGGTCTCCCCCGCCACGCGCTCGTGCTCCTGGGGCAGCCACCCGACGAACGCGTCGGCGGGTGCCAGGCTGACCGAACCCTCGAGCGGTGCGAGGTCACCGGCCAGGATCCGCAGCAGGGTGCTCTTGCCCGCGCCGTTGGCGCCGACGACGCCGACCACGTCACCGGGCGCCACGGTCACGTCGAGCCGCTCGAACAGGGTGCGGTGGGCGAACCCGCCGGCCAGGTTCTTCGCGACGAGGGTTGCGGTCACGCGCTCATCGTCCCATTGCGCGACGCCGGCTCTCCGGTCAGTGGGTGACCGCGAGAGCGGGCTGGGACGCACCCGAGAGGCTGTGCAGCGGGCCCGTCATCCGGGCGAGGATCGGGCTCACGGCGGCGATCCCACCGAGGACGGCCGACACGACGATCGCCCCGAGGACGCCGTGCGACTGGGTGGCGACCCCCGCCGCGGCGGTGCCGATCGCGCCGCCGCCGAGCATCGCGCTGTTGAGCCAGCCGAACGCCTCGGTGGCCAGGTGTTCGTCGACCTCGACGGAGACCATGTGGAACAGCGCTGCCATCGCCGGCGCGAATCCGACGCCGGAGACGAACAGGCTCGCGAACCGCAGCACCGGGTCGTCGAGGACTCCGAACAGCGCGACCCCGACCACGACGAGCGCCAGCGCCGCGACGACGCCGACCAGCCCGATCTGTCGATGGCCGAAGGCCAACCCGCCGAGCAGCGATCCGACGCTCGCGAGGGCGATCGCCACCCCAGCCGCGACACCGTGTCCCCCGAGGGCGGCGACGACGCCCACCTCCAGCGCCGTGAAGGCGGCGACCAGGCCGAGTGTGGCCACCATCGCCATCACCACCGCCCGGTTCAGCAGCACGCGACCGAACGTGGTCTTCTTCGTCGCGGTCTGTGGCCGGAGCTCACCCGCTCCGAACAGGAACCACGCCGTCCCGAGCACGGTGATCGCTGCCGACGCGAGCAGGGGCAGCGCGGTCGACACCGACGAGGCGAGCACGGTCGCGGCTACCGGACCGACCACCCAGATCAGCTCCTGCGCGGTGGTGTCGAGCGCGAACACCGCCCGCACCGAATCCCGCGGCATCATCTGCGGGTAGAGCGCGCGGACCACCGGCATCAGCGGCGGCACCGACAACCCGACCAGCAGGCCCAGGGCCATGAGCGCCGCGGGCGACCATCCGGACCAGGCCAGCGCGAGCAGGCTGACGCCGTTCACCGCGGCCGAGACCACGAGCGTCGGGACCATGCCCACGTTCCCGGCGAGCCGCGCGGTGATCGGCATCGCCACGGCCTGACCGACGCTCACCCATGCGGCGACGGCGCCGGCCACGGCGTAGGACCCGGTCAGACCGTGCACGCGCAGCAGGATCGCCAGCGGCAGGATGCCGAGCGGCAACCGGGCGAACAGCTGCGAGGCGGTGATGTTGAGCACCCGCGGCGTCCGCATCACCTCGCGATACGCGCGCATCCGCAACTCCCTTCGACCTCGCACCGGCAACCGGATGACTATACCGTCCGGACGGTACAGTTCCGAATCGCTGCGTCAGGCCCCGTCGTAGGGTGGCCCGATGACCTCAGCGCGGGAACGCATCCTCGACGCCTACGAGGATCTGCTCGCCGTCGAGGGCGAGCGGTACGCGACCCTGGAGGCGGTGGCCGCCAAGGCCGGCGTCTCCAAGGGCGGGTTGCTGTATCACTTCCCTGCCAAGGATCAGCTCGCCGCCGCGCTGTGTGAGCGGTTCGTCGCGTTGGCCGCTGAGGACACCGACCGGATGCGCACCGACCCCGAGGGCCCGGCCCGGTATTACGTGCGGTCCTCGCACTACGCGGGCACACCGCTGGACCGCGCGCTGATGGCGGTGTCGCGACTGCAGCAGTCCGGCGACGAACGGGCCAGAGAGGTCATCGAATCCGCGTCCGAACAGTGGTTGGGAATCCTGCAGGAGGCGCTCGGCAGCCGGGAGGCCGCACGGGCGGTGAAGTTGATCGGCGACGGGCTGTACTACCACGCGCTGCACAGCGCACTCGGCGGGCGGCCGGAGACCGCGCGGACCGACGAGGGGCTGTTGCGGGTGGTCGACCGGATCACCGACGTCCCCGACGCGGAGTGACCCGTGTGACTGGAGTGAATTCTGGGGCCTTTGGGTACAGAATGGCTACCAAGATCACCCCGGCCGAGGAGCGGACGTGTTCGTCGACAATGCCGCGCGGGTGGCGACGGTGCTCGCCACACTCGCCGCCCTCGCGCTGATCGGCGCCCCGACCGCGTCCGCCGCCGCGAAGTGTCCGGATGTCGAGGTGATCTTCGCCCGCGGCACCGACGAGCCGCCCGGCATCGGCGTGGTCGGCAAGGCCCTGGTCGACACGCTGAAACCGATGGTCAAGGGGAAGTCGGTCAACACCTACGCGGTGCGATACCCGGCGTCGTGGGACTTCGCCCAGGTGGGTGCAGGCGCCACCGACGCGAGCCTGCGGGTGCAGACGACCGCGGCGAAGTGTCCGGACACCGCGATCGTCCTCGGCGGCTACTCGCAGGGGGCCGCGGTCATCGACGTCGTCGCGACCTCACCGGTCGCCGCGCTGGGGTACCGCGCGCCACTCCCGGCCGCCGCCGTCCCGCACGTCGCGGCCATCGCGGTCTTCGGCAACCCGTCGGCGCGGATCGGTCAGCCGCTGACCCGGATGAGCCCGGACTTCGGCGCGCGCACCGCCGACCTGTGCAACACCAACGACCCGATCTGCTCGCCGGGCCGCGACTTCGACGCGCACGTCACCTATCCGCAGTCGGGTCTGGTGAAGCTGGCCGCGCAATGGGTGGCCGCCCATGTGCGCGGCGCCCAGGCCAGCGACTAGCGCAGCTGGGCGTCGAAGAACGTCAGGATGCGCTGCCGCCTACGGCGACGAATGATGCAGTCCCACAATGCGTTCCCCCACGTGCACCACCAACCGAGGTCTTCTGCCGTTTCCCGGCCGCCGCGAACGCGAGGTTTGAAGATCCGGTGCACCGTGCACGCACCGGTATGCCCGCCACCACCGGCGCCTCACTGCCCGACACGCCCTCGGCCCAGACCCTGGGCCGCGCACTGCGTCTGCTCGAACCGGCGCGCCGGCTGATCAACCCGAAGGTCTACGGCACCGAGAACCTGCCCCGGCGGTCGGTGCTCCGCCGGCTCACCGGACCCGAGCGGCGCCGTTGACGCGCGCGGTCTCGTTGGATGCGCTCGGCGCCTGGGTGATCAAATGCAATCCGGGCGTCACGCCCGTGGCACCGATGCGCGCGGCGGGTGCGGCGAAACCGTCGTGGTGCGTCGCCGACAACTACCGCGTCCGGCTCATCCGCGCCGGGCAGCGGGTGCTGTTCTGGGTGTCGGCCCACCCTCAGCGCGGGTTCTGGGGTGCGGGCCGGATCACCGGCGAGGTCACCACCGACCGCGACGGCGGGCTGCACGTACCCGTCGAGATCCCGCTGTTCGATGCGCCGGTGACGGCCGCCGAACTGCGCGCGGTGCCGGGCCTGGAAACGCTGGAGGTGCTGCGCTCGCCGCAGCAGTCCAACCCGTCATGGGTCAGCCGGGCGGAGCTGGCGCTGCTCGACCCGCTACTGCCTACCAGCCGGCGTTGCGGGCCAGGTCGATCGCGTACTGGCTGACGAACGTGCCCGCGCTCGGCGCACCGCCACCGCACGATCCGTCGGACTCGCCGGGCCGCTTCACCCACAGGTACGCATCGGCGTGCGGAGCCGCGGTCGCGGTGGTGGGCGGGGTGCCCAGCGCACGGCCGGGCGGGTTGCACCACGAGTCGCTGTCGACGGGCCCGACGCCGTTGCGCGAGGTGTCGATCACGTAGTTCGACCCGCCCGTCATGTTCGAGATCGTCTCGCCGTAGCCGATCGACTCGTCGGTGGTGAAGAAGTTCGCGGTGTTGAGGCTGAAGCCGCGGGCCTTCTGCACGCCGACCTGGTTCAGCCGTCCGGCCATCACATCGGCGGGCACCCAGCGGGGATGCCCGGCGTCGACGTAGACCGCGGTGCCCGGGTTGCGGGTCAGCGTGTCGACGGCGTAGCTGATCAGCTCGATGCGCTCCTGCTGCTGCCCCGGGGACAGGCAGTCGATCATCGCCAGCGCGTCGGGTTCGAGGATGACCGCGGCCGGACCGCCGCCGATCGCGCCGGCCACGCCGTCGATCCACGACCGGTACGCCCCTGCTGATCCGAACCCGCCCGCGGCGTAGCTGCCGCAGTCCCGGTTGGTGATGCCGTAGAGCGCCAGGATCGGGATCGTGCCCGCGGCCTGCGCGTCGGCGATGTACTTCGCATCCACCGACGGTGTGGACAGGTGGTCCATCCAGTACGCGGTCGGGGTGTTGGCGACCCGGTCCAGCAGCGGATCGGGGTTGCCGGCCAGCGCCCGCATGGCCTTGGAGGCCGGGTTCACGTAGAAGGGCCGCCCGACGAGCGGGTTGGCGTCGCTGACCAGCTGCACGGCCGGTACGGGGTCGACGTTGACGGGCTCGGCGAGGGCGCCCACACCGGCGACGGCCGCGGCCGTCAGGAAGGGGGCGAGCCACCGCGCGGCGGTTCCAGCGGCGAAGGACATCACCCGAGGGAACTTAGCGGGGCTCGGCACCGCGCTCCAATCCAGGGTGACGGCCACTATGGATGCCATGGGCGATGTCGAGGTCATCACCAGCCGCGCGGTACCGCTCGGCGGACCGCGGGCGATGACGGTGCGGCGCACGCTGCCGCAGCGGGCGCGCTCGACGATCGGGGCGTGGTGCTTCGCCGACCACTACGGTCCCGACGACGTCGGCCGCACCGGCGGCATGGACGTGCCGCCGCATCCGCACACCGGTTTGCAGACCGTCAGCTGGCTCTTCGAGGGCGAGATCGAACACCGCGACAGCAGCGGGGTGCACGCGCTGGTCCGTCCCGGCGAGCTCAACCTGATGACCGGCGGCCACGGCGTCGCGCATTCGGAGGTGTCGACCCACACCGGCCGGCAGGCGACCGCCACCCTGCACGGCGTGCAGCTGTGGGTGGTGCTGCCCGACCATGCCCGCGACGTTCCCCGGCGGTTCGACCACACCGTGCCCCCGCCGGTCCGCGTCGACGGCGCGACCGCCCGGGTACTGCTCGGCACCTTCGCCGGCCACACCTCCCCCGTCGTGCCCCATACCCCGCTGCTCGGCGCCGAGTTGGTACTCGATCCGCGTGCCGAGGTCGCTCTCGACGTCGCGCCCGAGTTCGAGCATGGTGTCCTCGTCGACCTCGGCCCGGTCCTGCTCGACGGCACCGAGCTGGTGCCCGCCGAACTCGGCTACATGGCGCCGGGCGCCGAGCGGCTGACGCTGACCAACCCCGCAGACCAGCCTGCGCGGGTGATGCTGCTCGGCGGGGTGCCGTTCACCGAGCCGGTGCTGATGTGGTGGAACTTCATCGGCCGCACCCACGACGAGATCGTCGGGTACCGCGCCGAGTGGGAGGCGCAATCCGAGCGGTTCGGACAGGTGCGCGGCTACGACGGCCGGGTGCAGCGCCTGCCTGCGCCGCCGATGCCGGGCGGGCGGCTCAAACCGCGGCTGAACCCGCCCGCCGGTGGCGATCCCAGCGCGTGGGGATGACGCGCCGGGAAGCAATTCCGCGGATCTACGTTGCAGCTCCCATGGAACTCGAACATCAGATCGCGCTCGTCACCGGTGGTACGTCGGGCATCGGGCTGGAATCGGCCCGGCTGCTGGCCGCCGAAGGCGCCGAGGTCGTCATCTCGGGCCGCGATCCCGAACGCGGTGCCCAGGCAGCGCAGAGCCTTCGCGGCAAGGTGCGCTTCGTCCAGGCGGATATGACGGACCTGGAGTCGGTGCGGCAGTTGGCCGACGAGGCCGGGGCCGTCGACATCCTCGTCAACAACGCGGGCGTCTATCCCGCCGCGTCCACCCTCGAGCAGGACCTCGCCTCATACGACGCGATGTTCGGCACCAACGTGCGCGGCGCCTTCTTCCTGGTCGCCGAGGTGGCCAGGGGGATGGCCGCGCGCGGACGCGGCGCCATCGTCAACATCACGTCGCCGGCGGGTGACAAGGGCTTCCCCGGCACCTCGGTCTACGGTGCGACGAAGGCGGCGCTGGCATCGCTGACCCGCACCTGGGCCGCCGAGTTCGGTCCCAATGGCGTTCGGGTGAACAGTGTTTCGCCCGGACCGACCAGCACCCCCGGCGCCGAGGACCTGGCCGAGTTCGTCGCCGACCTCGCCAAGACGTTGCCGCTCGGACGTACCGCGCGGCCGGAGGAGATCGCGCAGGCCGTGCTGTTCCTGGCCTCGCCACGTTCGAGTTTCGTGACCGGGTCGACGCTGTACGTCGACGGCGGCGGCTCGGCGATCTAGTCCCGCCGCCGCAGCCGCACCACCACCGCCTTCGACACCGGCGTATTCGACTTCGCCGCAACGTGATCGAGCGGGATCAGCGGATTGGTCTCCGGATAGTAGGCGGCGGCGTTACCCCGCGGCGTCCGGTACGGCACCAGCCGGAAGTCCTCGGCGGTCCGCTCCTCGACGCTCCCGTCGACCGTAGGCCACTCGGATATCAGATCCACCCGCTCCCCGGCCGTGAACCCGGCGGACGCGATGTCGTCGGGATGGCAGAACACCACGCGCCGACCCCCTTTCACCCCGCGGTAGCGGTCGTCGAGACCGTAGATCGTGGTGTTGTACTGGTCGTGGCTGCGCAGCGTCTGGAGCACCAACCGGCCCTGCGGCACCGGGACCCACCGCAGCGGGTTCACGACGAAGTTGGCCTTGCCGGTCGCGGTGGCGAACCGCCGCTCGTCGCGGGGCGGGTGCGGCAGCACGAACCCATCCGGCTGCCGGACGCGGGTGTTGAAGTCGGCGAAGCCGGGGATCACCCGGGCGATGGAGTCCCGGATCCGGTCGTAGTCGGCGGCGAACTCCGCCCACGGCACCGGGTGATCGGGACCGAACAGCGCGCGCGCCAGCCCGCAGACGATCGCCACCTCACTGCGCACCTGATCGCCCGGAGGCTTGAGGCCACCCCGGGACAGGTGCACCACTGACATCGAATCCTCCACCGTCACAACCTGTTTGCGGCCGTCGACGACGTCGCGGTCGGTGCGACCCAGCGACGGCAGGATCAGCGCGGTCCGGCCGGTCACCAGGTGGGACCGGTTGAGTTTGGTGGACACCTGCACGGTCAGCGCGCACGTGCGCAGCGCGGCTTCGGTGACCGCGGTGTCGGGGGTGGCCGATACGAAGTTGCCGCCCATCGCCATGAATACGCCCACCCGGCCGTCGCGCATCGCGCGGATGGTGTCGACGGAGTCCAGGCCGTGGGCGCGCGGGGTGGTGATCCCGAATTCGGCGTCCAGCGCGGCCAGGAACGTCTCGGGCGCCTTCTCGTAGATGCCCATCGTCCGGTCACCCTGCACGTTGGAGTGTCCGCGCACGGGGCACACGCCGGCGCCCGGTTTGCCGATCATGCCTTGCAGCAGAAGCAGATTGGTGGCGTCCTGGATAGTTGCCACCCCGTGGGTCTGCTGGGTCAGTCCCATCGCCCAGCACACGATGGTCTTCGACGATGCGATCAACGCCTGCGCGGTGTCGTCGAGTTGCGTGCGCGTGAGCCCCGTGGCCTCCACGACGGTGTCGAGGTCGACGGCCCTGATGTGTTCGGCGTAGGCGTCGAAACCCGCGCAGTACTCGTCGATGAACGCGCGGTCCAGCACCGTTCCGGGGTTGCGGTCCTCGGCCTCGAGCAGCAGTTTGGCCAACCCCTGGAACAGCGCCTGGTCGCCGCCGATGCGGATCTGCAGCAGCTCGTCGGCGATCGCGACGCCGTCGCCCACCACGCCGTGCACCTTCTGCGGGTCCTTGAACCGCAGCAGCCCCGCCTCGGGCAGCGGATTGATCGCGATCACCCTGGTGCCGTTGGCTTTCGCCTTCTCCAGCACCGACAGCATCCGTGGATGGTTGGTGCCGGGGTTCTGCCCGGCGATCAGGATCAGGTCGGCGTGCTCGAGGTCGGGGACCGACACCGAACCCTTGCCGATACCGATGCTCTCCTGCAGTGCGGTGCCGGAGGATTCGTGGCACATGTTCGAGCAGTCGGGCATGTTGTTGGTGCCGAAGCAGCGGATCAGCAGCTGGTAGACGAACGCGGCCTCGTTCGACGTCCGGCCCGAGGTGTAGAACGCCGCCGCGTCCGGCGAGTCGAGAGCGCGGAGTTCGGTGGCGATCAGGTCGAAGGCGTCGTCCCAGCCGATCGGTTCGTAGTGGGTCGCACCCTCGCGCAGCACCATGGGGTGGGTCAACCGGCCCTGCTGGCCCAGCCAGTACTCGGTGCGGCCCAGCAGGTCGGCGACGGCGTGGGTGGCGAAGAACTCGGGGCCGACCCGCCGGGTGGTCGCCTCTTCGGCGACGGCCTTGGCGCCGTTCTCGCAGAACTCGGCGTGCTTGCGGTGTCCCGGAGTCTCGGGCCATGCGCAGCCGGGGCAGTCGAACCCGTCGCGCTGGTTGAGCCGCGCCAGTGTGCGGGCGGTCCGGGCCACGCCCATCTGCTCCACCCCGCGCCGCAGCGAGACAAGAACCGCGGGAACGCCTGCGGCATAGCCTTTCTCGCCGGTCACCACCACGTCGTTCTCGTCGAAGTCGTATCTTGTGGTGTCCGCCGGCGTCACGCGTGGACCGTACGGAACACGCGCATCCCGGGACAAGTGTTTGCTGTTCGCGATCCGGAATGCTTCGATAGGCGACACCTATCATCCCAGTGAGGCGTACATGCACGGCAACGTGCTGATCCAACAACTCGAGTACCTGGTCGCGCTCGCGCGGGAGCGGCACTTCGGGCGGGCCGCCGCGGCGTGCCACGTCAGTCAGCCGACGCTGTCGGTGGCGATCCAGCGGCTGGAACGCGAACTCGGCGTGGTGATCGTGCGGCGCGGCCGCCGGTTCGAGGGGTTCACCGACGAGGGCACCCGGGTGATCGCCTGGGCGCGCCGCATCCTCGCCGAGCGTGACGACCTGCTCGCCGACATCGACCGGATGCGGGGCCGGTTGACCACCACCGCGCGTATCGGTGCAATCCCGACGTCGGTGCCGGTCAGCCCGCTGCTGACCGCGCGGTTCCTCGAGCGCAACCCGGCCGCGGCGGTGCGGGTCGAGGCGCTACCGTCACGCGAGATCGTCCGCAGGCTGGCCGATTTCGACATCGACGCCGGGTTGACGTACCTCGACGAGGAAGTGCCCGTCGGGTACCACCGACTCGAGCTGTACCGGGAACGCTATGTCCTGCTGGCACCCGCAGGCGACTTCGGCGGGGACGACGGACCGGTGGCGTGGGCGGATGCCGCCGCCCTGCGCCTGTGCGCGCTGACCCCGGAGATGCGCAACCGCCGGATCATCGACACCCAGATGGCCGCGGCGGGCGCCCGCTTCGCCCCGGTGGTCGAGGCCGACACGGTCGGCGCGCTGTACTCCCATGTCACCGGTCTGGGTCTGGCCACGATCGCCTCCCACGCGTGGTTGCACGCGTTCGGTGTCCCGCCGGGGTTCGCGGTGCGGCCGATGGCCGACAACGGGCCCGGCCCGACGGTGGGGTTGGTGACCCTGGCCCGGGAGCCGAACGCGATCGTCGCCGAGGCGCTGGCCGGCGCCGCGGCCGACGCGGGGATCGCCGACGCGGTCGACGCCGCGTTCCGTAGGCTCGTGGTCTGATGACGATGAGTACAGACGTGACCGGCCGGGTGGCCGCGCTGCGGCGCTATCCGGTGAAGTCGATGCTCGGCGAGTTGTGCGATTCGATCGAGGTGACCGTGCTCGGCGTCGGCGGTGACCGGCGCTACGCCTACATCGACCACGAGACCGGCCGGGTCGCGACCGCCAAGAACCCCCGCCTGTGGCGGCTGCTGCTGCAGTGCACGGCGACCACCGGCGCCGACGGGGTCGAGGTGACGCTGCCCGACGGCCACACCGTACCCGTCGGCGAATCCGCCGGACCGGTCTCCGAACTGGTCGGCCGCGGCGTGCACCTGGCCGACGAGCGGTCCGCAGGCGCGGTGGTCGAGCGGTCCGATCCGATCGACGTGCTCACCCACGGCCTCGACGCGGAGATCGAGGCGGCGCTGCTGGAGATCGCGCAGAGCACGCCCGGCGGCGCCTTCGTCGACGATGCGCCGGTGCACCTGATCACCACGGCGACCCTCGACGCGATCGGCCTCGACCCGGAGGAGGCGGTGCGCTACCGCCCGAACCTCGTGATCGAGACGCCCGCCGGGACGCCGCCGTTCCTCGAGAACGACTGGGTCGACGCGACGATCCGCGTGGGCGAGGTCGAGCTGCGCGGCACCATCCCCACCCCGCGCTGCTCGGTGCCGACCCTGGAGCACGGCGCGCTGGGCCGCTCCCCGCAGTCGGTGCGCTACCCGCTCGAGCACAACCGGGTTGAGGCGGGCGATTTCGGCCTCAATCCCTGTGCGGGGCTCTATGCCGCGGTCATCACCGGGGGCACCATCGGCGGCGGCGACGAAGTCCGCATCGCCTGACCTACGCGCGAGCAGTCACAGATTCGGGTGATTCGGGCTCGCGCAACGCGATTCTGTGTCTGCTCGCGCAGGGCGCACTCAGCCCACGAACTCCCGCAGCGCGCGGGCCATCGCCTCCGGCTGGTCCTCGGGGATCAGCGTCCACGAGTCGTCGACGACCACCTTCCTCGCATCGGGGAACAGCGCCACCAACCGGTCGGCGTGCGCGAGCGGCATCATCCGGTCTTCGCGCGCCCACACCACCAGCACCGGACGGTCGAAACCCGCCAGCCCCGCGGACATTTCGAGCAGCCGCCCGCGTGAGGGCGAACCGGTCGCGAACTTGCCCAGATCACGGCGGATCTCGGCGCTCTCGACGGTGGGCCGGAACCACTCGTCGAACAGCGCGTCGGGCAACCCGGCTCGAGCCAACCCGCCGTATGCCTGCTTGCTGTGCCGGAAGAACCGGGTGCCCAGCATCCGGCTCAGCACCCAGACGCCGCCGGGCAGCCGACACAGCAGCGCGGCGGGCCGCGCGGGTTTGGGCGGGAAGTTGTCGAACGCCTCGCAGGAGGAGAGCACGAGCTTCGCGATCCTCTTGTCCCGCCCCTCGGTGATCACGAATTGCCCACCGCCCCAGTCGTTGAGGACCAGGGTCACGTCGGAGAGATCGAGCGCGTCGAGGAAGTCGGCGAGGATGTTCGCCACCCCCGTCTGCGTGAGGTCGGCATCGGGATGCATCGGCACCGTGTGCGCGCCGAACGGCAACGTCGGGGTGATGCACCGATAGCCGCCCAGCAGTGGGATGACCTTGCGCCACTGTCTGCCGTCCATGAGCAGACCGTGTCCGAACACCAGGACGGGACCGTCCCCGCCGGTGTCCTCGTAGTTGATGGATCCGGACGGTACGTCGACCGACGGCATATCGGTCACCTCCTAGATAGATCGTTCTAGTCAGGCCGACGATATGCTGTCGTGGCACGTCGAGCAAGAGGGAGATCCGATGGCAGAGCCGAACACCAGGACCCGCATCCTCGACGCGACGGCCGAGCTGTACCGCCGTCAGGGCATGCCCGCCACCGGGCTCAAGCAGATCTCGGCCGCCGCACAGGCGCCGTTCGGCTCGATCTACCACCACTTCCCCGGCGGTAAGGAGGCCATCAGCGTCGAGGTCATCCGGAGGGAAGGCGTGCGGTACGGCGAGTTCGTCGGCGCACAGCTGTCGGACATCGATCCGCTCGACGGCATGGCGGAACTGTTCGCCAGGGCCGGTGCCGATCTCGCGGCGCAGGACTACAGCGAAGCATGTTCGATCGAGACGATCGCGCTGGAGGTGGCGAGCACGAACGAGCGGCTGCGCGTCGAGGCCGCGGATGTGTTCGAGAGCTGGCTGACGGGCCTGGGCGCATGGTTCGGCCAACTCGACCTGTCGGAGGACGAGTGCCGCCGGTTGGCGATGATCACGCTGACCGCGCTCGAGGGCGCCTTCGTGCTGTGCCGCACGATGCGCTCGGTCGAACCGATCGTCGCCGCCGGACACGGGGTGCAGGCGGCGGTGCACGCCGCGGTTCGAAACCACCCGTAACGGGCATCTACGGGGCATCCCCGACTTAGAGGAGTGTCCCCATGTCCAGTCGGACCGTCGAACGCCGGTCGGCCGCGACGTTGTTGCTGCCGGTCGCAGTGAGTCTGGCGACGGCGGCCACGCTGTTCGTCAACTACCTCGCCAACGGGTTGCCGATCAACGGACAGACCACCGGCGACGTCACCCGCCGCTTCGAGGTGTACTTCGTCCCGGCCGGCTACGTGTTCTCGATCTGGAGCGTCATCTACCTCGGGCTGATCGCCTACAGCGTCTACCTCAGCCTGAGTTCCGCACGCGGACACCGCGACAGCGGCGCGGCCCGCGTGATCGCGCCCTGGTATCTCGTGACCGCCGTGGCCAACTGCACGTGGCTGTTCGCCTGGCACCACAACCGATTCCCGCTGAGCATGCTGTTGATGGTCGTGCTGCTGGGGTCGCTCATCGCCATCTACCGACTGCAGGCGATGCGGCCCGCCACCTCGCGGGTCGAGTTCTGGACGGTGCACATCCCGTTCCGCGTCTACCTGGGCTGGATCTCGGTGGCGACCATCGCCAACGCGACGATCACGCTCGACGATGCGGGTTGGTCCGGGTTCGGGCTCTCCGAACCGACGTGGGGCGCGATCATGGTGGTGGTCGCCGGCGCGCTCGGTTTGACGGTGGCGTACCTGCACCGCGACATCGCCTATGCGCTGGTGTTGATCTGGGCGCTGATCGGCATCGCGGTGCGCCTGCACGAGTCGACCCCTGTGCTCGTCGCCTCGCTCACGGGTGCGGCGGCGCTGGCGGTGAGCGTGGTCGTGCTGGCTCAGCGCCGGAATCGCGGCAGTTCGGTGGCCAGCTCGTCGAACACGGCCTGATTGAGGCCGAACGCGATCCGCACCTCGTCCACCACGCGGTCGACGTCGGCGGCGGCGAGACCGAGACCGTCGAGGCGGTCGCGATACCGATCCTTGTACGGTTTGACCCGCATCGGGAATGCGTAGAAAGCCAAACCCGCACCGCGCAGGCCGAATTCGCGGTCGAGGATTCTGCCCATGGCCTGTCCGCCGGACAGGTCGCCGAGGTAGCGGGTGTAGTGGTGGGCGAGCACCGCACCGCCCCAGGACGCCTCGGCGATCCGGTCCCGATAGCGTTGCGCCGCCGGTGAATCGATGTCATGGCCGGCTCCCGGCGCCCAGTGCCGCAGGTCGGCGTCGATGGCCGGTAGCCGCTCGAGCGCCGGATCGTGGATCGCGGCCGCCAGTGGATCGGCGCGGTGGGCACGGACGGTGTCCTCGAGCGCCTCGTAGATCATCCGCAGCCGCAGCAGGTATTCGGCGTACCCCGCTGCGTTGACCCGGCCCGCGAGCAGTTCGGTCACGAAGGGTGACTGTTCGGCGGCGTCGTGTTCGCTTGCCGAACCCTCCTTCATCGCGACGGACAACGGCCGGATGGCCTCGGCGGTGCTCGGCCGCATGGTGGCTCCAGTGGTCGGCGGACGGGTGGGCGTCGGACGTCAGCCTAGCGGCCGCATAGCAGAGCACCTGCTCTGTTATTGTGCGTGCGTGCCCCGCCCACGCGTCATCGACCTCGACCCCTTGCTGGATGCGGCAGAGCAGCTGGCTGCCGAGTCGGGGCCGCGCGCGGTGACCATCCGCGCGCTGTCTGCCCGCACGGAGGTGTCCAACGGGGCGATCTACCACGCCTTCGGATCGCGCGGCGGCCTGCTGGGCCGGGTCTGGCTGCGCGCTGCCCGGCGGTACCTCGACGAGCAGCGAAAAGCGCTCGACGCGAACACCTCCGCGGTGGAAGCCGTGGTCGCGGCGGCGGACTGCCCCGCCACATTCCTCGATCGTCACCCCGCCTCGGCGCGCTACCTGCTCGCGCTGTCCCGCGACGAGTTGCTCGGGTCCGGCGAACTTCCCGCCCCGCTGGCCGACGAACTGCGAACCCTCGACGCCGAACTCACCGCGCTGCTGGTCGACCTGACCGAACGCATGTGGGGCCGTCGCGACCGGAACGCGGTCGCGGCGATCCGCACGTGTGTGGTCGAACTCCCGACGGCCCTGCTCATCCACGGGCCTCAGCCACCCGGCCTGGCCGCCCGCGAACGCCTGGCCGCCGCGGTCCGCGCGGTGCTGGCGCTCACTCCGCCGACACCGAAACCGACAGTGAAGGAACCGATATGACCGCCCCCGTCAGCCCCAACCTCAAGATCTGGAACACCCTGCGGAAGGTCCCGCTGGGGAAGTGGTTCTTCAGCCAGGCGGTGTGCGTCAAGGCCCCGTTCTTCCGGACCGTCCACCCGACCGTCGAGGAACTCCGCGCCGGCTACTGCCGGGCAACGGCGCCGAATCGGCGCGGGGTGCACAACCATCTGGGATCGTTCCACGCGATCGCCTCGTGCAACATGGCGGAACTGGCCGGCGGTTTGATGACCGACGCCACGGTGCCCGCCACGCACCGGTGGATCCCGGTCGGGATGACCGTCGAGTACAAGACGCAGGCGCGGACCGCGGTCACGGCCACCGCGCGGCTGGACTCGATCCCCGAATTCGACGACGCGCCAGTCGAACTCGTCGTTCCCGTCGAGATCAGCGACGCCGAGGGCACCGTCTTCGTGACCGCCCGCATCACGATGCGGGTCTCACCCAAGCGCCGCTAGCTCGGGACGTTGATCTTCAGCGTCGCCAGCGCGGCGGCACTGAGCCGGGCGAGCTCCTCAACCTCCGCTGAAATCAGTGAGGCAGAGAACAACTCGGTCATCCGCCGGTTCGTCGCCGCCTCGGCGTCGTCGTAGCGGTCCTTCTTGCCCGCGCCATCGGCGAACGGCTCCGGCCAGCCGAACATCGCGGCGTACTTCGGCCCTTTGTTGAGCATGTGCGCCTCGATCGGCGTGATGCCCGACAGCGACAGGGCGTTGAAGTGCAGCCCGGCGCGCAACTCCCGCAGCACGAACATCACCTGCAGCGTCCGGGCGGGGGTGTCGTCGGCGAGCGGCATCGCCCGCCAGCCCGCGTACAGCGGCAGCCCGGCGATCGGTGTTGCCGCGATCAGCTTCTCCCCCAGCTCGGCGATACGCGCCAAACCGTCTGCGCCGCTGAGGTACTTGCGGCCGAAATCGGCGGTCTGGTCCCAGTACACCTGCGACGCACCGGCCGCCCCGCGCACCTTGACGCCCTCCTCCCACAGCGCCGCCAACCCCGTCGGCTCGAACACCGCGAACACCGCGGCGACCGTCGCGCCGGTGGCTTCGCCCAGGACACCGCCGCGGCCGGCGACGTAGCCCGCGAGCGGGTTCTCGTAGCCGGCGGCCACGCTCGCGCCGTAGGTCTCCGGATGCAGCATGAACACCGCGACGGCCTTCTCGATGGCCGCGCCGGCGGTCGCGACAGCGTCGGTGATGTCGGAACTGGTCATATCGAGAGGGTAGGGCACAGCTCCGTCTAGGCACCCTCGCTGTTGGTGCACGATCAGGAGCGCTCACCGCTCGTAAACGTGCACAAGTCGCCGTACAGCCCGTAGCCCGCATCCCGGTCGCTGGTCTCCGAGACGATCCCCCGGCTCCGAGGACGCGCCAAGTTCGACCTCGAGATCGTGGGGAGGACCATCGTCGAGGTGCTTCGAGTGCCGCCCGGCGGCTGGTGCGGGGCGCCCGTTGAGTCTGCGAGGTCGCACGGTCGCCGTATGAGTCATCCCGCACACATCGGGTACACCGCGGAACACAAGGAGGTGTCGTGAAAGAGGTGTGGGAAGTCGTCGTGGCAGATCTCTACGACCGAGGCGATCCGAGCAACGGTGCAGAAGAGCGATCCCTCGTCCAGAGCTCGGAGGGCGAGGCGCGGCGTGTATTTGCCGACAGGACAGCCGAAGCTTCCGAGCATGGGCATCAGTACGTGAAATTGCGATGCAACGGCAAGGACGTTGAGTCGTGGCCACAGGCCACCGGGTGGACTGTCTAGCGCGGACTGCCCGAAGTCGGGACAGTCAGTCGCGTCGTGGTTGTACCCGGTGAGCAGCATGTGGCCGGCGTCGACGACGAGCATGTGGCCGGTCACGCGCTTGGCCAGGTGCGAATCCAGGAACACCGCGGCGTCGGCGACCTCACCGAGCTCCAGCAGCGCCACGCCCTTGGTGGGGTTGAAGTGCTTGGCGCCCTGGCGAGCAGAACCCTGTGAAGAGGTAGTCGTGCCGGTGTGACAGTGACAACGCCTGGCCGGTTCTCGGGGCTTTCGGTCAGGGAATATCTCGCTGCGTCGCAGTCGTTGGTGGCGGGGTGACCGAACACGCAGAGCTGAGCCCCACCGACTGGGTCCGTGATCAGACCCAGCGCATCCTCGAACAAGGCACCACCGATGGCGTCGAGGTCTTCGACCGCCCGGTCGTCCTGTTCACCACCACCGGCGCCCAGTCCGGCAAGAAGCGGTACGTCCCGCTCATGCGGGTCGAGGAGAACGGTCGCTACGCGATGGTCGCGTCCAAGGGCGGCGACCCCAAGCACCCGAGCTGGTACTTCAACGTCAAGGCGAACCCCTCGGTGACGGTCCAGGACGGGGACACGGTCTTCGAGGGCGTCGCCCGCGAGATCGGGGGCGACGAACGGGAGCACTGGTGGGCGCTCGCCGTCGCCGCGTATCCGCCCTACGCCGAGTACCAGACCAAGACGTCGCGGCAGATTCCCGTGTTCCTCGTCGACCCGGTCTAGATATCCAGGTCGGCCGGCAGCTCGATGTCGGCCACGGCCAGGTTCTCCTCGAGATGCGCGAGCGAGGAGGTGCCCGGGATCAGCAGCACGTTGGGCGCCACGTTCAGCGTCCACGCCAGTGCGATCTGCGCCGGGGTGCGGTTCAGTTCGGCCGCAACACGTTTGATCGTCGGATGTCCCAGTACCGGGTTGTCGGCGACGAATGCCGACCCCAGCGGGAAGAACGGCACGAACGCGATGTTCCGCTCGATGCACAGGTCGAGCACCGGCTGGGCGCTCCGCTCGGCGAGGTTGTACGCGTTCTGCACGCACACGATCTCGGCGCGCTCCAGCGCGATCTCGAGGTGGGCGCGGGAGATGTTGCTCAGCCCGATTCCGGCGATCAGACCCTCGTCGCGGGCGGCGACCATCGCGTCGAGTTGCCGGTCGAACAGCGCACGGTCGACCGCGGCACCGCCCGCCTCGTCACCGAACACCCGCAGGTTCACCGCCGCGAGCCGGTCGACACCCAGGGTCGCCAGGTTGGCCTCGATGTCGCGCCGCAACTCGTCGGGTTCCTGGGCCGGCAGCCAGTTGGCCTGATCGTCGCGCACGGCGCCGACCTTGCTGACCAGCGCCAGGTTCTCCGGGTACGGATGCAGCGCCTCGCGGATCAGTTCGTTGGAGACGTTCGGCCCGTAGAACTGGGCGGTGTCGATGTGGTCGACACCGAGTTCGACCGCGCGGCGCAGCACCGCGAGCGCCTGGTCGTGGTCGCGGGGCGGCCCGAACACACCGGGGCCGGGCAGCTGCATGGCGCCGAAGCCGACGCGTCGCACGGTGAAGCGGCCGAGGGGGAACGTCTTCGACATGGCGGAGCCTTTCGTAGTTACTTCGGTCTCTAACTATCTGTCATCAAACTATATGAAGGCTGATAGTCTGGTCAACCGATTCCGAGGAGTTTTTCCGTGTCCGACCAGCAAGCGACTGACCGAAACGCGGCCGCCGCGCTCGCCGACGCGTTCGGCCGTGCGGCCAAGTCGGTGGTCCGGACCTTCGACGAGCGCCTCGGCGACAGCGGCGTGTCCACTCCCCGCTCCAAACTCCTCTCCGAGATCGAACGGATGCAACCGGTCCGGTCCGCGGAGGTCGCGCGGGCCGTGGGCGTCACCCAGGCCACCGCCTCCAGTCTGGTGGACGCGCTGGTGCGGGAAGGTCTGGTCGCCCGCGCACCCGACCCCGACGACCGCCGCGCCGTGCGGTTGACCACCACTGTCGCCGGCCGGGAGCAGGCCCGCGCCTGGCGGGGGCAGTACACCGAGGCCGCGCACGCGATGTTCTCGTGCCTCGATCCCGACGAGGTCCGGCAGCTCACCGCGCTGCTGACCAAGCTCGGCGACGGCCTGGCCTGACCCGCCGGTTACTGTGTGAATTCATGACTGCAGCACCAGACGCGTCGCCGCTCGAAGCCCGGGTCGGCCACTTCTACCAGATGGACACCACGTATCTGGTGGGCCGCGAGAAGGTCCGCGAATACGCGCGTGCCGTGCAGGACTACCACCCGGCGCACTGGGACGTCGACGCCGCGGCGAAGCTCGGCTACTCCGGGCTGGTGGCGCCGCTGACGTTCACCTCCGCACCCGGTATGCAGTGCAACCGCCGGATGTTCGAGGAGATCGTCGTCGGCTACGACACCTACCTGCAGACCGAGGAGGTCTTCGAACAGCACCGCCCGATCGTCGACGGCGACGAACTGGTCATCGACGTCGAGCTGACGTCAGTGCGCAGGATCGCCGGCCGGGACATGATCACCGTCACCAACACGTTCACCGACACCCAGGGCGAGCGGGTGCACACCCTGCACACCACGGTCGTGGGCGTCACCGCCGACGACATCGACGCCGGGGTCAAGGCCGCCGTGCAGAACGCGATGATGCACGACGTCGACTTCTCCGGGGTCGGCAGCCTCGACGGCCACTACGAGAAGGAAGTACGCCCCGAGGGGGAGATCCGCATCGCCCAGGGCGGGGTGACCCGCACCCCGGGCACACCGTCGTTCGACGACGTGAAGGTCGGCGACGAGCTCCCGGTGCGACACACCCGCCTGTCGCGCGGCGACCTGGTGAACTACGCCGGTGTCGCCGGTGACGCCAACCCGATCCACTGGGACGAGGACATCGCCAAGCTGGCCGGGCTGCCCGACGTGATCGCCCACGGCATGCTCACCATGGGCCTCGGCGCCGGGTTCGTGTCGTCCTGGACCGGCGACCCCGGTGCGGTCACCCGCTACGCGGTGCGGTTGTCGGCCCCGGCGATCGTGTCCGCGAAGGAGGGCGCCGACATCGAGTTCAGCGGCAGGATCAAGTCGCTGGACCCGGAGACGCGCTCGGGGATCGTCGTCGTCGCGGCGAAGTCGGAGGGCAAGAAGATCTTCGGCCTGGCGACGATGCACGTCCGCTTCAGCTGACCGGGTGCAACCTTCCGAGGTCCGATGGCGCGAGCGCAGCCGCATCGTGCGCGCGGTCCGGCTCTGGCGGACCCGCGATCCGCGGACGTTCCGCGACAAGGTGCGGTACAAGATGCTGCGCGACCACCGGGCGCTGGTGGTGACGTTCGCCGACAAGGCCGCGGTCCGCGACTACGTCGCGACAACGGTTGGCGGACACATTCTCCCGCATGTTTTCGCGATCCTCGACGACCCCGCCGACCTGCTCGCGGTAGACCTGCCGGACGCCTACGTCGTCAAGCCGACCCACGGCAGCGGGGCCGCGATCGTGGTCTCCGACCGGGCGCCGCGCGAGGCCCGGCTGCCGACCACGCCGGGTGACTGGACCTACCGACACGTCCGGCCGGAGTGCGCACCCCGCGAGGAGATCGTCCGCATCGCCCGCGGCTGGGTCGCGCAGCTGTACGGCCAGGGTCCGAACCGCGAATGGGTGTACGGGCAGATGCCGCGCCGCGTCATCGTCGAGGAACTCCTGACCGGCGACGACGGCGCGATCCCGGACGACTACAAACTGTTCGTCTTCCACGGCAAGTGTGCCTACATCCAGGTCGACACCGGCCGCTTCGACAGGCGCACGCGGGACTTCTTCCGCCCGAACTGGGAACACGTACCGCTGCGCGGCGGGCTGCCGTGGGCGGACCCCGTGCCGCCACCACCCGCGCGGCTGGGCGAGATGATCGAGCTGGCCGAGAAGCTGGGCGCGGAAACCGATTTCGTGCGTGTTGATCTGTACCACCTCGACGGCCGCATCGTGTTCGGCGAGCTCACCAGCTTCCCCGCCGGTGGGGACAGCCCGTTCGACCCCGAGCACTTCAACGACGAGTTCGGCGCGCACTGGACGGTGCCGCGGTGCTACCGCTGAGCGGTCAGCCGTCCGCCACCCCGGCGAGCTTCTGGATCACGCGGATCTCTTTGTCCGCGTATGGCGTTCCGTCCGGGCGCAGCAGGTCGCTGAACCAGGGGTCGGGCGCTTCGGTGTAGGGCTTCTTCCACGAGTCCCACGGCAGATACGTCTGCGTCCGGCCTGCGACGAAACCCCAGTTGTAGGCGCCGACGTTGCGTCGTTTCGCCACCGGCAGAACGCCTTCGACGGTGCTGCCCAGGCCCCGCGCCAGGTACTCGGTGCAGATGATCGGACGGCCCAGCGGGGTGAGTTCGTCGATGCGGTTTTCGAACTCGGACGGATTCCCGTAGCTGTGGAAGGTGACGATGTCGGAGTGGTCGAGCTGCACACTGGCGACCTTGCTGCGGCGCTTCGGATCCCGCCAGTGGCCCTGCCACACACCGCTGGTCACCGGTTGGGCCGGGTTGACGGCGCGGGTCCACTGGAAGACGTGTGGGAGGAACGCGGCGACGAGTTCCTGTTTGTCCTCGTGTTCGGTCTTGCGATAGTCCTTCGCCGGATTGTCCGGCTCGTTCCATACGTCCCACGCCAGTACGCGTGGGTCGTTGCGGAACAGTCCGACCACGCCCGTGACGTAGCTCTGCAGCACCCGGGTGTACGCGGGATCCTGCAGGCGGGCGGCGCCGGGGCTCTGCACCCACCCGGAGTTGTGCACGCCCGCGACCGGAGCGCGCTGACGGCCCGCCTTCGGCTGTGGATCCCAGCAGGAGTCGAACAGGACAAACATCGGTTTGATCTGGTGGCTGGCCGCGATGCCGACGAACTGCGCGAGCCGCTGGCTGAAGCCGGCCCGGTCGGTGGCCCACAACAGGTCGTGCAGGAACACCCGGACGGTGTTGAAGCCGACCTGGCGGGCCAGGCGGAGTTCGGCGTCGATGCGGCGCGGATCGTAAGTGCCGGCCTGGAACATCTCGATCTGGTTCGCCGCCGTCGAGGTGACGTAGTTGGCGCCGATCAGCCAGCCCTGCTGCGCGTACCAGGCGTTGGCGCGGTCCGCCGGCCAGCGGCTCGGCTCCGCGGAGGCCACCGGTAGCTCGGTCAGCGCCGCGGCCGCTGTCAAGAGCAGCGAGAGCTTGAGGGCCGTTCGCCGGTGCACCTCGTGACCATAGTGGTTCTCAGCGACTGTTCAGCGTCAAGGTGTCATCCTGCAACACAACGGGTTTCGAATCGTTACCGAAGCGGCCTAGGTCGTCTCGTCGACCACCGCGGCGGCGGCCTCGTCGATGATCGCACGCATCGCGTCCTCGGCCTGCTTCGCCTCGCCCATCCGGATCGCCCGCGCCACCTCGTCGTGGAGTGCGATCGCGTCGATGTTGGGTTTGGTGGGCATCATCCCGTGCTGGGTGCGGCCGGTGAGCACCTCGGCGACCACGCCGGTCAGCGCGCGGAACATCTCGTTCCCGCTGGCCTCCAGCAGGGTCTGGTGAAACAGCTTGTCCGCCAGCAGGTATGCGTCGAGGTCGCCGGACCGTCCGTGCACGACCATGTCGGACACCGCCGACGCCATCACACGGCACTGATGCGGGGTGGCGCGCCGCGCGGCGAGTGCCGCCGCCGCCGGTTCGAAGCCCAGCCGCAACTCCGACAGCGAGACCAGCAGGCCGGTGCGATCACCGACGTCCAACCGCCAGCGGATCAGCATCGGGTCGAACACGTTCCACTGCTCGGCGGGTTGCACCGTGATCCCGACGCGGCGACGGGATTCGACCATCCCCATGGACTCGAGGACCCGGATCGCCTCACGGGCGACACTGCGCGACACCGCGTGTTCGGCGCTCACCCCGTCGAGGGTGAGGATGGCCCCGGGCAGGTACCGACCGGACACGATCGCCGTCCCCAACGCAGTCACCAGACTGCCGTGGAGTGCGCCTGCGACGTGCCGATCGAGCATGCACAAATCATGTCAGACGCCTGCGCCCAGTGGTAGCACCTGATGTTTTCGATCCGCCTCTTGCAATAGTATGCCTATTGCGGCACGCTATGTGATGTCGAGCACAGGGAGTAGGTGGAGGGTATGGCATCACCGATCGTCGTCATGGGCGTATCGGGGTCGGGTAAATCGACGGTCGGCGCGGCGCTCGCACAGCGGTTGCGGGTCCCCTTCGCCGACGCCGACGACTTCCACCCGCCGCAGAACATCGCGAAGATGACCGCGGGCCAGCCGCTCGACGACGACGACCGGACGCCGTGGCTGGAGTCGATCGGTGAGTGGCTGGCGCGCCACCACGGCGGGGGCGTGATGAGTTGTTCGGCGCTCAAACGCCGGTACCGCGACCAACTGCGCAGCCATTGCCCCGACGTCGAGTTCCTGCACCTGGCCGGAACGGTCGAGACCATCGGCAGACGCCAGGCGAGCAGGCCCGGACACTTCATGCCCGCGACGCTGCTGGCGTCGCAGTTCCAGACCCTCGAGCCGCTCGAACCCGACGAGGGGGGCGTCGTCATCGACGTCGCCCAGAGCATCGACTCGATCATCGAGAGTTACGTCCACACAACGGATTCGCGAGGAGTAGCGATGGAGAGCACCCTGGTCGGAGGTTCGCATGGAGGCCATTGATCCCGCATACGGGACCGGCACGCTCCTGTTGATCGCGGCGGCCGCCGTCGCGCTGCTGCTGTTCCTGATCATCAAGGTGAAATTGCACGCCTTCCTGGCGCTGGTACTGGTGAGCGCACTGACCGCACTGGCCGCGGGAATCCCCGTCGGCGACGTCCCCAGCGCGCTGTCCTACGGCTTCTCCAACACCCTCGGCTCGGTCGCCCTACTCGTCGGGTTCGGCGTGATGATCGGCCGGCTCCTCGAGATCACCGGCGGCGCACAGGTTCTCGCCGACACCCTGATCGGCCGGTTCGGGGAGAAGCGGGCGCCGCTGGCCCTCGGCGTGGCCGCCCTGCTGTTCGGTTTCCCGATCTTCTTCGACGCCGGGCTCGTCGTCTTCCTGCCCATCATCATGACCGTCGCGCGGCGTTTCGGCGGCTCGCTGCTGCTGTACGCGTTCCCGGCCGCGGGTGCGTTCGCGGCCATGCACGCCCTGGTCCCACCGCATCCCGGTCCCGTCGCGGCCGCCGAACTGCTCGGCGCCAACATCGGTCTCACGCTCCTGATCGGCGTCCCGGTCGCGGTCCTGTCCTGGTACGTCGGCGCGTTCCTGGTCTCCCAGATCATCGGCCGCCGGGTGTACATCGACATCCCCACCTCGCTGTTCGGTGAGATCAACGGCGGCCGCACCGATGAGCCCGCCGACGCGCCGGGCGCCGCGGGTGGCACTGCCCGCACCGCCACCCGCACACCGCCTGCGTTCATGACCGTGCTCGGTGTGCTGCTGCTGCCGTTCGTGCTGATCTCGTGCAACACCGTGGTCGACACCCTGCAGACCGCGGGCGTGATCTCCGAGGACGCCACCTGGGCGGAGTACCTCAAACTGGTCGGCACCACGTCGATCGCACTGCTGATCACCGTGATCGTGGCGACGCTGGTGCTCGGACTGCGCAACCGGTCGATGGCCGACGTGAGCGACATCCTCGACAAGGCGCTGGGACCGATCTGCGCGATCATCCTCATCACCGGTGCGGGCGGCATGTTCGGTGGCGTCTTGCGGCTCAGCGGTATCGGCGACGCGCTGAGCAGTTCGCTGTCGAACCTCGGCATCTCGCTGATCCTGCAGGCGTTCGTCATCTCCACACTGCTGCGCGTCGCCCAAGGTTCGGCCACCGTCGCGCTGACGACGACGGCCGGCCTGCTCAGCGCGGCCGTCGCGACCGCGGACCTGAGCAGTGTGCAACTCACCGCGCTGGTGATGGCGATCGCGGCGGGGGCGACGGTGCTCTCCCACGTCAACGACTCCGGGTTCTGGTTGGTCAGCCGGTTCTTCGGGATGGACGTGAAGACGACGCTCAAGACGTGGACGGTCCTGGAGACGACGCTGGGGCTCAGCGCCTTCGTGCTCAGCCTCGTGCTGTGGATGATCGCCTAGGCACATGGCGCCTCACCGGCAAGATCGTCATCGTGCCCTGACGGGTCACTGCGCACCCGACATCGACGGCAGGAACGTGATGATCGCGGGGAAGGCGATCAGCAACGCGACCACCACGAGGTCGGCCACGATGAACGGGACGATGCCGCGGAAGATGCGGCCCAGCCCGGCCTCACGCACGGCCCCGGAGTACACGAACGCGTTCATCCCGACCGGCGGTGTGATCAGCGCCATCTCGGCGACCTTCACCACCAGCACCCCGAGCCAGATGCCGTCGAATCCGTAACCGGTCAGGATCGGATGCAGCAGCGGTGCGGCGATGAGGATCATCGAGATGCCGTCGAGGAACATGCCCAGCGGCAACAGGATCGCCAGGCACAGCACCAGGACCAGATACGGCGGCAGGTCCGCCGCGGTGACCGCGTTCACCAGCGAGCTGCTCGCCCCGCTCAGCGCGAGGACATAGGTGAACACGCCGGCGCCGACCATCAGCAGGAAGGTCATCGCCGTCAGGCCGACGGCCTCGCGCAGCGCCTCGCCGACCTCACGGATCCACGCCGGCGGTCGCGTCCGCAGCAAGAGCACGACCAGGGCGGCGAGCGCACCGAAGGACGCGGCCTCGGTCGGCGTGGCCAGCCCCAGGTAGATGGTGCCGATCGACACGGCGAAAATCACTGCCAGGTAAAGGAATCCGATGATGTCGAGGCGGCCCGGCTCGTCGTTCGCGGCGGCGGTTCCGTCGTCGGCGGGGGCCTGCTCGGTGGTCGGCTCACCGGAGCGGACACCGGCGCGCCGCCGTTGCCACATCACCAGACCGACGATGGTGACCGCGTAGACCGCGATGGTGAGCAGCCCGGGCCCGATGCCCGCGATCAGCAGCTGGCCGATGCTCTCCTCGGTCACGACGCCGTAGAGCACGAGCACGATCGACGGTGGGATCAGCACTCCCAGTGTGCCGCCGGCGCAGACCACACCCGCGGCCAGGCGGATGCTGTAGCCCGCGCGCACGATCGCGTCGGTGGACACCCGGGCCATGGTCGCGACCGTCGCGACGCTCGATCCGGTGACCGCGGCGAACATCCCGGAGCCGGCCAGCGAGGCCAGCGCGGGCCCACCCGGAAGGCGCCGGAGGACCGCCGAGGCGAGGTCGAAACCGGCCTGCGCCAACCCGGCTCGCACCGCGAAGATCCCCATCACGATGAACAGCGGGATGATGGTCAGCGAGTAACTGGCCGCCGTGCTGAACGGTTGGTTGGCCACGGTGCTGACGCCGGCGCCGGTACCGCGCAACAGCAGCACCCCGACGAACGCGGACGCCATCAGCGACAGGCCAACGTGCAGCCGGATCGCCAGGAGCGCGAAGAACAGAACGAGGACGACGATCAGCACGACGCCGGTGGTGGCGGTCATCGGGCCGCCTCACTGTGCTCGGTCCGCAGTGCTGGATTCCGTCGGCCCGCCGACAACGCGGCGACGGTGAGCACTTCCTTCCATACGGCGACCACGAAGAACATCGCGAACGACGCCAACAGAACGAGTTTCGCCGGCCAGGTCGGCAGCCGGAGGATGTCGTTGGTCGTCTCCCCCCGCTCGGTCGCGCTGATCAGGACCTCGGTCAAGCCCCACGTCATCAGCAGCGCGAGCCCGATGAGCAGCAGGGTCCGCACGACCGACAGCACCAGCCGCATCCGTGCCCCGAACCTGTTCTCGAACAACTCGACCACCACGTGGCGCCCGTCGGCCTCCGCCGATGCCAACCCGAGGAACGCGATCGCGACCAGCAGCATGGTGGCGATGTCGACGGTCCCGACGATCGAGCGGTCCCTGGCGTTGCGGCTCACCACGTCGGCGATGGTCAACAGGATGACCCCGAGCAGCAGGACCCCCGCGACGACGCTCATGGCGCGGGCGACCACGGTCACCGCCCGCGGCAGGGTGACGTTCTCGGTCATCGGCCCTCTCCTTCGAGGCAGGCGTAGAACTGATCGGCGTACCGCGATCGGGCGGACTCTTCGCGGATGATCCGGCGGTAGTCGTCCAGTACGCCCTGTGCGTCGTAGCCGCGTTCGGCGTAGCGGTCGACCCAGTCCTGCGCGATGCCGGCGCGGTCCTTCCATGCGGCGACGTCGGCGGCGGGCATGGTGGCCAGCTGCGTACCGGTGCTGCGGAGATCGGTGCACGCCCTGGCGCCGAGTTCATCCATCTCCTCGAGCCCGTTGGCGATCGCCCGGCCGGACGCCTCACCGATCGCGTCCTGGTACTCGGGCGGCATCTTCTCGAACAGTTCGGAGTTGATCACCACGATCGACGACGCGTAGGCGCCGATACCGGGATCGACGAGATACGGGGTGTTGGTGGACAACCCGAACGTGGGCAGGTTGGCGATCGCGAGCGAGGTGTACCCGTCGATGACGCCGCGCTCCATGGATTCGTAGACGTCGGTGGCGGTCATCGAGACCGGGTTGGCGCCGACGGCGAGCAACGCCTCCGAGGTCAGCCCACCCGAGCGAATGCTCCTGCCTGCCAAGTCTTTCGGCGTGGCCGCCGGTTCCTTCAACCCGATCAGGTTGATGCCCAGCGGCAGCGGGAACAGCAGTTGCACGCCCTGGCGGTCGAAGTCGTCGCGGTAGGTCTCGTTCTCCTCGT
Source organism: Mycobacterium sp. GA-2829 (assembly GCF_001499965.1). GTDB lineage: Bacteria > Actinomycetota > Actinomycetes > Mycobacteriales > Mycobacteriaceae > Mycobacterium. The sequence goes on from NZ_LQIT01000016.1 coordinate 63,952, forward strand.
AGAGCCGCTCGATGGCCGTCATCTGGACCTGGGGGTTGTTCGTCTCGAACGGCAACTCGATGACCGTGAACATCGACAAGTCCGACGCCGAGTACAGCGAACCGACCTGGGCGAGATCGGCGCGGCCGTCGAGGGTCGCCTGCAGTGATTCGTCCGCCCCGACGAGGCTCTCCGAGTAGTGGAAGGTGATCGTGACGCCGCCGCCGGTGCGCTCCTCGACCTCGTCGGCCCAGCGTTGCATGGTGATCGACTGGTCGGAGGTCGGCGACGAGTACGTCGTGTAGTGCAGGACGTACTTCCCGTCCTGCACAGCGCAACTCGACAGGGCGGCCGCACTGGCCACCGCCGTGACGACGGCCGCCGCGCGGCGCAGTCGGCGGACGATCCGGACGGGGCTCATCTCACGCCTCCGGCTGGACGCGGTACCGGCGCAGTGTGAGCGCCGGGTTGACGGTGCGGACGCGCTCGAGCCGGTCGCGCTCGAGGCGGGCCACGCCGATCCCGGCGGCCTCGCCGAGCGCGGCGAGCGGGATGCCCATCGGGTCGAGGATGACGCTGTTACCCGAACCGGCGGGGGCGATCTGGTCGGCGGCCAGCACATAGACGGTGTTCTCGATGGCGCGGGCCCGCAGCAGGGTGTTCCAGTGGTACTCCTTGAGCGGCCCGGGCACCCATTCGGCGGGCAGCGCGATCACGTCGACGCCCGCATCCACGAGAGCACGGGACGTCTCCGGGAACCGGAGGTCGTAACAGGTCTGCATGCCGACGGTGAACCCGTTGACGCGCAACAACTCCGGTGGTGCCGGGTCAGCGGCGACGACCCGGTCGGACTCCTTGTAACCGAACGCGTCGTAGAGGTGCACCTTGCGGTAGACGGCCGCGATCCTGCCGTCCTGGATGCCGACGAGCGTGTTGTGGATCCTGCCGTCGCCGGCCACCTCGTTGACCCCGGCGATGACGGTCAACCCGAGGTCCGCGGCCGCCTCGGTCAGCCTGCTCACCGATGGCCCGTCCAGCGTCTCGGCGGCGTGGACGAAACGATCGTCCATGGCGGGCACGGTGAACACCGCGTACTCGGGCAGCACGACCAGTTCGGCGCCCTGAGCGGCGGCCTGCCGGAGCAGATCGACGATCGTGTCGACGTTCGCCGCCTTGTCCTCCCCGGGGGCGAACTGGGCGATCGCGGCGGTCAGGGTCATCGCGCGCTCCTCACGTCGTGGCTGATCGTCTGCAGGTTCTGCATGGTCGCGGTGAACCCGGCCAGCATCGCGCCGTACTGCATCGACGCGACGATCGTGTGGGCACCCTCCTCGAGAGCCAGGCGCTGTTCGGCGGCGCTCCACGCGGGCAGCACCCACGGCTTGCCCGCCGCGTTGGCGGCCCGGGCGAGGTGGCGGATGTCGGCGAGGTCGGCCTCGGTGACGCCGTAGGCGCCGCGCTCACGGCGCAGGGACAGATCGGACGGTCCGATGAAGATGCCGTCGACGACGGGAAGCGCCAGGATGGCCTCGATGTCGTCGAACGCGGAGGCGTCCTCGATCATGGGGTAGCAGTGGGTGTTCCGGTCCTGGGCGGTCACCCAGTCGTCGGTGAACCCGCGGTAGTCCGAGGTCCGGCCGCCGGCGAAGGACCGGTCACCCAGCGGCGGGAACTTCGCGTACCCGCAGATCTCCGCGGCGTGCTCGGCGGAGGTGATGTGCGGGATGGCGACCGCGTCGGCGCCGAAGTCGAGCGCCTGCTGGATCGGGCCCCGTTCGGGCCCGAGCACCTTGGCGATCACCCGCATCCCCTTCGCGCGGATGAGCGGGATGAGCCAGTCCAGGGCGCGCAGGTCGAACAGGCCGTGCTCGATGTCGAGCACCACGGTGTCGTACCCGGCGAGCGCGCCCATCTCGACGGCCGCCGCCGACGGTTCGGTGAGCCAGATCGACACCGCGGGGCGGTGCTCGGGAGGAACGGTCATCGCCTGCCTCTTCTCGGTCCGCATCTGTAGACACGTTGTATACACGAAGAATGCACGGCGTGTAAATGGTTCAATGGTCGTTATGTCCACCCCTGGGGGCCGCGCCCGCGCGGCAGCGGTCAAGACGTCCGCGGGCCAACGCGCCTACGAGTGGATTCGCGACGCGATCCTCAACGGCGAGTACGCCGAGGGTGAGTTCATCGACGAGGTCGCGCTCGCGGCGAAGGTGAACACCTCCCGCACCCCCGTGCGGGAAGCCCTGCAGCGGCTGCAGGTGGAGCGGTACGTCGACCTGCTACCCCGCCGCGGCGCGCAGGTACGCGTCGTCACGGCTGGCGAGATGCGGGAGATCTACCAGGCCCGGTTCGTCCTCGAATCTGATGCGCTACGCACGATCTGCCAGCGCCGGGCGGGCGTACCCGACAGCGCCCGGGCGCTCATCGAGGACATGGAACAGGCTGGGCGAGAACATGATTGGAACCGGTTCGCACAGCTGGACCAGGTGTTCCATTCCGAGATCGTGCGCCACCAACGCAATGCGGTGATCGCCGAACTGTACGACGCGCTGCAGCCCCGTCAGGTCCGGCTCGGCACCCGCACCCTGGCCGAGGCGCCCGCCCGCCTGGCCATCATCGAACAGGAGCACCGCGAGCTGATCGCCGCCCTGGACCGCCATGACGCCGAGGCCAGTGTCGACGTGCTCCGCAGGCACCTGCGGGAAGTGCCCGAGCTCGTGGACGCGTTCTCCGCGTCACGCGGACCGAACGCGGCGGCGCACCACCACGAACAGCCAGGCCGCTGACACCAGGAAGTAGAAGGCGCCGAACGCGGCATAGGGCGCGATGTCGGCCACGCTCGGCGTCTCGGGCCCGCCGGCCTGCTTGAGGAACAGCGCGCCCGCGCCCGCGGACTGCACGCCGCTGACCACCATCAACCACTGCGCGCCAACGGTTTTCCACCGACGGACGGCCGTCGCCAGCTGCAGCAGGCCGGACAGGGCCGCCCACAGTCCGAAGACGCCGAGGACCGCGTTCAGGCTCGCGGGCAGCGCGATGGCGACGGCCACCGTGGTCACGCAGGACACGGCGGTGTTGACCGCCTGAGTGGGATTGCGTCGCAGGCCGCCGTTCTGGTGTGCGTCGACGGTGTTGGCGAGCGCATCCCACGCCGGGTAGATCAGCAGGAGCACGGCCGCCACGGGTGTGGACATCGTCCCGATGGTGACCGCGGCGGCGACCCAGACGAGCGAAACCGCCCCGCGCAGTGCGTAATACCTCGTCAACCAGCGGTCGGTGCCGGTGACGGCGGAGCGGTCGTTGAGCGTCTTGTCGGTCATGGTCTTCCTCAGGGGTGTGCCGGCTTTGTAGTCGATTGACTACAGACTAGTGTAGCCATATGACTACAGCCGGCGCCGAACAGCGGGGCGCGGCGGCCCGGATCCGGCCGACGGTGCTGGCGCACGCCGCCGATCTGTTCGCCGAACGCGGGCCCGCGGCCACCTCGCTGCGCGACATCGCGGACCGCTCAGGAGTCAACGCGGGCCTCATCTTTCGGCACATCGGCAACAAGGAGGCCGTGGTGGCCGCCGTGCTGGACTTCATCGCCGAGGATCTGGTGGCCGCCCGAGACGCGGACTCACCGCGCGACGAGGTCGAGACCCGTATCGAACGCAGTTGGAAGGTGATCGCCCGGGCACTGCTGGACGGCTTCGACGTCGGCAGGCTTCAGCACGGCTTCCCCAATGTCGATCAGTTGGTGGCGGCCGCGCACGACCGCCACGGCGACGAGCACGCGGCGCGGGTCGCCATCGCGGACGCCCTGGCGTTCCAACTCGGCTGGCGGCTGTTCGGGCCGTTCGTCAGGACGGCAACGGGTCTCGACCCCGACAGCCCCGACCCGGTGGGCGATCCTTCCGAGGCGGCCACCACCGAGTTGGGTGACCCGCGCGGACTCTGACCGGACTCAGTGCGAGCCCGCCGCGCGCCGGCAGATCTCGGCGCAGGTCTTGCTCGCCCGCGCCAGTTCGGCGTTCGAGATCCGCGACGCCTGATAGAAGTTCCGCTCGATCATCCAGCACAGTGCCGTCGCGATCGCCGACGACTCGTCGACGCCCCGCCCCGCGGGTACACCCATGTTCTCCAGGATCGTCCTGATGGCGTCGATGAACAGGTCGGCGGTACCGGCCCACAGTGCGTCGAGTTCGTCGATGGACGCCGCGAGGTCGATCGCGGTGCGCATCACGACGCCGTGTTCACGCCAGACCGCCTCCGTCCGTTTCATCGCGGCGTCGATCGCCGCCGCCCCCCGGGCCGCGTCCTGGATTGCGGCGCGGGACTTCTCGTGGAGGACCTCGACGTAGCGGGCGAACAGCGCGGTGATGACCTCCTGCTTCGAACCGAAGTAGAAGTACAGGGCACCGCGCGTGATGCCGGCGCCGTCGGCGATGTCCGCGATCGTCATCGCGTCATAACCCACCGCCGCCAGGAGGAGTTCGGCCGCGTCGAGGATGGCCTCCCGGCGCAGATCACCCTTGCGCGGTGCGGTCGAGCGCCGTCGGGTCGTCACGCGGCCAAAGCTAGCACGAATCGACACCGTGTTGATTTTCCGGCTTCACGTACTTGACGTCGCGTCGCATTTTTTCGACACTGTGTAGAGAATCTGAACCAATCGGGAGATGACCCATGCGAACCTTTTTCATCACTGGAGTGAGCACCGGACTGGGCCGGGCGTTCGCGACCGCGGCACTCGACGCCGGGGACCGGGTGGTCGGCACCGTGCGCCGATCCGATGACGCCACCGCCTTCGAGGCGCTGGCACCGGGGCGGGCGCATGCGCGACTGCTCGACGTCACCGATGACGCGGCGGTATTCCGCACCGTCGACGACGTCGAGTCGGCGCTCGGCCCGATCGACGTCGTGATCGCCAATGCCGGCTACGGCGTCGAGGGCGTCTTCGAGGAGACACCGCTGGTGGACGTGCGAGCGCAGTTCGCCGCCAACGTCTTCGGCGTGGCCGCGACACTGCAGGCAGCCCTGCCCCACATGCGGCAGCGGCGCGCGGGCCACCTGATGGCTGTCACGTCGATGGCCGGGTTGATGGCGGTGCCAGGGATGTCCGCCTACTGCGCAAGCAAGTTCGCGGTGGAGGGTCTACTCGAGAGCATCCGCAAGGAGGTCGCCGGGTTCGGCATCCACGTCACCGCGATCGAACCGGGCTCTTTCCGCACCGACTGGGCCGGCCGCTCGATGACCCGCGCCGCACACACCATCGCCGACTACGACGAGTTGTTCGCGCCCATCCGCGCGGCCCGCATCGCCGCCAGCGGCAACCAGTTGGGCGATCCGGCCAAGGCCGGGGAGGCCGTGCTGGCGATCCTCGACGTGCCGTCGCCGCCCGCGCACCTCGTACTGGGCTCGGATGCGCTCCGCCTCATCGCCGCCGCCCGCAGCGCCGTCGATGCCGACATCCGGGAGTGGGAGAACCTCTCGCGGACTACCGATTTCGCCGACGGCGCCCAACTCGCGGGTTGACGGCCGGTTCGCTTCCGGTGGCGCGGGGGCGGTTCGCGGCGCGACACTGAACGTGGGAATGCTTCGGCGAGCGACGACGTTTTCACCGAGGGCGCTGCACGCTTCCCTCGCGGACACCGATGTCGGCACGGGTGGTATGACGGATTGGTCGCCGCGTTACTCAATTGGTCGGAAGCTATCAGGGGAGGGTGAGCGTGGTTCTCAACAAGATCCGAGTGGTGTTCGGGTCGGTGTCGCTGATGATGGTGGCGGCACCGGCCGCTCTGATGCCGTCTGCCGCGGCGCAACCGTCGTGTCCGGATGTCGAGGTGATCTTCGCTCGCGGCACCAACGAGCCTCCCGGCGTGGGGCCGACGGGTCAGGCGTTTATCGACGCGCTGAGCCCGCAGCTCGGGGACCGCACGCTGAACGTGTACCCGGTCGACTACCCGGCCACCGATCAGTGGGCCACCGGCATCGACGGTGTGCGCGACGCGGGCGCGCGGGTGCTGTCGACGGCGGACACCTGCCCGGACACCCAGATCGTGCTCGGCGGCTACTCCCAGGGCGCGGCGGTGGCGGGCTTCGTGACGTCCGCGGACGTCCCGGCCGGTGTCGACCCCGCGACGGTGCCCAAACCGCTGCAGCCCGAGGTCGCCGACCACGTCGCGGCCGTCGTGCTGTTCGGCACCCCCAACGTCCGGGCCATGAACTTCCTCGGCGAACCGCCGGTCACCATCGGCCCCTTGTACGAGTTGAAGACCCGGAAGTTCTGCGCGACGGACGACTTCGTCTGCTCCGACGGCCTGAACTTCGCCGCGCACACGCCGACCAGTTACGACGGCGACCTGACCAAACAGGGTGCCGACTTCGCCGCTAGCCGCCTTACCGCCGACCCGGCTACGAGCTGACGCGCATCTCCTCACCGGGATGTGAGCTGACTGTGACGACCACGGTGCCGCTGCCCGTGTCGAAGGTGGCGTTGGCGTACCCGATGAAACCGTAGTGTCCGTCGATCGTGGAGACCGCGGTGATGTCGTCGCTTCCCGAGGCGCCGGTGTCGAGGTTGGCCCAGTCGGCGGTCACGGTCAGCGCGCACGAGCCGTCGTAGACGCCCGCGTCGTAGTTGATCGCGACGCGCACACCGTCGTCGAGCCGGTTGTCGATCTGGACGGGCACCACCTGGACCTCCGCGCGGACCGTTCCGCCGCAGCCCGGCGACGCCGTCACCGGGACCGGCTCGAGGTACGCGGCGGGCGCGGCGCCAGCCGGGGCCGCCAGCAGGTACGGCGCGGTCATCGCGACGGCGAGCACACCGGCGGTGCGGAACGGGGTCATGCCCGGATATCGGCGCCGACGGGCGCCGCGTTAGCGGGTCAGTACCCGGCGTCGTGGTCGTAGAGGTTGCGCAGCGGCTGCCCGTCGAGGTACCGGCGGAGGTTGTCGACGAAGATGTCGACGATCTTGGCGTTCTCGGACGGTGTGTTCGCCGCGGTGTGCGGGCTGAGCACCACGCCGTCGAGCGTCCACAGCGGTGACTCCTCGGGCAGCGGCTCGGTGCGGGTGACATCGAGGACCGCGCCGCCGAGCCGCCCGGCCCGCAGCGCATCGACCAGAGCGTCCTCGTCGACCGTGCCGCCGCGCCCGACGTTGACGACGATCGCCCCGTCCGGCAGCGCGGCGAGCTCGCGGGCACCGATCATGGCCTGCGTCTCGTCGGTCATCGGCGCGGCGATCACCAGGATGTCGGCGGCGGCGAGGTGGTCGGACAACTCTTCGCGCGTCGCCGCGGTCGTGAACGGCGGGCCGAGTTCACGGGGTGTGCGCGTCATCCCGGTGGACGTGACGCCGAATACCGCCAGCACCTCGGCGATCCGGGTGCCGATCCGCCCGGCCCCCACGATGAGCGCGTGCCGGCCTGCCAGCTCGGAGGTGGCGTTCGCGCGCCATCGGCGCGCGGCGCGGTCGGCGGCGAGTCGCGGCAACCCGCGTGCGAAGTAGAGGATGCCGGCCAGCGCGAATTCCGCGAGGGGGTCGGCGTGCACACCCGACGCGGTGGTCACGGTGAGCGGTCGGTGCCGCAGTCCGAGGTCGGCCATCTTCGCCCCGACACCCGCCGAGGTCGCCTGAACCCAGCGCAGCTTCGGGGACTGCGCCATCGTCTCCCCGGGGCGGCGCCAGTCGAAGTCGAACATCACCTCGGCGTCTCCCAGCAACGCCGTCCACCGCTGATCCTGTTCGGGGGTCAGCTCCCTGGGCGTGCCGATGTGATCGCTCGGCCAGCGTGGCTGCGGTAGCAGGTCCGGGTGGTAGTGCACCCGCACGCGGGGGTCCGCGGCCGCGATCCGCTCGACCAGGTCGGGTTCGAGGTAGGACGCGATCACCACGTCTGGTCGGCTCATCGGTACCGTCTCCTGATTCTTCAGCGCAGTGATTCAGCGCCACACCCGGCGCACATGGTGCAGTTCGCCCGCACCGGAGGTCAATTCGTCGACCACCGTGTGCAGCCGGGTCTCGTCGGTGCACATGACCGTGAGGGTGGCGCGCTCGCCGTATGCCACATCCGCGACCTCGAAGCCACGGGCGCGCAGCTCGGCCTCCACTCTGCCCGCGTCGGCATGGTCGGCGGCGAGGTCGAACACCTGCCACGAGATGCGCGGCCGCAGGGTGGCGGTCTCGATCACGGCGGTCACCGCTCCCCCATACGCCCGGGACAGTCCACCCGCACCGAGTTTGATGCCGCCGAAGTACCGCGAGACGACGGCGACGACGTTGACGAGGTCGTGCGCCTTCAACGCGTTCAGCATCGGCATGCCCGCGGTCCCACCCGGTTCCCCGTCGTCGCTGCTGCGCTCGATCCGCGACTCCTTGTCGTCGCCGATGACGTAGGCGAAGCAGTGATGCCGGGCACCGCGGTCGGCCGTCCGCGTGGACGCGATGAAGTCGACCGCCGCCTCCTCGGATTCGGCCATCCGCAGGCGGGCGATGAAGCGGGACTTCTTGATCATATGCTCGACGCCGGGCCGGTCGTCGGGACCCAGCGAGAACGGCATACCGGGATTGTGGCACAGGGGCTTTGGGCGTCCCGGGCGTCGGTAGGTCAGCCGAAGAGCGGAAGCGACCGTTTACGCGCCAGCGCGTCCATCCCGCGCTGGATGCTGTCCTGCACCTCGCGATACTTCTGCTCGACGTAGTCGTCGTCGTCCGCGCGGGCCGGATCGTGGTCGATCTCGACGGCTGGCATCAACCGGGTGCGGATCTTCGCCGGCAGCGGGAACTGCGGCAGCGCCGCGGGTGCGATCCCCCACGGCAATGACAGCGCGATCGGAAACACCTTGAGCCGCAGCAGCTTGTCGAGCCGCAACGCCCGCGACAGCCCGTCGCCGCGGATCAGCACCGGCATCGCGTCGGCCCCGCCGACGGTCGCGATCGGTACGATCGGCACCCCCGCCTTGATCGCCATCCGGACGAATCCGGCGCGGCCCGCCAGATTCGCGACGTCCCGTTCGGTCCACGGCCGCAGCGAGTCCACCTCACCACCCGGCCACACTGCCACGTCGCGGCCCTCAGCCAAGGCCGTGGCCATCGAGTCCGGCGCGGCGGGCAGCACGCCCATCGCCCGGAAGTAGCGGCCGATCCCCGGCAGCGCCATCAGCGCGTCGTGCGCGGTGCCGTGCAGCGGACGGTCCTGCCCGAAGCGGCGCCACCACTGCACCCCGACGGTCCAGGCATCCCAGACGAACGGCGCCCCGGAGTGGATCCCGACCAGCAGCACGGGTGCGTCGGGCAGGTTCTCCCACCCGTCGAACTCCATCCGGAACCAGTGGTCCACCAGGAAGTTCCACAGGTACTTCTGACGTTGCATGGTGGCCTCGTCCTGACCACCGAGGTCCCACCGGCCCGCGCGCTCGCCGAGTCGTCCGCCGATGCCGCCGTCGTGGTCGGCGCGCCGCTCGGCCATCTTCTCGCGGGCCTGCTCGGCATGTCGCTTCGCTTGCTGACGGACGGCGTGGGGGCGTGGATCGGCGTTGACCATACCTGTCGGGTACCCCGGCTATGCGCCAGGTCACACCCCTGGGGCCTGTGAGGTGGCTGTGCGCGGCGTCAGGGCAGGAACAGGATGCCGTCGTCGGAGGCGGCCTGCATCAGCTCGGGGATCGTCAGCGCCCCGTAGCCGGTGTGGACGGGTCCGCGCGCGGTACCCAGCCACAGGACGATGCCGGGGTCGGGGGTGACGTCGAGGTGGTAGGCCTGCACACCGGGCAGGTGGTACTGGAAGAAGTTCATGAGGAAGTCGACGAGGAAGACCGCGCTGCCGATCGGGCCCCTCCCCCACAGCTGCGAGGCGTTGTAGAGCGGCGTCATGTTGGCGGGATCGCCGATCATCACGATCGGACCGTAGTGCGGTTTGACACCGCCGCCGGGCACGAAGGGCGGCATGAACGGTTGCAGCCCGAACAGATCCGTGGCCATGTACGGCGCCGTGCTGCCGTAGGTGCCGACGTTGACGAACATCGAGTCGGCCCCGTTGCCGGGGACGACGGTATTGATGCCGGGGGCCTCGAATCCGATACCGGCGAAGCCCATCTGTTGGGAGACGTACTGCGCCTCCCACCCGCCGAGGGAGTGGCCCGTCACGAAGATGTCGTCGTCGCTGTAGCCCTGCAGCGCGGCCTCGGCCTGCACGCGTTCGGCGAAGTCGAGCGCGTCGTGGAACGCCATAGGCGTGGTGCCGGTGAACACCACCTGCAGGTCGGCGACGATCTGGCTGATCGTGATGAGCGGGTTGAACAGTAGGTTCGACCCACCCGTCGTGCCCTGGTAGGCGATGATGACCTGCCCCTCGGGCGTGACCCAGGCCTTGCCGACCATGCCGGAGAAGACGTTGGTCGACTGCATCTGGAAACCATTGACAGTCAACGGTTTCAGGCCACCGGGTGTCGAACCCAGCACGTAGCCCGCCGCGGACGCGTTGAGGAGTTGCGCCACGGTCGGCGTCGGACGGTCCGTGTCGCCGGTGTAGGTCATGGTGGGCACCGCCGGTAACGGGCCGGGGTCCTGCCAGAGCCCCAGGTGCCGCTCGATCTCGCGGAAGGCGCCGAACACCAGATCGTTCAACGGGGCCAAGGTGATAGGACTGACGGGCACGTTGGCCGCGGTGGTGAAGCCGAGGACCTGCAGCACGGCGTTGACCATCCGGCCGGGGAGTTCGAGGAGTTCGGCGACGGGCGACAGCGGCTGTGGCGGGGTCGGCGTCGTCTTCTCGACCGGCGACGGGGTCTCGACGGTCGCGAGCGCGGTCGCGACGGTCGCCGGTGGGGCGGCCGACGGCGGCGTGAGCTCCCGGGTCTTCGTGGGCCTGAGAGTGAGAACCGCGGCGGTGTCCTCGCTGGTCTCCTCGGCGGCGACCAGCGGTTCGTGCCGCGTCGACTCCCGCTCGTCGGTCGGGACCGGTTGCTCGACAACGATTTCCGGGGTGGCCGGCTCCTCGGTGGGCTGCGGGTTGCCGGACTCGACGGGGTCGACGGGTTCGACGGGTTCGTCGGCCACCGGCTCGGGCTCGGGGGCGACCTCTTCCTCGCCCGGCTCGATTTCCTCCGGCTCTCCGGTGGCTTCGCCCTCTGCAGGCGGCTCGCTGTCGGTCGCGCCGTCGTCCGACGTCGACGTCTCGGCGTTGGCCTTGTCGGGCTCCTCAGCCTTCTCCGCGGCATCGGCCTTGGGGCCGGCGTCCCTGGTCTCGGAGGTCGACGCGGAGTCCGGGGTATCGGCCCATGCCGTGGCCTGCACCGGTGCGTAGGTCACCCACGCGCCGAGCGCGATCGCCGCGATGCCGTACCGCAGCAGCCTGCCGTCGTGACGGTCCCTGACCCGAATGTCATCACCCACGCGGCCGACTCCCCCCAGGCACCCCCGGCGGCTGCCCGCTGACAACTTACATTGTCAGGTGATCGGGGTCACAGGAATCAGCAAACACGTCGTCACTTCGGTCGGACCATCTGAAAGACGCTCTCGGGTGTCACCTCGGAGTAGTTCGCCGGGCCGCCTCCGCGCAGCACGGGACGCGGCCCCGCGGTGTCGTACACGCCGTCGACCAGCCAGCGCCGGTCGATGTGCACGGCGACCACCTGCCCGAGCACCAGCCAGGTGTCGACGGCCGCCCCATCGACATCGCGCAGCTGCACCAGTTGCGTCAGGCGGCACTCGAAGTTGACCGGGCTCTCGAGCACCCGCGGGGCCTTCACCTCCACCGCGTCGACGGGCGTCACCCCACCACGGACGAACTCGTCCTCGTCGGCGGGCAGCGAAGCGGACGTCTCATTCATCCGCTCGGCCAGCTCACGCGTCGCGAGGTTCCACACGAACTCACCGGTCGCCTCGATGTTGGCAACACTGTCCTTCCAGCCGACCGAGGCGAACCCGATGATCGGCGGGATGTAGTTGAAGCCGTTGAAGAAGCTGTAGGGGGCGAGGTTGCGCACCCCGTCGGCGGCGTAGGTGGAGATCCAACCGATCGGCCGGGGCCCGACGATCGCGTTGAACGGATCGTGCGGCAGGCCGGTGCCGTCGGCCGTGCGATAGAAGTGCGCGTCGGCGCCCGCCATTGATGTCTCCAGTCCGATCGGTGTCCCGGGGAACGCTACGGCCCCGCAGGAAGGTCTCCCGTCCGGGTGATCGTCAAACCTGCTCGTGGAATGTCCCGGCGGTGGGGTAGAGAAGGATGATGAGCGACGACAAGCCGGCGGTGCGTGGCCGCGGTTCGGTGTACGGGGCACATCTTCGGTCGACCGCGGTCGTGGCCGTGCAATTCCTCGCGGTGGCCGCCGCACTGTGGGTGCTGGCGTGGGTGGTGGGCAAGACGTGGGTGATCCTGCTGCCGTTGGCGCTGGGCTTGATCCTGTGCACGGTGCTGTGGCCGCCGGTGCGCTGGCTGCGCCGCAGAGGTGTGCCCCCGGCCGCGGCGGCGCTCTCGGCGCTGCTGTTCGCCGTCGTGGTGATCGCGGGCATCCTCGCCGCGGTGGCGCCCGCGATCGTGGAGCAGTCCACCGAACTCGCCCAGCAGGCGTCGGCGGGTGTGGTGCAGGTGCGGGACTGGCTGGGCGGCCCGCCGCTGGACATCAGTGAGGCGCAACTCAACTCCGCGGTCGACGCGATCACCGACCGGTTGAACTCGAGCAGCGCACAGATCGCGGCTGGCGTGTTCACCGGGGTGGGGGCCGCGACGTCGGCGTTGGTCACGGTCTTCACCACCATCGTGGTCACGTTCTTCTTCCTCAAGGACGGCCCGCGGTTCCTCCCGTGGTTGCGCCGCGTGGTCGGCACCCCCGGCGCCGTGCACGTGGCCGAGGTCCTCCAGCGCGTGTGGTCGACCCTCGGCGGGTTCATCCGCACCCAGGCGTTGGTCAGCCTCGTCGACGCGGTGCTGATCGGGATCGGTCTGTTGATCCTCGGGGTGCCGCTGGCGTACGCGCTGGCGATCATCACGTTCATCGGCGGGTTCATCCCGATCGTCGGCGCCTTCGTCGCGGGCGGTCTCGCGGTGCTGATCGCGCTGGTGTCGAACGGTCCGGTCGACGCGCTCATCGTGCTCGGCATCATCCTGGCGGTGCAGCAGCTCGAGGGGAACGTGCTGCAGCCGTGGCTGCAGGCGAAGTCGATGAAGCTGCATGCGGTGATCGTGCTGCTGGCCGTCACCCTCGGGGCGTCGACGTTCGGGGTCATCGGCGCGTTCCTCGCGGTCCCGGTGGCGGCTGCGCTCGCGGTGATCGTCCGCTACTACGACGAGCAGGTCGGTGCGCGGGCGGGCGAGGGCATGCCCCCGGATGCTGACGACGAATCTGCCGAGCCGGCGCCGTGATCCACTCCCCTCGGCAGGTCAGTCGGCTCTGTAGGTCAATCGGTGACGTCGAACGCGGCGATCACCTTGGTCGGTGTCAGCCGGACGACCAGTTCGCCGGGAACGCCGTTGCGCCGGCCGAACTCCTCGGCGCGTTCGTCGCCCATGTACCGAGCGGCGATCCTCGTCGCCGTCGCGAGTAGGTCGTCAGGATCCTGGCTGATCGACACGGTGCCCTGGACCTGGACGAAGGCGAACGGTGGCCGCTCGTCGTCGACGACTACACAGGTGCGCGGATCCCGCTGCAGCGCACGTCCTTTCGCCGTGTCTGCCCCGGTGTTGAACACCAGCACACCGTTGTCGACGATGAACCAGATCGGGGCCACCAGCGGTCGGCCGTCGGCGGCCACGAACGCGACCTTGCCCGTGCGGGCGCCCTCGCAGAGGAAGGCGACGACGTCGTCGGTGAGCGCTTCGGCAGCCATGGGTCCATCATGCCCCCGGCGTCGCGTCGTTCGTGCGCACGTGTGGAACGAGGGCGGAGGTGACCAGGTGGCGGCGCAACCGGCCATTTGACGCGCCGAACAGGTGATTCATCGCGGCGATGTTGCCGCGGACGTCATCTCGACCGGTGAGGTACGTCCAGCGGTGGCGCTCCGGGAGGGCGAAGAACTGCTCGAAGAAACCGGGCACATCCTGCGGCGGCATCCGCAGCAGCGATTCCAAGCCGATACGGCGAAGGCGGTGAACCGCTTTCGCCGAGACAGGCCACACCGTCCGGTGCGCAGCCGTCAACGCCTTCCCCGGACCGTGTGGCAGCTGTGCGGCCAGCGCCTCGGCCACCCGTGGAGCGAGAGCAAGGGAGGCGGCGAGGCTGAAGCCGGTCGCCGGGTGGATCAGTGGCGCGGCGGCACCGAATCCGAGCACACCCGCGCCGCGATGTCGCGGATGATCCACCGGAAACGAAACCCGCTCGATGCGAACGTCTTTCGGCGGATCGATGCCATGCCGCGCCAGCCGAGTGTGGAGACGCCTGCGCAAGGTCGGCAGGGACAGCCCCGGTCGGCGCGCCAACGACGTCTCCTCCACCAGCACATCGCCGCGGCCGAGTGGGACGACATAGAGGAATGTCGGCCAGCCGGTCTCGCCGTGATCGGCGCGCCAGTCCATGAACAACGCCTCACCGGGGGAGATCAGCGGCGCGGCCGCCTCGGCGTCCAGCACGACGCCGTACGCGGTTTGGGCCGCCGCCGCCGCGCGACGCGACGAACTGCGGTCCAGGGGCCGCGCCCAACCCCCCGCGTCCACGACGACCGCGGCCTCGAGGGTCGATCCGTCGGCGAGCGCGACGACACCGCGGTCAGGAGAGCCGACCGCGCGCCCGGTGTGGATGCGTACGCCGGCGAGCGCATCCGCGAGATGCGCCTGCAGGGCGGGCACATCGAGTACGGCGTACTCCCATCCCAACTGATGCTCGGTGAGCGCGATCGCACGCCCGTGCGCGCGCGCCGCGATCACCGAATCGGGCAGAGCGGTGGGCAGCTCCGGACTCCACATGCCGTAGGTCGCCGTCCACGGCCGGTCCGGGGCCGGATCGAGCAGACCGGTCCGCAGGCCGAGGCGTTCGCACGCCCCGGCCAAGGCCGTCCCTGCGGGTCCGCCGCCCACCACCAGCACATCCATCCGCCCCATGGTGCCAGCGCTCAGCGTTGGCGCAGAGACGTCAGCTCGCGAGCAGCCCGTCGATCTGATCGATCGCCTGCCGCGAACCCTCTTCGACGCCCATCTCGAGCACTTTCTGCAGGCCTTCGGCCGACTGGTACGTGCTGACGTAGGTGACCCTGGTGACGGTGTCGCCCAGCCGCTCGAAGGTGTAGACACTGTGCGCGACCGGCATATCGCTCGACGGTGTGAGGTCATCATTGGCGAAGCCGTCCTCGAAACTGAAGCTGCGCAACTCGTCCACGGAGGTGACCTTCCAATAGCCCGGATACTTCTCGCCGTCGGGGCCTGTCATGTAGTACGTGACGGTGCCGCCCTCGGTGAGCTCATGCTCGACCACGGTGGCCGGGTAGCCGGGCGGTCCCCAGATCTTCTCCAGCTGCCGCGGGTCGGCGTAGATCTGCCAGACCCTTTCGACGGGCGCGGCGAACTCCGCGGTGATCGTCAGGGTGAGGTCGTCGAGGTTCTTGTTGATATCGGTGACAGGCATGGTCATTCCTTTCCGAGTAGGTCGTCGATGCGAGCGATGCGCCCGCGCCACACGTCTTCGAGCTCGGTGAGCATGGAGGCGACTGATCGCACCGCCTCCACATCCCCGCTCGCCAGCTGCTCTCGCCCCTGACGACGCTTGGAGATCAGGCCTGCCTTCTCCAGCACGGCGACGTGCTTCTGCACTGCGGCGAAGCTCATGTCGTATTTCTCCGCGAGTGCCGTGACCGAATGTTCCCCGGCCAGCACCCGACGAAGAATGTCTCGCCGCGTCCGGTCGGCCAGGGCGTGGAAGAACGCGTCCGCTCTGTCCTCGTCCCGGTCGGTCACCACACCAATGTACAACCATTCGGTTGTACGTTGTCAACCCTCGATTCCTTCAGGGTCGGGGCATCAGCGCGGTGGGCCGGAGATGTCGGTCCCGGCGTCTACGATTCCTGCGGCACCCCCCAGGATCGACACAAAGGACCAGCAGTGAGCTACACCGCCGCCGACATCACCGAGCTCGATGATGTCCAGCACACACGCCTGCGGCCGGCGGTGAACCTGGGGCTGGATGTGCTCAACACCGCGCTGCGCGAGCTGGTGGACAACGCGGTCGAAGAGGTCGCCGACCCGAGCCACGGCGGTTCCACGGTCACCATCACCCTGCACACCGACGGCTCGGTCAGCGTCGCCGACGACGGCCGCGGCCTGCCCGTCGACTCCGACCCCGTCAACGGCAAGAACGGCATCGTCAAGACGCTCGGCACCGCGCGGGCGGGCGGCAAGTTCTCCGCACACACCGACGCGACCAGCACGGGCGCCGGGCTCAACGGCATCGGCGCCGCGGCGGCGGTGTTCATCTCCAAGCGGACCGACGTGACCGTGCACCGGGCCGGCAAGACGTACCTGCAGAGCTTCGGCGGCGGCTACCCCGGGGTGTTCGACGGTAAGGGTTTCGATCCCGACGCCCCGTTCACCCGCGCCGACACCCAGAAGCTGCGCGGGTCGGGCAACCGCAAGCCCGATCTGCACGGCACCACCGTCCGCATCCTGTTCGACCCGGCCGTCGTGCCCGACAACAGCATCGACATCAACGAGGTGCTGCTGCGGGCGCACGCCGCGGCCCGGATGTCGCCGGGTGTGCATCTGACCGTCGTCGACCAAGGGTGGCCGGGCGAGGACGTCCGGCCCGAGCTGACCGAACCGTTCGACGGCCCGTGGGGCACCGACACCCTGCTCGACCTCATGTGCACCGCGGCGGGCACCCCGGTGCCCGGCGTGCGCGCCGTGGTGGAGGGCCGCGGCGAGTACACCACCGGTCGCGGCCCCACCCCGTTCCGGTGGTCGTTGACCGCCGGGCCCGCCGAACCCGCCACCGTCGCCGCGTTCTGCAACACCGTGCGCACCCCCGGCGGCGGGTCCCACCTGACCGCGGCGGTCAAGGGGCTCTCCGAGGCGCTGGCCGACCGCGCGTCCCGCATGCGCGATCTCGGGCTGGCCAAGGGCGAGGACGGCCCGGAGGCACAGGATTTCGCCGCGGTGACCGCACTCGCCGTCGACACCCGCGCCCCCGACGTGTCGTGGGATTCCCAGGCCAAGACCGCCGTCTCGTCACGGTCGCTCAACGTGGCGATGGCCCCGGATGTGGCTCGCAGCGTGACCATCTGGGCGGCGAACCCCGCCAACGCCGACACGGTCGGCTTGTGGACCAAGCTGGCGTTGGAGTCGGCCCGGGCGCGGCGCAGCGCCGAGGGCGCGAAAGCGCGGTCCCGCGCGGCGTCGAAGGCCAAGGGTCTGGGCACCAACCTGTCGCTGCCCCCGAAGCTTTTGCCCAGCCGTGAGACCGGACGCGGGTCCGGGGCCGAACTGTTCCTGTGTGAGGGCGATTCGGCGCTGGGCACCATCAAGGCCGCGCGCGACGCCACCTTCCAGGCCGCGTTCCCGCTGAAAGGCAAGCCGCCCAACGTCTATGGGTTCACCGTCAGCAAGGCCAGGGTCAAGGACGAGTTCGACTCGATCGAACGCATCCTGGGCTGCGGGGTGCGGGACAACTGCGATCCGGAGTCGTGCCGCTACGACCGGATCCTGTTCGCCTCCGACGCCGACCCCGACGGCGGCAACATCAACTCCAGCCTCATCTCGATGTTCCTGGACTTCTACCGGCCACTCGTCAAGGCCGGGATGGTGTACGTGACCCTGCCGCCGCTGTTCGTGGTGAAGAACGGTGACGAGCGGATCTACTGTCAGGACGAGTCCGAACGCGACGCGGCCGTCGCGCAGTTGAAGGCGACCTCCAAACGCAAGGTGGAGGTGCAGCGCAACAAGGGCCTCGGCGAGATGGACGCCGACGACTTCTGGAACACCGTGCTGGATCCGCAGCGGCGCACCGTCATTCGCGTGACCCTCGACGACGGCGACCCGAAACTGCACCACACCCTGTTCGGCGGGCCACCGGAGGGCCGGCGTACGTGGATGGCCGATGTCGCCTCCCGCGTCGACACCGCCGCTCTGGACCTGACGTAGGAGACCGCTGTGACCGCCACGCTCGATGTTCCGGAGCAGAACCCCGATCTGGTGCTCGACCAGAGCGCCGACGACTACTGGAACCACTACCAGCTGACCTTCGCGCTCTACAGCGTCAGCGACCGCGCGATCCCGTCGGCGTTCGACGGGCTCAAACCCGGGCAGCGCCGCCTGCTGTATCAGATGTACGACTCGCGGCTGTTGCCCGGCAACAAACCGCAGAAGTCCTCGAAGGTCTGTTCCGCCGTCACCGGCAACCTGCATCCGCACGGGGGCGCCTCGATGTACGGCGCGGCGGCACTGATGGCCGCCGACTTCCAGCGGGTGAAAGTCATTGACGGACAGGGCGCGTTCCCGCGCATCCAGGGTGACATCCCCGCCGCCGACCGGTACACCGAGATGCGGCTGTCGGCACCCGGTGCGGCGCTGACCGCCGAACTCGCCGACCACGCGGTGCCGATGGTCTCGACGTTCGACGGTGAGTGGATCGAGCCGACCGTCCTGCCCGCCCAGTGGCCGATGCTGCTGTGCAACGGCGCGGTGGGCATCGCCGAAGGCTGGGCCACCAAGGTCCCGGCGCACAACCCGCGCGAGGTGATGGCCGCCTGCCGCGCGCTGCTGAAGACCCCGAACATGACCGACGACCGATTGGTCAAACTCATCCCCGGCCCCGACTGGGGATCCGGGGCCAGCGTGGTCGGCACCGCAGGCCTGCGGGAGTACATCACCACGGGCCGTGGCCACTTCACCGTGCGCGGGACGGTGTCCGTCGACGGTAAGAACGTGATCGTCACCGAACTACCGCCCGGCGTCGCGAGCAACACTGTGCAGGATCGGATTCGCGCGCTGGTCGAGTCCGGGGAACTGTCGGGTGTGGCGGACATGTCGGATCTGACCGACCGGCGCAACGGGCTGCGGATCGTCGTCACCGCGAAACGCGGCCACAGCGCCGAGACCATCCGCGAGCAGCTGCTCGCCCTGACCCCGCTGGAGTCGACGTTCGCGGCCAGCCTGGTCGCACTCGACGAGGACCGGGTGCCGCGCTGGTGGTCGGTGCGGGAGCTGATCTCGGCGTTCCTGCACCTGCGCGACTCGGTGGTGCTGCGTCGCAGCGAGTACCGCCTGGAGAAGGTGGCCGCGCGGCGCCATCTGGTGGGGGGCCTGATGACCATCCACCTCGACATCGACGCGGCGGTGGCGGTCATCCGTGGATCCGACACCGTCGACGACGCTCGCCAGGGCCTGCAGGAGCGGTTCGCGATCGACGCCGAGCAGGCCGACTACGTTCTGGGACTGCAACTTCGGCGGCTCACGAAACTCGATGTCATCGAGCTGCAGGCCGAGGCCGAGAAGCTCGATGCCGAGTTCACCGAGCTCACCGAACTGGTGGGCAACCCCGATGCGCGCCGGGTGGTGATCGACAAGGAGTTGGCCGAGACCGCGAAACTGTTCAAAGGTCCCGAATTCGACCGCCGCACCGTGCTGGACTTCGACGCGACGCCGACGGTGTCCGGCTCCGACGAGGACGGCCCCCGTGAGCGCAAGGTCAACACCTCCTGGCGGCTCGACGACCGGGGCGTGTTCTCCGACAGCCACGGCGACCTGCTCACCTCCGGACTCGGCTGGGCGGTGTGGACCGACGGCCGCGTCAAGTTCACCACCGGCGGCGGTCTGCCGTACAAGATCCGCGACATCCCGGTGGCGCCGGACATCACCAAGCTGCTGTGCTCCGGCGTGCTGGCGCCCGGTCACCATCTGGCGCTGGTGACCCGGCGCGGGAAGGTGCTGCGAATCGACCCGGCGGCGGTGAATCCGCAAGGTGTGGCCGGCAACGGCGTGGCGGGGGTCAAACTGGCCGCCGACGACGATCAGGTCATCGCCGCGCTGCCGCTCACGTGCGGAAACGGCGAGGCGATCCTGTCGATCTCCAACAGAGGCTGGAAGGTCACCGAAGTCGCCGACATCCCGGTGAAGGGACGAGGGGGCGGCGGTGTCGGATTCCATCCGTTCGTCAACGGTGAGAGTGCCCTGGTGTCGGCGACGGTCTCGGCGACCGGGTTCGTGCGGGGCACCAGGGCGGTGCGCGCCGAGAAGCGCGCCAAGGCCTCGATCAAGGGTTCCGGCGGTGACGTGACCCCTGCGGGGTGATCCTCGAGACCACTCCGGCGAGGCATCACCGGTAACAGCAGTCTCATCGTTAACATCGGGCCGTGCATCGCTCGCCGGACGAACTCGGCTCCCGGCCGTCGCGCCCGGTCACCCGGCGCGACGCGCTGCGCTATGCGGCGGCCGCCTCGGCGATGGCCGGGTTGGGAGCGGCCGCAGCAGGCGCGGGCAGTCCGACCGCAGCGGCGGCCGCGCCGATGCTGATCGACTACGCCGCGCACCAGATCCCCGCCGAGCACATCCGGGCCGCGGGCTACGCCGGCGTGGTGAACTACGTGTCGATGTCACGGCCGGGCACGAACTTCGGCGCCAAGCCGATCACCCGGCCCTACGCCGAGTCGTTGGTTCGCGCGGGGCTGGTCATCATCAGCAACTATCAGTACGGGAAGCCGGGCGGGAGTGCACCGTCGGACTTCACCCGCGGATTCGCAGGCGGTGTCGCCGACGCCAAACTCGCCTGGCAGCTGCACACCGCGGCGGGTGGCGGCCGAAGCGCGCCGGTCTACTTCTCGATCGACGAGGACATCAGCCGCCAAACCTGGGACACGGTGGCGCTGCAATGGTTTCGAGGCATCAACTCGGTGCTCGGCGTACAGCGCACCGGCGTGTACGGCGGTATCGACGTGTGCCATTGGGCCGCCACTGCCGGGGTGATCGGCAACTCGCGCACGCCCGGAAAGGTGTGGGCGTGGCAGACCAAGGCGTGGTCCGGCAACCGGGTCCACCCCAACGCTGTGCTGTACCAGCGCATCGTGGCCACCAAGGCGAATCCGGGTCCGCTCGTCGGCGGGTACGAGGTCGACGTCAACGACGCGCTGGCTCAGGACTGCGGCCAGTGGAATCTGCACCCGTGACGGTGTTCCCGGCGGCGGCAGCCTGTACGGCCCAGCGATCGGATGGCCTGGGAGAGCGAAGCTCATGTATCTCGTGAGTAGAAAGGCTGAGGTCACTTCTCGCTTCTCGACAGATGCCGCGTCTCAGCGTCCGCACCAGTACGGTGTTTCGGTGCCGCGATGAGGCAGCGTGCACATTTCATGGCGTTGGCTAGCAACCGCTAAGTGGACGAGTTCGTTGCTCGGCAGAGGTCAACTTGCGTCCGTGCGGTTGTTCTAGAGATAACGCCTACTGTTGGACTCGCCACAAAGTCCATTACTTCCATTCACTGATGCGAACGAGGCACCACTCCGGACACGACATCAGGTTGCTCATGCCGCGGCACGCAATGAGGATGTCTCGACCACCTCGCCGCATAGAATTACCGTCTCGAGCACCTTGCGCACCGCTCCCGAATCCCTCGACCACAGAGGCTCCGCCTGTCTGGGCGATGCGCAGAAAGTCCATGGTTAGTGGCCCCTACGTCTCGATAATCGCAACTTTGTCCAGAGGCGCTTGGCTGACGGTAGCGTCCACCTGATGAAATGGCGGATTCCAGCAACCCGGCCGCGCTGGAATGCGCTCGGCGCCAGCACACTGGCGCTCCTTACCGCAGTTCTCGGCGTGCTAAATGTCGCCTTCGATCCGAAACCGCTTACTCTAATCGTGAGTTTGGCCAGTCTGATGGCCTTGGTCGCTTTCGGGCTCCTCGTCCATAACTTGTCCGTCGTCATGCGCGAGCGCGCAGGGGAGCAGCAAGCCGCGGTTATGCGGTTGAGAGCGCGTCCCGATTTAGTCGAGTCAATTGATGTCACCATGTTGGGGGCTGCCGTTGCGCATCAGCCGCGGTTATCGAGCCGATACCTCCCGCGAACTGTCGACGCCGAACTCGATTCCGCCTTGGGGCAGTCTTTTCGAAGTAGAGACCGATGGCTGCTAACCCTCAACGGGTCCTCCCGGGTAGGTAAGACACGCACGCTGTATGAGGCCTTGGCACGCTATTCACGGCATCACGACCCAATCACTATCGTTGCGCCCCGCAATGCCTCA
Organism: Mycobacterium sp. GA-2829; assembly: GCF_001499965.1. GTDB lineage: Bacteria > Actinomycetota > Actinomycetes > Mycobacteriales > Mycobacteriaceae > Mycobacterium. Next base: position 86,066 of record NZ_LQIT01000016.1, read on the forward strand.
AGCCTCATGTCGCTGCTCGATCCCAGTAGACCATCACCCAAAATCAGCGGATCCGCAGTACTTTGGCTCGACGCAATCGAACCTTTCATCGACGGTCAGGTTGTCCTGGAAGACCTTCAGCAGTGGGTCGCGATTGCGCCTCGGAGAAGGGCCGTCGCAGCGACAATGGGGGGCCGAACCGCCGCTAATCTGCAGGAGCTCCAACGGCTATCGTCCGTCATGCAAACGGTAAGGCTTGAGCCAACGACGGCGGACGAGTTGCAGCCGTTGAAGAAACAGCTCAACGGCCACGAGTTCGCCGCCGCGACGGCACACGGTTTGGCGGCTCATCTGACAGCTGCGCCGCTGTTCATCGAGAAGTTGCGCGCGCGTACCCATCCCGGCGACGCCCAGCCATGTGACGAAGGAGGCGCCGTTATTCAGGCCGTTATGGATTGGATGCGTTGTGGGCGGGGCGACGCTATTGAGAGGGATGTCCTTCGGTTGCTTTGGGCTTACTACCTCCCGCAGCGCACGGCTCCGACGGACGAGTGCTTTGAGGCCGGTCTTGAATGGGCGCTTCGGCCCGTCATAGGAACCGCATCTCTGCTCCGCGTGGTATCCGATACACACTACGAGATTCAACAGGACGTCTGCTCACTGGCTCTATCTGGGCACGACGCCGAGCTCCCACCCCCGCGGGAAGCCGCCTGGATCGCTGCGCTAGACGCGCTGCCTGACACCGAACGAATCTCGGTGGCCAATGCGGCTATGGGATATGAGAACTGGGACACTGCTGGCCGCGCGATAGAAGGCGCCGTCGAGCCCGCGGACATGGTGGCCAAGGTCTGGCTCACTTTGGGCCAACGAAGGCTCAACGATGGTCAGCCTGAGCAAGCCCGAATCGCGTTCCAACAAGCGTTGGCCGCAGCCGCCCACGAAACGCACCAATCGATGCAGAGGATTGCCGCAGCCGCCGCCTTCGGACGAGCTACCTCGCTTCTTGTGACGGGCTCGGAACACGTCGGTGAAGCCACCCGCGACTTGCAACAGGTCTACGACGCCTACCACGGTTCTGACGACCCTTTCACGAAGACGGCCGGACTAACCGCGCTACTGCTACAAGCTCAGACGATCAGCGGCCTCGGCGCCAACCATATCGCCGCGCCGACCAGACCTCTTGTGCCAATAAACCCGAGCCCGAGAGAAGAGTCATCCGCCGCGCAGGCGGTCGATCTACTGACCAAGTTGCTGGCCGAGCTGCGGACCACATCCCGTTCTCCAGCGCTACAACGACGTGTCCACGCAACGGCGCTGTGGTATCGCGCGATCTTGGCGCAAGTGGTCAAAGCACCGCTTATTGGGAGACCGGCACTGCGATCGGCGGCGCCCGTGGCGGATTTACGTCGCATAATCGACGCCTTCTCGAGCGATTCTGACCCCGCTATCAGGACCTTGGTGCTCGAGACCACTATGTGGCTGGGTCGACTCTATTCCACGGAGGACGTGTACGCCGTCTGCGTCGGCGACGACAAGGATGCGCAAGCTGCCGCACGTGCGGTCCAGCTCGCCGCCTTGCGGGAGGTCGACCGGCGCCTCCTACTTCCGTCAACGATGTCCGAGTACCAGTTCGCGCAGACGCTAATGACCAAAACCCGGTTGCTGGGCTCCTTGGGCACAAATAAGGAAATATTGGATACAGAGATCAGCCGCATTACGCGCGATTTCGGCGACAGCGAGAATGTCCTGGTGCAGAATGCGGTGGCAGTCTGCCGTCTACTCGGCGCCGCGGCCGCCCGGAAGGCCGGGTTCGCGAACGACGCTATCAAACAGTATCGGAGTATAGCCCGAGCCTACGGTGGTAGCTCGGACGACGGACTGCGCAGTAAGGTATGCACCGCAGAAGCCGCAATTTCTGAATTGGTCGCAAGCAGTGATCATCCAACTTGTCCTCAACCATGATGCATGTTGCGGAACTACGCCAGCGCGTGTCCTGCGGACGACGCTGCCGACGCCGAAATCTCCTACTCCCTGACAACGATCTGTTTCGAGGGTGTTGGTGTTGATCGCAGGCTCTTGCCCCTAGCGCAACTGCGTCGGCAGAGTGTCGATGGGCTAGGAGATGATGCGTTGAACCTCACTTAGAACCGACCGCGTCACTGGCGAAGTCAGGCGTCACGCCGACAGTACATGGAGCGTTTATACGTCTGGGGAGACAGTCACAGCTGGGCGGTCCCGGCCGCGGTGGCCGGTTCGGCCGCCGTCGCGCTGGGGTGGGCCGAGCTCACCGCGACCGTACTTCTACGCCAACCTCGCCGAGCGCTTTCCGCCGACCGTGACCGTTCTGGCCCAGGCGACGCTGTTCACGCTGTGGGCCGCCGCGCGCAGCGCCGCCGCCACGATCGACCGGATCGTGTTGCTGTTCGCCTTCGCCTGCGCACTCGGCGTGCTGCGGACGGTTGCCGGAAATCTGTGGAGCGCCATTGGTTTTCACTGGGCGTTCCAGGTGGCCGCGCAGTTCCTCAGTCCGAGTTGGGACGCCGTCGCGCTCGCCGCCCCGGACCTCGCCCTCGGGGTGGCGATCAGCCTCATGCCCTTCGCGGCGACGCTGCCGGTCGCGGCGCTGATCGCCCGTCGTCGCGCTTGACATTCCCAGGGATGGGCGCCCGTCCCGGTGGGTATCCCGTGCCCCATGGCAGACAAGAAACCCCGCGACGACAACTCCGACGACTGCGCCCCGGTCGTCATCTTCGCACCATTGCCGGTGCTGACCGTGACGATCGAGGACCGTTCCGGGGCGGCCGACATCCACGTCCACGCCGGCGGCCAGGGCGTGTGGCAGTCACGGATGATGAGTTCACTCGGCGTGCCGGTCGTCCTGTGTGCGGCGCTCGGCGGGGAGACCGGCGATGTCCTCGGGAATCTGTTGCCCGTCAATGACGTCACCGTCCGGGCCGTCCCGGTCAGCGCCCGCAACGGCTCGTACGTCCACGACCGCCGCACGGGCAAGCGGGAGATCATCGCCGAGGCCGACGGCACCCCGCTGGACCGCCACGAGCTCGACTCCCTCTACGAGATGACCCTCACCGAGGGGCTGACCCACGGCCGGGTGCTGCTGTCCGGACCGCAGGAGGACAACGTCGTGCCCGCGGACCTCTACCGTCGGCTGTCCACCGACCTGGGCGCCAACGGCTGCCAGGTCGCCGCCGACCTCTCCGGTGATCGGCTCGAGGCGGTCCTCGCAGGCAAGCCGGCCCTGATCAAGGTCAGCCACGAAGAGCTGCTCGACGACGGCCGCGCGAAGTCCGAGGACGCGAAGGACCTCGTCGCGGCCATGCACTCGATGCGCGACGAGGGTGCGGGCACGATCGTGGTCTCGCGGTCCGGATCGGCGCCGGCGCTCGCCCTGCTCGACGACGATGACGACGAGGACGTCCTCGAGATCGCCATGCCGTCGCTCGAACCGGCCGATTCGGCGGGCGCCGGCGATTCGATGACCGCAGGCATCTTCTCCGCACTGGCGCTCGGGCGCCCGCTGCGCCGCGCGTTGCAGGTCGGTGCGGCCTGCGGGGCGCTCAACGTGGTGCGCCACGGGCTGGGCACCGGTGGCGCACGGGCGGTCGAGACACTCGCCGAACGGGTGGAGCTGCGCCCATGGAAATGACGCTCATCGAGACGGAGGAGGTCGGCGCGTGCCCCGCGCACTGGTGACCAACGACGACGGGATCGACTCCCCCGGTCTGCACGCCCTGGCGTCCGCGGCGCAGCGAGCCGGGTTGGAGGTGATCGTGGCGGCACCCGTCGAGCAGGCCAGCGGGGCGAGTGCCGCGCTGAGCGCCGTCCGGCGCGACGGCCGAACGGTCGTCGAACAGCGCGAGATCCCCGGCCTCGACGTCGAGGCATGGGCGGTGCACGCGCAGCCGGGACACATCGTCGCCGCCGCGCTCAACGGCTGGTTCGACCCCCGTCCGGACCTCGTGCTGTCGGGAATCAACCACGGCGCCAACGTCGGTCGGGCCATCCTGCACTCCGGCACCGTCGGCGCCGCGCTCACCGCGAAGATCAGCGACACCCGCGCGCTCGCGGTGTCACTGGACGTCGCCCTGCATCCCACCGGTGAGCGGCACTGGACAACGGCGGCCGGACTGGTGGCCCCGGTGTTGGAGTTGCTGTTCGACGCACCGGAGGGCACCGTGCTGTCCCTCAACGTCCCGGACCGGCCCGCGGGAGAGGTGGGTCCGCTTCGTCATGCGCGGTTGGCTCCCGGCGGCGCGGTGCAGACTCGGGTCGAGGAGGTTCGCGACGGCGGTGTGCGGTTGACCGAGGTCGAGGTGCCCGACAAGCCCGCCGAGGACACCGACAGCGCGTTGCTCGACGCCGGGCATCCGACGCTGACGGAGCTGCGGTCGGTCGAGGCGGATGAGGGCGAGCTGGTGCGAAAATGGTTGGCGGGGAACCGAAACGGGAACTCGGGCTAGCTAGCCGGTGAAACCCTCACCTGATGTCGAACGGTCGTGGTGGGTGTAGGTCAACGGGATGTGCCGCCCGCCGGCGATCTTGTTCAACATCGCTATCCTCTCGCGCGCGGCCGAGCCGTTCCTCTTCCTGCGCTCACGGATGGGGTTCGACCACGGCAGCTTGTCGGCGATGATCGCGATGCGGACGTTGAGCCGGGTGAGGTTCTCGAAGATCCGTACTCGACGTTCGAAGTCGTAGCCCAGCGGCTCGAACAAGGTGCCTGCGATCATCGCGTCGATCTGCCTGTGCCCGAACACGACTCCGGCCGGGGCCATGGCGATGGTCGCGGTGATCTGGTTGGCGTAGCGGGCGGCGAGGCCGCTGAGCCAGCGGGGCAGCGTCTCGGTCAACGTCGCCAGGTGTGTCGGGCCTGCGACGGCATCGACGAGCGCCGCACGCCACGGCGACGGGTTGCCGCCCCTGGCCAGCACGTAGTTCAACGATTTGATCAGCTCCAACCCGTTCGCGGAGTGGAGCCGCTCGGGAGCGCCCCACAACCGTCCGGAATACGACGAGTACTCGGCGAGATCCTCGAGCTGTTGCGGGGTCAGCGTGCGCCCGAAGGCATGGTCGACGAGGCGTCCGAGCAGCATCCCGCTGCCGAAACCCAGGAGCGACGTCACCGGGATGGGTTCGCCGAACTTGAGATAGACCTCGTCACCCCACTTCCGCCGTAGCCCGCGACTGGCCAGCGCGTGCATCAGTCGCACCCGGACGACATCCTGGAACGCCTCCGAGCGGCGGTCGAAGATCTCAGGCAGCGTGAATTCCGCGAAGACACGCGCGGTTTCGATGAAGCGGCGCGGACCGTCGTCCGCGAAGCGACCGGTGGCGCCTGTCGCCGCGGAGATGTCGCCCGTCATCGCGGTCTCGTACAACGCCCACCCGCGGATGATCGTCGTGGCCGCCATCGTGCTCGAGACCGCCAGCATCCGGCCGCGTTCGGCGGCGACGAGGTCGAACTGACCGAGCAACTGGTCCAGGTGCTCGAAGAGTTCGACGAACTCGCGCGGGGGATCCTCGAGTGTCTCGATGCCTTGTGTCAGGGCCTGCTCGAACAGCGCCCGCCCCTGCTCGTGGCCGAGGCGTTCGAACACGTCGACCGCACCGATCATGTGTTCGTCGGCCTGCCAGAAATAGTCGTCGCGCAGGCGCGTGAGCGTGTTGGGCCGGACCTCCTCGTCGATGTCGATCCAGTCGCCGAACATGAACTCCCGCATGTGACGCCACTGTGCGGCGAACTGGTCGCGGCCCGGCGGGATCGGCCGCAACGGCCGGTCGGGATCGTTGCGCCGATTGAAATCGACATCCTCGACGAGGATGTCCGGGTGCTCACCGGTCACTGTCATGGAGCCGTCCTAACTCAGGAATAGAGGACACTGATTAAGAGGATAGCGCACGCGGGCCTGGGGGAACCGCGGTCGCATGGCGGACTCGTGCGAAAGTGGTTGTCAACGCCGAACGGGCCCCGAGGTAGGAGGAATATGCGGTCACCGATTCCCGACTACCTGACCGAGGTGCTCGACGACATCGCCCCGGACACCTCCGGTGCGCTCGCGGACTACATTCCCGAACTGGCGGCCGCTGACCCCGATCGACTCGGCGCGGCCTTCGCCATGGTGGACGGTGCGGTCTACAGCGCCGGGGACGCCGACACCGAGTTCACGATCCAGTCGATCTCCAAACCGTTCACCTACGCACTGGCCCTCGCCGACCGCGGCTTCGACGCGGTTCTCGCCAAGGTCGGTGTCGAACCGTCCGGGGAGGCGTTCAACGAGCTCTCGCTCGAGGGCGGTTCCGGACGCCCCCTCAATCCCATGATCAATGCGGGCGCCATCACCGCGCACGCACTCGCCGGGCCCGAAGGACTCGACGCGGCAGAGCGGTTGGAGCGGGTGGTCGACGGCCTGTCGGCGTTCGCGGGTCGGCGGTTGGCGGCCGACGAATCGGCGTGCTCGTCGGAGATGGATCACGCGCACCGCAACCTGTCCATCGCGCACATGCTCCGCAGTTACGACATCCTCACCGAGGATCCCGGGACGGTCGTCGCCGGGTACACCCGCCAGTGCTCGCTGCTGGTGACGACCCGGGACCTGGCCATCATGGCCGCCACGTTGGCCAACCGCGGGGTCAACCCGCTCTCGGGCGAACGGGTGGTCTCGGGCGCCGTGGTCCGCCAGGTGCTCAGCGTGATGTCCACCTGCGGGATGTACGACGCCGCCGGGGACTGGGCCACGCAGGTCGGCATACCCGCGAAGAGCGGTGTGGCCGGCGGCGTGATCGGAGCCCTGCCCGGTCAGATCGGAATCGCCACGTTCTCACCGCGATTGGACGCCCAGGGCAACAGCGTTCGCGGAGTCTCTCTGTTCGAACGGTTCTCGTCCGACATGGGCCTGCATCTGATGGAGGTCCCCCCTGCCGCACGCGCAGTGGTCCGGTCCAACAAGGTCGTCGGCACCGGCCCTGACGCGATCCGGGTCTTCCGGCTCCAGGGCGGAATCCGCTTCGCCGGTGCCGAGAAGGTGGTCCGGGAAGCGGTGGAGACCGCCCCGCTCGAGTCCCGGGTGGCGCTCGACGTCACGATGGTCTACTCGATCGACGACGTGGCCCGCCGCACGCTGCTGGAGGTGGTCCGCCGGCTGACGCTCGACGGCCACGACGTCTACCTGATCGATCCGGAGGTGGTCATCCCGGACCCCGATCCCGGTGACGGCGGCCGGTTGACCGTCGTCAGCGGCATCGACCAGATCCGCTAGCCGGTCAGGCGGCCGCCTTGGGATGGCGTGCGGCCATCGCGAGGAGTCGCAGATACCCGGGCAGCTGCCAGGCCGCCCGGCCGACGAACAACCCTGTGACGTGGTCGATGCCGAGCAGCTCCTCGGCGTTGTCGAGATTCACGGAGCCGCCGTAGAGCAAACCCCTTGTGCGACCGCCATATTCACGATGCAAATCCGCGAACGGCGCGCGCAGCTCCTCGACGGTCGCGGGGCGCCCGTGCTCGCCGATCGCCCAGATGGGCTCGTAAGCGATGAGAACGCGGCCGAGTTGCCCGTCGGTGAGACCGTCCAACGCGCCGGCCGCCTGGTCCAGGATGAATCGGGAGGACTCGCCTGCGCTCTTGGTGTCGGCGCTCTCCCCGATGCACAGCAGGGGAGTGAGTCCGTGCGCCAGAGCCGCAGCGACCTTGAGGCGGGTGGTCTCCACGGTTTCCCCGAAATGCTCGCGACGTTCGGAGTGGCCGATCTCGACGAGTTGGGCACCGGCGTCCTTCGCCTGCGCGACCGACACCTCCCCCGTCCAGGCGCCTTCATCGTCCCAGTGCGCGTTCTGCACACCGAGCAGCACCGGCGAATCGGCGCCGAGTTCCTCGCGCACGGTGGTGAGTGCGGTGAAGGACGGGATGACGAAGGGCTGCACGCCCGGCAGTGCGGTAGCGGTCACATGATCGGCGAGTCCCCGGGCGTATCCGCGGGATTCGGCGAGGCCCTTGTTCATCTTCCAGCTGGTGCCGATCCACAACCGGGCCGCGTCCGGCGCCTGCGGGTCAGTCACCCTCGTACGCGCAGATGTCGTCGACCTTGGCCGCGGAGGAGGACTGGGGGTCGAATTCCAGTCCGAGCCATTCCTTCACCAGGACCCGCGCCAATTCCAGTCCCACGACACGTTCGCCCATGCACAGCACCTGCGCGTTGTTCGACAGCACGGACCGCTGCACGGAGTACAGATCGTGGGCGGTGACCGCCCGGATGCCCTTGACCTTGTTCGCGGCGATCGCGACGCCGAGGCCGGTACCGCAGATCAGCAGGGCACGGTCGGCCTCACCCTTGGCGATCTTCTCGGCCGCGGCGATCGCGACGTTCGGGTAAGAGGTGGTGTCGTCGACGTCGGCGACACCGACGTCCTCGATGGAGGCCACCCGATCGTCGGACTCGAGGTCCTTACGCAACGCCGCCTTGTAGTTGAATCCCGCGTTGTCGCCGCCGATCACTATCCGCAACGCCATTGTTCTCTCCTTCTCGATTTACGATCACCTGGTCAGGTGCTCGCCCAGTGCTTTCATCAGAAGCGCGAACGACAGCGCTCCGGGGTCGGGGGTGCCGACACTCTTCTCGCCGAGTACCCGCGCGCGTCCCAACCGCGCGGTGAAATCCGCTGTTTTTTCGGCCGCTTCGCTCGCCACCCGTGCCGCGGTGATGATCGCGGGGCCCGCCTGCGTGTCGAACGCCTCGACCAGCGCATCGCGGAACGGTACGGCGGCGTCCACCATCGTCTTGTCCCCCGGCTTGGCGCCACCGAGCCGCAGGATGGCGTCGATGCCGGCGTACACCGCGTCGACGACCGTTCGGTCATTGGAGCCGTCGGCGTCGGAGAAGACGCCACCGGCGCTGGTCAACGCCGCACCCCACAGCGCGCCTGAGGTTCCGCCCGCCGCGTCGGCCCACGCCTGACCGGCCAGCAGCAGCGTGGTCCGGGCGCCGGCCCCCTGTCCGGCTGCCGCACGCGCGGCCTGCGCTGCGCCGCGCGAACCGAACGCCATGCCCTGGCCGTGGTCGCCGTCGCCGGCGACGGCGTCGATGCGGCCCAGCTCGGCCTCGTTCTCGGCGCACACCTTTTGGAAAGTCTCAAGCGCGGCAACGACATTGCGCGCACAGGCCTGGGAGTCCTCGCTGGCCTGCGGGATGTCGGTCGCCGCCGCGTCCCACGTCTTGGTGCGCGCGGGGCGTTCCACCGCGGGCATCGCGCCGCGACGATAGGCCGGGGTCTCCACCGGCGCCGTCCACAGCCGTTCGAGTTCCTCGTCCAGGTAGACCAGGGTCAACGACACACCGGCCATGTCGAGGCTGGTGACGAATTCGCCGACCTCCGGGCGCACAGCGGTGAAGCCCTGCTGCTCGAGCCTTTCGGCGATCCGGCCGTACACGACGAACAACTCTTCGTACTTCACCGTGCCGAGCCCGTTCAGGATCACCGCGACCCGGCCGTCGTAGCCGTTCTCACCGCGGGCCGGCTCCTCCGCGGTGACCCCGTCGAACAGCAGGTCGGCGACCTCGGCCGCGGTCCCGAGTCGGTTGTCCCGCACCCCGGGTTCGCCGTGGATGCCGAGCCCGACGCCCATCCAGCCCTTCTCCACGTGGAACAGCGGTTCGGTGGCACCGGGCAGCGTGCATCCCTCGAAAGCCAGGCCGAACGAGCGGGTCGCGTCGTTGGCCTTCCATGCCACCCGCTCGGCCTCGTCGAGGTCGGCGCCGGCTTCGATTGCGGCACCGGCGATCTTGAACACCGGCAGGTCGCCCGCGACGCCGCGGCGGTCGCGATGGTTCTCCGGGCTGTTGGAGGCGATGTCGTCGCTGACGGTCACGATGCGTACGTCGATGCCCTCGTGACGCAACTTCTCCGCGGCGAGACCGAAGTGCAGGACGTCGCCGGCGTAGTTACCGAACCCGAGGATGACGCCACCGCCGTTCTCGGCATTGCGCACCACGGAGTAGACCTCGGAGGCCGACGGCGAGGCGAAGACGTTTCCGCACGGGGCGCCGTGGCCCATGCCGGGGCCCACCCACCCGGCGAAGGCCGGGTAGTGGCCGGACCCTCCCCCGATCACCAGGGCCGGCTGGCCCTGGGGTGTCTCGGTCGACCGGACGACACCGCCGGGTACCTCGATGAGGAGATCGGGATTCGCGGCGACGAGGCCACGAACCGCCTCGTCGGCGAACTTGTCCGGAGAGTTGAGGAGGTACGTCATTGTTCCGTCCTTCGGGATCGGCCGGTGCGACCGCAGTGCACGTTGGCGACGCGGTGCGTATCGCCCGATCCTATAGGATTTTGTCCGTCACGTCAGCGGCGCCGCCGCCCGTACGGCCTGGGCGTGCTCGCTCAGCGCGCGCTCCTTCACGCTCACGATGTGCGAGTGCATGATCCGGTACACCTCGGGTCCGTAACCGCGGCGCAGCGCCGCCAGCAGCTCCCGATGCTCGGCGATCGCATGTGCGGAGTCCCGGACACCGATCCCGATGAACAGTCGAAAGCGTTGCCCGTGGCCGCCCAGTGCGTCATAGGCGCGGAGCAGCGCGGCGTTGTCCGCATGTTCGGCGATGAGCCGATGGAACCGTTCATCCGCGCGGTGGTACTCGCGGATCGCCGCCGCATCGGAGGTGTGCGGTGCCCGCTCCTGTTCGTCGATCGCCTTCTCCAGAGCGTCGAGCCAGCCGTCATCGACACGCGCACAAGCCAATTCCGCGAGCCGCGGCTCGATGAGCAGGCGCGCGTCCATGATGTCGGCGATCTCCTTGGCGTCCGGCATCTCGGGCACGCGGTAGCCGCGCATGGCCACCCGGACGACGGTCCCGGTGGATTCGAGCCGAGCCAACGCCTCGCGCACCGGCGTCGGCGAGACGCCGAGGTGGCGCGCGGTTCCGTCGATGCTGACGGCATCGCCCGATTTCAGCGTGCCATCGAGAAGCAGCTCCATCAGGCGCTCGTAGACCTGATCGACGAGCGTGCTGCGTATCGGTTTGCGGTCCTCGTCGGCTTCCACTACAGACCTTTCCGCATCCGGGCCGTGCCACGGCCCGGAGAACGCCGCACTGAATCAGTGAGCGGATCCTACCGGCATTGACAACATCGCGCCGCCCTATATCCTATAGGAATTAGTCAGCCTTTGTGACTCAGACCACTTGGAGGTCCCGCTTGTACTCCGCTCACAACTGGCCGATCGCGGCGAACATGCTCGGTTTCGGCAACCGCGCCCCCGACGGCGGCCACATCAAGGACGCCCCGGCCGACGTGTGGGCCAAGCAGCTGCGTCAGGTCCGCGAGCTGGGGTTCGACCACATCGATCCCACCGACGCCTGGGTGCCGCTCGCCGCGCTGTCGGACAGCCGGGTCGAGGAGTTCCGCACCGTCCTGAGCGACGAGGGGCTGGCGATCTCGTCGATCTCGATGACGCGCAGCTCGGTCGTCGACGTGGAGAACGGTGAGCGCAACCTGGCCGACGCGCATCGCCTCATCGACCTGGCGCCGTCGTTCGGCGCCACCATCGTCAACACCGGCTTCATGCAGGCGATCACGCCCGAACAGGCCGAACAGATCTGGTTCTGGTTGACCGTGGGCCACGTCGACGACCCGGCGCTGCGCGATCTGGCGATCGAGCGTGTCCGCGAACTCGGCGACCACGCCCGCGCGAACGGCATCCAGCTCAGCCTCGAGATGTACGAGGACACCTACATCGGGACACCCGATGAGGCCGTCGGGTTCATCCGCGACGTCGACCACGACGCCGTCGGGCTCAACCCGGACCTCGGCAACCTGATCCGCCTGCACCGCCCGATGCCGCACTTCAGCGAGATGTACGCCAAAGTGCTGCCGTACTCGAACTTCTGGCACATCAAGAACTACTCGCGCGACTACGACCCGGCGACCGGGGCGTACAGCTCCGCACCGCTCCCGCTGAAGTACGGATACATCAACTACCGCCAGATGATCCGTCTCGCACTCGAACTCGGCTACACCGGCCCGTTCTGCTGCGAGCACTACGGCTCCGATTCCCTTGGCGTGTGCGCCGAGAACCGCGAGTACATCCAGCAAGTTCTCACCTCCGCACTCGCCTGACCCGACCTGAAGGACACCTCATGCGCAAGATCAACACCGCCACAGTCGTCGGCGCAGGTTACATGGGCGGCGGTATCGCCCAGGTACTGGCACTCAACGGATTCCAGGTCAAGATCGCCGACGTCAGCGCCGACGCCACCCGCGACGCCCTCAAGCGCCTGGAGAAGGAAGCCAGGGAGTTCGAGGAGCAGGGCCTGTTCCCCGAGGGCAGTGCGGACACCATCATGAGCAACCTCACCGCCGGTGAGAGCATCGACGACGCCGTCGCCGACGTCGACTTCGTGATGGAAGCCGTCTTCGAAGACCCCGACGTGAAAAAGGAAGTGCTGGCGCGGATCTGCGCGAGCGCCCGGCCGGACACGATCATCGGCACCAACACCTCCACCATCCCGGTCAAGGTGCTCGTCGAAGCGGTCACCAACCCCGAGCGTTTCCTCACCGTGCACTTCTCCAACCCGGCGCCGTTCATCCCCGGGGTGGAACTCGTCGCGGGCGAGGCCACCACGCAAGAGGTCATCGACGCCATCAAGGATCTGCTCGTCCGTGCCGGTTGTGAGGGCGCGCAGGTCGCCGACACCCCCGGGATGGCCCTCAACCGCCTGCAGTACGCACTGCTGAAAGAGGCGACGCTGATCGTCGAAGAGGGCGTGGCCACGAAGGAGGACGTCGACACGATCGTCCGGACGACCTTCGGCTTCCGGCTCGGGTTCTTCGGACCGTTCGCCATCGCCGATCAGGCCGGACTCGACGTGTACGTCAAGGGTTTCCGCACCCTGGAGAACGAGTTCGGGGAGCGCATGGCCACCCCGAAGCTCCTCACGGACAACGTCGACGCCGGCCGCCACGGCACCAAGAACGGCAAGGGCTGGACCGGCGATTTCGACGATGCCACCAAGGCCGCGGTCATCGCCTACCGCAACAAGGCGTACTCGCGCATGGGCGATCTGCTGCGCGAACTCGGACCGGCGCCGAAGGGCTCCTGACGACCACCCGACGACGGCTCGCCTGACGACGGCCGCCTCCCGCTCACCACTCCTGAAGGGTCTCCATGGACGAGATAACTCTTGCGGAGCGGCCTGCCGCCCTGCTGATCGTCATCGCGCTCGCCGCGATCGCCGTACTGCTCTTCCTGATCATCAAGGTCAGGCTGCATGCGTTCTTCTCGCTGATCGTGGTGAGCGTGATCACCGGTCTCGCCGCCGGAATCAGCATGGGCGACGTCATCAACGTCGTCATCGCCGGATTCAGTAACACCGTCGGCACGGTGGCGCTACTCGTCGGCTTCGGCGCCGTCCTCGGCCGAATAGTCGAGATGACCGGCGGCGCACAGGTTCTCGCTGACAAGATGTTGCACCGGTTCGGTGAGAAGAAGGCGCCGCTCGCGCTCGCCGTGGCGTCGTTGTTCTACGCGTTCCCGATCTTCCTCGACGCCGGCTTCATCGTCATGCTGCCGATCATCTACACGGTGGCCCGGCGCCTCGGCGGATCGTTCATGTTGTACGTGCTGCCGTCCATCGGTGCGTTCCTGATGATGCACGCGCTGACCCCGCCCCACCCAGGCCCGACGGCGGCGGCGACCGTGATGGGCGCCGACGTCGGCATGGTGGTGATCATCGCGCTGCTCGTCGGCCTGCCGACCTGGTACCTCGCCGGCTACCGGCTCAGCCTGATCATCGCCAAGCGCTACCCGAACATGCCGGTCCCCAACCTGCTCGGCGAACCGAAGGACTACCCGGAAGACGAACGGCCCGGGTTCTGGACCGTGATGTTCGTCCTGCTGCTGCCGCTCGCTCTGATCTTCTTCAACACCATCTTCTCGACCCTCGAGGCCGACGGCGCCGTGACGGAAGACAATGTCTTTTACCAGCTTTCGCGCCTGATCGGCACCACCTCGATCGCGCTGTTGATCAGCGTCCTGCTGGCCATGGTGCTGCTCTACATCCGGCCGCGCCGCGGCCGCGGGGAGCCGGTCGGCGGGGTGTTGGAGAACCTCGTCGACGACGCGCTGGCGCCGGTCTGTTCGATCATCCTGATCACCGGTGCGGGCGGTGCGTTCGGCCGGGTCCTCACCGAGACCGGGATCGGCAAGACCCTGGCCGACGGCCTCGACGCCCTCGGACTTCCGGTCATCCTCGCGGGCTTCCTGATCGCGATCGCCTTCCGTGTCGCGCAGGGCTCGGCGACGGTCGCGGCCACCACGGCGGGTTCGATCATGGCCCCGGCCGTGATGGAGATGAGCCTCGGCGGTGTCGCGCTGGCGGCGGTCGTCGTCGCGATCGCCGCGGGCTCGATCACCTTCTCGCACGTCAACGATTCGGGCTTCTGGCTGATCGGACGCTTCTGTGGCTTCGACACCGTGACCACATTGAAGACGTGGACGGTGATCGCGACCGCGATCGGCTTCATGTCGTTCGCGCTGGCGTCGGTGGTCTACCTGCTCGCCAGCTGACCAGAGGTAGGAACACGTCGTCGACGATCTCCTCGATCGTCTCCGGCGGTACGGCGGCCATGGTCATGAACAGCTCGTGCCGTAGCAGGTCGGCCGGTAGTTCCACGATGCGCGCCGACGGTGTGACCGAGAGTTCGCCGCGACGGACCGCCCGCTCGACGATCGTGTGCATCGCGCCCGGCCCGTCGCTCATGAACAGCGCGCGGAGCTGCTGTGGGGACTTGCCCGCCTCGTCGAAGTAGGCGCCGAACAGCGCGGCGAAGCCGCCGATGATCCCGGACCGCCGATCGTTGAAGTCGGTCAGCACCGCCAGCACGTCACCGCGCAGAGACCCGGTGTCCGGGATCTGAACCGCGTCGACCGCACCCCGGTGGCGGATGACCGCCTCGAGCAGATCGGTGCGCGTCGGCCAGCGCCGGTAGAGCACCGAGCGGGCCGTCTCAGACCTTGCTGCGACCGCATCGATGGTGAAGCCGGCGTACCCGGCCTCGATGAGCTGATCCCACCCCGCCTCCAGGATCGCCGACTCCAGGGCGGCGCCGCGACGGCGCTGACCGGTAGGGCGCTTAGGCGACACTTGCGTAGCTTATCTCACAGCATTACCGTCCGAGTAAGCAACAGTCGTGTATCTAATCGTCCGCCGCTGAGTTCGGAGGCTACCCATGACAACCCGCAGCGCCCTCATCTCCGGAGCGAGCATCGCCGGACCCGTGCTCGCCTACTGGCTCTCCGACGCAGGCTGGGATGTCACGGTCGTGGAACGGGCCGACCGACTCCGGACGAGCGGCTATCCCGTCGACGTCCGCGGCACGGCGGTCGACGTCATCCGCCGCATGGGCCTCTACGACCGGGTCGCCGCTCAGCGCTACCGCCACGTCCCCGTACGGTTGCTGTCCCCTGCCGGGCACCGGCTCTGCACACTCGACTACGGCAACCTGCTCGCCTCCTCGGACACCGCCGACGTCGAACTCCCCCGCGGCGCGCTCACGTCGATCCTGCACGGTGCCACCGCGGATCGCGTCGAGTACGTCTTCGGGGACACGATCACCGACCTGTCCTCCGATGACGACGGTGTGGACGTCACCTTCGCCCGCCGTCGCGCGGAGAGGTTCGACGTGGTGATCGGCGCCGACGGCATCCACTCCACCGCCCGCGAACTCGTCTTCGGCGACGAGGTTCGCTACCTGCACCACCTGGGGCCGTACGCAGCGGTGTGGGATCTCCCGACCGACATGTTCGACCCGGGTGCCGGGTTCTTCTACTCCCACCCCGGGCGCACCGTTCTGGTCGAGCGGCCGTCCGACGGGGGTGCCGCCCGGGCCTTCCTGACGTTCATCCACCCGGAACCGGGGACCGTGGATCCACGCGACCGCGCCGAGATCGTCGCGGCGCTGCATGATGCGTTCGCCGACGACCGTTGGCGCACAGCCGAAATCATCGACACGGCGACCGCCGTCGACGACGTCTACTTCGACACCGTCAGCCAGGTCCGCATGGACCGTTGGCATTGCGGTCGCGTGGCACTCGTTGGGGATGCCGCGTACGCGCCGTCGTTCCTGTCCGGCCAGGGTACGAGCATCGCGGTCAGCGGAGCCTATGTCCTGGCCAGTGAACTCGCCGCGCACGATCGGCCGCAGCAGGCGTTCGCGGCCTACCAGCAGCGGATGCGTGCCCACGTGGAGCGAAATCAGGCCCTGGCGCTGCGCACCGACGGCACCGTACTGGTCCGCACCCGGGCGCAGCTACTCCTGCGGAACATCAAACTCTGTGCGGTGCCGCTGCTGCAGCGCCTCGGCCTCGTCGGTCTGCTGCAGCGCGGACTACGGGGCGCCACAACGGATCTCACGCTCTGTGAGGCCGTCACCCGGTGAACGGGCGACTCGCTCTGTGGGTGGCCGTGCTCACGCTCGCCAATGTCCTGGCCGACGTCGTCATCGGCTCCCCGACCATGGTGCTGCCCCAGTTGCTGGACCACTTCGGCACCGACCAGGCCGCCTGGTTGACCGGCAGCGCGATGCTCGCCGGCGCCATCTGGTCGCCGCTGCTCGCCAAGAGCGCCGACGTCCACGGCAAGCGCCGGGTCCTCGTCGGCACGCTGCTACTGGCGTGCGCGGGTTCGGTGCTGTGCCTCGTTGCTCCGACATTGTGGATCTTCCTGCTGGGCCGGTTCTTTCAAGGCGCCGCGTTCGCCGCGGTCTTCCTGACGGTGGCCCTTGTGCTGCAGATCTGTGCGCGGCGGGTCGCGATGGGCGTGGTCGGGCTCGTGACGTCCAGCTCGTCGGTCGTCGGCATCGTCGAGCCGTTCCTCATGAAACCGATGATCGAGCAGTTCGGTCATCGAGGTGTGTTCGGGGTGGCGGCGCTGCTCGCCGCGGTCGCCGTGGTGGGTGTCCGCGCCGTCGTCCCGGAGTCGCCGGTCCGCACGGCCACTCGGATCGACGTGGGCGGCGCACTGCTGCTCGGGGCGGGAATGGCCGGGGTGCTCGGCTATTTCAGCCTCGGCAGCGAGGTGGGGTGGTTGGCAATGGGGACGACGGCGCTGTTGGCCGGATCTGTTCTTGCGTTGTGCGGGTGGGTGTTTCGGACACTGCGGGTCGACTCGCCGGTCATCGACATTCGGGCGCTGACCCGCCCGGTGCTGTTGACACTGTTGACGCTGGTTCTGGCGGCGGGGGCGTTCCGGAGCATGCTGCAGTTGGTCGGCCTGGTCGCCTACGTGCCCGTTGAGCTCGGTGTCGGCTACGGATTGGGCAGCGGGGAGGCGGTCGCTGTGCTGTTCGCCGCGGCCAATCTCGGTATCGCACTGGGCGGAATCGGTGCGGGCTGGCTGGGCGGCAGGATCGGTCCGGCCACGACTCTTCTCGGGGGGATCGCGGTGGGCACCGTCGCGGCGTTCGCGATGGTGCTCGGCGTGTCGGTGCTACCGCTGGCGATCGCGTGTAGTGGCATGCTCGGCGTGGCGGCCGGTGCGATCGGCGCATCCGGGTACAACCTGGCGACGGGCCTCGAAGTGCCCGAAAGGCAGGGTGTGACAGCGGGTTTGGTGTCAGTCGTCACGGCGCTGGGCTCCGTCGTCGTCACGGTCGTCGGTGCGGAGGTGTTGAAGGCGTCGTGGATTCCCGACGTGGTCGCCGACGGCGCTCCCGTCAGCACGGCG